>NZ_CP146608.1:392500-1790000 GCF_037113415.1 Devosia sp. XK-2 | reverse complement strand
TCCGCTGCAATGCGTGATGGAAAAACAGTAGGAACATCATATGCCCTCATTTTCGCGCGGACTCGAAAAGGCCCTGCACCAGGCGATGAACCTGGCCCGTGAGCGCAACCATGAGTTCGCCACGCTCGAACATCTGCTTCTGGCCCTGACGGACGACCGGGATACCTTGGCCGTGCTCACAGGCTGCGATGTCGATGTCGACGCGCTCAAGAGCGACCTCGAAGATTTCATCAATGAAGAACTGGACAGCCTCGTTGTTCAGAATGGCCAGGATGCGCGCCCGACTGCCGCGTTCCAGCGCGTGATCCAGCGCGCGGTCATCCATGTCCAGTCATCCGGTCGCGAAGAGGTTACGGGTGCCAATGTGCTCGTGGCCATCTTTGCCGAACGGGAGAGCCACGCCGCTTATTTCCTCGAGCAGCAGGATATGAGCCGGCTCGACGCCGTCAATTTCATCTCCCATGGCATCACCAAGTCCGGTCCGAGCGAGGAGCGCAGGGTACATGGCGCGGAAGAGGGCGAGGGGCATGCCGAAGGCGGCTCGGAGGCCAAGAAGAGCTCGGCCCTGGCTGATTTCTGCGTCAACCTCAACGAAAAGGCCCGGCAAGGCAAGATCGACCCGCTGATCGGCCGTGATGCCGAATTGCGACGCACCATTCAGGTGCTGTGCCGCCGTTCCAAGAACAACCCGCTCTATGTCGGCGACGCCGGCGTGGGCAAGACGGCCATTGCCGAGGGCCTGGCGCGCAAGATCATCGAGGGCGATGTTCCTGAAGTGCTCAAGGAAGCGGTTATTTATGCGCTCGATATGGGGGCGCTCCTGGCCGGCACGCGCTATCGCGGTGATTTTGAAGAGCGGCTCAAGGCGGTGATGAAGGAACTCGAGAAGATGCCCAATGCGGTGCTCTTCATCGACGAAATTCACACCATGATCGGCGCCGGTGCCACCTCGGGCGGTGCGCTCGATGCCTCGAACCTGCTCAAGCCTGCCTTGGCGAGCGGGGCGATCCGTTGCATCGGTTCGACCACGTATAAGGAATATCGGCAGTTCTTCGAGAAGGATCGGGCCCTGGTCCGTCGTTTCCAGAAGATCGACGTCAATGAGCCGACGGTTCCGGACGCTATCGAGATCGTCAAAGGTCTCCGGCCCTATTTCGAAGAGTTCCACAAGATCAAATATACCGACGAGGCCCTCAAGGCCGCCGTGGAGCTGAGCGCGCGCTATATCACCGACCGGAAATTGCCCGACAAGGCGATCGACGTGATTGACGAGACCGGCGCCAGCCAGATGCTGCTAACCGAGGATAAGCGCAAGAAGACGATCGACGTCGAGGATATCGAAGCGACGGTGGCCTCGATTGCGCGTATTCCGCCCAAATCGGTGTCGAAGTCCGATGCGGAATTGCTGTCGGGGCTCGAACAGAGCCTCAAGACGGTAGTGTTTGGGCAGGATTCTGCCATCACGGCTTTGTCCTCGGCCATCAAGCTGGCCCGTGCGGGCCTGCGCGAACCGGAAAAGCCCATTGGCTCCTACCTCTTCACCGGTCCGACTGGTGTCGGCAAGACCGAGGTGGCCAAGCAGCTCGCCGATACGCTGGGCGTAGAATTGCTACGCTTCGACATGTCCGAATATATGGAGCGGCATACGATCAGCCGGCTGATCGGTGCGCCTCCGGGCTATGTCGGGTTCGACCAGGGCGGGTTGCTCACCGATGGCGTCGACCAGCATCCGCATTGCGTGGTGCTGCTGGACGAAATCGAGAAGGCTCATCCGGACCTCTACAACGTGCTGTTGCAGGTGATGGACCATGGCAAGCTGACCGATCACAATGGCAAGGCGGTGGATTTCCGCAATGTCATCCTGATCATGACGTCCAATGTCGGCGCGGCGGAACTGGCCCGTTCGCCCATCGGCTTTGGCCGCAAGCGCGAGCAGGGGGACGACGAAGATGCGATCAACCGTACCTTCAGCCCCGAATTCCGTAACCGGCTCGATGCGATCATCTCGTTCGCGCCGCTGCCGCGCGAAGTGGTGCGCCGGGTGGTCGAGAAGTTCGTGCTGCAGCTCGAAGGCCAGCTGGCCGAGCGCGGCGTCACGATCAATCTCACGCCGGAAGCCGCCGACTGGCTGGCCGAACATGGCTATGACGAGCGCATGGGCGCCCGCCCGTTGGGTCGCGTGATCCAGGAGCACGTCAAGAAGCCGCTGGCCGATCAGGTGCTGTTCGGCGAACTGGTTAATGGCGGCTCGGTCACCGTCGCCGTGGTCGGCGAGGGGGCAGAGGCAAAGCTGGAGCTGGTGGCGGTGCCGCCGCGTCCCGCCAAGCCCAAGGCCCTGCCCAAGCCGAAAAAGCCGAAGGCTACGGCGGACAAGAGCTGAGGTTTTCTCAGGTTGAGATAGTAGAAGGCCGGGAGCGATCCCGGCCTTTTTGTTTCGAGGTGAAACCTGTCCCCGTCTTCAATACATCGTCCGCTTGTAGGCCTCTTCCAAGGCCTCATCGAGCTTGCGCATTTCGGTTTCGTTTGGAGCGCCCGTGGTCTCATCAAGGATCATCTTGACGAGCGACGGCATCTCTCGCCGATCCTGATGCTGGGTAGAATCCCACAAGTGGGAGCGTCGCAGTGCCTTGGCGCAATGGAAGAATACCTCGTCAATCTCCACGACTATGGCCAGGGCAGGGGTCCGGTCGTTCACACGCATTTCGGCCAGCAGGACGGGGTCGGTCACTAAAGTGGCCCGGCCATTGATCCGCAGGGTGTCGTCGAAGCCGGGAACAAGAAAGAGCAGGCCTACGCACGGATTGGCAATGATGTTGCTCAGGCTGTCCAGCCGGTTGTTGCCGGGCCGGTCGGGTATGGCGATTGTATGGCTATCAACGATGGTAACGAAGCCTGGAGGGTCGCCGCGCGGACTGACGTCGGCGCGACCGTCTCGATCCTGGGTGCCGAGGCATAGAAAAGGCGATCGCTTGATGAACGCCCTGGCGTGACGACCGAGCGTGTTCTGGCACTTCTGAAGGGCCAGGTCGTGTGTAGGCGCGAAGAGCGCCCGCAGTGCTGCTTCGCTTCGGATCGTATGCCTGTCTTCAAATGCCTGCGCCATAATTTCCTCCCTCGCCAGCGGTCGCGGCGTGTCAACTGGCTGTTAGCGCGATTGTTATTCTGCCAAATGCCAATGTGATGTACGTACCTCAATTTTATTCTGGCATGGCCGCAATCAGCGCGCAAGAGACGTGGATTGGCGCGGCGGGCGCCCCTGATATGTGCGAGCTGGGCAGAGTTGGAACCTACCGAATCGATGGCGCATAGCGCGGATGCGCCCCCGGCGCTTGCTCAATGCCGAACGGTCTGGCAAAAGGGCCGCATTCGTCGGACTCGGTTTCTCCTCCGAGTGGCTTCTCCGGGCGCCTATCCCCCGGTCACAAGTATCATCGCGCATTTGAGGGGCGTTCCCAACGCGCCTGCGCCCTGGGTCTTGTTCATGTTCAATTTTGAAAACTACCGCGCCGAATGGGTGCGGAATGTGCGGGGAGACTTGCTCTCCGGTCTCGTCGTCGCCCTGGCCCTCGTGCCCGAGGCCATTGCCTTTTCCATAATTGCCGGGGTCGATCCCAAGGTGGGCCTTTATGCTTCGGTGGTGATTGCGATCGTTATTTCTATCTTCGGCGGCCGGCCGGCGATGATTTCGGCCGCCACCGCGGCAACGGCCGTGCTGATGGGGTCGCTGGTGCGCGAGCATGGGCTGGACTACCTGCTGGCCGCAACGATCCTGGCCGGCCTGCTGCAGATCGGCGCGGGATATCTCAAGCTGCACACGGTCATGCGTTTCGTGTCCAGGTCGGTGATGACGGGCTTCGTCAATGCCCTGGCGATCCTCATCTTCATGGCGCAGCTGCCTGAGTTGATCGGCGTGCCGATGATGACCTATCCGATGATCGCCCTCGCCTTGGCGATCATTTATCTATTTCCGCGTCTGACGACCATTATTCCTTCGCCGCTGGTAGCGATCATCGTGGTGGGACTGATTGTCTTCTTCGGCGGCCTGGATGTGCATCTGGTGGGCGATATGGGCGAGCTTCCCACGACCTTGCCCTTTTTCCTGATCCCCAGCGTGCCGCTAACACTGGATATGGTTTGGATCATCCTGCCCTATTCGGTTGGCGTCGCGGCGGTGGGACTGCTGGAATCGCTGATGACGGCGCAGATCATTGACGAGTTCACCGATACGGGCAGCGACAAGCGCCAGGAAAGCATAGGCCAGGGTATTGCCAATATCGCTTCGGGGTTTTTTGGTGGCATGGCGGGCTGTGCCATGATCGGGCAATCGGGGATCAATGTGCGCTCTGGTGGACGCGGACGGCTATCTACCTTCCTCGCTGGTGCCTATCTGTTGGTGCTGCTGGTGGTGCTGGGCGATCTCTTGCGCAACATTCCGATGCCGGCGCTGGTGGCGATCATGATCATGGTCTCGATCGGCACGTTTGACTGGCAGTCGATCCGTAATTTGCGCGAGCATCCGCGTTCGTCGTCACTGGTCATGCTCTCCACAGTGGCCTTTGTGGTTTATACGCACAATCTGGCTATCGGCGTGTTGGTCGGCGTGCTGCTCTCGGGTGTGTTCTTTGCCTGGAAAATTTCGCAGATCTTCGAGGTCCGCAGCGAGTTGAGCGAGGACGGCGAAACGCGCGTCTATCACGTGCAGGGGCAGTTGTTCTTCGCCTCGGCGGAGCAGTTCATGTCCGCCTTCGACTTCGACGAGAAAGTCGCGCGGGTGGTGATCGATCTTACCCACGCTCATATCTGGGATATTTCCAGCGTGGCCAGTATCGACAAGGCCGTGATCAAGTTCCGCTCACTGGGCGCTGAGGTCACGCTTTCGGGCATGAACAAGGCCAGCGCGACCATCGTCGATAATCTTGGCGTGCACCATAAGGCCAATGGGGACCTGCTGGTCGGCCATTAAGAATGTGGGGCCCGGCTCGGTGCCGGGCCTAATCACACTGCGGATTTGCGGGCTGCCAGAAGGTGGCCGCCGGCAAAGGAGGCGTAGATGGCGATGGGCACAATCAGCGTCCCGATGCCGAGCCAGCGGTAAAGCAGAGCGCCAATCGCGGCGCCGCCGAAGAGGCCAAACCAGATGGCCAAATGCTGCAACCATCGCAGTTTAGGCGCAGCCCCCCTTACAGCCAAGGCCAGGTCCTGCCCGGCCGTATAGAGCGTTCCGGTGACAAAAGTGGCGCCCAGCCGGACGGCGCCGCGCATCGGTAGAATGGCGTTCTGGGCGCCGGCGCTGGCAGCCAGAACCAGCATTGCCTGCGTGGCAGGGAATCCGGAAAGCGAGAGGATCAGGGTGAGGGCGACACCGGTCATTACCGCGGCGCTGACTGCAGTCGCCCCCCAGCGCGCGCTGGAGAAAGCGGCTAATGAACCCAGCACACCGCCAATGAAGAATAAGCCGATGAGCGACGCAGTCAGCAAAACTGTCGGCCAGGCGGCGTCAACGAGGGCTGCGCCACCCTGAGTGGTGTTGCCGCTCATGAAGGAGGTGAAATAGCCGCCCAGTTCGATGAAGCCTACAACATCGATCAGGCCGGCAGACGCCGTCAGCACCATACCGAGCACGAGATGGCGAGCAGGGGTCATGGCAACCTAGAGCTTTGCCGCAATATTTTTGGCGAGTGCGGCCAGCTCGGCATCGTCGGCCTTGCCGCCACCATGAGCACCCAGCGCGATGCCCTCATAGACCGGTATGATGTGGAAATGGAGGTGGAACACCGTCTGGCCGGCAGGCGCTTCATTGAACTGGGCTATGCGCAAGCCATCGGCCTTGGTGACCGCCTCGACGGCGCGAGCCACGCGCTGGACCAATGGCATGACGGCGGACAGCGTCGCCGGATCGGCATCGAGCAGATTGCGTGAGGGAGCCTTGGGCAGAACCAGCGTATGACCTTTGGACTGTGGGAAAATGTCCATCATCACCAGCGCAGTATCATCCTCGTAGACCTTGTGACAGGGCAGCTCGCCGGCGAGGATTTTGGCGAAGATGTTGGAGGGGTCATAGGTCATTATGGGCTTCCCGAGGGACTCTGGTTTCTGCGGATTTGGCAAGCGAAGCGACCTCGGGTCAAGCCCGGCCTTGGCCGCGCGGGTGGAATATGCACTTCCCCGGCTGCCGCACAGCGTATTTTGCCAGCACGCGGCGGCGTTATCGCGTCTGGCGTTCGCCCCTGCGGAACGGCGTGAAGTGTTCCAGCAGTTCCTGCTGTTGTTCGATGGCGGGACGCTCGTCTTCGAGATAGTCCGCGACCGCGCGGCGCAGGCCGGGATGGGCTATCCAATGGGCCGAATGGGTAAGAACCGGCTCATATCCACGCGCCAGCTTGTGTTCGCCTTGCGCGCCGGCTTCGACCACAGCCAGCTTGTTGGCGATGGCATAATCGATGGCCTGATAATAGCAGACCTCGAAATGCAGGAAGGGCACGTCGCGGGTGGCACCCCAATTGCGACCATATAGGGCGTCCTTGCCACGGAAATTGATGGCGCCGGCAATGGGTTCGTCGCCATCATAGGCCAACATCAGCACCACGCGATCCGCCATATATTGGCCGAGCAACGAGAAAAACGCGCGATTGAGATAGGGGCGACCCCATTTGCGGGCCCCGGTATCCTCGTAGAAGGCGAAGAAGGCGTCCCAGTGATGCTCCTTGATGTCGCTGCCAGAAAGCCAGTGGACTTTCAGGCCGTCAGCCAGGGCGTCGCGGCGCTCACGGCGAATGGTCTTGCGTTTGCGCGAGGCCAGGGTGTCGAGAAATTGCTCGAAACTATCATAGCCGCGATTGTGCCAGTGAAACTGGGTGTCGGTGCGGCGCAGCCAATCCAGCGATCCGGCCAGCTCGGATTCAGCTTCCGGCAGAAATGTCAGGTGAACGGAGGACGCATCGTGGCGTGCTGCGAGCTGCTGCGCGGTGGAGAGCAGCGCCGCCCGCGTTTCCAAACTGCCGGAGGGCACCAGGAGTTTGGGTGCGGTCGCCGGGGTGAACGGCACCGAACCCTGCAATTTGGGGTAATAGTGTCCGCCGGCGCGTTCCAGTGCATTGGCCCAACCATGGTCGAAGACATATTCGCCCATGGAGTGGGACTTCAGGAAGAGCGGCAGCAGGCCGACAGGTTCGTCCGTGTCGTTGGCCAGGAGAATGTGCTGCGCCTGCCAGCCGGTCTTGCCGGTGGCGCAGCCGGACTCTTCGAGAGCCAGGAAGAAGGCATGATCGAGAAACGGGTTATCCGGCACGCCATCTGTCGAGGGGACGAGTGCGTTCCACACCGCGGTCGGGATCGAGGCCGTGGTGGGGTGGATCGTGGCGGCGAAGCTTGTCTGTTCAGGCAAAGGCAGGACCGGTTGAGTCAGCAGGCCTGATAAACATAGGCGGTGTCGGCCGGCGTTGTAAGGTTCCTGTCGCGCAAGATAACGGAGATGTTCTCGCCATAGCTTGCGCAGACACGGTCGAAATTGCCGCGGTCAGTGTCGGTATATTCGATGTCGAGCACGTAATCTCCAAAACTCTCGATATAGGCGCCGCACTCGTCCCAGACCTGGCAGGATTCGGTGATGGCGAAATCGAATCCGGCTTGGGGGCCTCGCTCTGCGAGGTCGAGACTGTTCTTTTGTGCCACTGCCAGTCCCAGGACATGGGCATGGGCAATGAACGCCCGAGCGAAGGCGAGGTTATCGTCGATGGAAAGTAAGCCGCCGGAACGGGAATAGGTGTCGAGATTGTCTGGCTCGATGGCATCGAAGCCGTTTTTGGCACAATCGTCGATCCAATTTGAAACGATGGCCAGTAGTCCGGCGCGATTTTCGGCTGTGCTGGTGTCGAGCAGATATTCGCCCGGCCAGTTCGGATCTTCCACGGGAATGTCGTCGCGTCTGAGAACCAGTTGCGGATGGTTGGCGAGCCACCAAGTGACATCCTGCGGCTGGGTCTGGAAGGCGTTGATGTAGCAGATATTGTAGAGGCCCGGTGCGGCGGGCGCCTGCCGGTCGCGGCTGACGATCTGCGTGCCCGCCGGTGGCGCATAGGCCCCGCCGAGTTGAGAATCATAGCGTGCACCGGCAGGTGGCAAAGTATAGCCGGCCGCGATGGCCGGCTGTATCAGTACGAGCGCGAGCCAGGGCGACGCCAGGGCGCTTCGCCGCATGAGGCGTTAAACCTCGACAACCGCTTCGATCTCCACAGCCGCACCCAAGGGCAGGGCGGCAACGCCGAAAGCGGCCCGGGCATGCTTGCCCTTATCGCCAAGGACGCCCACCAGCAGATTGGAAGCTCCGTTGGCGACGAGGTGCTGTTCGAAGAAGTCAGGAGTCGAGGCAACCAGAACCGTGAGCTTGACGATCTTCTTGACCTCATGCAGCGGCACGCCCGCCATATGAACGATCTGGGCCAGAATGTTGACGGCGCATAGTTCGGCGGCATTGCCTCCCTGCACCACATTCATCGTGTCGCCAAGCAGCCCTTGCACGACGCCGCTCTCGTTGCTGGAGAGTTGGCCGGAAACATAAAGGAGATTGCCGCTGCGGTTGACGGGCACATAGCTGGCCACGGGCGCCTTGGGGGCGGGAAGCTCATAGCCATATTCGCGGAGCTTTTCGATCGGGTCGGTCATCTGGTCTTGCCTTCGAGGTCGTCTGCTTCTTCTTCGGATGCCGGGCCCGAGCTTGTCTCGGGCCGGTTGGTATAGAGCTTGCCGCGCATGACGGCCGTGCGCCCGAAACGGGTACGGACCTTGTCCATGGCGCGTTCAGCAGCGGCCTTGCGGGCCACCTGCGGCTCAAGCAGGTCCACCGGGTCGGGGCCGCCGGCGCTTTCGAGCCCGGAGACGCCAATGCCGATGAGGCGAAACGGCGTGCCGTCGATCTCTCGCGCCAGCAGATGCATGCCCGTTTCATAGAGCACATTGGCAAGCTGTGTCGGCATCATCAGGTGTCGGGCGCGCGTGCGCAACTTAAATCCGGCGGTCTTGAGCTTGATTGTGACCGTATCTCCCACCAGGCCCTTGGCCTTGAGCCGTTCGGACAGGCGCTCGGAGCATTTCAGAAGTTCGGTGGAGAGCTCATCGGCCGAGGCCAGATCGCGCGAGAAGGTCGTTTCGGAGGAGACGGTTTTCATCTCGCCATCGCTGGACACGCGGCGGGCATCCTGCCCCTGCGCAAGCCGGGCGAGGCGCGCGCCCGATTCGCCGTAGAGCCGCATGAGACGGTTCGGGTCTTCCTGCTGCAGTTGTCCGATTGTGTGATAGCCGTCCTTTTTGAGCGTTTCGCAGAAGACCTTGCCGACACCAAAGATCAGGTTGATGGGCTTGGGCGCGAGGAATTCCCGCGTTTCGGCTGCACCGATGACCGCAAAGCCGCGGGGCTTGTCCAGGTCGGACGCGACCTTGGCGAGGAATTTATTGTGCGACAGGCCAACTGAAATGGTGACGCCGATTTCTTGCTCAATGGTGTGGGCAAAGCGCGCCAGGCTCAGGGCAGGCGGGGCCTTGTGCACCCGCTCAGTGCCAGTCATGTCGAGAAAGGCTTCATCGATGGAGATGGGTTCGACCAGCGGCGTCAGGGCCTCCATATAGGTCCGGATCTGGCGGCTGACCTCGACATATTTGGCCATGTCGGGCTTGATGATGACCGCGTCTGGACAAAGTTCGCGGGCTTTGAACATGGGCATGGCCGAGCGCACGCCGGACTGCCTGGCTATGTAACAGCAGGTCGAGACGACACCACGTTGGCCACCGCCGATGATCAGCGGCTTGTCGCGGAGAGAGGGGTCGTCCCGCTTCTCGACCGAGGCGTAGAAGGCGTCGCAATCGACATGGGCGACGGAGAGTGCAAAGAGTTCATCGTGACTTCTGAGGCGCGGTGAGCCGCAGGACGGGCACCGGCGGGGCGCGGCAATGGCCGCGCCCGAATTCAGGCAATCCCTGCAGAGCCAGGCCATCGCGGTGCTATTCCACTTTGTTCAGGCGATGCCAGATGCGCATGAATTGCTCCGGCGTCGTGCCGGAATTAGCGCATAGGGCGAGCAGAATCGTTTCATTTGCTGCAAAATAGTCGATGAGACCGTGCTGGAGGCGCTGTGTGCCAACGGCGGACCGCAAGGCGTCGGGAGTAAGGCCGGCAAATTGCATGAAGGCCAGGAGCTCTTCCGGATTCTCCGCGAGAAAGCCCAGACAGGCATCGGCGAGGGCGGGCAATTCAGGCGCGGAGCGGTCGGAAACGGGCACGTGGTGGTCTCGTTTGGTGAATTGTTAGAGTTTGAATGCTAGCCCAGAATCCGAGTGAAAGCGAAGCCCGGCCATGCGGCAGGACAGAGTTTTCCGGCCCGGGCGCCAACCGGCGCCCAAGCGAGGTAGAATGCCCAAGACTGTCATGATCGTGGAAGATAACGAGCTCAACATGAAGCTCTTCAACGATCTTCTGGAATCACGTGGTTACGCCGTGATCCAGACGCGCAACGGCATGGAAGCGCTGGACCTGGCGCGTGCGCATATGCCCGACCTGATCCTTATGGATATCCAATTGCCGGAAGTCTCGGGCCTGGTGGTGACCAAATGGCTCAAGGACGATGACCAATTGGCACATATCCCAGTCATTGCCGTGACCGCCTTTGCCATGAAGGGCGATGAGGAGCGGATTCTGCAGGGCGGCTGCGAGGGTTATATTTCCAAACCCATTTCGGTGTCTCACTTTCTGGAAACCATTGCCCACTACATTGGACCGGCCTGAGCGGCGGTTCACCAGGGCTGCGGATCGGGTAGGGGCTCGACGCCGGCGGGAAACCGTCCGGTGGGCCGATGGATTCCGGGGTAGTAGCAGTGACGGCGCGCGTTCTGATCGTTGACGACATTCCAACAAATGTTCGCCTGCTCGAGGCGCGCCTGTCGGCGGAATATTATGAGGTGCTGACGGCCAGCTCCGGTGCGCAGGCCCTGGCCATTTGCGAAAGCGAGGACATCGATATCGTCCTGCTCGACGTGATGATGCCGGAAATGGACGGGTTCGAGGTGTGCCGGCGCCTCAAGGCCAATCCCAAGACGCATCATTTGCCGGTGTTGATGATCACAGCGCTCGACCAGACATCGGATCGTGTGCAAGGGCTGGAAGCGGGCGCCGACGACTTTCTGTCCAAGCCGGTGGACGATACCCAGCTTATGGCCCGGGTCAAAAGTCTTGTGCGGCTCAAGTCTCTTACCGATGAACTGCGCGCCCGGGCACTGACCGGGCAGCAAATTGCCATCGAAGATGCGCTTCGGGCGATGGACAGCATTTCGGCCAGCGGTGGTTCGGTCCTGATTATCGATACGGATCGGCGGCATGCCGAGCGCATCCAGGGCTATCTGGCCGACCACCGCGTCGACATTCTGACCGAGCCCGCCGACGCTGTCTTTCAGGTGGCGGGCGCCGGTTATGAACTGGCGTTGATCAGCATGAGCCTGGACGATTTCGATCCATTGCGTGTCAGCTCCCAAATTCGCACCGTGGAGCATTCCCGAAATCTGCCGATCATCCTGATGGCGGACGCGGCCGACAAGCCGCGTGTCGTGCGGGCGCTTGATCTGGGCATCAATGACTATATCAGCCGGCCGGTGGAGCGCAACGAGTTGCAGGCGCGGGTGCGGACGCAGATCCGGCGCCATCGTTACGCGATGGAATTGCGCGAGAGCGTCAACAATACCATGGCCCTGGCGGTGACCGATGAGCTGACAGGGCTCTACAATCGGCGCTATTTCGACAGGCATCTCAATGTGATGTTGGGGAAGGCGCAGGAGCAGGAGCGCGATATGGCGCTGATGATCCTGGATATCGATCATTTCAAGGCCGTGAACGACAATCACGGTCATGACGTAGGCGACGCTGTGCTGCGGGAGTTTGCGGCGCGCCTCAAGCGCAATATTCGCGGCGTGGACCTGGCTTGCCGTTTTGGTGGCGAGGAGTTTGTGGTGCTGATGCCCGATACCGATACTGGGCAGGCCGAGGCTGTGGCCGAACGGGTGCGGCAGGCCATGGCAGAGAAACAGTTCGAAGTGGGACCGGCGCGGCCGCTATCGGTTACTGTTTCGGTCGGCGTGGCCCTTAATGAAAGCCGGGTCGATACGCCGGAAAGCCTGATCAAGCGTGCAGATGTGGCGCTCTACAGGGCCAAGCGTGGTGGCCGCAATCGGGTGATTTTCGACGCGGCGTGATGCCTTTTGCTGTCGCGGCGTTTTCGGCGAAAAGCCGGTGCCCACGTTTCCGCACACCGCCTAATCGCTAAAATCCGGGCTATTAGGGTTATTTGTTATAATTAACAAATGGTTGCCAGGGTGGCGGTGCTAGATTCGCTTGGCGTTTTTGCAGGTAGGGACTAGGTTCCTCCTTAGGCGGCCTTGGGAAATATCCCAAGCCCCATTGGCTCCCTACGGCCCATCTCAGGTCCGCCGCAACTCCTGAGTTCCGTAGGGCGGTTGGTCCGGACGCGGACAGAGTGGCCTCTTCGACATGCCGCTCCGGACCAGCCACTCTTTCTCCGCGAGAAACAAGTTTGCCTCATTCACCTCCAGACGCGGTGATCCCATCGCTTATGCGGGGCATGGCTTTCCATGAAGGAACGGGCGCAAGAGCGGCTTGCGACGCAAAACAAAACCCCCGCAAGCAGTTGCGGGGGTTTGTTCAATTCGCAGGTGAAGCCAGATTACTTGATCTTGGCTTCCTTGAATTCAACATGCTTGCGCACGACCGGGTCGTACTTCTTGAACGCCAGCTTTTCGGTCTGAGTGCGGGCATTCTTCTTGGTCACGTAGAAAAAGCCGGTGTCGGCCGTCGAGACGAGCTTGATCTTGATGGTGGCGGCCTTGGCCATTTGGTACGTCCTTCACAAAGCGAAAGGCGCTGCAGCGGGGCAGCGCCGGAATTTGCGCGCAACCTACGGATTTGCGCCCAGATGTCAAGTCGATAACAACAGAACTCCAGCGGCCCAGGGGTCTCGGTTCGGTATGTTATCTGTTTGCGTTCAATCACGCTGTCCCGTGCCGAAGCCGTACATGCGATTGGCCCATTGCAGTCCGACAATGGCACCCTTGATCGAGGGCAGCAGGGCCAGCGGCAGCACGATGGCCAGAGGCACCATGGTCACCACATAGGTGAGGGGCTGGACGTGATAGGTCATGTCCAGGTGCAGCATCAGGAAGATGATGATGTGACCGACGATGGTGATGGCTATGTAGGGAGGGAAGTCGTCAGCCCGATGGTGGCTGAGTTCCTCACCGCAGGCCTCACAATGATCCACCGTCTTCAAATAGGCGCGGAACATCTTGCCCTGGCCGCAGTGCGGGCAACGGCAGAGCGTGCCTCGCCACATGGCTTGGCCCACATTGCGTTCATCAAGAGTCCGGGTTTGATCGGTCATCACTTATCTCTTTCTCCGGCCCGAACCTTTTGAAGTCCGGGGGCCGAAGCTCCTAGATGGGCCCTTTCGGAGGCGCTTGCCAGATGGCGGATTGCCGCGCTTGCCTTCTGACAGGAGCCCGAACCGCAAGGCGCCCGCGACCGGGGCCGCCTCGAGCAGACGTACTTCCACCCGGTCGCCAAGGGTAAAGGTTTCGCCAGTACGTTCGCCAATCATGGCCTGCCGTTCTTCGACGAAGCGATAATAGTCCTGCCCCAGCGTCGAGGCCGGGATAAAGCCATCGGCACCGGTTTCGAGCAGACGAATGAATAGACCGGAGCGGGTTATGCCCGATACCCGGCCCATGAAGCGCGCGCCAATGCGCTCGGCCAGGAACTGAGCAAGGAGGCGGTCGGAGGTTTCTCGTTCGGCGAGCATGGCGCGACGCTCGGTCGCTGAAATGTGCTGGGCAATGCCGGGAAGCTTTGCGGCTTCAGAATCGCTCAGGCCATCGTCGCCAAGGCCCAGCGCCCGAACCAATGCCCGATGCACGATGAGGTCGGCATAGCGGCGGATGGGGGAGGTGAAATGGGCGTAGCGGTCGAGATTGAGACCGAAATGGCCGTAATTTTCGGCTGCATATTCAGCCTGCGCCTGGGAGCGCAGCACCATTTCGCTGACCTGCTCGATGTTATTGGCCTTGCGGGCCTGCGCCAGAATGCCGTTGAAATCGGAGGCGCGGACGCTGTCGGATTTCTTGACGGCAATATCGAGCGAACCAAGGAAATCGCGCAGAGCCTGGAGTTTTTCCGAACTCGGCTCGTCATGGACGCGGTAGAGCAGTTCGCTGCGTTTTTGTTCGAGCGTTTCGGCCGCTGCGACATTGGCGGCAATCATCATTTCCTCGATGAGGCGATGGGCTTCGAGGCGTTCGGGCACATGGATGTCGCGCACCATGCCCTTTTCGTCGAGTAGGATCTTGCGCTCCGGCAGGTCGAGATCCAGGGGACCACGCTGGTCGCGCGCCTTGGTCATGGCCTCATAGGCGTCCCAGAGCGGCCGCAGGATCGCGTCGAGCAGGGGCCCGGTCTGGTCGTCCGGATTGCCGTCAATGGCGGCCTGGGCCTGCTGGTAGGACAATTTGGCCGCCGAGCGCATAAGGATGCGGTGGAAGCTGTGGCTCTTCTTGCGGCCGTCGGCCCCAAGCACCATGCGTACGGCGAGAGCCGCGCGCGGCACGCCTTCTTTCAATGAGCACAATTCGTTGGAAATGCGCTCGGGCAGCATGGGGACGACGCGGTCGGGGAAATAGACCGAATTGCCACGCAAATAGGCTTCGCGGTCGAGTGCCGTGCCGGGACGCACATAGGCGGCAACGTCGGCAATAGCGACGGTGACAATGTAGCCACCCTGGTTTTTTTCGTCGTCATCGGGCGCGGCATGGACCGCGTCGTCATGGTCCTTGGCGTCGGCTGGGTCAATGGTGATCAGCGGCAGGTCACGCCAGTCCTCGCGGCCCTTGAGCGTTGCTTCCTTAGCCTCTTCGGCCTCGCGGATAACGCTTTGCGGGAAGACATGCGGGATTTCGAGATTGTGGATAGCAATCAGCGAGACGGCGCCTTCCGAATTTGGATTGCCGACCACCTTGGTGACGCGGGCCCGGGGGATCATCAGGCGACCCGAAAACTTCACCTCAACCTCGACCAGGTCGCCGTCACCGGCACCGCCGAGATCACCCATGGCGATGCGCATTTCCTTCTGCTTGCGATCGACCGGGATGAGGCGGGCACCCTCTTCGTCCATGCGAACGATGCCGATATGGGCGCGACGTGGCTTGTCGAGCACTTTCATCGGCTTGGCGGTGTAGTCGGGCACGGCGTCCTCGCCGGCATCGATACGGGCCAGGATGCGGTCACCCGGGGCTGGAACGACGCGGGAGCGGCTGTCGACCAGAACGCGAACGCGGGGCATCTCGCCTTCTTCCGGATTCCATTGGGCCGGGAAAGCGTGGAGGTCTTCCGGGTCGGCGTCGCCGGGAATATCGAGCACGGTCACATGGGGCAGGGCGGCTGTGCGGCGGAGCGCCTTGCGGGTGCGCGTGATGACGCCTTCGCCCTCGAGCTCGGCCAGCATGGCCTTGAAGGGCCGCCGGAGATCGCCGCGAATGCCGAAGACCTTGGCCAGATCGCGCTTGCCCTTGATGTTGTCTTCCTGCGCCAGCGCCTCGAGCAATTGTTCGCGCGAGGGCAGGCGTTCCGCCACAGGCAGGCGCGGGCGCTTGGGGCCGGATGTGTTTTTTGGTTTTGGGGATTTGGCCATGAATTGGGTGTTCTTGAAAACTGCCCTCTATGTAGGGGATCGGCGGGGCTTTGCCAAACGCGCGTCGACATGTGGCAGTGCGCAATTGGGTTCACCCCCTTGTGATATTGGCTGCCAAGAGGCTAGACCTTGGCGGAACGCTACGAGGAGGGGGTAGTTTCATGCCCGCCGAAATACTGTCGCTGATCCTGGCCCTGGTGCTTGGTTATCTCTCGGGATCCGTTCCTTTTGGCCTGATCCTGACCAGGGCGGCCGGGATGGGCGATATTCGCGCCATCGGGTCGGGCAATATCGGGGCAACAAATGTCCTGCGGACCGGCAACAGGCAAATTGCTGCGGCCACATTGGTACTCGACGCGCTCAAGGCGGTCGCGCCCATTCTGGTCGCACGCTATTTCTGGGGCGAGGACGCGGCGCGGGTCGCAGCTTTGGGCGCTTTTCTAGGTCATTGTTTTCCGGCCTGGCTCGGTTTCAAGGGCGGCAAGGGCGTGGCCGTGATGATCGGGTCGCTGCTGGCATTGTCCTGGCCCGCGGGCCTGATTTTCTGCGCCGTTTGGCTGTTGATCGCCTTTACACGCAAGGTTTCGTCGCTGGCGGCGCTGACCGCCGCGGCGACTGCCCCCATCTTCGCCTATGTCTTTACTGGAGAACGCCTCGCCTTGGTGGTTTGCGGCTTGGCGCTGTTGCTGTTTTTCCAGCATCGGGAAAATATCGGCCGGCTGCTTAAAGGAACCGAGCCGACCATTGGCAGCGACAAGAAGGTAGGCTGATGCAGGCGGGGCGGGTGACCAGAGAACTGACGCCCGCCCAACGCATCGCCTGGCTGCGGCTGATCCGAACGGACAATGTCGGGCCGGTCACATTCCGGCAATTGTTGAACAGGTTCGGATCGGCCGAAGCGGCGCTCGAGGCCCTGCCAGCGCTTGGTCTCAAGGCCGGTCGCCCCATGCAACCGATAAGCCAGGCGCGCGCCGAGGACGAGGTTGCCGGATTGGTCCGCTATGGCGCCCGGCTGGTGGCGCAGGGCGAGCCGGACTATCCGGCGCATCTGCACCATATTTCAGGTGCCCCGCCGCTTATAACGATGGCCGGCGGTGAGCGGCTGGACTGGCAGCGCACGGTAGGCATTGTGGGCGCGCGCAATGCGTCGAGCGCTGGGATCAAGATGACGCATATGCTGGCCGCCGATTTGGGCGCGGCGGGCTATAGCATTGTTTCAGGGCTGGCGCGGGGTATCGACACCGCAGCGCATCGCGCGAGCCTCAAAACGGGAACGATTGCAGTCCTGGCTGGCGGGTTCGACCGTATTTATCCCGATGAAAACATTCCGTTGGCCCATGACATTCTCGACAATGGCGGAGCGCTGCTGACGGAAATGCCGCTCGGATGGGAGCCGCGTGCGCGCGATTTTCCGAGACGAAACCGGCTGGTATCCGGTTTGTCGTTGGGTATCGTGGTCGTGGAGGCGGCCAAAAGATCCGGCTCTTTGATTACGGCGCGGCTGGCCCTCGAACAGAACCGGGATGTGTTCGCGGTGCCCGGATCGCCGCTCGATCCGCGCGCCGAAGGTGGCAATTTGCTGATTCAACAAGGTGCGCGACTGGTGACCGGTGCCGCCGACATCATAGAGGTTGTCAGCAGCTCAGATCCCGCACGACATGCACTATTCGATCCGGAATGGCAGCCGGAAGACGCCGATATTGCAATGAGCGAGCCGGCGGCTGACGACAAGACACGTCTGCTTGACGCTCTCAGCGCGACACCGGTGGAGGTCGATGCGCTGATTGCCCAGACCGGTATCGTGCCGCATGCCATGCAGATATTGCTGCTCGAGCTCGATATCGGCGGGCAAATCGAGTGGTCCAGCGGCCAGTTGGTGGCACTCCGATATAGCGGCTAGGACGCGCCCGACGAGAACGGCGCATGTTGTCGCTATCGTCAGAGAAAGATCGGTTCTTCGTGCAGTGCGATGCCGAAACGGTTCAAGACCGTGTCTTTGACGTGGTCGGCCAGGGCCGCCACATCGGCCTGTTCCGCGCCGCCATGATTGACCACGACCAGGGCGTGCCGTTCGGAAATGCCGACAGGTCCCATGCGGAATCCCTTGAGCCCGGATTGTTCAATCAGCCAGCCGGCAGATAGTTTCGTCCGGTCATTGGCCTGCGGGTAGTTGGGCGCAGCGGGGAACTCGGCCAGTATGGGTGCCGCCGCCTCATGCGGGACGATCGGGTTCTGGAAGAATGAGCCGGCATTGGGCGTCAGGCGCCAGTCTGGCAGCTTGCTGGTGCGCAGCGCTATGACCCGATCCATGACCGTGCGGGGCGACAAATCGGCGGCATCGGCAAGCTCGGAGAGGCCCGCAAAGCCCAGATTGGGCTGCCAGGCTTTGGGCAGGGCCAGCCGAACCGTCAGGACGACGTAGCGGTCCGGCTGCTGCTTGAAGACACTATCGCGATAGGCAAAGGCGCAGGCGGTGCGGTCAAAGGTGACGATGCTGCCGGATTGACGGTCAAAGGCCGTCAGCGTGTGGAATACATCGGCGAGTTCGGCGCCATAGGCGCCGATATTCTGTACCGGGGCGGCGCCCACCGTACCGGGAATAAGAGCAAGGTTCTCAATGCCGCCTGAGCCCTGTTCGATTGTCCAGACAACAAGATCATGCCAGGTTTCGCCCGAAGCGACTTCAATCAATGTGTGATCGGCCGTCTCGCCGGCGATCTTTCTGCCGAAGGTCGCGAGCAATGCCGTGATACCGTCAAAATTCGGCGCCAGCACCACATTGCTGCCGCCGCCGAGAATGCGGACTGGCAGACCTTGCGCCGTAGCGTGTTCGAACAACTCGGGCAGCAAATCGGGACCATCGACCAGCAAGCCGAAGCGAGACCGGGCACGCAATGCCAGGGTGTTGCGGGCGGACAGGTCGAAATCGGGAATCAGTCGGTCGGCAAGATTGGTCATTTGCCCCATAAACACCATTGTTGCCGCCGGCAGAGCAAGAGCGAATGCTGCCCAGACTGTGCAGGGCAGCATTCGGGTTGGTCAGCGGCCGCCTTCCATCTTGCGGTTGCGCTGGTTTATGCCGCCGGTCCCATAGGGGTAGTCGGGCATGTCGGACTTGCTGACGCTGTCGAGTTGGGCGCGTTCGTCATCGGTGAGGACGAGATCGGCCGCGCCGAGGTTATCCTTGAGCTGATCGCACGTCCGGACACCAAGGATGACCGAGGTGACAGCGGGCTTCGCTGCCAGCCAGGCCAAGGCGACCTGGGCCATGCTGGCATTGCGTGCCTTGGCGATGTCCTCGACGGCGCCGATAATGTCCCAAGTGCGCTGTTGCGCATTGCGCGCCTCATAGGCTTCCATCCCGCGCTTGGGATTTTCGCCGAGACGGCTCACACCGGTGGGCATTTGATCGCGCTTGTATTTTCCGGAGAGCCAGCCGCCACCAAGAGGAGACCAGGGCAGCAAGCCCATATTGGCGTCCTGACAAGCAGGCACGATCTCGTGCTCGATATCGCGCACCAGCAGATTATATTGCGGCTGCATGGTCACCGGCGCGGCCAAGCCGTTGGACTTTGCCAGCCAGACCGCCTTGGTGATCTGCCAGCCCAGATAGTTGGAAAAACCATAATAGGCGATTTTGCCGGAGCGGATCGCGTCGTCGAGGAAACGCAATGTTTCTTCCAGAGGCGTCAGGGCGTCCCAGGCATGCATCTGATAAAGATCGATCTGCTCCACGCCCAGCCGCTTGAGCGAATTGTCGAGTGCAATGCCGAGATGCTTGCGCGAGAGGCCCAGATCATTCGGCCCCTGTCCCATGGGAAACCGGCCCTTGGTGGCGATGACCAGTTTTTCGGCCATGCCAGGATGAGCCTTGAGCCAGCGGCCGATGATCTCCTCGGAGATGCCGGTCGAATAAACATCGGCCGTGTCGACAAAGTTGCCGCCGGCGGCCACGTAGTCGTCCAGCATGGCATGCGAAGTCGCCTCATCGGACTCCGCGCCAAACGTCATCGTGCCAAGGCAAAGGTTTGTAACAATAGTCCCGGAATTGCCGAGCTTGCGATAATCCATCGTAAAAGCCTCCTCTTTGCTCCCGAAGCAGAGTGAGGGCACGCCTCTTCATGCAGGCGGTCCAGTCTTAATGTATCGAATTGGGAGCACGGGCGCAGAATGCGCCACCACCACTTTCACATGTATGGAAGTGGCCGCGCAAGCCCTTGCTCGGCCCTTGCGGCGCAGCCAGGGAATACCGCACGCGTGATGTGCAGCAGAGGCCAGCGGCGCGCGGCCGGCCTTTGCGGGAAACGGTCGCCGAGCACCTCCCCGTTGACACCGGCATGCGGCTTCACCATGTTGCGCGCTCTTTGAGTTGATTGTTGCGGAACGGAAATCCATGAAGGTCGTCGTCGTTGAAAGTCCGGCTAAAGCCAAGACAATCAACAAATATTTGGGCAAGGACTATGAGGTCCTGGCCAGCTTCGGCCATGTCCGTGACCTGCCGGCAAAGGATGGTTCGGTCCGTCCGGATGAAGATTTCGCCATGTCCTGGGAAGTGGATACGGCAGCAAAAAAACGCATTGCGGACATTGCTTCAGCGCTGAAGGGGGCCGATGGGCTGATCCTGGCCACCGACCCGGATCGCGAAGGCGAAGCCATTTCCTGGCACATATTGGATGTGCTGCGCGCCAAGAAGGCGCTCAGAAAAGACACATCGGTTCAGCGCGTGGTGTTTAATGCCATCACCAAGGATGCGGTGACCGCAGCCATGGCCAAGCCGCGCGACATCGATATGCCGCTGGTGGACGCCTATCTGGCTCGGCGCGCGCTCGACTATCTGGTGGGCTTCACGCTGTCACCGATCCTCTGGCGCAAACTTCCCGGTTCGCGCTCGGCGGGTCGGGTGCAGTCGGTGGCGCTGCGGCTGGTTTCAGACCGCGAGCGCGAGATCGAGAAATTCAAGCCTGATGAATATTGGTCCGTCGAGGCGCAGCTTGCCCAGAACGGCAAGAACTTCCTGGCGCGGTTATTCGCCGTGGACGGCAAGAAGACCGATAAGCTCGACATCAAGACCGGCGAGGACGCCGCGGCGCTCAGGAAGCTCATCGAGGGCGGCCAGTTCAATGTCGCCAATGTCGAAAAGAAGCCGACCAAACGCAATCCTTACGCCCCCTTCACGACGTCCAGCTTGCAGCAGGATGCATCGTCGCGGCTGGGCCTGTCGCCGTCGCGCACCATGCAGATCGCCCAGCGTCTCTACGAGGATGGGTTGATCACCTATATGCGTACGGATGCCGTGCAAATGGCGCCTGAGGGCATCGCTATGGCCCGCTCCGTGATCGGCAAATATTTCGGCGGGGAGTATCTGCCGGAGAAGGCGCGCATCTACCAGACCAAGGCCAAGAATGCGCAAGAAGCGCACGAGGCCATTCGCCCCACCGATATGTTCAAGCGGCCGGAAAGCCTCAATCTCGACGCTGACCAGGCCAAGCTTTACGGGTTGATCTGGAAGCGGACGCTGGCCAGCCAGATGGCCTCCGCCGCGATCGATCGCACGACAGTGGATATCGCCGTCAATGTGCCGGGTCGCGCGGTAACGCTGCGGGCAACCGGTTCTGTGGTCACCTTTCCGGGCTTCCTGACGCTTTACGGGATCGAGGCGAAATCGGACAATGATGCCGATGACGATACGGACGATCGCGAATTGCCGCCGCTGGCAGTTGGGGACAAACCTGACCTGAAGAAGGTCGAGATCGAGCAGCATTTTACGCAGCCCCCGGCGCGCTATACCGAGGCGAGCCTGATCAAGAAGATGGAAGAGCTGGGTATCGGCCGGCCATCGACTTATGCGGCGACTTTGGCGACGCTGAAGGACCGCGACTACGTCAAGCTTGAGGGCAGGGCGCTGCACCCTGAAGACCGTGGACGGATCGTTACCTCTTTCCTCGAGAGTTTTTTCGCGCGCTATGTCGAGTATGGCTTCACCGCGCATCTGGAAGAGCAGCTCGACCACGTGTCCGCCGGCGATCTGGACTATAAGGTGCTGCTGCGCGACTTCTGGAAGGATTTCACCGCCGCGACCGAGGAAATCAAAGACCTGCGCGTCTCGGAAGTGCTCGATGCACTCAACGACATGCTGTCCGACCACATCTTCCCGGCCCGCGAGGACGGCTCGGACCCGCGCAAATGCCCGACCTGCGGAACCGGTACATTGTCGCTGAAACTGGGCAAGTTCGGCGCCTTTATCGGTTGCTCGAACTATCCCGAGTGTAAGCATACGATGCAGCTTTCCGATGCGGCGACGGGCCAGTCATCTGAGACGGCGGCAGGTGACGGTGTGCTGGGTACGGATCCGGCCAGCGGCGAAGAGGTCTTCCTAAAATCGGGCCGTTTTGGTCCTTATGTTCAACTCGGTGAAGGCAAGGATCCAAAGCGCAGTTCGCTACCCAAAGGATGGGACGCGGCCTCGCTGACTTTGGAAAAGGCGTTGCAATTGCTGTCTCTGCCGCGCGAGGTGGGACTTCATCCCGAAACCGGTCTGCCGATCTCGGCTGGTCTGGGACGCTATGGGCCATTCCTCTTGCATGACGGTAAATATGCCAATCTGCCGGATGTCGAAGAGGTCTTCACCGTTGGCCTCAACCGGGCCGTTGATCTGATCGCGCAGAAAGCAGCCAATGGCGGACGTGGCGGCCGTGGCGCCGCCGTGGCGGCAATCCAGACCTTCGAGCATGATGGCGGGCCGATTACGGTCCGCTCGGGCCGTTATGGACCCTATGTCAACCAGGGCAAGATCAATGCGACGCTGCCCAAGGACCTCAAGCCCGAGGACGTGACGCTGGAACAGGCCATTGCCCTGATTGCTGCACGGGCGGAGGCGACAAGCGGCAAGAAGAAATCACCCACCAAAAAGCCCGCTGCCAAGAAGGCCGCCGTCAAAAAACCGGCGGCGAAGAAGGCTGCGCCCAAGAAAGCCGCGACCAAGAAATCAGACAGCTCGGAAGACGTGCCGTTCTGAAGCGCGGCCGAGGTCGGATCGCGGCGGGCGAGGCCTTAGCCGATTGTTCGCGCGATCACGCTTAGCCAGTTGCCCAGCGCGATCTTGCGGACCAGTGGCTCACCATAGCCTTTGTCCAGCAGCGCCTGGAGCAGTTTGGGAACGCCGGTGACGTCGCCGATATCCTTCGGCACCATGGCGCCGTCGAAATCGGAGCCGAGTGCTACGCCGTCCTCGCCCAGGGCTTCGACGAGCGCATCGACATGGCGGACCATGACTTCGATGGGTGTATCGGCGTCGAACTTTCCATCGGGCCGTAGAAAGCCGGTGGCATAGTTGAGGCCGACCACACCGCCGCTCTCGCGGATGGCGGCAAGCTGCCAGTCCGTGAGGTTTCGGGTGCAGGGGCAAATCGCGTGCACATTGGAATGAGTGGCCACCAGCGGCTTTGTTGAAATGGCCGCGACATCGCGGAAGCCGGCGGCGTTGAGATGGCTGAGGTCGATCATGACGCCACGCTGGTCGCAGATGCGAACCAGCGCCTTGCCCGCGGCGGTCAGGCCGGGGCCGGTATCGGGGTCGGCATTGAACCGGAAGGGGACACCGGTGCCGAAGGCGTTAGCGCGGCTCCAGGTGACGCCTATAGAGCGCAAGCCGGCGGCGTAGAGAATTTCGAAGGCCTGGAAGTCCGTGTCGATCGCTTCCGCACCTTCGATATGAAAGATGGCGGCCAGCTTGCCCTGTGCGATGGCGCCATCAATGTCGGCGGCCGAGCGGCAGACCTTGAGCACCCCATCGCGTTCGAGCTGCAGCAGCAACGCCGCCATCGCATTTGTCGATTTTTGCGCATTGGCAATGTCGAGAAGCGGTGGCAGATCACCTTTGGTGAAGTCGGGCGCAGCCACATTTGCCACGCTCGCCTTGACCGGGGGCGGGAACATGGCGAAAAAGCCGCCCGCCATGCCGGATTTCCGCGCGCGCGGATAGTCGATGTGGCCTTCGCCATTTTTGCCGTTGATGAACATGTCGCGCTTATCGGGCCGCGCATCTTCAGTCAGGCGCAGAAGGGTATCGTTGTGACCATCAAAGAAGGGAATGGTCACGCTTCGTCCTCATGTTGAAAAACGGTGCGGCCGCCAATTATGGTGCGCATTACCTTGCCCTGCATGCGGGCGCCTTCGAAGCTGGTATTGCGCGAGCGTGAGCGGAAGCTTTTCTCGGTGACCTGCCAGGGATAATCGGGATCGACCAGAATCAAGTCGGCGGGCGCGCGCCTGACAATGCGGCCGCTATCGAGACCCAAGATGTCGGCGGGACGGCTGGTCATTGCCCGCAGGATGGTCATCAGGGGCAGATCGCCCGAATGGACCAGCCGCAGGGCTGCAGCCAGCATGGTTTCGAGGCCAATGGCGCCGTGGGAGGCCTCGGCGAAAGGCTGGCGCTTCACCTCGGAATCCTGGGGGTCGTGATCGGAATGAATGGCGTCGATGGCGCCTGACCGCAGGCCCTCGATCATCGCCTGGCGGTCATCTTCCCCGCGCAGCGGCGGGTTGAGCTTGAAATAGGTGCGGTAGCGCCCGATGTCGTTTTCGTTGAGACAGAGGTTGTTGATGGAAAGGCCGGCCGTAACTCTTGGGTTACGGGATTTCGCGGTCTCGACTAATGTGACCGAACCGGCCGTCGAAATTTGGGCGGCGTGATAGCGCGCGCCGGTCAGGCCTGCCAATTGCAGATCCCGTGCCAGGGGGATCGTTTCGGCTTCGCGCGGAATGCCTTTCAGGCCCAGCACGGTTGCAAAAAGACCCTCGTTCATCACGCCATCGCCGATCAGCCCGGCATCGGCGACGTGATGGACGAAGGGCATGTCGAAATTGGCGGCATAGCCCATGGCCGACCGCAACAGAGCCGAAGATTGGATCGACTGCGCACCGTCGGTCAGGCACACCGCTCCGGCGTCCTTGAGCAGGCCGAATTCGGTAATCTCCTTGCCTGCAAGCCCCTTGGTGATGGCTGCGGCAGGCAGGATGCGCGCGGGCGATTGCGCTTCGGCGCGACGGATGAGGAAGTCTACAAGCGCGCCATCGTCCACGGTCGGGGTGGTATCGGGCATCATTATGAAGCTGGTGACGCCGCCTGCCACGGCCGCGGCGCCCGCCGATGCCAGGGTTTCGCGATATTCCTTGCCGGGTTCGCCGACAAAGACCCGCATATCGATAAGGCCGGGGGCCAATACGAGGCCCTGCGCGTCGATGACCTCGGCGCCGTCGGGTACGCCCGCCGGGCCACCAATGGCAAGGTCGCTGATACGACCATCTTCGACCAGCACCGCGCCAAGCTGATCGGTCCCGGAGGCTGGGTCCACGATGTGGGCATTGTCAACGATGAGGGGGCGGTTCATGGGTCGTTCCTCGGTGGAAGCAGGGCGTCGAGTACGGCCATGCGCACGGCCACGCCCATTTCCACCTGATCGGTGATGACCGAGCGGTCACTATCGGCGATGGCGGGGTCGATCTCGACACCGCGATTCATGGGGCCGGGATGCATGACGATGGCGTCAGGCTTTGCGTGGCCGAGCTTTTCTTCATCGAGCCCGTAGAAGCGGTAATATTCACGGACCGATGGGATCATTTTGCCATTGGCGCGCTCGTGCTGCAGGCGCAGCATCATCACTACGTCCACATCTTTGAGGCCCTCCGCCATGTCGGTAAAGACCTCGGTGGCGAGGTGTTCGATGCCTGCCGGGAGCAGTGTGCGTGGTGCGATAACACGGGTGCGCACGTTCAGGGCCCCGAGCAGCAGCAGGTTGGAACGGGCCACGCGCGAATTGGCAATGTCGCCGCAGATGGCCACCGTCAGGCCCGCAAGCGTACCCTTGTGGTTACGGATGGTGAGTGCATCGAGCAAGGCCTGGGTGGGGTGTTCATGGGCGCCGTCGCCCGCATTGACCACCGAGCAGCCGACCTTCTGGCTAAGCAGTTCCACCGCACCAGCGGCCGAGTGGCGGACAACCAGCACGTCGGGCCGCATGGCGTTGAGCGTGGCAGCTGTATCGATCAAGGTTTCGCCCTTGGAGACCGAGCTGGTCTTGACCGACATATTGACGACCAATGCCCCCAAACGCTTGCCGGCAATCTCGAACGAGGATTGCGTGCGTGTTGACGGTTCGAAGAAGAGATTGATCTGGGTTTTGCCGGCCAATGTGGGCAGCGATTTGCGCTCCTGCCGGGAAATTTCGATCATCCGTTCGGCGCGATCGAGAAGATCGACGATTTCGTGCTGCTTGAGATCAGCAATGGAAATCAGATGGCGCTGCTGGAATGGAGGAAAGTCGCCTGAAGAGCGGGCGGGGCTGTGCTGCGGCATGTCGCATCCCTTGCGATTTGCTGCGGTCTAGCCGAGGGGGCTGGGTGGGGCAAGCCCAGCCGCGCCAATTCGTAAAATTATCTCCTTGGCGGCCGTCAGAATGCAGTGGAACAGCCGGGCCCGGACAGCGATGCAATCGCGTTCGGACCCTAGCGTGCCCGCAAGCGGTCGAGTGCGCCTTGGAGGATGTAGCTGGCCGCCAGCTTGTCGACCACTTCGGCCCGCCGATCGCGCCTGAGATCGGCTTCGATCATCATGCGCGTCACTGCCGAGGTGGAGAGGCGTTCGTCCCAGAAGGCTATCGGCAAATTGATCTTTGGCGCCAGGTTGCGGGCGAAGGCGCGGGTCGATTGCACCCGGGGGCCTTCCGTGCCGTCCATGTTGAGCGGAAGGCCGAGGATGATCGCCACCGCCTGGTTTTCGGCGATCAGCGCGATAATCCGCTCGGCATCCTGAGTGAATTTCGTGCGCTTGATGGTTTCTAGCGGCGTGGCCGAATAGCGCATGCCATCCGATATGGCGACACCAATGGTCTTGGTGCCGAGGTCGAGACCAAGAATCTTGCCCGCGGCCGGGATGGCGGCGAGCGGATCGTTGGCGGCGTCTATTGTCATGGGCTGACCCCGGGGTGTAGCTCTTGCCCGTCTCAATACGGGCGGGAGTCGCCAATGTCGAGCGATGAGCCTTTGCCGCATGTGGCGATCATCGGCGCCGGACCTGCCGGCGCGCTGACGGCCTGGCTTCTGGCGCGGATGAATATCCGCGTCACCCTGATTGAGCGGCATCGCGATTTTTCGCGCGAGTTCCGGGGCGAGGGAATGACGCCCGGAGGCATGCAGGCCATTCTTGAAGCCGGTCTGTGGGACGCCTTTGACGCCCTTCCATCCCAGCCGATACGGTCAATGCAGATGTTCTCGCGCGGAAAGCGTTTCCTAAACATCGAGCTCGACCGCATCCTGCCGCCCGATATGCAGTTCGTCCGGTTGATGCCGCAGCCCAGGCTGCTGGAAATGCTGACTAGCAAATGTGCCCAATTCAGCGGCTTTTCCCTGCTGCGCGGCACGGTGGTGCGCGACTTCATCGTCGAAGACAGCCGCGTCGTCGGGCTTGCCCTGGGCGGCGAGGGCGGTGAGCGCCAATTGCGTTGCGACTATGTCATCGCGGCAGATGGACGCTATTCGGTAGCGCGCAAGCGTCTGGGACTGGAGCTGCAGGGCGAGCGGCAGGAGTTTGACGTCGTCTGGTGCCGGGTGCCGCGCTCGGCACCGGTGAAGGCGACGGAGGCCTATGGCTTTCTGCTGGACGACTATTTTGGGCTGGCCTTTCCTGCCGAAGGTGACCATGTGCAGATCGGTCGGATCATTTCGAAGGGCAGCTACCGGGATTTTCGAGGCAGTGAGCTGAGCGCCTGGAAGGATGAATTGGCCAGCGTGCTGCCGCCGCCGCTGGCGGCCGTATTTGCCGCCGGACGCGAGCGGGCCAGCGAACCCGTTCTTCTCGACGTGATCTGCGGTATGTTACCGAAATGGTCAGTGCCAGGGCTGGTGCTGATGGGCGATGCCGCGCACCCTATGTCGCCAGTGGGGGCGCAGGGCATCAATGTCGCGTTGCGCGACGCAATCATTCTGGCCAACCATATCGGTCCGACGCTTCTCGCGGCGACCGATCCTGAGCGTCTCGACGTAGCGGCACGGCGTTTCGAGGCGGAGCGGCGCCCGGAGGTGGAAAAGATACAAGCGATGCAGAACCGGGGACCAAAACGTCTCAAAGGCATCCAGGCAGTGGCGCCCCTTCTCGGTCTGCTGCCGATGGGTGTACTGGGTTGGTTGGGTCGAACAGTGCTCAATCGACCATCGACCCGGCGCTTCATCGAAGGCGCGTCGAGGATAAGCCTGACCTTCAAGCCGGAGCGTGACGCGTGAAACTGACCTGGTTTGGTGGCTCCACATTTCGTATCCAGATCGGCGGGCAAGTGCTGGTGGTCGATCCCGAGGCCGCACCGGGTGGTATTGACCGCAGCGAACTGGTGAGCGGGGCCGATCAGGTCCTCGCGATGCGCAAGGGCGGCAAGCCGGCCGATCTCCAAACCTGGCGACCACGCCCGGCCCAGAGGCTGTTGGATATCGGTGACGCGCTGCGGCCAGTGCAAGTCTGGTCGCTTGGCGAGTGCGGTCTCCTCGTCGATGGCGACGACGATCGGCCGCTGCTCCTGGCCGTTGGAGTCCTCCCGGAACCCGGACGATGGGCTGACAAGGCAGTTGTGGTGCTGGCCGGCAGTGACCTGGCCGACCGCGCCGAGCGGCTCCTCGACGCCGTCGCGCCGGCCCTTGTGGCCCTGGCCGGTCGTGAGGCGGAAATCGACGCGGCCTTGGACAGGGTGCGCGATCGGCTCGACGGAACCGGGCTCATTGCGCTCGAGCCGGCTCTGGCCGTGGAAGCCTGATCCGACACATAAGGCATTTTCATTGTCATTTGCTGCGCCGCATTGCTAATAACGCGGCAACACGCCGTATCTTGGAGTTTCCCATGTCTGTCGATGCCGCCACCGTTAAGCGCATCGGGCGCCTTGCCCGCATTCGTATCGAGGAGGAGGAAGTCGCTGGCTACCAGAGCGAACTCAACGCGATTCTGGGCTTTGTCGAGCAATTGGGTGAAGTCGATGTCGAAGGCGTCGCGGCCATGACCTCTGTCACGCCGATGACGCTGCGGCGCCGGGACGACGTCATCTCCGATGGCAATTATGCCGAGAAGATCGTGGGCAATGCGCCGCTGACCGAAGACCATTTCTTTATGGTGCCCAAGGTGGTGGAGTAAATGACGGTTACGATCGCCATTGAGACGCCCTTGCAGGATGATGTGCGGGCTCTGGTGACCCACCTCAACGATCATTTGCTGCCGCTCTCGCCGCTGGAGTTCCAGTTCAAAATGACGGTCGAGCAGATGGCGGATAGCGATACGACACTATTTGTTGCACGCGACGAAAGTGGCAAAGCGGTCGGCATGGGCGCACTCAAGATGCATGGGCCGGAACTGGGTGAAGTCAAACGCATGTTCACCCTGCCTGAGGTGCGCGGGCGGCGCGTCGGCCGCCAATTGCTGGAGCGGATTGTCGAGCTGGCGCGTGAACGTGGCCTGCCGGTCATTATGCTGGAAACCGGAACCGGTGATGGCATGGCCGAGGCGCATCGGCTCTATGCCCGTTACGGGTTCACCCCGAGAGGACCGTTCCTCGACTATCCGGACAGCGAATGGTCGGCCTTTTTCGAGTTGCGGCTCGATGCGGAGAAAGCCGCGTGAAAGGCGCTGTCGTGCCATTGCTGCTTGCCCTGACTGTGTCGAGTGCGGCGCAGGAGGACCTGCGCATTGCGCGCGACAAGCTCTACGTGTCCGAATCCGAGGCCTGCCAGGCGTTGGAAGATAAGGGCGTGGATGCATGGATGGACCACGATTTCCTCAGCCTCGACTTCGACGACGGCATTCAATCGATGGAGTTCCGCTGCAGCTTCTTTGACGTGAAGACGCGCGAGGGCAGCACGCATCTGTTCATCGACGCGGTTTGCGAGCTGCCTGGCGAGATCTATCCCGACACGTTCGCGGTGGCGCCTTATAACGAAACCCAAATCCAGGTTGTGTCGGCCTTCGATGCAACCATGGCCGCAAACGGCCAATATGAAATGGGCAGCGAGGTTGCGACGCCCGGTGCGACGCTCTACACACGCTGCGATAATTTGAGTGAGATACCCGTTGACTGATCTGACCAAGCTAAGCCTGGCCGATGCTCGTAAGGGCCTGGAAAACAAGAGCTTTACTGCGCTTGAGCTGACCGACGCCTATATTGGTGCCATTGAGAAGGCCAATCCCAGTCTCAATGCCTATGTCGCCACGACGCCGGAACAGGCGCGCGATATGGCCAAGGCAAGCGATGAAAAGCTCAGCAAGGGGCAGGGCGGTACGCTCGAAGGTATTCCGCTGGGCATCAAGGACCTGTTTGCGACCAAAGGTGTGCATACCCAGGCCGCCAGTCACATTCTCGATGGATTCAAGCCCGAATATGAATCGACCGTCACCGCCAATCTCTGGCGCGACGGCGCGGTCATGCTGGGCAAGCTCAATATGGACGAATTCGCTATGGGCTCGTCCAACGAGACATCCTATTATGGCCCGGTGATCAGCCCGTTCCGCGCCGAAGGCAGCAATGCCAATCTGGTCCCCGGGGGATCTTCGGGTGGCTCGGCGGCGGCGGTTGCCGCGTGGCTCTGCGCCGGTGCGACAGCAACCGATACGGGTGGCTCCATCCGTCAGCCCGCCGCATTCACCGGTACTGTGGGGATCAAGCCGACCTATGGGCGTTGCTCGCGTTGGGGCACAGTGGCTTTCGCTTCCTCGCTCGACCAGGCTGGTCCGATTGCCCGCACCGTGGAAGATGCGGCACTTATGATGACGTCGATGTCGGGCTTCGACCCCAAGGATTCCACCAGCGTCGATATTCCGGTGCCGGATTTTGCCGCCGCCGTGGAGCGCGGGGTCAAGGGGCTGACCATTGGCGTTCCCAAGGAATACCGCATGGAGGGCATGCCGGCCGAGATCGAGAAGCTCTGGGCCGAGGGGCTGGAATGGCTCAAGGCCGAGGGCGCAACGGTCAAGGATATTTCCCTGCCACACACCAAATATGCCCTGCCGGCCTATTACATCGTGGCGCCGGCCGAAGCCTCGTCCAACCTGGCGCGCTATGATGGCGTGAAATACGGTCTGCGCGTCAGCGGCAAGGACATCACGGACATGTACGAACTGACCCGCGCCGCCGGCTTTGGCCGGGAGGTCAAGCGCCGTATCATGATCGGCACCTATGTGCTGTCTGCCGGCTATTTCGACGCCTATTATGTCAAGGCGCAGAAGGTCCGCACCCTGATCAAGAAGGATTTCGAGGACGCCTTCAATGCAGGGGTCGATGCCATCCTGACCCCGGCGACACCTTCTGCCGCCTTTGGTGTCGGCGATGAGGCTTTGGCTAGCGATCCGGTCGCCATGTATCTCAACGACGTCTTCACCGTTACGGTGAACATGGCCGGCCTTCCAGGCATTGCCGTGCCGGCCGGCAAGGACGGGCAGGGATTGCCGCTTGGCCTGCAGTTGATCGGCAAGCCATTCGACGAAGAGACGCTGTTTGCGGCCGCTCGTGTCATCGAAAAGAGCGCGGGCGGCGACTTCGCACCCAAGCAGTGGTGGTGAGTCCTAACGTGTTACGCAACGGCTAGCGCTTGATTGCGCCGCCGTTCCGCACTATTTGCCGCCCATGCACAGATTGAAACTGGTGGAGACGCGCCCGATTGCTGCGTCCGGGCCAACAGGAAACCAGCCGATGGCCGTAGACATCTTTACTTCGCTCGATTGGTCCGAGCCTCCCAGGGACATGAGCAAGCCGCTGCAGGCGCTCTGGTGGCTCAAGAAGGGTGAGCTGCGCGTCGGTCCCGAATGGGAAAAGGCGCACAACATTGTCCAGTCCATGGAAGGCGTCCAGGCGTTCGATTGGGTGCATGCGCTGATGCACTGGATCGAAGCCGATATGGGCAATGCCGATTATTGGTATCGCCGCGCCGGCAAGCGCCGCGCCACCGCAAGTGTGTCTCAGGAATGGGAGCATATTGCTGCGGCGCTGAGCGAAGTGACGAAGCACTGATTGGTCTCGGCTTTTGATGACGCAACGATCGCCGGGCAGGTGCCCGGCGATTTTTTGGTAGCGGCGTGGCCTGATCCCGACGGCAGAGGCTTCAGCGATTGTCCACCTGGCTTCTGACCAGTTCGAGCCCTCGCCTGGTGATGCGATAGGGCTGGCCGCCCTGCGACTTGATCGCTTTTTTGGTCTTGAGCTTATTAAAGATGAGCGGTGTGAGGCCGCTCATTAGCCAGCCATCGCGGCTGTAGAATTCAAAATCAACGATCTTGCCGCGTTCGTCCTTGATGGCGGCGATACGGCCGCCCTGTGCCAGTGCGTGCAGTACCCGCTGTTCGTTTCGGGAAATGTCCATTGAAAGTGCCTGTGGGCGCGGGCGATAGCCCGCAAAGAAGCGGTGCCGGCCGCTGGCATCGCGCAGGGGCCGGTCGGTTCACTCTACCCGTCTCGACGAGACGGGGTCTCAGGCAATCTCAAACTGGCTAGACATGGTTTGAATGTAGGCGTCGATCTGACCGGCCGCCAGTTCGTTCGCCATGGGCGGGTTGAAATCGTCTGCGTGGCGGTGCAAACCAGCAACAGTATCGACTTCCTGAGGGCCGGACGTGAGCGCTGTCAAACTGCCTAGCGAATGTGAAACCAAAGAGGATGTGCGTGCGGAGATTGATCGTATCGATCAGGCTTTGCTCGGACTTTTCGCGGAGCGGCACAGCTATGTGACGCGCATGGCCGAAATCAAGACCGACCCTCACGAGGCATTCGATCCGGCCCGGATCGAGGCTATCGTCGCCAAGGTGCGCGGCCTCAGTTTGGACCTTGATCTGGATGAGGATCAGGCAGAACTTATCTGGCGGACCCTGATCAATTGGAACATCAATTACGAGAAGGGCATAATCGCGGCGCGCAAGCGCGCTAAATAGGAGGCGGAGATGCCAGGCATTCAGATACGCAAAGCGGAAATGACGGATGCGCCTCGCCTGGCAGATATCGCCTTTCGTGCCTGGAAAGATGGCATCTATCCCATATTGACCGACAAGCCGGGCCTGCAGGACGCCGAGCGCCGGCGGCTGTCGCATGCCGTGGGCCAGGGTTGGCGCGACACCATCGTGGCCGAGCTCGATGAGATCGTCGTGGGCTGGTGCTCGCGCGTCCCGGGCCGCAGCTATATTCCCTATCTTTTCGTCATGCCCGAAATGCAGGGTCACGGTGTCGGGGCCATGTTGCTTGATCGCATGGAGTTGATGCTGGAGCTCCAGGGAGCTGAACGCGTGCACCTGGAAACGCCCGCCGACCACGTCCGGGCAGTGCGCTTCTACGAGCGGCAAGGCTATCGGATCCTGGCGCTGAAACCGGATGGGCGCGAAGGACATTCGCCTTTTATGAGTGTCCATCTCGAAAAGCGGCTGCACCCCTATGACGGGGACATTGAGGACGAGTGAGGCAACCACGGCTTCTGATTGGGCCGGCCGGGTCGGCCTGTGCCGAAATACTCGGGAATGTTGGCTTTGCTTCCTGGACGCATAGCGCCTTCGGGAAGGATGATGCGGGCCGTACAGATCGGGATAAACTGCGCGATGAGTTCGTGAATTTCTGTCGCGACAAGCCGGAGACAATGATCGTTGCCAGCGCAGACGGCAAAATTCTGGGCTGGGGTGCCCGCGAGGATATGGACAATATCATCTCCGATCTCTGGGTTGCGCCGTCTGCGCAGGGACAAGGGGTCGGTGCGGCCTTGCTTGAAGCGCTGGAAGAGGCTATCGCCAAGCAGGCTTTTGGCTTTGCTGAGCTCGAAACCTATACCGGCAATGCCGGGGCGGTGCGCTTCTATGAACGTCATGGGTATGAACCCGTCTGGCGTGGCATGAAGTTCTCTGCCAGCCTGAACTATGAACTGGACAAGGTCCGCTTCCGTAAAGCCTTGCGGGAAGCGGTATAGGACTGCCCGAACATGACTATCGTTGATACCCGTACCCCCGACAAGAAGCGCCTGATTTCCGGTTCGACCGGGGATTGGGAGGTGATCATCGGCATGGAGGTGCATGCCCAGGTCACCAGCGAGAGCAAGCTATTCTCGGGCTCGTCGACGGCTTTCGGCAATCCGCCCAATGCCAATGTCAGTTTTGTGGATGCGGCGATGCCCGGCATGTTGCCGGTCATCAATGAGGAATGCGTGCGTCAGGCTGTGCGCACCGGGCTTGGGCTCAAGGCGCAGATCAACAAGCGCTCGGTTTTTGACCGGAAGAACTACTTCTATCCGGACCTGCCGCAGGGCTATCAGATTTCGCAGTTCAAGGATCCGATTGTTGGTGAGGGCAAAGTGCTGCTCGATGTCGATGGCGAGCAGATCGAGATCGGAATCGAGCGGCTGCACCTGGAACAGGATGCAGGCAAGTCCATCCATGATCAGCACCCCAATATGAGCTTTGTGGATCTCAACCGATCCGGCGTGGCGTTGATGGAAATCGTCTCCAAGCCCGACCTGCGCTCATCGGAAGAGGCGAAAGCCTATCTTTCCAAGCTGCGGACCATTCTGCGCTATCTGGGCACCTGCGACGGCAATATGGAACAGGGTTCCATGCGCGCCGACGTCAACGTCTCGGTGCGCCGTCCCGGCGGAGAGTTCGGCACGCGCTGCGAGATCAAGAACGTCAATTCCATCCGCTTTGCAGGCCAGGCCATCGAATATGAGGCCCGTCGCCAGATCGACATTCTGGAAGATGGCGGCGAGATCGATCAGGAAACCCGCCTGTTCGACCCCAAGAACGGGGAAACGCGCTCGATGCGTTCGAAGGAAGAGGCGCACGACTATCGTTACTTCCCCGATCCGGACCTGCTGCCGCTCGAGTTCGATGACGCCTTTATTGCTGATCTGGCACAGCATCTGCCGGAGCTTCCTGATGAAAAGCAGGCACGGTTCATCGCTGAATATGGCGTGACCGCCTATGACGCCATGGTGCTCACGCTCGATCGCGAAACGGCCGACTATTATGAATCCTGCGTGAAATTTGGTGACACCAAGCGTGACGGCAAAGCCGTGGCCAATATTCTCAATGGCGACGTGGCGGCCTTTGCGAATAGCCAGGGGCTCGCGGTGTGGGAAACCCATCTGCAGCCGGCGCAGATTGCCGGTTTGGTCGATCTGATTACCAGTGGCACGATTTCATCCAAGGGTGGCAAGGACGTCCTGCAGATCCTCATCGCCGAGGAACCTGAGGGCGATCCGGCGGACATTGTGGAGCGCCGCGGCCTGAAACAGGTCACCGACCTTGGCGCGATCGAAAAGATCGTCGATGAGATCATTGCGGCCAACCCAGAGCAGGTCGAGAAGGTGAAGGCCAAACCGACCATGATCGGCTGGTTTGTCGGCCAGGCGATGAAGGCGTCCGGCGGCAAGGCCAATCCGCAGGCGCTTAATGAGCTGATGAAGCAAAAGCTCGGGATCGAGTAGACGCAACCGCACAAATGACCATCTCGCCCGGCTTCGGCATCTGCTGTGGCCGGGTTTTTGTTGCCGCTACACTTCCGAAGGGGGCGTGGGCGTTGGGTCTTCTATCGGCTGCTCCGGTGGGGGGACTTCGCTCGGCCCGGGCGGCACCGGGTCGACCGGTTGGGGCTGGGGTGGCTCGGGTTGGGGCACAATTTCGGGAATTGGCCGTGGATCGATATCGGGTCTGGGCTCTGGCATGTCGGCGCCTCCTGCCCGACAAACGCTGGCCGGGCAGGTGAGTTCCCGCCCTATGCCGGAACGCGGCGCCAGACCTGTCGAATGCGGCCGTCAATGAACAAAAGGCCGAAAAAGATGACCAGCATGCCCAGGAGCTGAATGGGCAGGATGGTCTCGCCCAGCACAGTGACGCCAATAATCAATGCCGAAATCGGGGCGATGAAGGTGGTGGTCGCGAAGTTGGTGGCACCAACACGCGGCAGGATGCGGTACATGATCTGGAAGGTGAACGCCGTCGAGAGCAGGCCAATGGCCAGGGCGGCTCCCCAAGTGGTCGGCTGTGTCATGTGCGGCACGCCTTCGGCCAGGAAGGCCACGGGGGTGGCTACAATGGCTGCGCCGGTCAGGGCGATCGAAGCGAATGCCGTTGGTTCGATGTGCTTGTAGCTGCGGGTAATATTGAGCGAGAGCCCGTAGCAAAGGGTCGCGCCAAGGCAGGCGGCGACGGCCCAGAGGTGGGAATCACCACCTTCGGACAGAGCTGGCGAGACCAGGATGGCCGCCCCGACAAAGCCGATGGCGACGCCGGTGAATTTCATCCGCGTGGCCTTCTCGCCACCAATCCAGAAGTGAGAAATGACCGCCGTGACCATGGGTGTCAGCGCATTGATAATGGCCGCAATGCCACTGGCCAGATGGGCTTGGGCGAGGGGGAACAGGGCGAAGGGTATGGCATAGGCGATGACGCCAAGCGCGCCAAGCTGCAGCCAGAGTGCGGGATCGCGCGGAACGGGCTTGCGCAATGCAATCAATACGGCCCAGCAGCCCAAGGCGCCGATGCCAACACGCAAAGTGGTTACCCAGAGCGGGCCGAGTTCACGGATGAGCAGGGCGTTAAAGACAAAGGAACACCCCCAGATGGCGCCCAGAAGGATGATCCAGAACCAATCGCGCAGACTCATGTCATTTCCCCTCATTCAGGCAGCGGGCACGCTACGCCTCATGAGAACAAAGGTCGAACCGATTTTGACGATAGGCGCCATCAATTGTTGTGATGGCTTGGTTGACTTGCATCCTACTAGTAGGTAGATACACGCTAATGAATACGCTATCGAATACCGCTCAGGAAATTTTGTTGCACGCCAAGCCCCTGATTTTGGCCGGGGGCTATCATGGCTTTAGCTATGCGGACATTTCTGACCTGGTGGGCATACGCAAAGCCAGCATTCATCACCACTTTCCCACCAAAGCAGAGCTGGTTCGGGTTCTGGTGAACCAGTACCGGCAGGATGCAGCCGCGGGCTTGGCGCAGTTGGACCGGACAATTGCCGATCCCGGGGCCAGGCTCAGGGCCTATGTCGCCTATTGGCAGACCTGTATCAGCTCCGGTACCGAACCTTTTTGTGTCTGTGCTTTATTGGCAAGTCAGATGCCCGCCATTCCCGACATTGTCGCAATAGAGGTGCGTGCGCATTTTCGTACGCTGTCCGTATGGTTGGCCACAGTACTTGCCGAAGGGGAGGCGAGCGGGCGGTTCCGGCTTGCCGGGGAACCCAAGGCGGAAGCCGAACTATTCGTAGCCACCGTCCATGGTGCGATGATGTCCGCCAGGGCGCATGCCGACGGGGACCTCTTCGAAAAGATCATTGGTCCTTTAGTCGAGCGCATGACACTTAAAGGCCCTTCATAGAGGATAGCTGTATCTCGAAGCAAAGCGGCGCCGATGCGTCGCTGTACTGGCGGCGGGTGACGCACACCGTTCGTGCCTACCAACTAGTAGATATAAACCAATGCACTGGCCATGCCGGTGGTTCAAAGAGGATTGAATATGTTCGGTATTTCTCCAATTGGCTGGCTGCACACGCTTGGCAGCCTTCCGGCCCTCGTAGTGGCCATTTATATGCTGGCGCGGCACGGCCGCATCGTCCCGCGATCGGCGCCCGGGACTATCTATCTGCTTTCGATGGTGCTTGGGGGCGTCACCGCGTTTCTGGTCGCCAAACAGCCGGTGAGTTACGCCATTGGCGGACTGACGCTGATCGTGATTTTCGTCGGATATGTGGTTGACCGGCTCACATTTCTCGGCGGGCTGCGGCGCTATATCGAGACCACGAGCCTCAGTTTCAGCGTTTTACTGCTTCTGTTGCCGACGGTGACAGAAACACTTACCCGGGTGCCGGACGGAGCGCCATTTGCGCCGAGCCCGGCGTCGCCGATAGTGCTGGGCAGCCATGGCGCCTTGTTGCTGGCATTCGTCCTTGGGCTGACAGCCCAGATCTTTGCGCTGCGTCGTCAGTCCCGCAGGGCCGCCGTGATCGCTCCTAGATAGAGCGATCCAGCGCCACTTCGCCGCGCGCCAGCATCGCCAGTGCCTGCGGGTAGGCGATATGCTCTTCGACAAGGATACGTTCAGCCAGGGTGTCGGCCGTATCGCCAGGGAGGATCGGCACCCGACGCTGCAGGATCGTGGGCCCGGCGTCGAGTTCAGGCGTCACCCAATGGACGGTGCAACCGCTTTCGCTATCCCCGGCATCAAGCGCCTGCTGCTGCGGGTGCAATCCTTTGTGCCTGGGCAATAGGGACGGGTGGATATTCAGCATCCGCCCGGTCCAGCGCTCGGCAAAGGCATTGCTGAAAATGCGCATATAGCCGGCTAGGCACACAAAGTCCGCATTCCAGGTTTGAAGAATACGTTCGACCTCGGCATCGAACAGCTCGCGGGAGGCAAAATTCTTGTGCGACAGGCTCGCCACCGCGATCCCCCGCGCGCGGGCAAAGTCCAGTCCGGGTGCCGCATCCTTGTTGGAAAAAACGCCTACAATTTCCGCGGGATAGTCGGAAGCCTTGGCGGCCTCTATCAAGGCAGCCATGTTGGAGCCGCGCCCGGAAATCAGAATGGCAACGCGCTTCTTTGTCGTCACAGCGCGAGCTTGCCCCCGAAAGTCACAGGCTCACCGCTTCGCGGTGTCAGCGCGCCGACAATAGCGGCGACCTCGCCGGAAGCGGTCAGGCTTTCGACCAGTTGCTCGGCGTCGCCGGGCGTGACGGCGATCAGCATGCCGACGCCGCAATTGAAGGTGCGCAGCATTTCGCGCTCGTTCATGCCGCCGGTCCTTGCGAGCCAGCCGAATACGGGCGGAACGGAGACGGCGCCGAGATTGATGTCGGCGGCCAACTCGTCCGGCAAGACCCGCGGAATATTGTCGATGAAGCCGCCGCCGGTGATATGTGCCAGCGCCTTGACGCCCAGGCCAGCTTTCAGAGCTGCCAAAATGGGCTTCACATAGATGCGGGTTGGCTCGAGCAGGGCCTCGGCAAGTGTCTTACCGTCGGCAAATGGGGCGGGGGCATCCCAGGCCAAACCGGACATTTCGACGATCTTGCGAACCAGCGAATAGCCGTTGGAGTGAACGCCGGACGAGGCGATGGCCACCAGGACATCGCCCGCCGCAATGTCCCTGCGAGGCAGCAAAGCATCACGTTCGGCGGCGCCCACGGCGAAACCGGCCAAGTCATAATCATTGCCATGGTACATGCCGGGCATTTCTGCGGTTTCGCCGCCGATCAGGGCGCATCCAGCCAGCCGGCAGCCATGGGCTATGCCTTCGACGATAGCCTTGCCCTGATCTACATCGAGCTTTCCGGTGGCCAAATAATCGAGGAAGAACAATGGCTCGGCGCCCTGGACGATGAGGTCGTTGACGCACATGGCCACCAGATCCTGGCCGATCGTGTCATGCTTGCCGGTATCGATGGCGATCTTGAGCTTTGTGCCAACACCGTCATTGGCGGCTACCAGCACTGGATCGACAAAGCCGGCGGCTTTGAGATCGAACAATCCCCCGAAGCCGCCGATCTCTCCATCGGCGCCGGGGCGCCGGGTCGAGCGGACGGCCGGCTTGATGGCTTCTACCAGGGCGTTGCCCGCGTCGATGTCGACGCCGGCCTGCTTGTACGAAAGGCCGTTTGATGGCAGGTTTTGTGCGTCGGACATGTGCCTTCTTGCCATGCTGGGGATTGCGGGCGCAAATGGCTGCGCGCGAACCGGGTTGGTTGAATTTTTCGGTGCTGGTCGTTACACGGCCTGATAGCTTTTCGATTATCTAGACGCAAGGGCTGCCCGGCTTCATGGCACTCAGAAATCAAGTGTTCATCTGGATTGGGTTGTTGCTGGCTCTGATCCTGACCCTTTGGGTGTTCAGGGGCATCCTGTTGCCGTTTGTCGTGGGCGCCGCGTTGGCCTATCTGCTCAATCCGCTGGTCAACCAGTTGCAGAAATGGCGATTCACTCGCGTCTGGGCCACCGTCGTCGTGTTGTTCAGCGTGCTGACCCTGGTACTCAGCCTGTTCTTCATGTTTGTGCCGCTGATCGGTCAGCAGATCATTGGCCTGATACAGCGCCTGCCAGGCTATGTTGGCGATCTGCAGGAGCTGGCCGCGGCATGGGCGCCGGAGATTAATGCTTGGCTGGGGCCGGACCGGGCCCTGCAAGTGCAGAACAGCATCAATGATCTGACGCGGCAAGCGCTTGGTTTCATTGCCACATTGCCCGCGGAGCTGGTTAATATCGGGCTGACCGGTGCGGCGGTCGTGGGTTTTACCGTCCTGGCACCAGTCGTGGCCTTTTATCTGTTGCTGGACTGGGAGGGCATGGTTCGCGGCATAGACGAATTGCTGCCCAAGGAGCACAAGCGCGAGGTCAAGGGCGTCTTGCGCGAGATCGACAAGTCCATGGCCGGGGTCATCCGAGGGCAGGGCAGCGTGCTGCTGCTTGATGCCGCTTTCTATGCGACGGCACTAAGTGTGATCGGGCTGAACTATGGGTTGGCGGTCGGGCTTATTGCCGGACTGTTCAGCTTTGTGCCCTTTGTCGGATTTGCTCTTGGCCTGGGTCTGTCGATCGGTATCGCGCTCGTCCAGTATGCGCCGAACTGGTGGATGATCGCGCTGGTGGCGAGCGTTTATCTGTTCTGGCAGTTCATCGAAGGCAATATCCTTTATCCAAAGCTTGTGGGATCATCGATCAATATCAATCCGGTCTGGATGATGTTTGCCCTCCTGGCTCTAGGCGCGGTCTTCGGCTTTGTCGGATTGTTGCTGGCTGTGCCTATGGCCGCCATAGCGTCGGTACTGGTGCGTTATGGCGTCCGCAAATACAAGGAAAGCACGCTCTACCTTGGTCCGAGGCGGCATGCGCCCAATGACGATGCCGCATCCTGAAGGCGGCCCGCGGCAATTGCCGCTCGATCTTGGCCATCAGACCTCGCACGCTGAAGACGATTTTCTGGTCGGCGCCGGCAATGCGCTTGCGCATGCACGTATCCTGGCCTGGCCACACTGGCCCGATGGTGTCACCTTGCTCATCGGAGCGGCCGCATCCGGCAAATCCCATCTGGCACGCATATTCATCGAGCGTAGCCAGGCTCTATCCGTGACGCCCACAACGATCGCAGAAATCGCCTCCGGATCCGGTCGCCAGGCATTGCTGATCGAGGATGTGGACCGGCAGGACTATGACGAACACCATCTGTTCCACCTGCTTAATCAGGCCATGCGGGGCGATCGGACGATGCTGCTGACCGCGCGGGAGGAGGTTGCGCGCTGGCCTCTGCGGACCGATGATGTGCGTTCTCGCGTGCGGAGGGCTCCGGTCTTCCGCCTCGAGGTCAGCGACGACATCGAGTTGTCACAGATGTTCGTGAAATTGTTCGGCGATCGGCAGGTCAAGGTGGATCCCAAGGTGGTCGGCTATATTGTACCCCGTATGGAGCGCAGCGCCGAAGAAGCCGCGATCCTGGTCGATCTGATGGACAGGCTGGCCCTTGCGAAAGGATCGGCCATTACGCGCGCTATAGCGTCGGAAGCCCTGGCAATGCGTCAACAGGCGCATGGGCTGCACCGGCAACAGGATTGGGACGGCGAAACAGATGAATGAGATGAGCGAACTGGCGGAAGCTGAGGGGACAGTGCCAGATGTCGAGGCGCTGCGGACCAGCCCGGCCCGTTTTGTCAATCGTGAGGTTAGCTGGCTTCAGTTCAATATGCGCGTCTTGGAAGAGGCGGGGAACGAAGCCCATCCCTTGCTCGAGCGGCTTCGCTTCGTGTCCATCTCGGCTAATAATCTCGATGAATTTTACATGGTGCGCGTTGCCGGTCTGAAGGGTCAGATCAGGGCGGGGATGACCAAGCAGAGCGCCGACGGGCTGTCGCCGGCTGAACAGCTGGAAGAAATTGCGACGCTGACTCAGCATCTGCAGCTCGAGCAGCAGGATCATTGGAAGGAATTGCGCGAGGAACTCTTTGCGCAAAACGTGGTGATCCACGAAGCCGACGACCTGACCGGCGACCAGGTGGCCTATCTGCAGAAGCTCTTCCGCGAAGAGATCTTTCCGGTCCTGACCCCTATCGCCGTGGACCCGGCCCACCCGTTTCCGTTCATCCCCAATCTCGGCCTGGCCCTGGCCTTTGAGCTCAAGCGCCCCAATTCCGATCAGCCATTGACGGCCCTCGTGCGTATTCCGGGCAATCTGGACCGGTTCATCACCTTGCCCAGCGGCCTGGTCTCGGAAGGGCGCTCTGAGGTGGTGACCATCGACACGCTGGTCAAACTCTTCTTCCACAAGATGTTTCCTGGGCATGAAGTGGTCGGCTCGGGGGCTTTCCGTATCGTGCGGGACAGCGAGATCGAAATTGACGACGAAGCGGCCGACCTGGTGGTCGAGTTTGAAAGCGCGCTGCGTCAGCGACGGCGGGGACAGGTGATCCGGCTGGAGATCGAGCGCTCCATGCCGCGGGCGCTGAAACGCCAGATCGGCGAGCAGCTTGGGGTAAAGGAGGCCGATGTCTTTGAAGTGCATGGTTTCCTTGGCCTGGCCGATGCCCGCAAGATTTGTGATGTCGACCGGCCGGACCTGAAATTCACGCCTTATCTGGCGCGTTTCCCCGAGCGCATCCGCGACTATAATGGCGACAGCTTCGCGGCCATCCGTGCCAAGGACATTCTTGTTCACCACCCCTTTGAGAGTTTTGACGTGGTGGCCCAGTTCCTGATGCAGGCGGCGCGCGATCCGGATGTGGTCGCCATCAAACAGACGCTATACCGCACCTCGTCTGACAGCCCGATCGTCAAGGCGCTGGTGATGGCAGCTGAAGCGGGCAAGTCGGTCACGTGCCTGGTGGAACTCAAGGCGCGGTTCGACGAAGAAGCCAATATCCGGTGGGCGCGCGACCTTGAACGAGCAGGCGCGCAGGTGGTGTTCGGCTTTGTCGAGCTAAAAACCCATGCCAAGCTCAGCCAGGTAGTCCGACGCGAAAAGGGCAAGCTGGTGAGCTACTGCCATATCGGCACGGGCAATTATCACCCGATCACTGCCAAGATTTATACGGACCTGAGCTACTTCACCATCGATCCAGCGATCACGCGGGATGTGGCGCGCGTGTTCAATTTCATTACCGGATATGCCCGCCCTACCGAGCTTGAAACCATTGCCGTTTCGCCAGTCAATCTTCGGCAGACGCTGGTGGACAATATTGCCCGCGAGATCGATTTTGCGCGCAATGGCCAGCCAGCCGGCATCCTGCTCAAGATGAATTCGCTCGTGGATCCGCAGGTTATCGATGCGCTATACGACGCCAGCCAGGCTGGCGTGAAGGTCGACCTCATTGTTCGCGGCATTTGCTGCTTGCGGCCGGGCATTCCGGGCTTCTCGGACAATATCCGGGTGAAGTCGGTAGTGGGACGCTTCCTCGAACATAGCCGCATCTATTGTTTCGGAAATGGCGAGACCATGCCGTCACCACGCGCAAAGGTCTATATATCGTCCGCCGATATCATGGGCCGAAATCTGGACGGGCGCGTCGAAACGCTCGTTCCGATCCTCAATGAAACGGTGCACAAACAGATTTTGGACCGGATTATGGTTGCCTATCTCAAGGACAACCAGCAGAGCTGGGAAGTGCTTCCCGATGGCAGCTCGCATCGTATAAGAGTGGGTGAGGGCGAAGAGCCCTTCAACGCCCATGATTATTTCATGACCAATCCCTCCCTGTCCGGCCGTGGCAGCGCGGGCGAGGCGGAGAGCGACGAGGATTGAAATTGACTCAGTTCTGGGGCGTCGACGCCGATCCCACTGCGCAGGGCCGCATCAAGGGTGCTCGGCCGGTCGCGGTTCTCGACATCGGCTCCAACTCAGTGCGCCTGGTGGTCTATGAGCGCCACGCGCGCGCCCTGACGCCGCTCTACAATGAAAAGTCGGCTTGCGCGCTCGGGCGCGGCATCGCCCAGAGCGGCCGCCTGGCCGACGCCAATATGGCAAAGGCTCTGGAGGCCATGAAGCGTTTTGCGTTGGTGGCGCGCATGATGCGGGTCGGCAAAATCTATGTCCTGGCCACCTCGGCGGTCCGCGATGCGACGAACCGGGAGCAGTTTGTCGGCGCTGTGGAAGAGATCATGGAGGCCCCGGTCCGGGTGTTGAGTGGCCAGGAGGAGGCCCATTACGCGGCGTTGGGCGTCGTCGCAGGCATTCCAGGATTTGCGGGTGTCGTTGGCGATCTTGGCGGCGGTAGTCTCGAATTGTCCGATATCGCGAATGGTTTGGACACGAACGGCGAGAGTTTTGAGCTGGGCGTTATTCGCTTGCAAGACGACGCCGACGGGTCTCCCAAAAAAGCCGCGGCGCTGGTTCGTGCAAGGCTGGAAGAGTCAATTCTCAGGGACGCGCTGCCGGGATCACGTTTTGCCGCCATCGGTGGCACCTGGCGTTCGCTCGCCAAGCTGCATCAGGCCAGGCGGGACTATCCGCTGCATATGGTTCAGGACTATGTGGTGCCGGCCGACGAAATGATTGCGTTTTGCCAGGAGATCGTCTCGGCCGATGCGCTCAAAGGTTATCCGGGGGCCGGTAATGTGAGCAATTCACGCCGGGAACTGGTGCCGTTCGGGGCGGCGGTGCTGGGGGAAATTCTCGGAGCCGGGCGATTTGCAAGCGTCGTCTTCTCGGCGCTTGGCGTGCGTGAGGGCTATCTTTATGGCATGCTGGACGAGCGCGAACGCAATATCGACCCCCTTATTCAAGGGGCCGAGGAATTATCGGTGCTGCGCTCGCGGTCGCCGGCACACGCCAATGATCTCGTCGAGTTTACGGCCCAGTATTTTGCCGCTGTCGGGATAGTGGAAACGGAGGCCGAGGCGCGCCTTCGCACTGTGGCCTGTCTTCTCGCCGATATCGGATGGCGGTCGCACCCGGACTATCGGGGGCCACAGAGTGTCGATTCGGTGGCCTATGGTTCGTTGACCGGCGTTGACCATCCGGGGCGGTCATTTCTGGCACAGACGCTTGCGGTGCGCTATGACGGCCTCAAGTCCAAGTCCGCTCAGGTTCTGGCGCCTCTGGGTTCAGACGAGATGACGGCGCGAGCGCGCCTGGTCGGCTCCATGATGCGCGTCGCCTATCCAATGACCGCGGCCATGCCGGGAATCCTGCCCCGAACCCGCTTCAGACTTGATGGCGATACGCTGGTCCTTATCCTGCCCGCAGATTTCGCCTTTCTCGATGGCGACCATCTGCGCAATCGCCTCCGGCAATTTGCCGAGGGTGCGGGGCACCCGGATTGGCGCGTGGATGTGAGTTAGGCCGCTTTACTCGGCTGCTTCGGTCTGATTCACCGAAAATTCGATGATACCCTTGCGAGTCGCCACCAAACCGATGCGCCCGTGTTTGATGGCCAGGGCTTTTTCGCCAAACAGCTTACGGCGCCATCCCTTGAGCGCCGGCACGTCGGCCTCGTCATCGAGAACCAGGGCATCGATCTCGTCCGACGTGGCAATTATTCGAGCGGCGACGCCATGCTGTTCGGCGACCGCCTTGAGCAGAACCCGAACCAAGTCGCCGATTGCGCCCTTGGGCGAGGGGCCGCGATAGCGCTCGGGCAGGGCGGGCAAGGCCGATTTCGGCAATGCGTCGACGTCTTTGAGCAACGCGATGATTTCCGCGGCAGCGTTGCTGCGCCCGAAACCCCGTGGCACGGCCCGCAATTTTTCGAAAGCATCGGGCGTCAGCGGCCGTTGCGTCGCCAGTTCACCTAGAACATCGTCCTTGAGGATGCGGCTGCGCGGCTGGTCGGTATCTTGAGCCTTTTGCTCGCGCCATTGGGCAAGCACCTTGATGGCTGCCAGGTCGCGCGGCCGGTTGAACTTCGCCTTCAGCCGGTGCCAAGCCTGTTCGGGCTTGACGACATAGGTGTCGATGCTGCGCAGGGTCGCCATTTCGTCTTCAACCCAGTCCCAGCGGCGGGTGGCCTCAACTTGCTTGCGCAGTTCGCGATAGATGTCGCGCAGCCAGGTGACGTCGGCAATGGCATAGTTGCGCTGCTTGTCGGTCAATGGGCGAGCCGACCAGTCGGTAAAGCGCGAGGACTTGTCGAGTTCGATCTTGCAGATGGCACGGACGAGACTGTCATAGGATGCACTGTCGCCGAAACCGCAGACGCTGGCGGCAACCTGCGTATCGAAGATGTTGTGCGGGACCGCTCCAGTGAGCTTGACGAATATTTCCACGTCCTGACGCGCTGCGTGGAAGACCTTGGTGACATTGGGGTTTGCGAGTAGTGCGAAGAACGGCGCCAGCTTGATGTCGGGCGCCAGCGGATCGATCAGCACCGCCTCGTCGTCCGTGGCAACCTGGATCAGGCAGAGGCGCGGCCAATAGGTGGTTTCACGCAGAAATTCAGTATCGACCGTCACAAATTCGAACTGGGAAGCGCGCTCGCAGAATTCCGCCAGCGCTTCTGTGGAAACTATGAGGTCCATACGTACTACCGTCTCAAAATCGTCACTATTCTTCCTAGCAGGTGCGCGGCCATAGCTCCACCGTGGATTTTCCTTGCGGTAAAGGGCGCGACCTCGATAAGTCCTGCTGCTTGACAAGCGGGGCCTGCCATGCGCTTTTCCCGCTCGCGAGGGCGTGCGATCCGAGGAATCGGGGCGTGCGCACTCCTTTGTTGTTTCCGCATCGGATTCGTCTGAAAGCCGCTTCGCACTTTTCGGTCCGATGCTTCAGATTCCGGCCTATCTCCAGCATTTTTGAGACCTGACATGACCCTTCATCGCTATCGTTCCCACACCTGTGGCGCTCTCTCGGCGGGCGATGCCGGCAATAATGTGCGCCTGAGCGGCTGGGTCCATCGCGTCCGCGATCATGGTGGGCTGCTCTTTATCGACCTGAGGGACCATTACGGGATTACCCAATGCGTCATCGATCCGGATTCAGCCGCTTTTGCGACGGCTGAAACCGTTCGATCCGAATGGGTGCTACGCATTGACGGCGAGGTGAAGCTGCGCGATCCGGCGGCCGTGAACCCCAATATCCCCACAGGCACGATCGAAGTGTTTATTCGCGAGATCGAGGTTTTGTCGGTCGCCAAGGAACTGCCGTTGCCCGTTTTCGGGGAGGCCGAATATCCCGAGGACATCCGCCTGCGCTATCGCTTCCTTGACCTTCGCCGCGAGAAGCTGCACGCCAATATCGTCAAGCGCACCAAGATCATTTCCGCCATGCGTTCGGGAATGGGCGAGGCGGGCTTCACCGAGTTCTCCACCCCGATCCTGACGGCGTCCTCGCCCGAAGGTGCGCGGGACTTTCTGGTTCCGAGCCGCATCCATCCGGGCAAGTTCTTTGCCCTGCCGCAGGCACCGCAGCAATATAAGCAGCTTCTGATGGTGGCGGGTTTTGACCGCTATTTCCAGGTAGCGCCCTGCTTCCGCGATGAGGATCCGCGCGCCGACCGGTTGCCGGGCGAATTCTACCAGCTCGATCTGGAGATGAGTTTTGTCACCCAGGAGGATATCTGGAACACCGTCGAGCCGGTCATAACCGATGTGTTCGAGGCGTTCGCCGATGGCAAGCCCGTAACCAAGGGTTGGCCGCGTATTCCTTATGCCGAGGCCATCCGCAAATATGGTTCGGACAAGCCCGACCTGCGCAATCCCATCGAAATCGAGGCCGTGACCGAGCACTTCGCCGGGTCTGGTTTCAAAGTCTTCGCCAACCAGATCGAGGCCGACCCCAAGGTCGAAGTCTGGGCCATCCCGGCCAAGAACAAGGCCGGTGCCGAACCGATTGGCCGCGCCTTCTGTGACCGCATGAATGCCTGGGCGCAGGGCGAGGGCCAGCCTGGGCTGGGATACATCTTTTTTAAGGAAGGGCAGGGGTCCGGGCCAATCGCCAAGAATATCGGCGAGGAGCGGACGGCCGCCATCAAGGCCCAGCTCGGGCTGGAGGACGGCGATGCGGTGTTCTTCGTGGCCGGCCGGCCTGAGAAGTTCTTCAAGTTCGCCGGTGAAGCCCGCACCAAGGTCGGGACCGATCTTGGCGTTGTCGATACCGAGCGGTTCGCCCTGTGCTGGATCGTGGATTTTCCGTTCTATGAATGGGATGAGGAAGAAAAGCGCGTCGATTTTGCGCATAACCCTTTCTCCATGCCGCAAGGTGGACTTGACGCTTTGAATTCGGCCGACCCGTTGTCGCTGACCGCCTATCAATATGATGCGGTCTGCAATGGCTTCGAGATTGCTTCCGGTTCGATCCGTAACCAGGAGCCGGAGACCATGATCAAGGCGTTCGAACTGACCGGAAAGTCTCGCCAGGAAGTGGAAGAGCAGTTCGGTGGTCTCTACCGGGCCTTCCAATATGGCGCGCCGCCGCATGGGGGCGCCGCTTTCGGTATCGATCGCATCGTCATGCTGCTGTGCGGCGCTCAGAACCTGCGCGAAATTACCGCGTTCCCGATGAACCAGCAGGCCGAAGACCTGCTCATGGGGGCGCCGAGCCAGGCCAGCGCCAAACAGTTGCGCGAGCTGAGCATTCGTCTCAACGTACAAAGCTGAGACGACCAAGTCTTGGGAACAAATTCGGGGGTGGCCTGGCGGCCACCCCTTTTGTTTGTGCGTATGGTTAGCGCGAATTAACCGGCATTAATGATCCGTTAAATCCTTGCTTGCTACGCAAGTAGGCAAGTTTTACCCAGTCTGGATTCGCAGGTGAAATCCAAGTTTTCTCATGTCCTGATGCTTTTGGGCGCCGTGCTGGCGTTTGTGCCCATCATTGCAGTGGACTACCTGCTGGACGCTTATGTTCAATATCGAGAGAAAGCTGCGGCGCAACAATATGTTGAGACCGTAAGCTCGCATATTAATGCAAGCGCTATGGATGCCGTGTCGGCTCTTCGCAAGGTTATCGCGGCCAGCCCGTCGCTGTGCACGCCGACCTTCGTGACCAATGCGCAGGAGGCCATTGAGAAGGGACTCAATCTCAAGCAATTCGTCGTCGAGAATCTCGATGGGGTGCAATATTGCGACGCCTATGGGCGGGTCGTGACCTATTCACCATTATCCCAGCCATTGCCGGTGCCGGGCCTGACCGAGACCATGGCTGTGGTCAAGCTGGGCGACATGGACATGCCGGCGCTGAAAATCACCCAAACGTTCGGGGAGACGCGGCGGATATCGACGTTCATGCCGCTGCTGGGCCAATCGGAGAGTGCTCTTTCGGACACGCTTCGAAGCGGCGCCATGATGCGGGTGACGCTGACCAATGGCCTTTCCATTGTGACGCTGGGCGATCCTTCGAGCTTTGACAGACGTCAGTCGAGCACCGACTACATCAGCGCCCAGGGCTATGCCGGCCAGTTTCCGATCAAGGTCGAATATGCTGTTCCGTTTGCGATGGTTCGCGCCGGCTATGCCGATCTCGATGTCGTTTTCACCACGATTGCTTGTATCGTCAGTGCGATTTTCCTCTTGCTGAACCTGAGCTATGTGCGGCGCTCCAGGGTGCCGGCCTTCGACCTTGAACGGGCCATCGAGCGCAACGAGATCAAGCCCTATTATCAACCGGTCATCAATCTGCGCACCGGCGAACTGGTCGGTTGCGAGGTGCTGTGCAGATGGGAAAAGCGTAATGGACGGGTCATTCCGCCCGGCGCCTTTATCGACTATGCCGAGGTAACGGGCCTGGCTATTCCCATGACGGTTTCCCTGATGCAGCAGGTGCGCAACGATCTGGGTGAGCTGTCCAAGACCCTGCCGGACATGAAGATTTCGATCAATCTGTTCGAGGGGCACTTCCGGGACGTAGGTATCGTGGAGGACGTACAGGCGATCTTCGGGCAGTCACCCATCAATTTCCGGCAATTGGTATTTGAAATTACCGAACGCCGGCCACTGACCAATTCCATGGCGACCACCAGCGTTATCTCGGGTCTGCATGCCTTGGGTGCACGACTGGCGATGGACGATGCGGGGACGGGGCACTCCAACCTTGCCTATCTGGCGACATTGGGCGTCGACGTGATCAAGATCGACCGCATTTTCGTGGACATGATCAAACCCGGCACGACCCAGGTTCCGGTGCTCGATGGGCTGATTGCCATGGCCAAGGATCTCGACTGCGAAATCGTGGCCGAAGGGGTCGAGACCGAGGAGCAGGCGCTCTATCTGCGGTCTCGCGGTGTCTTGCATGCGCAGGGCTACATATTTGCGCCAGCGCTAAAGGTCGGTGCTTTCAAGGAGCTGGCTCTGGCCCTGCATACGGCCGCGAATCCGCAGCCGCGCCTCGAAGTGGTGGCCTCGGCAGCCTGAGACGGGCGGCCGAATTGGGGCGCGATTGTCTGATCCCTGTCGTCTGGCTGTCATCGGAAACGATGCCAGATTGGGTTGCGCCGCAATTTTGCCGCGGACTCGACGCCTTGGGCCTTTGTGGCCTTTTCAATCCTCACGATTGATGGCACCAACGCGCCCGATTAGCCTGCCGGGGAGAGAGAACGTGTCGACCGATATCAATGAACAGCGCAAAGCCCTGCGAGATGCGGCGCTGCACTTCCATGAATTTCCCAAGCCCGGCAAGCTTGAGATTCAGCCGCTGAAGCCTTTGGGCAACCAGCGCGACCTGGCCTTGGCCTATTCGCCCGGCGTGGCGGCGCCATGCGAGGAGATCGCCGAAACGCCCGAAGCGGTTGCCCGATACACCTCGCGGCAGAATCTGGTGGCCGTTATTTCCAACGGCACCGCGGTGCTCGGTCTGGGCAATATCGGGGCCCTGGCATCCAAGCCGGTGATGGAAGGCAAGGCCGTCCTGTTTAAAAAGTTCGCCGGCATCGATGTGTTTGATCTCGAAATCGACGAGATCAATCCGCAAAAATTCATCGACGCCGTGGCGCCGCTCTGGCCCACCTTTGGCGGCATCAATCTCGAAGATATTCGCGCGCCGGACTGTTTCGAGATCGAAGAGACGCTTCGCGAGCGCATGCCGATCCCGGTGTTCCACGATGACCAGCATGGCACGGCGATCATCGTCGGCGCAGCGGTGCTCAACGGGCTTGAACTGGCCGGCAAGAAAATCGAGGACGCCAAAATCTGCACGTCAGGGGCGGGGGCTGCGGCCATTGCCTGCCTCAACGTGCTGGTGGCCCTGGGCGCGAAATACGAGAACATCTGGGTTGCCGACAAGGATGGTCTGGTTACCCACAAGCGCAATGACGTCAATGACAAGTGGCGCGGCCAGTTCCGCCGTACCAGCGAGGCCACGACCCTGGCCGAGGTCATCGATGGCGCTGACGTGTTCCTGGGCCTGTCGGCCGCCGGCGCATTGAAGCCCGAAATGTTGGCCAAGATGGCGCCCAAGCCGCTGATCCTGGCCTTGGCAAATCCCAATCCGGAAATCATGCCGGAATTGGCCAAGGAAACGCGACCGGATGCCATGGTGTGTACTGGCCGCTCGGACTATCCCAACCAGGTCAACAACGTCCTCTGCTTCCCCTTCATTTTCCGCGGCGCGCTCGACGTGCACGCCACCACGATCAATGAGGAGATGAAACTTGCGGCGGTGCGCGCCATCGCCAAATTGGCCCGGGAGCCTGGTCTCGAAGTGTCGCCTTCGGGGGCGCCCGCAGTCTATGGACCCGAGCACATCATTCCGAATCCGTTCGATCAGCGGCTTATGCTGCGTATCGCGCCGGCCGTGGCGCGGGCAGCGATGGAATCGGGTGTGGCGAAGAAGCCTATCGAGAACTGGGACGCCTATCTCGACAGCCTCAACCGCTTCGTCTTCCGTTCAGGCCTCGTCATGAAACCGATCATCGACCGGGCGCAGGGGCAGGGCAAGCGCATTGCCTTTGCCGACGGCGAAGACGAACGCGTCCTGCGCGCCGCTCAGGTCTTGCTTGAGGAAGGCATTGCCCGCCCCATCCTCATCGGCCGCCCGAGCGTTCTGGAGGCGCGCATCGAGCGCTTCGGTCTTTCCATTCGGCCGGGCCGGGATTTTGAGGTCATCAATCCCGAAGACGATCCGCGCTATCGCGACTATGTGAGCCTGTTCCACTCGCTGGTCGGCCGGACCGGGGTAACGCCGGACACGGCACGCACCATTGTGCGCACCAATACAACGGTGATTGGCGCCCTGGCGCTGAAGCGCGGCGAGGCTGACGCCATGCTCTGCGGATTGCAGGGCCGGTTCATCAAGCATGTCCGGGACATCAAATCGATCCTGGGCATGCAGGCGGGGGTCACCGAAGCCTCGGCGCTCTCCATGCTGATCATGCCGCGGGGCGCCTTCTTCTTGACCGACACTTATGTCAATCAAAATCCAAGTGCGGACGAGATCGTTTCGATCACCTTGCAGGCACGCGACCACCTCAAGCGCTTTAATATCGAAGCGAAAGCCGCGCTGCTGAGCTATTCCAATTTCGGCTCTCGAGACGGGGATAGCGCTTACAAGATGCGCGAGGCCTATGCCAAGCTCAAGGCCATCGCTCCGGACTTGATTGTCGAGGGCGAAATGCAGGGCGATCTCGCCCTCAATGAAGGCCTGCGGGAGCGCTACATCCCGGACACTGTGCTCAAGGGTGAAGCCAATTTGCTGGTCTTCCCCGATCTGGATGCGGCAAACCTGTCCATGACCCTGCTCAAGGAAATGAACAATGGATTGGCGGTCGGGCCGATCCTGATGGGTACGCAGGCCCCGGCCCATATTCTGGCGCCGTCGGTGACCAGCCGTGGCATCGTCAATATGGCGGCGATTGCGGCCAATGAAGCATTGGGGAGTGCGCCTTAAGCGGGAGACAGGCCGGGAAGCCGTTGCTTCCCGCGCCTATGCAGTGGTAAGAGCGGGCGACCCGCAGCCAGCAGCCGAGGATTTGTCATGAACCAGATCGCTGTGTTCAGTGGTGGTGCGCATCCGGGGCTGGCAAGCGAGATTTGTGCGGAACTCGGCGTCCCGCTTCTGCCAACGCAGGTCAAGCGCTTCTCCAATGACTGTATCGAAGTGCAGTTGCAGGCCAATTGCCGCGAGCAGGATGTCTTCCTGGTGCAGACTTTGAGCACTCCCGTGCAGGACCACCTGACGGAATTGCTGCTGATGCTGGATGCGGCACGGGGCGCTTCGGCGGCGCGGATCACAGCGGTCATTCCGCATTACGCCTATGCCCGTTCCGACAAGAAGGACGCGCCTCGCATTTCCATCGGCGGCCGCTTGGTGGCCGATCTGCTCAAGACCGCGGGCGCCGATCGCGTGCTGACGATGACGCTGCATTCGCCGCAGGTGCATGGTTTCTTCAGCGTGCCGGTGGATCACCTGCACGCGCTAGGCGAGTTGACCCGCCACTTCCAGCGCCACGATCTATCCAACAGCGTGGTGGTCTCGCCGGACCTGGGCAATGCCAAAACCGCTGCGGCTTTCGCGCGGGCACTTGGACGGCCCGTCGCAGCGGGGGCCAAGGAGCGGATATCGGATACGCAGGTCCGGATATCGGCGATCATTGGCGATGTGCGGGACCGGGATGTCATTGTTCTGGACGATGAAATCGCCAGCGGTGGGTCGATTCTTGAACTGCTCAAGCATCTGCGCAGCAGTGGTGCGCGATCCGTGCGGATTGCCTGCACGCACGGTATTTTCGCGGGGAGCGCCGTTGCGCGGCTGGCGGCAGAACCGGACGTTATCGAGATTGTCTGCACCAATACCTTGCCCAATGCGCTCGCCCAACCTCACGAGAAGCTGACAATATTGTCGGTGGCGCCAGCCCTGGCCGAGGCGATGCGACGCATCAACAATGGCAAGTCTGTCAGCGCGCTTTTTGCAGACGGCACCTATCCGCAGCGCGAGGCGGCAGAATAGGAAACCGGGCATTAATCCCTTGTCAGGCATGGTCAGGCATCTGCAACCGGTTTGCCCATGCCCACCCGTCTCAAACGTCCTGCATTTTGGCGTCCCCTGGCCCTGACCGTGACATTGCTCGGTTTTCAGGGCTATCTCGGATATTCGGCCATTTCCGGCCAATTTGGCATTGAGAACCGGGACGAAATCATCAAGGATATTGAAGTTCTGCAGGACCGCAGCGCAGCTCTGCAGGCGGAAATTGAAGCCTATCGGCACCGGGTCTCGCTGATGAACCCGAAATATCTAGATCCCGATATCATCACCGAGCGCGCGCGAGCGCTTTTGAATATGGCGAATGCGGACGACATTCTCGTCATGGTCAATCCGGAGACTGGTAAACCAGTTTCTGGTCAATTTGTAGAATTAATCGATGATCAGTTAATCTCGATTATTCAAGCAGATTCAACGCTCTAAGCTCTAATCTATGCTCATGTCCGGGCAATGTTATTGCTCGATGGCTTGCAGTATGATGCGTGAAGTGGCCTGATCGGCCAAAGCGGCAAATTCCCCGACCCAAGCGGAGTGTAGAATGGCGCGCAAGGCGACGGCCACCAAGGCCAAGACGCAGCCCAATGTCCCCCAGTTCACCCAGGAGCAGGATCTCGACGCCTTTCGCGAGATGCTGCTGATCCGCCGGTTCGAAGAAAAGGCCGGTCAGATGTATGGCATGGGCCTGATCGGCGGCTTCTGCCACCTCTATATCGGTCAGGAAGCGGTGGTCACCGGTATCACCATGGCCTCGGAGAAGGGCAAGGACGCCCAGATCACGGGCTATCGTGACCACGGCCACATGCTGGTCATGGGACTCGATCCCAAGGGCGTGATGGCCGAATTGACCGGGCGCCAGGGTGGCTTGTCGAAAGGCAAGGGCGGCTCGATGCACATGTTCTCCAACGAGCATCGCTTCTATGGCGGCAACGGCATTGTGGGTGCACAAGCCTCATTGGGCACGGGCCTGGCCTTTGCCAGCAAGTATTCGGGCGACGGTTCCGTTTCGATCACCTATTTCGGTGACGGCGCCGCCAACCAGGGCCAGGTCTATGAGAGCTTCAATATGGCCAAGCTCTGGAACCTGCCGGTGGTCTACGTCATCGAGAACAACAAATACGCCATGGGCACCTCGGTTGAGCGCGCTGCCGCGACTACCGACTTCTCGCAGCGCGGTCTCTCGTTCAACATTCCGGGCGAACAGGTCGACGGCATGGATGTGCGCATGGTCTATGACGCGGCCAAGCGCGCCATAGAGCACGCTCGCTCCGGCAAGGGCCCCTATATCCTGGAAATGTTGACCTACCGCTATCGCGGTCATTCCATGTCCGATCCGGCGAAATACCGCACCAAGGACGAAGTCACCAAATATCGGCAGGAACGTGATCCGATTGAGCAGGTGCGCGCGCGCCTTCTGGAGGGCGGCTCTATGTCCGAGGAAGAGCTCAAGAAGATCGAGACCGAAATTCGCGCTATCGTCACCGAAGCGGCCGATTTTGCGACCAATGATCCCGAGCCGGACGCCTCCGAGCTCTGGACCGACATCACCATCGAGGCCTGAGAGCGTCGATGACCATCGTGCTTGGCGTCATTTTGCTGTTTGCGGTTCTGTCGGCCGCTACCGCCGCGGCGCAGGCCGCCGCGATCAGCAAGCTGTCGCCGGCAGAGGCCTGGCGAGGCTGGTTGTTCGGCTGGTGGCGCTTCGCCGAGATCGAGCGGCGCGCGGGGCTGGCTGGAGAAGCGCAGGCCGGCATCTATAAGCGTGCCGTGATCGCGGCGATCGCCTTTGCTGTGCTTGGGCTGATTCTGAGCGGCTGGATGGTCAATCAACGTGTCGGCGGAACGGCCGACCTGGCCTTAAGGAAATTGACTGGCTGGCGGATCGATGCCGCCGCCTTGAACCCCCATTCTTCTGTCCGCCCGTTGGCCTCCATGCCCGGCGCGATCCTTGTGGAGAGCTGATATGCCCCAAATCCTCATGCCCGCTTTGTCGCCGACCATGGAAGAAGGCAAGCTTGCCAAATGGGTGGTAAAGGTCGGTGACCAGGTCAAATCCGGCGATGTGCTGGCCGAAATCGAAACTGACAAGGCCACGATGGAAGTGGAGTCAGTGGATGAGGGCACTGTCACCGAAATCCTCATCGAGGAAGGCACTGACGGCGTGAAGGTCAATACCCCGATCGCCGTGGTGTTGGCTGAAGGCGAAAGCGCCGGGGAAGCCAAGGCGTCGGTTGCCGAAACGGCTCCAGAGCCCGCGGAGGCACCTGTGGCTGCGGCCGAAAAGGCTGCAGAATCGGCGCCCGCCGCCGCTGCGGCCACTGCCGCACCGAAATTCGAACCGCAAGCCGATCCTGATCTGCCCGAAGGCGTCGAAATGGTCGAAATGACCGTGCGCCAGGCACTCAACGAGGCGATGGCGGAGGAATTGCGCCGCGACAAGGACGTCTTCGTCATGGGCGAGGAAGTCGCCGAATACCAGGGCGCCTATAAGATCACCCAGGGGCTGCTGCAGGAATTCGGCAAGGACCGTATCATCGATACGCCAATCACCGAGCACGGCTTTGCCGGCCTTGCCGTTGGCGCGGCTTTTGCGGGCTTGAAGCCCATTGTCGAGTTCATGACCTGGAATTTCGCTATGCAGGCGATTGACCAGATCATCAATTCGGCCGCCAAGCAGCTCTATATGTCCGGCGGCCAGGTCACGGCACCCATGGTGTTCCGTGGCCCCAATGGCGCAGCCGCCCGCGTTGGCGCACAGCACAGCCAGGACTATTCGGCCTGGTACAGCCATGTTCCCGGGCTCACCGTCATCGCGCCCTACAGCGCCGCGGACGCAAAGGGGCTGCTCAAGGCGGCCATCCGTTCACCCAATCCGGTTGTGTTCCTTGAGAACGAAATCCTCTACGGCTCGACCGGCCTGGTTCCGCAGGTGGACGATTTCGTGCTGCCCATCGGCAAGGCCCGCATTGCCCGCAAGGGCGCTGACGTGACGATTGTCTCGTTCTCGATGGGTATGCGCTATGCCACTCAGGCGACGGAAAAGCTGGTGGCCGCCGGCGTCGATGTAGAATTGATCGACCTGCGGACCCTGCGTCCGATGGACAGCGACACTGTCATCGAGTCGGTCAAGAAGACTGGGCGCCTGGTGACCGTGGAAGAGGGTTGGCCCCAGAGCGGTATCGGTGCCGAACTCTCTGCTCGCGTGATGGAAGGCGCCTTCGACTATCTCGACGCGCCGGTCATGCGCGTTACCGGCAAGGACGTCCCCATGCCCTATGCCGCCAACCTCGAAAAGCTGGCGCTGCCCAACGTTGATGAAGTGATCGCGGCCGTGAATGCCGTGACCTATCGTTCGTAAGGAGATCCCGGATGCCAATCGATATCACCATGCCGGCGCTCTCTCCGACGATGGAAGAGGGCAAGCTCGCCAAGTGGCACGTCAAGGAAGGCGACAGTGTTTCTTCCGGCGATGTAATTGCCGAAATCGAGACCGATAAGGCGACGATGGAAGTCGAGGCAGTCGACGAAGGCAAGATCGGCAAGATCCTTGTCGAAGAGGGCACTGACAATGTGAAGGTCAATGCCGTCATTGCCGTGCTGTTGCAGGAAGGCGAGGACGCATCGGCCATTGGTTCGGCGGCACCAGCGCCTAAGGCAGAGGCGCCGAAAGCTGAAACGCCCAAGGCGGAAGTGGCGCCCGCCGCCGCCCCGGCTCCGGCCGCCAAGGCAGAGACGCCCAAGCCCACTCCAGCACCGGCCAAATCTGAAGGCGGGCGCGTATTCGCCTCACCTTTGGCCAAGCGTCTCGCCAAGGAAGCCGGTATCGATGTCGCCGCCATTTCCGGCACTGGCCCCAAGGGCCGCGTGATCAAGGCCGACGTCGAAGCCGCCAAGTCGGGCAAGGTCCCGCTCAAGGCCGCCGCATCGGCTCCGGCTGGTGCCGCTTCAGCTGGCGCGGCGATGGCCGGTGGCCTCAGCAAGGCCCAGGTTCTGGCCATGTACGAGGAAGGCAGCTACGAGCTGGTGCCGGCCGATGGGATGCGCAAGACCATTGCGGCGCGCCTGACCGAGAGCAAACAGACCGTGCCGCATTTCTACCTGACGGTGGACTGCAAGATCGATGCGCTGCTCGCTGCTCGTGAGCAGATCAATGCATCGGCGCCCAAGTCCAAGGACGGCAAGCCCGAATACAAGCTTTCGGTCAACGACTTTGTCATGAAGGCCTGGGCCATCGCGCTGCAGCGCGTGCCGGCCGCCAACGCGACCTGGGCCGGGGACTCGATCCTCTATCACAAGCGCTCCGACGTTGCTGTCGCGGTCGCCATTCCGGGTGGGCTCTTCACGCCCGTAGTCAAGAGCTGCGACACCAAGAGCCTGCGCGAGATTTCCGAGGCCGTGAAGGACCTCGCGACCCGTGCCCGCAACAAGAAACTGATGCCGCACGAATATCAGGGCGGTGCGTCGGCCGTGTCGAACCTGGGCATGTTTGGGATCAAGGATTTCGCAGCGGTCATCAACCCGCCGCATGGCACGATCCTGGCGGTCGGCGTTGGCGAGGAACGCGTCTATCCCGACAAGGGCGAGATCAAGATTGGCCAGTTCATGACCTGCACGCTCTCTTGCGACCATCGCTCCGTCGATGGCGCGCTCGGTGCCGAAGTGCTGGGCGTATTCAAGGGCCTGATCGAAAACCCGGTGATGATGCTGGCTTAAGGACCCAAGGCGATGAAAACCATTCTCGCCTATGGCGACAGCCTGACCTATGGCGCGGATCCTGGTGGCGGACCGCGGCATGGTTTTGAGCACCGCTGGCCGACGACATTGGAAAAAGGTCTGAGTGGCAAGGCGCGGGTGATTGCCGAGGGTCTGGGCGGCCGGGCCACGGCCTATGACGACTGGACGGCGGCCGCGGACCGGAACGGCGCGCGCATCCTGCCGACCATCCTTGATAGCCACAAGCCGCTCGACCTCGTCATCTTCATGCTGGGCACCAATGATCTGAAGCCCTTTGTGGCCGGTACGGCTGCCTTCGCGGCTCGTGGCGCCCGGCGGCTCATAGAAATGACTCGGGGACACTTCGCTGCTATCGGCGAAGCCGCGCCTCAAATCATTCTCGTATCGCCGCCCCATATAGTGCCGACCACCAACGAGGCTATGCTGAGCAATTTTGGCGGTCTCGATCACCTGCTGCGCGAGTCGCAGGAGTTTGCCCGCCACTATCGGCGCCATGCCGAAGAGACCGGCGTGCACTTCTTCGACGCCGCGACGGTCGCCAAGGCCGATCCGCGCGACGGCGTGCATCTCGACCCGGCCAATACGGCCGCTATCGGCGAGGGTCTCGTGCCGCTCGTCAAACAAATCCTGGGTCTTTGAGCCCAAACTATCCTGGAGGCCCTCATGGCTGACCAATACGATCTTCTCGTCATCGGCGCCGGTCCCGGCGGTTATGTCGCCGCTATCCGCGGCGCCCAGCTAGGTATGAAGGTGGCCATTGTCGAGCGCGAGCACATGGCCGGTATCTGCTCGAACTGGGGCTGTATCCCCACCAAGGCGTTGCTGCGCTCAGCCGAGATTTACGGCCATATGGGCCACGCTAAGGACTACGGCCTTACCGCCGAAAAGTTCGGTTTCGACCTGGACGGCATAGTCAAGCGTTCGCGCGCCATTGCGGCGCAGATGAACAATGGCGTGCAGTTCCTGATGAAGAAGAACAAGATCGACACGATCTGGGGTGAGGCCACGATCACCAAGCCCGGTGAGGTCAAGGTCGCGCCGACCAAGAAAGCCATCGTCCAGCCGCAGGGTCCGGTGCCCAAGAATGCGCTGGGCGAGGGAACCTACAAGGCCAAGAATATCATCATCGCCACCGGCGCGCGTCCGCGCGTACTGCCGGGTATCGAGCCGGATGGCGAGAAGATCTGGACCTATTTCGAGGCGCTGAAACCGGCCGAAATGCCCAAGAGCCTGGTCGTCATGGGTTCAGGCGCCATTGGCATCGAATTTGCGTCCTTCTATCGCTCGCTGGGCGCTGAGGTGACCGTCATCGAGCTCTTGCCGCAGATCCTGCCGGTGGAAGATGCCGAGATTTCCGGCCTGGCGCGCAAGCGGCTGGAAAAGCGCGGCATCAAGTTCCTCACCGAAGCCAAGGTCGCCAAGGTCGAAAAGGCCAAGGACGGCGTGATCGCCCATGTGGAGACCAAGGACGGCAAGACCCAGCAAATTGCTGGCGACAAGCTGATCTCGGCCGTCGGCGTGCAGTGCAATCTCGAAGGCCTGGGGCTTGAGGCTGTCGGCGTGAAGACCGAGCGTGGCGCTATTGTGATCGACGCCTATGGCAAGACCAATGTGGATGGCATCTGGGCTATCGGCGATGTTGCCGGTCCGCCGATGCTGGCGCATAAGGCCGAGCATGAGGCGGTCATCACGGTCGAAAAGATTGCCGGCATGAAGGTGCATGGCCTGGACAAGACCAAGGTGCCGGGTTGCACCTATTGCGAGCCGCAGGTGGCCAGCGTTGGGTTGACCGAGGCCAAGGCCAAGGAAGCCGGACGCGAAATCAAGGTCGGCCGCTTCCCCTTTGTCGGCAATGGCAAGGCGATTGCGCTGGGCGAACCGGACGGCCTGGTCAAGACCATCTTCGATGCCAAGACCGGCGAATTGCTCGGTGCGCATATGGTCGGGGCGGAGGTAACCGAGCTGATCCAGGGTTTTGTGGTGGCGATGAACCTCGAAACCACCGAGGAAGAGCTGATCCACACCATTTTCCCGCATCCCACGCTGAGTGAGACGATGAAGGAAAGCGTGCTCGACGCTTACGGGCGTTCGCTGAACATCTGACCGATCGGCGCGGTGCCTGGCACCGGCTTGGAACGTACAACCAAAGGAGTTATCCACATGGTCAAGGCAATCCAGATCGGGCTGGGGCACTGGGGTTTCAGCTGGTCCAAGGATGTTATCCCCAATGTTCCCACTGTCGAGATGGTGGGCTATGTGGATACTAATCCCGAAGCCACACGGCGCGTGCAGGCCGAGCTGGGGATCGACCCGGCACTCTGTTTTGCCAGCCTTGAGGATGCCGCTCACCACACCGATGCGACGCTGGCGCTGTGCACGCTGCGGACAGAGGCGCATTATCCGGTGGTCAAGCGTTGCCTTGAGCTGGGCTATAATGTGCTGGTCGAAAAACCCTTTGCCACAACAATCGCCCAGGCCAAGGAACTGGTGGCGCTGGCCAAGGCGCAGGGCAAGGTGCTGATGGTCAGCCAGAACTATCGGCACCAGCCGGCGCCGATAGCGGCGGCCGACCTGATTGCTGCGGGCAAGTTCGGCGCGCTCAATATGGTCTCGATCGATTTCCGCCGCCATGGGCCCAGCCAGGGCTATCGCTATTGGGACATGCCGGACCCATTGCTGGCCGACATGTCGATCCACCACTTCGACCTCATGCGTTTCGTGCTGGGCGATGAGCCGGTGCGGCTCTCCTGCCGCACCTGGAACCCGCCGGGCAGCCCGTTCCATTTCGATCCGAGCGGTGTGGCCACGATCGAGTTTTCGAAGGGCACAGTTGTCTCCTATCGCGCGAGCTGGATGAATTCAGGGCCGGTGACGCCCTGGGCCGGCGAATGGGTGATGGATGGGGCCGAGGGGCAGATTGCCTGGTCGTCCCGTGATCATTTCCGCGACAAGGCGGGGCCGGATGTGCTGACCCTGCGGCCGCTCGACGGTAGCCTTGAAAAGGTCAAGCTCAGCCCGGTCAAATTCGCGGACCGACAGGGCACGCTCAATGCCATCGCCAATCTTCTGGAAACTGGTGTGGTGCCGCGCGGCTTCAGTTCGGGCGCGGACAATCTGGGCTCGCTGGCGCTGGTCCAGGCGACGATCCTCTCGGCGTCTCGCAGCGGCGACTGGGTCGATATGGCGGAAGTCATGGGATAGGCAGCCATGCATGGCTGCCAATCACCCGGATGGCGGGGTTGAACCGGCCAACGGGGGAAGCGATATAGGGGCAACTTATTTGTGGACGTGTTTCCGGACGGCGAACCGATCCCCACTTCGCCTGGAAACACTGGTCCCCAGTCAGGACTGACATGGTCACGCTCATCGACAATTCGGCGGTAAAGCCGCGCCACCCGGAAAAGGCCAATCGGCCCGACAGCATCGTGCTGCGCAAGCCCGACTGGATCCGCGTCAAAGCGCCGGGTTCGCCGGTCTATAAGGAAACTCAGCAGATCGTGCGCGAGAACAATCTCGTCACCGTCTGTGAAGAGGCCGGTTGCCCCAATATCGGGGAGTGCTGGAGCAAGAAGCACGCCACCATGATGATCATGGGCGAAATCTGCACCCGCGCCTGCGCCTTCTGCAATGTGCGCACGGGTCTGCCGACTGCGCTCGATCCCAATGAGCCGGAAAACGTCGCCATTGCCGTCGAAAAACTCGGTCTCGAACATGTCGTCATCACCTCGGTGGACCGCGATGATCTCGCCGATGGCGGGGCCCAGCACTTTGCCGACGTGATCCTGGCCATTCGCGCCCGCAATCCCAAGACCACGATTGAAATCCTGACGCCGGATTTCCTGCGCAAGGACGGGGCCCTCGAAATCGTGGTGGCGGCCAAGCCGGATGTGTTCAACCACAATCTGGAGACGGTGCCCTCGAAATATCTCAAGGTGCGGCCGGGCGCCCGCTATTTCCACTCGATCCGGCTGCTGCAGCGGGTCAAGGAACTCGATCCTACCATTTTCACCAAGTCCGGCATCATGGTCGGCCTGGGTGAAGAGCGGAACGAAGTGCTCCAGCTCATGGACGATCTGCGTTCGGCCGAGGTGGATTTCCTGACCATCGGCCAGTATCTGCAGCCGACCAAAAAGCATTATCCGCTGCAGCGCTTCGTGACGCCGGAAGAATTCAAGTCTTTTGCCACGGTCGCGACCTCGAAGGGCTTCCTGCTGGTCTCGTCCAGCCCACTGACGCGATCGTCTCACCATGCCGGCGAGGATTTTGCGCGATTGAAGGCCAACCGGATGGCCAAGCTCGGTCACTGATATGAAACGCTTCTTCGAACGACACGTGCCGCACCTGCCGGAGCGGATGTTCGACATTGTCTCGGATCTTGAGGACTATCCGCGCTTCATTCCCAATTGCCAGGCGATGGCGGTGCGCAAGGAGGCCGCGGTAGGTTCGCAGGACGTGCGGCTGGCCAAGATGACGATTTCGTTCGGGCCGATCACACAGTCCTATACCAGCCGCGTCACACTCGATCCCACGGCACGCACGATCCGGGCAAAGGCCGTGGACGGTCCCTTTGCCTATCTCGACTCGGTCTGGAGCTTCGAGCCCGAAGGGCAGGGGACGCGAGTACGCTTCGAGATCGACTTCAAGATTTCCAACCCGCTGGTTGCTGCGGTGGCCGAGCCGGCTTTTGCAGCCAAGCAGGAGGAAATCATGCGCGCCTTTTGCGATGAGGCCGACCGGCGGTTCGGGGATTAGGATGGCCGGCCAGGTTCGCCTTTCCGGGACGCTGATTTGCGCATCGCAGGACGAGTGCGAGATCGTTCGACGCCATCTGGCCGAACATGTCCGCCTGACGCGCGAGGAACCGGGCTGCCTCTCCTTCGAGGTCACGCAGACCGAAGATCCGTTAATCTGGCGGGTCGAGGAGCTGTTTGCCGACCAGGCCGCGTTTGACGCGCATCAGGTCCGCACGAAGGCGTCGGAATGGGCGAACAAGACAATGTTCATTCGCCGGGATTACGCGATCAGCAGCAGCTAAGGCTCTGGCTCCGCATTCCGCCATTCGCGCACAGCGCTTAGCCCTGTGGGACACTTCGCCATTCGAGCCTTGTTCGCTCAAATCTCTCCACCGGAGAGATTTGCCCACCGGACGCTCCAAGCTCTCATGGCCTTCTCGCCTCCAGTCGCGCCACCGGCGCGCCTGGCCCTGCGGGACATCTCGAAGTTCAAAGAGCGTTCCGCGATGCTGTGCGCATGCCGAAAGATCGCACGACGCCCGGCGCCTGCGGTTGCACGGTGAAAAGCGGCTTTCGCCTCGGTTAAATTAAAGAAGAGGCGAAAGCCGCTTCCCACGAACAGGATTTCGGACGCATGCATCGAGCGGCCCCCTTGCGGGTTGCTCATCCCATCCACGAGCGGCGCAGGTTTTTGGCCCGGACGCCGAAACATCCATCGCCGCCTGTCGCCGTTCGCTTCAGTTGAGCGACCGGTGGTCAGCATACACGCCTCCGCCCGATCGACACCGTGCGGCCTGCCTCCTCACCCGGCACTTCGTCGGTACCGCGTGTTGTCGGTGAGGACGAGGGGATTATGGGGGACGATGCAGGGGGCGGGGATTACTTTGTGAATTGCCTGTCGTCTCAAAGCGTTGAGAGGCCGACACCCCCACCCTGCTCGATTCAACGGACTTAGCTGAAGCTAAGTCCTATCTCGCTTCCCTCCCCACAAGGGGGAGGGAAGATAAGGGGGCAGGATCCGACCCCATCCCGGTCGTTCGTGTCGGCGGTCATTGCTCTTGAAACCGGACCTTACGGGTAGCCGTCGTCATCGGCGATACCTGTCGCAGAAATCAAACGCAGAACTGTCGTTCTAATCGGGATTTCTGCGATTCCTCGGTCTGCTTTGCGTCGCCCTGGGCAGTTCAGGTTTCGCCTGCGATGTTTACCGTTCTGCGAGGTTGTTCCCGTAGTCTCCGCGCCGTATTTGTTTGAGGTCTTGCGGCATGACGGATTCAGTGTGGGTCAGCAGCGTGATGAGAAATCATCATCTTTGGAACAGGCAGGGAATTCGGGAAAAATACTATGGTGAGGATTGGGCGCCTCCAACATTTCAGCTTGGTGCTCCATCGAAGCAAGAACTGGACGCTCATCTCCGTCACACTAGAGGCGAAACGCTTCAACGTACCGATTTCCCCGAGGCCATGTATGTTTTCGCGCAGGGCAACTGGAAACGGGTTGGTGACTTGTTTTGTGCCGGTTCGTTCTTCGCGGTCAAGGGAAGGCTTGCCGAGGTCCTGAAGAATTTCGATCTAGGCGAGGGCGGTCTAGTCGAGTTTCCGGTCTACGAAGCCGACAAGACGACCCGGCTGCCTGGTCCGTTCTATCTGCTGAACTTCGGTGCCATAAAGGACAGTTTCGTGCCTGAAGAAAGCCAGAGCAGGGTGGGGGAGAAAATGATGGGACTGATCTCACGCCGCGAAATGGAGCGCGATGGAAAGGAATTGTGGGCCGCTTACGACCTGGCGGACGGTGACATAGCGGTAACACGGGCAGCTCTTGAAGGAGCGGATCTGTGGTTCGATCGTAGGCTCGATAACCAGATTTTCATGAGCGGGCGGCTGCATGACGCAATTCTGGCGGCGAAGGTCAGAACAAAATTCGACTTCACCCGAGCGCGGATCATTGATGCTGGCAGATCGTAGCATCGCAAGTCGTTCAGGATTTTCGTGACAGGATGGCGAGCGAGGGCATCGATGGTTTATTTTCTCAGTGCGAAGAACGAAGAAGTATACAGCTACACGTATCGCGCCCTTGATGGCGACGTTAACAGGATACAGGTGGTCGATCTCACCCGAGACGGTGGTGTTCGCGTGCGGCCGGGCTATTCCTATTGCGGGCGCCCGTTTGAACGAGAACATGTTCCCACGAGAATTGCGCTCTCAGGTCCAAAGCGCCCGATCCTCGATGTCTACGATCCGTATGGCTTGCAGGTGAGTGCCAGTTTCAGGGAGGTTGTCGAAAGGTTCGAACCGGGCGTTCACCAGTTTTTCCCGATCGAACTCGTCTGGCCGGACGGTAGTCATGCCGCTGACAGGTTCTGGTTTGTTCCTTGCGCCCGGCTCGACACCGTCGATCGGGCGAAGACGACCTTCGAGTTTCGCAATATCTGGTTCTTGGATGGCAGCAAGAAGGAACTGGTCTTCAACAGGTCGCAGATCGGCGGCCACCACATCTGGATCGACAAGTTCATCGTCATGCCGAACCCCGCCATCAGCGAAGCCTTGAAAGCGGCGTTGGACGAGGCCGGGGTTACCGGCGCGCACTATCAGCATTTTCCCGAAACGGATTGAACTTGACGAGACAAGCCATGAGCGCATTTCTGGAAAAATGGTTCGGCCGCCGGGAAGAGCAGCAACCGACCCCGTTGTTGCCGTTCGCTTGTTTGGGTGACTTGCCCGAAAGCTGACGCGCATGCATTTTCTGGTTGAGGAGAATTGCATGCAAGAGAGTCAAAACGTGTCGGTCGTGAGGGCGATAACCAGCGACAAGGCAGTGATAGCCAACCTGATTCAACTCTATCTATACGACATGACGGCAGACCTTCCATTCCCGGTTGGTCGTGATGGGCGATTTGAGTACGACTTCTTCGAGCGCTTTTGGCAGCACCCCTACTTGATCTTTAGTAATTCGGAACTGGCGGGCTTTGCTTTTGTGGTCGATGGCAGCCCGATCTCCAATGCTCCCAATCGTCACTTCATGGCAGAGTTCTTCGTGCTAAAGGCGTATCGCGGTAAGGGGGTGGGGTCGGAGGCTTTTCGGCAAATTCTTGAGCATCATCCCGGCTTGTGGCAGCTTGGAGTAATCGAGAAGAATGGCGGCGCGAGTGCGTTTTGGAGCAAAGTCGTAGCGCCATGTTCGCCCAATTCGTACCCCCACCACTTCGACGGCGAAGACTGGCTTGTCTACGAGTTTGAAGTGGCTTGATTGCCGCTTTCAATGATCTTCCTGCGGGCAATGCCCGCGCCGGGCCGCTTCTATCGATAATCGCGTAGAAGCCGACTGTCCTCTTTCCACCCCATACGTGCCATGGAAGCGCAAAGCCCTGAGCTCAAGGCTGATGGGATTTGATGCAACTCCGCTGAAAAGCTGCACAACGAAAATCCCGCCGCCAAACCTACCCCCGCTACGGCGTCGGCGGGTCACTCGTCAGCACCTGCAGAACCAGATCGAGGGCTGCCTCGACCGTGGCTTTGCGGATGGCGTCGCGGCCAAGGTCGCCGAAGCGGTGTTCGATGACGACGGTGGCGAGCTCCGAGGAGACGGCGACATAGACCAGGCCCACGGGCTTTTTGTCGGTGCCGCCATCGGGGCCGGCAATGCCGGTGGCGGCGACGGCATAGTCGACGCGGGCCGTGTTGCGAGCGCCATCGGCCATGGCGCGGGCGACCTGGTTGCTGACGGCGCCATAATCGCCGATGAGGCGCGGCTGCACCTGAATCATGCGGGACTTGGCCGAATTGGCATAGGTCACGTAGCCGCCATAGATGGCTGCTGAGGCACCGGGAATGTCGGTGAGGGCCGAGGCGATCAGCCCGCCCGTGCAGCTTTCCGCCGTGACCAGGGTCTGGTTGCGCTCGGTCAGGAGCTCGATGATCTGCTTACCAACAGAAGGTTTTGCCTTGGCCGCCATTTAGTCGATCCTCGGAAGTTCCACACTCGCACTGGCCATAGACACGATTCCTTCCTCCCGCCCGATGAAGCCGAGCTTTTCATTGGTTGTCGCCTTGACCGCCACGCGGGCCGCCGAAATGCCGAGAGTTTCGGCGATGGCCGCGCACATGGCGGGAACATGCGCAGCAATCCTCGGCGCTTCGGCGACAATTGTCACGTCCAGATTGACGATACGGCCGCCGCGTTGTTTTACCAATTCGCCAGCATGGCGCAAAAACACGCCGGAGGCGGCGCCTTTCCACTGCATGTCGCTAGGCGGGAAATGGGTGCCGATATCGCCTTCCCCAATGGCGCCCAGAATGGCGTCGGTGAGGGCATGGAGGGCCACATCGGCATCGGAATGGCCCTGCAGCTTTGCCTTATGCGGGATTTTCACGCCGCAGAGCCAGACGGCGTCGCCCGGCGCGAAGGGATGCACGTCATAGCCGGTGCCGATGCGGGTTTCGGTGCCGTGATTGGCCATGAGGATACGCTCCGCGCGGGAAAAGTCTTCGGGATGGGTGATCTTGATATTGTCGCGCTCGCCTTCGACCATGGCGACGCTGAGGCCGGCCCATTCGGCGATCTCCGCGTCGTCGGTAAAGTCCCGGCGGATGGTTTCGGCCCGCATATGGGCTGAAAAGATCTGGCCGAAGCGAAAGCCCTGCGGGGTCTGGGCGGCAAAAAGCTGGCGACGGTCCTCGGTGGCGGCGACCAGGCCATCGCCAAGCGAGCGCTTGATGGTGTCGGTGACGGGCAGGGTGGGCAGGGCGCCCTCATGCTGGGCCAATGCGGCGATGACCGTGTGGATCAGCGCGGGCGAGACGAAGGGGCGGGCCGCGTCCTGGATGAGGACGAGAGCGGGGCGCAAGGGCGCCAGGGCCTTGAGACCGGCCAGGACCGAGCCTTGCCGGCTCTGGGCGCCAGAGACAGGCGGGAGCAGCCGGGCGTCTGCCAGGGCGAGGCCGTCATAAAGCTGGGCGTGATCGGGATGAATGACGGTGACGACATGAGAAATGGCGTCGACGGCGAGAAAGGCCCTAATGGTGCGTGAGAGAACCGGTTCGCCGCCGACCGGACGATATTGCTTGGGGACGCGATCGCCATTGGTCCCGGCGCGTTCGCCCTTGCCGGCTGCGACAATGATGACGGCTATGGATTTTGGACGCATGGGGATATAGGGCACAGCAATAAGGACAACGCAGTTCCCGATCTAGCCGCCGCACCGTCATGCGGCAAGAGCAGGGCTGGTTTCCGCGGCTGCGACAGCGGGAAGCGGTTGCGCGGTGGACGAATTTGATTATTGTGCGGGCACCATTGCCAAATTGAACAATTCTGGGGCAATTCTTTGAACGACACTGCCTGCGCATTGAGCATCGGAGGGTATGCTATCCGCAATCGCGCCTTTCTGGCGCCGATGGCGGGGATTACCGACCGGCCTTTTCGCGAGATTGCGGCGCGCTTTGGTGCGGGCCTGGTGGTGTCGGAGATGGTGGCCAGTTCGGCGTTGACTACCGGCCATGAAGGCATGGTGCGCAAGCTGACGCGGGCGGGCGAGCTGCCGCATGTGGTGCAATTGGCGGGCTGCGAGGCGCAGTGGATGGCCGAGGGCGCGCGCATTGCCGAGGGGGCAGGGGCCGACATTATCGACATCAATTTCGGCTGCCCTGCCAAGCGGGTGACCAATGGCTATGCCGGATCGGCCCTGATGCGGGTGCCGGACCAGGCGCTGGGCATTGTCGAGGCGGTGGCCGGGGCGACGACGCGGCCAGTGACGGTGAAAATGCGGCTGGGTTGGGACGATGACAGCCTCAACGCGCCGCAGATCGCGCGGCTGGCGGTCAGCGCGGGTGCGCAGATGATTACCGTGCATGGCCGGACGCGGCAGCAATTCTATAAGGGCAGCGCCCGCTGGGCATTGGTGCGCAGCGTGGTGGAAGCCGTGGATGTGCCGGTGGTGGTCAATGGTGACATTGTCGACCTGACCTCGGCAAAGCAGGCGCTCTCTGAATCGGGGGCGGCGGCGGTGATGCTGGGGCGCGGGGCGCAGGGGCAGCCCTGGCGCGTGGGGCAGATCGGGGCTGGGCTTGCCGGCGCGAGCGTCCAGGCGGCGCCCGAGGGTCCTGAATTGGCCGCGCTGGTGCAGCAGCACTATGAAGACATGCTTGTCGACTATGGCACCGCGGTGGGGCTGCGGGCGGCGCGCAAACATCTGGGCTGGTATGTGGACGCGGCCGACCTGGCGCTGGACAAGCCGACGCGGACACGGCTGTTGGACAATGAGGATACCGGAGCGGTGCTGTCCCTGATTGGCCAGCTATTTTCTGGTGAGTGGAAGGCGGCAGCATGAGCGGCGCTGTGGTGATGGATCTCGATTCGGTTCCGGCACGGGCGGTGCTGCAGGCCTTGCCGCAGCCCATCCTGGTGCTGGACGAGGCGCGGCGCATCCAGTTCGTGAATTATGCGGCCGAGGCCTTTTTCGGGGCCTCACTGAGCGTTTTGACGCGCCAGTCGCTGGACGACCTGATCGCCTTCGGTTCGCCGATTATCTCACTGGTGGAGACCGTGGTGCAGCGGCGCGCGCCGATGACGGAATATCGTGTGCGCGTGGGGTCGTCGCGCTTTGGCGATGAGCGAATTGCCGACGTTTTTGCCAGCCCGATCTCGGACACCGATGGCCGGGTGGCGGTGTTGATCCAGGAGCGGACCATGGCCGACAAGATCGACCGGCAAATGGTATCGCGCGGCGCGGCACGCTCGGTGACGGGTCTGGCCTCGATGCTGGCGCATGAGATCAAGAACCCGCTTTCCGGCATTCGTGGCGCGGCGCAATTGCTCGAGCAATCCGTGCCCAGCGACGAGGTGCCGCTGGCCCGGCTGATCCGCGAGGAAACCGACCGTATTGTGGGGCTGATCGACCGCGTGGAAGTGTTCGGGGACGAGCGGCCGATGGAGCGCGAGCCGATCAATATCCACATCGTGCTCGACCGGGTGAAGCTGTTGGCGCGCAATGGGGTCGCGCGGGGCATTACCTTCTACGAGGAATACGACCCGTCGTTGCCGCCGGTCTTCGGCAATCGCGACCAGCTTATTCAAATCTTCCTGAACTTGATCAAGAACGCTTCAGAAGCGCTTGAAAGAACACAGAAACCTGAGATCAGAATTACAACCGCCTTCCGGCCCGGCATTCGCATCAGCGTGGCCGGCGTGGCCGAGCGCATCTCGCTGCCGCTGGAAATCGTGATCGAGGACAATGGGCCGGGCGTGCCACCCGATATCCTGCCATTCCTGTTCGATCCCTTTGTGACGACCAAAACCAATGGCTCGGGGCTGGGGCTGGCGCTGGTTGCCAAGATCGTGGGTGATCATGGCGGCGTGATCGATTGCGACAGCCGCCCGGGCCGTACGCGTTTCCGCATTCTGCTGCCGGTGGCCAGCGGTGCCTTTCAAACTCCTGCCGACGTCGAAGAGGGTTCGCCCGCATGAGCCATGTCGTTCTGCTTGCCGATGATGATGCGGCCATCCGAATGGTGTTGAACCAGGCCCTGACCCGGGCCGGATATGAGGTGCGGCCGACGGGCAATATCTCGACCATGTGGAACTGGGTGAGCCGCGGAGAAGGGGACATCCTGATCACCGATGTGGCCATGCCCGACGGCAATGCCTTCGAGGTCATGCCCAAGATCAAGAAGCTTCGGCCGGAGCTGCCCATGATCGTGATGAGCGCTCAGAATACGTTCATGACCGCTATCCGGGCCTCGGAAGTGGGTGCCTACGAATACCTTCCCAAGCCGTTCGACATAACCGAAGTGCTCTCGGTGGTGGCGCGGGCCCTGGCGGATGCGAAAAAGCCGACCGTGGCCGATCGCAAGGCCGAGGAGCCGGGCGAAGCCATGCCGCTGGTCGGCCGCTCCACGGCCATGCAGGACATTTACCGGGCGTTGGCGCGGCTGATGCAGACCGATCTGACGGTGATGATCACTGGCGAGAGCGGCACCGGCAAGGAATTGGTGGCGCGGGCGCTACATGATTTCGGCAAGCGGCGCAACGGACCGTTCGTGGCCATCAATATGGCGGCCATTCCGCGCGACCTGATTGAGGCGGAATTGTTCGGGCACGAAAAAGGCGCCTTTACCGGGGCCAATGCGCGTTCGTCAGGCCGGTTCGAGCAGGCCGAGGGCGGCACGCTGTTTCTCGACGAAATCGGCGATATGCCGATGGATGCACAGACCCGGTTGCTCCGCGTGCTGCAGGAGGGTGAATACACCATGGTCGGTGGTCGCAATGCCATCAAGACCAATGTGCGGATCGTGGCGGCGACGCACCGGGATCTGAGCCAGATGATCCGGCAGGGCCTGTTCCGCGAAGACCTCTATTATCGCCTCAATGTGGTGCCCATCCGGCTGCCGCCCCTGCGCGAACGCATCGACGATATTACCGACCTGGTGCAGCATTTCCTGCGGCTGGCACAGCGCGAGGGCGAGCCCTCCAAGACCATTTCGCCCGAAGCCATCAGGCTGATGCAGAACTACAATTGGCCAGGCAATATCCGCGAACTGGAAAATCTGGTGCGCCGGCTGTCCGCACTCTATGCCGACGAACAGATTTCGGCCGAAATCGTTCAGAACGAGCTCAATATTGTCGACCGGCCGGCGGTCAACGGCGCTTCCGGCCCTGTGGACATTTCGATGGCCGTCGAAACACATGTGGGTCAATTGCTGCGTGAATATGAGCCCAATCTGCCCCCGGCGGGCATGTATCAGCGCGTGATCGACAAGGTCGAGGCGCCGCTGATCGCCATGGCGCTCAATGCCTGTGGCGGCAACCAGATCAAGGCAGCCGACCTATTGGGGCTTAACCGCAATACGCTGCGCAAGAAGATCCGGACGCATAGCATCGAGATCGTCAAGCATAGCAGCCGGCGCGGCGGTTAGGGGGGCGAGGGCCTGCCCGCTGCCTTTCGAGCATAGCTCTCAAGGCCTTCTCACCTCTGGTCACGCCACTGGCGTGCCCAGCCCTTTGGGACGGATCGCAGTCTCATGGTCTCCATCGCGGAAAACGGTCCACCGGACCGTTTTCTCATCGCGATGAAGTGTCACATTTTGGCAACAATTGTCTTGAAGGGTCGCCGGAATTGGGTCAGGCTTCGCCTTCCCAGGGGTTTTGTACCTACATGAGGGGTCACGAGCGGACCTGGTGGGCGCAGGGCCAGGTCGAAGCGAAGGAAATTGGGCAGTTTATGGCCGATCTGGTCTCAGCCAGCGAAGAGCAATCGAACCTGCCCCGTGACGAATCGTCGAAAGGGCGGCGGCCCTTTCTCGGTATTCAGCAGAACTATTCTCTGCGGGTATTGGGTTTCGTCGTCGTATTTGCATCGGTGCTGATGTCCTCGGCATCATTCCTTATTCTCTCGGGCATTACCAATATCGAGCCTTCCGCCACTGTGTGGACCATCATTTGGGTGGTCACGGGCCTATTGGTGCTGCTCGTTATCGCCCTGGTGGTGACTGAGGCGGTTCTGCTGTTTCAGGCACGCTTGCGCGGCGTGCCGGGGGCAGGGCTGCAGGTGCGCATGGTGGCCATGTTTGCCTTCGTGGCGGCGGTGCCGGCGGCCCTGGTGGCGGTCGTGGCGACCATTTCGCTCAACCAGGGCCTGGACCAATGGTTTTCCGAGCGCACGCGCGCCATGGTGGAGAGCTCACGCCTGGTTGCCCGCTCCTATATGCTCGAGCACGCCCAGGTATTGCGCGACGACATTATCTGGGTGGCCACGGAGCTTGAACAGGCCCGGGAAACCTATGAAACGGAACCGGCGCGTTTCGAGCGCATCCTGACCGCCCTGGCGGTCACGCGCTCGCTGCCCTTCACGGCATTGATTAACCGGGAAGGCGAGACGCTGATGCGGGCGCAGATCAATGTGGCGGGGGCCTATCCGGCGCTGCCGGCTGGTGTGACCGACGGCGTTGTCGAAGGCATTCCGACCCCAATCGCGCCCGGATCGACCCAGTTCGTGGGTTCCGTGATCAAGCTGCGCGGCTATGACGACATTTTCCTGTTCGTCGCGCGTCCGGTAGATGCGGAAGTGCTTGAATATATGCGGCTAACCGACGAAAATATCACAGAATATCGTCAGTACGCCTCGAACCGACTTGTGTTCCAGATCACCTTCACGATCATGTATGTCGGCCTAGCCGTGGTGCTGCTGCTGGCCGCGCTCTGGGTGGGTATCGCGCTGGCCAACCGCTTTGTCGACCCTATCCGGAACCTGATGATCGCGTCACGCCGGGTGAGTTCGGGCGATCTGGACGTGCAGGTGCCGGTGCAGGAGGGCAGGGGTGACCTGAGGGACCTCAGCAATGGCTTTAACCGCATGACCCAGCAGCTCAAATCGCAACGGCTGGACCTGCTCAAGGCCAATGAGGTCAACGAGAAGCGCCGCCAGTTCACCGAGGCGGTGGTGGAAGGCGTGTCGGCGGGCATTATCGGGCTCGATCCCTATGGGGCGGTGACGCTGGTCAATGCGCGGGCCTGCGAAATGCTGGGCCGCACGGAAATCGAGCTGATGGGCGAGTCGATGGACACGATCATGCCCGAGCTGGCCGCGACGCTGGACAAGGCGCGCTCGGCCCGCCGAGGACAGGTGCGCGACCAGATTCAGCTCGGCAATGAAACAGACCGGCGCATTTACCAGGTGCAGCTTACGCGCGAGGGTTCGATTACCGAATCCAAGGGCTATGTGCTGACCTTCGACGATATTACCGACCTGGAATCGGCCCAGCGGACCAGTGCCTGGGCCGATGTCGCGCGGCGCATTGCCCATGAAATCAAAAATCCTCTGACCCCTATCCAGCTTTCGGCCGAACGCCTGCGCAGGCGCTATGGCAACAAGCTGGAAGACGACCGCGACGTGTTCGACAAATGTATCAATACCATTGTCCGGCAGGTCGGGGATATCGGCCGCATGGTCGATGAATTCTCGGCCTTTGCCCGGATGCCTGAATCGGCGCCGGAAACGGCCGATCTCAGTGACGTTATCCGCCAGGCCGTGTTCCTCGAAAGCGTCCGCCTGCCCGAGGTCAATATCGTCACGCTGCTGCCCGACGACAGCATTACCGCCTGGTTCGACACGCGGCTGGTGTCCCAGTCGCTGACCAATCTGATCAAGAATGCCGTCGAGGCCTTCGAGGGCATATCGCTTGCCGCCGATTGGCAGCCCACCATAATTGTGGAGGCCCATGTGGAGGGCAATCATGCCCGCATATCGGTGTCGGACAATGGCAAGGGCTGGCCGGCGGAAAATAGACAAAGGCTGCTCGAGCCCTATATGACCACCAGGGAGAAGGGCACCGGCCTTGGTCTTGCCATTGTGGCCCGGATTATCGAGCAGCATGGCGGCATCGTCGAGCTGATCGACGCGGAGCCCGATCCGCAGGGTCGGGTGGGCGCATGCGTCACCTTCACCCTTCCTTTGCATTCACCTGCAAAGAGCACCACAGAGACAGGAACCGCGGCGGCGGACGACAATCCTGCCCAACAGGAGGAGCCGCATTTGCCTGCGGTTGTTCATAAGTAAAAATGGCTTTGGACATTCTGATCATCGACGACGAGGACGATATCCGCGACCTGATCGCAGGTATCCTTGAGGATGAGGGCTATGAGGCGCGCCAGGCGCATGACGCCGATAGCGGGCTCAACGAAATCGCGCGGCGCCGGCCAAGCCTGGTGTTTCTCGACATCTGGATGCAGGGATCGCGGCTGGACGGGCTGCAATTGCTCGATGTGTTCCAGAGCCAGCATCCCGAAATGCCGGTCGTCATGATTTCCGGTCACGGCAATGTGGAAACCGCCGTCTCGGCTATCCGGCGCGGCGCTTATGACTATATCGAAAAGCCGTTCAAGATCGACAGGCTGCTGCATGTGACGCAGCGGGCCATGGAGGCCACGCGGCTGCGCAGCGAAGTGGCTGAACTCAAGGAGCGGTCGGCGAGCAAAAGCGTGGACATGGTGGGCACCTCGCCGGCATTGCAGCAGGTGCGCGGGATCATCGAGAAATCGGCGCCGACCAATTCGCGCATTTTCATTTCCGGCCCCAGCGGCGCCGGCAAGGGCTTGGTCGCCCGGCAGATTCACCAGCGCAGCCCGCGCGCCAATGCGCCCTTTGTCGAGATCAATGCATCGCTCTATGCGCCCGAAGAAGTGCCGGTGGTGCTGTTCGGGCGCGAGGCACGCGACAAATCGGGTCTGCTCAAGGTCGAGGTGGGGGCGCTCGAACGAGCTCACGGCGGCACGCTATACCTTTCCGAGGTGACCACCTTGCCCCAGCAGGTGCAGACGACCTTGCTGCGAACCCTGGTGGAAAACCGGTTTCAGCGCGTGGGTGGTACGCAGGCCGTGCCGATCGATGTCCGCATCATTTCCTCGAGCTCGCAGAATGTGGCGGCGCAGGTGGAGGGTGGGGAATTCCGCTCGGATCTGTTCCATCGCCTCTCCATCGTGCCGCTGCCGTTGACGCCGCTCAAGGAGCGGCGCGAGGATGTGCCGCCGCTGGTGACGGTCTTCATCGAGCAGGTGTGCAAGATGCATAGCCTGCAGCGGCTGGTGATCGGCGAGGATGCCATGGCGGTGTTGCAGGCGCAGGACTGGCCGGGCAATGCCCGCCAATTGCGCAATTCCATCGAGCGGCTGCTGATCCTGATGAAGGACCAGCAGCCCGAGGGTGGTGTCATCACCGCGTCCATGCTGCCGTCGGACATTGGCGAAGTGCTGCCCACGGTTGGCGATGCCGATGCGTCCGCACATCTGATGAGCCTGCCGCTGCGCGATGCGCGCGAGGTATTTGAGCGGCAATATCTATTGGCCCAGATTGAGCGGTTTGGCGGCAATATCTCGAAAACGGCGGAGTTCGTCGGGATGGAACGCAGCGCGCTCCATCGCAAGATCAAATCGCTGGGGCTTTGAAAATACGATGAAAATAGCCCCAGCCATGCGGTTGGGGCGGGTAGGCAGTCCGGCGCAACTATGCCATAGTGGTTTACATATTATAATTCGGGCCTCGCGGATTGGGCGGCAGTTCATTGAGGACCGGACGCAAGTTCTTGCGGAAACAACAGCGACAATAAAGCCGCGGCAAAGAGGCCAAAAATGGCTAGCGAAAAGCAGCAAAACCTGCAGGATTCCTTTCTCAATCACGTTCGCAAGCAGAAGGTGCCGGTCACCATTTTTCTGGTGAATGGGGTCAAGCTGCAGGGCGTGATCACCTGGTTCGATAATTTCTGCCTGTTGCTGCGGCGTGACGCGCAGTCGCAACTGGTCTATAAGCACGCCATTTCAACCATCATGCCCGGCGCGCCGATCCAGTTGTTCGATCCCGAGCAGAGCACCGATCACGACTGACCGCTTATATGCACGAATTTGACGACGAGGGGGACGCCCGGTCGGGCGGCCCCAAGCCCTATATCGACCGGCGGGCGCAGCCGACGCGGACGGGGCTTGTCTGTCCCGATGTGCGCGGGAAATCCAGCTATCACGACATCGGCGCACGCCAGGCCGAGTTCGAGGGACTGGCCCGCGCCATTGCGCTCGAGATCGCGTTTTCCGATGTGGTCAAGGTGCGCGAGATCCGGCCGGCCACCTATATCGGGGCCGGCCATGTTGCGGCGCTGGCCGAGAAGGTAAAGGCCGAGCATATCGAGCTCCTGCTGGTCGATGCGGCGCTTACACCCATTCAACAGCGCAATCTCGAACGGGAAACCGGCAGCAAGGTCCTCGACCGCACGGCGCTGATCCTCGAAATTTTCGGGGAGCGGGCGGCGACGCGCGAAGGCGTGTTGCAGGTGGAGCTGGCGCATCTCAATTACCAGAAAGGGCGCCTGGTGCGCTCATGGACCCACCTCGAGCGCCAACGCGGCAGCGGGGGCACCGGCTTTATGGGCGGTCCGGGCGAAACCCAGATCGAAAGCGATCGCCGCCAGATCACCGAGCGCATCGTGCTGCTGGAAAATCGGCTGGACAAGGTCAAGAAGACCCGCGAGCAGCAGCGCCGGCAGCGCACCAAGGCGCTAATCCCGGTTGTGGCGCTGGTCGGCTATACCAATGCGGGAAAGTCGAGCCTGTTCAATGTGTTGACCGGGGCAGGGGTGTTTGCGGAGAATCTGCTTTTCGCCACGCTGGACACGACGGTGCGCAAGATCGCGCTGCCACATGGGCGCGAGGTGATGTTGAGCGACACGGTGGGCTTTGTTGCCGACCTGCCGCATGATCTGGTGGCGGCTTTCCGGGCGACGCTGGAAGAGGTGGTGGACGCCGATATCATTCTTCACGTACGCGACATTGCCAATCCTGACCATGCGGCACAGGCCCAGGATGTGCTGACCGTGCTCGAAGAATTGGGCGTTTCCTCGGAGACCACGCCGATCATCGAGATCTGGAACAAGATCGATCTGCTTGACGAGCCCGAATTGACCCTGGCCGGGGTTGCGCCGGCCGGCAAGGTGGTGGCCACAATGCCGGTCTCGGCGCATAAGGGGCAGGGGCTCGATGCTCTCAAATTGAAGATCGAGCAATTGCTGGGCGAACAGGGCCGCACCTATCACGTGCATGTGCCCTATAGCGCCGGCGGCGATATCGGCTGGCTGCATACCAATGCCGAGGTAATCTCGCGGGACGATTCAGGCGAGAGTGGCTCGGACCTGGTCGTGCGGGTCGATCCGCGGCACCGCGCGGCATTTCTCGAGCGCTTCAATGGCCGGATCGCGGTGTCCGACCTCTAGAACAGTTTTCCTGTTTCGTCGAAACGCTGAAACTGTTCTAGGCCCTTGTTTTGTCGCCTTTCCGAGCCGCAAAACCGCTGCCACTTTTGCTGGATACGCTCTAGGCCTTGTCCTGCGCCCGGATTTCGTTCCAATAGCCATCCAGCCGATCCAGCCCGGCGGAGGCGGCATCGATCCCGTCCTCACGGCAGCGCGCTTCGACATAGTGAAAGCGCCGGGTGAATTTGGAATTGGCGTCGCGTAGAGCGGCTTCGGGATCGACGCCGGCCTTGCGTGCCAGATTGGCCACGGCGAAAAGCAGGTCGCCGATCTCCTCGCGCAGGGCTGTCTCGTCGCCAGAGGCTTCGGCCTCGGCTACTTCGGCCAGTTCTTCCTCGATCTTGGCGCGCACAGCGGGCAGGTCGGGCCAGTCAAAACCCACTTTGGCCGCGCGCTTGGTCAGCTTTTCGGCGCGCGCGAGAGCAGGCAAGACCTGGGGTACGTCATCGAGAATTGAGGGAGCGGCGTCGCCCTTGCGCTCGGCCTTGGCGGCGCGTTCGCCCACCTTGATCGCCTCCCAGCGGTCTTGTGCGTCCACTGCGCCGTCGGCGACCACGTCGCCAAAGACATGCGGATGGCGGCGGATCAGCTTTTCGGTAATGGCGTGAACGACATCGCCAATGTCGAAATGGCCGGCCTCCTTGGCCATCTGGGCGTGATAAATCGGCTGCAGCAGCAGATCGCCCAGTTCCTCGCGCAGATCGCCGAAATCCTCCCGCTCAATGGCGTCGGCAACCTCGTAGGCTTCTTCGATCGTGTAATGGCGGATGGACCGGAAATCCTGCACCAGATCCCAGGGGCAGCCGCCGTTCGGGTCGCGCAATGCGGCCATGATCTCGATCAGGCGGGAAATGTCGCGGGATGGTTGCATGACAGATGTCCTCGGATTCGTCGGGGGCACCATATCAAAAGGGAAGCAGAGATGGGACGGGTTGGTCCCGTTTTGATGGGATGATCGGGGCGCCGCGGCGGGCGCCCCGTTCTCCGGGCTATTCGTAAGCGGCCAATGAGCTGAAAAACTCGATGCCACCGGTCCCGTCGCTATCGCCCATATCCATCATAGAGAAATATTGCGCGCAGGCGGGCGACTGTCCTGTTCTGGCCATGACCGCGTGGGCATCGGCCTCGCTGCGCCAATGGACGATATCGAGATAGGTGCCGTCAGATTTTCTGACCAATTCGCGCCGCACAAAGCCCGGCTGCCCGGTCAGGAAATCCTCCTGGAAGGCCGCCGACGCCGCCAACAGGTCCTGTTCGGACTTTCCCGCTGCCAGCTTGATCGGCGCCAGTTCCACAATCGTATCCATCATTGTCTCCATTGGATTGCTGATGGTGTCGATCTAGACGTATATGAGCCGTCTTATAGCGCATTTGTTCGTTCGATCATGCCCAGCACTTCCGACGCCGCCCGCCTGCGCAGACTGGATCTGCTGTCCAGCCGGCTCAAGGCCGATGAGCCGATGGCCATTGGCGCGCTGGCGGCCGAGTTCGGGGTGAGCCGCCGCACCCTAACGCGCGACATTGCCTTGCTGCGGGAGCGGGGATTGCCGGTGGACGCCGACAGGGGGCGCGGCGGCGGTGTCCGGGTGACCTCGACCTGGGGCGTGGGGCGCCTCACTCTGGATTATCGCGAGGCGGTGGACCTGCTGGTCAGTCTTGCGGTCGCCGAGCAGACTCGGTCACCCATATTAATGGCCAATCTCGCGCCAATCCGCCGCAAATTGATGGCCTCATTCTCCGCCGCCAACCGCGGTCGGATCAACCAGCTCAAGGCGCGGCTGCTGATCGGTGGGCAGGCATCAGCGGCGGTGATGTCGAATTATAGAGCGCCCAGAACGCGTGTGGTCGAGGCGCTGCATGAGGCCTTTTTGACGATGAGGGTCGCGCAGATCACCTATAGCGATGGGGCAGGCAGCAAGACCGAAAGACACATCGAGCCGCAATATCTGCTGCTCAATTATCCGGTCTGGTATGTCCTGGCATATGATCCCGGACGCCAGGCCGTCCGCACATTCCGCTGCGACAGGCTGCTCGCCGTCCAACCACTCGACGATCATTTCAAACTGCGGGCGGTCGACGACTTCCGGATTGGCCTGGAAGGCGCCGATATCATCGTGCCTTGAACTGCTACGCTGCGTGTGGGCTGAGGCCTTGGTGAAGCAGAAAGCAGTCTGTTCGCAGGGCTAAGCTGACGACTACTCCTTAAGGTGACAGCGACCGGTTCAGGCCGGTAGCGGCCGACCGGCGAAGCGCCGGGCAAAGGTAAAAATTATGGGGCGGTTGTCCTCGTCCAGGGGCCTTCAACAGATTGGGTCTCATCCGGCGTTGCGTTCGCTTCGCGTTGCGAACCCTGGGGACAACCGACACATTCTGGGAAAATGCCGCTCTTCGGGGCTTCTTACATGGCCAATTAACCATTATGGAGTATCGATTCCGCATGGCTAATTGAAGGGTACGGGCTCAATGGAACATGCAATTCGGGGTCGCACGACCGTTTCCAAGCACATACTAGCTATAGCGGGCGCCGCATTCTTGCTCGTCCCGATGGCCGGATGCACCCAATTGGACGCCGGCAAGGCGCCGGTGCTGTCACGCAGTGCCGTCACTAAACCTGCCGATACCAAACCTGTCGAGAAGCCCGCCATAAAGCTTGCGAGCAACGAGTATGTCGGTAATGCACCCTATGTCTGCTCGCCGAGCGGCTTCGGAAGAACGTCCACATGTTTCGCGCGCTCTGCTCGGCGATAAAGCGGCAGGCCGAGCAACGCTGAATCCCGGACTTTTCCGGGAATAGTCAGCATGCGCCGGGCTTTGTAGACCGGATGCCCAACGGCCTTGGCTATCGTCAAGACATATTGCGGTCCGGCGCACGAGCGTGACGACATGGTCGCCACGCCACCACATTGCCGCTTTGCGCATCAGTTCGCTGATTCCTGGACAACCCGCCAGTCGGGAAGCCCAAAATCGTCCGGCCACGGATAGACCTCGCGATCATTGAAATACACAACGGCTGTAAGGCCCGGGAACTCGGCGTGACGCCTTGTTACTGACTCCGCCCATTGGCGGACATAGGTTTGGTCACCCTCGTAGCCAAGCTCGGCGACCACGATCGGTTTCCCATAGTCCTTGACTAGGGTGTAGCCGGGCATCAGGCGCTCGGCGAACGTCTGGTCGCCGCCGGCTTTGGCTTGGTCATAGGGCTGGAAGCCGAAGACCGACAGGCCGATGACATCTACAAAATCGTCGCCCGGATAGTAGTCTTGAAGGTCTTCATTGCCCTTTGGGGACCACATGAACATGGCGTTGTTCAGATGCTGGCGGCACCCGGATACGAAGCGTCGATAAGCCTCGATGTATTCTGGTCCGGACCATTGCGCCCAACTGAACTGATTGTCCTCTTCGTCCATTTCCTGTGCGAAACGGACGGTAACAGGGCTCTTGAGCCTGGCTATCTCCGAACAAACCACTGCGACATTGGTGTCGTAGCTGCCATTTGCGATGCCGAGATAGAGTTCTTGCGAGGATACGCGCCAGTCGCGGTCCCAGGACCATGGCTCCACGCTGATGAGGAGTGAGCGGCCACGGGCCAACGCGTAGTCATCGGCCAACGCGAGCGTGGAAAGATCAACGTCCTCCCAGGGGAGAAAGAGATGCTCGATCGTTGAATTGGGATCGTCTCCAAAGTCCCCATGAGGATCATAGGCCCCGAAGGTGATCGCAGGCGGAGCCATGTTCGGTCGTTTGTCGGATGTGGCGCCGGCCGTGGCCGAGTTCGAATCAGGGATGCCGCGGGGGGTATTGGCCGCGAGCACCGCTCCCGACGCCAATGCGATCGCAGTCACGATGACTGCAGTTTTCGATTTCCTGTTCATCTTGTTTCTCCATTTGACTCTCTACGTTGTTGTTGACGGTTTGCTCAATGCTCGTATCCCCCCATGAAAACGCGCCGGCCATTGGGCGCAACTGCGCTGTGCAGGTGGTTCTTTGTGTCCAGAAGGTCCGGTGCCGGTTCAACAGGACGTGTTGTGGGGCGACCGACGGTGCAAACGTGGAAACCCGCGGCCTCGGCTCGGCCTTCCTGGAACGCACCACGCAGATCGACCAGATGCGGTGAGCGCGTCATCCGACGCAGGCGGACAAGGTCAAGGCGCCGGATGCTGTCCCACCCCGTAACGATGACAACGGCATCGGCGTCGCGCGCGCACTCATAGGGGTCTTCAAAAAACGCGACGTTCTCCAGTATCCGTGCGGCATTATCCATGCCGACCGGGTCATGCGCGCGTATAGCGGCACCGAAGCGCTGCAACGTCTCGATCAACGGCACCGAGGGCGCTTCGCGCATATCGTCGGTGTCAGGTTTGAAGGTTAGGCCAAAGACCGCGATGGTAAGCCCGTCGACATCGCCTCCGACGGCGTCCATCACCTTGAGCGCCATCTTGCGTTTGCGCGCTTCGTTGACGCCCACGGTTTGCTCGACGATGCGCAGGGCCACCCCGTGATCTTGTGCGGTCCTCAGAAGCGCCAGGGTATCCTTTGGAAAGCAGGAGCCACCGTAACCCGGGCCGGCATTGAGGAAGCTGGCTCCAATACGCTGGTCGAGCCCCATGCCCAAGGCAAGTTCGCCGACGTCGGAGCCCACTTGCTCACAAAGATCGGCCAGCTCGTTGATGAAGGTGATCTTGGTCGCGAGAAAAGCATTTGCGGCATATTTGATGAGCTCGGACGTGCGCCGCTGTGTTACCACGATAGGCGAATTGGTCTTCGCCAGCGGTCCGCTGTAGATTTCTGTCAGAACTTCGCGGGCGCGCTCGTCAGCAACGCCGATCACGACCCGGTCGGGTGCAAGGAAGTCGCGGATGGCCACTCCTTCCCTGAGAAATTCGGGATTGGAGGCCACAGAGAAGGTGCCGTGGGCTCGCTCGGTGGCGATGATCTTCTCAACAGCGTCACCCGTCCCGACGGGGACGGTGGACTTGACGACGACCACGGCATTTTCCGCAAGAAGCGGCGCAATTTCTCTGGCTGCCATATAGACGAAGGAAAGATCAGCATCCCCGTGACCGGGCCGCGGAGGCGTGCCCACCGCAATGAACACGGCGGTGGCGTCCTTCAAGGCTGCGGCGGTGTCACTGGTAAAAGACAGCCGGCCGGCAACGACGTTGCGCTCCAGAATCTCGTCCAGCCCCGGCTCATAGATGGGCAGCTTGCCCTGCTGCAGGCCTGAGATTTTCTCTGCATTCTTGTCGACGCAGACGACCTCGTTGCCCCATTGGGCAAAACAGGAGCCACTGACAAGACCGACATATCCAGTTCCGATAACTGCTATTTTCATGGGTTCCTGCGCAAAGCGCCCTTTCCTTATTTCAGTTCGTTGTGCTGCGGCGGATTGGTTACCCGCCAGCTTGGGCTGAAGATGGTTGTGACCAGCCCGGGGCTGCCCATACCGGCGCCGGCGACCGAATAGCGTTGTTCGAACAGACGGAAATTGCCCGCACCCCAGGCGAGCCCCTCAAGCCCTCGTTGCCCGCGTTCGGCCGTGGCAACGCCCGGCAGTACAAAGAGCGCCAGGACGGCGGCCGCCATTGCGGGTCGATAGAACCGGCTCCACATCCGGATCGCATTCTCGTGGGCGTGCTGGGCGATTATGACCAGCAGGAGGATCGCGTAGAGCGACGCATTCACGATGGCAAAAAGATAGAAGCCACTTGTTTCACCTGCATCGGGTACAGCCAGAACGGGCAATATCGAGACCAGCGAGAGCACGCCGTAAGGAGCCAGCACGCGCAGGGGCAGGGCACCCACTTCGGAGGTTCCCTTGGGCGTGACGCGGAAATCCACAAAAGAGCCTGTGAGCCAATCACGAACGGCGGCCGCGCATCCCGCAAGTGCCCATGGCCAGCGGGCCAAAAGGAAGAGAGCTGCCTCCCAGCTCAGCACCTTGGCGTCGAACGGACGGAAGGTGCCGCCGGCGCGCCAGCGGTAGGCCAAAACTATCAGGATGATAGACAAGGGTGCGGAATGGGCGAAGAAAACGGGATAGGCAACGGCGACAAAGTTCTCGCCGCGCAGGAGAGCGACGATCGGCATCGCGAACATCAGCGCACCAAAAAGCGCGAACATTGGATACCAGAGCTGCGAAAACAGGAACTGAAACTTCAGACGCAACGGCAGCTTGCCGATCAACGAAGGTGAATACTGCAGGAGAATCGTGACCAGGCTGCGCGACCATTGGAATTCCTGGGTCACAAGGTCGGCAAAGGTGCGCGGTCCGTCGCCATGGGCAATCGCGTCCAGGGCGTGCACGCCGCGCCAACCATGGGCGTTCATCATCAAGGTCGTGGAATGGTCTTCAGCAAGCTCGGGACCGAGGCCGCCGATCTGTTCCAGCGCCTTGGTACGCACGGCATAATGTGAGCCGATGCACAATGGTGCGAGCCCGCCATTATGGCCGGCCTGAAGCGAGCCATGCATGCTCGCTTCGGCGTAGAGCCTGCCGCGTGCGGACCAGCTTTCCTGGGCATTGCGGTCGCATATGCTGGGCGCAGAGACATAGCCTATGGCGGGATCGGCAAACGGCCGCAATATCTCAAAGAGATAGCCGGGCTCGGGGACATGGTCGGCGTCGAGCTGCGCAACGAAGTCGTAGCGCCCATAGCCGTAGTGGTCGTAAAAGAAGGCGAGATTGCCCTCTTTGCAGCGCGTGCGCCGGGGCCAGGTCGTGCGATGGTAGTCGGCGCGGCCCTTACGAGTGCTGACGAACACGCCATGCATGCGGCACCAGGCGAGCGTCTCGGAGGAAGGATCTTCGTCTGCCAGCCATGTGTCGTGGGGAATATCCTGGGCAAGCATCGCCAGCAGCGTCTCTGCCACAACGGGGAACGGCTCGGCCGGAGCCTTGGTCACCACCATGGCGATACGACTGCCTGCCGGGAGCCGCAACGGGCCGTTCGGTTTCCGGCCGCGGTAAAAAATCAGCAAAAAATACGCCGGTAGAAGTGTTACCCAGCCCAGCGTCGCGGTGACCAGGATTGAGCCGACCGCGCTGACGTGATGTTCGGGCTGTAGCCACCACGACCAGAAATAGACAAGGGCCGCAAACCATATCGCGCTGCCGACCACATACTCGATCTTCTGGTGCTTGGTGAAAACGGATACCAGCAGCGGTTCGCCGCCTGGCTGGGCCGATCCGGTGGCTTTTTTGGGAGCGATGTTCATGGTGACTGCACCTCCAACCCAAAAAACGGAGCGGCGGTGCGCAAGATCGTCGCGAGGTCGGAATGTTCGGCGGCAAAGCCAATTGTCGCCCGTGCCAGACTCGGGTCGGCGTAGAGCGTGGGCGGATCACCTGCACGCCTCGGATGCATGCGGACCGGAACCTCGATGCCGGTCATGGAATGGATTGCGGTAAGAATTTCGCGAATGGAGGTGCCGCGGCCGGTGCCGACATTGACCACAAGGTCGCGCCCTCCCGCCGACAGATATTTGTAGGCAAGGACATGGGCCTGTGCCAGGTCCGCGACATGGATATAGTCGCGAACGCATGTCCCGTCTGCGGTTTCGTAGTCGTCGCCAAAGACCTCAAGGAACGGAATAATACCGGCCGTGGCCATCAGCGCGCGCGGGACCAGGTGCGTTTCGGGGGAATGCCATTCCCCGATTTCGCCGTCGGGATCGGCACCGCACGCGTTGAAATAGCGCAGAGCTACATATCGCAGACCATAGGCAGCCGCGTAGTCGCGCAGCATATGCTCGGCGATCAGCTTCGTGCGCCCATAGGGATTGATCGGGCTCTGCGGTGTGTCTTCGCTGATTGGAAGATGCGCCGGCACCCCGTAGGTCGCACAGCTTGAAGAGAAGATAATGTTGCTGAGCCGGCTCTGGAGGCAGGCGTCGAGCAGCGAGAGCGTTCCTACCAGGTTGTTCCGGTAGTATTTGGCCGGATCTTCCACGGATTCGCCGACATAGGCGGAGGCGGCGAAATGAATGACGGCTGTGGGCCTGTAGCGCGCGATTGTGCGGGCGAGCAGGGGGGTGTCCAGGATGTCGCCCTGGACGAACGGACCCCAGCGCACCGATGAGCGGTTGCCGGTCGAGAGGTTGTCGAAGACAACGGGCTCGATGCCGCTGGCGCTCAGCAGCTTTGCGGTATGGCTTCCAATGAAGCCGGCTCCGCCGGTGATGAGAATCCGTTCGGGTGACATCATGCCACCTCAGCGAATTCGAGCTCTGGGTTTGCCAGCAGGCGTTCGAAATGGCGGATGGTTTTTTTGAGGCCGGCCAGTAGCGTCGTGCGCGGCTGCCAATCGAGCTCTCGCATGGCGAACGATATGTTCGGGCGGCGCTGCCGGGGATCATCGACCGGCAGCGGACGATAGACCATCCTCGAAGTTGAACCGGTCAGCTCAATCACGTGTCTGGCCAATGCGCCAATGGTGAATTCGCATGGATTGCCAAGGTTGACGGGCCCGGTAAAAGTCTCCGGCGACGCCATGAGGCGCAGGAAGCCGTCAATCAGGTCGTCCACGAAGCAGAAGGACCGGGTCTGGCTTCCGTCGCCATAGACGGTGATATCGTCCCCCTTCAGCGCCTGAACGATGAAGTTGGAAACAACGCGGCCGTCATCGGGCCCCATGCGTGGTCCATAGGTATTGAAGATGCGCGCGATCTTTATCGCTACGCCATGGCTCTGGTGGTAATCGAAGAACAGTGTCTCGGCGCACCGTTTGCCCTCGTCATAACAGGCCCGCGGACCGAACGAGTTAACGTTGCCCCAGTAACTTTCGACCTGGGGATGCACGTAAGGATCGCCATAGACCTCGGAGGTGGAGGCCTGGAAAATGCGCGCACCACGGCGCCGCGCGAGTTCGAGAAGGTTCAGCGAACCCAGGACACTGGTTAGCGTCGTGTGCACCGGGTCCGCCTGGTAGTGTGGCGGCGATGCAGGGCAGGCGAGGTTGAATATCTGATCGACGTCCAGGTCGATGGGCGTGATGATATCGTGCTCAATGAAATCGAAGCCTTTGGCGTTTTCCAAATGCTGGATGTTCCGGCGCAGACCAGTGGAGAAATTGTCTAGGCAGGTCACACGATGGCCAGAGCGCAGAAGCGCCTCACACAAATGTGACCCAAGAAAACCCGCCCCTCCAGTAACAAGTATTTTTTTTGATACTTCTTTTTTTTGCATAATTCGACACCTCCCTATAACAATACAAATCCACCAGACCGCGCCGAAACGTTGTCATAAATAGAACAGTCATGAATGGTGGCGAGTTTAAATCGTTATTTATATTTGATGGCCGTGGAATGGTTTATTGTTAAATTTCCATTGAGACCGTTTGTTCAAAATATGTTACCAATCCTAGCCTGTCATTACCGGAGAATCCGCGAACTTGCCGCGGCGTACATTTTTTTCGTATTTGTGAGCAGGGCCAGACGTTTCGTCTGGATGCCATCTGCCGCGGAACCAGGCGCATCGCCGGCCCGTTTTTAGGTACGGGTATCCAGCACCTGTGGGAGCCAAGGGCGAGGCGAGGTAACAGATGAATGGCGGGCGGGACCATCGAGCCCCCGAGGCGAAAGCCGGCGAGGCCGTATCTTCTGCGGTAAAGCCGAGGTTGGAGCGGCGGCGTTGGCCGCGGGAAGAGCATCCGGATGGGGAGGTGCCCGACACGCACGGGCCTCCAATTCTGAAGCCACTTGAGTTTTCCACGCGGGGCGTGCCGAAAGAGCAGCAGTTCAGCGCGTGGCAATCCTATATGGCGTCGGTCGCCGAGTACCGGTTGCCTGACGATCGGGCGTGCGCGGACGGTTTTGCTGCCGAACACATTGCATGGAATTTGGGCGGTGCACTTATTGTTCAGCACCGCGTCGCAGCGCATAGCTACTGGCGGTCGGCAGCACGGCTGCGCGCCAGTCCGATCGACCATTGGCGCATCGGCATCTTGCGGAGCGGACGGAGCTGGACGGAGGTGGATGGCCACGTTGCTGAGAGCCAGCCCGGCAAGGTGGAGGTCCGTACGCTTGGACACCCGTTCCGGGGTCGCATTACCGATGCGGAAGCTGTTTTCGTTTATCTTCCTCGCGATCTGTTTGGCGACTCGGCAACAGTTCTTGATGATGCCAACAATACGGTGCTGTCAGGCAATCTAGCCCATTTGCTGATCGACTATGTGAGCAGCGTGGAAACCTCCTTGCGCAGCCTTGTGGCGGAAGATATCTCCGGAATTGTCAGCACCCTTCGCGATATGGTGGTCGCAAGCCTTTCCTCGGTCGAGCTTAGGCATGCGGAGTATCACGGCGTGGGTCTGATGGAGCGGGCGCGCCGCTACATAAGACAGAACCTGGACTCGCCCGACTTGACGCCTGAGAGCCTGTGCCAGGAGCTCGCCACGTCCCGCACGCGGCTTTACCAGCTGTTCGAGCCCAGTGGCGGCGTCCTGCACCACATAAGAAGGAGACGGCTGCTGGCGGCCCACGCGGCGCTCTGCGATCCGGCCAACAAGAAGCGCATCTTGGACATTGCGGAGACCGCAGGCTTCGATTCTCCGGCCCATTTCAGCCGCGCATTCAAGCTGGAGTTCGGCTACAGCCCCCGCGAAGCACGTGAGCAGGCCGCAGCCGAACATGCCGCGTATCGCGGCATGAACGTATCGGACACCATGACTGACTTTGGGGACTGGCTCGCCGCTCTCGGGCGTTGAGAGCTCTTTTAGGTCTGCCGCACTGGTCGCGTGCGAAACGGTCTGGGGTCGCGCTCACGGCAATTGATGTCAAAGGCCGGTGACAAGCTCCATCGATTCCACCAGCGTTTATGTCGACCATCTGCAGGCTTACTGGAAATCCGGCCGCGCTGGCGCGGTCGGCCACAAGGTGGGGTAGGGGTCGTTTGCTGCCTGTCGGCCCCTGGATGCATAGGAACACAAGCGGGCAATGGATCCCCACCATCCATCTGGCGACGCCGAGCCCCTCGCACTGCATCTGTCGCTACCTCACACATGGCGCGCCAGATGAGGCGCGGACGACATTGGGTCTGAAAAGGGGCGGAGTGCCTGGTTCTTCGCCGCAGTTGGCCTATCGATTGCGTCTTGACGTTGTTCTCAATGCGTTCTGACCTGCCAGAAAATTCCGCTCGTATGACTCCTTGATCGTGGGTCACCGAGCTATTGCCGAAACACTACATGACGTCGAGCATCAAAGACCCCGGGCGGGTGCTGCGAACATGCTAGCGCGCGCCGAGGGCGTGAAGCGCTCCTCGAGGCTGCATGGCCTGCCAGAACAAGACCCGTCGCCAAATGCCGGCCGAACACCAAGGCGAACGCGACAGGGGACGAACATATGTGGGACCAGACCCAGCAATCCGTTTTTCGCATAATATATATTATGGAACTTTTATATGTCTGGAATTGCCGGATTGCGTGGCATTTTTCCTATGCTACGCCACAAACCGGGTGTCGACATATTTTGTTGGAAACAGGATGCAGGTGATGGCTTCCGTCACATCGACCCTCCGCCTTGCGCATTGGTGCATTGAACGTTCGACGCTCGCCCTAGGAACGGATCGGCGGTTGTACGGCGGTAAGCGCGCCTTTCGTCGTTATGGGCTGAGTGCCTCGATGACGCGGCATTCACCGACGACACCGTGAGTGCAACTTTCGAGCATGCGCTCCAACTCGGCTTGCAGCGATCTTAGCGCTTCGATCCTCTGGCGCACTTCGACAAGCCGTTCAGTTGCGATGGCGTCGACGGCGGCACAGGAGCGATCCGGCCGGTCCTGAAGGTCAAGAAGCTGGCGGACTGCCTCGATGTCGAAGCCCAGCTCGCGGGCGTGGCGGATGAAGCCAAGGCGACGGATGTCCTCTTCGCCAAAAATCCGGCGATTGCTGCCGGTTCGATCGGCGATGCGGAGAAGTCCGATCTCTTCGTAATAGCGAATGGTGGGCACTTTTAGGCCGGTCCGCAGCGCCGCCTTGCCGATCGGAATGCCCATCGACCTGTCCTCTTGATCCTCTAGTGACTAGAGAATGTAGGCTTGTGACTGGAACAAGACAAGGAGATCCCATGAGCGCGCATTGCTGCGGACACCAGGGCGAACCGGAAAGGCCAGGCGTCAGCAGGGGATACCGCCCTGCCCTATGGCTGGTTCTAGCGATCAATGCTGCGATGTTCCTGGTCGAGATCGGTGCTGGTTTTCTGTCCGGGTCGGCCTCGCTGCAGGCGGACTCGCTCGATTTTCTCGGCGATGCCGCCAATTACGGCATCAGCCTTTTCGTGGTCGGGTTGAGTTTGCAGGCCCGTGCCTATGCGGCCCTGGCCAAGGCGGCGAGCATGCTAATCTTCGGGGTCTGGGTGCTTGGCGTGGCCGCCTGGCATCTGTGGACCGGCACGGTGCCCGAGGCTTATACGATGGGCGTTGTCGGCGCTGCGGCATTGGCGGCCAACGCCGCGTCATTCTGGGTCCTGTGGCGGTTTCGGCAGGGTGACAGCAATATGCGTTCGGCCTGGATTTGCACGCGCAACGACGTTTTGGGCAATATCGCCGTTCTGCTTGCCGCTCTCGGCGTGTTCGGGACGGGAACGGGCTGGCCCGACATTATCGTGGCTGGCATCATGGCAGTATTGGCCATTCAGGGTGCCGCCGCGGTGCTGCCCCAGGCGAAGCGCGAATTGCGGCAGGGGCGTTCTGTGGCCACCTGATGGCAAGGACTGCCGGGACACCGCTCGTCTCATCGTGGGCGCGGAAGAAAGCGGGTTGACCTTGCCACCGTGGGAAGGTGCACAATAGATCGGTCAAAGAGGTGCACCATGTCGGCCGATCACACCCACCACCAAGCGCACACGCAGGATCATTCGTCGCATCAGCATCACTCCAAGCGGTCGCCAAATATGGCCAAAGATCCGGTTTGCGGCATGGACGTGGACCCGTCGACGGCCAAATTTCAGACTAGCCATGCAGGGCTAACCTACTATTTCTGCTCGCAGAACTGCCACGACAAGTTTGTGGCAAATCCGGAGCAATATGGCGCGCCGCCTGAGACCCCGGCCAGGCCGGCACCCGCCGGAACGATCTGGACGTGTCCCATGCATCCGCAAATCCGGCGGTCCGAGCCTGGCTCCTGCCCCATTTGCGGCATGGCACTGGAACCGGAAATGCCCAGCACCGACGATGCGCCTAGTCCAGAATTGCGCGATATGACCCGGCGCTTCTGGATCGGCACCGCCCTTGCCGTGCCGGTCTTTGTCCTGGAGATGGCCGCGCATCTGGTCGACCTGCATAGTGTGCTGTCTGCCCAGGCGCTGAACTGGATCCAGTTGGTCCTGGCTACGCCGGTCGTCCTCTGGGCCGGATGGCCATTCTTTGAACGCGGTGCTGCGTCTGTGGTCAACCGCAGCCTGAACATGTTCACGCTGATTGCCATGGGCATTGGCGTTGCTTGGCTCTATTCGATGCTGGCGACGCTTGTACCAGGCATTTTCCCACCCTCCATGCGCGGCATGGGCGGCGCGGTGCCGGTCTATTTCGAAGCGGCAGCGGTCATTACCGCACTGGCGCTTCTGGGACAGGTTCTTGAACTTCGGGCCCGCGAACAGACATCGGGGGCAATGAAGGCCCTGCTCGGTCTCGCGCCCAAGACGGCCAGGCGCATCCGGCCCGATGGCTCCGACGAGGAAGTGGACATCGAGGCAGTAGTGGTCGGCGACCATTTGCGCGTCCGGCCAGGCGAAAAGGTGCCAGTGGATGGCACGGTGCTGGAAGGGCGCAGCGCGGTCGATGAATCCATGGTCACCGGAGAATCCATGCCGGTCACCAAGACCGAAGGTGCGCGGCTGATCGGCGGCACGATCAATCGCTCGGGGGGCCTCGTCATGCAGGCCACCGAAATCGGGCGTGACACCATGTTGTCGCGCATTGTGCAATTGGTGGCGGCTGCGCAACGCTCGCGGGCGCCGATCCAACGGCTGGCCGACCAGGTTTCGGGCTGGTTCGTGCCGCTGGTGATCATTATTGCCCTGGCAGCCTTTGTGGTCTGGATGATCTGGGGTCCCGAACCGCGCCTGGCGCATGCCCTGGTGGCGGCGGTTTCAGTTCTCATCATCGCTTGCCCCTGTGCCCTGGGCCTGGCCACGCCGATGTCCATCATGGTGGGCGTGGGCAAAGGCGCCCAACTGGGTCTCCTGATCAAGAATGCTGAAGCTCTCGAGCGGCTGGAAAAGATCGACACCATCGTAGTCGACAAGACGGGCACGCTGACGGAGGGGCAACCAAGCCTTACCCAGATATTGCCCGCCGACGGCATGGACGAGGCTCAGCTTCTGGCGCTGGCAGCCAGCCTGGAACGGGCCAGCGAGCATCCTCTGGGCATGGCCATCGTTGCCGCGGCGGAGGAGCGCAAGCTCCGGCTTTCCGCGCCGAGTGACGTGGATTCGCCGGTCGGCAAGGGTTTGACCGGCACGGTCGATGGTCGGCGGGTTCTGATCGGCAGCGCCAAATATCTTGAGGCCGAGGGCGTGGCACTGGACCTCTGGAGATCCCGCGCCGACGATGTGCGTGCCCAGGGCGCGACGGTGGTTCTGGTCGCTGTCGACGGCAAAGTCGCGGGCGCCCTGGGGATAGCCGACCCGATCCGGGCCACCACGGCTGAGGCCTTGGCAGATCTGCGGAGCCAGGGGATCGGCGTGGTGATGATGACGGGCGATAATGCCGTGACCGCCAAAGCCGTCGGTGCAAAATTGGGGATCGACGAGGTCGAGGCCGACGTGCTGCCCGAGCGCAAAAGCGCGGTGGTCGAGCATCTGCGTGCGCAGGGCAAGGTGGTGGCGATGGCGGGCGACGGCGTCAATGACGCGCCGGCCCTGGCCGCGGCCGATGTCGGCATTGCCATGGGCACCGGAACGGACGTGGCTATGGAAAGCGCCGGTGTGACCCTGCTCAATGGCGATCTGATCGGCATTGCCCGGGCGCGACGCCTATCGCGGGTCACCATGCAGAATATCCGCCAGAACCTGTTCCTGGCTTTTGTCTACAATGCGGCCGGAGTCCCGATCGCGGCAGGCGTGCTCTACCCGTTCTTCGGACTGACCCTCTCGCCAGCCATTGCGGCGGCGGCCATGGCCCTGTCGTCTGTGAGCGTGATCGGCAATTCGCTGCGGTTGCGATCCGCGCGGATCAATTAGGCGCGGCCTGAGCGCAGGTCGCAAAAGGGGGCTGGTTCCGCCCTGCCCGATCTTCCGGGCGGACGGAACCGGCGCTATTAAGGCTGGGCGTCAGCCGTAGACAAGCTCGGTCATCATGCCCGTGGCCATGTGATAGAGATTGTGGCAGTGGAACAACCAGCGCCCCGGATTGTCGGCATCGAAGCTGACGCCGACCGTCGCCATGGGGGGCACCAGGACGGTGTCGCGCATGGCACCGTTCAAGGACCGGCCATTGAGTGAAGTCACCTGGAAATGGTGGCCATGCAGATGCATGGGATGGGCCATCATCGAATGGTTCATGATCTCGAGCGTTACGCGTTCGCCCTCGACCACGCTCAGCGGCCGGCGGTTCGGCCAGGGCGCATTGTCGAGGTTCCAGGCGTAGGGCGCCATTGCCCCCATGATCATGGTCTGGATCGTGCGGTCGGCTGGCATGGCCGTCAGGGGATGACGAGCGACCAGCTTTTCTTCCAGGGACAGATCGATCGGAACCTCGGTCTGCTCCGCGATCCGTGAGATTTTGGGGATCTCGGCGCCATTGACCGCGATGATAATGCCGGTGCGGTCGGCCAGGCCCTCGACCTGGGCCAGGACGGGTACCACGGACCGGCCCTTCATGTCGATCAGGAGGTCGAGCCGCTGGGCGGGCGTCATCGGAAAACGATTGCCGCTGATCGGTTCCGCGTCATTGCCGTCAACGGCTAGGACGGTGGCTTCGGCATCGCCCAGATTGATCCAGAAGGCGCTCGAGGTCGCCCCATTGATCAGCCGCAGCCGAACCCTGCCATTAGTCTCGGTCCGGATGATCTGCGGATCGTCCAGCGTGCGATCATTGGCCAGGAAGGCATCATAGACGACGTCGTTGAGGTCCATGGACATCATCCCGTGATCCATGCTGCCCATCATCATGCCACCGCCCATGGACATTTCGCCGCCGGACATGTTGGCCATGTCGTGGCCACCGACCTGCCCGCCGGTCAGTTCTGCAAGGATGTCATCGGGGCGGCGGAACGAGAAATCGTGCAGGAGGACCGTTTCATCCTGCATATCGGCCGCCTCGTCCTCCGCGGTATAGACGACCAGCGGGGCGGCGAGCATCGATTGTTCCTGAAGCCCGTGATGCGAGTGCATCCAATGCGTCCCGGTTCGCGCGGGAAAGTCGAAGCCCCGGATTTCGCCGTCGGCTAACGGCGAGACATAGCCGGTGTCGGAGACACCATCCTGGGCCGGATCAGGGACCTGCCCATGCCAGTGGATAATGGTTTGGGCGCCGATCCGGTTTTCCAGATCGACCAGAAAGCGTTCGCCGGCCGGCAGGAACAGGCCCTGCCCCCCGTTGCCGGCGCGGATGCCGAAAACATTGGCTGGCCTGCCCAGCACGTCGATGACACGACGCTCGGCAATCAAAGTGCGGGCTGGTGGCTGTTGTGCCAGGGCAAAGCGCGGCAGGGCGATGCTGCCGGCCAAGGCGAGAGAGGCGCCGAGAAAGGCGCGACGAGAGAGCTGCGTGCTCATGGAAATACTCCAAATCTGAAAATCGGGACCCGGCCCAAGGGCCGTCAAAAGGTTCAGATTTGGATAGGTGGCCGGAACAGAGGCGGCCGCCAGGACGGCGACCAATAGCGCAGCGCAAACGGCTCAACTGCGTTGGTTTCAGCCTGATGCAACAGGACCGGCAAAAGCGGCGGCAGGCCTGTGCAGGAGGGACAAACCTGCCGCTGACAATCATCGAGATTGGCTGCATGCGCATGGTCTGACATCTGCATGCGGTGACCATGATGGTCACAGTGCCGGACGGTGACGGCCTCGGTATGGTGCCCGGGCGATTGCGTCGTCGCGGCAAAGACCATCGAGGCGTTCAGCGTTAGCGCCATCAATACGGTCAGCACTATTCGCACCATCGCGTTCATGCCCACTCAGCAGCCAGATACGCCTTATCCATGCGACCTTGCCACATGGTAGGGTCAAGACCCTACACGCGATTGCGACCGAACGAGCGCATGACGACATATCGGGCGATAGCGTCGAACCCGGCGAGACTAGCGCGCGAACGGGTTCAGCGGCGTCTTATTGGTTCGGGCGCATGCGGCGGCCACAGGCGTGCGCCGCTTGAAATCGGGGTGGCTGCGCAAAGCGGTCAGAATTCGGCTTTTCTGCGAATCGAAGGTGGCCTTGCACATCACCATTTGCGTTAGCTGGCCGCTCAGCGAGAAATAGTAAGGCTCCGATTGCCGGTCGCCGTCTGCGAAGTAGATCGCTATGGCGGTGTCCACTTTCAGATCCTGACCCGTATATTCGATGGTCTGCGCAGCATTGGCCGAAACTGGAAAAGTGGCGGCCGCGAGTGCGACGAGAAGTGCGGTGGCTAATCCGGTCAGCTTGGTCATTCGGTGCCTGCCTGCATGTTGCGATGAACGGTCTTCGTGCGCCCATATTGGCGGAACGGCCCCGCTGGCAGCTATTGGGATTTTTCCGAGAGCCGAGGAGGGTTGCGAAAGCTCATCGATGTCGTCTATGGTCCGCGCCATCCACAGGGGTGCTCCGTACGGTCGGGGCTGAGATGGGGGCGGCAAGCCTTCGGACCCTAAAGCTGATCTGGGTAATACCAGCGGAGCGAGGCGGTTCATGTTTTCTGGCGCGCAAATTTCCCTTTATCCCATGACCGGCGATTTCGTCGCTGTCATCATGAGCGCATTGAAGGCGCTCGATCCCTATCGGGATCGTCTGCGCATCGAGACTGACGATATATCCACATTGCTGGTCGGTCCGCCCGAACTGCTGTTTCCGGCGCTGCGCGACGTTTTTACAGCCGCCGCCCGGACCGGTGTGCACAGCGTTCTCTCGGCTGCCATCTCGCGCGGGTGCCCGGGCGAGCCCGACGATGCCATTTGCCAGTCGCAGCACTTGGCGGGGCCGATGTTGCCACTGGCCGAGCGGCAGGAAAGCGCCCTGGCTGCGGTCTCCAGCGCGCCGGAGACAGATGTCTTCTCGGTGGCGCAGTTCTCGCTCTATGTCATGGGCCAAGACCGGCACATGGACGAGATTTACGGCTGCATCGACTTTCTCAAGGCCTCGGGCACATTCGAGGCGTCAAAGCATTTCGCAACCAAGCTCAGCGGCGATACCGGCGCCCTTTTTGCCACTCTGGAGCAGGCATTCTGCCGCTTCGGGCCGCCTGAAGGGCATGTTACCATCGATCTGACCGTATCGGCCAATAGCCCAAGCGCGCGCTAGGCCGGAGCGTCGTCATGTCGATACGTTCAGCCTGGTCGGGCGTTGCCCGCCTGTTTGCCCATGCCTGGCCGGCGGTTCTGTCCGTCTCGGCCCTCTTTCTCGCCTGGGAATTATATGTCCGGCAGTCGGGCATCTCTCCTACGGCCCTGTCGGCGCCGTCGCGCGTGCTCGTTCAGGGTTACCAGCAGCGCGAGGCACTGGCCCTCCACACGCTGGCGACGCTGCAAGCCACCCTGTTCGGCTTTTCCTGTTCGCTCGGCGCCGCCTTCCTGTTCTCGCTGCTGCTGGACTTCTTTCGTCCACTGCAGCGGGCCGTGTTCCCAGTCCTGGTCATCACCCAGACCCTGCCGCTGGTGGCGATCGCGCCCCTTGTGGTGCTCTGGTTCGGCTTCGGTCTGATGCCCAAGATCGTGCTGGTCGCGCTGGTGACGTTTTTTCCCATGCTGGTCGCCCTGGTGCAGGGCTATGACTCGACCGATCGCGATATAGAGTCGCTTCTTGCTTCCATGGGCGCGTCGCGCTGGCGCATCTTCATGGCTGCTCGTTTGCCGTCCGCCCTGCCCTATTTCTTCGCCGGGCTCAGGATATCGATCACCTATGCCGTGGTCGGGGCGATCTTCGCCGAATATGCAGGCGCCGTCCGGGGCCTGGGCATCTATATCCTCAACGCCAAGAACAATTTCCGGCCGGACCTGGTCCTGGCCGCGGTCTTTGTCAGCGCAGCGCTCACCCTTTGCCTTTTCGGTACAACAGTCCTGCTGCAACGACTGGCCATGCCCTGGGCGCGATTGGGGGCGCGCGAGCGATGAGCGTGCCGCGACTGGAACTCAGATCCGTCTCGAAGAGCTTCGATCAACTCGCCGTGCTGGCCGACATCAGCCTTTCGGTTCACCCAGGCGAATTCGTGTCCATCCTGGGGCCGTCAGGGGCCGGCAAATCCACCATATTGCAGCTATTGACCGGCGCGCTTCGACATGATGGCGGCGATATTCTATGTGCCGGCGCCCCGCTCGAAGCGAATAGCCATCGCTTTGCCTTCATGCCGCAACGTGATGCGCTGATGCCCTGGCGTCGCATCATCGACAACGCCACGCTCGGTCTTGAAGTGCAGGGCATGAGCCGGGCGGCGGCCCGCGAAAGGGCCCTGCCCCTGTTTGCTGAGTTCGGCCTGTCGGGCTTCGAGCGGCATTATCCGTCCCAGCTCTCGGGCGGGATGCGCCAGCGTGTGGCTTTGCTGCGCACGGTGGCCCAGCAAAGGTCCATGTTGCTGCTCGATGAACCATTCGGCGCCCTGGACGCGCTAACGAGGACCAGGATGCAACGCTGGCTTGCAAGCATGCGCGTGCATCACGACTGGACCGTGCTGCTGATCACCCACGATGTGCGCGAGGCGGTTTTCCTGTCCGACCGGGTCTATGTGCTCTCGCCACGCCCGGCCAGAATATCGCGCCATTACGATATCCCGCTGCCTCATCCACGTCCCGCCGCGGGCGACAAGGCTCTCTCCGCGATAGAGGCCGAAATCCTGCAAACCCTGCTCACACTAGAGGAATGATCATGTCGCATTTTCGCGCTTCCCTGATATTTATGGCCGCCTTGAGCGCCAGCCCGGTCCTGGCCGAGCCGGTAAGCGTGGCGCTCGACTGGACGCCCAACACCAATCACATCGGCCTATTCGTCGCTCAGGCGAAAGGGTTTTACCAGGAGGCCGGCATCGAGCTCGAAATCCTGCCCTATACGGACACCTCCGCAGCCACGCTGGTTGCCAACCACGTGGCCGATTTCGGCATTCTGGGCTCTATCGGCCTGTTCACCCAACGCACAGCCGGCGCTGATCTGGTCGCGACCTATGCGCTGGTGCAAACCGAGACCGGGCGGCTGGTGTTCAAGGCCGATCGAGACGACATTCAGACACCCCGAGATCTGGACGGAAAAATCTATGCCGGCTTCGGCAGCGGCTGGGAGACGGCGCTGATCGGCACCATTATCAGGCAGGATGGCGGGGACGGCACGTTCGAAACCGTGACCCTTGGCACATCGGCCTATGAGGCACTGGCCAATGGCGCCGTCGATTTCACCCTCGAAGTCTATACCTGGGAAGGTATAAAGGCAGAGCGCGATGGTCCGGCGCAGCGCGCCTTCCGCTACGCCGATTATGGCGTTCCCGACCAGCACACCAACTTTCTTGGTACCACCGATGCCTATCTTGCCGAGCACGCCGACACGGCCGGCGCCTTCATTTCGGCCAGCCGGCGCGGCTATGCCTATGCCGTCGAACATCCGGACGAAGCCACTGACATTCTGGTCGCGGCCAATGCGGATACCCTGCTCGACCGCGACTTTGTGCGGGCCTCACTCCAGGCGCTGATCGATGGTCACTATCTTCGCGCCGAGGACGGCACGATCGGCGTCATCGACCCGGAAAAGATGGACGCGATGGGCAATTTTCTTTTCGGCGCCGGGCTGCTCAAGGACGGAAATGGCGTGGTCGTGGCGGAAAAGCCCGACTTCTCGGGTTACTTTACCAACCGCCTGTTAGGCGTTGAGCCATAAAGAGAACCGTCCGCTGGTGGCTCCACCATTGGTGGGGCCGTTTGCTGACGTTAGCGAGCCATCAGTCCCACAACACCCGCACCGACATCGTGGCCGCGGCTGTGCGGTTTTCGATGCCTAGCTTCTCAAATATCTGTTCGAGATGCTTATTGATGGTGCGGGGAGAGAGCTGAAGGATCGCGGCAATTTCCTTGTTGGACTTGCCATGCGTAAGCCACAGCAGCACCTCCGCCTCGCGCAGGCTGATGCCGAACGCCGCCGCAAGGCGCTGCTCGCCGGTGCCAGCGGCGCAGTCGATGATGCGGAGAAGGATCGTCCCGTCGGCGCGGCGCTCCATGATGCGGAACTCGACCTCGCGGTCAAACCGGCGGTAGAGCCGGACATTGCCGTCGGCGCCAGTATCATCGGCCACCCACTGCTTGAGCTCCCAGGGCAATGTGGAGCCCTCCTCCGGCCTGAGCCCGATACGGGACAAAAGGTCCTGCGCCTGCGGCGTGGCCCAGACGATGCCCGCCTGCGGATGCACGGCGACAATCCGGCGGCCGATGGAATCGAGCGCATCCCGCGCCGATCGGGTCTTGCGCGAATTGCTCAGATGCACCCGCATGCGCGCAAAGAGCTCGGTGAGCACGATCGGCTTGGAGACGAAATCCACCCCGCCGCATGCCAGCGCCCGCACGACATGGTCACTGTCATTGCGGCCCGTCATGAAGATGACCGGCAGATCGGTCAGCCCCATCTCGCTCTTGAGCACCTGGCAGGTCTCGAACCCGTCCATGCCCGGCATCATGGCATCGAGCAGGACAATGTCCGGCGGCGTCTGCGCGATCATCGACAGGGCTGTCTGGCCGCTGGAGGCATGGCTGGTCGCCATGCCTTCGAGGTCCAGCGCATCCGTCAGCATGGTCAGCGTGTCGGGCTGGTCATCGACGATGAGAACTTTGGCCGGTTCGCTCGACATCATGACAGTGCGGTCTCCTGGGCTGACGAATCCATGGGCGCGTCATCCTCGATCCAGAGCAGGCCGAGCGCGGAGCCGATCTGTTGGACGAGGTCGTCTACCTTGAACGGCTTGATTAGGTAGCCATCGTAGAGCGCCCCATAATCGGGTCGGAGCCGTTCGCTTCCGGCATCGGCCGAGATCATGATGATGGGCAGCCTGTCGCCTCTCACCTTCTGGGCCACCTGCCAACCATTGCGCCGTGGCATAGCGACATCGAGGATAAGCAGGCTTGGCCGCTGGCGGCGGATCGACTGCAGGCATTCGACCCCGTCCTTGACCGTCGCCACGTCGAAACCGAGCCCGCCCAGGAGATCGGAGAGCAATTCACGCTGCGCCGGGTCGTCATCGGCGACCAGGATAGACTGGCGGGGGCCGTAATAACCGGTGATCCGCACCGTGGAGTGCTTGGGTTCGTCGGGCATCCAGGTCGAAGAGAGCAGGATGCGCACGGTGAATTGGGTCCCCTGCCCGGGCGTGCTGGCCACGGTCAACTCGCCGCCCATGATCTCGACCAGAAGCTTGGTGATGGTCAGCCCCAGTCCCGTGCCAGGTTGCGGCTCTGCGCCGGCAGGCCTGGTGCCGCGCTGGAACGGCAGGAAGATGCGGTCCAGCTCGTCGGGCGGAATGCCCGAACCGGTATCGATCACCTCGAATGAGGCGATCTGGTTGCGATAGCTCAGGCGCAGCGTAACGGTGCCGGAATCGGTGAATTTGATGGCATTGGAGATGAGATTGATCAGGATCTGGCGCAGGCGCTTTTCGTCGGTGAAGACATATTCCGGCAGCGGCGTTGCCTGGTCGAAGACGAAGTCGATCCCTTTCTCCCGCGCCTGCAGCGAGAACATTTCGACCAGTTGATTGATATTGGCCGCCAGCGCCGTCTTGTCGCGATAGAGGTGGAGCTTGCCCGCTTCGATCTTGGAAATGTCGAGCAAGCCCTCGATGAGACCGGACAGATGCTCGCCTGAGCGCAGGATTGTGCGTGCCGCCCGGCCGACCATCGGGTGTTCGGCGCGCTGGCGCTCGAGCAATTGCGCATAGCCCAGAATGGAATTGAGCGGCGAGCGCAATTCGTGGCTGAGGCCGGTCACGTAGCGGGACTTGGCCAGATTGGCGGATTCCGCCGCCTCCTTGGCCGCCTGCAGCTTGCGGTCGGTTTCCTGGTGCGCCTCGATTTCCTCGATCAGCAGTGCGGTATGCCGCCGCGCCTCCTCCTCGGCAAATTCGCGGCTTTCGTGGTTGAGCACGAAGAGCCAAACGATAATGCCCGCGATGATGAAAAAGACAACGAAGATCTTGCCCAGCGTGGCATCGATAGCCGCGCGCGCCGAATGCCCATCCAGCGTCGCCTGATAGTTGAAGACCATCAAAATAGCCGCCATCAAACCGCCGACGATCAGCATGAGCCCGAGATAATGCCCCAGCCGCGTGTTGAGCGCCGTGGCAATCGACTCCGGCAGCATTTTGGTGACGACGCCGGAGAGCTGGTCGCCGAGGCGGGCATCGGTCTTGCAGCGATCGCCACATCTCGCATCGAGCGAGCAGCAGAGCGAACAGATCGGCCCGCCATAGACCGGACAGCCGGCCATGTCCTCGGGCTCGAAACTGTGCTCGCAAACACGACAGCGAATGGCCTCGCCATGGCTATGGGGAAGTTCGGAGCTGCGGGCGATATAGTAGCGGCCGCGCGTCGCAATGGCGATGAGCGGCACGCAGACCAGTGCCGTCACCAGTGCCACATAGGAATAAAGCGCCTCCGCGATCTCCCCGAAAATCCCGAGATAGGACAATAGCGAAAGGGCCACTGCGATGAGCATGGCGCCAAAGCCGACCGGGTTGATGTCGTATAGATGGGCTCGCTTGAACTCGATATGGCGCGGCGACAGGCCGAGCGGTTTGCAGATGATGAGGTCGGAGACGATAGCCGCCAGCCAGGCAATGGCCAGGATGGCATAGAGTCCCAGGATTTGCTCGAGCGCCTTATAGATGCCGAACTCCATCAGGATGAGGCCGATCAGCACGTTGAACACCACCCAGACAACCCGTCCGGGATGGCTGTGGGTCAGACGGGAAAAGAAGTTCGACCAGGCAATCGAGCCGGCATAGGTATTGGTTACATTGATCTTGAGCTGACAGACGACCACGAAAATGCCTGTGGCGGCCAGGGCGAGTTCGGGGCTTTGCAGCATTTGTCCGAAGACGACCAGATACATCTGCGTTGGCTCGGAAGCGCTGGAGAAGTCGACGCCGTGGCGGAAGGCGTAATAGGCGAGGAACGAGCCGGCCATGACCTTGAGACCGCCAATGACGATCCAGCCCGGGCCCGCGCCGATCAGAGCCAGCCACCAGGCAAAACGGCTCTTGTGGCCGGTGCGGGGCAGAAAGCGCAGATAGTCCACCTGCTCACCGATCTGGGCGACCAGCGAGAACATGACGGCCGAGGCCGCGCCGAACAGGCCCAGGCTGAAACCGCCGTCCACGGCGCCCATGACGCCGGTATAGCCGGTCCATTCCCGCACGGCCGGCATGCTCTGGGCCCCGATGAAGACGAATGGAATGATCTGCAAGACCAGCCAGAAGGGTTGCGTCCAGGTCTGGAAGCGGTTGATCAGGGTGATGCCATAGGTCACCAGGGGAATGACCATGAGGGCACTGACCAGATATCCGATGGGCAGGGGCAGTCCGAAGCATAGCTCCAGCGCAGTCGCCATGATCGCCGCTTCGATGGCAAAGAAGATGAAGGTGAAGCTGGCATAGACGAGCGATGTGATGGTCGAACCGATATAGCCAAAGCCGGCCCCGCGGGTCAGCAGGTCGATATCCACGCCATATTTGGCCGCGTTGTAGACGATGGGAACGCCCATCAGGAAGATGATGATGCAGGTCGAGAGCACGGCCCAGGCCGTGGCCGAAAAGCCGTAGCTCAGGGTTAGCGCGCCACCGATGGCCTCCAGCGCCAGGAAGGAGGCGGCACCAATCGCGGTATTGGCGATACGCGCCGGAGACCAGCGCCGAACCTTATGCGCGGTGAAGCGAAGCGCGAAATCCTCAAGTGTCTGGTTAGCCACCCATTTGTTATAGGTGCGCCTGACACGCGTAACCTTCGCCTCTGCCCTCATCACCCGTCCCGGTTCGCCCTATACGCTCCCATGCCCTATTGCCAGCCGCTTTGCGGCGCAGTCGGACACGGCATGGGACTGATCGTCCCCGCCATATGACGGACAATATGTGGGAAAAATCCCGATATGAATACGTCAAATGCCCCGTTGAGAGGCACGACGCAAAAATGCCCAATCCTTGATCAGTTGCAGGCGCGTTCCTCCCGCCTCAGCCAGGCAATCAAGGACAGGGCAAAACAATGACTGACTTTTCGGGCGACGGCCCCTTCAAAATCAACCGCCGCAAGCTGCTCGCGGCCATGGCAACCATTCCGGCACTGGGCATGCTCGGCGGCGGCCGCGTCTTCGCTCAGGACACCTCCACCGCTGCCGTCAATACGACGGGTCTTGCCGTCACCGATACCGAAGTCACCGTCGGTATCCTCCATTCGGTCACCGGCACCATGGCTATTTCCGAGACCGGCTCGGTGCAGGCCGAAATCCTGGCCATCGAGCAGATCAACGCCGCCGGCGGCGTGCTCGGTCGCCAGATCAAATATATCCAGGAAGATGGCGCTTCCGATTGGCCGACCTTCGCGGAAAAGGCCAAGAAGCTGCTGGTGCAGGACAAGGTCGCCTCTGTGATGGGCTGCTGGACCTCGGCTTCGCGCAAAGCCGTCCTGCCGGTCTTCGAGCAGTATAATGGCATGCTCTACTACCCGACTTTCTATGAAGGCCTCGAGGAGAGCCCCAACGTCATCTATACCGGCCAGGAAGCAACCCAGCAGATTCTCGCCGGTATCGATTGGGTGGTCGACACCAAGGGTGCCAAGAGCTTCTACCTGCTCGGTTCGGACTACATCTGGCCCCGGACGTCAAACAAGATCGCCCGCAAGCATATCGAGATGAAGGGGCTCAAGGTCGTCGGCGAGGAATATTACCCGCTCGAACATACCCAGTTCAATTCGGTCATCAACAAGATCAAGCTGACCAAGCCCGACGTGATCTACGCCATCGTGGTGGGCGGCTCCAATGTGGCCTTTTACAAGCAGCTCAAGGCCGCCGGCATCGACCTCACCGAGGAATCCCCGCTCCTGCTCACCATCTCGGTGACGGAGGACGAAATCCTGGGCATCGGCGGCGAGAATATCGTGGGCGCCTATGCGGCCATGAAATATTTCCAGTCGATCGAGAACGACAACAACAAGGCCTTTGTCGAGGCGTTCAAGGCGCGCTGGGGCGATGGCATCGTTATCGGCGACGTGACCCAGGCTGCCTATCTCGGGCCGTGGCTGTGGAAGGCCGCCGTCGAAAAGGCCGGCAGTTTCGACATCAACAAGGTGCGCGAGGCTTCGCCCGGTATCGAGCTCGGCACTGCGCCCGAAGGCTATGTCAAAATCCACGAGAACCATCATCTGTGGAGCAAGCTGCGTATCGGCCACGCCCGCGCCGATGGTCAATATGACGTGGTCTATGAGACCGCCGACCTGATGGAGCCAGATCCGTTCCCGGAAGGTTACCAATAAGCCTCGCCTCTCCTGACGCAGAACTGGCGGCTCCCGCTGCGGAGCCGCCGCCTTTCCCATCCCTCGATGCGAGGCTCCTATGATCGGCGACTATACATATGATCAGTTCTTTTCGATCCTGGCGATGCAGGGCTTCGCCGGGCTGATCCTGTTTTCCGTCTTTGTGCTCATGGCCCTCGGCCTGGCCATCATTTTCGGCCAGATGGGCGTCATCAACATGGCCCATGGCGAATTCATGATCCTGGGGGCCTATGTCACCTGGGGCGTCAGTCTGTTCGTCACCAATTTCGCCCCGGCGCTCTTTCCCATTTATTTCTTCATCGCCATGGCTTTGGCCTTTTGCGCCAGTTTCACGCTGGGGGTGATCGTTGAATGGGCAATGATCCGGCACCTTTACCGGCGGCCGCTCGACACGCTCCTGGCCACCTGGGGCCTCAGCCTCATTCTGCAGCAAACCTATCGCTCGGTGTTCGGCGCCCGCGAAGTGGGTGTCACCCTGCCCGACTGGATGATGGGCTCGCTGCCGCTGACCGATATCATCGAAGTGCCGATCAATGGTCTCTTCGTTATGGCTCTGACCACGCTCATTGCCATCGCCGTGGCGGCGCTCATGTACAGGTCGCGCTGGGGCAAGCAGGTGCGCGCCGTGACGCAGAACCGTGTCATGGCCGGCGCGGTGGGCATCAATACCAAGATGGTCGACCGCATGACCTTCGGCCTGGGCTGCGGCATTGCCGGCGTCGCCGGGTCCGCCTTCACCATGATCGGCTCGACCGGTCCCACGGCCGGTCAGCTCTATATCGTCGATACCTTCCTGGTCGTTGTCTTTGGCGGCGCGGGCAGCCTCATCGGTACCATCGCATCGGCCTTCACCATCAGCCAGGCGCAATCGACCATGGAATTCTTCATGTCCGGTTCGATGGCCAAGGTTCTCACCCTGCTCACCGTCGTCGGCATCCTGATGCTGCGCCCGCAGGGTCTGTTCACCCTCAAGATCCGCCGCTGAAAGGAGCCGGTTTCATGTCTGCAGCGACCCCTGCCACATCACGGACATTGCTCGACAAGGACGCCGTCGCCTTCATCATTCTGGCGATACTCATCCTGGCCATCTTTCCGCTGGCGCTCGACATCTTCCGCCTCAACCTGGCCGGCAAATATCTCACCTATGCCTTTGTTGCCGTGGGGCTCGTGCTCTGCTGGGGCTTTGGCGGCATTCTGAGCCTGGGCCAGGGCATCTTCTTTGGCCTGGGCGGCTACTGCATGGCAATGTTCCTGAAGCTCGAGGCCTCATCGCCGGAAAACACGGCTATCCAGTCCACGCCCGGCATTCCCGACTTCATGGACTGGAACCAGGTAACTGAGTTGCCTTGGTGGTGGATGCCGTTCAAGTCCTTCCCGCTGGCCATGCTCCTAATCCTCGTTGTGCCCACGGTCTTCGCCTACATTATCGGCGCGGCCATGTTCAAACGCCGGGTGGGCGGGGTGTATTTCGCCATCATCACTCAGGCGGTTGCCGCCATCCTCACCATCCTAATCGTTGGGCAGCAGGGTTATACAGGCGGCATCAACGGCATGACCGATCTGCGGACCCTGCTCGGCTGGGACATCCGCACCGACAGCGCCAAGCTGATCCTTTATTTCGTCAATGCCGTCCTGCTTCTCGGGGTCATCCTCCTCGCCCTCTTCGTCAAGCGCTCCAAATTTGGTCGCCTGCTGATCGCCATGCGCGACAAGGAAGATCGCGTCCGCTTCTCCGGCTATGACGTCGCCAATTTCAAGATCTTCGTCTTCTGCCTGGCCGCGGCTTTCTCGGCCATCGGCGGCGCCATGTTCGCGTTGCAGGTGGGGTTCATGTCGCCCTCGTTCGTGGGCATCGTGCCCTCGATCGAAATGGTCATCTTCTGCGCTGTGGGCGGACGGCTCTCGATCTTCGGCGCAGTCTATGGCGCGCTGCTGGTCAACTACGCCAAGACCAGCTTCTCCGAGAGCTTCCCGGAACTTTGGCTCTTCGCCATGGGCGGACTGTTCATCCTCGTGGTCATGGCCTTCCCCAATGGTCTTGCCGGGATCTGGAAGAGCCATATCGAGCCGCTGCTGCCGCGCCTGACAAAGCGCCTGCGCCCTGCCCCTACGCCGGCACCCACCGAAGCTGCTGCCGAATAGGAAAACCGAGATGACTTTCGATACCAGAACGGAACCCAAGGAATTCCTGCTTGCCGTGGAAGGGCTCACCGTCTCCTTCGATGGGTTCAAGGCGGTCAACGACCTCTCCTTCTATGTCGACGAGAACGAAATTCGCGTGATCATCGGCCCCAATGGTGCCGGCAAGACCACGGTGCTCGATCTCATTTGCGGCCGCACCAAGGCCACGTCAGGCTCGATCCGCTTCCGCGGCAAGGACCTGACCACGATGAAGGAACACCAGATTGTTCATGCCGGGGTGGGCCGGAAGTTCCAGAACCCGTCCATCTACGAGGACCTCACGGTCTTTGAAAATCTCGAACTGTCCTATCCACGCGGCAAGAATGTCTGGGGGGCTCTGGCGTTCCGGCGCGACCGCGCGGTGATCGAGCGCATCGAGGAGATCGCCGAGATGATTTTCCTCAAGGATCATCTCGAGACCGAGGCCGCCATTCTCAGCCACGGCCAGAAGCAATGGCTCGAAATCGGCATGCTGCTGATCCAGAAGCCGGACCTGTTGATGCTGGACGAGCCGGTTGCCGGCATGAGCGTGGGCGAGCGCGTCAAGACCGCCGAACTGCTCAACACCATCATCAAGCAGCACTCGGTGATCGTCATCGAGCACGACATGAAGTTCGTCGAAGACATCGCCCACCGGGTCACCGTGCTGCACCAGGGCAAGGTGCTGTCAGAGGGCACGATGGACCATGTCCAGCACGACCCGAAGGTCGTCGAAGTCTATCTCGGGCACTAGGAGGCAACCATGCTCGCAATCGACAATCTACGCGTCTCCTACGGCCAGAGCGAAGTCATCCATGGCGTGTCGCTGGATGTGGCACCCGGCGAAATCGTCGCCATTATGGGCCGCAACGGCATGGGCAAGACCACGCTGATGAAATCGCTCATGGGTATCGTACCATCGAGAAGCGGCACTATCTTTGTGGATGGCAAGGCGGTGGAGCATGCCGAGAGTTACAGGCGTGTCGAGTCCGGCCTGTCCTATGTGCCGCAGGGGCGCATGATCTTTTCCACCATGACGGTGAAGGAGAATATCGAGACCGGCCTGACCATTACCGGCGAGAGCCAGGTGCCGGGCGATCTCTACGAACTCTTTCCGGTGCTGCTGGAAATGAAGGGCCGTCGCGGGGGCAATCTCTCCGGCGGCCAGCAGCAGCAGCTCGCCATCGCCCGGGCGCTGGCCTCGCGGCCCAAAGTGCTGCTGCTCGATGAGCCCACGGAGGGCATCCAGCCCTCGATCATCAAGGACATGGCCCGGACGTTGCGGCGCATTCGCGACGAGAAGGGCCTGTCCATCGTCGTCTCCGAACAGGTGCTGAGCTTCGCCCTCGATATTGCTGATCGCGTGCTGGTTATCGAGAACGGCGAGTTCGTCCACGAAAGCCCTCGCGCCGGCATCGACGAGGTGAAGGTCTCGTCCTTTCTCTCCGTCTAGCTCTTCTTTTTGTCACGCTTCCGAACCGCAAACCGGGACCACTTTTGCTGGAAGCGCCCTGTTTCCAACGCCAACGAGGATACGCAAATGACCGAAACCCTCATCAAGGTCGATCTCAACGAAAGCCCCTATACCAACGAAAAGATTCACAATCGCTGGCACCCCGATATCCCCATGGCCTGTTGGGTCGAGCCAGGAGACGATTTCAAGATCGAGACCTATGACTGGACCGGCGGCCAGATCAAAAATGACGACGACGCTGCCGATGTCCGCGATGTCGATCTCAAGCAGGTGCATTTCCTGTCCGGTCCGATTGGCGTCAAGGGCGCTGAGCCGGGCGACCTCCTGGTCGTCGATATTCTCGATATCGGGGCTTTCGAAAACTCGCTCTGGGGCTTCAACGGTTTTTTCTCGGTCAATAATGGCGGCGGGTTCCTCGATAAACATTTCCCTTCCGCGCAGAAATCCATCTGGGATTTCAAGGGTATGTTCACCCAGTCCCGCCACGTGCCGGGTGTCAAATATGCCGGGCTCATCCATCCCGGACTGATCGGGTGCCTGCCCGACCACAAGATGCTCGACATGTGGAACACGCGCGAAAAGAAACTGTTCGACACCGAGCCCGAACGCGTGCCGGCGCTCGCCACCCTGCCGGACACAAATGCGGCCCATATGGGTGCGCTCAAGGGCGATGATTTCGAAAAGGCCGCCGCCACTGGTGCCCGCACGGTGCCGCCGCGCGAACATGGCGGCAATTGCGACATCAAGGATCTTTCGCGCGGCTCAAAGGTCTATTTCCCCGTCTATGTCGACGGCGCCGGCCTTTCCATGGGCGACCTGCACTTCAGCCAGGGCGACGGCGAAATCACCTTTTGCGGCGCCATCGAAATGGCCGGCTGGCTCCATATCAAAGTCAGCCTGATCAAGGGTGGCATGGCCAAATACGGGATCAAGAACCCGATCTTCCGGCCCTCGCCGATTGCGCCGAAATATGACGACTACCTGATCTTCGAGGGCATCTCAGTCGACGAGAGCGGCACGCAGCACTATCTGGACGTCACCACCGCCTATCGGCAGGCCTGTCTCAACGCCATCGAATATCTGAAGAAATTCGGCTATTCCGGCGCTCAGGCCTATTCCATTCTCGGCACCGCGCCGGTGCAGGGCCATGTCTCAGGCGTTGTCGACATCCCCAATGCCTGCGCCACGCTCTGGCTGCCCACCGACATTTTCGAGTTCGACATCATGCCCGGCTCGGACGGACCCAAAAAGCACCTCGATGGATCCATCGATATGCCCATCGCGCTCGACCTCTAGGAGACGGCCGTGGCGATCTACGATTATCAATGCACCAGTTGCGGACCGTTTTCCCAGGTCCGGCCGATGTCGCAATCGGCAGAGCCCTGCGCCTGCCCTGCTTGTGGAGAGCCCGCTGCGCGGGCTTTCCTGTCGGTCCCCTTCATCGCCGGCATGGATGCCGCTCGCCGCTCTGCCTTTGCCACCAACGAAAAGGCACGTCACGAACCAAGACGCGGCGGCTCGGCCCATGGCCCCGGCTGCTCATGCTGCAGTGGAGGCGGCAAGAAAGGCCGCTCCACGCTCGTGCGACCGGACGGGTCCAAAAGCTTCCCGTCTGCTCGACCCTGGATGATCAGTCACTAACCGGTGTGTCGTCGCGCATCGCCAACGCGACCGCAATGTGGCGCAAAAAACGTCAGCGGTTGAGAATGCGTCCGGTGACAGCATCGATCTGCATGCCATCGAAGGCCGGCGTCACATTGTCAGGCGTCTCGGCCTCGGTGGTCCGATAGTCGAGATCGATATGCATATTGGTGAGCACGGCCTGGCGCGGCGCGAAATGCTCGATCAGCTCCAGCGTCTCGGGCAGGCTCAAATGGCTCGGATGCGGTGTAGGACGCAAGGCATCCACGATCCATATGTCCAGGTTGGACAAGGCCGCGGATGCGCCGCGCGGCACGGCCGAGAGATCGCAGCAATAAGCCAGATCGCAGACGCGATAGCCGAATGCATCAATATCGCCATGGGTCAGCGTGAACGCTGTGATCTTAAGCGTGCCGCCGGGCCCGTCGACCTCGACCGTGTCGCCATCGGCAATTTCGTGCGCGTTGAGGATTGGCGGATAGGCGCTACCGGGCGGTGTCGCAAAGCAATAGCCAAAGGCCTCGCGCAGCCGCGCCCCGCACGCGCTGGAAAAATACACATCGACCCGACGGCGATTGTGGAGCGCCAGGACCCGCAGATCGTCAATGCCGTGGCTGTGGTCGGCATGCTCGTGCGTATAGAACACCGCATCCAGGCGATCGACGCCGGCGCCAAGCAATTGCTCGCGCAAGTCCGCGCCGGTATCGATCAGAACCCTGGTGGGCTCCGATACGCCGTCGGTCCAGCCCTCGATCAACAGGGAACAGCGACGGCGCCGGTTGCGTGGTTCATGCGGATCGCAATCGCCCCAGACATTGCCGATGCGTGGGACGCCGCCCGAGGATCCGCAGCCCAAAATGGTCGCAATGATCCGGTCAGGCGTCGCCATGAACTATCTCACGCCAGTTTTGGAGAACAGGCGCCCGAAATTGGCAGTCGATTCCGCTCCGACTTGTTCGAGCGAAATGCCGCGGACCTCGGCCAGTTTTTCTGCCGTATGCCGAACGAAGCTGGGTTCGTTGGACTGACCACGATGCGGGATCGGCGCCAGATAGGGCGCGTCGGTTTCAACCAGATAACGGTCGGCCGGAACGATCTTGGCGACGTCGCGGATTTCCTCGGCATTCTTGAAGGTGATGATCCCGGAAAAGGAGACATATCCATCCAGAGCCAGCGCTCTTTGCGCCAGATCCATGCCAGCGGTGAAGCAATGCAGGACGAAGGGGAAGGTCCCCTGCCCGGCTTCTTCTTCTAGGATAGCGGCCATGTCCTCATCGGCCTTGCGGCTGTGGATAACCAGTGGAAGACCGGTGATGCGCGCGGCCGCGATGTGGCGGCGAAGCCCGGTGGCCTGCGCGTCGCGTGGCGCATTGTCGTAGAAGTAGTCCAGGCCCGCCTCGCCGATGGCAACGCAGCGCGGATGGGCACTTAGCCGGACAAGGTCATCTGTTTGAACATGCAGTTCTTCATGCGCATTGTGCGGATGGGTGCCGACAGAGCACCAGACGTTCGCAAAACGTTCCGCCAGCCCAGCATAGGTGGAAAAGTTTTCCACCCTTGTGGAAATCGTCACCATGCCAGTGACGCCGGCCGCCGCCGCGCGCGCCATCACACCGTCCAGATCGGCGGACAAGGCTTCGAAATCGAGATGGCAATGGCTGTCGATCAGCATGGTCACTCGGCCGGTTTTTCGAGACGCGCAAAGACGCCCTGTGGCGCAGGAAGGTCGGAGCCGGCGACGAGCGCATTGGGTATCGATGCCGCGGCGAGCGTCCGCTGATCGGCAGGTACAACCAGTTGATCAAGCAATCGTGCCGCAGAGGCCGGCACAAAGGCCTGCATGGGAATGGCCAGACGACGCACCGTGTCGGCGGTGACATAGAGCACTGTCGCCATGCGGACCGGATCGGTCTTTTTTAGCGCCCAGGGTTCTTGCCCGGCGAAATAGTTATTGGCCGCGCTCAGGGCCGCGATGATAGCGCCGGTCGCCTCGTGCACAAGCTGCTGGTCCATGGCCTGCTGCGCGTCGGCCAGGGCTTCGGCAACCTCGGCGATAAGGGTCTCGTCTGCCTCGGTCAATGTGCCCAGCTCGGGCACCTTGCCCTCGCAGTTCTTGTTGATCATCGAGAGCGAGCGCTGCGCCAGATTGCCCAGATTGTTGGCCAGATCGGCATTGACGCGATTGACCAGCTTTTCGTGGCTATAGTCGCCGTCGCTGCCGAAGGACACTTCGCGCAGGAAGAAATAGCGCACCGCATCGGCGCCGAAGGTTTCAACGAGCGCAAAGGGGTCGATGACATTGCCCAGCGACTTGCTCATCTTCTGTCCATCGACGGTCAGGAAACCATGTGCAAAGACGCGGTGCTGCACCGGCAGGCCGGCGCTCATCAAGAAAGCCGGCCAATAGACGGTATGGAAGCGGATGATGTCCTTGCCGATCACATGCAGATCGGCAGGCCAGAATTTCTTGAACAGTTCGCTCTGCTCGTCGGGATAGCCGAGACCGGTAATGTAATTGGTGAGCGCGTCCACCCAGACATACATGACATGGCCCGGCGCGTTGGGCACCGGAATGCCCCAATCAAAAGTGGTGCGGGAAATGGACAGATCCTGCAGGCCGCTTTTGACGAAGGAGATGATCTCGTTGCGCCGCTCCTTGGGCGCGATGAAATCGGGATTGGCCTCGTAGAGGTCGAGCAATTTCTGCTGATAGGCCGAGAGACGGAAGAAATAGGTCGGCTCCTCGACCCATTCGACTTCCGCACCGGACGGCGCGAAGCGCTTGCCGTCCTTTTCGGTCAGCTCGTCCGCGTCGAAATAGGCTTCGTCGCGCACCGAATACCAGCCCTTATAGGTGGACTGGAAAATATCGCCATTGTGGCTGGCTTCCATCTTCTTCCAGATGGCCTGCGAGGCCTCGTAGTGACGCGGTTCAGTGGTGCGGATGAAATCGTCGTTGGAAAGGTTCAGCGCGCCGGCCAGACGCTTGAACTCACCGGCATTGCGGTCGGCCAGCTCGCGAACGGGAATGCCTTCCTTGGCCGCCGTCTGCACCATTTTGATGCCGTGCTCGTCCGTTCCGGTGAGGAAATAGACGTCCCGGCCCTCCAGCCGTTTCCAGCGGGCGATGGCGTCGGTCGCGATCATTTCATAGGCGTGGCCGATATGGGGCGCGCCATTGGGGTAGGAAATCGCGGTGGTGACGTAGAAAGGCTTGGCGGTCATGCTGGCTCGGCGGGATTGGCGATGAGGACGCAATGCTTCCGGATGGCGTCGAAAATGACCGTCAGCGTCTGCTTCATATCGAGGTTGACGCTATCGGCTTCGCCCAGAAGTGCGCCTGCCTTCTCCCATAGCTCGGTGGCGGAGGCAAGACGCGAACGCCCGCCAGGCTGCATGGCCGCTTCCCGCATTTCATTGGCCAGCCAATCGTTGAGAATTTCCCGCGCGAAGGACATGTCCGGCCCTTGTGGGTCGGCCCCGAGCGCATCGGCCAGCATGATCTGGGCAGCAACGGGTGCACGCTGGGGCGCCCGCAGCCAGGTCAGCAGCGCACCCACGGGTGAATTTTCGGCCAGGGCCAGGGTTTCAAAAGCCCGGCGCGGCCGGCCGCCAGCGAGCTGGATGGCACGGTCCAGCACCTCGGCCTCAAGCTCGGGGTGACTGGCAACGATCACATCGCGCACCAGATTGTCCGCCAGGCCACGCAGAGCCAGATTGTGGCAGCGCGAACGAATGGTGGGCAGCAATTGGCCGGGCCGATGTGAGACCAGCAGGAAGGTGGTGTCCGCCGGCGGCTCCTCGAGCGTTTTGAGCAGCGCATTGGCCGCGGAGGGATTGCATTCGTCAATGCTGTCGAGAATGGCGATGCGATGCCCCGTCCTGCCCCGCGTGTGCTGCAGAGTTTCGCGCAATTCGCGGATGTCCTCGACGCGAATGACCGAATAATAGCCCTTGGAATCCTTGAGGCGCCGGCGCAGCACGGCAAGATTGGGATGGGAAAGGGCGGCGACCTGTTCCCGAACCCGATGGGCCTCTTCGTCCCCGGTCGCCGTCAGAATGGCGGCGGCCAGTTCGAAGGCCAGGGTGGCCTTCCCAATCCCCTGCGGGCCCTGCAGCATAATGGCGCCGGGTAAGCGGTGCTCGGCCAATTGCGTCAGCACGGCGGCGCGGGCGGCGTCATGGCCGATAGCGGCCTGCCGCTGTTCAGGGAGCGGTAGGTCTGGCAGGGCGGCGGGATCAGTCACACGATCTGTCCTTTGGGTATCACGCGACCGGCCTGCCCTGCAGTTCAGGGAAGCGGGCGCTAACGACCGCCCAGATGGCCTCTTCGAGCTTTTCCTCGTCCTGCTCGGCCGAAATAACCACGCAGCGATCCGTGTTCCTGGCGGCGATATCGAGAAAATTCTGCCGCAGCCGCTGGTGCCACTCCAGCTCTTCCTTTTCGAAACGGTCGCCCGTCAGTTGCAGGCCGTCTTCCACGGCCCGCTGCTCCACCCGCCGGAAAGCCGCGGCAGGGTCCATGTCGAGAACAATGGTCAGGTCCGGCGTGTGGCCGTCTAGTGCCAGATTTTCCAGGGCGTCGATCAGTTTATCATCCACCCCGCCCGTCAGCCCCTGATAGGCGCGGGTGGAATCGCAAAACCGGTCGGAGATGACCCAGATCCCCTTTTCGAGATTGGGCGCTATGAGCTGGTTGACGTGATCGAGTCGCGCGGCGGCGAATAGCACTGCCTCGGAACCGGCCCCCCAAGCTTCGGACCGTCCCTGCAGAATAAAGGACCGTATAGCCTCGGCCTTGGGTGTGCCGCCGGGCTCCCGGGTGCGCACGGCCTCGATGGCATGCTCGGCGAGATTGTTGAGGAGACGTCGCACCTGGGTCGATTTGCCGACACCTTCCCCGCCTTCAAAGGTGATGAAGCGGGCTGGCCGTCGATTAGGCGCTTCGAGCATGGGCAGGCTGATTCCTTGGGTCTGGTTCCTTTTAAGGCACCTGAGCCGATGGGAAAAGGTGGCGGCGGTCACAAGGTCGATCAGGCGCGCGCATCACCTTTCGGGCGCGCAGATCCGGCGACGACCCTAAAACTGGTCCACCGGACCGCTTCTGCCGCTACGCGGCGCGGGTCAAAGCCAACCGAGGGCCAGTTGTTTCAGAGCGTCGGTGGCGCGGCGCAGCAGGTCGCCCTGGCCTACGGTTTCGGCGGCATAGAGGGGAGCAGCCTGTACCAGTTGGTCGTTACAATAGACCCGCAGTTCGGCGATTTTCTCGCCCGCCTGCACCGGGGGTAGGATCGGGGCATCGTAGTTGACCGTGGCGCTGAGGCATTGGCGGGAACCGCGCGGCAGGTAGAGGGCAATCTCGCCCTGCCCCACCAGGCCGACATTGGGGCTGGCGCCGCCATAAACGTCGGCATAGGCGACGATCTGGCCGTCCGCATAGGGCGTGAAGCGCTCAAAGGCGCGCGCGCCCCAGGTCAGCAGCTTGCGCGCCTCTTCGGTCCTTTCGCGCATGGAAGAAAGGCCGTGTACAACGGCAATGAGACGACGCTCACCCTGCGCGGTCGAGGTCACCGACCCGTAACCGGCCGCTTCCGTATGCCCCGTTTTGAGGCCGTCGACACCGATGCCCATTTCCACCAGCGAATTGCGATTGGCCTGGTTGATGCCGTTCCACTCCATCGAGGGTTCGGAGAAATAGTGATAATATTCGGGGAATTCGCGGATGAGATAGCGCGCCAATTCGGCCAGGTCGCGGGCGGTTGAATACATGTCCGGATCGGGCAGGCCGGTGGGATTGGTAAAGTGCGAGCCGGTGAGGCCAATTTCGGCGGCCAGCTCGTTCATCATCAGGGCAAAGGTCCCTTCGGACCCGGCAAGGCCCTCGGCCAGAATGATGGCGGCGTCATTGCCCGACTGGATGATGACCGAGCGAACCAGGTCTTCGACGCGAATTTTGGAATTGAGCTCGGCAAACATGGTCGAACCGCCAGAGGCCGCACCGCCGGTGCGCCAGGCATGTTCGGAGACGAAAAATTCGTCATCGAGACTGACGCGCCCAGCCCGTATTTCGTGGAAGACCACGGCCAGCGTCATCAGTTTGGCCATGGAGGCCGGCTCGAGAGCGGCATCGGCCTGCTTCTGGAAGATCACCGTGCCGGATTCATAATCCATAAGCACGGAATATTGTGCCTTAGTGTCGAACTCAGCCTGCGCCAGAACTGACCCGGCCAGGGCCAGAAAGGCGACAATGGCGATCAGCACTCTCACAACGCACTCCCTTGTCTTTGCGACTTCCGCGCCGAACTGCTCCCGGCGCAATATAGACGCAATTAATAGAGAATTGCGTCAGTCAGGCCAAGCTCTTGTGCAAGATTAAGGGCATCCTGGGCGGTGGCGCCGGGCTTCAATCGTGTCATTGTCAGCCTGGTGGCCGCCCGACCGCCGACCGATACCGGTTCTTCGGTGACGGCGCCGAGAACGGCAAATTCCTGGGCCAGCGCCGCAGCGTTCTGCGGATCGGCGAAGATGCCGAGAGCCAGGCGGATATCGCGGTGATCGGCGTCGACCGCGTTGGCCCAGTCGGCAAGCGCGGCATTGCCGCTGGCCATAGCATTGGCGGCTTCATGGGCGGAACCAATAGCGGCATCCATCTGCTGCGGCGACGTGTCGGCGTAGGAAAACAGGCCGTTGATGAAATTGGTGGTCATGCCGACAAGGCTGCGGCTGCTTTGTCCGCCGGAGCTGGCAACGCGGATGGGGCCGCTATCGTAATCGGCGGGGCCGTTATAGCTGGCTACAAGCATGCGGGTATCGTCGCCATTGAGCGGCGCCTGCCCCACATATTCGACATGGACGCTGGTCGAGCCCTTGTTGACATAGCCCAGCATGGCAGCGGCGCGGTAGCTGAGATCGATGATACGGCCGGAAACGTATGGCCCGCGATCGTTGACCCGGACGATGAGCGAGCGGCCATTCTCGGTGTTGGTCACACGCACATAGGACGGCAGTGGCAATGTCGGATGGGCCGCGGTGATGGCATTGGCTGAAAAGATTTCGCCATTGGCCGTGCGGCGGCCATGGAAGTCGGCGCCATACCAGGAGGCGGAGCCGGACGCGGCATAGCTCGGATCGTGCTGCGGCACATAGGTCTTGCCACGTACAGTATAGGGCTTGCCGACCTGATAGCGGCCACCACCGCGCGGCGGATTGGGATCGTTGGAGACGCGCGGCGAAACGGCAACGCCGTATTCGCCGGAAGTGAAGGCAGCGCGCTTGACGCTCGGGCCAAAACCACCGGTGGCGCAGGCGGCCAGCGACGGGGCGATCAGGGCGGCCAGGGCCATGGCTCGAACAGCGTTACGCCAGGTGGTCGTCACGATACGCAATACTCTATCAAATCAGCACTTTTCGGATCGAATGATAGCGCCCCGAACGACTTTCTCACAGAAAGGAACAATTTTACGGTTTAGGGATCGTTAAGCGCGTTCCCACGCCAACGGGGGCAAAGACGGGTTCGCCGGGCCCGCGCAAGATGGTATGCCCGGCAATGGATTCCGGCATCAGCGCTTGACTGATATAAAGATATCTTTATGTCATGACGCAGCGCCCGATCATGCCGCAACGTGCAAGAAAGAGAGGATGGCCATGAGCCCCTCCCCCGCCCCTACCGTCGATAGTCTCGCAATTCCCGATTGGAACGAGGTGCGCTCGGCGCTGGCCGACGCGATGGCTGAGCGTATCCTGATCCTGGACGGCGCCATGGGCACCATGATTCAGCGCCTTGGGCTGACCGAGGAGAACTTCCAGGGCGAGCGGTTCAAGGGCTGGAGCCATCCGCTCAAGGGAAACAATGACCTCCTGGTCATCACCGAGCCCAAGATGATCGAGGATATCCACTACGCCTATTATATGGCCGGTGCCGATATCGTCGAGACCAACACCTTTTCGGCCACCTCAGTGGCGCAGGCGGACTATGCCTGCGAAGAGGCGGTTTACGACATAAACTATCAGGGCGTCGTTTGCGCGCGCCGCGCAGCCATCCGCGCCGAGCAGACCGATGGCCGGCGCCGTTTCGTAGCCGGCGCGCTGGGGCCGACCAACAAGACCTCGTCCATGTCGACCGACGTCAACAGTCCCGGGCATCGCGCCATCACCTTCGACCAACTGGTCGAGGCTTACGGCGAGGCCATTCGCGGGCTCGTCGATGCCGGCGCGGACCTGCTGCTGTTCGAGACGATCACCGACACGCTCAACACAAAGGCCGGCATTTTTGCCGCCCAGCGCCTGTTCGAAGAGCGCGGTATCGATGTGCCGATCATGATTTCAGGCACCATTACCGATCTCAGCGGCCGCACCTTGTCGGGTCAGACGCCGACAGCTTTCTGGTATTCCGTGCGCCACGCCCATCCAGTCACCATCGGGCTCAATTGCGCGCTTGGGGCAGACCTGATGCGCGACCACATTTCCGAACTCTCGGCGGTCGCAGACACCTTCATCTGTGCCTATCCCAATGCCGGTCTGCCCAATGAAATGGGGGCCTATGACCAGACGCCGGAGCAAATGGCCGGACAATTGCAGGCCTTTGCCAGCGATGGGCTGCTCAATATCGTGGGCGGTTGCTGCGGTTCGACGCCGGACCATATTCAGGCCGTGGCCGAGATGGCGGCGCAATATCAGCCGCGCAAAGTGCCCGAAGCCAATCGGCTGTTGCGTCTTGCAGGTCTGGAACCGTTTACGCTGACCAAGGACATTCCCTTCGTCAATATCGGCGAGCGGACCAATGTCACCGGCTCAGCCCGCTTCCGGAAGCTCATCACGGCGGGCGACTATACAGCAGCTCTGGATGTGGCGCGTGATCAGGTCGGCAATGGTGCGCAGGTCATCGACATCAATATGGATGAGGGCCTGATCGACTCCAAGCAGGTGATGGTCGACTTCCTCAACCTGCTGGCCGCCGAACCCGACATTGCCAAAGTACCGCTGATGATCGACTCCTCGAAATGGGAGGTGATCGAGGCGGGTCTGAAATGTGTGCAGGGCAAGGCGCTGGTCAATTCGATCTCGCTCAAGGAGGGCGAAGAGGCCTTCATTCGCCAGGCAAAGCTGGTGAAAGCCTATGGTGCCGCAGTTGTGGTGATGGCTTTCGATGAAACCGGGCAGGCCGATACCAAGGCCCGCAAAGTGGAAATCTGCGCGCGCGCCTATAAAATCCTGACCGAAGTGGTAGGTCTGCCGCCCGAAGACATCATTTTCGATCCCAATGTGTTCGCCGTCGCCACCGGCATCGAAGAGCACAATAATTACGGCGTCGACTTCATCGAGGCGACCAAGGAAATCACTGACAGCCTGCCGCATGTGCATATTTCGGGCGGCATCTCGAATCTCAGCTTCTCGTTCCGCGGCAATGAGCCGGTGCGCGAGGCCATGCACGCCGTGTTCCTCTACTATGCCATCCAGAACGGCATGGACATGGGCATCGTCAATGCCGGGCAATTGGCGGTCTATGAGACCATCGACAAGGAATTGCGCGATGCCTGCGAGGACGTGATCCTCAACCGGCGATCGGACTCGACCGACCGCATGCTGGAACTGGCCGAGCGGTTCAAGGGTCAAGGCGGCGGGGCCGGCAAGGCCAAGGACATGAGCTGGCGCGAATTGCCGGTGGGCGAGCGCATTACCCATGCTTTGGTCAATGGCGTCACCGAATTCATCGAGGCCGATACGGAGGAAGCCCGACAGACATATGACCGGCCGCTGCATGTGATCGAAGGCCCGCTAATGGCAGGGATGAATGTGGTGGGCGACCTGTTTGGGTCGGGCAAGATGTTCCTGCCGCAGGTGGTCAAGTCCGCCCGCGTGATGAAGCAGGCCGTGGCCTATCTCCTGCCCTTCATGGAGGCGGAAAAGGAAGCCAATGGCACTACGGAGCGCAAAAGCGCGGGCAAGGTGCTCATGGCGACCGTGAAGGGCGATGTGCACGATATCGGCAAGAATATCGTCGGCGTCGTCCTGGCCTGCAATAATTACGAGATCATCGATCTCGGCGTCATGGTGCCGACCCAGAAGATTCTGGAAACGGCGCGCGCCGAGAATGTTGATATTATCGGTCTTTCGGGCCTCATCACGCCCTCGCTCGACGAAATGGTGCATGTGGCCGCCGAAATGGAGCGGGAAGGCTTTGATATCCCGCTGCTCATTGGCGGGGCCACCACCAGCCGCGTCCATACGGCGGTGAAAATCCATCCCCGCTATGCACGCGGCCAGGCCGTGCATGTCAATGATGCCAGCCGCGCCGTGGGCGTGGTGTCGAACCTGCTCTCTGATGAGACCAAGGTCACTTTCATCGAGCAGGTCCGGGCAGAATATGCCAAGGCGGCTGCCGCCCATGAGCGGGCCGAGGCCGAAAAGCGCCGCTTGCCGCTCGAAAGCGCGCGCCAGAACGCCTTCAAGCCGAACTGGGCAGGTTACACGCCGCCTGCGCCGACTTTCCTTGGCACCAGGACTTTCGAAGATTTCGACCTGGCGGAACTGGCCCGCTATATCGACTGGACGCCATTCTTCCAGACCTGGGAGCTCAAGGGCCGCTATCCGGCTATTCTCGAAGATGAGAAGCAGGGTGAGGCCGCGCGGGCGCTTTGGGCTGACGCCCAGAAAATGCTCAAGCAGATCATTGAGGAAAAGTGGTTCAGGCCCAAGGCCGTGCTCGGTTTCTGGCCGGCCAATGCGGTTGGTGACGACGTTCGGCTTTACACCGACGAGACCCGTCAGAAAGACCTCGCGACCTTCTTCACCCTGCGCCAGCAGCTTTCCAAGCGCGATGGCAAACCGAATATGGCGCTGAGCGATTTCGTGGCGCCGGCCGAAAGCGGCAAGCCCGACTATCTCGGTGGTTTCGTGGTGACGGCAGGCATCGAAGAGGTCGCCATTGCCGAGCGCTTCGAGCGGGCCAATGACGATTATTCGTCCATTCTGGTCAAGGCGCTGGCCGACCGGTTTGCCGAGGCCATGGCCGAATATATGCACGAAAAGGTGCGCAAGCAGTTTTGGGGCTATGCGCCCGACGAAATGCTCGCGCCCGACGAACTGGTTGGCGAGCCCTATCAGGGTATCCGCCCGGCACCGGGCTATCCTGCCCAACCGGACCACACTGAAAAAACCACGCTGTTCAAGCTGCTCGATGCAGAAAATGCAGCCGGCGTCACGCTCACCGAGAGCTACGCCATGTGGCCCGGCTCCTCAGTGTCCGGTCTCTATTTCAGCCATCCGGACGCCTATTATTTCGGGGTGGCCAAAGTCGAGCGCGACCAGGTGATCGACTATGCGCAGCGCAAGGGCATGGATGTCGAAGAAGTCGAGCGTTGGTTGGCGCCGATTTTGAACTATATGCCAGGCAGGGTGGCGGCAGAATAAGTTTTCCTCTCCCCATTGGGGAGAGGTGGCTCGGCGAAGCCGGGTCGGTGAGGGGAGGACCAGCGCAGCGCCGTTGGATGTTTAGGCCTCCCCCTCATCCGGCGCTGCGCGCCACCTTCTCCCCGATGGGGAGAAGAATAGAGGTGAACAATGATCCGTCTTGATCCCATCCCAGTGACCCTGATGACCGAGCCGGGCCAGTTCGCGTCGCTTGATGCGGATACCGCCCTGGTTCGCCTGCCGGCCAATTCAGGACATGGGCACGCAGACGGCGACGTTTGTGTGGCCTGTTCTGGTCAAACCGATGTGCGAGCCCTGCTCTACAATCTGCTTGAAGAGCACAGACGCAATATGCGGCCGGCGTTTTCGCGGGTTGTCGTGGATGCCAGTGCGGTGGCAGACAAGGGTCAGGTCGTGGCGGCGTTGAGCGGAAGACTCCCAGCACAGGCGCTGCGGGATCATACGGTGGCGCGAATGTTTTATCTGGCTGGGTAGCGCACGTCCCCGAGCAACAAAATCGGCGCCGTCCTCGCGTCTAGCCCGAGGGCGGAGCGGTGAGCTGGGCTGAACCACCGCCTAGGCAGGAAACCGCACAAGCGGCGTGTCGGCCCTGAGATAGAGCGGATGCTTGGGTGAGCCATCGGCATTGGTGCCGAAGCACCAGAGTTCGACGCCGTCGCCGATCAGTGCATGCACGATTTCGCGGCCGGCCGGCGCCAGGGCCTTATTAAGCTTGCCATGGCAGATCACCACGCGCGCGGCGCCGCGCGCGGCTTCGCGGATGACCGGCAGATTGGCCGGCGACACGGCCTCGACGCCGGGCTGGACCAGCATTTTGGGATCGGTGGCCCGATAGTCGCCGACATTGCATTTGACCATGCCGGAAAAGCCTTCGCGACGGGCGAAATTCCATTCGCGGGCGCAGGTGGGATCATCCACGGTCGCGTCGGCGGTGGACGGGTTCATGCCGATAAAAACGATATAGCGATCCGGGAACGTGTCGCCCAGCCAGCGCCGCATGCGTTGCCTGTAGCGGCTGTCGGTGCTCATCACCACATCGCCGCGCACGCCTTCGCCCAGACGCAGGCGGACCTTGCCGCCCGGATCGTGTGCCAGCTCGTTCATGCCGTGAGATCGCTCGGCGGGGTCAGCCCGTTCATCAACGAGGCCGTGGTGATGGTATTGGCCAGAAGGCAGGCAATGGTCATGGGACCAACACCGCCCGGTACCGGGGTTATAGCCGCGGCAACTTCGGATGCCGCAACCGTGTCGACATCGCCCACAAGACGGGTCTTGCCTTCACCCTTCTCCGGCGCCGGCACACGATTTATGCCCACATCAATGACGGTTGCGCCGGGCTTGATCCAGTCGCCCTTGATCATTTGCGGACGACCGACCGCCGCCACCACGATATCGGCCTGACGCACGATGCCGGCCAGGTCCTTGGTGCGGGAATGGGCGACGGTGACGGTGCAATTGTCACGCAAAAGCAATTGCATCATGGGTTTGCCGACCAGGTTGGAGCGGCCAATGATCACGGCATGCTTGCCTTCAAGCGAACCCAACTCGTCGCGCAACAGCAGCAGGCAACCGAGCGGTGTGCAGGAGACGGGCCCTGGCAGACCGATCTGCACCTTGCCGACATTGGCGGGGGTGAAACAATCGACATCCTTGGCCGGGTCGATGGCTTCGATGACCTTATTGGGATCGATATGTTTGGGAACGGGCATCTGCACGAGAATGCCGTGAACGGCCGGATCGGTATTGAGCCGATGCACGAGCGCGAGTAGATCCGCCTCGGGCGTATCGGCAGGCAGTTCGTGCTTGAATGAGTTCATCCCCACTTCGGCGGTCTGCTTGGCCTTGGAGGAGACATAGACCTGGCTGGCCGGATCCTCGCCGACGATGACCACCGCGAGGCCCGGCGTAATGCCGTGCTCCGCCTTGAGGCGCGCGACATGGCCGGCAATGCGGCCCCGCAGATCTTCGGCAAAGCGTTTTCCATCGATAATTTTTGCGGTCATATCGGCCTCGATCTGCTTTAGTGAGCGCGGCGGGCGGTGGGCCCGCGTGGTGGGTTCGACATAAGGGATGAGGAATGATCCGTCCATTGCTTTGGCTCGTGCTTCTGCCCGTCCTGGTCGTTCCGGCCATGGCGGAGGACCTATCGCTCGAGAAGCAGGCAAGAAAGCTGCACCAATTGGCTGGCGGCGAGGCCTGTGACGGCAGCGGCTTTGTGCCGGAAGAGGCCTATCAGAGCTGGACGTTCAGCTATACGCCAAGCTGGAGCACCGGAGACGAAAGCGACCGGGAAGAGGTAACGTTGGTGCGCCTGTTCTGCTTCGCCGGGGCCTATAACGAGTCGCATGCCTATTATCTCAAGCGGGAATATGAGGGTTTGCGGCCCATCGGATTTGCCGAGCCGTTTTTCGATGTGCGCTACGAGAACGACGATTTCGAAGGCAAGGTGGAATCCATCTCGATAGAAGGCATGACGTCTCGCATGCTGCTGGTGAATTCCTATTTCGATCCGGATACGTTGAGCATCGACTCCTTCTCCAAGTGGCGCGGCATCGGCGACGCCAGCTCATCCGGCACCTGGATATTTCGCGACGGCGGCTTCGTCCTGAAGCAGTTTGCTGTCGATGCCAGCTATGACGGCGAGATGAATCCCGAGATGCTGGTCGAGTATCCAGTCGAATAGAGCGAGTGTGGCTCCGCTCCCTGCATGTTGCACAAACTGGCCGAAACTCAGCAAGAAAGCCGCGCGACGTCCGGCCGGCAAAGTGAAGGCCGCCGCGGCATTTCTGCCGGGCGGCCTCTGGGGATGCGGTCCGCCGCGCTGTTGAGGGCTTGGGGGACAAGCGGCAAACCACTTCCCGCTCATCGGTTGCATGGGTCGTTTGCTGTGCCGATGAACTGACCTTAAGATGGTGGGAAATTGCGGCGAGAAAAGAGCCGGTCACCGAAGTGTGAAAGATGTGACCGGCGCAGCGCCTTCGTTGAGAAGCCGTCATGCGCGGCCTATATTGGCGAACATTGAAGCGACGATTCCAGCATCTGCTGTCCGATCCGCGGACGGCACCAAGGGACAGAACATGACGACACTCAGCCCGCCGCGCCTTGCAACGCAATCGTTCACCGATCCGGAAGCGGCCTGGGCGCATATCGCGCATATCTATCATCGCAATTGCGATTTCATCCGGGGACATCTGGACGCGCTGACCCAGGGCACTGTGCCCTCCGGTCGCGTCCGTGCCTGCTATCCGCAGGTCGAGGTGCGCTCCACCAGCTATTCCAAGCACGAGAGCACCCTGCCCTATGGCTATCTGCATACGCCTGGTATTTACCGCACCACGGTGACCGCGCCGGACCTGTTCAAGGGTTATCTGCAGGAGCAGTTCGCGGTCATTCTCAAAAATCATGGCGGCGTGATCGAGGTGGGCGAGTCCGATACGCCCATTCCGCTGCATTTCGCGCTGGGACCACATGACCATCTCGATGGCAAGGCGATCAATGCCATGGATGTGCCGCTGCGCGACCTGTTCGACGCGCCGGACCTGGGCAATACCGACGACGAGATTGCCAATGGCACCTATGTGCCGCCGCGTGGCGGGCCCTATCCGCTTTCGGCTTTTACCGCGCCGCGCGTCGATTATTCGCTGTTCCGGCTGGCCCATTACACCGGCACCGATGCCGAGCATTTCCAGAACTTCGTGATCTTCACGAACTATCAGTTCTATATCGATGAGTTCTGCCGGCTGGCGAAGGGCTGGATGGCCGAAAAGCATCCGCATTATCAGCGCTTTATCGAGCCGGGCAATGTCGCGACCGACAATATGCTGACCGGCGGCGGGGTCACCGGCAATCCGCCGCCGCGCACGCCGCAAATGCCGGCCTATCACCTGGTGGGCGACCGGGGCCGTGGCATTACCATGATCAATATCGGCGTGGGACCTTCCAACGCCAAGACGATTACCGATCATATCGCGGTGCTTAGGCCGCATGCCTGGATCATGCTGGGCCATTGTGCGGGCCTCAGGAACAGCCAGGAACTGGGCGACTACGTGCTCGCCCATGCCTATGTGCGCGAGGACCATGTGCTCGATGCCGACCTGCCGCTCTCCGTGCCCATTCCGGCGCTCGCCGAGGTGCAAGTGGCGCTTGAGCAGGCGGTGGAAGAGATCACCCAGACCGAGGGACTGGAAACCAAGAAGATCATGCGCACCGGCACGGTCGCCACCTTCGACAACCGCAATTGGGAGCTTCGTGACCAAGTGGAGATCACGCGGCGCCTCAGCCAGTCGCGTGCTGTCGCACTGGATATGGAGAGCGCGACCATTGCTGCCAATGGTTTCCGCTTCCGCGTGCCCTATGGGACGTTGCTATGCGTCTCAGACAAACCCCTGCATGGTGAGCTGAAGCTGCCGGGCATGGCGTCGGACTTCTATCGCACCCAGGTCAATCGGCACCTGCAGATCGGGCTTCGGGCGATGGAAATCCTGCGGGATCAGCCGGCGGAACGGCTGCATTCGCGCAAGCTCAGGAGCTTTGCCGAGACGGCGTTCCAGTAGAGGCCGGATCCCGGCATTGAGCCGGAATCCGAAGCGAACCGATCAGTCCCGCTCGAGCAGAGCCTTCCAGATGAGCGCCCCCAGAGCCGCGCCGGCCAATGGCGCGACAATGAAGAGCCACACCTGGCCCAAGGCCCCGTTCTGGGCAAAAATGGCGGCCGCAATCGAGCGCGCTGGATTGACCGAGGTATTGCTGACCGGGATCGAGATCAGGTGGATCAGCGTCAGGCCCAAGCCGATGGCGATTGGCGCGAAGCCGACCGGTGCATTGCCATGGGTGGAGCCCAGAATGATCATCAGGAAAAAGCCGGTCAGCACCACCTCGGCAAGCAGCACCGAAACGAGGCTGTAGCCGTGCGGCGAGAGCGTATCATAGCCGTTGGATGCGAAGCCACCCGCCTCAAAGCCCGGCATGCCCGAGGCGATGACGAACAGAACCGCCGCGCCAAGCGCACCGCCAATGAGCTGGGCGACCCAATAGGGCAGCAGGTCCTTGTATTCAACACGACCCGCAATGGCCAAACCCAGTGTAACGGCCGGGTTGAAATGCCCGCCCGAGATATGCCCCACGGCATAGGCCATGGTCAGCACCGTCAGGCCGAAGGCCAGGGCGACGCCCAGATAGCCAATGCCCAGATCGGGAATACCAGCCGCCAGCACGGCTGAGCCGCAGCCGCCAAAGACCAGCCAGAAAGTACCAAAAGCTTCGGCAGATAGACGCTTCATCATGCCCAAAGTCCCCCAAATGTTGATTCGGCACGATCAGCCTATGCCTAATATTTGGGCGCAGAAATAGAAAAAGGCCGGGCACTTGGCCCGGCCGGTCTCGTGGAACTGTCGTTGCTGACTAGCGGCCCTTGACCACCGAATAGCCGGCATATTTGGCCGAGGAGCCAAGCTGCTCTTCGATGCGGATCAGCTGGTTGTACTTGGCCAGGCGGTCCGAGCGGCTGAGCGAGCCGGTCTTGATCTGACCGCAGTTCAGGGCCACGGCGAGATCGGCAATCGTGGAATCCTCAGTTTCGCCCGAGCGGTGCGACATGACCGAGGTGTAGCCGGCGCGATGCGCGGTATCGACGGCGTTGAGGGTCTCGGAGAGCGAACCGATCTGGTTGACTTTGACCAGGATGGAATTGGCCACGCCCATCTTTATGCCCGAGACGAGGCGCTGGGTATTGGTGACGAAAAGATCGTCGCCGACGAGCTGCACCTTGGAGCCAATGGCGTCGGTCAGGGCCTTCCAGCCATCCCAATCGTCTTCGGCCATGCCGTCTTCGATGGTGATGATCGGGTAGCGGGTCACGAGGTCTTCGAGGAACTTGACGTTCTCGTCCGAGGAGAGCGACTTGCCCTCGCCCACCATCTCGTATTTGCCGTTCTTGTAATATTCGGTCGAGGCGCAATCGAGGCCGAGGAACACGTCCTCGCCCGGCTTGTAACCGGCCTTTTCGATCGAGCGCATGATGAAGCCCAGCGCGTCGTCAGCGCTTTTGAGGTTCGGCGCAAAGCCGCCTTCGTCACCCACCGCGGTGTTGTGGCCCTCGGCCGACAGGCCCTTCTTGAGGGTATGGAAGATTTCGGCACCGATACGAACGGCGTCGGCAATCGACTTGGCGCCGGCCGGCAGGATCATGAATTCCTGCATGTCGATGGGATTGTCGGCATGCTCGCCGCCATTGATGATGTTCATCATCGGCACGGGCAGGATATGGGCGTTCGGGCCGCCGATATAGCGGTAGAAGGGCAGTTCGCTCGATTCGGCGGCAGCCTTGGCCACCGCCAGCGACACGCCGAGAATGGCATTGGCGCCGAGACGACCCTTATTGGCGGTGCCATCGAGATCGATCATGGCCTGGTCGACGGCCAGTTGATCGAGAGCATCCATGCCCTGGATTTCATCGGCGATGACGGTGTTGACGTTCTCGACGGCCTGGGTCACGCCCTTGCCCATATAGAGAGCGCCACCGTCCCGCAGCTCAACTGCCTCGTGTGCGCCGGTCGACGCGCCCGAGGGCACCGCCGCGCGGCCGAAGCTGCCATCGTCCAGCACCACATCGACTTCGACGGTCGGATTGCCGCGGCTATCGAAAATCTGGCGGCCATTGACGTGGATGATTGAAGACATGCGAGCCCTTCCCGGAAAGCTTTTGGGTGTGAGTGCCTGTCTAGACGGGCCTTGTGACAGTGAAAAGAGGGGACGCGCAAAAATCGCGCATGAGGCGGCGCTAAATGGCGAGTTTGCCGTTGGCGATGAGCCAGGAGACCGATTCCTGCACCGCCGCCAGTGACGAGTAGCGCGGCGCGTAGCCAAGGAGCCGCTTGCCCTTTTCGATGCTGGTATTGGGACTGCGGGCAATATGCTCCCAGGTGGCCGCGGCGTTTTCCGGTGCTTGCATGGCCCGCCATTCCTCCCAGGAATGGAAACTGAGCGCTGGCTCCTTGCCAAACCAGCGATACATGGCCTCCGCATAGCCGCGCAAAGTCACAGCGCCAGGCGAAACGGCATGGAAGGCTTCGCCGACCGCTACGCTCCAATTGGCCATGGCCTGCATGAGCAGCACGGCAATGTCGTCGGCATGGATGTGATGGACTGTTTCCATGCCAAAATTGGGCAGGGCGAGCGTTTCGCCGCGCGCAATGGTCAGGAACGCGGCATCGTCGAAATGCCCAGCCGGATTGAGCGGCGACCAGCCCTGCCCCACAATGTGGCCAGGATGCAGGATGGTCACCGGAAAGCCATCGCGCCGCGCGAGCCCGAGCAGATAGTCTTCGATGGCCGCTTTCTGAATGCCGTATTCGCCGAATGGGCGCTTGGTCACATCTTCAGGCGTCGGCACGATCTCGGAAAAACCGTGCGTCCAGATTGTCCCGATATGCAGGAAATGCCGCACTTTGCCCTTTAGCGCTTCGGCCAATTGCTGCGCGCTATCCAGGGTGAAGCAGATATTGTCGATGACGATGTCACCCTTGAGGGCCGCAATGGCTGTACCGAACGAGCCGTTTGCTTCTTCGGCGTCGCGGTCAATCGTTACGCGTTCCACCCGATCCCAGGCGCTGTGAGCGAGATAGGGCTGGGAACTGCCCCGGGTTACCGCCACCACGTCATGGCCAGACTGGATCAGGCGCGGCACGAGATAAGTCCCGATATGGCCTGTGGCTCCGATTACGACTATGCGCGCCATATTTGACCCTCCCGGTCTGGCCTGAACGTCGCACTTGTCCTAACATGTCAGTGCGAACTGTCCAGTTCGCATATTCCGGAGGAGAGAATAGTGTCCCAACCCCTCGTCAGGCAGGTGGCGCATACCTGCATTTTTGCCCGCGATCTCGACGCTGTGGAAACTTTCTACCGCGAGGTGCTGGGCGTGCCGCCCAAATTCATCTTCATGCGCGGAGACGACAAGATCGGCTTCTATCTCGATTTCGGCGGCCGGACCTTCATTGAAGTGTTCAAAAAGGGCGAGTCCCGTTTTGCCGAGACCGACCAGATCAATCACATCTGCCTCGAGACCGAGGACCTTGATGGTCTTATCACCCATGTGCGTGATCAGGGTGTAGACATCACCGACAAGAAGCTGGGTGTCGACGGCACCTGGCAGGCCTGGATGGCGGACCCCAGCGGGGTGAAGCTCGAGATTTTCCAATATACCGATAACAGCATGCAGTTCGGGCCGGATGGCAAGGTCTGCCAGGTGAATTGGTAGGCTAGCCATCGCCACAGATACATGGCGTCCTCGGACTTGATCCGAGGGCCTGCCGCAACAAACAGATAGCCGACGAAGGCCCTCGGGTCATGCCCGAGGGCGGCCCGGTGATGTTCCTGATATCGCGAGCAAAGAGAGAAGGTGTCACCTACTCGTCCCGCCTATGCCCCTCGATATGCTTTTCGGCACGGGCCTTTTCGCCTGCATCCTTGAGCTTTTCAGCCTTGGTACGCCCGAACTTGATGCGGTTGGCCTCGGCTGCCGCTTCCTTTTCGGTGCGGGCCTTGGCCTTGCGTGCTTTGGAGAGGGAGAGAATTTCGGCCATTATCGTCAGTGCCTGTGCTTGGCTTGCTGTGTTCCCGATCGGCCTAACCAGCTTGGCGATGAAACCGTGTGTAGGTTTCGAACCTTTCGACGCTTTTAAAGCCGAGGCGCAACAGTAGCGCCGCGCTCCGCTCATTGCCATGGCTTACGCCTGCAAAAACGTCTGTGGCGCGCATCTCATCAAAGGCGAACCGTAGCAACCGTCCGACCGCGAACGTCGCCAGACCTCGCCCGATCACAGCTTCGGACAGCCAATAGCCGATGCTATATTTAGCTGGTTGGACGCCAACCAGATCGGCGCGACCGATGAGGACGTCTTCAAGGAGCACCCCAAAGCGCCAATGCCGCTCTGGCGACAGCGCAAACTCTTCCGACAAAGCATCTGTTTGCGCAACGACCAGTTCGGCAAAGTCACCGTGGGCCGTCAGATGCGAGCGATTCTTCTGTACCAGTTCGTAGACGGCAAAAGCATCGTCAGGGGTCAGGCGCCTCAGCAGCAGGCCCGGCCTGTTGGTGGAGAGGATCAGCGGACCAGTCATCGAATGCTCGCTCTGACCCTCATCGCATCAAACCAACCGGCTCTGCTCCATGGCAGCCGAAATAAAGCTCGTGAACAGCGGGTGCGGCTCGAACGGCTTCGACTTCAATTCGGGGTGGAACTGCACGCCAATGAACCAGGGGTGGTCGGTGCGTTCGACGATTTCGGGCAGCGTGCCATCGGGCGAAACACCGGAGAACAAGAGGCCATTGGCTTCCAGGCGCTTGCGGTAATCCATATTCACCTCATAGCGGTGGCGATGGCGCTCGGAAATGCGGGTTGAGCCGTAGATGTCAGCAACGCGGGAGCCGCGTGTAAGCTGGGCCGGATAGGCGCCAAGGCGCAAGGTGCCGCCCAGATCGCCTTCGGCGGAACGGGCTTCCTTTTCGTTGCCCTTCACCCATTCGGTCATCATGCCGACAATGGGTTCCTTGGTGGGGCCGAATTCAGTCGATGAGGCATTCTTGATGCCGGCGGTGTTCCGCGCGGCCTCGATACAGGCCATTTGCATGCCAAAGCAGATGCCGAAATAGGGCACGTCCTTGACGCGGGCAAAACGTGCCGCCTCGATCTTGCCGGCCGAACCGCGCTCGCCAAAGCCACCGGGCACCAGAATGCCGTGGACGTGCTCAAGATAAGGCGCAGGGTCGTCGCGCTCGAAGACTTCCGAGTCGATCCATTGCAGGTTGACTTTGACCTTATTGGCAATGCCGCCATGGGTCAGCGCCTCGCTGAGCGACTTATAGGCGTCCTTGAGGCCGGTATATTTGCCCACAATAGCGATATTCACTTCGCCTTCGGGGTTGTGATAGCGGCGCGAGACCTCCTCCCAGGCCGACATATCGGGCTCGGGTGCGTCGGTGATATTGAAAGCTGCGAGAATTTCGCGGTCGAGGCCCTCATTGTGATAGGCCACCGGCACGTCATAGATCGAGCCGACATCGAGGCCCTGAATGACGGCGGTTTCGCGCACATTGCAGAAGAGGCTGAGCTTTTTCTTCTCGCCCTCGGGAATGGGGCGATCGCAGCGCACCAGCAAGACGTCCGGCGCAATACCGATCGAGCGCAGTTCCTTAACCGAGTGCTGGGTCGGCTTGGTCTTCAATTCGCCGGCCGAGGGAATATAGGGCATCAGGGTCAGATGCAGATAGGCCGCGTGGTTGCGCGGCAATTCATTGCCGAGCTGCCGGATGGCCTCGAAAAATGGCAGGCCTTCAATATCGCCGACCGTGCCGCCGATCTCGACCAGCACGAAATCGTAGTCCTCATTGCCTTCGAGCACGAATGCCTTGATCGCATCCGTCACATGCGGGATCACCTGCACCGTGGCGCCGAGGAATTCGCCCTTGCGTTCTTTGGCCAGGAGGTCGGAATAGATTCGCCCCGAGGTGACATTGTCGCGCTTGTTGGCGGACCGGCCGGTGAAGCGCTCATAGTGACCCAGATCGAGGTCAGTCTCGGCACCGTCATCGGTGACGAAAACCTCGCCATGCTGGGTCGGCGACATCGTGCCGGGATCGACATTGAGATAGGGGTCGAGCTTGCGCAGGCGGACCTTATAGCCGCGTGCCTGCAATACGGCGCCAAGCGCCGCCGAAGCCAGACCTTTGCCAAGGGAGGAAACCACGCCTCCGGTGATGAATACGTACCGAGCCATGGGCGATCACCATAAGCACATCAAACTTGATTCGCAGAGCGGAATTCCGCTCTACACAAAAAGAAAGAAGGGGATGTCGCCATCCCCTTTTTTCACGGACGCCTTGCGGCGGATCAGTTGCCCGCAGGCACTGCGGGCGTTTCGTTCTGCGGCGTGGCCGGTTCGGTTTCCGTCGTCTGGGGAACCGGGAGGTCACTCTGGGACGCGTCGGACGGCGCCGAAGTGTCGGTCGAGGTGGCCGGGGCGTCAGTCGTATCCGCCGGCAATGGCAAGTCGGACGTGTCGTCGCCCTGCAGGGCATTCAGCGCGTCCAGAACCGTACTGGGCTGCTCGCCATCAACGCCCGATGCCGCATTGTCCAGAATGCTGGACGTGCCACGATCAAGCTCGTTGAGAATGGTCAGGCCGATTGCCGAGGCAAAAAACAGCGCTGCCAGGATTGCCGTGGTTCGCGTCAGCAGATTGGCCGAGCCCCGCGCCGTCATCATGCCGCCGCCACCGCCCCCACCGATGCCAAGCGCGCCCCCTTCGGAGCGCTGGATCAGGATGACGACAATCAGCGCCAGCACGATCAGCAAATAGGCGACGAGCAGTACGTTGGCCATGAATCTCTTGTCTTTACGTCAGTCCGGACGTGCCAATATGGCCCGCCCGGGTTGGAAAGGATGCGGGGTCATACACCCCCCGAACGCCAAATGCCAGCCGCTTGCAGCGCTTTTTCGCCGCAAGCGGATTGCCGCCCGGTTGCTCTATACGGCGGAGATAATCGTATAGAAGTCCTTTGCCAAGAGGCTTGCGCCACCGACGAGCCCGCCATTGACATTGCCGACGCCCAGAATTTCGCGGGCGTTCTGCGGCTTGAGCGAACCGCCATAAAGAATACGGATGCTTTCGCCCTTGCTGAGGCCGAAGCGATCCACCAGCCGGGCGCGGATGGCATTATGCATTTCTTCTATCTCATCCAGGGTCGGCGTCCGCCCGGTGCCGATGGCCCAGACCGGCTCATAGGCCACCACGACTTCGTGCTGTTCGGCCGCGTCGGGGATGGAGGCAGCCAATTGGGCGGAAACCACTGATTCTGCTTCGGCCGCGTCGCGCTGCGCCTCGGTCTCCCCGACACAAATAATGGGTTTGAGCCCCGAGCCGATGGCCGCCTCGGCCTTGGCCCGTACCACCTCATTGGTTTCGCCATGATTTGACCGGCGCTCGGAATGACCGACAATCACATATTGCGCGCCGGCATCGGCCAGCATGCTGGCGGAAATATCGCCGGTATGGGCGCCGTGGGATTCCTGGTGGCAATCCTGCCCACCGGCAATGATGCCGCTGGACGCCCCTTGGGCGGCCACTGCAGCCAGCAGCGTTGCGGGTGGGCATACCACCACAAGGGCGCGCGGCGCCTCTCCGGTGGTCAGGAGACGGGCAAGCTCGCTCAGCTCATCCAGAGAATGGGTGAGCCCATTCATCTTCCAGTTTCCGGCGATCAGCGGTGAAATGGTCGACAATCTTGCTACTCCTGCCTCTTGCGCCGGAGAGGGCTTTGCCCTAACCCCGGCTGTCGTATTTGTCTTACTAGTCCCACCCCGGCCTTAGGGTAAAGGGTTGGACCCGAAACTGGAACGCTTCAAATGCTCGATGGTTTGCGTGATTTTGCAAAATCCTGGCCGGGAAAAATTCTCGGGGCGTTCCTGCTTGTCGGTGTCGCCGGCTTCGGCATCAATAATGTAATTGTCGATCTGGGCAGCAATACCGTGGCCCGTGTCGGTAATGAGGAAATCAATTCCCGCGAATTCCTGCGCGCCTATCAGGCCCAGGCCGGCCGCATCGCCCAGCAGATGGGTTCGATGCCGACTGCCAGCCAGGCCGAAGCCATGGGCATTCCCACGGCCGTCCTCCTTGGCCTGTCCGAAGGGGCGGCGCTGGACACGCTTTCGGAACAATTTGGTCTTGGCGTGTCCGAGGCCAAATTGGCCGAGTTGCTGCGCGAAGATCCTTCCTTCCATGGCACTTTGGGCACTTTTGAGCCGGCACTGTTCTCGCAGGTGCTGCAGAGCGCGGGCTGGACCGAGGCCGAATATTTCGAGGCCCGCAGCGATGAAGCCCGCCGCGACCAGCTCACAACGGCGCTGTTCGCCGATACCGACATGCCCGAAGTGGCCCGCAAGCTGATCAGCGACTATGCCACGGCCACCCGAACCATCGACTATATCGTTCTGAGTGATACCAGCGTCGAAACGCCAGCCGCGCCCACCGCGGAGGAGCTTGCGGCCTATCTTTCTGAGCATCAGTCCGAGTTCCGGACCGTCGAGACGCGCAAGGTCAAGCTGCTCGATCTCTCGCTGCCCTCGCTCGCCGCGACCAAGGAGATCGCCGAGGACGCCATTGTGGCCGAATATGAGGCCACCAGGGCCTCGCTGACGACGCCGGAGCGTCGGACAGTCGAACAGGTCTCGCTGAACACGTCTGAATTGCAGGCCCAGTTCGAGGCCGGCCTTGCCGCCGGCACCGATTTCGGTACCCTGATCGCCGATGCCGGGCTGACGCCGTCGAGCCTGGGTACACTCACCCAGGCCGAGATCACCGATGCCCGGCTGGCCGAGGCAGCCTTCGCCCTGCCCGAGGACGGCTATGCCATTATCGAGGGCATTGGCGGCCAGCGCGCCGTGCATGTGGTGGAGATCGAGGCGGCGCGCGAACCGACGCTGGAAGAAGCGCGCGATGACATTGTCCAGCGCCTCGCCCAGGCCGAGGCGCGCACCGAAATCAACGATGTGCTGGACCAGATCGAAGAGCTGCGAGCGGCGTTCCAGCCCATCGAGCAGATTGCCGAGCGCTTTGGCCTGCCGGTCTATGAAGCAGACGTCACCGCTGGCGGAGCGCAGCTTTCGGTCCTGCCGAATTTGGCGGCGGAAGATTATTCCCGCGTGGCGCAGGCGATTTTTGCAGCGGAACAGGACCGGCTCATCCCCGCCATTCCGCTTTCGGGCAATGCTCATCTCTGGTTCGATCTCGAGGAGGTCGTGCCGGCGCGTGACCAGACGCTGGACGAAGTCCGCGCCGAGGTCGAGACAGCCATTACCCAGGAGCGGGTGAACGATGCGCTGATTGCCAAGGGCGAAGAGATCGTTGCGCGGCTTGAAGCCGGCGAGGCCCTGGCCGATATCGGTTTTGAGCTCAACGCCTTCCCGCAGCTCAGTGCGCCCTTTACCCGCTTCGGCTCGGAGGACGGATTGATCGACAGCACTGTCGCCGCCGCCGCCTTTGCCGGCGGACAGGATCATGCCGGTGCCGTCGTCAATGAAAGCGGCGAACAGGTGGTGTTTCAGGTTGTCGACGATGCCGCGCCGAGCACCCCGCTCGAGTCGGTGGCCCTGGAAAGCCTTAATGCGGAAAGCCGTGCGGGCCTGACCTCGGAATTTGTTGCGGCCGTCCGCGACGATGCCGGCCTCAGGATCAACCAGCAGGCCCTCAACCAGCTTCTCGTACAAAATTACGGCCAGTAACGGCACAACCCCGCAACGGAACCAGACCAAATGGGCGACGACTATTCCAAGACCTTTGCCGCGCAATACGATGCCGGAAAGTCTGGGCTCGTCTGGCGTCGCATCGTGGCGGATCTGGAAACACCGGTCGGGACCTATCTCAAGCTGGCGGCCGGCCGCACTCATTCCTTCCTGCTCGAAAGCGTGCAGGATGGCACCACGCGGGGCCGCTATTCCATGATCGGCCTCCTGCCCGACCTCATCCTCAAGGTCGAGGACGGCAAGGCGTCCATCAACCGTTTGGCCCAAACTGCGCCCGATGCCTTCGAGCCCATGGACGACATGCCGCTCGACGCCTTGCGCAAGCTCGTGGCGGAAAGCCAGATCGACATGCCGGCCGGCTTGCCGCCGCAGTCGGCCGGCATTTACGGCTATCTCGGCTATGAGATGGTCCGCTATATGGAAGTGCTGCCCAACGCCAATCCGGACGATCTCAAGACGCCCGAAGCGGTGTTGATGCGCCCATCCCTGCTGGCCATTTTTGACACCGTCAAGGACGAGCTCTACCTCACCGCGCCGATCTATGTGCGTGAGGGGGTTACGGCCGCGCAAGCCCTGGCGGCGGCGGAAGACCGGATCAACGACGCCATTGCCCGTCTCACACGGGCGACGCCCGCCACGGACGCCCTGCCCGATCTCGAGTCCATCGCGGTTACCAGCAATACCTCGAAAGAGGAATATGGGCAGATGGTCGCGCGGGCCAAGGACTACATCACTGCCGGCGATATCTTCCAGGTCGTCCTCAGCCAGCGCTTTTCGGCCGATTTTACTCTGCCGCCGACGGCGCTCTACCGGGCGCTCAGACGCACCAATCCCAGCCCCTATATGTATTTCTTTGATTTCGGCAGCTTTGCCTTTGCCGGATCGAGCCCGGAAATCCTGGTACGGGTGCAAAATGGCGAAGTCACAATTCGTCCCATTGCCGGCACCCGCAAGCGTGGCGCCACTCCGGCCCGCGACAAGGAGCTGGCGGACGAACTGCTCTCTGACCCCAAGGAATTGGCCGAGCATCTGATGCTGCTCGATCTCGGGCGCAATGATGTGGGCCGGGTCGCCAGGATCGGTACCGTCAAGGTGACCGACAAGTTCTTCCTCGAATATTATTCCCACGTCATGCACATCGTCTCCAACGTCGTTGGCGAGCTCGACCCGCAATATGACTTTGTCGATGCGCTTTCGGCCGGCTTCCCCGCCGGCACGGTGTCGGGCGCACCCAAAGTGCGGGCCATGGAAATCATCGATGAGCTCGAAAAGTCGCGCCGCGGCATCTATGGCGGCTGCGTCGGCTATTTCGGCGCCGACGGCACGATGGATACCTGCATCGTCCTGCGCACCGGCATCGTCAAGGACGGCAAGCTTTATGTGCAGTCAGGCGCCGGCATCGTGGCTGACAGCCAGCCCGAACTCGAGCAGCTCGAATGCGAGAACAAGGCCCGCGCCCTTTTCAGCGCTGCCGAGGAAGCGCTACGCTATGCCGGTGAAGCGGGAGTGGGACAGTGAACGCGGCCGCGCCCTCGTGGTTCGAGGCTTTGCTGCCAAAGCACCTCACCATGAGGTCTATAAGGATTCGTGGGAGGACCTCATGGTGAGGTGCGAACGCAGTGAGCCTCGAACCACGAGGTCCGGCGCTCATAGTGCTCCAACAGGTTCAGATGTGGCTGCGGCCCGATGGCGAGGCTGGTTCTGAAACAGGGATTACCGCTTTCGCGGGAATGACCTGGTCGGTTAGAAACAGCCCATTGAGGACAAAGACATGACCAAGACCCTCGTCATCGATAATTACGACAGCTTTACCTACAACCTCGTCCATTTCCTCGGCGAACTGGGCGCAGATATCACCGTCAGGCGTAACGACAAGATTACGCTTGAGGAGATCGCCGCCATGGCGCCGGAGGCTATTGTGTTGTCGCCCGGCCCCTGCACGCCCAGCGAAGCCGGTATCTGCCTGGCGGTTGTCGACCGCTTCAAAGCCTCAATTCCCATGCTGGGTGTGTGCCTCGGCCACCAGGCCATGGGCCAGGCCCTCGGGGGCGAGGTCGTGCGGGCGCCGAACCTGGTCCACGGCAAGACCAGCAAGATCAATCATACCGGCAAGGGCCTGTTCCGCGGCCTCAATTCGGGGTTCGAGGCGACGCGCTATCACTCGCTACTCGTCAAGGCCGACACTTTGCCCGATGAGCTGGAAGTGACCGCCACCACTGACGATGGCCTGATCATGGGCATGCAGCACCGGACCCTGCCGCTGCATGGCGTCCAGTTTCACCCCGAAAGCATTGCGTCGGAAAACGGCCACGCCCTATTGCAGAACTTTCTCAACATTGCCCGCGACTTCAACGGAAAGAAGGCTGCGTGATGGATATCAAGCAAGCTCTCAACAAGATTGCGGAGCGCAAGGACCTGACCGGCGAAGAGATGCGTAGTGTCATGCGCATCATCATGGGGGGCGAAGCCACGCCGGCCCAGATCGGCGCCTTCCTGATGGGCATGCGCATCAAGGGCGAGACGGTCGGCGAGATAGCTGCGGCCGTGTCGATCTTGCGCGAAACCATGGTGCCTGTCGTCGCGCCGGACGATGCCATCGACATTGTCGGCACCGGCGGCGATGGCGGCGGCAGCCTCAATATTTCGACGAGCACGGCATTGGTGGTGGCGGCCGCGGGCGTGCCAGTGGCCAAGCACGGCAACAAGGCACTCTCGTCGCGCTCCGGCGCATCGCAGGTCTTGGAGGCGCTCGGCGTCAAGCTCGACCTGACCCCCGAGCAGATCAGCAAGACGATTGCCGAAGCCGGAATCGGTTTCATGTTCGCGCCCAATCACCATCCGGCCATGCGCCATGTCGGCCCGGCCCGCGCCGAAATGGGTGTGCGCACGCTGTTTAACCTTTTGGGTCCGCAGTCCAATCCTGCCGGTGTGCGGCGCTACCTGCTGGGCGTCTATGCGCAGGAATGGGTCGAACCTGTCGCCTCCGCACTCCTCGCCAATCGCGCCATCAAGGCCTGGGTGGTTCACTCCAGCGAAGGTTTGGACGAGCTTTCCACATCGGGGCCCAATTTCGTGGCGCAGATTGCGGGCGGGGACCTGCGCAGCTTTGAACTGCATCCCGAACAGGTCGGGTTGAAGCAGACCGATCCGAAGGACCTGCTGGGGGGTGAGCCAAGCGAAAATGCGGCGGCGATGATGGCCCTCTTCGATGGCGCTCCGGGCGCTTATCGCGATACGGTCCTGCTCAACGCCGGTGCCGCGCTGCTGGTTGCCGACAAGGTGGAAACCATTGAGGATGGTATTGCCCTGGCCCGGCAAACCATTGATAGCGGCAAGGCCAGGGAAACCCTGGCGCGCCTTGTCGCGGTATCGAACGGACAAGCCCAATGAGCGACATTCTCAAGCAGATAGAAGCCTATAAGCGCGAGGAAATCGCGGCCGCCAAGAGCATGCGCCCCTGGGCGGAGGTGGTTGCCGAAGCGCATGACCAGCCCGCGCCGCGGGGTTTCCTCAAGGCCATCAAGGCCAAGCGTGCCCAGGGCGACTACGCCCTGATCGCGGAGGTGAAGAAGGCCAGCCCCTCAAAGGGACTGATCCGGGCCGACTTCAATCCGGCCGAAATTGCCCGCGCCTATGAGCTGGCGGGCGCGGCCTGTCTCTCGGTGCTCACCGATCGTCCGAGTTTTCAGGGCTCACCGAGCTATCTGATCGAGGCGAGAGCCGCGACACGCCTGCCGGTCCTGCGCAAGGACTTCCTGTTCGAAACCTATCAGGTGGCCGAGGCTCGCTCCTGGGGCGCCGACTGCATTCTGGTCATCCTGGCTGCCGTGGGCGATGACGTGGCGCGCTACCTGCTCGATGCCGCCGAGGAGTGGGGCATGGACGCGCTGGTGGAAGTGCATGACCAGCTTGAACTCGACCGTGCATTGGCGCTGGGAGCGAAATTCATCGGTGTCAACAATCGCAACCTGCGCACCTTCGAAACCACGCTGGAAACCACGGTCAATCTGGCCGCCGGCGTGCCGTCTGATGTGCTGCTGGTCAGCGAAAGCGGCATTGTTACCCATGAGCATGTCAAAATGCTCGATGAGCGTTGCAATGTCGGCACATTCCTTGTGGGCGAGAGCTTGATGCGCCAGGACGATGTCGTCGCGGCCACCCGAGCGCTCCTCATGGGCGCGCCGGAAACGGTGCGCTGATGAGCAAGGGGCTCACCCATCTCAACGAAAAGGGCGAGGCCCATATTGTTGATATTGGTGACAAGGCGGTTACGCGACGCCGCGCCGTGGCGCAGGCCATATTGAGCGGCGAGGCCGGGACCATTGCCGCCATTCTTGGTGGTGGCCTCAAAAAAGGCGACGCGCTGGCCGTGGCCCGCATTGCCGGCATCATGGCCGCCAAGAAAACTGCCGAATTGATCCCGCTTTGCCATCCGATCCCGCTGACCAAGGTCAGCGTCGATATCGAGGCCGACAGCGAGACCAGCATCCGCATTCGGGCGGCCGCCGAGACGACCGGCCAGACCGGGGTAGAGATGGAGGCGTTGACCGCCGCTTCGACTGCCGCCCTAACGCTCTATGACATGGCCAAGGCCATCGACCGGGCCATGGTCATCTCCGATCTCTGCCTTGTCGAAAAATCCGGCGGCAAGTCCGGCGACTTTGTGCGGACGCCATGAGCCTCTTGCCGGTCGACGAGGCCTTGAAGGCCATTCTGGCGCGAGTGCCTGCCCCCGCCGGTGAAATCGTCACATTGAGCGCGGCCGCTGGGCGGGTCCTTTACGCCCCCGTCATTGCCGATCACGACCAGCCCCCTTTCGACGCCAGCGCCATGGACGGCTATGCCATGAGGGCAGCGGACGTTGCGGAGGATATTTGGCTCGACGTCATCGGTACGTCACAGGCCGGCGCCGGTTTTCCGGGATCGGTCGGCCACAGACAGGCTGTCCGCATTTTCACCGGTGCGCCGGTTCCGCCGGGCGCGGATACGGTCATCATGCAGGAAGAAGCCGTCCGGGAAGGCGAAAAGGTCCGGTTCACGGCCCCTGCCCGGCTTGGTCACAGCATTCGTCCGAAGGGTAACGATTTTGCGACGGGTCAGGTGCTGATTGGCCCAGGAACATGCCTGACGCCGATGCAGATCGCTGTCGCTGCGGCGGCCAACAAAGCTGAACTCGTGGCGGCCAGGCGGCCGCGCATCGCGCTGATGGCGACTGGCGACGAACTGGTCTTGCCCGGCAACCCGCTCGGCCCGGACCAGATCGTGGCCTCCAACAGTTTTGGCCTCACCGCCATGCTGGCGCCCTATGCCAGCACCATCCGCGATCATGGCATCATTCCGGACGACGCAGCGTCTTTGCGCGAACGGCTGTCGAAAGCCTTTGCGGAAGAGCCCGATGTCCTGATTACGACGGGTGGCGCTTCGGTGGGCGAGCATGATCTCGTCCAGGATGTGCTCAAGGAGCTGGGCGTTACCCTCGACTTCTGGCGCATCAATATGCGGCCGGGCAAGCCGCTGATGTTCGGTACGAGCGGCAAAACTCTGGTCTTCGGCCTGCCCGGCAATCCGGTTTCGGCCATGGTGACCGCCCTTGTCTTCATAAAGCCTGCCCTGCGCGCCTGGCTTGGCGCACCGGCCCCCCTGACCTGGCATTTGCCGTTGGCCGCCGCCACACCCCCGAATACGGCCCGCCGCCACTTCATGCGCGCCCGGCTGCTGCAGAGAGAGTACGGTCCCATGGCGGAACCCATCAGCCAGACCGATAGTGGACACACATCGTCTCTTGCGGCCGCGGACCTCCTGATCGTGCAGCCCGAGCTGGATCCCGGGCGACCGGCCGGCGCCCTGGTCGAGGCCCTCCCCATCGACGCCTTCTGATTCCTGTCAGTTTGTTCAGAACCCCTTCATTAACGGGGTCCTGGCCTCCGGCCGGAGCTATTGCAGAACATAAATGGAACATGTATGGTCGTTCCGTCTATGTTCCGATTCTGGGGTTGTGGGGCCAATGCTGACACGCAAACAACACGAGCTGCTGATGTTCATCCACGAAAGGATGAAGGAGAGCGGCATTCCCCCGAGCTTTGACGAGATGAAGGATGCCCTTGATCTCGCATCGAAATCTGGCATCCACCGGCTGATCACGGCGCTTGAAGAGCGCGGCTTCATCCGCCGCCTGCCCAACCGGGCCCGGGCGCTGGAAGTGGTCAAGCTCCCAGATTCCATGAACCCGTCGCTGGGTGGGCGCAAGGCACGCTTCGAGCCCTCCGTTATAGAGGGCAATCTGGGCAAGGTCGCCTCGCCGCCCCGAAATAACCCTGGTGGATCAGACGATTACGCCCGTCCAGTATCCATTCCGGTCATGGGCCGCATCGCGGCCGGTACACCCATCGAGGCCATTCAGACCCACTCCCATACGATCGCTGTGCCACCCGAGATGCTGGGCGCCGGCGAGCACTATGCCCTTGAAGTGCGTGGTGATTCCATGATCGAGGCCGGCATTTTCGATGGCGATACCGTGCTCATCAAGAAGCAGGAACATGCGTCAACCGGCGAGATCATTGTCGCATTGGTCGATGACGAAGAAGCGACCCTAAAGCGCCTACGCCGCAAGGGCGATACGGTGGCGCTGGAAGCCGCCAATCCGGCCTATGAAACCCGCATTTTCCCGCCGGACCGGGTCAAGGTGCAGGGCCGGCTTGTGGGCCTGATGCGGAAGTATTGAGATGGGTTTCACCTCGCCACAGGCCGCAATGGCCTTCTATGGCGAGGTGATCAACGAGCATCGCTTCGATGCCCTGCTGCCGATGCTGTCGAAGGACGTCGTGTTCTGGTTCAGTTCAGGGTCGCATTGCGGTGTTGATGCGGCGCGTCGGGCCTTTGAGAAGACCTGGCGGCGCATTGCCGATGAATTCTACTGGATTGAAGACCTTAGCTGGCTCTGCCAGGGCGATGGCTCGGCGGCCTGTCTATATCGGTTCGGCTGGCGCGGCCTTGTTGACGGGAAGCTGACGCAGGGCGGCGGACGAGGCACGAGCGTTTTGCGGCTGGAGCCTGATGGCTGGAAGGTCGTGCATGAGCATCTGAGCGCCGAGCCCGTCGATGCTGGTTGAAAAGGTTTGCCCCTATGTGCTGAGAGGGCCGAGGGACAGTCTCGAGATATTGGCTTTCAAACACCCGCTGGCTGGCTGTCAGCTCGTCAAGGGGACGCTTGAGCCAGGCGAGCGCGTAGTAGACGGCGCGCTTCGGGAACTGGCTGAAGAGGCCGGTTTGGTTGGCACCGTTGGAAGCGGCGTGAGTTGGTCGAGCCTGAATATTGCGGATGGGCAGCTCTGGCATTTCGTGCCGGTCGATGTGCCGCCCCAGCCCGATCACTTCGCGTTTTTCTGCGCCGACGACGGCGGACATCGCTTCGCTTTTCGCTGGTGGCCGCTGAGGGATGGTCCTGGTCCGGATTGGCACGAGATCTATAGGCGCGCGCTCAATGAGATCCGTGCCCGCCAGCCATGAGAAAAGGTCCGCCAAGGCGGCGGACCTTTGGTAGTTTCGTGCGGGGCACCTATAGCATTTTACATTCAGATTGACGCCCCGCTATCGCCCCTCCCCTCAAGGCGACGGGCCCGATAGTTCGCTCGCGGTGAATTAACCTAGTGATTGTCGCGCGGCACGCCCTCAGTCTGGGCAATACGCTGGTATTTCTCGGCCGGTTTGAGGATGGCGCCATCGCCCAACTGGCCCACGAGCCCGCGCTGGATTTCCTGCCAGGGCGTCTGGTGCCTGGGGAATTTGTAGCCGCCATCGGCCTCGAGCGCAGCGCGGCGGCTCGCGATTTCCTCATTGGAGATCAGGATATTCGCTTCGCCCTTGTTGAGATCGATGCGCACCCGGTCGCCCGTCTTGAGAATAGCGAGATTGCCTCCGGCGGCGGCTTCGGGGGACGCGTTGAGAATCGAGGGCGAGCCCGATGTGCCGGACTGACGACCGTCGCCAATGCAAGCGAGCGAGGAAACACCCTTCTTGATGAGATAAGCAGGCGGACGCATGTTCACCACTTCCGCTGCGCCCGGATAGCCTACAGGCCCAGCGCCACGCATGAACAGCAGCGTGTGCTCGTCGATGTCGAGCGCCGGGTCATCAATGCGATGGTGGTAGTCCTCGGGGCCGTCAAAGACCACCGCCTTACCCTCGAACATATTGGGATGCGCCGGATCGGACAGATATCGTTCCTTGAATTCGGGGCTGATAACGCTGGTCTTCATGATCGCATTGTCGAACAGGTTGCCGCGCAGCACCAGGAACCCGGCCTCGGCTTTGAGCGGGTCGTTGAAGTGCCGGATGACCTTGTCGTCCTCGATGACGGTGGTTCGGCAGTTTTCGCCAATGGTCTTGCCGTTTACCGTCGGCGCGTTCTCGTGGATCAGGCCCTGCGTCATCAGCTCGTTGACGACGGCCGGCACACCACCGGCGTGGTAGTAGTCTTCGCCTAGATATTCGCCGGCCGGCTGCAAATTGACCAGCAACGGGACCTTATGGCCATGTTGCTGCCATTCGTCGATCTTGAGATCGACACCAATGTGCTTGGCGATGGCGTTGATATGGATCGGCGCATTGGTCGAGCCGCCAATTGCCGAATTGACGACGATGGCGTTGAGGAAATTCTCCTTGGTCAGGATGTCCGAGGGCTTGAGATCCTCATGCACCATTTCCACGGCGCGCTTGCCGGTACGATAGGCCATTTCCTGGCGGTCGCGGTAGGGCGCGGGAATGGCCGCTGAGCCCGGCAATTGCATGCCCAGGGCCTCGGCCAGCGAATTCATCGTCGAAGCTGTGCCCATGGTGTTGCAATAGCCCGTGGACGGTGCCGAGGACGCAACGAGCTCAATGAATTTGGGATAGTCGATTTCCCCGGCCGCCAGCATCTGCCTAGCCTTCCAGACAATGGTGCCCGAACCGGTGCGCTCGCCCTTGTGCCAGCCGTTAAGCATGGGACCAACGGAAAGCGCGATAGCCGGAATATTGACCGTGGCGGCACCCATCAGCATGGCGGGGGTAGTCTTGTCGCAGCCAATGGTCAGCACCACGCCGTCGAGCGGATAGCCATAAAGCACCTCGACAAGTCCGAGATAGGCCAAGTTGCGATCAAGACCGGCAGTGGGCCGCTTGCCCGTTTCCTGGATCGGATGCACCGGAAATTCAATGGCGATGCCGCCGGCCTCGCGAATGCCTTCGCGCACCCGCTCGGCCAGCACCATATGGTGGCGATTGCAAGGGCTGAGATCGGAACCGGTCTGAGCGATGCCAATGATCGGCTTACCAGACTGCAGTTCCTCGCGCGACACACCATAATTCATATAGCGCTCAAGATAGAGCGCGGTCATGTCGGGATTGTCGGGATTGTCAAACCACGCGCGCGAACGGAGCTTGCGGCCGCCGGTGGCGCCATTGTCTGCAGTCATCTTGCCTGTTCCTTGCTAGTCCGCCGGGACGCGGATGTGAGGGCCTTGGTGAGATCGTTCTATCACGCGAATGCGCGCTGTGAATGGGGTCGACGCAAAAAATCATACAAATCGGCCAGGACTTGTCCTAGAAGGTCGAAATCCGGCCGCCAGACGTGCTGATGCCAAGCGCGTGACAATGGTGCATATGGTTCGCTATTGAGCTGCGCCGGGTAGAAACAAACTGGCCAGAACCGGCCGGTCGCTTTAGGGTCGCGCCGCGTTGTTCGGGGCCAGGGGGATGGAGAGTATGGCAATAGCATGGGTTGGGGTGGATTGGGGCACATCCAATCTGCGTGCCTGGGGCCTCGGACCGAATGGCACTGTCGAGGCCTCGGCCAGCTCCGAGAAGGGTATGGGGAAGCTGACGCGCGAACAGTTTCCCTGGGCTCTGACAGAAGTGCTTGGGCAGTTGCCGCTGCCTGATGCACCCCTTGAGGTTGTCATTTGCGGCATGGCGGGTGCCCGGCAAGGTTGGCTGGAGGCGCCCTATCTTGAAACGCCGACCGATCTCGGCGCTCTTGGAGCAGGTGCGGTGCACCCCGCCATGCCCGATGGAAATATTCGCGTTTCGATACTGCCGGGCGTTTGCCAGACGCAAGGCGGCGAGAACGTCATGCGCGGGGAAGAAACCCAATTGCTTGGACTGGCGAGCCTGTCTTCCGCCTATTCGGGATTGGTCTGCATGCCAGGCACCCATTCCAAGTGGGCCCGGCTTGAGGGCACGCGCATCGTGAGTTTTTCTACCGCGATGACCGGCGAAATGTTCGAACTGCTCAAGAGCCATTCGGTGCTGCGGCATTCAATGAATGGACCGCTGGATGGCCCCGCCCAGGATGAGGGCTTTGTCGAAGGCGCGCGAGATGGTCTAGACAATCCCGCAGGCCTTTTGGGTCAGTTGTTCAAGATTCGCGCGGCATCGCTGCTTTCGGGAAAGACGCCCGACTGGTGCGCGGGCTACCTTTCCGGCCTGCTTATCGGTACCGAAATTGCCGCGAACCGTAACCAGATCGGCGCCGATCCGGTACCGCTCATCGGCTCGGGTGCCCTTTGTGCGCTCTATATGCGCGTGTTGAACATGGCCGGCGCTTCCGGCCGTCTCGTCGATTCCACTGAAGTTGTGCTGGCAGGCCTCAAGGCCGCCCGCGCTTCGATTTCCTGAGGATTTGTTCGTGTCTCATCGTCATATCATTGCCATTCTGCGCGGTATCACGCCGGACGAGGCCGTACCTGTCTGCACCGCGCTGGTGGAGGCGGGTATCACCCTGATTGAGGTGCCGCTCAATTCGCCGAACGCCGTCGATAGCATCAGCCGGGCCGCCAAGGCGTTGGACGATCGCGCCGAGATCGGCGCCGGTACCGTACTGACGCCAGAGGATGTGCGGGCCGTTGCGGGGGCTGGTGGCACATTTATTGTTTCGCCCGACACCAATGTGGCGGTGATTGCCGAGACCGTGGGACTGGGGCTTAAGTCCTATCCCGGCGTGTTTTCCCCGACCGACGCTTTTGCCGCCATCCGCGCCGGCGCGACCGGTTTGAAATTCTTCCCCGCAGAGGTTCTTGGCGCCAAGGGCATCAAGGCGATGAAAGCTGTCTTGCCGCCCGATTTACCGCTCTACGCCGTGGGCGGGGCAAATCCGGACAATTTCTCGGACTTCTTTGCCGTGGGCTGTGCGGGCTTTGGCCTGGGCACCTATATCTTCAAACCCGGGATGGGTGTTGACGCCGTCAGCGAACGTGCGCGGGTGGCTGTCGCGGCCTATGACAAGGGGATGGCACAATGACCGATACGGCAAAGCTATTGATCGATAGCCAATGCGCCTTAGGTGAAGGCCCCTTCTGGCACGCGGCGCGCCAGCAATTGTTCTGGTTCGACATCAACAATCGCGTTCTGTTCGCCGCCAGCGCCGATGGCGTGGTTGAGAATCAGTGGCATTTCGACGAGATCGTCGCAGCGGCGGCCATCGTCGATGAGACCACATTGGTTCTGGCCAGTGAAACCGGCTTGAAGCGTTTCGATCTCGAGAGTGGCGAGATCGTCCACCTGGTGGATATCGAGCATGACATTCCGGCCAACCGCACCAATGACAGCCGTGTTCATCCTTCGGGCGCCTTCTGGATCGGGACGATGGTCAAGGACGAAGGTCCCAAGCAAGGCGCGGTCTATCATTATCGCGCGGGAAAGCTGACGCGCATTCTCGCCGATGTGGCGATACCCAACGCGACCTGTTTTTCGCCTGACGGACGGACAGCCTATTGGACCGATACGCCGGACAAGAAAATCCTCAAATGCACGACCGATCCTGATACCGGCATGCCCATTGGTGAATGGGAGCTGTTTGCCGATGTTTCAGGCCATCGCGGCTATCCCGACGGCGCTGTGGTCGATAGCCAGGGCTATCTTTGGAATGCGCGTTGGGGAGGCTCCTGCGTGATCCGCTACGCGCCAGACGGATCCATTGACCGTATCGTCGAGGTGCCGGTGAGCCAGGTCACCTGCCCTGCTTTCGGCGGCAAGGACCTCAAGCGCCTCTTCCTGACCACCGCAAACAAGACGATGTCTGCCGAACAGCTCGCGGCCGAAAAAGTTGCCGGAGGCGTCTTCTACATCGATGTGGATGTGGCGGGGCAACCAGAATATCCAATTGTGCTGTAGCGGCGGGGGTCTATGGCCGCCGCGCCAGACGCCATGGCCGCGCCAGTGAGGAAATGGCCGGGCGAATGTCGAACTGCCCTGCCCCCTCGTCCCAGGTCAGCCAGTGTACGCCACCGTCTGCAAGCTGCCGCGGGCCGATGACAGCGCCAGCCGCGAAGCAATATTGCGGCGGGTATATGCGGGCAATCAGCAGATCATGCCGGCCGCAATCCTCTGCAAAGGCCGAAGCATTGCGCACAATGGCGACGCTAAAGCGTTCTTCGGCAACGACACAGCCCAGGCTGTCGCATCGGGCCAAAGGGTGCTGGGCGGCTATCGCGGTTTGAAAATGGTCGCTCCAGACGTCGACCGCGAAGCTGCCGAGCCGCCCGGCCACCAAGGCCATACCATCCCCATCGCGCATGGCGATGGCCTGGGTGCTGTCGGCGATGAGGATATCCGGCCGCTGCTCCAGGCCGAGCGACAGAACGACGGGAAGCGCCAAAACAGGACCAAGCAAGCGCCACCGGCCGTCGAGAAACGCGAACCAGGCCAAGGCCACGAGACCAGCAATAAGCGTCCATTGCGCAAGCAAGGGGTTACCGGTCCAGCCCAAACTCCAGCCCGCGACCAGTTCGGCGATATCAACCATACGGTCTATGCCCCAACCCATGGCTTGCAGGCATGGCGCTTCCAGGCCCAAGGGCATGGCCAGCACGGACAGCACCCCGAATGGCATGATGACCAGGCTGACAAAGGGCAAGGCGAGCACATTGCCCAGAACACCCAGCGGCGCGGTCTGCTGAAAATGATAGGCCGAGAACAAAAGAGTGGCCAGGCCGGCGATCAGGCTGGTCCAGGCTGTAGCGAGTATGACGCCACCAATGCGGGCCAGCCGGCCTGATCGAGCAGGCGGATGCGGGCGCGGCATTTCGTAGATGCCAATCAGTCCGACGACGGCGGCGAAAGAGAGCTGGAAACTGGGCCGGAAGACGCTGGCCGGGTCGATCAGGATGATCACGATCGCTGCGATCGCGACATTGCGCATGGTCAGCGCCTGTCGTCCGGCCAAGACGGCGCCGAATATCAGCACCAGCATGAGCGTCGACCGGAATGCTGGGACATTGTCGAGACCGCCGGCCAGGAGGAGGTATAGAAATGCCGCGACGATGCCGACCAGTGCTGCAATCTGCTTAACTGGCCAGGCCACCAAAGCCGGGACCGAGGCCAGGGCAAGCCGCAAGAGCCAGAATATGCCGCCGGCAACAATCGAGAGGTGCAGGCCAGAGATCGAATAGATATGCGCCAGACCCGAGGCGGCCATGATCTCGCGGGTCCCATTAGCGATATCGGCCTGATCGCCCACTACCATGGCCTTGCCGATGGCGGCGGTTTGGCCATTCAGCGTGGCATCTACGCGGTCGCCGATGTGATCACGCAGCCCCTGCACGAGCCGATCAAGGCTGAGCGTCTCATCTGCGGCGATGATCTCAACGCGGCCGGTGGTCGCGCCAAAGGCGCCCACACCGGCGAAGTAGGAGTGAAATTGGCTATCATGCGCGCCAGGCAGAATTGGTCCCGGCACCGGAGCCAGGCGCAGGGGCGCGCGCAAGCGGTCGCCAGGCATAAGGCGAAGGTCCGCGGCCACCACAATGCGGGCACGACGGATGGGGACCGGCTTTGCGTCCTCCACGGGGACCAGCTTTGACGCGATGACCCGAGTAACGCCTGGATTGGAGGACAGGATTTCGTCAACCTGCGCCTCATAGATGCCATAGGCCGGATAGAGCAGCATGGGTGTGCCCAAGACCAGACCGTGCAGAGGCAGTAGGCAAAATCCCAGCCAGAACGCCAGCAATTGAGTAGCAGACCTGAAGACGGGCAAGGCCCGCCTGGCGAGAGCCAGGCCCAGCACGGCAACACAGGCCGCAGTCCCCATAACCAGCAGATAGGGATGCGGCTCGCTGGGGAGGGCGGCGTAGGAGATCAGCCCAAAGATCATTGAAAACGGCAGAAGGACAAAGAGCCGACGATACTCGATGGCACGATGCATCGCGTCGACAAGTCCAGCAATCACCGCTGGTCGGTCGACCGCCCATTGCCCATCGCGCCGGGGCATGCGCCGCCATCCGGCCAGTCCGGACGCGTCCCCAAACGGTCTTTGCCCTGCCCCCATGCGCCCCCGCCCTTGCGCTCAAGCCCGCCTATGCTACACACGGCCCGCAATTCCTCAAATCCTTCCGGTTACAATGTCCCAGGTCGTCACCCGTTTTGCCCCCTCTCCCACCGGCTATCTGCACATTGGCGGTGCGCGCACGGCCCTGTTCAGCTGGGCCTATGCGCAGAACAAGGGCGGCAAAATGCTGCTGCGCATCGAAGATACCGACCGCGAGCGGTCTACCGAGGCAGCGGTCACCGCGCTGATCGACGGGCTAAAATGGCTTGGTCTCGACTGGGAGGGTGAACCGATCAGCCAGTTTGCGCGTGCGGCTCGCCACGCCGAGGTTGCCCACGAACTGGTGAAAATGGGGCACGCCTATTATTGCTATTGCTCGCCGCAGGAGTTGGAACAAATGCGGGAGGAAGCGCGCGCTGCCGGCAAGCCGCCCCGCTATAACGGGTATTGGCGTGACCGCGACCCCTCCGAGGCGCCAGCCGACATCAAGCCGGTTATCCGGATCAAAGCGCCGCTGACGGGTGAGATCGTGGTGCGCGACCACGTCCAGGGCGAGGTCGTGTTCAAGACCGAGAATCTGGACGATTTCATTATCCTGCGCTCCGATGGAACACCGACCTATATGCATGCAGTGGTGGTGGACGACCACGATATGGGCGTGACCCACATCATTCGCGGCGACGACCACCTGACCAATGCGGCGCGGCAGATCATCATCTACAATGCCATGGGCTGGGATGTGCCGGAGATGGCGCATATTCCGCTTATTCATGGGCCGGACGGCGCGAAGCTCTCCAAGCGTCATGGTGCGCTGGGCGTCGAGGCCTACCGGCAGATGGGTTACCTGCCTGCGGCCTTGCGCAATTATCTGGCACGCTTGGGCTGGAGCCACGGCGACGACGAAATCTTCTCCACCGAACAGATGGTCGAATGGTTCAGCCTGGAGGCTCTCAACAAAGGTGCCGCGCGCTTCGACTTCGTCAAGCTCGAGAATATCAACGGCCACTATATCCGCGAGGCTGATCCCTCCTACCTCTATGACGTGATGGTCGAAACCGCGCAGGAAGTGGGCCGGGAAGACGACGCCAAGGGCCTTTTGGCCAACCACAATATCGTCCTGGCCGCCCTGCCCGAATTGCAGCCGCGGGCAAAGACCGTGCTTGAGCTGATCGACCTGGCACAGTTCATCTATGCGCTGCGCCCGATTCAGCCGGATGACAAGGCGGCCGCTTTGTTGACGGAGGACGCGCGTCTGGCGCTCAGGGGTGTTGCCGATACGTTAGGGGGTCTTGCCGATTGGTCAGTGCCGGCCATCGATGCGGCCATGCGCGCGCTGGCCGAGGAGAAGGGTCTTAAACTAGGCAAATTGGCACAACCTTTGCGTGCAGCACTCACCGGACGCACCGTTTCTCCGGGGATTTTCGAGGTAATGGTGCTAATCGGAAGAGAAGAGAGCCTTGCCAGGATTGGTGATCAGGTCGGACGTTGAAGGCCTCGCTTGGCTCGTTCGCAAGACTGTCAGATGGATAAGCCATGCTCACCTATCAGTTGCTTGCTGTAGGCAAGACCTGATACCTCTCGTCGGGAAAATCGGCGCTTCCAAGGCGTCGGCCCCGGACCCGTGTTTCCTATCCTTTCCTGCGGGTGGAAGGGGCGAAGCGAGGAGAGCTCAATGACCGAAAAAGTCGCCAAACTCGTCATCGGAGACCAGACCCACGAATTCCCCATATTGAGTGGTTCGGTGGGACCGGATGTGATGGATATCCGTTCGCTCTATGCCAAGACGGGCCTGTTCACCTACGATCCGGGCTTTACCTCAACGGCTGCCTGCGACAGCGCCATCACCTATATTGACGGCGACAAAGGTGAATTGCTCTACCGCGGCTATCCGATTGAACAACTGGCGGAAAAGTCGAGCTATCTGGAAGTCTGCTACCTGCTGCTCTATGGCGAATTGCCGACGCAGACCCAGTTCAAGGAATTCGAGCAACTGGTGACGCGGCACACCATGGTGCATGAGCAGATGCACTATTTCTTCCGCGGGTTCCGTCGCGACGCGCATCCTATGGCCGTCATGACCGGCGTGGTCGGCGCCATGGCCGCCTTCTACCATGACTCGACCGATATCAACGACCCGCAGCAGCGCGAGATCGCCTCGATACGCATGATCGCCAAAATGCCGACCATCGCGGCCATGGCATATAAATACTCGGTGGGGCAGCCTTTCGTCTATCCGCGCAACGACCTCGATTACGCGGCGAACTTCCTGCATATGTGCTTCTCGGTCCCGGCCGAGGAATACAAGGTCAATCCCAAGATCGCCCGCGCCATGGATCTGATCTTCACGCTTCATGCAGACCACGAGCAGAACGCGTCGACCTCGACGGTGCGCCTATCGGGATCGTCCGACGCCAACCCCTTTGCCTGTATCGCCGCTGGTGTGGCCTGCCTATGGGGACCGGCGCATGGTGGCGCCAATGAGGCATGCCTCAACATGCTGCGCGAGATCGGCACCGTCGATCGCATCCCCGAATTCATCGCGCGTGCCAAGGATAAGAACGACCCGTTCCGCCTGATGGGCTTTGGTCACCGCGTCTACAAGAACTTCGACCCGCGCGCCAAGGTCATGCAGCAGACGGCCAAGGAAGTGCTGGAGATCCTAGGCGTCCATAATAACCCAACGCTGCAGGTTGCTCAGGAACTTGAGCGCATTGCGCTGGAAGACCAGTACTTCATCGATCGCAAGCTCTACCCAAATGTGGACTTCTATTCGGGCGTAATCCTGGATGCGATCGGCTTCCCGACCTCGATGTTCACCGTGTTGTTTGCGGTGGCCCGTACCGTGGGCTGGATCAGCCAGTGGAAAGAAATGATCGGCGACCCGCAGAAGAAGATTGGCCGTCCGCGTCAGCTCTACAATGGCGCCGTCGCCCGCGACTATTCGCCGATCAGCGAGCGTTGAGGCAGTTTTCCGGTCAAGCGCCGGACTTCCAAATATGCAGGACCCGATCAGCCGGGTCCTGACGAGGATGAGGGGCCAGGCCCGCTTCCATAGTGCTGTAAAGCTCGTCAAAGGCCGCCATCTGGTCCTGACGGGCTTTTTTGTTGGCGACGAGATTGAGAGCTGCAGCGCTGGCTCGGCCCGCATCCAGTGGCGCCTCGACCATTTCGGGCACCACCGGCCGATCCAGAACGATATTCGGTAGGGACACTGGAGGCCGGCCGAGCTTGGCGAATATACGCGCCTGATGGCCGTCCAACGCATAGACAACCAACATTGGCACCCGGGCAAGCGCCAATTCCAGGGTCACCGTGCCGGATACGCAGATCGCGGCCATGGCATCGGCATAAAGCGCTTTCCGGGCGGGTCTGTTCTCTTCGATGCGCACGGGCACTGGCCAATCGGCGGTTTCCTGCACCAGCCGATCACACAGCCTGGGCAGCGTGGGAATAACCAGTTCAGTCACCTCGCTGCGGGCCGCTAGCGCTTTGGCAATGGACGCCAGGACCGGCAGATGACGGCGCAATTCCCCGTTCCTGCTCCCCGGCAGCAACAAGACGGCTCCCCGATCAGGCGCGGTGCGGGCGGTCAGCGCTTCGCTGAGGGCCGGATGACCGACATAATAGGTCGGCGGTCCGCCCAATCGCTCCATAACGGCAGGTTCGAACGGCAGCACGGCCAGAACCGCATCGAATAGCGGCTTTAAACGGCCGGCGCGTTCTGGATTGCGGGCCCAGACGGAGGGCGCCACATAAAGGATCAGCCGGCCGGCATAACCCCGTTTGCGCAGGCGGGCGGCCAGCAAGCGCGAAAAATCCTGGGCGTCGACCAGTACGACAATATGGGGATTGGCCGCCAGAATGGCGCGCGCCGTCTGCTCAAGCCTTAAAAGCAGCCGCGGCAGGTTCAGCAAAACGTCTGTGACGCCCATGACCGCCAGATCGGACATGGGAAAGAGCGAATTGAGCCCCTGCCCCGCCAGTTCATCGCCACCCACGCCGGACAGATCCAGCGCCACCTTACCGCGCAGGCGCGCCACCAGATCGGCCGCTATGCGATCCCCGGACGGTTCTCCAGCAAGCACGAAAAGGCGGAGCGTCTCGCTCATGGCTGTTCCAAAAATCGGGCGGCTGCTTGCCCTGTTCTAGACCTCGTGGCCGTTGCGCGGCAGCAGGATAGGCCGGTCCTGGGCATCGGCTATGAAGCGAACAACGTCCTGGACCAGAGCGTCATCGCGGAAGATTTCCGCTGCGTCTTCAACGCGTTCGCGCAGTGTCCCTTCGCTTGCAAAAATCTGTCGATAGGCGGCGCGCAGGCGGTGAATGGCTTCGCGCTCAAAGCCCCGGCGCTTCAGGCCAATCAGGTTGAGTCCGGTCAAGCTCGCGCGGTTGCCGACGGCCATGCCATAAGGAATGACGTCGCCATCTACCATGGATTGAGCACCAATGAAGGCATGCGCGCCAATACGCGTGAACTGATGAACAACACAAGTGCCGCCAAATCGGACGAAGTCGCCGATATGACAGTGCCCGGCAATACCAACATAATTGGTGATCACCACATTATTGCCCACGACGACATCGTGCGCGACATGGGCGCTGGCCATGATCAGGCAATTGTCGCCGATCCTGGTCAGCATGCCGCCGCCCTCGGTGCCCGGGTTGATCGTGACCGATTCCCGGATCGTACAATTCGCACCGATCTCGAGGCGCGAATTCTCGCCGTGAAACTTGAGATCCTGCGGTTCATGACCGATTGAGGCGAATGGAAATATGCGGCTTCCCGGCCCGATGGACGTGTTGCCCTCAACGACAGCGTGGGAGACCAGCTCCACATTGTCGCCAAGCACAACATTGCTGCCAACGATGCTGTAAGGGCCGATTTTGACCCCGTCGCCCAGCTTCGCCCCATCAGCAACAATTGCCGTGGGGTGAACAACCGGGGCTGTCACGCTTCGGCCCCGACGATCATCGCGGTGATTTCGGCCTCGGCTATGATCGTGCCATTGACCTTGGCCTTGGCCTCGTACCGCCCGACATTGCGGCGGCGGTGCATCTTGGAAATGTGGAATTCGATGGTATCGCCAGGTCCCGCGGGCTTGCGGAAGCGGGCATTGTCCACGCCCAGCATCAGCACGATGTTTTTCCGGCCGCCGGTGGAATCGTGCTTGATCACAATCGCGCCGGCCGTCTGGGCCATGCCTTCGATGATCAGCACACCGGGGAAAATCGGATTGTTCGGAAAGTGGCCCAGAAAGATGGGCTCATTGAACGTAACGTTCTTGATGCCAACTGCGGATTCGTCGCCGTTGATATCGATGATTTTGTCTATCATCAGGAAGGGATACCGATGCGGCAATGCCTCGAGTATCTCGGCAATGTTCATGGCATTGAGTTCGGTGACGGCGGCGGTTTCATTCATCCCCGCTTCTCCCCCTTCGACAGTTTCCGCACAACGGCGAGTTCACGCCAAAATTCTCTTATATCCTGCGCCGGAGCGCCAGCAAGCTTGGAACCGGCCGGCCAGTCCTTGGTCACGGCTGCGCGACCATGAATGACAGAGCCGGCACCAATGCTGAGGTGCCCCGACGTGCCCACGCCGCCACCCATCAGCACGCCATCGCCAAGGATGGTCGAACCGGACAATCCGCTCATGGCGGCGATCAGGCAATTGCGCCCGATCCGGCAGTTATGGCCGATTTGGACCAGATTATCGATCTTGGTGCCCTCGCCCAGAACCGTGTCGCCAAGGGCGCCACGATCGACGGTGCTATTGGCACCGATTTCGACATGATCCTGGATAATGACGCGCCCCAATTGCGGAATCTTGCGATTGGACTGTCCAAAATCGAGCCAACCGAAACCCTCGGTGCCGATGCGCACGCCCGAATGCAGGACAACCTCGTTGCCAAGATGCGCACAATCAATGGTGCAATTGGCGGCTATCACGCAATTCCGGCCAATGGTGACGCCCGCTCCAATAACCGTGTTGGCACCGATCACCGTGCCGCGGCCGATCTCGACACCGGCGCCGACGACCACATTGGTGCCCAGCGTCACGTCGCGCTCAAAGACAGGGGCACCCAAATCCTCACGCCCCGCAGCGATTATCGATCGTGTGCTGGATGGATAAAGCGCATCAAGAATGTCGGCAAAGACATTGTGTGGCTTGTCTACTACCAGAGCGACGCACCCATCGGGAACCTCATCCCGCAATGCCGGAGAAACGAGAACCGCGCCGGCCGAGGTGCCCCGCAACTGCTCGGCGTAGCCGGCCTGCGCTGCAAGAGCCAGGTCGCCCGGCCCGGCCAATTCCAGCTCGGCAACACCGGAAATGACAAGCGCCGAATTGGCGAGGCTCTCCGCCAGGCCGGACTGACCGATCTGGGCCAGCAAAGCACCCAAAGTCAGCGGACCGGCAAAGCGATGAAAACGGGTGTCGACCATGATGCCACTTAAACAAATGAAGCCGCGGCGCTACCGCCCCGCGGCTCCAAACTCGATTTCGAAAACGACCGGTCTAAAGCAGGGTCGAAATAGTGAACTGGAACAGCTGCGTGCGATCGTCGGTCGACTTGTTCAACACGTGAGCGAAGTCGCCACGCAGCGGGCCGAATGGCGAGTCCCAAATCAGCGAAGCGCCAACCGAGGTCCGCCAGGGCTGATCATTGCTGGTTGCCACAGCACCGCCACCGCCAAGGATGTTGCTGCTGTCGCCGATCCACGCCGCATCGGCCCAGACCGCGCCGCTCAGACCATAATTCTCCGGCAGGCCAGGAATTGGGAACTCGATCTCGCCCGAAATGCCGGCAAACATCGTCGTGCCGACATATTCGCCGCTGGCCAGCCGCGGACCAAAGCCCCTGCTCGCGAAACCACGGATCAACTGCGAGCCCGGTGTGAATGCTTCCACCGAATGGACCGAACCGCCATTGACGCTGTTCACAATGCCCGCCTGGCCACGAACGCTGGCGACGACGCCACTATCGGGAATGAGGGGCACGAAGTAGCGAGCGCGCGCCTCGCTGCGCAGCAGATTGTGATCCCAGCCGATATATTGCTGGGTGAAGGTGGCATAGAGACCTTCGGTCGGGTTCTTGACGTCGTCGACACCGTTCCAGGTCAGGGTGTAGCCAACAAAAGCCTTGTTGAACTCCTGACCATTCGCCACAAGCGCAGAGTCATCCGGATTATCATCCTTGATAACCTTGTGTTCAAGGCCGCCAAAGAACTGAGCATTGAGGGCGCTGGTCAGCGGCACGCCGACGCGAAGCTGCCCGCCCGTAACCTGGCTGCCGTAGAAGCTGGTCGAGGTTTCGTCGTTGATGCGATGATATGCATCGACACCCGCGGACACCTTGAGGCCCATGAAGCGCGGCTCGGTGAACGAGAAATCGAACGTGCGGCCCGATGTCGAGGCCCCGATGGCGGCGCGCAGATATTGGCCGCGACCAAGGAAGTTACGTTCGGTCAGCGACAGTTCGCCCAGGATGCCGTCGGAGGTCGAATAGCCCGCCGTGGCACCATATTCACCCGTCGAGCTTTCCACCACATTGATGTTGAGCACGACCTTGTCCGGCGAGGAACCAGGTGCAGTCGAAATATCGATCTTGGAGAAATATCCAAGTGCATCGATCCTATCGCGGCCACGAATAACCATGGAACGGTTGAACGGGTCGCCTTCGGCGAAATCCAGCTCGCGCCGGATAACAAAGTCGCGCGTCTTGATATTGCCGGTGATGTTGATGCGCTCGACATAAATGCGAGCGCCCTCATCGACGAGATAAGTCACATTAAAGGTGTTGCTGGCCGTATCGCGATCCAGACGCGCGCGCACGTCAGCAAAGGAATAGCCCTGCGTGGTGGCCTCATAGGCCATGTCTTCGATGGATTTCTGCAGGTCGAACATCGAATAGCGTGCACCCTTGCCGGTACGCACGGTGCTGCGCAGCACGTCGGTGTTCAGACCGTCGATGCTGGTCTCGATGCCAACGTTGCCAAATTCATATTTCTGACCTTCATTGACGGTCACGTTGACGAAATAGGCGTTGCGGGCCGCGTCATACTCAGCGACCGAGTTGACCTGCGCATCGGGGAAACCCCGATTGGCGTAATAAAGGCGGATACGCTCCCGGTCGACCGCCATCTTCTGCTCATCATAAGTGTCGTCCCGGAGCAGCCAGCTCAGGATCCCGGACTCCTTGGTGAGCATGGCACCCTTGAGGTTGCCGGCACCGATGGAATTGTTGCCAGTGAAGTTGATCGCTGCAATGCCAGCGCGCTCGCCTTCATTGATTTCAAAGATGACGCGCACGCGCCCATCTGCGGTCTGCTCGGTCCGGGCCGTCACCGAAACGGAGTTGAATCCGTCGCGATCATAGGCCTGCCGGATGCTCTCGATATCGGCATTGAGCCTTTGCTGACTGAAAATGCCGGTGGTCGAAATATCGACCATGGTCAGGAGCTGACTGTCGGGAAAGCGACGATTGCCTTCGAACAGCACCGAAGCGACCAATTGCTCCTGTGCGTGAGCAGCCACAACGCCAAGGACAGGCACGCCGGCAGCCATGGGGGCAGCCCCCATAATGGCGATCGCCGAAACCGCGCCACGCATCAACTTGGTGGGGTGAATCATATTGTTATTGCCTTCTGCGACCCGCTTGGAGAATCGCCATGCACAGCGCTCCCCCAAGCTAACTCCATTGAAGTGTTTTACTGTTTTTTTAACCAGGAACAAGGCGTGAGTGTTCACGCGGTTAGCAATTCATTGGCGACCTTGTATTCATGCAACACCTTGCGAACCAAGGTTAACAAGGCCTTAGCGCAGAATACCGAAATGGTCGAACACGGTGTCGTTGAACAGCGTAAACACCATGAGCGCAAGTACAAGAGCAAATCCAAAGCGAAATCCAATCTCCTGAACCCGCATGCTCAGCGGGCGGCCGCGAAGGGCCTCGATGAGATAGTAAAACAGGTGTCCTCCGTCGAGCATCGGCACGGGCAGGAGGTTGAAGATGCCGATATTGAGCGATAGCAGCGCCATCAGGTTGACAAGCGGAACAAAGCCCAAAGTCGCCACTTCTCCTGACACTTTGGCGACCTTTACGGGCCCTCCCAATTGCTCCACGTCGCCCCTGCCGACAAAGAAATCACCCAGAAATGCAGCCGTGCGCTGCACGATGAACCTGATCTCTTCAAAGGTCATGCCGACGGCTTCGACCGGACCGGGGCGGTAAAGTGTCACATCGGCCTCACCGACATCACGAGAGACCCCGATGCGGCCAATGCGCTGATCGTTCCCGAATCGATCTTTGACTTCAACGGCTTCGGGAACCAGGGTCAGGGTGCGTTCGGCACCCGCGCGCAGGAGGTCGACCACGACAGGTCGCTCGGGGCTGGTGGCGACGTAACGCTGGAAATCCTCGAAGCCGCGAACCGCATAGCCGTCGACGGCCACGATTTCGTCGCCGGGCAGAAATCCGGCCGCTTCGGCAACGGACCCGGCCATGACGTCGCCAATGACCGGTGGGATCGAATAACGGCCATAACCGAGCAGCAGGGCGTAAAGAATGAGGAAGGTCAGCAGGACATTGGCCGCCGGGCCGGCCACCACTATGGCTATGCGCTGCCAAACGTTCTTGTTGGCAAACAGGCGCGGCGCCAGAGCGGGATCGACATTTGCCGCGGCCTCGGGATCGGGGGCGCTGGCAGCATTCATGTCACCGACAAAACGAACATAACCGCCCAGCGGAATCATCGAGATTCGCCAGCGGGTGCCCTGCTTGTCATTCCAGCCGAAGATCTCCCGGCCAAAACCTATGGAAAAGGTATGGATCGCGACGCCATTCCAGCGCGCTACCAGATAGTGGCCCATTTCGTGCACGAAGACGATGAAGGCAATGATCCATATGGCATTGAGCCACAAAAAGGCTTCAGGCATGGGACCTCGTTTCGCCTTTGACTACCAATTGAGCAGGCCTTCTGCCACCGAACCAAATCCCGCGTGAAGGCCGCCAACAATTGCCACGAGAAACACGCCAAATGTGAGGCTGTCCAGCCGGTCCATAAGCCCGCCATGACCGGGGATAATGTCGCCGCTGTCCTTGATGCGGAAAAATCGCTTGATGGCGCTTTCGGCCAAATCGCCCGCCTGCCCCAATATGCTGATGGTCGCAGACAGCACGACACCAATCCAGATCGGGGAGTCTGTCAGCCAAATCCAGACCAGAAGTCCGGCTCCGGTACCCAGGGCCAGCCCTCCCAAGGCGCCCGACCAGGTCTTGGATGGCGAAATATCCGGCGCCAGCTTTTCTCCGCCAATCTGGCGGCCGGCAAAGAAGGCCGCAGAATCGGTCATCCACACCACCGTGCCGAGATAGACGCCGGCCCAGACGCCGGCAATATCGGTGCCTCGCATGCCCAGAACCGAGACGATCAATGCTCCGAAAAGAATGAGGCCGGCAATCCGCCAGACCATGTGCTCTCGCTCCATGGTGACCGCGAGAAGGATGGCCAATACGGTCGCCAGGAGCGGCCCCCAAATCCCGGCGAGCGGGAAAAGCAGCCCTGAGCTCCCGACCAGGACAATCAGAGTGATACCTCCTGGTGTCAGGGGGGCTCGCGTGACCATGGTTTCCCATTCGCGATAGGCCAGGGCATAGACCGCGCCGACCACTGCCCCGAACAGGTAGCCGCCGAAATAGAGGGTGGTCGCAGTCAGCGCTATCAGCACGGCAGCCGAAGCGAGCCTGGGGCCTATATCGGCCCATGACCGGCGCGTTTTTGCCGGCGGCTCTACACCAGGATCGCCCTGCTCGCTCAACGCGCCGTCGTCCCTATGCCGCCAAAGCGCCGGTCGCGCTGGGAATAGGTTTCGAGCACGCGCAGGAAACTGGTTTCGTCAAAATCGGGCCAGTGCTCGTCCACAAACACAAATTCGGAATAGGCCGCCTGCCAGAGCAGGAAATTGGAGAGCCGCTGCTCGCCGCTGGTACGGATAATGACATCGGGATCGGGCAATCCGGCGGTGTAGAGGGCGTCGCCAAGACGCCGCTCATCTATGTCGTCGGGATGCAGGCGCCCCGCTGCCACCTCGCGCGCCAAATGCCGGGTGGCAGCCACAATCTCGGCCTTGCTGCCATAGTTGAACGCCACAACCAGAGTCAGGCCAGTATTGGCCCGCGTCTTGGCTTCGACATCGTCGATCAGCTTGACCAGAGATGGTTCAAGCCCATCGCGCGAGCCGATAATGCGGACGCGCACATTATTGCGGATCAACCGCTGTAAATCTGAAGCAACAAAGCGCCGCAACAGATTGAAAATAAATGACACTTCATCCGTGGGGCGCGACCAGTTTTCCGATGAAAAACTGAAGACGGTCAGATAGGACACGCCATAATTTATGCAGTGTTCCACCAGGCCGCGAAGGGATTTCACCCCTTCCACATGCCCTTCAGTGCGCCGCTTGCCGCGCAGCTTGGCCCAGCGGCCATTGCCGTCCATGATCACGCCAATGTGGCGCGGGATTTTGAGGCCCGCTCCCGGTTCCACACTCATGCTGGCGGCCGGTTCCCCTGCCATCGACGCCCTCCCGGCGCAAGATCAGGCGGTCACTCAGACCTGCATGATCTCCTGTTCCTTGCTTGCGACGATGGTATCGATCTCGGCCACGGCTTCGTCGGTTGCCTTCTGAACGAGATCCGACTGCTTCTTGGCATCGTCCTGGCTCATGTCGCCGTCCTTCTCCGCCTTTTTCAAGGCGTCCATCCCGTCGCGCCGAATATGCCGAACAGCGACGCGCGCCTGCTCGGCATAGTTGTGTGCAACCTTCGCCAATTCCTTGCGGCGCTGCTCATTGAGCTCGGGCAGCGGCACGCGAATGATCTGGCCTTCGCTCATGGGGTTGAGGCCCAGGCCGCTGTCACGAATGGCCTTTTCAACGGCGCTCGCATTGGAGCGGTCCCACACCTGAACGGACAACATGCGGGGTTCCGGAACGGTAACAGTGGCGACCTGATTGAGCGGCATACGCGAGCCATAGACATCCACGGTCACCGGCTCGAGCAGGCTGGCACTGGCGCGCCCGGTCCTCAGGCCGCCCAACTCGTCCTTGAGCGACGCGACGGATTTCTGCATGCGCGTCTTGAGGTCGTTGAGATCGTAACTTGCGGCCATCGCCGTTTCCTTCCAGTCCATTGCCGGTTCAGGTCTTGTGCCCAATATCCGGCGTTTATCCGGTTCACTGGCCCTGCGGGCCGTCGGCATTTTCTGCCAGGCGCCTAGAGCGGGTTGCCCACGCGCGTGGATTGCCCCCTGCCCTCCAATACACCAGCAAGGCCTGCCTTGTCGTCCAATGCATATACGATTATCGGCATCGCATTGTCGCGGGCAAGGGCGAATGCGGCAGTGTCCATGACCTTGAGATTGCGACTAATGACTTCGTCATAGCCGATCTGGCTGTATCGGGTTGCCGCCGGGTCCTTCATCGGGTCTGCCGAATAAACTCCGTCAACTTTGGTGCCCTTGAGTACCATGTCGCATTCGAGTTCGATGGCGCGCAGCGTGGCGGCGGTATCGGTCGTGAAGAATGGATTGCCGGTGCCACCGCCCAGAACGACAACAAAGCCTTCCTCGAGCGCCAGTTTCGCATCGCGCGCCGTAAATGTATCGGCAACTGAAGGCATCGTGGCGGCGCTGAACGGTTTTGACTTAACCCCTTGGCGGGAAATGGCGTTGCTCAGCGCCAGGGCGTTGATCATGGTGCCCAGCATGCCCATCAGGTCGGCCGTCACCCGGTCGGTGCCGTCGGCCGCGCCGGCCATGCCGCGGAAGATGTTTCCGCCGCCGACGACAATGGCAACCTGCACGCCGCCCCGCGCGACATCGGCGATCTGCCCGGCAATTCTTTGCAAATAGGGCGGCTCGATGCCGAAAGAATTGTCTCCCGCCAGCGCTTCACCCGAAACCTTGAGCAAGATGCGCTTATGTGCGGATGACATCGGAGGGACCCCTTGATCTGAACAATTCGGGCCACCGAATCCGGCGGACCGGGCAGACCCTATGGCAAAACACCCGGCAATAGAAGCCGTGGTTCTGCAGGACATGATTGAGAATTTGTGAGGCTCGATCCAGAATCCGAACGATCTGAAGAGCAGGGAGCGGCCGCAAACGGCCGCTCCCAAAATATTCGACTTACTTCACGCCAGCGGTCGCGGCGACTTCAGCGGCAAAATCGCTCTCCGCCTTTTCGATGCCTTCGCCCAGGGCAAAGCGCACGAAGCGGGTCAGCTTGATCGGAGCGCCGGCATCCTTTTCGGCGTTCTTGATCGCGTCGCCGACCTTGGTTTCGCCGTCGATGACGAAGACCTGGCTAAGCAGCGTGACTTCCTCGAAATATTTGCGCATGCGGCCTTCGACCATCTTCTCGGCGATGTCGGCGGGCTTGCCGCTTTCCTTGACCTGCTCGAGAATGATGGCACGCTCGCGCGCAACCACTTCCTGGTCCAGCTCATCAGGCGAAATGGCCTGGGGCTGAGCAGCGGCGATGTGCATGGCGAGCTGCTTGCCCAAAGCGGACAGAGCGGCCTTGTCACCACTCGATTCAAGCGCGACCAGAATGCCGATCTTACCCATGCCGGGCTTGACCGCATTGTGGACATAGCTTTCCACGACACCGTCGGTGACCGAAACGGTCTGGGTGCGGCGCAGGTTCATGTTCTCGCCGATCTTGGCGATGGCTTCGGTCAACTCGGCGGAAACCGAATGGCCGGTGCCGGGGAACGGCATTTCGCCGAGCTTGACGACATCGCCATCGGCATCGAGGGCCAGCTTGGAGACGGCTTCGACAATGTTCTGGAACTGCTCGTTGCGGGCAACGAAGTCGGTTTCGGAATTGACTTCGACAGCGGCAGCCTTGGTGCCGGCGGTAACGACACCGACCAGGCCTTCAGCGGCGACGCGGTCCGCCTTCTTGGCGGCCTTGGCCAGGCCACGGGTGCGCAGCCAATCCACGGCGGCGTCCATATCGCCATTGGTTTCGGCCAGGGCCTTCTTGCAGTCCATCATCCCGACGCCGGTCGAGTCGCGGAGCTGCTTGACCATTGCAGCAGTGATTTCCATGGGTTCACCTCTTGGCGGCCCCTCGCGGGGCGGCTTCTTGAGTAGGGATCAATCTATAACGCCCGGAATCGGGCGGGGCGTGCCTTTGCGAAGAAAGGCACGCCTGCACGAAGATTAGTTGACGGTCTGTTCGCCTTCGGACGGCAGGTCCTCGGCCGGAGCTTCGGTGGCCGAACCGAGGTCGGCGCCAAGGGCGCTCGAGGAGCGGCCGATGCCGTCGATGGCGGCGCGCGAGATCAGCGAGACATAGAGCTCAAGGGCGCGGCTGGCGTCGTCATTGCCAGGAATGGCGTAGTCGACGATGTCCGGATCGCAATTGGTGTCGACGATGGCGACGACCGGGATGCCCAGACGACGGGCTTCCTTGATCGCGTTCTCTTCCTTGTTGGTGTCGATCACGAACAGCAGGTTGGGGAGGTTCCCCATGTCCTTGATGCCGCCCAAGTCGCGCTCAAGACGCTCCTGCTCGCGGGACATCATCAGGCGTTCCTTCTTGGTGCGCAGGGCCAGGTCGGCCTCGCTCATCGACTCCAGCTCGCGCAGGCGGGCGATGGAGTTGGAGATGGTCTGCCAGTTGGTCAGCGTGCCGCCGAGCCAGCGGGAGTTGACGTAGTACTGGGCCGACTGCTTGGCGGCATCAGCCACCAGCGGGGCCGCCTGGCGCTTGGTGCCCACGAAAAGCACGCGGCCGCCATCGGCCACAGTGTCGGACACGAGCTGCAGAGCGCGGCTGAGGGCCGGCACGGTCTGGCTGAGGTCGAGAATGTGGATGTCGTTGCGAACGCCGAAGATATAGCGTTCCATCTTCGGGTTCCAGCGGTGCTTCTGGTGACCGAAGTGCACGCCTGCTTCGAGAAGCTGACGCATAGAGAATTCTGGCAGTGCCATGATGGGCTGCTCCTTTACCGGTTGATGCCTCCACGAAGCCTTGCAGCGAAATTCGCCACCGGATGGATTTCCAGGACAGGAAAGCCTGCTTCGTGTGTGAAATCACGTCCGGCCCATGCCGAACGCGTGCGTGCTATAGGCGAACAAATCGCAATAGGCAAGCCACATGCCAATGGGGCGGCATATTCACGACAATTTCAAGCAACCTCCGGCTTTGCGATGGTATTATTCCAATCATAGACCCGCGCATGAACGCGGGGACAAGGGTGAGAGCCCCTGAGCGAGGGAGGATGGGCCAAGGCTCGCCTCCCCCGCGCTTCTACTGATAGACCGCCTCCAATTTATGGCCGTCCGGATCCCGCACAAACGCGGCATAGTAGGTTCGTCCGTAGTGTGGCCGCAGCCCTGGTGCTCCCTCATCCACACCTCCGAACAGCAAGGCGGCGGAATGGAAGCGATCGACTGCGGTCTCGTCGGGTGCATCGAAAGCCAGATGAAATCCCGGGCCCGGCGCAATCGGAGCCACAACCTCAAACAGATTCAGTTTTTCTCCACCATCTGGTCTACCGTAGCCAAGACCCTTTTCGCCTGTCCAGAGCCGAGCATAACCAAGTGCAGCCAAGGTAGAATCGTAAAACACCGCTGCTCGCTGAATGTCTCCGACGCCAAAGGAAATGTGACCCAACATTAGGCGAACCTGACATCCGTCACGCCGTCGAGTGCCTTGATGCCGCCGGCGACTTCGGCCGTGACGTTATATTTGCCGGGCAGCTCGATCTCATATTCACGAGCGCCGCCATCGCGGATCACCACGAAATTGACAGTGCCGTTGCCGCCGCGCTTGAGCTGGGCGCTGGTGGCGCCAAGGGCCTTGGGATCGGCGAGGAAAACCGTCAGCTGGCGATCAATCCGCTCGGCCATGCCCTCAATAGGCTCGGCCGACATAAGGCGGACGCTGATGCCTTCGGCACGTTCATCGGCGCCGACCTGCAGGATCACGGAATTGCCGGGCTGCAAAATGGCGCCGAATTCATTGATCTGCTCGGAAAAGGCAATGCATTCAAAGGTGCCGCTCTGGTCCGACAAGGTCAGGATCATCATAGGCGTGCCTTTTCGCGTACGCCTATCGTTACGCGACGAAATGGTGCCGGCAAGGCGCCCTGCCCCGGCGCCATCTTTCACCGCCCGCTCGAAATCGCTCCAGCGTTGGACACGGAGCTTTTCGAAGAGATCGGCATAGGCATCGAGCGGATGGGCGGAGAGATGAAAGCCGATGGCCGACAATTCGCGATCGGCGCGTTCGGTTGAGTTCCAGACAGCTACGCCGGTGGGCAGGCGGAAGGGTTCTTCCTCAACGCTATCGAACATGGAAACCTGGCCGCTGGAACGATCGGCGGTCAGGGACTGGGCCGTACCAATGACGGTTTCGACCGCCGCGAAGGCCACTTCGCGGCGCGGTACGAGCGCGTCAAACGCCCCGGCATTGACCAGGGTTTCAAGCGTGCGCTTGTTGAGGACGCGCGGATCGACCCGGCGGGCAAAATCGCCAAGGTCCTTGAAGGGGGTGTCACCACGAACCTCGACAATATGCTCGGCCATAGCGCGACCGACGCCTTTTACGGCCGACAGGCCATAATGAACGCGATCGTCCTTCACCGAAAAGACGACTTCGGACTGATTGACGCAAGGCGGCACGACCTCAATGCCCTTCTTGCCGGCCTCGCGCCGGAAATCGGACAGCTTGTCGGTCTGGGCCATATCGAGCGTCATGGACGCCGCATAGAATTCGTGCGGGAAATGTTCCTTGAGGTACGCAGTCTGGTAGCTGACCCAGGCATAGGCAGCGGCGTGGCTCTTGTTGAAGCCATAATTGGCGAACTTGGCCAGAAGGTCGAAAATTTCGTCGGCCAGCGCTTCCTTGACCCCATTGGGGCCGGCACCCTCGCGGAAACGGATGCGCTGATTGTCCATCTCCGCCTTGATCTTCTTGCCCATGGCGCGGCGCAGCATATCGGCTTCGCCCAGCGAATAGCCGGAAAGGAGCTGGGCGATCTGCATCACCTGCTCCTGATAGACGATGATGCCATAGGTCTCGTCGAGCACCTCGGACAGAGCCGGGTGCGGATAGACAACGTCTTCAGTGCCGTGCTTGCGGTTGATGAAACTGGGGATATTGTCCATCGGGCCGGGCCGATAGAGCGCGTTCATAGCGATGAGGTCTTCAATGCGGTCGGGCTTGAGATCCATCAAAGCCCGGCGCATGCCCGCACTTTCAAACTGGAAGATGCCGTAGGTATCACCGCGGGCATAGAGCTTGTAAGTGGCTGCGTCATCAATGGGAATGGCGTCGATATCAAGCTCGACCCCGCGCTGCTTCACCATATCCACGGCGTAACGGATGGTGGTCAGCGTCTTGAGGCCCAGAAAGTCGAATTTGACCAGCCCGGCCGGTTCCACCCATTTGAGGTTATATTGCGTGACCGGCATGTCCGAGCGCGGATCGCGATAGAGCGGCAACAATTCCTGAAGCGGCCGGTCGCCAATGACGATACCGGCAGCATGGGTCGAGGCGTGGCGGAACAGGCCTTCGAGCGCCTTGGCGATCTCCACCAATTGCCCGACCGTCTCGTCCTCCTCGGCCATCTGCTTGAATTGCGGCACCTCGTTCATGGTGCGCTCGATAGACCATGGATCGGCGGGGTTGGCCGGGACGAGCTTGCAGATACGGTCGACCTGACCATAGGGCATTTGCAGCACACGACCGACATCGCGTAGCACGGCGCGCGCCTGGAGCGTTCCGAAGGTGATGATCTGGGCGACCTGGCTGGAGCCGTATTTGTCCTGCACATAGTCGATGACTTCCTCGCGCCGGTCCTGGCAGAAGTCGATATCGAAGTCGGGCATCGAAACGCGTTCGGGATTGAGGAAGCGTTCGAACAGCAGATTGTAGCGCAGCGGATCGAGGTCGGTGATGGTGGTGGCATAGGCCACAAGCGAGCCCGCACCCGAACCGCGCCCCGGCCCCACCGGAATATTGTGGGCCTTGGCCCATTGGATGAAGTCGGCCACGATGAGAAAATAGCCGGGGAATTTCATCTTTTCGATGATGCCGAGCTCGAAATCGAGCCGCTCGCGATATTCCTTTTCTTCCTTGCCCGGCGCCAGGCCGACAATTTCAAGGCGCTTGTCGAGGCCATCGACGGCAATCTTGCGCAGGGCGGCGGCCTCGGCGGCGACCACTTCGTCTTCGGTGGCGTGGGAGCCGGCGGCAAATTTGGGCAGGATGGGCCCGCGGGTGCGCGGGCGGAAGGCCACGCGCTTGGCGATCTCGATGGTGGAGTCGAGCGCCTCGGGCAGGTCGGAGAAAAGCTCGACCATCTCCGCGCGGGACTTGAAGTAATACTGGTCGTTGAGCTTGCGCCGCTCGGTCTGGGCGAGCACGGAGCCACCAGCAATGGCCAGCAGCGCGTCATGTGCCTCATATTCCTTGACGGTCTTGAAGAAGGGTTCGTTGGTGGCCACCAGCGGGATGCCCTTGCGATAGGCATAATCGACCAGCCTCGGCTCGACCGTCGTCTCCATGGGCCGCCCATGGCGCTGCAATTCGATATAGAAGCGGTCGCCGAACAGATCGGCCAGGCGGTCGAGGCGCCTGGCGGCATTGGCATCCTGGCCATTGGCAAAGGCCATGTCGATGGCGCCCTCGGGACCGCCGGAGAGGCAGATGAGCCCAGAGAGGCTCTCGCGCGTCATCCAGTCGAGGCGGGCGCGGGCCAGACCGTCCTCGCCTTCGAGATAGGCGCGGGAAACAAGCCGCGAGAGATTGGAAAAGCCCTCTTCGGACTGTGCCATCAGGACAATGCTGGATTTTCCGGTCCAGGCGGTATGCCCCCGTTCGCTGACCCGTTCCTCGGTGGCGGCGAAATCGACCGCCAGCTCGACGCCGATCAGGGGCTGAATGCCCTTCTTGGTCGCCTTTTCGGAGAATTCGAGGGCGCCGAAGAGATTGTTGGTGTCGGCTATGCCCAGGGCCGGCTGCGCGTCCTCCGCAGCGAGCTTGAGAATGGTCTCAAGCTGCAAGGCGCCTTCGAGCAGTGAGAAGGCGGAATGAACGTGAAGGTGAATGAAGCCAGGGCCGCGCATATGCATCTCCTGAATCAACCTTGTGGCACGGACCTTGCGGGGTCAAACCACCGTTGCACCAATCCACAGCCGATCACGCGATATGGGTGATGATATCCATCCAGGTGAGCGATCCGATGGTGAAGGCGCCCAGGGTAACAAAAGCGGCGAGGTCTTTGACAAAATCGAGCATCTTGGTCTCCCGTGTTTCTGTATTGTTCTTATACGTTCGGTTTTTGTTCTCGTCCAGACGGGAACAACGGTGAAACCGGGGACAAGGATTAATTGGTTAGGAATTCGTTAGGAGAGGTTGGCGGGCGTTAAGAATCGGGGCGTGCGCGATCGACACCCCGTCCGATGGGACGCTGTGTTCGGCACGGTGAAAAGCGGCTTTCGCCTCGGTTAAATTAAAGAAGAGGCGAAAGCCGCTTCCCACGAACAGGATTTCGGACGCATGCATCGAGCGGCCCCCTTGCGGGTTGCTCATCCCATCCACGAGCGGCGCAGACTTTTGGCCCGGACGCCGAAACATCCATCGCCGCTTGTCGCCGTTCGCTTCAGTTGAGCGACCGGTGGTCAGCATACACGCCTCCGCCCGATCGACACCGTGCGGCCTGCCTCCTCACCCGGCACTTCGTCGGTACCGCGTGTTGTCGGTGAGGACGAGCAGATTATGGGGGAGGATGGAGGGGGCGAGGATAAGAGGGATAAGTGCAGACCCCAATCGCGGGAATGTCGCGCTCGGGCGTGACCCGAGGGCGTTTCACTTTGGGTTCATCGTCAGCCCACGACGCGTGCAAGTCCAAGACCCTCGGGTCTGGCCCTAGGGTGACGGCCTGTGGGTTGGAGGGAGGACGTCCTAACGGATAGCCTCACTTAGCTCTGCTACTGCCTACCGGCCTAACGTCGCCATCTCCACAGCTTGTGGGGCGGAAGACGTCGGGTTCGCTACTAAAGCGTGTGTGGCACCACCAGCCCGCCCTTGAGCGTGACGATGCGGTCAGCGCGGCGGGCGAGGTCGTGATTGTGGGTGGCGATGAGGGCGGCGGCGCCCTCGTTCTTGATCAGGCCCTTGAGCGCCTCGAAGACGAGATCGCTGGTTTCCGGATCAAGATTGCCGGTGGGTTCGTCGGCGAGGATAACACGGGGGTGGTTGGCGGCGGCGCGGGCGATGGCGATGCGTTGCTGTTCGCCGCCGGACAATTCAGCCGGGCGATGGGCTGCACGGGGTGCCACGCCGAGCAGGTCCAGCAGTTCCATGGCCCTGGCCTGAGCCTTGTTCTGGTCTTGGCCGGCGATGAGTTGCGGCATGACCACATTTTCGAGCGCGGTGAACTCGGGCAGAAGGTGATGGAACTGGTAGACATAGCCGACTGTGGAGCGCCGCAGCTGGGTACGCGCGCGATCGCCAAGCTGGCTGGTCGGCTGACCAATGATTTCGATCTCTCCGCTTTGCGGCGATTCAAGCAGACCACAGAGGTGCAGCAGGGTGGATTTGCCGGCGCCTGAAGGTGCGACCAGAGCAACCAGTTCACCGCTCTCTACCGTGAGGTCCGCGGCCTCAAGCACGCGGACCAGGGTATCGCCCTGACCATAGTGCCGGTGGACGCCCGACAGCTTGAGATGCGGCTTACTCATAGCGCAGAGCCTCGACCGGATCATATTGCGCGGCGCGCCAGGCGGGATAAAGCGTGGCCAGGAAGCTTAGGCCCAGGGCCATGCAAACCACCACAGTGACCTCGGTGGGGTCGGTGCGGCTGGGGAGCGAGGAGAGGAAAAAGACCTCGGGCGGAAACAGGGTGACGCCGAGCAGATTGGAGATCGAGGCGCGCAGGGCCTCGGCATTGGCGGCGACGACCAGACCCAGAACGGTGCCGACAACGGTGCCGATAAAGCCAATGGCGGTGCCGGTGATGGAGAAAATGCGCATGATCGACCCGCGCGTCGCGCCCATGGTCCGCAAAACCGCAATGTCGGCGCCCTTGTCCTTCACCAGCATGATGAGGCTGGAGATGATGTTGAAGGCGGCGACCAGGATGATCATGGAGAGGATGGTGAACATCACCACGCGCTCCACCTGCAGGGCGGAGAAGAAGGTTTCGTTGCGCTGCTGCCAATCGGTCAGGATCAGCGGACGCACGCCGGGCGCCGATTGCAGGCGCTGGCGCATGAGGTTCACCTCGTCGGGATCGTCGATGAAAATCTCCACAGCCGTGGCGCGGGGCACGCGCTCATAGGCAGCGTCGATCTCCTCGTCACTGGCGAGCGGATCGAGTGGCCCCATGCCGGGCTTGAGCACTTCATCGACCATGCGGAAATAATCCTGCGCGGGTTCGAGCGGCATATACATGTAGAAGCTGTCGAACTCGACCATGCCCAGATTGTAGATGACATTGACCGGATAGGACCGGATCTGCGGGGTCGAGCCGAAAGGCGTCATGGCGCCATCGGGATTGATGATCTGGACCTGATCACCAATGCCGACGCCCAATTGCTGGGCCAGACGATAGCCGATGGCGACCCCCTTGCTGTCATCCCACTGGTCGAAGCCGCCCTGCTCGGCCGAATTGTAGAGCAGGTCGAGCTTTTTGAGGTTTTCCTCATTCATGCCGCGCACGGAAACACCGGTGGACGAACCGCGGCCGGAAGCCAGCACCTGACCCTCGACGAAATAGACCGCGAAGCTGACGCCATCGACCTGTTCGAGGGCAGCGACGGTTTCCTTATAGTCGGTGAACTGGCTTTCGATCGGATGAGCGGTGAAATGGCCGTTGAGCCCGAGGATCTTGTCGAGCAATTCGCCGCGAAAGCCGTTCATGACCGACATGACGACGATCAGGGTCGCCACGCCAATGGCCACGCCCACCATGGTGAGGCTGGCGATGACCGAAATGAAGGCTTCCTTGCGGCGGGCACGCAGATAGCGCCCCGCAATCAGCCATTCAAAACGGGCGAAGGGCCGGGTGGCCCGGCCTCTCCGCGGCATTGGCGTGCTATCGGTCAAATGTCGGTCATCCGCTGCGGTTCGATCAGGCCTTTGAGGCGTGCAACGGCCTCGGTGAGCGGCAGCGTTTCGCGCTCGCCGGTCTTGCGATGCTTGATCTCAACTTCGCCCGATTTAAGGCCGCGGGGCCCGAGGATCAGCTGATAGGGAATGCCCACGAGATCGGCGGTCGCGAATTTGGAGCCGGCGGGCTGGTCGCGATCGTCATAGAGCAGGTCGATGCCGGCGGCGGTGAGCTCGTTGTAGAGCTTGTCGCAGGCGGCATCAGTATCTGCATCGCCGGCCTTGAGATTGATCAGAACGGCCTCAAAGGGCGCGACAGAAACGGGCCAGATAATGCCGTTGTCGTCGTGGCTGGCTTCGATAATGGCGGGCACCACGCGGGTCGGGCCAATGCCGTAGGACCCCATATGGACCGTGATTTCCTTGCCGTCGGGGCCGGTGACGCTGGCCTTCATGGGATCGGAATATTTGGTGCCGAAATAGAAAATGTGCCCGACCTCGATCCCGCGCGCCATCAGCTGCTTGTCGGCAGGCACTTCGGCCCGGAAGGTGGCTTCGTCGGTCATTTCGTCGGTGGCGGCGAACAGCGAGGTCCAATCCCTAAAGATCGGATCGAGATCACCGCGGAAATCGGTATCGGCGGGCGGAATAGGCTTATCGAGCAGGTCCTTGTCGAGGAAGACACCGCTCTCGCCGGTGTCGGCCAGCACGTGGAACTCGTAGGACAGGTCGCCGCCGATGGGGCCGGTATCTGCGCGCATAGGAATGCCGACCAGACCCATGCGCCGGAAAGTGCGCAGATAGGCCACGAACATGCGCTGGAATGCCTTGACCGCCCCGGCTTCGTCGAGATCGAAGCTATAGGCGTCCTTCATCAGGAATTCGCGCGAGCGCATGGTACCGAAGCGGGGGCGCACCTCGTCGCGGAACTTCCACTGGATGTGGTAAAGGTTGAGCGGCAGGTCCTTGTAGGACTTCACATAGGTGCGGAAGATGTCGGTGATCATCTCCTCATTGGTGGGACCATAAAGGAATTCGCGCTCGTGCCGGTCCTCGATGCGCAGCATTTCCTTGCCATAGGCCTCATAGCGGCCCGACTCGCGCCAGAGATCGGCGGACTGAATGGTGGGCATAAGAAGCTGGATCGCGCCGGAGCGATTCTGCTCCTCCTCGATGATCTTCTGCACCTTCATCAGGACCTTGTAGCCCATGGGCAGCCAGGAATAGAGACCGGAGGCCTGCTGGCGGATCATGCCGGCACGCAGCATGAGCCGATGCGAGACGATTTCGGCTTCCTTGGGCACGTCACGCAGCACCGGCAGGAAATAGCGGGAAAGGCGCATGGGAACTCCGAAAGCTATTTTGGGAGCATGTTCTGGTCGGAAAACCGGCGACCACTTTTCCGAAACACGCTCAGGTCGACTCGCAGGATTTGTTGATGCCCACTCAAATCGCAACCGTCCATTCGATGCAAGCATGCAAGCTATGCAGAATCTACTTGGCAGAGCGATTTTCTGTTGTTAGGGTCCGCCCCAATAAAACAAAGGCGGCCCAAACCGCCGGACGTCGACAACGTCAAGGGAGGAGCGTTGGCAGCCGCTTTGTAGCGCGCCTAAGACCAACGTATTGTCGAACAAACTCATTCAAGCAGGGCCTAGCGCCCTGCTTTTTTGTTTGAGGAACAAGTTGATATGACCGATTCTGTGACATTTACACGAATTGCGCTGTCCCTACCCGGTGCGCTGTCAGCGCCGCATTTCGACCGCACGGCATTCAAGGTGAAGCGGACATTTGCAACGCTGGCGGCCGATGCCCAGAGCGCCAATATCAAATTCACGCCGGATGAGCAGGAATTGAAGTGCATGGTCGCCCCACAGATCTTTCAGGCGATCGACAATGGCTGGGGACGACAGGGCTGGACGACCATGGTGCTGAGCTCGGCGACCGAAGCCGATATCGAGGCGGCGCTGAAGCTGGCCCATGCCCATGCTGTGGCCAAGAAATAGCACCGGAGCCGATGCGTTGCGCCAATCCCTGCGACCGCGGATACAGACAAGGATGTACCCAGCGATACCTATGGTCGTGGAGACATCCCCCTCACCGACCTCCGCTTCGCTCCGGCCACCTCTCCCCGAGGGGGAGAGGAATAGGCGGCGCGTAGCGCCGGATGAGAGATGCATTCCCACTCGCGAGGTGCTTGGACCCTCAGCGGTTCCAGTAAGCCTGGAGGGTTTCGTTGCTGATGCCCCAGAGCAGGAGGGCGGTGAAGACCGCAGCTAAAGCCGTTGTGATCAGGCCCTTGGCGATCAGGCGCGGCTGGACCGGCGCGCCCGGATCGGAGCCCGCGACGATTTCGGCACCTTTTTCATGGTGGCTGTGGCTACCGATGGGCAGGACGGCCACAAAGGTGAGCCACCAGACCACGAAATAGACGGCAATGAGGGAACCGATTTGCATGCGCGTTACCTAACGCGGAAATAAGGCCAGAGGGAAGCGACGCGGTGTCGCGGTGGGGATTTTACATTCGACCCGCTGTCACCCCCACCCTGGCTGCGCTAAGGACGCCTGGCGTCCAGCTTCGCTACCCTCCCCACCAGGGGGAGGGGATGAGGGTGGGGTGACAGTGGCGTGGGGTCCTAAACCCGATGCACGAAAACCGAGACGTTGGGTTTGCGGCCCCAGAAGGCGTTGACCTCGTTGCGGATGGCCTTGAAGAGCGCCGAATTGAGCACTTCGGTATCGCTGCGGCGCTTGGCCGGCATGGATTTGATGACGCCGGCGATGGTGTCCTCGATCAGATCGGTAACGGACTCGTCCTCGGTTTCGGGCAGACCTTCGACCACCAGATCGGGTCCGGAGACGACCTGGCCGCCACCATTGACGCAGAGGCTGACAACAACCATGCCGCCAAAAGACAAGCGCCGCCGGCCCTTTACACCGCTTTCCTCGGGCGTGCAGAGCACAAGGCCATCGAGATAGAGCTCGCCGGTGCGCACTTCGGCGGGAAAGGCCATGGGCTCGGGGAAGAGCCGGACCATATCGCCATTGCGCGCCTCGCAGACATTGGGAATGCCCTCGTCCCGCCCCAGCCGGGCATGGGCGAGCAGATGCATGGCTTCGCCATGCACCGGCACCAGCACTTCGGGCTTAACCCAGGAATAGAGCTTTTTGAGCTCGCCACGGCGCGGATGGCCGGTGACGTGGACGAGCGCGTCATTGGCCGTGATCAGTTCGACGCCCTTGTCGATGAGCTGGTTCTGGATGTCGATGACTTCCCGCTCATTGCCCGGAATGGCCCATGAGGAAAAGATCATGCGGTCGCCGGCATTGAGATCGATGACCGGATGATCGCCGCGGGCGATGCGAGCAATGGCGGCGCGGGCCTCGCCCTGGCTGCCGGTACAGATCAGCACACATTTGTCGCGCGGGATGGATTTATAGGCATCCTGGTCGTGAAGCGTGGGCAGGCCTTCGAGCATGCCCAGCTCGCGGGCAATGCCCATGATGCGGTGCAGCGACCGGCCGGACAGCACCACCTCTCGGCCGGCCTTATGGGCGGCGCGCACAATGGAGACCACGCGACCGACATTGGAGGCAAAGGTGGTGACGGCCACGCGGTGCGGCGCATCGGCAATCAGCTTGGCAAGATTGTCGCCAATCTCCTGTTCGCTCGGGCTTTCGCCATCCTTCATGGCATTGGTCGAGTCGCAGATCAGTGCGAGCGGGGTCGATTGATCCTCGCCGATCTGCTGGAGGCGCGCGAAATTGGTGGGCGCGCTGACGACGGGGGTCGGGTCGAGCTTCCAGTCGCCGGTATGCAAGGCACGGCCGATCGGGGTGGTGATCAGGATGGCATTGGACTCCGGAATGGAGTGGGCCACATTGATCGGCTCGATGGTGAAGGGCCCGACCTCGAACGGTTTGCCGGGCTGCATGATGGTGACATCGACATTTTCGACAATGCCGTCCCCTGCCCGCTTGGCCGCCAGCATGGCGGCGGTGAAGGGCGTTGCATAGACGGGCTTGTCGAAAACCGGCCAGAGATCGAGCACGGCGCCATAATGGTCTTCGTGGCTATGAGTGAGGATCAATGCCAGGACATCATCGGCATTTTCTTCGAGAAATTCGGGATTGGCCATGATGAGCTCGATGCCCGGCAATTCCGGGCCGCCGAAGCTGACGCCGCAATCGACCACGATCCATTTGCGGCGATGGGCCGGACCGAAGCCATAGGCGCCCATATTCATGCCGATCTCGCCAACGCCGCCAAGCGGCACAAAAACGAGTTCATCCCTTTGGTTCTTAGCCATGGGTATTTTATTCCTTTGTCTGGTCGGACGCCGGACGATCTGATGGTCGCCGGTCGCCCGTCCTTGATGTTGTGGTCAGCTTCGGGCGCTGGCCGTTGCCCCAAAATGCACATCGCCCGCCGTGATCGGGTGCCGCGTGCCCTCGTCATCGCGGATAATCAACCGACCGGCGGAGTCGATGGTTTCAAAAATGCCACGGCGCACCACACCGTCCTGACTGATTGCGACCGGCGCGCCAATGCCTGCGGCCGAACCGCGCCAACGCTCAAGTATGGCGCTCACGCCATTGCCGTCGTTCCAGATGCTGAAGGCCTCGACCCAGGCATCGGACAGGGCCTCGAACACATCTTCGGCGCTACGGTCGATGCCCAGAGCACGCAAAGAGGTTGCCGGATAAGGCACACCCTCTGGCGCGGCAACGACATTGACGCCAATGCCCACGATGATGGCGGTGCGGCCATCCGGCGTCTTGCTGGCCTCAAGCAGAATGCCCGCCAGCTTTGCACCATCGGCCAATACGTCGTTCGGCCATTTGAGCGCAATGCGGGAGCAACCATCGGCACCATCGGCCCCATCAATGCCGATGCGCACCATGCCCCCGGGCAGGATCGCCGAGAGACCCCCATTGAGCGCCACGCCGGCAACAAAGCCCAAGGTCGCTATGGTGTCCGGCCCCGCATCCGGCACGATCAGCAGGCTGGCGGCCAGATTGCCGATGGGGCTGTGCCATGCCCTGCCCCGCCGGCCGCGGCCTGCAGTCTGCTGCAAGGACGCAAACCAGACCCCACCTGGATCGCCCGCAGCCGCGGCGGCAAGCGCCTCGCTATTGGTCGAGCCGATGGTATCAAAGCCAACCAGCCGATAACCGGCATCGCGCGCTTTGCCACCAAGCCGAAAATCGGACACCTAGACCACCTCGTGCCCTGACGGGCATGTCTTGTGTGACCCAGGTTCCGCTTGGAGCATCGGCTGACCGAAAACCGGCAACCGCTTTTCGGGCCGATGCACTAGAAAAGGCTTCCGGCGGCGACATGCGCCCAGTTGGCGAGCGGATTGCCGACAGTGAAATAGAAGGTGACGATGAGAAAGCCGAAGACGGCCATGACGATGTTGAGTTCACCGGGCACCGCAGCAAACTCTGCCTTGGGCTCATCGAAATACATCACCTTGACCACCCGCAGATAGTAGAAGGCGCTGACGGCCGAGGCCAGCATGCCGATGACCGAAAGGACATAGAGATTGGCCTCGATGGCAGCCAGGAAGACCTGCCATTTGGCGAAGAAGCCGGCCAGCGGCGGCAGACCGATCAGCGAGAACATGACAATGGCCATGATGGCTGCCACGAAGGGCCGTGCCTTGGATGCACCGGCCAGGTCATCGATGGTCTCGACATAGCCCTTATCAGTGCGCAGCGAGAGAATGCAGGCGAAGAGCGCAACGGTCATGCCGACATAGATGGCCATATAGATGGCGACGCCTTCCACTCCAACCTGGGTACCGGAGGACAGGCCCACAAGGGCAAAACCGACGTGGCCGATGGAGGAATAGGCAACCAGGCGCTTGATCGATTGCTGGCCAATGGCGGCAAAGGCAGCCAGAACCATCGAGGCAATCGAGAGGAAGATGACGATCTGCTGCCAATCGCTGGTGATGGGGGCAAAAGTATCCATGACCAGACGGATCATCAGCGTCATCGCCGCAACCTTGGGGGCCATGGCGAAGAAGGCCGTCACGGGCGTCGGGGCACCTTCATAAACGTCGGGCGTCCACATGTGGAAGGGCACGGCGGAAATCTTGAAGGCGACGCCGGCCAGGAGGAAGACCACGCCGAAAATCAAGCCAACCGAACGGCCTTCATTGGCGATGGCGACAACGATCTCGCCCAGATTGGTGTGGCCGGTAAAGCCATAGATCAGCGAAGCGCCATAGAGCAGCAGACCCGAGGAGAGCGCGCCGAGGACGAAATATTTCAAACCCGCTTCGGATGCGCGCGTGTCATCGCGCTTGATGGCAGCCATGACATAGAGCGACAGGGACTGCAGCTCGAGGCCGACATAGAGGCTCATCAGGTCATTGGCGGAAACCATGACCATCATGCCCAGAGTGGCGAGCAGCGCGAGGACCGAATATTCGTATTTATGGACGCCGTTTTCCTCGGCATTGGACATGCCAAGGATCATCGCCAGGCCCGCGCCGCCAATGACCAGGACCTTCATGAAGCGGCCAAAACTGTCGGCGATGAAGAGGCCATTGAAGATCACGCCGTCCACCGGCTGCAGCATGACGATGAGGCCGGTGGCCACGAGCAGGCCAATGGAGAGCCAGGCGACCAGCGCCGAGCGCTCCTTGTTGACGACCACGCCGACCAAGAGCAGCACGAGCACGCCCAGGGCCATCAGCACTTCGGGATAAGCGGGAGCCAGGCTCGCGAAATCGATAACGTCAGAGTTCACGTCAGTCTCCTAATGCGCAGCGGGCTCGGCCGCATGTTCGGCCGGCTGGGTCGCGCCTTCGGCAGGCGCGACATAGTCAAGGGGGGCACGCTCATCGGCCAGATCCACGGCCGGGTTGCGGCCAATGCTTTGCGAATACTGGGCGACCAGATTGTCAACGGCAGCGGCCGTGGTGTCGAGGATCGGGGCTGGATAGAAGCCGAAGACCACAGTCAGCACGATCAGCGGGTAGAGAACCAGCTTTTCGCGCAGGTTGAGATCGAGGATCGACTTGAGGCTATCCTTGGTCAGTGCACCAAAGATCACCCGGCGATAGAGCCAAAGGGCATAACCGGCCGAGAAGATGACACCGAAGGCGGCGCCGAAAGCCACCCAGGTATTGACCTGGAAGACACCGATCATGGTGAGGAACTCACCCACAAAGCCCGAGGTACCAGGCAGGCCGACATTGGCCATGGTGAAAACCATGAAGGCGAAGGCATATTGGGGCATGCGCTCGACCAGACCGCCATAGGCAGAGATCTCGCGGGTGTGCATGCGATCATAGATGACGCCGACACAGAGGAAGAGCGCACCGGACACGATGCCGTGCGAAATCATCTGGAACATGGCGCCCTGGATGCCAAGGGCATTGCCGGCGAAGATACCCATGGTCACGAAACCCATATGGGCAACGGACGAATAGGCAATCAGCTTCTTGATATCGGTCTGCACCAGGGCGACCAGCGAGGTCAGGATGATGGCGGCAACCGAGAGCAGGAAGATGAAATTGGCAAATTGCGCCGAGGCCTCGGGGAACATGGGCAGAGAAAAGCGCAGGAAGCCGTAGCCGCCGAGCTTCAGAAGGATCGCCGCCAGGATAACCGAACCGGCCGTGGGGGCCTGCACGTGGGCTTCGGGCAGCCAGCGGTGGAAGGGCCACATGGGCATTTTGACCGCAAGCGAGGCGAAGAAGGCCAGCCACAGCCAGGTCTGCATGCCGACCGGGAAATCGTGGCCGAGCAGGCGGATGATGTCCGTGGTGCCGGCATCCCAATACATGGCCATCATGGCCAGGAGCATGAGGACCGAACCGACAAAGGTATAGAAGAAGAACTTGTAGCTGGCCTGAATACGGGCAGAGCCGCCCCAGATGCCGATGATGAGGAACATCGGCAGCAGGGTGCCTTCAAAGAAGACATAGAACATAGCCAGGTCAAGCGTGGTGAAGACGCCGATCATCAGCGTTTCGAGCACCAGGAACACGATCATGTATTCCTTGACACGCTGGTCGACATCCCAGCTCGCCAGCACGGCGGCCGGCATGAGTAGAGCTGTCAGCACCACAAAGAGCACCGAAATGCCATCGACGCCGACGCGATAGCCGATCGAGTCGCCAATCCAGGGCATGTTGACCACGAACTGGAAGCCGGCGCTGGACGCATCGAAACTCTGCCAGAGGGCCAGCGAGAGCACAAAGACGACCAGGGTCGTGACCAAGGCGAGCCAGCGGATCGCATTGAGTGCGGTTTTTGGCGTGAACAGCAGAATCGCCGCGCCGACAACCGGCAGCCAGGTCAGGAGCGTGAGGATGGAATTCTCGAAGGTCATCAGATCAGTCCCCCGGCCGTAATGGCCCAGGTCAACAGCGCCGCGACGCCGATCAGCATTGCGAAGGCATAGTGGTAGAGATAGCCGGACTGGAGCTTGACGACCCAGCTCGTGACGTTCTGGACGCGACGGCCAAGGCCTTCGGCAATCTTGCCGTCGACCAGCCAGTCATCAAAGCCCTTCCAGATGGCGTTGCCGATCCAAAGCGCGGGCTTGACGAAGATCGTGTCGTAAAGCTCGTCGAAGTACCACTTGTTGAGCAGGAACTTGTAGAGCCCGGGATTGGCGGCGGCCAGTTTGCCCGGAACATCGGGACGTCGGATATACATGTACCAGGCCGTCACGAAACCGATGATCATGGCGATGCTGGCGCTCCACTTGACCCAGAGCGGCACGTGGTGCGCGCCTTCGATCAACTCGTGGTCGACAAAGAGCGATCCGGCAAAGAAGTGTTCAATATGCTCCACGTCGTGGAAGAACATGCCGTAGAACACCACGCCGGCCAGCACCGCGCCGACAGCCAGCACATAAAGCGGCACCAGCATGACATTGGGCGATTCATGGGCGTTGTCATAGGCCGAGCCATGATGGTCGTGACCGTCGTGGGCGTGATCGTCGTGACCATGCGCTGCCTCACGCGGCGTGCCGTGGAAGGTCAGGTGCACCAGGCGCCAGGAATAGAAGCTGGTGAACAGGGCAGCCACGACCAAGAGCCAGAAGGCGAAGGAGCCCACATTGCCACCGAAGGCGTAGGCGCTTTCGATGATGGCATCCTTGGAGAAGAAGCCGGCGAAACCGAAATTGGTGCCCGGAATACCGACGCCAGTCAGGGCCAGCGTACCGATCATCATCATCGCATAGGTGATGGGGATCTTCTTCCTGAGGCCACCCATGTTCCGCATATCCTGCTCGTGATGCATGGCATGGATGACCGAGCCGGCGCCGAGGAACAGCAGAGCCTTGAAGAAGGCGTGGGTGAACAGGTGGAAGATGCCGGCCGAATAGGCCCCTACCCCCAGAGCCACGAACATGTAGCCCAGCTGCGAACAGGTCGAATAAGCGATGACGCGCTTGATGTCGTTCTGCACCAGACCAACCGTCGCCGCGAAGAAGGCGGTGATGGCGCCGATGACAATGACGACAGTCAATGCGAAGGGCGAGGTTTCGAACAACGGCGAGAGACGCGCCACCATGAACACACCGGCCGTCACCATGGTGGCGGCATGGATGAGCGCCGAAACCGGGGTCGGGCCTTCCATAGCGTCCGGCAGCCAGGTGTGCAGCAGGAACTGGGCCGATTTACCCATGGCGCCCATGAAGAGCAGCAGGCAGACCACCGTCATGGCATCGAGCTGCCAGGAGAGGAACTGGATAGTCGGCAGGCCGGTGGTGGCGAATTCATCGGCAGCTTGGAAGGCACCGTCGAAATCGATGTGACCAAGCACGAGGAAGGCGCCAAAAATGCCGAGCGCAAAGCCGAAGTCGCCGACGCGGTTGACCACAAATGCCTTCATGGCCGCCGCATTGGCCGACGGCTTGGTGTACCAGAAACCGATCAGCAGATAGGAGGCCAGACCCACACCTTCCCAGCCGAAGAACATCTGCAGGAAGTTGTCGGCCGTCACCAGCATGAGCATGGCGAAGGTGAAGAGCGAGAGATAGGCAAAGAAGCGCGACCGGTGCGGATCATCGTGCATATAGCCGATGGAATAAAGGTGAACGAGGGCCGACACCGTATTGACCACGACCAGCATGATGGCCGTCAGCGTATCGACGCGCAGGGTCCAACGCAGATCCATGTCGCCGACCTGGATCCAACGCATCACCTCAACCTTGACCACGGCCGCATGTCCGTCACCCACGGCACCGGCAAGGCCGTCACCAAAGGCAACCGGAATAAACACGTACCAGCTCAGCACCGCCGCGATGAGCAGCAGACCGGTGGTGATGAATTCGGATGGCCGGTGGCCGATCTGGCGGCCCAGCAGGCCCGCAATCAACGCCCCGATAAGGGGCAGGAAAACAATCGCCTGAATGATCATAGCGGTGCTCTTAGCCCTTCATCATATTGACGTCTTCAACCGCGATGGAGCCACGGTTGCGGTAGAAAATAACGAGGATGGCCAGACCGATAGCGGCCTCGGCGGCGGCCACGGTGAGGATCATCAGCGCAAAGACCTGACCCTGCAGGTCATTAAGATGTGCGCTGAAGGCCACGAAGTTGAGATTCACCGCGAGCAGGATCAGTTCCACCGACATCAGGATGACGATGATGTTCTTGCGGTTGATGAAGATGCCGAACACGCCGAGCGTGAACAGGATTGCTGCTACGGTCAGGTAATGACCGAGCCCGATTTCCAGACCCATAGTAACCCCCTATAGCCCCTGACCGCTTTTGACCTTGACGTTCCGCACCGTTTCGCTGGGCTTGCGCCCCAACTGGGATGCCGTGCTTTGCCGCTTGATGCCTGTCCGGTGGCGCAGCGTGAGCACGATGGCGCCAATCATGGCAACCAGCAGCACGGCGGCGGCTCCCTGGAACAGGAAGACATAGCGCGTGTAAAGCACCTGGCCGAGCGCCCGCGTATTATCGACGGTCGCATCGATGGGCAGGCCGCCAGCCCCAACCACGTCAGGCGCTATAACGAAACTGCCGGCAACCAGCAAAAGCTCGAGAAACAGAATGCCACCGACAACCATGCCGATGGGCGCATAGGCCAGAAGACCGGATTTGAGTTCGGCAAAGTCCACATCGAGCATCATCACGACGAAGAGGAACAGCACTGCCACGGCACCGACATAGACCACGATGAGCAGCAGGGCCAGGAACTCGGCTCCGGCCAGCATGAACAGGCCTGCCGCATTGACGAAGGCCAGGATCAGGAACAGCACCGCATGCACGGGATTGCGTGCGGAAATGACCATGAAGGCCGACGCCACGGTGATGGCGGCAAAGACGTAGAAGAAGAACAGCGGAAGGGTCATGCTCTTCCCTCTCAGCGATAAGGCGCGTCGGCAGCCAGATTGGCAGCGATTTCACGCTCCCACCGGTCGCCATTGCTGAGGAGCTTCTCTTTCGAGAAATAGAGTTCCTCACGCGTTTCAGTTGCGAATTCGAAGTTCGGACCTTCGACGATGGCATCGACCGGGCAGGCTTCCTGGCAGAAACCGCAATAGATGCATTTCACCATATCGATGTCGTAGCGCACGGTGCGACGGGTGCCGTCATTCTGGCGCGGACCGGCTTCGATGGTGATGGCCTGGGCCGGGCAAATGGCCTCGCACAGCTTGCAGGCAATGCAGCGTTCTTCACCATTGGGATAGCGGCGCAGCGCGTGCTCGCCGCGGAAACGCGGCGAGACCGGGCCTTTTTCGAAGGGATAGTTGATAGTCGGCTTGGGCCCGAAAAAGTAGCGCATGGCCAGGAAGAAGGCCGATACGAATTCGGTCAGCAGCAGCTTGTTGACGAGTTGTCCGGCGCGCATCAGGCAATACCCCCGTGCCAGCCCCAGCCGGTGAGCTGGAGAACGAAAGCGACGATCACGACCATGAGCAGCGAGAGCGGCAGGAACAGTTTCCAGCCGATCCGCATGAGCTGATCGTAGCGATAGCGGGGCACGATGGCCTTTGCCATGGCGAACATGAAGAAAACGAGCGTTACCTTGATAAAGAACCAGATCAGCCCGGGAATCCAGGTGAAGGGGGGCAGATCGATAGGCGCGGCCCAGCCACCCAGGAACAGGATGGTGGTCATGGCGCACATGAGCAGGATGGCGATATATTCGCCCAGCATGAACAGCAGGTAGGGTGTGGCCGAATATTCGGTCATGAAGCCTGCCACCAGTTCGGATTCACCTTCCACCATGTCGAAAGGCGGACGGTTGGTTTCGGCCAGGGCCGAAATGTAGAACACCACGAACATGGGGAAGAGTGGCAGCCAGAACCAGTTGAGGAATGACAGCCACGGCACGCCTAAGGCACGGGCCAGGCCCATTTCGGACTGGGCGACGACGATGTCATTGAGGTTCAACGACCCGACGCAAAGCAGCACGGTGATGATGACGAGGCCGATGGAGACTTCGTAGGAAACCATCTGCGCGGCGGAGCGCAACGCGCCGAGGAAGGGGTATTTCGAATTGGAAGCCCAGCCGCCAATGATGACGCCATAGACACCAAGCGAGGAAATGCCGAGCAGGTAGAGAATGCCAATGTTGATATTGGCCATGGCCCAGCCATTGTCCACCGGCACGACCGCCCAACCGGCAAGCGCCAGCGTCGCCGTGATCAGGGGAGCGGCCAGGAACAGCACTTTGTCAGCGCCGGCCGGAATCACCGCTTCCTTGAAAACGAATTTGAGGAGGTCGGCGAAGGATTGCAGCAGACCAAAGGGGCCGACCACGTTTGGACCGCGGCGCATCTGCACGGCAGCCCAGACCTTGCGGTCGCCCAGCAGGATGAAGGCGGTGAAGATCAACAGGCCCACGAGCAGCGCCAAGGCCTTGTAGACAAAACCTATCTGCGTACCCCAGCCAAAGACGGGAATACCCAGAAGGTAATCGAGGGCAGCGAGTATAAAGTCCATTGTGCTCCCCTACTCCGCCGCCTGCTTGAGGCCCGCGGCCATCTGCGCGCATTCGGCCATGGTGGCCGAGGCGCGAGCGATCGGATTGCTGAGATAGAAATCGGTCACCAGCGACGCATAAGGCGCCGACTTGGTCTTGATGGCGGCCTTGGCGAGCTTTTTGACATCGGCCACCGAAGCGGGGGCAATCTCGTCAATGCGGGCCAGATGTGGGATTTCCGCATAGAGGGCGGCGCGCAACTGGGCCAGCGAGTTATATGGCAGAGCCTGACCGATGGCGCCCGACAGTGCACGGATGATGGCCCAGTCTTCCTTGGCATCGCCCGGCGGGAACACGGCGCGGGTGGTGACCTGAACGCGACCCTCGGTGTTCACATAGGTGCCCGACTTTTCCGTATAGGTGGCGCCGGGCAGGATGACGTCGGCGCGATGCGCGCCCTTGTCGCCGTGGCTGCCGATATAGACCACGAAGGCCTTGCCCATGGCCGACATGTCATATTCGTCGGCACCCAGCAGGAAGAGCACGTCGAGCTCACCCTTGCCGGCGAGGGCAATCTGATCGGCCGAGCAGACGCCACCGTCATGCGGCACGAAGCCGATATCGAGACCGCCGACGCGGCTAGCCGCGTTGTGCAGCAGCGCAAAGCCGTTCCAGCCTTCTTCGACATTGGCGCCGGTGGCCAGCTTGGCGGCAAGCGCGATGGTGTCGCGGCCGGCCTGCTTGCCGAGATCGGCATGCGAGACGGCCCCTTCGCCCACGATGATCAGCGGGTGCTTGGCGTTCTTCAGGGTTTCGGCAAAGGCGCCCTTGCCGGCAGCAAGATCGGCCAGCGTTTCGAAGCCGGAGCCGAGATATTCGTAAGAATAGGTCAGGTCCGCCTGCTCGCCGATGACGGCGATGGGCAGGTTGGTGGCGCGCCAGGTCTTGCGGATGCGCGCATTTATCAGCGCGGCTTCCTTGCGCGGGTCGGCGCCGATGATGAGGATGGCATCGGCCTGCTCGATCCCGGCAATGGTCGGGTTGAACAGATAGGCCGAGCGCGGCATGGAGGGATCGATGCCAGACATGGCCGGGCGGACGTCCGTCATGCCCGAGCCGATCGAGGTGAGCAGACCCTTGAGGGCGTACATTTCCTCGACGGCGGCGAGATCACCAGCAATAGCGCCGACCTTGTTGCCGGCCTTCTTGACCTTGGCGGCGACGGCGGCAAGCGCCTCGTCCCAGGTGGCGGCTTGGAGCTTGCCGGACTTGCGCACATAGGGGCGGTCCAGCCGCTGGCTCTTGAGGCCATCCCAGATGAAGCGGGTCTTGTCCGAAATCCACTCTTCGTTGATCGCTTCATTGACGCGCGGCAGGACGCGCATGACTTCGCGGCCACGGCTATCGACGCGGATAGCCGAACCGACCGCATCCATGACGTCCACGGTTTCGGTCTTGGTCAACTCCCACGGACGGGCGTGGAATTCGTAGGGCTTGGAGGTCAAGGCACCGACCGGGCAGAGGTCGATGACATTGCCCTGCAACTCGCTGGTCAGCGCGCGTTCAAGGTACGGGGTGATCTCGGCGTCTTCGCCACGGCCCAGAAGGCCGAGCTCGGAAATGCCGGCCACTTCGGTGGTGAAACGGACGCAACGCGTGCAGTGAATGCAGCGGTTCATCGAGGTCTTGATGAGCGGGCCCATATATTTGTCTTCGACGGCGCGCTTGTTTTCCGCAAAGCGCGAGCCGGAAACGCCATAGGCCATGGCCTGGTCCTGCAGGTCACATTCACCGCCCTGATCGCAGATCGGGCAATCGAGCGGGTGGTTGATCAGCAGGAATTCCATCACGCCTTCACGGGCCTTCTTGACCATGGGCGTGTTGGTGAACATTTCGGGCGGCTCGCCATTAGGGCCGGGACGCAGATCCCTGACCGACATGGCACAGGAAGCCTGGGGCTTCGGGGGACCACCCTTCACTTCGACAAGGCACATGCGGCAATTGCCGGCGACCGACAGGCGCTCGTGGTAGCAGAAGCGCGGAATTTCGGCGCCTGCGGCCTCGGCAGCCTGCATCAGGGTGTAATGATCGGGGACTTCGATGAGCTGCCCGTCGACTTTGATATTGGCCATCGGCTTACTCCGCCGCGATGGACGGAACGGCGCCGTCGCTGGTGGATGAATAGGTATACTGTTCGATCCGCGCCTCGATGGTGGGGCGGAAATTGCGGATCAGGCCCTGGATCGGCCAGGCTGCAGCGTCGCCGAGGGCGCAGATGGTGTGCCCTTCGATCTGCTTGGTCACTTCGAACAGCATGTCGATCTCGCGTTTCTGGGCGCGACCCTGCACCATGCGTTCCATGACGCGCATCATCCAGCCGGTGCCTTCGCGGCATGGCGTGCACTGGCCGCAGCTTTCATGCTTGAAGAAGGCCGAGATGCGCCAGATGGCTTTGATGATATCGGTGGACTTGTCCATGACAATCATTCCGCCGGTGCCGAAGCTCGACTTCTTCTCGCGCATGCCGTCGAAGTCCATGACGGCGTCCATCATGTCCTCCCCGCGTACGACCGGGCAGGATGCGCCGCCAGGAATAACAGCAAGCAGATTGTCCCAGCCGCCGCGAATGCCGCCGCAATGCTTTTCGATGATGTCCTTGAAGCTTTCGCCCAGGGCTTCCTCGAAGGTGGCCGGCTTGTTCACGTGGCCCGAGACCATGAACAGCTTGGTGCCGACATTGTTCGGCCGGCCGATGGACGAGAACCAGGCCCCCGAGCGGCGCAGGATTTCGGGCACGACAGCGATGGATTCGACATTGTTGACAGTGGTCGGGTTGCCATAGACGCCCATGCCGGCCGGAAATGGCGGCTTGAGACGCGGCTGGCCCTTCTTGCCTTCAAGCGATTCCATCAGCGCGGTTTCTTCGCCGCAGATATAGGCGCCGGCGCCGTGATGGACGATGATGTCCAGGTCCCAGCCATGGACATTGTCCTTGCCGATCAGCTTGGCGTCATAGGCTTCCTGGACGGCTTCCTCGAGGCGCTGGCGTTCACGGATGAACTCGCCGCGCACATAGATGAAGGCCAGGTGCGCATCCATGGCGCGGCAAGCCAGAAGGCAGCCCTCGATCAGGTGATGCGGATCGTGGCGCAGGATCTCGCGGTCCTTGCAGGTGCCCGGCTCGGATTCGTCGGCATTGACCAGGAGATAATGCGGACGGCCATCGGACTGCTTGGGCATGAACGACCATTTCAGGCCGGTCGGGAAGCCTGCGCCGCCGCGGCCGCGCAGGCCCGACGACTTGACTTCATTGGTGATCCAGTCGCGTCCGGAATCGATGAATTCCTTGGTCCCAACCCAGGAGCCACGCTCGCGCGCGCCTTCGAGCCGCCAGTCGTGGTGGCCGTAGAGATTGGTGAAAATGCGATCCTTGTCAGCGAGCATGATCGGCTTTCCGCTTCAACAAAAAGATAAACCAGGCCGCAATTCCGATTGCGGCCCCCGCTACCGAAGCCAACATGCTCGGCAGCGAAAATCCGAAAACCATCTCTGCACCGGTAACGACAAAGGTACCCAAGACCGCATAGACCACGCCAACGACGAAGTCCTTGAGGGTCAGAGCCGCAATGTCGATGCCTCCGATGGTCATTTAGCGCGGGTCCTTCCCGAACACCTTGCGGTATTCCTCGACGCCACCCTTGGCCAGAGCCTTGGCCTGCTTGAGCCAGTCGTCGCGCTCGATACGACCCTTGAAGTTCAGAACCTCGTCAACGCGGGCGATGTCGGCCTTCTTGAACTTGGCGATCTGGTCGTAGCGAGTGATCCCCAGGGCATTGAGCTTGCGCTCGATCACCGGACCGACGCCCGAAATAAGCTTAAGATCGTCCACCGGACCGTCGGGCCGCTCAAAGAGCGGGGTCAGCTCGCCACCCTTTTCGACGGTCGGCACAACCTCGTCGGGGTTGGCAGCAGGCGCCTTGTCGGCGGGCCTGGTTTTCTTGGCGCCTGCCGAGGCACCGCCGATGCCCGGCTCAGACGCCTTGGCCTTGCCGACGGCTTTGCCGCCGTCGATAGCTTCGGCCTTGGATTCAGCGCCGGTTGCGCCTTCGCGCATGGCATTGTTCGGCGAACCATCCGCCTTGGCCGCGGCGGCGGCAGATTTGCGCTCGGTCTCGGCCTTGGCCTGGCTGACCTTGGCCTTTTTGGGCGTTCCCTTGACGGCCGGAGCATTCTCTTCGGCGACATCCTTGGGCTTGGCAGCAGTGTCCGGCTGCGCCTTGACGGCCGGTGCCGGCGCGGCAGCGGGAGCCGCCTCTGCTTCAGGCGCCGGCGGCGGCACGAACTTTTCGCGCTTGGCGGTAGGCTGTTCCAATAGCGTGGTACGGCCGCCGATGGCTGCCGACGTCATGCGATCGATCTGCGGGCCCGGCGAGATCGTTTCGCCCTTGCCGGCGGCGAAGGCATCGACGATCTCTTCAAAGCGCCCGGGCGTCAGATCTTCGTAGGTATCGTGATAGATCATGACCATGGGCGCGTTCACGCAGGCACCCAGGCACTCGACCTCTTCCCAGCTCATGGTGCCATCGGCATTGAGATGGTGCGGCTCGGGATGGATCTTGTGCTTGCAGACCTCGATCAGCTCCCCGGCACCGCGCAGCATGCAGGGCGTGGTCCCGCAGACCTGGATATGGGCGTTCTTGCCAACGGGGGCGAGCTGGAACTGGGTATAGAAGGTCGCCACTTCGAGAACGCGGATATAGGGCATATCCAGCATTTCGGCGACTTTCTCGATCGTCGCACGGGTAACCCAGCCATCCTGATCCTGCGCACGCATGAGCAGCGGGATGACGGCAGACTGCTGACGGCCAGCCGGGTAAAGCGCAATGCGCTTTTCGGCCCAGGCCTGGTTTTCAGCGTTGAACGCAAAACTCGCCGGCTGCACCGACTCGTCTGCAAGGCGTCGCGTAGACATCAGCGATCCACCTCTCCGAACACAATATCAATCGACCCGAGGATCGCGGTCACGTCCGCCAGCATGTGCTTGCGGCAGAGATAATCCATGGCGCTCAAATGGGCGAAGCCCGGCGCGCGGATATGGCAACGATAGGGCTTGTTGGTGCCGTCGGACACCAGGTACACGCCGAACTCGCCCTTGGGCGCTTCGACCGCGGCGTAGATCTCGCCGGCCGGCACCTTGTAGCCTTCGGTATAGAGCTTGAAGTGGTGGATGAGCGCCTCCATGGACTGCTTCATCTCGCCGCGCTTGGGCGGCACCACCTTGCCGTCGGTCGAGGCCACGGGGCCCTTTCCGTCCGGCGCATTCAGCTTGGCCACACATTGGCGCATGATCTCGTTGGCCTGGCGCATTTCCTCCATGCGGACCAGGTAACGATCATAGCAGTCGCCATTGGAGCCGACCGGAATGTCGAATTCCATTTCGGCATAGGCGTCGTAAGGCTGGGCCTTGCGCAGATCCCATGCGGCACCGGAAGCGCGCACCATGACGCCAGAGAAACCGCGGCCCCAGGCTTCTTCGAGCGGCACAACCCCGATATCGACGTTACGCTGCTTAAAGATGCGGTTGGCGGTGAGAAGAGTGTCGATGTCCTTGAGCGCCTTGGGGAATTCCTCGCAGAACACACCAATGTCGTCGATCAGCGCCTGCGGCAGGTCCTGATGGACACCACCGGGGCGGAAATAGGCCGCGTGCATACGGGCGCCGGAAGCGCGCTCGTAAAAGACCATGAGCTTTTCGCGCTGCTCAAACCCCCAGAGCGGTGGCGTCAGCGCGCCAATGTCCATGGCCTGCGTAGTCACGTTCATGAGATGCGCCAGCAGGCGACCGATTTCTGCATAGAGCACGCGGATCAGCTGTCCACGGCGCGGCACTTCGATGTCCAGCATGCGCTCGACGGCCAGAGCAAAGGCGTGCTCCTGGTTCATCGGCGCCACATAGTCGAGGCGGTCGAAATAGGGCACGGCCTGTAGATAGGTCTTGTGCTCGATGAGCTTTTCAGTGCCGCGATGCAGCAGGCCCACATGCGGGTCAACGCGCTCAACGAGCTCGCCATCGAGCTCGAGAATCATGCGCAGCACACCGTGGGCCGAGGGATGGACAGGGCCAAAATTGAGCGTGAAGTTTCTTACATCAACTTCGGACATCAGTTCTTCGCCTTCTCGTCGCCGGGCAGCACATAATCCGTGCCTTCCCAGGGCGACAGGTAATCGAACGTGCGGAATTCCTGGGCCAGGGTCACAGGCTCATAGACCACGCGCTTACGTTCTTCGTCGTAGCGAACTTCAACAAAGCCGGTCAGCGGGAAGTCCTTGCGCAGCGGGTGACCGTCAAAGCCGTAATCGGTGAGAATGCGGCGCAGGTCCGGATGGCCCGAGAACAGCACGCCATAAAGATCGTAGGTTTCGCGCTCGAACCAGTTGGCACCCGGAAAAACGTCGCAAATGGACGGAACGGGGGTGACATCGTCGGCTTCGAGCTTGATGCGGATACGCTGGTTCAGATGTGGGCTGAGGAAGTGATAGACCACGTCAAAGCGGAATTCGCGAGACGGATAGTCGGCACCGCAGACGTCCACGAAGCTGATGAACCGGCATTTCGGATCGTCGCGCAGGAAGGTCGCCACAGAAACGATCGAATCGCGGACCACGGTTACGGTCAGGTCGCCAAAGGCCACCTCAAAACCCAGGACTGCATCGCCCAGGGACGCCGCGACATGCTCGCCAAGCGTTACGAGCGGGTCGATTGCAATCGGCTCGACAACAGTTTCGTCCATGCCCCTGCCCTATCGTTCAATCGTGCCGTCGCGGCGAATCTTCTTTTGCAGCAACAGGATGCCATAAAGAAGCGCCTCGGCCGTCGGCGGGCAGCCCGGGACGTAGACGTCCACCGGCAGAACCCGATCGCAACCGCGCACGACGGAATAGGAATAGTGGTAATAGCCGCCGCCATTGGCGCAGCTACCCATCGAAATGACATAGCGCGGCTCGGGCATCTGGTCGTAGACCTTGCGCAAGGCGGGCGCCATCTTGTTGGTCAAGGTACCGGCCACGATCAGCACGTCGGATTGACGCGGCGAAGCGCGCGGCGCCGTGCCGAAACGCTCGATGTCATAGCGCGGCATGGACATCTGCATCATTTCCACAGCGCAGCAGGCGAGACCCGTCTGCATCCACATCAGCGAGCCGGTACGTGCCCAGGTGATGAGCTGCGACACAGTGGTCACGAGAAAGCCCTTATCGGCCAACTCGTTGTTCACGCCTGCGAAAAACGGATCGTCAGCGCCAACAGGCTTGCCGGTTGCCGGATCGATAGCGCCCGTGGGACGCGGGGTAACCAGTGTCGAACTGGACGGGCTCAATCCCATTCCAGAGCTCCCTTACGCCATTCATAAATAAAGCCGATGGTCAGCACGCCCAGGAAAATCATCATGGACCAGAAGCCGAACCAACCCACATCCCTGAACGCCACAGCCCAGGGGAAGAGGAAGGCCACTTCCAGATCGAAAATGATGAAGAGAATCGCCACCAGGTAGAAGCGGACATCCACCTTCATGCGAGCATCGCTGAAGGCATCAAAGCCGGCCTCGAAGGCGGAGACCTTTTCAGGATCGGGGCGCTTCACCGCCACCAGGAAGGGCGCCACCAGAAGCGCCCCGCCAATCAGGGCGGACAGCGCAATAAAGATGACGATGGGCAGGTAATTGCTGAGCAATTCAGTCATGCGGCAGCCTAAAGTTCAAACCGGCCAGAGCAGCCGAGAAGCACACGGGCCACGAAGCAATTGGGGCAAGCGGGCCGATGCGCCGGTGATGGGCAACGGCTTAGACCTTCCCCCCAAACGTTTCAAGGGAAAGAAAATATGATAAGAATAATCATATAACGTGCGCGCAATGTCGAGTGCACTCATGCTTGGCCGGGGCGTCCAGAGCAACAGATTTGCGAAAAAATGGGGCAGGTTGGCATGATCGCTACATTTCGCAGCAGGTGACCACCCACAAAAACGGTACTCGCCGCGGCAAGTAGCTACTGAGCCATCGGCCGATTCCGACCGCTGAAAACCAAAACGGCGGACCGAAATGAATCGGTCCGCCGAGATGGGTTGCAAGATTGCTGGCCCAGGGGCGAATGCCGCCCCAGGACGCTACAAACTTAGAAGTGGTAGAAGACGCCGACGGTGGCCTTAGCCGACTCGAAGAACGAATCCGGAGCAGTGTTGGAGAAGTCGCCCTGACCGACGATTTCACCGCGAACGGTGACGACGTCGTTGACAGCGAATTCAACACCACCACCGAGCTGATAGACACCGACCGAACCAGCGGCAGTGTTGTTGAAACCAACGCCACCCAGAGCATAGATCAGGGCGTTGTCGGTGACGATGGCACCAGCGCGGAGGTTCGCGAAGAACTCACCCGAGTTGGTGACGGCAGCGCCGGTGTTCCACATGTAGTCGGCGGTGACTTCAACACCGAGCAGGACCGGGTCCATCGGGATGAAGTTCACGCCAACGGCAGCACCGACGACACCATAGGTGGTGCTGGCAGTGACATTGCCATCAGCATAGCTGTTAGCGCCGGTGAACTGACCGCCGAGACGGGCACCCACATAGAGGCCTTCCCAGTCGAAACCAGCCGGGGCGTAGATCGGCTCCGGGGTGGTCGGGATGATGAGGTCAGCAGCCTGAGCGCCACCAACCATGAGAGCCGCGGCGGAAACGCCAATGGCCAAAGAACGTACAAACATGTCTTGCACTCCCATAGAGTTAACCGTAGTCGACCGATAGATGCCTGAGGCGCGCGCGGCTGACAAGAGAGTGCGCACCCAAATTTGGAAGCGCGGATAAGATTTGATGACCATTTCCGGGCAGGTGTTGCATGAACACACCGGAATTGGTTCAATTTGATACAATTGCCACGAATTGGCCACCGCCCTGCCGGTGAGCCACCGCAATTGTGGCAGGCCAAACCCCGCTTGACACTTAGCTGACACAATTTCGCCGGAAACGCAATCGGCCCCGTGTCGCAAGACACGGGGCCGAGGTATGCTGAGTCGCGCTGGAGGCGGCTGCTAGAAATGGTAGCTGGCGCCGACGGTGAATTGATTCTTGTCGTTGCCGCCCTGGATCGGGAAGCCGTGCAGATATTGGGCACGCACGGATACGTTGTCAGTCACGGCCAGTTCGACGCCGCCGCCAAGCAGCGCATCTTCCTCGTTAGGCACGCCAAGATCGATGCCGTAGCCACCAGCGGCATAGACCGCCACATTGTCAGAGACCACCAGGCCGGCCCGGCCAAGGATCTGGCCATAGGACGTTTCCCCGACCGTGCCGTTATCGGCAAGGCCGGTCACAGCCACCTCGGCACCAAGAAGATAGAAATCGAATTGGGCATTCACGCCGGCCTGCACACCCAAGCCATATTGGGTGTCGCTGACCGAGCCGTTCTGGGCGGCACCATGGATGCCGGCATAGAAGCCATTCCAATCGAAGCCGGCATCATTGGCTATGGGCAACTCGGCCTGGGTCGAGGTCGGCACGGTGATGAGATCTGCGGCCATGGCCGCACTCGCGGGAAGCGCTGTTGCCAGACCCGCAAGGGCGAAAGTTTTTGCGATACGCATGGCTGTCATCCTTACTCTGGATCATTCGATAAAGCCGAAACGTCACCTTTACGGCGGCGGTTCCGAGGTGATTTTCCTAGCGGCGTGGCACAACCTGCCTCTCAATCGCAGCTTGTACCGCGCCGTCAGAATCCCTGTTTCTCAGGCCTTTTCGGCCAGAACCGGACGATCCAAGGGCCAGAATGGGGCGATCGACAGCTGTGACCGCCACGCAACACCTGGCGCCTAGCCGTCCGGCAACATGCCAACCAGCACCGGGTCGGCGCGGAACTTGTCGGGGAAAATCTCCTCCAGAGCCGCAATCTTGGGCAGGTCGTGGATCACGATATAGGGCCAGCTCGGGTTCAGCGTCAGGAAGTCCTGATGATATTGCTCGGCCGGATAAAAGGCCTCGAAGGGCTCAAGCGTGGTGACAATGGGGCCTTCAAACAGGTTCGCCGCGTCCAACTGATCAATATAGGCCTGCGCCACTCGCGCCTGGTCCTGGTTGAGCGTGAAGATCGTGGACCGGTATTGCGTGCCGTGGTCTGGGCCCTGGTAGTTCAACTGAGTCGGATTGTGAGCGACCGAGAAATAGACATGCATCAGTTCGCCGAAGCTGACGACGCTAGGGTCATAAGTGATCTCGACCGTTTCTGCGTGGCCGGTATTGCCGCGCGAGGTCAGATCGTAAGTGGCGGTTTCCGCCGCGCCGCCGGAATAACCGGAAACGGCATTAACGACGCCTTTTACGCGTTGGAACACCCCCTGCACGCCCCAGAAGCAACCACCGGCGAATACGGCCACGGCGGCGTCGCCGCTTTCATCCAGATCCAGATTGGGCGCGGGAATAATGACCGGGGCCTCCTGCCCCACCGCCACTTGCGGCGCAAGGGGCGTGGCCAGGGCCGACAAGGCCAGCAGGCCTGCAAGGATGTTGCGGCGCGACAAGCGGCGAAAGGCGGTAGGCTCTGTCGATTGGCTATTGGGCATTCGAACACCTCATGCTGAATATCTGTCAGCACATACGGCGATCATGCACCTGAAGTTACGCCAGATCACGCGGCTCACAACTATATGAATGCGAACGGGCGGCGAATAGCCAAGGTTTGTGTGGAGCATCGACCGCGGCAAGAGCCGAGGGGACTTGCCGCGGTTCGCCATGATCGCGCCGGGTGCGGACTAAATCCGCAGCCCCTCCTCGTCGAAAGCGAGCAATGATCCGGGCTCCATGCCCACGGACAAAAGCGCACCGTCGGCAATGCGCGAATGCCCTTTTTGCTGAATCGTCACCTTGGTTTGATCATCGTTGCCGACGGCATAAACGAAGGAGACGCCGCCAAGCTGCTCGACGACCTGGGCCTTGGCGGTCAAGGTCGGCCCACCGGCCGCGGCATCGGCAAAGTGTTCGGGACGGATGCCCACACTGATCCGCTGGCCGACCTGGCCGCCCGAGCCGCGACGGTGAACGACCAGGTCTGGCGCGTCAAAGGCGTCGAGCGAGACCTTCATCTCCGTCCCATTGATTGCCATAACCGTGCCGTCCAGAAAGTTCATCCGCGGGGAGCCGATGAAGCCGGCGACGAACTTGTTGTCGGGATTGTCGTAGAGTTCGATGGGGCTGCCCTGCTGCTCGACGCGGCCGGCCCGCAACACCACAATACGGTCGGCCAGCGTCATGGCCTCCACCTGGTCATGGGTCACATAGACCATGGTGGCCCCAAGCTGCTGGTGCAGCTTGGCGATCTCGATGCGCATCTGCACCCGCAATTCGGCGTCGAGATTGCTGAGCGGCTCATCAAACAGGAACGCCTTGGGCTGGCGGACAATGGCCCGGCCAATAGCGACACGCTGTCGCTGCCCCCCTGAAAGCTGGCGCGGCTTGCGCTCGAGCAGGTCTGTCAGTTCCAGGATGCGAGCCGCTTCCATGGCGCGCTCGGCGACCTGCTCCCTCGGCATCCCGCCCATACGCAGGCCGAAGCCCAGATTTTGCTCGACCGTCATGTGCGGATATAGCGCGTAGGACTGGAACACCATGGCCACGCCCCGCTCGGACGGGTCAAAATCGGTAACATCCTCGCCACCGATCAGCACCTGTCCCGAAGACGGTTCTTCCAGCCCCGAAATGGTGCGCAGCAGCGTGGACTTGCCGCAGCCAGACGGTCCCACAAAGACCACGAACTCGCCATTGGCGATGTCTAGATCGATATCGTGAATGACCTTGACGGAACCAAAGCTCTTATTGATCCCGCGTAATTGCAAATCTGCCATCGTCTCCTCCTTGCCGATGGTTGACATGACGGTTCAGCGCGCTGCCCAGAGCGCCCCGCGTTCGAACAGGGTCCGCATCTGCGGCACCTGGAATTCGTCGACGACGTGGCCCAATGTGGAGTGGAAAACCCTGCCTTTGCCAAAGCGGCGCTTCCAGACCACGGGCATAACCACGCCACCGATCTCTTCGAAAAATTCACCGCTGAATGTGGTGGTCGCCAGCACTTCGATGCTGGGGTCGAAATGCATGTAATATTGCTCGGAATGATATGGGAAATCACCCAGGCCTTGCATGATCGGATCGTCGGGCCGCGTCACATTGACGGTGAAGTCGATAATATTGCCCGGGTGAGCGACCCACTGCCCGCCGACCATGAACTGATAGTCCGGCTCGTTACGGAAACTGTCTGACATCAGGCCGTGAAAGCCAGCCAGGCCGGTGCCGTTGCGGACTGCAGCCAGGAGATTGGTCAATTCCTCGCGTTCGATGCGCGACATGGTGATGGCCGGCACGATGAGATCGTAGCGACCCAGATGCTCATCGGCGAAGGCCTCGGTGGTCGGCTCGATATCCACGGCGAAATCATGGGATTCAAGCATGGACCCCACCAGACGGGCACTTTGCTCAGGCGTGTGTCCATCCCAGCCTCCCCAGACGATCAGGGCTGATTTTGTCACAATTATTCCTCCTGGTAGGTCGCGGCCCATGGGGCGCTATAGATGTCTCGAAGCATCAACGCGGCCGCTCCGCGGGCCCAGAGCTGATCGTCCAGTGTGTGGAAGACCAACTGCGTCGATGCAAAATGCGTGCGGAAACTATTGGCGGCGGCGGCGGCGCGAACGGCCGGCTCGACCAATTCGCAATAGCCGGCGGGCCCGAGGGCCATGATTATCTTTTCGGGATTGATCAGGTTGATGATGTGGGAGATGCCAATGCCGAGCTTTGCGCCTTGCTGATCGATCATGGCCCTGGCCCCGGCATTGCCCGCCCGGCACGCCTCGGCGAGGGCCGCCTTGATATTGGTTTTCGCCAAGGGGGACTCCACGAATGCCGAACCTATCGCCTTGGCGGCCTGGCGCCGCAGGACCGCCTCCCCCACATGGGCGTTCAGGCAATCGATCTGGCCGCATTCGCACACCATACCCTCACCGCCCACCTTAAGGTGGCCAAATGTGGGCCCCAGCGCACTGGCCCCGCGATGGATATCGGTTTCCATCCAAAGACCAACGCTGGCGGTTTGATCGAGCGTGATGACGGCGAAATTCTTGCTGCGCTGGGCATGCCCGAACCAACTTTCCGACAGCGCCAGAAGATTGGCAGGTTTTTCGAGCTTGACCGGCCAGCCGGTGCGCTCCTGCAGGAGGGAGCCGATAGGCACCTCGCGCTCGCCAAAAACGGAACTTGAATAGCTTCTGCCCGAGCGTGGATCGACAAGTCCCGGAACGCCGATGCCGATGCCCTTTATGCGGCTACGGTCTATGCCGGAGCGCGTGATGCAATCATCAAGCGCGTCCTCGATGAGGTCGACAATGACCTCGACCGGCTGGCGTGCAAGACGAATGGGCAATTGCAGCGAACCGACCTGCTCGCCGCGGAAATCGACCAACGTGACCGTTGTCATCGACTCGGAAATTTGTATGCCGATGACGTAGGCGGCCTCGGCCACCAGCCCCAACAATACGCGAGGGCGGCCGCGCTGCGTATCGCCATTGGGCTGGGTATGCGTCGCCCGGATAAGCCCCTGCTCGATCAGCGCGCTGGTGATGGCAGAAACCGTCGTGCCGCTGAGCAGCGTCTGCTCCGAGATTTCCACGCGCGAAATCTGGCCATTGCGCCGGATGGCCTCCAGCACATGATGCTTGTTGATTTCGCGCATAAGCAGCGGATCTGCGATTTTCACAGCCAAGCGGTAGTCTCCAGAAAACTATCGGCAAATCGGATTTAGTTTGCAGTCTATATCAAATTGTCTCGCGGTTGATGCAATCCCTTTCCACCCGTCACCCAGAAAAACCGGCGCAAACACGTGAATTCAATAGGTTATCTATGATTGGCAACATTTTTCCACTCCGGGGTGCGGCTTGATGTACGTCCCTCTTGCAGCTTTAATAAGGGATGCGTAAAAAGTAGCAAGCGCCGAGTTCAGTGGGGACTGACTTGCCGCGGTGGCCCGGGAGGGAGTCGAAACCGGCTTCGATGGCCACATCAGGAGGAAAAATCATGAAGCATATTGCGCTTGCCGCAATGCTCGGACTGGCGGCAATTGCCCCGGCCCAGGCACAAACCGTTGTTCGGCACCTGCACATCACGTCCATTCCTGCCGAAGTGGAATTGATGAACAGCATCGCCGCCGATTTCATGGCGCAAAATCCCGACATCGTGGTCGAGCTGCCTTTTCTTGAAAACGAGGCGTTCAAGGCCAAGCTGACGACGCTGCTGCAGTCGGCGGACGCGCCGGACGTGTTCCACTCATGGGGTGGCGGTGTGTTCTATGAACAGGCGGCAGCCGGGGTGCTTCGCCCGATCGAAGACGTGTTGTCCGATGAGGCCAAGGCCAATGTCGGCACTGCCGGCATTTCTGCGTTCACCGCACCCGACGGCCATCTTTATGGTGTGGCCCGCGACGTGAGCGAAGTCGTGCTCTGGTACAACAAGACCCTGTTCGAGCAGGCCGGCGTGGACCCGGCCAGCATGGAAACCTGGGACGGGTTCCTCGCGGGCGTGCAGGCCTTCAAGGATGCCGGAATCACCCCCATCGCCATCGGCGCCAAAGACAAGTGGCCAGCCCACTTCTGGTGGTCCAAGCTGGTTGTGCGGCTGGCCGGCCAGGAAGGCTTTGCCGCCGCCGCGCGCGGCGAAGGCGACGGCTTTGCCGGCGAGGACTTCGTCAAGGCCGGCGAATATTTCCTTGAGCTGGCTGCTCTCGACCCCTGGCAGGAAGGCTTCCTGGCCGCCAATTATGGCGATGCCTCGGGCCTGTTCGGCGATGGCAATGCGGCAATGCACCTGATGGGCGACTGGGATTACGGCGCCATGAAGGACAATTCTGCCGACAAGAACGGCATCCCGGACGAGGAACTGGGCATCCTGCCCTTCCCGACCATTGAAGGGGGCAAGGGCGATCCGACCGACACGCTGGGCGGCCTTGGTGGCGTGCTGTTCTCCAGGAATGCCTCGGACGCGGCCGTGAAATGGATCGAGTTCTTCAACAACACCGAGAACCAGGCCAAATACGCCGCCGATGCCTACTACATCCCGATTGCCAAAGGTGCGGCTGACGTCATGACCAACCCGTTCAAGGTGCAGATCGGCCAGAACATCAGCAATGCCCATTGGCACGCCCTGTTCTTCGATCAGGCCCTGGGCCCGAATGTGGGCGGCGTAGTCAATGACATTTCGGCCGAGCTGGCTGCCAATGCCATGAGCGCGGAGGAAGCGGCAGAACTGATCAAGGAAGCGGTGGACGACGAACTCTAGTCGTCACTCAAGTCCGGCGGGCGACCTGTTCGCCCGCCAATCTTTATTCACCTTCCAGGCCCTTGTGCGCTTAGTGCAACTGCGGCTTGTCAGGCGAGGAATCCATTCATGACGAGTGTCGCTACCGGAACAGATCTGGGTGAACGGGCTACCCTTCATCGCAGGCGCTACACCGATCGCAAAAGCATTATTGCGCTGCTGCTGTTCCTGCCGCCATCGCTGATCCTGTTCACGGCATTCGTCGTGCTGCCGATGATCGACGCAGCCACGTTCTCGTTTTTCGACTGGAACGGCTATGGTCCGATCACCGACTTTGTCGGCTTTGAAAACTATGCCGACGTCATCACGCATCGCAATTTCGGCACAGCGGTCCGAAACAGCCTGATCGTCGTGGCCGTGTCGCTGCTCATACAATTGCCGCTCGCCATGTGGTGCGCCATCGCGCTGGCCGAGCGTGGCGCGCATATCAACCTGATCCGCGTCCTGTTCTTCCTGCCCTATATGCTGGCCGAAGTCGCCGCGGGACTGATCTGGAAGTTCGTCTATGACGGCAATTACGGCCTGCTGCCGGCGATCGGCGGGGCCATTGGCGTCGATATGCCCTTCGTGCTGGGCGACAAGCTCTGGGTGATCCCCGCCATCATGCTGGTCATTACCTGGAAGTATTTCGGCTTCCACATGATGATCTTCATAGCGGGCCTGCAATCGATCCCGAACGAGGTGATCGAGGCCGCCCGGCTCGACGGCGTCAAGAAATGGCAGATCGTGCGCCACATCAAAATCCCGATGATCCGCTCGGCCATCGTCATCTCGGTGTTCTTCGCCATTACCGGGGCGCTGCAGCTATTCGACCTGATCATCCCCTTGTCCAATGGCGGACCATCGCACTCCAGCCACACCATCGTGACCTTCCTCTACCAGTTCGGCATTCTGCGCATGAAGCTGGGCTTTGGCGGCGCGGTCAGCGTGTTGCTGTTCATCGCCTGCGTGATCGTCGCGCTGGCCTATCGTCGCATCCTGTTCAAAGTGGAGCAGAACTGATGGCCGTCACTTCAAAAAAACGCCGTCCGGTCATCTCGCCCGTTCAGTGGATCAGCTTGATGGTCGTGGTCGCTTTCGTGATTGTGCCGTTCTACACGACGGCCCTTGGCGGCTTTAAGGAAATCGGGGAATTGCGCGTCAATCCGTTCGGGCTGCCGGCGAGCTGGGACACCGTCCGCTTCGCCGAAATCCTCGGCGGACCGCGCTATTTCTCGTCGCTGGGCAATTCCCTGCTCATTGCCGGGGGCACTGTCGTTCTTTCGACGCTCGTTGCCTCCATGACGGCCTTCGCCCTGGCCCATATCAAGTTTTTCGGCAGCCGGTTCATCCTGGGCTATCTGATGCTTGGCCTGCTGTTCCCTGCCGCCACCGGCATCCTGCCGCTCTTCATCAAGATGCGGGACCTGGGCATGCTCGACAGCCATTGGGGCATTATCATCGTGCAAGTGGCGTTCAGCGTGTCCTTTTCGGTGCTACTGTTCCACAATTTCTTCAAGGAGCTACCAAAGGAGCTGATTGACGCCGCGCGCATGGACAATTGCGGCTATATCCGCATCTACTGGTACATCACGCTGCCGCTGTGCCTGCCGATCATCGCGACTGTGGGCGTATTCAACTTCGTAGGGAGCTGGAACAGCTTCCTGTTGCCGCTGATCGTGCTCAACTCCGAGGCCAAATATACGTGGCCGCTCGGCATCATGCAGTTCCAGGGGCAATATGGTTCGGACTGGCCGCGTATTCTGGCTTTTCTGACACTGTCCATCCTGCCGGCAATCGCCTTTTTCCTGCTGGCACAGCGCTATGTGATCTCCGGGCTGACCGGTGGCGCTGTCAAAGGCTAAGAGGCCAATGCCGACGGGGCCGCTGCCGCGATGCCATTGTCGATGGCATCGTGCGCGGACGAATGACAAGACAATGCCAGTTCCGGGAGGATCCTTGTGAAAATCACGTCCGTCAAAACAGCGGCGACACGCGGCCATTGCATGCATTTGTGGGTTCGCATCGAGACGGATTCGGGCATTACGGGCCTGGGCGAATGCGTCCATGGCGGGCATCAGGCCATTGCCATTATCCAGCAGGAGTTGGCCGCCAAACTGATCGGCCGGGATCCTTTCGCCATCGACGCCATATTTGAGGATATCCGCCGCAGCCTGGTATTCGAAGGTGGTTTTGCCGGCGCTCTGATTACCGCGCTGACGGGTATCGAGATTGCGCTCTGGGATCTCAAGGGCAAGGCGCTCAAAGTGCCAATCTACGAGCTGCTTGGCGGCAAGTTTCGCGACGACATTCGCGTCTATTGCGACTGCGAAGTGTCTCCCGGCATGAATATGGGCGAAGTTCAGGCGGTGGTGGACGAAGTGCTGGAGGCCGGCTTCAGCGCGCTCAAGGTCGACCTGGACATCCGCGCCTATGGGCATACGGGCAGCGAGACCGGCTGGTACGAAAAGGACAAGTTCAACATGACGCCCAACCGCTGGGAGCATGACCGCATGGTCGAGCTGGCCAGCATGGTTGTGGAAGCGGCGGGGCCGTCGGTCGATGTGGCGGCGGACCTGCATACGCGGCTCGACAAGCACAGCGCCATCCGGCTGGCGCGCGACCTCGAACCGCTCAAGCTGATGTGGCTCGAAGAGCCTGTACCGCCTGAAAATATCGACGTGATGGCGGAAATCACCCGCAGCACGTCAACGCCCATCTGCGCCGGCGAAAATCTCTATCTGCGTCATGGCTTCCGCAAGCTGCTCGAGCAGCAGGCCGTCGACATCATCATGCCCGACATTCCCAAATGCGGCGGGCTTTCCGAATGCCGCAAGATTGCCGAGCTGGCCGATCTCTATTCGGTCCCGTTTGCGCCGCATAATGTTTCCTCGCCGATCGGCACCATGGCGTCCGCCCATGTCTGCGCCACGGTGCCTAATTTCCTGGTGCTGGAATATCACTGGTTCCACCGCGACTATTGGTCGACCATTACCGATGGCGGCGAGATCATCGAGAATGGCAAGATCAAGATCAGCGACCGGCCGGGTATCGGGCTCGAGCTCAATGAAGAGGTGGCGAAGGCGCACCAATATCCCGGGACGACCTGGTTCGAATGATCGCCTAGGGGTGGCACTGAACGGCCGGGCCCTTATCCGCCGAGATTGCGGCTACCCCGGCCATAGACCAGAAGCATGCCGATGATGACGCTGCCATAGATGACCTGACGGCCCGCTTCGGGCATCTGCATGATCGACAGCACGGAATTGAGAAGCACGATGAGGGTAACGCCGACCAGCGTGCCCACATAGCGCCCCTGCCCGCCCAGAATGCGGGTGCCGCCGATGACCACGGCCGCGAGTGCCGGCAACAGATAGGCATTGCCCATGCCCTGATAGGCCTTGGTTGAATAACCAGCCAGGAGAATGCCGGCGATGGCGGCGCAGACCCCCGAGGCCACAAAGGCGCCCACGATGACCCAACGCGTCCTGATGCCCGAAAGATAAGCGGCAGCCTCGCGGTTACCGGTGGCGTAGACGGATCGTCCGAACGCGGTCCGCGACAGCAGCAGCACGATGACAAGGGAGACGGCTGTCCAGACAAAGATGGCCACGGGGATGCCAAACAGTTTGTCGGCCGCAAGCATTCGCATCAGCGGCGTCGCCCGGTCCTGCGGCGCGAAGCCCCCGGTATGCCAGACCATGAGGCCGCGCATGACCGAGTCCACGCCCAGCGTAAAAATCATAGACGGGATGCGGAGATAGGCGACGCCGAGGCCATTGACCAGGCCCACGGCGACGCCGACGGCAATGCCAGTGGGGAGGGCCAGGTCGCCGCCGACCGCGGTGGCCATCATGGCGGCGGCGGTGAGGGTCCAGGGGATGGAAAGATCGATGTGCCCCAATAGGATAACCATCATCATGCCAGCCGCGACGATGCCGAGGAATGAGCCTGCCTGCAATTGCTGGAGCAGGTAATTGGGCGAGAACAATGGCGCCGTGCCCTGGGTCGCCAGGGTGTAGACGGTGCCCAGGATAAGGATAATGAACACGAATCCGGCCGAGATGAACACGGGTTTGTCTTCGGGCCGAAGACGCGAGAGGGCGATCTGCATGACGTCTCCTAACGAAAGAGCTCGAGGCGGTTCTTGATGCGCAGCACGCGGAATGCCCCCAGGCTGACAGCGGCGAGCAGCACCACACCCTCGACCAGGGGCTGCAGCAATGGATCAATCGAGAGGATGCGGAAATAGAAGGACATGACGCGAAGAATAAGCGCGCCGATGATCGAACCGATTGCACCCCCTATGCCGCCCAGGAGCGAGGTGCCGCCCAGGACGACGGCGGCGATGGAATTGAGCGTATAGGCCCCAGCCTGGGTGAGATCGGCGTTGCCCGAAGCGGTCTGGATGGCCAGATAGAGACCTCCGCAGGCGGCGAAGAAGCCGGCCAGGGTGAAGGCAGCAATCTTGGCGCGGTCGATGGGCAGTCCGGACATATAGGCCGCCCCCTCGGCCGAGCCGATGGCGTAAATGGTCCGGCCGATGACGGTGCGCCGAAATGGCAACCAGACGCAGACGCCAAGCACGACGATGATGAGGAGCGGCACGGGTATCCAGGACACCGGCGCAAACCAGGCCGCGTCGGGGTCGAAGAACCCGTAGGTGTCGACAAAATCCCATAGGGAATTGGTTAGCGCCCAGTTGAGGTCACCATCGATGTCGCCGCCGGGCTTGGGACGAATAAACAGAGCCAGACCCATGGCAATGGCCCCGGTGGCCAAGGTCGCTATGATCGGCTGTAGTCGCCCATAGACGACGATCAGGCCATTGCAGAAGCCAAAGGCAGTGCCCGCCAGCAATGTCACCAGGATGCCGAAGACGATCTGGAGCGGCGAGCCATTGACCAGAGCGGAAGCGATACATGCCGCAAGCGTCATGACGGCGCCCACCGACAGATCGAGACCTCCGAGCAGAACGGGAACGGTCTGCGCCATTGCGACAAAGACAATGGCCACCGATTCATTGGCGTTCTGAATAAGCACTGCCGTGGAAAAGCCGCGCGGGTGCAGGATGTTATAGATCAGGTAGAGGACGGACAGCATCAACACCGCGCCATAAAAGCCACGGTTCTGCCGGACGCTGGTGCCGAGGGCCGACATCATGGCGTTCACGACACGGCCTCCAGGGTGGGCGTGCCGATATTGAGCGAAGCGCCAATAATGGCTTCCTCGTTGATATCCTGGCCGGTCAGCTCGGCGACAATGGCCCCGTCATACATAATCGCCACCCTGTCGCAGCAGCCGATCAACTCGGCATAATCGGTTGAATAGAAGAGGATTGCCCTGCCCTCGTCTGCCAGTTCGCGCATGAGACGGTAGATTTCCTGCTTGGTGCCGACATCGATACCGCGGGTCGGATCGTTGAGGAGAATAACCTCGGGATCGGTCATCAGCCATTTGGCGATGACCACTTTCTGCTGATTGCCGCCCGAAAGCGTCGCCACTGCATCCTGCGGTGAGCCGATCTTGATCTGCAATTTGGCAATGGCGGCATCGACCGCCCGCGTCTCCAGGGCCGGATCGATGAAGGGTCCGCGCGAAACCTGGGCATAGGAGGCGGCCAGGAGGTTATCGGCAATCGACATGGGCAACATCAGCCCTTCGGTCTTGCGATCCTCGGGCACGAGACAGATGCGGCGTGGCGCGCGTTTGGCGGTGGCCGGCGAGGATGGCGCGCCTGACTGCCCCCCTACCCCGACTTTGCCCTCGACCCCGCGCAACACACCAAAAAGGGCAAGCATGAGCTCTTTTTGCCCCTGTCCATCGAGGCCTCCGAGGCCGACGATTTCGCCCTTGCCCACCGAAAGGGTCGTGCCCTTGAGACGCCTTTCCCAGGACAGGTCCTCGATCCGGAGGTGGGCGGGACGCGGCTCAGACGGGGGCTTGGGCGGAAATTGCCCATCGACCTCCCTGCCGATCATCAGCCGGACGATCTCGCGATCGGATTTGGCACCCTTGGCGAAGGTTTCCACGTGACGCCCATTGCGGAAGACCGAAAGGGTGTCGCAGAGGCGTTCCACCTCGTTCATGCGATGGGAGATGAACAGGCTGGCCACGTTCTCCTCGCGCAACTCGGCGAGCAGCGCATAGACAGTCTCAACATCCTTGCGCGTCAGGGCCGATGTCGCCTCGTCCAGAATGAGCAGCTTGGGCGATTTGCCCAGGGCCTTGGCGATTTCAACCATTTGCCGTCTGGACAACGAGAGGTCGCGCACCAGCGCATTGGGATCGACATCTTCACATTTGATGCGGGCCAAGATGGCCTCGGCAAAACGGCGCTGGGCGCGGGCGTCGATCATGCCCATGCGGCGCGGCGGCGCGGCCAGGCTGATATTGTCGGCAACGGTCAGGTCGGGAACCAGCGAGAGTTCCTGAAAGATGCAGATCACCCCGGCCGCATTGGCTTCCGCGGGCTTTGAAAAATTCACTGCCCGGCCCTCGATATGCATGGTGCCGCTATCGGGCTTGAGCACGCCGGCAATGGTCTTGATCAGGGTCGATTTGCCCGCACCATTCTCTCCCAGAACGGCGTGAATTGAGCCTCGTTCGCAGGCAAAGTCGACATTTTCCAGCGCACGGGTGCCGGCGAAATATTTCGTGATCCCGGACAACTGCACAAAGGGTTGGTTCGACATAGAGGGATGGCACTCCGCTGGCGGACATAGTACGGGGCAGCGCCGCACCGGGCGCCGCCCCTTTGGCGATTACTTCACGTCGGCTTCGGACTGCGCCATGATCGCAGGGCCGGAAATGTTCACGCCGCAAGGCGGGAATTCGTTGACGGTGAAGAAGTTGTCCGGAAGGTCGGACCAGTAATTGACCCCATCCTCGAGCTGATCGTAGGTCGCGACCGGCAGGGGTACCGAGATCAATTGCGGCATGATATTGCCTTCGAGCGCCGACACGGCAGCCTTCATGGCAATGGCTACCAGGCCCGGCGACTGGCCAATGGAAATGCCCTTCAACCCCTCGTCAGCATGCTCGGCAACCAGCTTGCGGAAGCCATTTTCGGATTCGCCCGCAATCGGCACCATGGGGTGACTGGCATCGATGAGCGCCTGCACGACCCCGGTGGTGCCGCCCTGCGCGGCGACAGCATCGAACTGGCCATGAACGGCAATAGCGTCGGCGGTGACTTTCTGGGCCGTACCGTCATCCCAATTGCCCACGACCTCCACGATCTCCCAGTCGCCACCGCTGGCCGCGAAGGTTTCGTGGATGGCCGCCGAACGGTCCCGGTCCACTGAATTGCCGGCCAGGCCGCGCACTTCGAGGATCTTGCCGCCCGTCTTGCCCTCGGCCGCGAGCTGATCGATCAGGAACTGGGCCCATTGCTGACCCATGGAGGTCTGGTCCTCGTTCACCTGCATGACCGCGTCTGTGTCGAGCACATTGTCAAATGGCACGAGCACGACGTCTTCGCGATCAGCCAGACGAATGACCCGGTCGAAGCCATCTGGCGATACGGCAATGGTGACAATGGCGTCAAAGCCCTGGTTGATGAAATCCTCGATCGCGCCGAGCTGGGCGGGGGCGTCAGTGCCGGTCGAGACCACCTTGAACTCGGCGATCTTGTCTTTGATCGCCGGGTCCTCGGCGAAGGCCTTGGCCGTCTTGATCATCTGGATGCGCCAGGTATTGCCGACGAAACCATTGACGATGGCGATCCGGTACGGGCCCTCCTGGGCGGGCCATTGCATGAATTTGGTGTCCTCGCTCCAAGGCGCAAAACAGGTCGGGTCAGCGCCCGGCCCCGACACCACTTCGGGGCCCGCGATAGAAAGGCTGGTCGATGCAAGCATGCTCGCCGCGACCAGTGATGCAATACTCATGGTCTTCATAGTCGTCCTCCCTCAATCAAGCGTCTTCATGACGCCGTGTTCGGGCGGCCCGATCCCATGCGAACCTGGCGGCCCGTACTCGTATCGGGGGGCCTTACAAGGCTCCCTGTTCGGCCTTCGTCTCCTCTTCGAAGGCCCAAAGTCCCAGTTCCAGATGCGAAACCAGCGCATATTGGTAGTGAATGCGGTCCCGCATCTCGAGCGCGTCCACAATGGCGGCATGCTGCTCGACTGTGTCCTCGTTGAAGTCGCGCAACTGCTTGGCCCGTTCCATGATGCGAATGATCACCGGCTTCATGATGCGGTAGACATCGCGGACGGCGCGATTGTTGAGGATGGAAACAAGCCGCAGGTGGAAACTGAAATCCTGTTCCGAGGCGTCCGAGATGGTCTGGGCGCGGCGCAAGCGCTCGTTGATCTCGCGCAAATCGACAATGCTCTGCCCGTTGACGTTGTCGAACAGCGTATCGACGGTACCGACCTCGATGAGTTTCCTGAACCCCTGAATGTCGTTGAAGGTGCGGCGCGAAATATCGAGCGTATTGAAGGAGAACAGATCGAGCGCGCGCTCCATCCGGTCGTCAATTATTGTGGCACCGACCTTGGGGCGCACCGAGACAATGCCATAGGCCTTGAGGATGCGCATCGCCTCTCGAACCGTGTTGCGGCCAGCATCGAAGCGTTCGCAAAGCTCCTTTTCGGTCGGCAGGCTGTCCCCCACCTGCAGGCCGCCATCGGAAATCAGCCCTCTGATATTGCTCACCATGGCGTCGACGGCCGATGGGGCAGGATTTTCCCTTGTCGCCAGGTCGACCGCCGCCCCAGTCAGCCGCTTGGCGCTCATCCCTTGACGGCTCCCACGGTAAGCCCTTCGGCGAGGAAGCGCTGCGCATAGACATAGAGCACAGCCACGGGCACGGCCGTCAGCAGAGACGCTGCCATGAGCTTGCCCCAGGGCAGAATGTCGCCCACCACCAGCGATTGCAGGCCAATCGGCAGGGTGCGCAGCGACTCGGAGGTGATGAACACGAAGGCGAAGAGAAATTCGTTCCAGGCGTTGGTGAAAGCAAACAGCGTTACCGAGAGGATGGCCGGCGCTGCCAGAGGCAGGGTGATGCGCCAGAAGATATAGAGCCGGCTGGCGCCATCGATGAGCGCGGCTTCCTCCAACTCCACCGGAATGGAGCGGAAATAGCCCATCAACACCCAGGTGGCGAAGGGCAAGAGGAATGTCGGATAGGTGACGATGAGCGCCGTGTGGGTGTTGATAATGCCCATGGAGTTCAGCGTCTGGTAGAGCGGGATGAACAGCAGAGTGCCCGGCAGCAGATAGGTGATCAGCAGCAGGGTCGTCAGCACGCCCGCGCCGCGGAACCGAAGCCTGGTCAGGGCGTAGGCGGCCAGCGCGGCCAGCGACACCGAGATGATTGTGGCTGCCGCCGAAACGAAAGCCGAGTTCAATAGCCAGGTCAGGAATGGCGTGTCCTGCACCAGCGAACGGTATTGTTCCAACGTCGCCGGCTGGGGCCAGAAAATGGATTCGCGCTGGCTGATCTGCTCAGTGGTTTTGAGCGAGGTGGTTACGATCCAGTAGAATGGAAAAGCTACAAAGATCAGCACTGGCAGAAGCAGGAGCACGCGCAGCCAAGGGCCGAGTTCGCGACGGACGGCAGTGCTGGTCAAGGGGCGCGTGGCTGGCCTTCCAGTGGCGCGGCGCAATTGGCCGACCAGCGCACCGAAACCGGTGAAGGCGAGATTGATGGGCCAGAAGACGATATCGAGCAGCACATTGACGCCCTTGCCGCCAAGCGCCACCAGCCGATCGGCCAAGCCCGGCCGAGCGTCGAACCCGCCATCGCGCTTGTCGTCATGCCGCATGAAGCGCGCCAATAGCCAGATGAGAATGGCCATGAGAGGTGCGACGGAGAAGGCAATGGCAATGCCCGGGCCGTATTGCAGAGACCCGATGGCCTTTTCATAGGCCAGAATGGAATAAAGCTTGGTCGCCCCGCTCGGGCCGCCGCCTGTCATCAGGAAAGGCAGGCCAAACTGATTGAAGGTCGAGATGAACGACAAGAGCATGGTCACCACGATGACGTAGCGCAGGCTGGGCAGTGTGACATGGCGGAAGCGCTCGACCGCGTTCGCCCCATCCACCTGTGCCGCCTCAATCTGTTCACGATCTACCGCTTTCAAGCCCGCCAGCAGCAGCAGCACATAAAAGGGGATGCCCTTCCAAACATTGACCGAGATGATGGAGCCCATGGCCATGTTGGGATCGGAAAGCCATCCCAGCGGGCGGTCAATAATGCCGACCCCCTGCAGGATGGGGTTCAGGCCACCGAACATGGGATCGTAGATGCTCTTCCAGGCGAGCGCGGTGACGATTTCGGGCACGATCCAGGGCAGCAGCATGATGCCGCTGAGCAGGCTGCGGAATGGCAGGCGGCTATTGAGAATAAGGGCAACGGACATGCCGATGACGAATTTGTAGAGCAGCGACCAGAATGTGAAGACGATCGTGTTCTGCATGGAGAGCAGGAAATCGCTATTGGTCCAGAGGCGCTGATAGTTGCGCAGGCCGACGCTGTTCGTTTCACCGGTCAGATAGTTGAACGAGGTGGTGCTGATGAAGATGGCGTTGACAAAAGGCCAGAAGATCAACAGCGCCATGATCAGCACCATTGGCAGCACGAAGAGCTGACCCACTTTCCAGTCGGGTCCGAACAGCCTCTCAAAGTAGTTCTTGCGCGACGGTCGCTGCTTCGTCGCTCCAACGGCCAACGTCATCCGGTCTTCCATGCCCGCACTCCATCCCGGGCGCAGTAACGGCCCGGCCGACAATAGATAGAAGCTGCCCGGCCAAGGCCGGCGCGGGCAGCACGTATTGAATGGCAAAGGGCGGGATCGCTTTCGCGTCCCGCCCCCAGGCCAATTACATGATGCCGCCTTCTTCGAAGAGCTGGACGATCTTGTTGTGTGCGTCGGTAACCGCTTCCTGGGACGTCATACGCCCGGCAATCACATTGCCCATGGACTGCTCCAAGATGCCCTGGGCGCGGATGGCGTCGATCTGTGCCGCAGGCTGAGCGGGCCAGGATGGGCCAATAAACGGATCGGGCACGCTGACCTGGTCCTTGATGATCGCATAGTTCGGATCGGCCGCGATCAGGTCGGGGGTCCAGAGCTTTTCATAGGCCGGCATGAACAGGCCACCGGCAACCGAGGACATCGGGGTGAAGTTTGCCGGGTCAAGCAGGTCGAGGGCCAGCTTCTTGGCAAGCTCGACGTTCGGCGCGCCTTTGAAGATGGTCAGCCAGCCGCCTACGGCACCACCATCGCGGCTATCGCCGTCATTGGCGTTAGGCTGGCGGAGCAGAACCGTGTTCGGGAAGACCGGGTTGTTGTCCCGCTTGGCCGCGGCATAGACCGAGAACGCGTTGTGCGTGTAGCCGACGCTGCCGGCGAGATAGGCCTCGTTATTGGAGATATCGCCCCAACTCTCGACGCCCGGCGGCAGCATGGCGGCATATTTGCCGTTGCGGTCATACGTCTCGCGAACGAATTCATAGGCGGCCACTGTTTCAGGAGAGTCGAACTCGACCTTGGTGCCGCTGGCGTCGGTGAAGTGACCACCAAAGGCGTTCAGGATGCCGGAGGCTACGCCCCAGCCGTCGCCGGACTGGTTGACCGTCAGGCCCCAGCCCCAGAAACCATTGTCAGGGTCGGAGATGGCAAGGGCGGCCTCGCGGCGCTGTTCCCAGGTGTCGAGAGTTTGCGGATCGATGCCCTTTTCAGCCAGCTTGTCGCCCCTGAAGAAGGTGCCGGTGGTGTTAGCTATGAACGGAATGGCGACCCAGCGACCATCGATCTTGCCGGACTCTTCGGCGTTTATGCCCTGCATGACATTGCCGTAGCGGCTGATGGCCTCCTCGACGACATCATTGACGTCTTCGAGCAGCCCCAGCAAATGCATCTGCGGGACAGAAACATTGCTCGTATAGGCCAGATCGGGCGGATTGCCGGCGCGTACCGCCGCGGACATCTTGCCCAGGAAATCGCCAAAGGCTTCGGGGTTGGTGGTGGAAATATCGAGCTCCACACCATTGTCCGCAGCGAAACCGGCCACGGCATCGCGGAACAGGTTCTGAGCGGCCTCGAAATATTCGGTACGATGAATGACCGTGAGCTTGCCGGCACTGCCCGTGGGCAGATCCAGCTCGGCGGGCGCATCCTGAGCGAAGGCGGGAAGTCCCCGGCTCCCCGCCCATAGGCCTAGACCGGCGGCACCGCCGCCCCGCAATACGTCACGCCGAGTAAACTTGCTTGATGACATGGTTCCAATCTCCTCCAAAGCGGAACATGTGACCGGCATCAGCACGCCAGAGCGCTGCTGCAGAGCATGCCTATTGCTTGTCCGGTCCCTCCCAACGGGGCCTATTCCCTCTCCCCGTATTCACCGCAATGCCCTCTTTTGTCCCAACATTGACGGTCAATAGTCGAATGATTAGGCAGACCAATCCCATTCGTCAATATATTGTCGGACAAAATGCTTGTTTCAGCTCAATGTGTCGATTACAAAAAGCTGGGCACCGGGCCGCCGGTGCATGATGGAGAGAGGGCGCAGCCGACCGGAGAAAGCCGGTGCGCATCAGCAATGTGAGGGGGATCGGATGGGCGCAGTCACTATCCGCGATGTGAGAAAGAACTACGGCAATCTCGAGGTGCTGCACGGCATATCCATTGACATTGCCGATGGCGAATTCGTGATTCTGGTTGGCCCGTCGGGCTGCGGAAAATCGACCTTGCTGCGCATGATCGCCGGCCTCGAGGACATTACGGCCGGTGAAATCGAGATCGGCGGACAAGTTGTGAATGACCTGGCGCCAAAGGACCGTGACATCGCCATGGTGTTTCAGTCCTATGCTCTCTATCCCCACATGACAGTTGAAGAGAATATGGGCTTTTCGCTCAAGCTGGCCCGCTTCCCCAAGGACGAGATACGCGCGCGTGTGGCTAATGCCGCCAGCGTGCTCGGGCTGGAAGCCTATCTTGAACGCTATCCCCGGCACTTGTCGGGCGGGCAAAGACAGCGCGTCGCCATGGGTCGGGCGATCGTGCGCAATCCGCAGGTCTTCCTGTTTGACGAGCCGCTGTCCAACCTCGATGCCAAGCTGCGCGTGCAGATGCGCAGCGAAATAAAGATGAACCATCGCCGCCTGGGCACGACGACGGTCTATGTGACCCACGATCAGATCGAGGCCATGACGATGGCCGACAGGATCGTGGTCATGCGGTCGGGACATGTGGAGCAGATCGGCAGCCCGCTGGATCTCTATGACACGCCCAATAACCTGTTCGTAGCCGAGTTCATCGGATCGCCTGCCATGAATATTCTGGACGGCACGATCAAAGGGGAAACGTTCGCAATGCCGGACGGCACCGCTATTCCACTGGGTTCGGACGTGCCGCATGCGCCGCAGGGCCCGATAAAGCTTGGCATTCGGCCGGAGCACCTGCGGCTGGATGCAGGCGGGCTGCAGGCCGAGGTGCTTGTGGTTGAACCGACAGGATCGGAAACGCAGGTTGCGCTGCGCCTGGGCGAACAGGAACTTGTCGGCGTCTTTCGGGAACGCATTCCGATGAGCCCGGGCGATATGATCGGGATCAGCATTTCCAGCGATCAAGCGCACCTGTTTGACGCAGAATCCGGGCGACGCCTAACCCGCTAGAAGATCTTGGGGGACCCTGGCCGGTCAATCGATGCACAGGGCGCTTGGCTGCCATCGGTAGCGCGGCGTTGTCATGTCGCGCTTTTTTTCGCAACACTGAACAGATATGGGGATACCTGAGAACCGCCCTGCCCTTGCGGCACCAGATCTGATCGATACTTTTTATGGCCTTTAGCGACCTTACCGCAGACGAATTCGCTCGACCCGACCACAATCCCGCTGTTGAAAGGCTGATCTCTCCCCAATCGAGCAGCAAGGCCGACGCGAAGGTCCTGCAGCAACTGGGTCGCGAGATCGTCACCGGCACTTATCCCGCCGATGAGCGGATGCCTGACGAAGCCAGCATGCTGGCCAGATATGACGTGAGCCGGACCGCCCTGCGGGAAGCGTATGCGCAATTAACGGCCAAGGGGATGATCGTGGCCAAGCCAAAGGTCGGCACAACGGTAACGCTGCCGATCTACTGGAACATGCTCGATCCCGATGTGCTGCTTTGGCATCTGGATGCCAAGCCGCTCAGTGATATCGCCATGACGCTGCACCCTCTGCGCCGCATGGTCGAGCCTGGCGCGGCAGCGCTGGCCGCTCAGATGCGCACAGAAAGCGAGCTGGAGCGCCTGGACTATGCCTATGAGCAGATGAAAAGCGCCGGCCGCGATCGCGAAGCGCTGATTGCAGCCGATCTGCGCTTCCATCTGGAGATTCTGAGCGCGACGCACAATCCGTTTATCGGAGCGTTCAACACTTTGCTGAGTACGGTGATGCAGCGCACGCTCACACTCGGCTGGGACGGGGTGGAGGCAGCCACGCTGAAGCCGGCAAGGCTGCTGCAACATCAGGACGTGCTGGAGGCCATCCGGCAGCGTAATCCGGACATGGCGAAAATGCGCATGGAGATCCTGGTGGACGATTCGCTCCAGGACATCATGCTCGGCCTGGAGCAGGTCCCTGGCCACGCCACGAGGCGCTGACACATGACGGCGGTGGCCGGAATGGGCGATGATACGCCCCGGCCCCCAGCAGGACATCTGGAGCATAAGCAGTAGCCATAGGTGCCGCGCATCAGGACGCGGCGCTCACCCGCCCGGCAACGCGCGTGAGGCGGCGTGCTGAGGTATGCTGGCGGCTTGGTTGGCAGTGTTCCCCATTGTGCGGGCCTGAGGGGCCAAGCGTGGCGCAGGCGACAAGACCGACAGATGCATCGCCGAACACGCGCTGCACAAGCGCGCTTGGGCGGTGAGGATCAACCGCTTAAAACCACAGGAACATTGGAGGAAGCGATGCGCAAACCCTGGAAAAGGGTGGCGCGAGAGACGGGGCTCGAACCCGCGACCTCCGGCGTGACAGGCCGGCGCTCTAACCAACTGAGCTACTCCCGCAGCGCTTGCGAACAAGTCGTTCGCGCAACGTGGCGTCCATGTACTGGGCGCCCATGGGGAAGTCAAGCACCCTGCCCGTATTCTGTCGCAGAATTTCTACAAACGCGGCCCGCGGCTGTGGAAAACCTTGTACCTTCAATGAGAAGGCGCGGAAAATTAGAGTGCTTTTTGAAGTGGGCGGCCGCCGCGCCGTGGCGGCGGATAATGGTGGGCGATGACGGGCTCGAACCGCCGACATCTTCGGTGTAAACGAAGCGCTCTACCAACTGAGCTAATCGCCCTCAGGGCCGTTCGGGCCATGGGATCGGCGCCCTGATTAGGGTGCCCGCTCCTGCCCGTCAACTGACTTTTGCAGAAATGGAAACGGCCCCGACGAATACCGCACGGGGCCGATCGCCAAATCAGGCAAGGCGCGGTCTTAGTTGATCGCGTCCTTGAGGCCTTTGCCGGGCTTGAACTTGGCCTGGTTCGAAGCCGGAATCTGAATCTCGGCACCGGTTGCAGGGTTGCGGCCGGTCGAAGCCTTGCGCTGGGAGACGGCAAAAGTGCCGAAGCCAACCAGACGAACTTCGTCGCCACCCTTGAGAGCGGCAGTAATGGCTTCGAACACTGCGTCAACCGCTTCGGCGGCCTGTGCTTTGGTGATCGTAGCCTTGTCGGCAACGACGCCAACCAGATCGTTTTTGTTCATAGCGTTTCCTCACAGTGAATGCCCGCCGTCTCTGGCGAACGAAAACGCCGACAACCTTTTGTGATTCTGCGTGGAACGCAAGGAAATCCGGGGGTTTTCGGCTGCCCGACGGTGCAAAACTGTTAATGGACTGGAAAAAATGCCCCTGCAAGCCCGTATTGGCGCAAAAGCCCAGTTATCCGGGGGTTGTCCCCGCTTTGCCTATATTGATGGGGCCAGTGTGGTTGCTGGAGGGCGGCGGATGCCGGCCATGAGCGGCAAGGCGAGCAAATAGATGCCTATCGCCACCAGCCAGATCGCACCCGGCCAACTCGGCCGGAGCCCATGATAGATAAAGCTGAAGAAGATCGGCCCGAACACTGATGCCAGACTGACCAGGCTGGCCAGCACGCCCTGCAATTGTCCCTGCCGATCCGAATCGACCTGCCTGGTGGTCAGCGATTGCAGCGCGGGCATGCCAATGCCCCCCATGGCAAAAATCGGGGCCATGGCAAATAGAATCCAGCCCTGGCTCGCAAAGACCAGCGTGAGCATGGCGCCGGTCTCGAAGGCCATGCCGACCAGCAGCGCCCAGCGCTCGCCGAGGCGCTTGACGGCGGGCCCGGTCAGGAAGGCCTGGGCGAGGGCATGAAACACACCGAAGGCGCCAAGCGAGAGGCCAATGGTCATACCGTTCCAGGCGAACACATCTTCGCTGAAGATCGCCCAGGTCGTGCCATAGACCGTGCCAACCAGATTCATGATGAAATAGATGGCCATGAGCGGAATGAGCGCCTTGAAGGTCAGCGCCCAGGCCAAGGGTTTAAAGGGATTGAGCGTATCCCAGGTGAAACGGGTGCCCTTCTGGCCGGGCCGGGATTCGGGCAGGACGAACAGCGCCAATGCGAAATTGATTGCATTAAGCGCCGCGGCGGCCAGGAAGGGCGAGCGCAGCCAGATATCGCCAAGCAGACCGCCAATGACCGGGCCGATGATAAAGCCGATCCCGAACATGGCGTGGAACAGGCCAAAGCGACGGGCCCGCTCCTGCTCGCTGGAAATGTCGGTGATATAGGCCGTGGCCACGGCCATATTGGCACTGGTGACGCCGGCAATGGCGCGGCCAATGACGAGCAGCCACAGCTCGGGCGCAACGGCCATGATCAGGTAGTCGATGGCCGCCCCGGCCAGGGAAACCAGAAGAACGGGACGGCGCCCAAAGCGGTCGCTCAAAACGCCCAGAATCGGGGAGAAGAGGAATTGGCATGCCGAATAGAGCGCCAGCATGACACCGAGAATGGTGGCAATGTCGGTTGTGTGCCCAACCTCGCGCAGCAGCGCGGGCAATATCGGGAAGATCAGACCGATACCGACGGCATCGAGCATGACCGCTGCCAGAATGACGACCAGCGCCCTGTTCATGAATGTGCTCCGAATAGTCCGCCGCGTCGGGCCAACCCAGCCGTGCCGGCACCCGCCAGGCCGCTGATTTAGTGACGCGACAGATAGTTAGCAAGGCCAGGATCAATGATTGGCCTTTGGCCGTGTCATTGTGCGTCAGGAGCGTGGTCTATTGGAGGCGTTTGAGCACCGGCGGCAGTTGAGGAGGCAGATCTTCGCTCAACATGCCAGGGCCGCCAAAATCGGCTGCCGCCTGGGCATGGAGCCAGACCCCCGCACAGGCCGCCTCGAAGCCGGCCATGCCCTGGGCAAGAAGGCCGGCCACAATCCCCGCCAATACGTCGCCCGCGCCAGCCGTTCCCAGCCAGTAAGGAGCATTGTCGTTGATGGCGGCGCGCCGATCCGGCGCTGCGATCACCGTGTCCCTGCCCTTGAGGATGATGGCGGCGCCGGAGCGCTCGGCGGCCAGCCGCGTACGCTCCAGCTTATCGCCTGCGGCCTGAGGGAACAGGCGTGAGAATTCGCCTTCGTGCGGGGTCATAACGACCGGGGCCTGCCGCCCGGCTATGGCGGCGAAAAGCTCGTCGGGGTCCCCCGCGAAGCTGGTCAATGCATCAGCGTCCAGAACAATGGCCGCGCCGGAGGCGAGAGCCGTCAGCACATGAGCCCGGGTGGCATCGCCGATGCCGGCTGCCGGACCGATGACGTAGGCATTATGCCGGCTATCGGCCAGAATCTCAGCCGTATCGACCGCGGTGGACACCGGCCGCAGCATGATGGCGGTGACGTGGGCCGCATGGATCTTGAGGGCCTCCTCGTCGCCGCAAAGCGTAACCAGACCAGCACCAATCCTGAAGGCACCCGAGGCGGCCAGCCTTGCGGCACCGGTCTGGAGGGCGCTTCCTGACATGACAACGACGTGGCCACGGTCGAATTTGTGGCCATGCCTGTTTGGCCTGGGCAAGGACCAGAGACCAGGGGCATTGTGCCAGAGGCGGGGCTGGATTGTTTGCAATACCGTAAGGGGAATACCGATATCGCCGACCATGAGCGTGCCGCAGAGGTCGCGCCCGGGCAGAAGCAGATGGCCCGGCTTGCGCCGGAAGAAGGTTACAGTCGAATGCGCCTTTATCGCTACGCCGCGTGCCGCGCCGGTGCCGCCATCGACGCCACTGGGGATATCGACGCTCACCACCGGCAGGCCGGACCCGTTGACGGCCTCGATGGCCTCGCCAAGCGCCCCGGCCACGTCGCGGTCCAGGCCTGCCCCGAGAATGGCATCGATCACCAGCGCCGTTCCCGCCAGCACCGGCAGGCCGGACTCGCAGGGACCATCCCAGCGCGCGGCCATGGCGGCGGCGTCACCGCGCAGGGATTTTAAAGATGTCGAGAGCCAGAGCCGCACCGGCCAACCATTGGCCTGCAACAGACGCGCGATAACGAAGCCGTCTCCGCCATTGTTGCCCGGCCCGCACAGGACCAATACGGGGCACGGCGCATAGGTGGCCAAAATGGCGTCCACGACCACCCTGCCCGCCCGCTCCATCAACTCGGAGGACGGCACGCCATCCTGGACAGCCAAGGCATCGGCCTGGTCCATCTCGCGGGGTGTCAGCAATGCATGGGCGGACTGATCGGTCATCAAAATCGACTCAAACCTGGTTTGCGGGGCGTTCCAAGCTTCGGATTAGGAACAAATTTACAGTGCTCGGGTCAACTATTCGCCCATTGGGAAAACTCCTTAAGGAGCGCACCCTCGATCGAGCTGGACGTGACACTTGGGAAGGGGGCCCCATGTCATTGATCGCTGCATTTGATGACGCGAGTCAAAGCGTATCCGCCAGGCTGCATGATGTGCGTTTCATCGGCGCGCTGGGCGGCCGGTATGCCTTGCCCGAACGACGAGCGTCGGAAAATTCCCGGTTACCGGTTTATGCCTGCCGATTGTGTTCAATTTCCACCCGCATGATGGTTACGGTCGGCCCCATGGTGGGCCGGGAAGGCGAAAGGGTCTCGGCGCATTTCAACGAGTTCGGCATGCTGCGCGGCCGGATCACGCGCCGGCTTTCGTCCGGATTCGTAACGGAGCTCGATATGGATGGCGCCGAGCGCGAAAAGCTCGCCGCGAAGATCGACTGGCAGAAAAAATACGTACATGCGCAAGTGCCCGACAAGCGCGCGCATAGGCGGTTCCTGCCGCGCGATCCGCGCAGCACGATTGTATTGGCGGATGGTCGGAGCATAGCCTGCTTCATTATCGATTTGTCCCGCTCCGGAGCCGCCGTCTCTGCCCATTATTGGCCCGATCTGGGCACGCCAATGGCTCTGGGCCGCGTCGTCGGCCGCGTCGTGCGGCATCTGGAGGTCGGGTTTGCACTGCAGTTCATCCAGCTGCAAAATGTCGACGAACTGGAAGCCTTGACCAGGCCGGCGCCCGAGCCGGAAAAAGCGTAAACCAAGCTTTACCGATTTCGTTAAAATGCGCACGAGCCGTGCAAGACGGCGTTGACAGGGCTGGGGCATGCTCTTGGGACAACCAGAGGGAGATCGGCAGTGCCCGAAGTTCTGGAACGTCCGACGATTGCCCTGCACGGTATCGCCACCGTTGCCGGCCGCTATGTTATCGGTGCTCAGCAGACCCATCCCGGCGTCAATTTATTCGCCTGCAGGCTGCGCATGATCGGGAGTGACACGCTGCGCGCCACGGCGCCAGTCATTCCTCAAAGGGGTGAACTGGTGACGGCCAGCTTCAATTCCTTCGGTGCCCTGACCGGCAGGGTGTCCCGCCAGTTCGACGATGGTTTTGAACTGAGCCTGGAACAGAGCGAGGACGAGCGGGAGCGGTTGAACGCCCGCATAACCAGCTTCAGCGAAAAGCTCTGGACCACGGAAACGGACCGGCGCGTGGCGCAGCGCGTCATGCCGAGCAATCCGCGTACGGTCATCGCGCGGCCCGATAATTGGTCGCAGCCCTGCCTGATCGTCGATTATTCGATTTCCGGCGCCGCCGTGTCAGCGGCCTTTCAGCCTGAAGTGGGCGAAATCGTCACAGTGGGCCGGGTCACCGGCGAGGTCGTGCGGCTCTTCGATTTCGGCTTTGCCGTGCGCTTCTTCGAGCCGCAGGATGCCGAACACCTGGAAGGCCTCCTGGAGGCCCCGGATGAATGGCGGGACGTGATGCGCCGGACATTCCAGGCCGTCTAGACCGTCCACATTCGCCACATCACGGAACGCACCAAAAAGAAAAGGGGCCCGCAAGGCCCCTTTCCTACTGTCGCACTCGATCGCCTTAGGCGGAGTAGTACATTTCGTATTCGACCGGATGCGGGGTGTGCTCCATCTTGATCACTTCCTGCATCTTGAGGTCGATATAGCTGTCGATGAAGTCGTCATCCATGACGCCCCCGACCTTGAGGAAGTCGCGGTCGGCCGACAGGCTTTCCAGAGCTTCACGCAGCGAACCGGAAACGGTCGGGATTTCCTTGAGCTCTTCCTTGGGCAACTCGTAGAGGTCCTTGTCCATCGGGTCGCCCGGGTGGATCTTGTTCTTGATGCCGTCGAGGCCGGCCATCAGCAGCGCAGTGAAGGCCAGGTAGGGGTTGGCCATCGGATCGGGGAAACGCACTTCCACGCGCTTGGACTTGGGCGACTGGCCGAAGGGGATACGGCAGGAGGCCGAACGGTTGCGGGCCGAATAGGCCAGCAGCACGGGGGCCTCGAAGCCCGGCACCAGACGCTTGTAGGAGTTGGTGGTCGGGTTGGTGAAGGCGTTGACGGCCTTGGCATGCTTGATCACGCCGCCGATGTAGTAGAGGCACTCCATGGAGAGGCCTGCATATTGGTCACCCGCGAAGAGCGGCTTGCCGTCCTTCCAGATCGACTGGTGGCAGTGCATGCCCGAACCGTTATCGCCATAGACGGGCTTGGGCATGAAGGTTGCGGTCTTGCCATAGGCATTGGCAACCTGCTGCACGGCATACTTGTAAAGCAGGACGTCGTCGGCCGACTGGATCATCGGCTTGAACTTCATGCCGAGCTCGTGCTGGGCCGAGGCCACTTCGTGGTGGTGCTTTTCGATGATGACGCCCATCGAGCCCATGGCCTCGAGCATTTCGCCGCGCATGTCCTGGGCGCTATCGAGCGGCGGAACCGGGAAATAGCCCTTCTTCAGGCCGATATGGTGGCCGTTATTGCCGCCTTCATATTCGGCATTACTGTTGACCGGCAGTTCCGAATGATCGACCGAGAAACCCACATTGTAGGTCGAGGTCGAGTACTTCACATCGTCGAAGATGAAGAATTCGGGCTCGGGGCCGAACACGACCGAGTCGCCAATACCCGAGGATTTGACCAGGGCTTCGGCCTTCTTGGCGATGCCGCGCGGATCGCGGTTATAGGGCTGGTAGGTCGAGGGCTCGAGAATGTCGCAGTTGATCGCCAGAGTCGGGGCGGCGAAGAACGGGTCCATATAGGCCGAGCTCGGATCGGGCATGAGCACCATGTCGCTTTCGTTGATGGCCTTCCAGCCAGCAATCGAAGAACCGTCGAACATCACGCCTTCTTCGAACATGTCAGCGTCAACCACCGACGCGTCCATGGTGACGTGCTGCAGCTTACCGCGCAGGTCGGTGAAGCGCACATCGAGGTATTTGATGTTCTCGTCCTTGATACGCTGAACAATATCGCTTCCGGTGGTCATTAGGTCTTCCCCTGTCAAATGCGGAATGCTTGTTGCTGTTGGTGGCGCGATGCGACTGGAAGGGAGAGCCCTTACAGCGCGTCGTCGCCGAATTCGCCAGTACGAATACGAATGGCTTGCTCGATGGAGTAGACGAAGATCTTGCCGTCGCCGATGCGACCGGTTTGCGCGGCGACGCGGATCGCCTCGATGGCCTTTTCGGCCAAGTCATCGGGACAAACGACTTCGACTTTCACCTTGGGCAGGAAATCCACCACATATTCAGCGCCGCGATAGAGCTCGGTATGGCCCTTCTGGCGCCCGAAACCCTTGGCCTCGGTCACGGTGATGCCCTGCAGGCCAACTTCCTGCAGCGCTTCTTTGACTTCGTCGAGCTTGAACGGCTTTACGATAGCCTCGATTTTTTTCACTCTTGCCTCCACAGGCCGATTTCGGCGTTACCGCCACATGCGTATGCACGGGTTGTGCCAGCACAGAACAGGGTCGAAAACGCTCTGTATTCCAGTCTCTTAGCGCGAAGGCCGCTTTCGGTTGGACAAAGCAGCAATCGGGACGATGATTAAATGTTGTGCATCGCGGCTATTCTCTAATCAATCGAATAGCAGGGCAAATGCACGAGTGCCGCACAAATGGGCGGCCTGTTGATCAAGCCGCGCGCCAATCATGCTTTGACTGGCTTTCACTCTTCATATAGATGCAACGCCAACCCGGCCGACGGGGACCCTTGCGGGTGTGGCGGAACTGGTAGACGCACTGGATTTAGGTTCCAGCGCCGCAAGGCGTGGAGGTTCGAGTCCTCTCACCCGCACCATATGGCCCTCGGCCAATAAGATTAATCAATACGGGATCAGACCCCAATGCAGGTAACCGAAACCCTCAACGAAGGCCTGAAGCGCAAGCTGAGCGTCACCATCCCGGCAGCGGATCTCAATTCGCGCCTGGACGCCAAGCTCGAAGAGCTCAAGGGCCAGGCCAATATCAAGGGCTTCCGTCCCGGCAAGGTGCCGACCGCGCACCTGAAGAAGGTTTATGGCCGCTCGGCCATGTCCGAAGTCATGACCGACGCGATCAACGCGACCGTGTCCGACACGCTGGACAAGCGCGAAGAACGCGCCGCCGCTCAACCCAAGGTGGACCTGCCGGACGACCAGGGCGTCATCAATGACGTGCTCGATGGTAAGGCCGACCTGGCTTTCGAAGTCGAATATGAAGTGCTGCCGCCCGTTACCCTGATGGATATCAAGGGTGTCAAGCTCAACAAGCCGGTGGTCGAGGTTACCGACGAGGAAGTCGAAACCGAAGTGAAGCGCGTTTTCGCGCAGAACCGCGGCTATACCGACAAGGGCGACGATGCCGTCGTCGCCGAGGGCGACCGTCTCGGCCTGAGCTTTGTGGGCAAGATCGGCGGCAAGGAATTCGAGGGCGGCTCATCCGACCACGCGCACCTGACCGTCGGTTCTGGCGAATTCATCCCCGGCTTCGAAGAGCAGCTGGTTGGCATGAAGAAGGGCCAGACCGGCGAAGTGAAGGTGACCTTCCCCAAGGATTACCAGAACGAAGAACTGGCCGGTAAGAAGGCCACTTTCGAGGTCACGATCCTGCATGTCGACGGCCCCAATGACGGCGAGCTGGACGATGATTTCGCCAAGCGCCTGGGCCTTGAAGACGTTGCCGCCCTGCGCAAGGCGGTTCGCGATCAGATGGAGAACGCTCTGACCTCCATGGGCCGTCAGCACATGAAGCGTCAGGTTCTCGATGCCCTGGACGAAGGCCACAAGTTCGAGGTTCCAGCGCAGCTGGTCGAGGCCGAGTTCAACACGATCTGGCAACGCGTCGTGCATGAGATTGAGCATCATGGCCGGTCCTTCGAAGACGAAGGCACGACCGAGGAAGAAGCCAAGGAACAGTATCGCCGCATTGCCGAGCGCCGCGTGCGCCTGGGCCTGGTGGTTGCCGAGATCGGCAATACCAATGATGTGCAGGTGAGCGACGAGGAGCATCAGCAGGCGCTGATCACCGAAGTCCGCCGCTTCCCCGGCCAGGAACAGCAGGTTTACGACTATTACCGGAAGAACCCGCAGGCCCTCGCCAGCCTCCGCGCCCCCATTTTCGAGAACAAGGTCGTTGACCACATCATCGAATTGGGCAAGGTCACCGACAAAAAGATGACCCGCGACGAATTGGCCAAGCTGATCCAGGCCGACGAGGACGAGGTCCCCGAGGAGCACCACCACTAAGGTGTTCCAACGCTGAATTGAAAAGGCCGCCTTTGGGCGGCCTTTTTGTCTATATAGCTGCACCGAGCGGCAAAGATCGGCACCGTCCCTCCAGACCTGCCTATCCTGCCATATCCGCAAGGAACTGATCGGGCCCGTCGACTTCAACCAGCTTTCTCCGCTCGATCAGCAGGAACCGCGTGCCAACGGCCTTGAGGAAGGCGCGGTCGTGGGTGACAAGGATGGTTGTGGCCCCCTGCTCCCGAATATCGGCCTCAAGCTGTTCCTGCCCCGGAATATCCAAATGATTGGTGGGCTCATCGAGGAGATAGAAGTTCGGCTTTTCAAGACGAAGGGCAAGTAAGGCCAAGCGAGCGCGCTGCCCCAGGGACATGGTCCGGATCGGCTTGGTTTGCCTGTCGGGCGGGAAACCCGCGCCAGCCAGCAAAGCGATCGTCCGCCTGTCTCCTTCATCGAAGCGATGCAAAAGGTAATCCAACGGTGACGGGTCTAGCGGTAGCCAGGCCAGTGCCTGATCGAGATAGCCAGGCATGAGTTGCGGGCTGATGCGCAGCCCGTCGGGCACTGCTCCACCCAAAGCCTCCGTGACAATCCGCATGCATTGCGATTTTCCGGTGCCGTTCCGGCCCAGAAGGACGATGCGATCCCCCTGGAAGATGTGCAGCTTTTCGACCGTGAAGAGTGGCCGGCCGTCCGGCGTGGCGACGGGAACATCCTGGAAGGCCATCATCACCCGGGCGTCGGCGCCGCTATTGCCGAGCTTAACCAGTCCGGTCCGGTCCCGGTGGATCTCCTGAACCTGGGTTTCGATCTTTTCGGCACGGTCGCGCAATTGCTTGGACTTCACGGTCAGCAGGTCGCTGCCCGAATTGATGCCGATATTGGTGAGCTTGGCCGCTTGCTTGCGCAATTGCGCGGCCTGTTTCAGGTCACGCCCTCGCTGCGCCTCGACCGCGGCATCGATCTGATCGAGTTCGGCGCGCGCGGCCGAATAGGGCAAAGGCAGATAGACCTGCTCGCTGGGCCGCAAAAACAGTGTGCGATTGGTCGTGGCGTCGAGGAAAGCGCGATCATGGCTGGCAATGACCAGCGGAATATTGCGCGCGGCGTAACCAAGCCATTCCTCGAGCATAAGGATCCGTCCGAGATCGAGATGGTTGGTCGGTTCGTCCAGAAAGAGCGCGTCGGGCTGGGTGACCCAGGCCCGAGCGATCAGCGCCATGCGCTGCCAGCCACCGCTCAGAGCGTTCAACGGCCTGTCGCGGTATTCGGGGGGAACGGAAAGCTCGTCGAAAACGACATCGACGCGCCAGCTCTCGCTTACAAGAGTGTCCGGATCGAGGGCCGCAGCCACAAATTCGGCGGCCGTTTGACCCAGGGCCGGTTTGGGCACGTCCTGGGGCATATAGCCGATGGTGAGGCCACGCGAGCGGGTGATTTCGCCCTCACTGAGTTCGGCCTCTCCGGCCAGGGCGCGCAGCAAGGTGGTCTTGCCCCTGCCATTGGGCGCGACGAGCCCGATGCGGTCACCATCGGCGATGGTCAGATTCAGATTGGAAAAGAGGATTTCGCCCGCGCGGTGGCCGGCATTGCGGAGATTGACATGGCCCATGATGTTCACTCACTGGTGCAGCGCCCAATGGGGCGCCAATTGCCTTGGGGAGAGCGCCCTGGCGAAAACCAGGCCGCCTGTGCGGGCAAACCAGAGGATGGGAACGAGTGCGCGTCCGGACCAGCCTGGTCAGCCCTGCAGCGTCTGCCGCAGGGCGTAAACGGGGCCACGCGTGCGATGCGTCTGGAACATAGTCATCTGCAGCCTCCCCGGTTTGAGTGAACGAGAACACACCTAACCGCGTTGCAAAAGCAACGCAAGCCAGGTCAGGCAAAATAGAAAAGCAGGCTCGCGCCGATTACGGCGCCGAGGCGCGAAACACGGAAACTGGCCAGCCGGTACGCAATACTTTCAAATCCGGCTACCGGCCAATATCCGAGCGACGCAGAACCGACCTTGACCGATTGATACGCAATACCCGGCTGTTCGGTTCGCATACGGCAACTCCAGACAAAAAACCGTATGTCCATCGGTTTATCAGCGCGCGCTTAAGAAAGTGCTTTCAAGAAGGAAACGAGCGGTAAACTTGCCGGCCTATCTTGGGACGAAACTGTCTCAATCTGGCCGGGCGGGGCGGATCGTCTGAAGCGTCGCAAGGTTCATCTCCCGTTCCGCTTGACGGAGGGACAAACCGCCTTGGCTGTGGGAATTGGCGGGACGGCCAGACCCTCGGAAATGCCTGCTATATGCTAGAAGATGGACCTGCCCGATTCGGGCACGAACCTTTATGGAAAGTGCATGACGCCAGATCTCTTCGGAAGCGCCGCTCCCAATCCGGAACCACGCAAGGAAACGACACCGGCCAAGCCCGCCGTCCGTTCCGGCGCGGAGCCGCCTGCGGAATATGGCGCCTCCGATATCGAGATCCTCGAAGGCCTCGAGCCTGTCCGGCGGCGCCCGGGCATGTATATCGGCGGCACCGACATCAACGCCTATCATCACCTGTTTGCCGAGGTGATCGACAATTCGATGGACGAGGCCATTGCCGGCCACGCCACCCGGATCGAGGTGCATCTGGGCGCGGATGGATACATCACGGTTACCGATAATGGCCGCGGCATTCCTGTCGAAAAGCACCCGAAATTCCCAAACCGCTCGACGCTCGAGATCGTGCATACGGTGCTCCATGCCGGCGGCAAGTTTGACAGCAAGGCCTATGAAACCTCGGGCGGCCTGCATGGCGTGGGCGTTTCGGTGGTGAACGCACTCTCTGACGACATGACCGTCGAGGTGGCGCGCGACCAGCAGCTCTATCGCATCCACTTCTCGCGTGGCCTGGTGGTGGAAGACGTGGTCAATGTGGGGCGGGTGCAGAACCGCCGTGGCACGATGACCCGATTCCATCCCGATCCGCAGATTTTCGGTCCAACCGCGCATTTCTCGGCGGGCCGCATTTTCCGCATGACGCGCGCCAAGGCCTATTTGTTCGGCGGTGTGGAACTGCGCTGGAGCTGTGACGAAAGCCTTGCCGGCGAAGATGTCCCGGCCAAGGCGGTGTTCCATTATCCCGATGGGCTCAAGGATTATATGAGCGCCCGTATCGAGGGCGAGACGCGGATCACCGATGATATCTTCGCCGGTCGCAGCGGCAAGCCGGGCAGTCACGGTTCGGTGGAATGGGCCATTGCCTGGACCATTGGCGATGGCGGGGTGCAGTCCTACTGCAACACCGTGCCGACGCCCGATGGCGGCACCCATGAAGCAGGCCTGCGCATGGCGCTGCTGCGTGGGCTCAAGAACTATGCCGAGCTCACCAAGAACAAGGGTGCGGCGAACCTGACGGCCGAGGACGTGCTGACAAGCTGCGCGGCCATGCTGTCGGTTTTCGTGCGGGAACCTGAATTCGTTGGGCAAACCAAGGACAAGCTGGCCTCGGGCGAGGCGACGCGTATTGTGGATGCTGCTCTTCGCGATGCGTTTGACCATTGGCTGGCCGCCTCGCCGCAGCAGGCCGGTAAACTGCTCGACTGGGCCATTGAGCGGGCCGAGGAGAGGCTGCGCCGCCGCAAGGAAAAGGAAATCGACCGGGCCAGTGCCACGCGAAAACTGCGCCTGCCCGGTAAATTGGCCGATTGCACCCAGAATGCGGCCCAGGGGGCGGAATTATTCATTGTCGAGGGTGACTCGGCGGGCGGGTCGGCCAAGCAGGCGCGCAACCGCGCCAATCAGGCCGTGTTGCCGCTGCGCGGCAAAATCCTCAATGTGGCGGGCGCCAGCCGCGACAAGCTGGCCGCCAACCAGTTGATTGCCGATCTGGTGCAGGCGTTGGGCTGCGGCACGCGCGATCGCTATACAGAGGACGACCTGCGTTACGACAAGATCATCATCATGACCGATGCTGACGTTGATGGTGCTCATATCGCGTCGCTGCTGATTACGTTCTTCTTCCAGGAAATGCCGCGGCTGATCGAAAACGGACATCTTTATCTAGCCCTGCCCCCGCTTTATCGCATCAGCCAAGGCGGCAAGACGCTTTATGCGCGCGACGACGCACACCGGGCCGAGCTTATGGCGAGCGAATTTACCGGCAAGGGCAAGATCGATACGACGCGCTTCAAAGGCCTGGGCGAAATGCCCTTTGCGCATTTGCGGGAAACCACCATGTCGCCCAAGACGCGGACGCTTCTGCAGGTCAAAATACTCGATGACCGGGACGCGACGCGGCATACAGTGGACCGTCTCATGGGCTCCAAGCCTGAGGCCCGTTTCGAGTTCATCCAGGAGAATGCCGCCTTCGTGACGGACCTGGACGTCTGAGCCGCCTTAACCGCGTTGCCAATCGCATGTCCAAGACCGTTGACAGTCAAGGGGTTTGCGCTATGGTCCGCGCCGCTGAGCAATTCCTTGGGGCCGCCTTACAGGACCCCTACCGGTGTTCCCTCAGCGAGACATTGACCCCGGCCTGAAAGACTTGCCGCTGCAATGTCATTCTGCGGATGCGTAACAGTACCTCATAATCCATCCGCTCTCATGCAAGGGACGCGCGCCCAAAAGGCAGAACTTGCGCTATTCCAATGACCGGCGCACCGGACCGAACCCTTCGGCCCGGCCAGGCATCGGGCAGACCGTTGAGTGGAACGACCGACTTGACCGACGACTTTTCCGGACTGGGCCTATCGAGCAAGGTTACTGATGCTGTGGCTGCGGCCGGCTACAGCAAGCCAACCGAAATTCAGGCGCAGGCCATTCCGCACCTTCTGGAAAAGAAGGACCTGATCGGTATTGCGCAGACCGGCACGGGCAAGACCGCGTCCTTCGTGCTGCCGATGCTGACGCTGCTGGAAAAAGGCCGGGCGCGCGCGCGGATGCCGCGCACGCTCATTCTCGAGCCGACGCGCGAACTGGCTGCGCAGGTTGCCGACAATTTCGAGAAATATGGCAAGAACCACCGCCTCTCGATGGCTCTGATCATCGGTGGCGTATCGTTCGAGGACCAGAACAAGAAGCTCGACCGCGGCGTGGACGTGCTGATCGCAACGCCTGGGCGTTTGCTGGATCAGTTCGACCGCGGCAAGATCCTGCTTACGGGTGTGGAAATCCTCGTTATCGACGAAGCCGATCGCATGCTCGACATGGGCTTTATCGACGACATTGAGAAAATCTGTTCGCGGCTGCCGCCACGGCGCCAGACCATGTTGTTCTCTGCCACGATGGACGCGCAGATCGAGCGCCTCACCAAGCGGTTCCTGAAGGACCCGGTGCATGTGCAGGTGTCGCGGACGTCATCGACGGCGGACACTATTGACCAGAAGCTGGTCAAAGTGCCCTCCAAGCCCGACGAGAAGCGCGCGGCCTTGCGCGCCCGCATCGATGCATCCGAGGGGCTGACCAACGCGATCATCTTCTGCAATCGCAAGCGGGACGTGGCAACACTGGCCCGTTCCCTGCAGCGCCATGGCTATTCCGCGGGGGCGCTGCATGGCGACATGGACCAGAAGAGCCGTATGGAAACGCTGGATGCCTTCAAGACCAACAAGCTGACTTTGCTTGTGGCCAGCGACGTCGCGGCGCGCGGTCTCGATATTCCGGCGGTCAGCCATGTGTTCAATTTCGACGTGCCGGTACATGCCGAGGACTATGTGCACCGTATCGGCCGTACGGGCCGGGCCGGTCGCTCCGGTGTCGCCTATACCTTTGTCGGGCCTGCCGACGGCAAGCATCTCGATGCCATTCTCAAGCTGATCCAAAAATCCATCGACTATCTGGAGACCGATAAGCCGGCGGCAACACGCCACGGGGACGAGGCGTCGGAGACGTCGGGCGACAAGCCAAGCCGTGGCCGGCGCGGCAGAGCCAAGCCAAAGGCGGAAACGACAGACGACGCGCAGACCGTTGAAACAACACCTAAAGCTGCCGCCAAGAAAAGCCAGCGAAAGCGCAGCGCTGCGCCGGCAGAAGACCCCAGGCCAGCGGATACGCCTTTTGGCGATGCGGGCCCTGTTCCGGCGTTTTTGCTGCGTCCGGCCAGGATTTCGCAATAGATTGTGCAATATCTGGCTAATTCTCGGCCGATATTGTCTGTAAGAGCTTGTTTCGATCAGTGTTCGGGCTGTATCTACTGCCCGCGACTCAATTAATGTGACTGTAAGCGGTCAGGGCGCAACGATGCGCGGGGTGGGCAGTGTCGGACCAAGAATTTACGCGTGCCTTGGGTTATGCCAACGCCGCGTTTGACCTTTTAAAACGCAGTGGTATTCCGCCCTACCCGCAGTTCTACGAGCTGCTCTATACCTATGCGACCGGCGTCAACCCTTCGCTAAACAATCGCATTAATGCCATTTTCCGCAGCGGCACCGTGCCCTCGTCGCAGTTAGCGGAAACCCTTTATAACGAGTTTCTCAAGTCCGACGTCAACGACCGCATGTCGAGTATGTCGGAGCGCATGCATGCACGCATCGAGGCGGTGCATGAGGCCATCGACAGCGCGATGACCACGGCGAACGCCTATTCTGGCTCACTGCAGTCGGCGAGCGGGGACCTGCAGCGCGACCTTTCGTCGAACGATATGCAGGCGCTGGCGACCCGGTTACTGGCCGAGACGCGCCGCATGCAGGACACCAACCGGCAGCTCGAGACCAAATTAGAGGCGTCCCGGGAGGATATCGCGGCGCTGCAGCGTGACCTGGACGATATGCGACGCGAGTCCATGCTGGACCCGCTCACCAAAATCGCCAATCGGAAGAGCTTTGACGAGGGTTTGGCCGACGCCATCAAGGACGCCACCCGGACTGGCGATGCGCTTTCCCTGATTCTGGTGGATATCGACCATTTCAAGACCTTCAATGACACCTACGGTCACCAGACCGGCGACCAGGTGCTGCGCCTCGTAGCGATGACGCTGAAATCCAATATCAAGGGCAAGGATCTGGCAGCCCGCTATGGCGGCGAGGAGTTCGTTGCCGTCCTGCCGTCCACGGACCTGGACGGCGCCGTCATCGTGGCGGAGAACGTCCGTAAGGCTATCCAGGCGAAAGAACTGCTCAAGCGCTCGACCAACGAGAAGCTGGGCCGCATCACTGCATCCTTCGGGGTGGCCGAATTCACGCCCCGGGACAATGCCGCCTCCCTGATCGAGCGCGCTGACCAGTGCCTTTATGCCGCCAAGCATGCGGGCCGGAACAAGGTCGTCAGCGAGACCGATTTGATCGAAATCGATGAGGCGCCAAGCAATGGCGCCTCGGCCGCCTGATCAGGCCGTCGGCGTCAATTCGACACCCAGGCCGGCAAGCATGTCCCAGTATTCAGGATAAGTCTTGCCGGTGCAGGCCGGATCGAGAATGGTCACGCCCCCCATTTTGAGGCCAGCGAGCGCGAAGCTCATGGCGATGCGATGATCGTGATAAGTTTCGATGCGACTGGTGGCGTTACGCTGCGCCGATTGCATGAGGGAAGGATCGGCGTTGACGATGAGATCGTCACCCTCCTCCCGCGCCAGATTGGGGCGCAGGCGATTGAGCTCATTGGCAACGGCGCGAATGCGATCGGTTTCCTTGACGCGCAGATTGGCAATGCCGACGAAACGAACGGGATGATTGTTGAACGCGGCGACCACCGCCATGGTGGGCACCGCATCCTGCATCTGGGAGCCGTCGATAACGGCCGGCATATTGGGAAATTGTGCGAGAACGGCCTTGGCGGCCGCGTCCGGCTGGGTGAAGGCATCGGCCGACACGCCCAGGTCAATCCTGCCGCCGGTCAGCGCCTCAATGCCCCACAAATAGGTGGCTGCCGAGGCATCGGGCTCGACATGAAAGTCTGCTGCCTTGTAGCCGGTGGGCTGAACCAGCCATGAGCCGTCGTCCCGGGCCTCAACCACCGCGCCGAAGGCGCGCATGGCGGCAAGGGTCAGATCGACATAGCCGCGGGCGCCGATATCTTTACCGGTCAGTGCGATCTCGATAGGGCCTTCGCCAAGCGGGGCGGCCATGAGCAATGCCGACACGTATTGGCTGGACAGAGAGGCGTCGATCTCGACGCGGCCCTGGCCGAATGAGCCCGTGCCATGAATGGTCACCGGCGGGCAGCCGCTGGGACTTCGCGCATCGATTCCAAGCGTATTGAGGGCCTCCACCAGTGGCAGAATCGGACGCAGGCGCATGTCCTCATCGCCGTCGACAACAACCGTGCCCACAATGGTGGCAACCGCGGCGGTGAGGAAGCGCGTGGCAGTGCCGGCATTGCCCAGGAAAAGCGGGCCCGCAGGCGCCTGGAGACGTCCCGGGCTGGTGATCAGGAAAGTGGTGGCATCCGGCTCGTCCACCGTCACGCCCATTTCGCGCAGAGCGCGCGCCATAAGGGCGGTGTCTTTGCTCTTGAGTGCTCCCGTCAACCGGCTCGTTCCCTCCGCCAGAGCAGCCAGAAGCAGAGCGCGGTTGGTTATCGACTTGCTGCCGGGCGGTGAGACGCGTCCAGAGAGCGGGTGATCAGGGGGAGTGATGGTCAGAGCAGGCGGAAGGGCGTTTTGCATGATGCCGGATCAATGCACCAGCAGCGCGCATAGTGCAACTGACCATGTGGAGGTCGCGCGCAGACCGCTGCCAGAGAACCCTACGGCCAGCCCGTTCGAGCGGCTTCAGGCCCCTGCCCTGGCCTCTGCGAGTGCCTTGAGATCGGCGGGCGCCAGAGTGACGCTTTCGCCGCAACCGCAGGCCCCGGTCTGGTTGGGATTGTTGAAGGTGAAGCTGGAGCCCATCTTTCCCGCTTCGAAATCCATAACCGTTCCGAGCAGGTACATGGTCGCCTTTGGGTCGACCCAGACATCGACGCCCTTGTCCTGCACGTGGTCATCGCCGGCAATTGGGGCTTCGACGTAGTCCATGGTGTAGGACACGCCAGCGCAGCCGGCGTTCTTTATGCCGACGCGCAAGCCAATGACCGGCTTGTCAGAATCCTCGATGATTTCGGTGATCCGCTCGGCGGCGGCATCGGTCAGCGACATGATCTGAAAGGGCATAGTCCAAACTTTCATCGGCGTTTCACGATATATAGGACGAAACGCGCGGCCTTACCACCAGTTCAACGCAACTTGAGCTTCCTCGCTCATGCGGGAGGCGTCCCATGGCGGATCGAAGACCATGTTGACGGTCACGTCCTGAATGCCTTCCACGCCGCGCGCGGCGTTCTCGACCCAGCCGGGCATTTCGCCCGCCACCGGGCAACCGGGCGCGGTCAAGGTCATATCGATGGTCAGGTTCCGATTGTCATCGAGATCCACGCGATAGATCAGCCCAAGTTCGTAGATGTCGACCGGAATTTCCGGGTCATAAACGGTCTTGAGCGCGCCGATCAGATCGGTGGTGATGCGCTCCACCTCGGCTTCGGGCAGATCGGTCGGCATATTGGGCGCGATGCGGATGTCGGCCTCGGGCATCTCTGTTCCGGTCTTGGATTCTTCAGTCATATTGGCCTTCCTCAGGCGAAAAATTTCCGAGCGCGTTCAATGCCGTCCACCAGCGTGTCTACGTCATCCTTGCCGTTATATAGGGCGAAGGAAGCGCGACATGTAGAGGTCGTGCCGAAACGGGCCAGAAGCGGTTGGGCGCAATGCGTTCCGGCGCGGACGGCAATACCATAGCGATCAAGGATGGTCGCCACGTCATGGGCGTGGGTGCCGGCAATCTCGAAGGAGAAAATGCCACCCTTGCCCGGCGCCGTGCCAATCAGGCGGAGCGAATTGACGCGCGAGAGACGCTCCAGCGCATAATCGGCGACCGCGCGCTCATGAGTCATAATGGCGTCGCGGCCGATGGCCTGCATGTAATCGAGCGCCGCACCCAGCCCCATGGCCTGGACAATGGGTGGTGTGCCCGCCTCAAAACGATGCGGCGGTTCGTTATAGCTCACACCATCGAGGGTGACGGTATCGATCATCTCGCCGCCGCCCTGATAGGGCTGCATTTCGGCGAGCAGATCATATTTGCCGTAAAGAACGCCGATGCCGGTGGGGCCATAAAGCTTGTGCCCGGTCATCACATAGAAGTCGGCGTCCAGGTCCTGCACGTCGACGCTGGTGTGAACGGCACCCTGCGAGCCATCGACAAGCACCGGAATGCCGCGGGCATGGGCAATTTCGATGATGCGCTTGATCGGGTTCACCGTGCCCAAGACGTTGGACATATGGGTAACCGCCACAATACGGGTGCGATCGGTCAGCGCGGCCTCGAAGGCATCCATATCGAGCGAACCGTCATCATCGACATCGACCCATTTTATGACCGCACCCTTGCGTTCGCGATGGAAATGCCAGGGCACAATATTGGAATGATGCTCCATGATGGTGGTGACGATCTCGTCGCCCTCAGCGATGCGAGGACCAACGAACGAGGACGCGACCAGATTGATGGCCTCGGTGGCCGAGCGGGTGAAGATGATCTCTTCAACCCGGCTGGCATTGAGAAAACGGCGGACGCTTTCGCGGCCGGCCTCATAGCCTTCGGTCGCGCGATTGGCCAGAGTGTGCAATCCACGATGCACGTTGGCATATTCGTGCCGGAAGGCATGGTCCATACGGTCCAGCACCTGAACCGGTTTCTGCGCCGAGGCACCGGAGTCGAGATAGACCAGGCGGTGGCCATGGATCTGTTCGCCGAGTATCGGGAAGTCAGCGCGGATATTTTCGAGATCGAAGGTCATGTTCGCTTCCGTGGCGGGACACCCCCACCCTTGGTCCCTCCCCACAAGGGGGAGGGAGACGATGTGGCACCTTCAGCGTCACACATTCATCGTTTGACCCAGCTTCCGCCTCGCGGACACCTGGGCGGCGGGATTTACTTGCCCGCCATCAGCCAGCTATCGACGATGGTCTGCAGCGCTTCGTTCAGCTCTTCGTCCTCGATCGGATCAAAAAGCTCGGCAATGAAGCCGCGCACCAGCATGGTTTCGGCCTCGGCTTTGGGAATGCCACGGCTCATCAGGTAGAACAGGCTGTCTTCGTCGATCATGCCGCAGGTCGAGCCGTGGCCGCAGACGACGTCATCGGCATAGATTTCGAGTTCGGGCTTGGAGAGGATTTCTGCCTCGTCCGAGAGCATCAGACCCTGATGCATGAACTTTGCGTCGGTCTTCTGCGCGTCGCGGGCGACGACAAGCTTGCCCTGAACCACGGCCTTGGCACGGCCGCGCACGATGGACTTGAACAGCGGCTGCGAGGAGGTGTGCGGTACCGCGTGCTGGGTTTCCATGGTGATATCGGCGTGCTGGCCATCGGACACCAGGTTGAGCCCGGTCAGGTCGGCATGGGATTCGGCGCCGGCCATGCGTGGGAACACATGGGTGCGGGCAAGGCCTGCACCGGCGTGAACCACCAGAGTGCGGAGCTTAGCGCCATCGGCGAGCTGATACTCATTGGTCGCGAAGTGCGACACGGCCCGCGCGCTGAGATCGAGCGTGATGTGAGTCACCACGGCGTTCTTGCCGAGCGAGAGATAGGTCGCGTGATTGCCGACATGGGCCGCGTCAGAACCCGAGAAGGTCTCGACAATGGTGGTGCTGGCGCCATCGGCCACGAAAATCTTCAAGGCATCGGCAACATGGGCGGCCTCGCCCTCGATGCGGCGCTCAATCTGGATGACCGGGTCGACGCTGTTTTCCAGCGTCAGCGTCAACGCCTCCTTGGCCAGGGCGCCATTGATGTGAACGAGAATGTCATCGCGGGTGGTCAGAACGCCACCTTCGGCCTTGCCGACAATGACACCGGCCGGAGCCGTCGCGGCGTTCTGGACGACGCCATTGGCGATCATCAGATTGTAGGCACCAGGAATGCGCAACGCAGGGGCACTGGCTTCATTGGCCGGGGTGGCCGCTGGCGGAATGGCCCGCAGCAGGGTCTTGAGATCGGTGTAGTGGTAGCTCTCGACGCGGCGGGTCGGCAGGCCAACCACGGTGACGCGTTCTGCGGTAGCATCGGCGCCGGCGGCCTTGAGCTGGGCGATCAGAGCTTCCTCGGCGGGGCCGAGGCGAACGGGAAAGTTTGCGCGCATGGTTCAGGCAGCCTCTCCGCCGTAGCTGGCATAGCCCTGGGCCTCGAGCTTGAGCGCGAGGTCCTTGTCGCCGCTTTCGACGATCTTGCCGTCAGAGAAGACATGCACCACGTCCGGAACGATGTGGTTGAGCAGGCGCTGGTAGTGGGTGATGACCAGCATGGAGCGCTGGCCGTCGCGCAGGGCGTTAACGCCCTTGGACACGACCTGGAGTGCATCGATATCGAGGCCGGAATCGGTCTCGTCGAGCACGGCCAGAGAGGGCTTGAGCAGCGCCATCTGCATAATCTCGGCGCGCTTCTTCTCACCGCCGGAGAAACCAACATTGAGCGGGCGCTTGAGCATATCGTTGTCAATGTTGAGCTGGGCGCCGGCTTCCTTGACGGCACGCATGAAGTCGGGCGTCGTCAGCTCGGCTTCGCCGCGGGCCTTGCGCTGGGCGTTGAGCGCGGCCTTCAGGAAAGTCATGGTGGCAACGCCCGGGATTTCGATCGGGTATTGGAAAGCCAGGAACAGGCCGGCAGCGGCGCGTTCATCGGGCTCCATCTCCAGGATGTTTTCGCCGTTGAGCAGGATCTCGCCCTCGGTGACCTCATAATCTTCCTTGCCGGCGAGCACGTAGCTCAGCGTCGACTTGCCCGAGCCATTACGGCCCATGATGGCATGGACCTCGCCGGGAGGGATAATCAGGTTCACGCCCTTGAGGATTTCGCGTTCCTCGATGCGAGCATGCAGATTGCGGATTTCAAGAACGGGAGTGGTCATTTGTTTCTCCGTGGCGCCAATCAGTCGCCGATTGTCATAAGGCCCCCTCACCCGCCCTTTGGGCGACCTCTCCCCCGAAGGGAGAGGTGGGAGCGAGTTGCTGTTTCGAGGACTAGCCGACCGAACCTTCGAGGCTGATCGAGATCAGCTTCTGGGTTTCGACCATGAATTCCATCGGCAGGTGCTGCAGCACGTCGCGGACGAAGCCATTGACGATCAGCGCCACGGCTTCTTCTTCGGAAAGGCCGCGCTGCATGCAGTAGAACATCTGGTCGTCGGAAATCTTGGACGTGGTCGCTTCGTGCTCGAAGACGGCAGTACCATTGCGGCTCTCGATATAGGGAACCGTGTGGGCGCCGCATTTGTCGCCGATCAGCAGCGAGTCGCACTGGGTGAAGTTGCGGGCATTCTTGGCCTTGGCATGGGCCGAGACCTGGCCGCGATAGGTGTTGTCCGAGAAGCCTGCAGCAATGCCCTTGGAAATGATGCGGCTGGACGTGTTCTTGCCCAGATGCAGCATCTTGGTGCCGCTATCGACCTGCTGATAGCCATTGGAAATGGCGATGGAATAGAACTCGCCGCGCGAACCGTCGCCGCGCAGAATGCAGCTGGGATATTTCCAGGTGATGGCCGAACCGGTTTCGACCTGGGTCCAGGAGATGTGCGAGTTCACACCACGGCAGTCGCCCCGCTTCGTAACGAAATTGTAGATGCCGCCCTTGCCTTCCTTGTCGCCCGGATACCAGTTCTGGACGGTGGAATATTTGATCTCGGCATTGTCGAGGGCGACCAGCTCCACCACGGCAGCGTGCAACTGGTGCTCGTCGCGCATCGGCGCGGTGCAGCCCTCCAGGTAGGAGACGTAGCTGTCGTCATCGGCGATGATCAGCGTGCGCTCAAACTGGCCGGTCTTCTTCTCATTGATGCGGAAGTAGGTCGACAGCTCCATGGGGCAGCGGACGCCCTTGGGGATATAGACGAATGACCCGTCGGTGAAGACGGCGCAATTGAGCGTGGCATAGTAGTTGTCGGACACCGGGACGACCGAACCCAGATACTGCTTGACCAGTTCAGGGTGCTCGCGGATCGCGTCGGAAATCGAGCAGAAGATGATGCCCTGCTTGGCCAGTTCCTCGCGGAATGTGGTGACCACGGACACCGAGTCAAAGACAGCGTCGACCGCGACATTGCCAGAGAACGGCGTGCCGGTCGGTTCGCCTGCGCCCTCGACGCCGGCGAGAATGGCCTGCTCCTTGAGGGGAATGCCGAGCTTCTCATAAGTCTTGAGCAGTTCGGGGTCGACTTCGTCGAGGCTCTTGGGGCCCTTGAAGCTCTTTGGCGCCGCGTAATAGCTGATCGCCTGGAAGTCGATCTTGGGATAGTGGACCTTGGCCCAATTGGGTTCGTCCATAGTCTGCCAACGGCGGAAAGCCTCAAGACGCCATTCCAGCATCCATTCGGGCTCGTCCTTCTTGGCCGAGATAAAGCGGATCGTATCCTCGGTGAGGCCCGCGGGAGCGACGTCGGATTCGATGTCGGTTTCAAAGCCGTATTTGTACTTATCGACGTCGAGCGCCAGAACCTGCTCGACCGTTTCCCGGTCGATTTCTTCCTTAAGAGTCGGAATATCGTAATCCGCCATGCGGCTTCTCCTTCAATGCCCATCGGCGGTTCAAGGCCGCCGCGAACGAATACCAGCGCGACTGTCAGGCCGCTTTTCCGCCCCGCTTCTGGCGGGACAGAAGTGTTTCAAATCCGACGAGAAACGCGTCCGCGTCCGCCATGGTCGAGTTCCACCCGAAGCTGATGCGCAGCGCGCAATTGGCCAGGTCCTTGGACACGCCCATTGCAGCCAATACATGGCTGGCCCCGACCTTGCCCGAAGAACAGGCCGAGCCTGAAGACACGGACAACCCCATAAGGTCGAGCGCCATCATGGCCGTCGCATTGTTCAGGCCGGGCACAGCAAAATTGGTAACATTGCCGACACGCGTTGCCGTCTGCCCAAAAATGGTGACATCGGGCGCTAGCCGATAAAGCCCGGCCTCAACATATTCAGTCAGCGCGGCCATGGCCTGGCGGTCATAGGTGCAGGCCTCAGCGGCCGCGCCAAAGGCGGCAATGAGCGCAGCTGCCTCGGTGCCGCCGCGCCGCCCCTGTTCCTGACCGCCGCCGGGAATAAGCCGCACCGTATCAGCGTGCGACTTCACCAATAGGCCCCCAATGCCGGTCGGGGCGCCAATCTTGTGACCACTTACAGCCATCATATCGGGTGCCGAGGCGGCGAAATCCAGAGCCAGCTTGCCGAAAGCCTGCACCGCATCGACGAATAAAGCATGGCGCGTTGGCCCTACCATGGCGTTGATCCGCTCGATCGGCTGGACTACGCCCGTTTCATTATTCACCCAGTGGACCGCCACGAGCAGGGTCACGCCCTCATCGTCGGCCCTGCGCAAAAGCGCGGCGAGTTGATCGAGGTCAATATTGCCCGCCGCATCGAGCGGTATTGTCCAAACTGGCAGGCCCGTGGCCTCGACCGCCTTGAGCAAGGCGGCATGTTCCCCCGTACTCGGGGCCACGGCGTCTGCGGAGAAGACCTTGGCGCCCCCCACAACCGCTTGGGTAATGGCTTCGGTGGCCGAACCGGTGAAAACCACCTGCTTGGGCTCGGCGCCAGCCAGCTTGGCCACCTGTCCGCGAGCGGATTCCACCAGATTGCGCAGCGCGCGACCATGGGCGTGGATCGAGGAGGGATTACCCGTCAATTCCAGGGCGGCAAGCAAGGCGGATCGTGCCTCGGAACGAAGCGGGGCCGATGCATTGTGATCGAGATATATGGCCGCTCTCGTCATTCCGCTTCCCGGACGCATGCTCGTCCATCATAGCTTCCATGCCCGTTGCGGGACGCTCCAGCGCCTCCGCATCCAAACACTTCTTGAAATTTTACGCCCAACTTCTTTACAAGGGGCGCTCCAACGGGCCGCAGAACGGCCCAAAACCGAGTTTCGAATTATTCTAAACTGGTGTTTCGGACCCATGTTTTAGGGAGCGCCCGGCGCTTAGTCAAGCCGTGCGCTGCCACAGTTGCGGGCGCGAAGGACCAAAAAGGACAGAGCCAGAAAAGGCCGAACAAACTTATGCCAGAAGTGATCTTCAACGGCCCGGAAGGGCGTCTGGAAGGCCGGTACCAGCCGGGCAAAGAACCCAATGCTCCGGTCGCGATCGTGTTGCATCCGCACCCGCAGTTCGGCGGGACGATGAACAATCAGATCGTCTATAATCTCTTCTATATGTTCGCCGAACGCGGCTTTTCTGTTCTGCGCTTCAATTCCAGGGGTGTTGGGCGCTCGCAGGGCGTATTCGACCATGGCATTGGCGAATTGTCCGATGCCGCCGCAGCGCTGGACTGGCTGCAGATCATCAATCGTGAATCGCGCGGTTGCTGGATTGCCGGCTTTTCCTTTGGTGCATGGATCGGCATGCAATTGTTGATGCGCCGGCCGGAAGTCGAAGGCTTCATTTCGGTGTCGCCGCCGGAAAATCTCTATGACTTCTCGTTCCTGGCCCCCTGCCCCTCCTCGGGCCTGATCATCCATGGCGACAAGGATCGCGTGGCGCCACCCTCCTCGGTGCAGAAGCTGGTGGACAAGCTCAAGACCCAGAAGGGTATCACCATCGAGCAGCAGATCGTGGAAGGGGCCAACCACTTCTACGAAGGCAAAGTCGACGAACTGACGGCGCGCTGCGCCGAGTATCTCGACCGTCGCCGTCAAGAGATCGCGGACGGCGGCGGGCGCTGACTAAGGGCGCAATATTGCGACTTGTTGGAAGGGACCTCATCCTGAGCCTGTCGAAGGGCGAGGTCCCCAGTGCACCGACCTCGTGGTTCGACAGGTTCACCATGAGGTCTCACGAGACTTCAGCGGTTCCAAAATGACCAAGTTCAAATCCGACTTCCTGCGCATCCTTGCAGAGCGCGGTTTTATTCACCAGACCTCCGACGACGCGGCACTGGACAATCTCTTCGCCACAGAGACCGTGACGGCCTATATCGGCTTTGACCCGACGGCCGCCTCCTTGCATGTGGGCAGCCTCATTCAGATCATGATGCTGTATTGGCTGGAAAAGACCGGTCACCGCGCCGTTGCCCTGATGGGCGGCGGCACCGGCATGGTGGGTGATCCGTCCTTCAAGGACGAGGCCCGCAAGCTGATGACGCCGGAGATGATCCAGGCCAATATCGACAGCATCAAGCAGGTCTTTGCCAATTACCTCGACTTCAGCGAGGGCAAGTCGCTGATGGTCAACAATGCCGAGTGGCTGATGCCGCTCAATTATCTCGAGTTCCTGCGCGATGTGGGCCAGCATTTCTCGGTGAACCGCATGCTGAGCTTTGACTCGGTCAAGCAGCGGCTTGATCGCGAGCAGTCGCTCTCGTTCCTCGAATTCAACTACATGATCCTGCAGGCCTATGACTTCGTCGAGCTCAACAAGCGCTATGGCGTACGGCTGCAAATGGGCGGTTCGGATCAGTGGGGCAATATCGTCAATGGCATTGATCTGGGGCATCGTCTGGGGACGCCGCAGCTTTATGCGCTGACCTCGCCGCTGCTGACCACGGCTTCGGGCGCCAAGATGGGCAAATCGCTCAATGGTGCCATCTGGCTCAATGCCGACCTGCTGTCGGCCTATGACTTCTGGCAATATTGGCGCAATACCGAAGATGCGGACGTCGAGCGGTTCCTCAAGCTCTATACCACGCTGCCGCTCGATGAGATTACGCGGGTTGTCGCCGGTGACATCAACGAGGCCAAAAAGCGACTGGCGACAGAAGTCACGGCCATGCTGCGCGGCCGCGAGGCCGCCGAGGGTGCGGCCGAAACGGCGCGGGCGACGTTTGAAACCGGCAAGCTCGACTTGTCCTTGCCGACCGCCGAAATCACCCATGCCGAACTCAATGCCGGCATCGGTGTGCTCAATGCGCTGGTCAAGGCCGGCCTGGCCTCATCGAACGGTGAGGCCCGCCGGCATGTCGCTTCGGGCGCGGTACGCGTCAATGATGCCGTCATCGATGATGACAAGCTGTCCCTGGCGGAGAACGCGTTGTTGCCCGAGGGGGTCATCAAGCTTTCCATCGGCAAGAAGCGGCATGCGCTGATCAAGCCGGTTTAAGCCAGACCGGGTACCGTTCAAAGGGCGTCGCAGCAGTGCGGCGCCTTTTGCTATTGCGTGGCCGGTGGCAGCTCGCGGGCGCGGAACTCGAACATTTCGCGGAAAATACCCGGTGCCAGGATCGAGAGCGGATTGACCAGGAATTGCGGATCGGCAAGCGGGCCGCGTACGGCAAAGGTAACGCCGACCAATCCCTCGCCATCACGCCCGCCCAGCAATGGCCCCAGAATGGGCAATTGCTGGAAAATATTGTTGAGCCCGAACAGCGGCACATAGGTGCCGGTCAGGTCGTATTGACGGCGGTCGGTATAGATGAACCCCCGCAAGGTGCCACCAACCGTGTCCCCGGCGAGAACCGCGTCAGTCACTTCAACCCGGTCGCTCTTGCGGATGAAATCCACCTGCCCGGCTCGGAAATCGAGCCGATTGCTTGCGGCGATGGCCGCGCGGGAATCGGAATGATTGCCGAGAATCTGCACAACATTATTCTCATCGACGATGGCGAAGTTGCGCATGACCAATTGGCCAACTTCTTGATCCAGTTGGCGGTTGGTCGTCATTACCAGACTGCCGGACCCGCCGGCCAGCTGCGAATAGATCCCGAGCAGACGCAACACTGTGCCGGCGTCGTTGAAGGCCATCGACAAGGTTCGGCCATTCGGCGCCGGATTGGTGGTGATAGAGACGGCATTGCCCTCGTCGAACTGTGCGGTGAGATTGACGCGCCTGAGATTGGCGCCACGCAGGGACATGTCGAGGTCAAGATTGAAGGCGGTAGTGGCGTAGTAGCCGATCGCACGGTCCAATTGGACATCGAGCACTATGGTCTGGTCGAACTGGGTCGACTGCACGCCCCCACTGCCCTGGCCAAGGCTGAAGAAGCGGCTGAGCACCGGCTTGAGGTCAAGCTGGCTGCCGCGAATCCGGACGGAGAAACCACCATCCACCGGCGTCAGGTCCACGGTCGAACTGTCGCCCTGGCTAAGCGCGAAATTGGTGAAATTGGCGGCAACGAGCCCTTCGGTGGCGTGATAATCGAGGCGGCCGCTGAGGCGTACCGTGCCGAAGCTCAAGGCAATATCCTCAAGATGGGTGACTGCACCATCGGGGCGGACGGTTGCTGTCAACAGGCCAGGTTCTCCCACAGCTTTAGATATTCCCAGATCGCGGATGTTGAGGCTGGCGGCCTCGAGATCGACGGACATTTGCAGGGCGCCATCGGCCAGAGGCTGGGCGACAAAGCGAACCTGGCCACCCAGAAATTCGGAGGCGTCGAAGCCAAATTCGGCCAGTTCCGCCACGGCAATGGTGGAGCCGAGACGGATAACCGGCGCGGTTTGCGGCGTTCCCTCGACGGACAGTTCGGCTTGCATGCCATCGATCTCGGCCGTGCCGCCGAGCTGATAATTGTCCTGGGACGCCGAGAAGGAGAGCTGTCCGTCGGAGATGATGCGCCCCTCAATGGGCTGGCTGCTGGCGAAATCGGCAACCGTGCCGTTGACGACATAATCCAGCTTCATATCCCGGCCGACCTCTTCATCGCCCAGGGCAATGGTCGCGACCAGGCCAAGGTCAACCGAGCCAGTGAGGCTTGCGAGGTCGATGGGGAGTTCGAGGTTACTGAGCACTTCGGGCTGCTGTTGCTCCACCAGCGCCAATACCGCCGGAATGGGTGCATTGAGGTCACCAGAAATTTCAATAATGCTTTCGCCCGGCACGGAATTGTCCATGACCAGAGCCGGGTTGGCGACGGTGATCTTGCCGGCGTCGGTATCCAGCGAGCCGCCGCCGCCGGCAATGGTCAGATTCACATCATCGACGCGCAGCCGGGTATCGCCGGAAATGGTGATCGGCGACATTTGGGGGGTCGGCCTGATGGCGACATTTTCTCCGACAATGTCAATTAGCATGCTGTCCGGCGGGATGGGCACGGCATCGTCGCCGATTGCCAGCGAGCCGACCGGGAAATTGAACCGCAAGCGAGCGTTCTTTACGCGGCCTTCCGTGACATTGGCGACGAACCAGTCGCGGCTTTCGCCGGACATGACATAGGGCCAGAGGCGCTTGAAGTCGTCCGCCGTGACCCCTTCGCCGGCAATGGTCATGTCGAGTCCCATGCCCGATTGCAGCATGTCGATGCGGCCTGCCGTTTCAACGGTAGCACCGGCCTTGCTGGCCGTTAGCCGATCTATTCCCAAAGCCCCATAGAGGGGCGCCGACCAGCCGGAAAACTCCACCAGGTCGAAAGGCGTTTCGGGAGCGAGCATGTCGTTGGGATGAATGAACACGTCTCGCGCCGTCAGCGACATGCCGATGGTCGGGCCATAGGCGCGGTCCAGGCCCAGAGCGAAGACGCCGGACACGCGCGCGGTCGACTGCCCGATTTGCAGCGCGCCTTCCGCCAACCGGAACTGACCATCGTCAGGTTGCCAGGTGATGTCGAGAATCGAGCTGGCGACGGGGAAGTAGTCGTTGGCCAGCCGCAGGTCCAATCCGGTGAGATCGAGCTTGAAGGCCCCGCCAATCAGCTTGCCCTCATCGGGTGTGAAGGTCACATCAATAGATAGCGCGCCAGCACCGCGCATGGCCGCCATGCTCTCTCCATCGTCGATGAAAGGGAGGAAAGCGGAAAAGTCCAAATTGGTGATATCGGCCTGCAGGCGCCGCACGCCATCGGGATCAACGGAACGCTCGACACTGCCTATGACGGTCTGCCCGCCGATGCAGGCGCTGAATTCTCCCGTCACCTGCTGTTCGCCGGGCACGGGGCCAATGGTGAGAGACACGTCTTCGAACTGCCGAAAAAGCCCATAGATGGGATCGGCCATATCGATCCGGGCGTCGCGCACAACGAGCCGGGAGAACCGTCCCTGCGCAGTCTGTTCGACCAGATCGGCAATGGCCAATTCACTGGCCTCAAGATTGTAGATCAGCCAATCGTTGTCCGAACGCAGCGGCGGAGGCGCACCGGCATCGAAGGAAATGCCCTCCGAGGAGATGGTTACGGCGGGAAATGTATCGGCGCCCTCAAGAACCCGAACGGTCGGCGGCCCGCCCTCAGGGTTCTCTTCGATTTCGAGGGCACCGGCGCGCGGACCATAAAGATCCTGCACGATCTGCACATGCGGGCCAACAATGGTGATTGTTGTGCCAGGCTGTCCGAACACCGCACGCGCCGGAGAAAATCCGACTTCGAGCGCATCCATCTTGATGCGGGCGCCTGATTTCCTGTCGGAGAATTCCACAGGCGCGAACTGAATGACCGGCCAGACGCCGCCCTCGAGCGCAAGAGCCATATCCCCCATTTGCAGATCGGCAGTTTCGGGCACGAAATTCTGCACAAAGCTGCGAATGGCCTGGCCGGTAAACGGGATGCGAATAGGTGTGATCAGCATGATCACATAGAGAACCAGAAGAATCAGGCAGGGCACGCCCAAAACCCAGACTGCTATTCGGCGCGCACGTCTGAAACCGGATGGACGAACCGGCTGGTCGATGGGTGGTGTCGGAGACAGGTCTGGTTCTGTTGCTTCGCTCACTGCCACCACGTCAAAGATGGGCCGTTCTGATTGTTACAGCCGCAAACAGAATCATCCGCCGCAGGCGGTGCATTGATGGATGATACCGGCTGGAATGTGGCGCTGACACCCTCTATTCAAAGGGCAGCACAGGATGGACCATGACACATCTCAAAATCGGTGATCCGATCCCTTCCTTTTCTCTTGCCTGCGACAGCGGGGAAATCATCACGGCGGACATGCTGCGCGGACGACCCGCGGTTGTGTTTTTCTATCCGCAGGACGATTCGGGCGGCTGCGTCGACGAGAATGTCGAATTTTCCGCATTGTCGGAGGCGTTTGCCGAGCGCGGGGCGCGGCTGATCGGCGTCTCTCCCGACGACATAGCCAGCCACGGGAAGTTTCGCGCCAAATATGATCTGAAGCCGTTGCTCGGCGCCGACCCGGAGCGCCATACGATCGAGGCCTTCGGCCTGTGGCAGCTCAAAAAGCTTTACGGGCGCGAGTTCATGGGGCTGGTGCGCACCAGTTTCGTCATCGACAAGGACGGCAAAATTGCCCGGATCATCCGAGCGACGCGGATAAAAGGACATGCTGCCAAAATGCTCGCAGCGCTCGACGAGGTACTGGCCGCGGCCCAATAACGCCCGCTTTCGCCTTTCTTAACCAAACCAGGCCATAGTTTCCTAACCATGTTTGGTGCGTTGGGAGTTGTGGCGTTGCGTCAGTCCGCCAATTTGGGAGCCGGTAGTGACAGGCCTGCAAGGCGCGGCATCCACCCCGCTCTTTTCTATGCCATGTTCGCCCTGTTGCTGGGCGGCAATGCACTGCAGGGCACGGCGCTTCTAATGGCACCGGACATTGCTCGGCTCCTGAGCGGCCAGAACGAAATGATCGTCACGGCCTATGAAGATCGCCTGGCGCAGATGCGCGTCGAGATCGACCGCCTGCATTCGCGCAATTACGCTCAGGCCGGCGACATCAATCTGCAATTGCAGGAACTTTCTGCGCAGCAGGAAGTGCTGCTGGAGCAGCATCAACTGGTCAAGGCGCTGGTGACCAAAGCGGACCAGCTGGGTCTGGCCGCCGTCGGCGATTTTGATGGCCAAGCGCCTGACCTGGTAACTACAGCCTCGGGCAATCCCGATATGGCAGCCACATCTGCCTCAGTGGCGCAAATGATGGACGAGACACAACAGGCCATGAGCGGCATTGCCAGCGCCGCCACAGAGCGCACCGCCGGCATCGTGGATGAATTATCCAAGCTTGGTATTGATGTGGACCTGCCCGAACCCGGCCTAGATGGGGTCGGCGGCCCCTTACTTGCGGTGGAAGCGGGCGCGGCGGCGGCCTCCCCAATGATCAACGACGCCAACGCGGTCATGGAAGCTTTGCTTCAATACAAGGCGGCGCGCGACAGCCTGCAGCTGGCGCCAGTGCATATGCCAATTACCGGCAATTTTCGCCAAAGCTCAGGCTATGGCAATCGCAAGGACCCTTTTACCGGCGGACGCGCATTTCACTCGGGCCTCGACTTTGCCGCTCCCACTGGCACCTCGGTGCTGAGCGCTGCAGATGGTATGGTGACCTTTGTCGGCGAGCGGTCCGGCTATGGCAAGGTCGTGGAAGTCACCCATGGCAATGGGCTTATCACGCGTTACGCTCATCTGAGCGGTTATCTGTCTCACAACGGACAGCAGGTGCAGACGGGCACCCCTATTGCCAAAGTCGGCTCCACAGGCCGCTCAACCGGCCCTCACCTGCATTTCGAGGTGCATCGGGGCGACCGAACGCTCGACCCCAAACCGTTCCTCGATACGGGCAAGCGTATTCTGGCATTGCTGAACTAGGCGATGAGGGCCCGAACATCGTTCGGGACCCTCCCGACTTTTCCGCCTAGTCTTCGGCAGCAACATCGGTGGCAACACCGACGCGCTGGGCCAGCGCGGCCTCCATGAAGTCATCGAGATCACCGTCCAGAACGACCGAAGGCTGGCCGCTTTCGACGCCCGTCCGCAGATCCTTGACCATCTGGTAAGGTTGCAGCACATAAGAGCGAATCTGGTGCCCCCAGCCAATCTCGGTCTTGCTCGCCGCCTGAGCATTCGCCGCTTCTTCGCGCTTTTGCAGCTCCATTTCATAGAGCCTAGCCTTGAGCATGTTCATAGCCGTGGCGCGGTTCTTGTGCTGGCTGCGTTCCTGCTGGCAGGCCACGATAATACCGGTGGGCACATGGGTGATGCGGATGGCCGAGTCGGTGGTGTTGACGTGCTGACCACCGGCGCCGGAGGCCCGATAGGTATCGATCTTGAGATCGGCTTCGCGGATTTCAATGTCGATATTGTCGTCAACCACCGGATAGACCCAGACGCTCGAAAAACTCGTATGACGGCGAGCGGCCGAATCGTAGGGACTAATACGGACCAGGCGGTGCACACCGCTTTCAGTCTTCATCCAGCCATAGGCATTGTGGCCCTTGACCAGAATGGTCGCGGACTTGATGCCGGCCTCTTCACCATCGTGCATTTCGATGGTTTCGACCTTCATCTTCCGGGCTTCGGCCCAGCGCGTATACATGCGCAAGAGCATGCTCGCCCAGTCCTGGCTCTCGGTGCCGCCGGCGCCCGAGTGGATTTCGACATAGCAATCATTGCCGTCGACTTCGCCGGACAGCAACGTTTCGATCTGGGTGCGTCGCGCCGTTTGTCTGAGTTCGATCAGGGCATTTTCCGCGTCGCGCACGATCTCCTCGTCGCCCTCGCCCTCACCCAGTTCGATGAGTTCGGAATTATCCCTGATGCCGGCCTCAAGCTCACGCACCGTCTTCACGGCAACGTCGAGCTCGTCGCGCTCGCGCATGGTGACGCGGGCCTTTTCAGGATCGTTCCAGAAATCGGGAGATTCGGTTTGCGCGTTTAGCGCGTCGAGACGGAGTTGAGCTGTATCCCAGTCAAAGATGCCTCCTCAGCAGGGTCAGAACCTGCTCGATTTCGGCGACGGTCTTTTCGATTTCCGTGCGCATTGGTCTTCCTTTTCGTGTGCGTGTCCGTGTAGCGAAACACCACCAGCGGATCAACCCATGCGACGGTTCAGTTTGGCAAAGCGCTTGATCGCGCTGTCCCGCTTGAGGCGCGATGCGCGGGAGAGGAAGAAGATACCATTGACCTGATCGATCTCATGTTGTGCCACGCGGGCGGCAAAGCCGTTCAGAGCGAGCTCCCGGGCGACCCCATTTTCATCGTCAAAGGCGATGCGAGCGCCGTCTGGCCTGACGATATCAACCTCTATTCCCGGCATGGAAACCGACCCCTCCCTGCGCGGCACCAGGTCGCCCCAGGTTCCGGCAATGCTCGGATTGTAAAGGATGTGATAGTCCCGGCCGGCCGCGTCGCCCAGGCTGACAACGACTACAGGAGCGACGAGACCAATATGGACAGCGGCCAGGCCATAGGCGTTGGCCTTAACGGCCACCGCCAGAAGATCGCGGCCAATAGCGCGCAGATTGGCATCCACTGGTCGGCGCGTCGCGATGGCCTGGAACCGATCATCCGGAAAAATGATAAAGGGCTTCGCCTCTGCTGCGACATCAGTCATTCCCTGAGCCCATCTTGCAAGTCCAGCCACCGGCTGGTACGTCGGTCATCGGCTGGTCCCGTAGCTCAGCAGGATAGAGCACAGGATTCCTAATCCTGGGGTCACGCGTTCGAATCGCGTCGGGATCACCAGCTTTTCTCCAGTTTGTGAGCCGCGATCTCGCGCCGAACGGCGTCGGTCAGAACCAGTGGACCGGCCATGGACACCTTATGCCGTGCAAGCGAAAAGCCCAGAGCGGCGGCCTCCAGGGGTTGCGCCGCGTCCCGACAATAGGACCAGAGAAAAGCACCGCAAAAAGTGTCGCCCGCCCCTGTCGCGTCGGTAACGCGGAAGTCGGCCGGGACCGGGCTGGACGGCAATTTCCGTTTGAATGGCTCACCTGCTGAATGCAGGGTCACGCCGTCATGGGTTCGCGCCACGATGAGCCAACCGGGCCGCATTGCAGTTCCGATCAAGGCGGGTTCCGCGCCGCCGCGCAACAGCGTCAGTTCTTCACTGTTGAGGTGGAGGATGTCGGTCTGTGCGAGCAGTTGCCGCAGGCCAATGCCGCCGGGGCCAACCCAACCCATACCGGGATCAAGCGAAACGATGAGCTGCGGGTTGCGCTCGCGGGCGCGCTCCAACAATCGCGCGATCAGTGCCGGCGCTTCGGGATCGAGATAGGAGGTGACGTGAATGATGTCGCATCGTGCAATTGATGCCGCCAGACCGGCCATATCGCGGCGCAACCAATCCGCCACGGCACTATTGGCGCCGCTGGCGGTGAGAAGGGTCCGGCCTTGCGCCTCAACCATTGCGAGACATGCGGCCGGGGCGATCGGGCTGACCATGACGCCTGAAGTGTCGACGGCCCAACTATCCAGAGCGTCGCGATGCGGCACCGCCTCGCCGAGGGTGCCGGCGATACCGAAAAAAGCAAGATCGAGCGCCTGGTCGTCGTTCAGCAAGGCGGTGATACGGGCCGCGTTAAACGCCGACCCGCCGAGATATTCCGACGCGCCGAGGGCCAACAGGTACTCAGCGCCGCGCCGCGCGACCACGTTGGAAACCGCGGTTTCAAGCAGCGGCGGCGCCGTGATGCCAAGCGCCTGCAGAATGGGCGCGCATGGCATTTGCGCGACCAGGTCGCGGTTCATCGCTCCGAGAAAACCCAGTCTTGTCATGAGGCGCTGGTAGCGTCTCGCGTTCAAGCAGGCAAGTTGGATCGGTCGTCCGCGCATTGCGGAGGCGCATAAACCGGGTGGAGATTGTTGTGTTGACTGAGGCCGGGCGCTGCCGGCCCTCACAATGCTGCCCATTTTGCACGTTTGTTAGCCGGCCATGCCCGGCGGTTTGGCTATCGGCTCCAACGTGCCACGATCGCGCCGAGCCGAACGGGTTGCTCGTGGCCCATGCCGTTAACGCGGGCGAAGGCGTTGACTGTTAAGGCTGAAGCGCCCGGAACACGTCCCGGAAGGAAACTCATGTCGAATACTATCAGGATGCTGACCCTTGGCGCAGCGACCGTCGGAACAGCCGTTGTGCTGGCCGCCTGTTCCTCTTTCGGTGGCGGAGCGGCCACGCCCGCCGCCTTGGCACCGGCCCTTTCCGCGCGCATGGATCAGCCCAATGCGCGGCTGGATTCCCAACAGGCCATCGGCCTAATCAATGCCTATCGCGCGACCCGCAACATGCCGGCGCTGATGGCCGATTCCGGTCTGAACGCAACGGCACAGGCGCTGGCCGGCCAATATGCGCAGACTGGCACCGCGCCGTCCAAGCCGCAGGCGCTGGCGCAGATGAAATTGAGCGCTGGTTATGCCACCTTCGCCGAAACATTCTCGGGCTGGCGCAACAATGCCTCCGATGCTGTGGGTCTGGCGGCCCCCGCCAGCAAGGCCGGCGTGGCCGTGGTCTACAATCCGTCGTCGAGCTATGGCGTTTACTGGGTGCTCGTCCTTGGCAATTGACGACGACATCATCGATGCCAGGGGGCTAAAATGCCCCCTGCCCGTCCTTAAACTCGAGAAGCGGTTGGCGGGTACTGGTCCTGTCCGGCGCGTCATCGTGCTCGCGACCGATCCGATGGCGAAAATCGACATCCCGCTCTATTGTCGCCAGAAAGGCTACGCCTGCCTCGAAGTAAACAGCGACGGACACCTCAAATTCGTGGTTACGTCACCGGAATAGCGGTGGCGCTATAGGTCGGCGGGACGCGGACGCGGCAGATCGATGGCGATCCCCGTTCCGGTCAGGCTTGGGCGCAATGCATCGTCCAGAGCCGCGCTTTCGACCGGCGCGGTACCGGTAAACATCGGCATGTGTGCCGGCCGCGGGCGCGGCAAGGCAATACCGGTCCTGATGCGTCCGAGGTCAACGGCGGTATATTCGCTCACCGCGATCTCATCGGTCAGATAGGTCGGCTGATCCTCAAGCCCCATGGGAAAGGCCGCTTCCTGCGCGGCGACATAGGCCTTGGCGTCCTTGCCGCAAATCAGGGGCCGCATGTCGACTGGCGTCGTGCCGACGGCATTGGCGAGAGAAAGAACCGACTGCCCTGTCGGTTGCAGGCGTCCACTGAGCGCGTTGACGAAAAGCTCGGCGGCCCGCTCGTTGCGCTCGCGACCGGATGATCCGCCCAAGACGACCGCCAGAAGCTGCCGGCCATTGCGGTCCACCGTTGCGACAATGTTAAGACCAGAGGCGCAGACATAGCCGGTCTTCATTCCCGTCGTGCCGGCAAAGCCTTCAAGCAAAGCATTGTTCGATTCCAGGCGCGCCTTGCCCATGTTGACCACGCCGGTCCGGAACATGGGCAGATATTGGGGAAAGCTCTGTTCGATATAAAGGGCGATGACGGCCAGGTCGCGCGCGCTGGACACCTGTCGAGGGTCATGTAGGCCGTGGGGATTGACGAAGTGAGTTGCCGTCAGGCCCATGCGTCCCGCCGTCTCATTCATCATGGCGACGAAATTGGCTTCGTTGCCGCCGATGGTCTCTGCAATGGCGACGGCAATGTCGTTGGCGGACTTTACGACCAGCAGATAGAGCGCGTCCTTCAGCGATACCGTGCTGTCGACCTTGAGGCCGGATTTGCTGGGCGCCTGGTTGAACGCGTTGCGGGAGATGGTGATCGGCGTGTCCAGCGTCACGGTGCCCTTGGCCACCTCCTCAAATGCAACATAGGCGGTCATCAGCTTGGTCAGGGAGGCCGGGTGCCATGGCTGGCCCGCATCCTGCGCATAGAGAACCTGAAGCGTCGCGCGATCCACCAGCAGCATCGGATTTGCCCAGGCCTGGCCGAAGCCGGCAAAAGACAAGACCAGAGCGAGCAGCAATCGACGAACAAGCAGCAAGATGAAACGACTCCGGGGAACGAGAGGCAAAAGCGCGCCTCTCATATCAGCCGATCCGGCCAATCTCAAGAAAGCCCCGGCACGCTGACGGCCATGTGAAGGTGCTGACACCGCCTGTCACGCGCGCATTCCACGGTGACCAAAGAAAGAACTGTGGAGACATGCGATGAAGACGCTTCTGACAATTTTGACGCCCGGCTTTGCCGATTGGGAAACGGCCCTGCTCAATGCCGGCGCCCGGCAATATTATCACCTCGAGACCAGATTTGCGACATCAGGCGGCGAGCCAGTGACCTCCGCGGGCGGGCTCAGGGTCATGCCGCATCTGGCCATCGAAGAGATAGATGTCGATGATATAGACGCCATTCTGGTCAATGGCGGGACGACATGGTCCCAGCCGGACGCGCCGGACATTTCCGAACTCCTGAGGGCCGCCCGCGAAAAAGGGCGCGTGATCGGTGGTATCTGCGACGGGGTACTAGCGCTGGCGCGCGCCGGCTTGCTCGATGATGTCCGCCATACGGCTAATGGGCCGGAGACATTGCCCGATACCGGTTATGCGGGCGGCGCATTCTATGTCGGCTCACCGCGAGCGGTGCTGGACCGCGGTATTATCACCGCGCCCGGCACGGCCCCGATCAGCTTTATGGGTGGCGTGCTGGACGCGCTAGGGCTACGGACCGGCGATCTGGACTTCTATCTCGGTCTTTATGCCGCCGAGCATCATGCCGCCTGATCAGACGGGCAGCATGAGCGTGGTTGAGCGTGTCAGATCGGCACGCAGCGGCAGATCGAGCGATGACTGACCGATCAGAAGCGCGAATGCGCCGGCCTCGACGAGCCAATGGCCGGCCGCCTCGCGATACCAGGCGAAAGCCCGAGCATCGAGCGACAGGTTGACGGTGTTTGACTGGCCGGGCGCCAGGGCCACCTTGCTGAATGCCTTCAATTCCTTGGCGGGGCGGGGTTCTGTCGACTTCTCGTCGCGCACATAGAGCTGCACAACCGTCGAGCCCGGACGGACGCCCGTATTGGTCACCGTGAACGACACGCTCACGGTACCATCGGCTTCGAAGCGCGTGTCGTCTACAGTGAGCCCGGATAGGGCAAAACTGGTGTAGCTCAGGCCATATCCAAAGGGATAGAGCGGGGTCATACCGATGCGATCGTAATGCCGGTAGCCGACAAATATGCCTTCCTCGTACCGTACCTTGCCTTCAAGGCCCGGATAGATTTCCCTGTCCTGGCTATGGGCGGGATTGTCGGCCCAGCGTACCGGAAAGGTCTGCGGCAGCCGTCCGCCCGGGTCGGCGGCACCGGTCAGCACATCCGCTATCGCATTGCCGGCCTCCTGGCCCGGATACCAGGCCTGAAGCACGGCCGCGACATCGGCGACCCACGGCATCTCGACAGGCCCACCAGTCTGCAACACCACAACGGTGCGTGGATTGGCGGCGGCCACGGCCTTGACCAATTCATTCTGGCGGCCCGGCAGAACGATGCCCTGCAAGTCGCTTCCTTCAGTGTCCCACTCGCCATTGCGGCCGACGAAAACAATAGCGGTTTCCGCGTCGCGGGCGGCCTGGACGGCCGCTTCGATCGCCTCGTCACCCAGTGGCAGACCAATGCCTGCCGCAAAGGCAGCCAGGCCGAGCGTGGCAAAATCCTTGGTCGCGAATTCGATGACAATGTCATGCGCGCGGCCGGCCTCAAGCACCACCGTGCCGACGACCTCGTCGCAGCCTTCCTCGAAGAAAGTCCGGCCCTTGGTCCAGTTCGTCCAGGCGTCGGCTACCAGCCGGCCGTCGACGAACACTTTGGCGAAACCGGCCGCGTAAACGCCAACGCGATGCTCACCGGATTGTTCGGGCGTGAAGGTGCCCGAGATGCGCGCAGAGAAATGCAGTGGATCGACCTTGCCCTCGGCGACAGCACCGATCCAGAAGGCCTGGGCGTCGTCCATCGTGCCGGTATGGACCGGCTGCCCGGACAGACTGTGATTGTCGAAATATTGGACGCTGAAGGTGCCCCGCAATACCGGCTCAAAGCGATGATTGGTACACCCAGCGACGTAGGAAAGCCGATCCGCGCCAAGTGCGGCGCTTAAGCCTTCCCATGGCGAAATGCGGTAATGCGCGTTGAGCTGAGCAGAGCCGCCGCCCATGATCTGTGCCATCTTGGCGTTCGGACCGATGACCGCGACCTTGCCGGCTCCGGACAGCGGCAGCACGCCGTTGTTTGCGAGCAGAACCGTGCCCTCGGCGCCGGCACGACGGATCAGCGCGCGGTGTTCGGGCCGGTTCTCGGCGTGCTCCTGAAAGGGGCGGTGATCATCCAGTGAACCAACCCGCCCCATAAGGCGAAGCATTGCCCCCACGCGCTTGTCGAGCACATCCGTGGCGACCTCGCCGGCCCTTACCGCATCGACGAGCTTCTGGCCGCGATCGCGCGTGGGGCCGGGCATTTCCAAGTCCAGGCCGGCATTGACCGTTGGTGCGGTGGAATGGCTGCCGAACCAGTCGGACATGACGATGCCGTCATAGCCCCATTCCTGGCGCAGCACCGTCGAGAGCAGCCAATTATGCTCGGATGTATAGGTGCCATTGAGCCGATTGTAGGAGCTCATCACGCCCCATGTGCTAGCCTTCTTTACCGCCCATTCGAAGGGGACCAGATAGATCTCGCGCAGCGCCCGCTCGCTGATTTCGCTGGACATGGTCGTCCGCTCGATCTCGCTTTCATTGCCGACGAAATGCTTGATGGTGGCGCCGACCCCCTGCCCTTGCAGGCCATTGATGTACCCGACGGCCAGTTCCGCCGAGAGGATCGGATCTTCGGAATAGCACTCAAAGTTCCGCCCGTTCGTAACCGAGCGATGTATATTCACCGTCGGGGCCAGCAGCATATGGGCATTCTTGGATTTGACTTCGTCCGCCAGGGCCGCGCCGATCTGCTCGGCCAGCTCGACATTCCAGGTGGCGCCAATTGCAATGCCGACGGGGAAACTCGCGGACTTCACGCCGCCAATGAGTGAACCACCACCGCGCGCGCCATTCGGACCATCGGTCACTCTCAACTTGCCGATTCCCAGCCTTTCAATGGCTGGGACCGACCAGAAGTCTTCGCCTGACAGAAGCGCAACCTTCTCTTCCAGCGTCAACGCGCTCAATAATTGGTCGATACGGTTGCTCACGGGTGCTTCCTCCGGCTTGGTTCGCCGGAGGAAGACAATGCCTGCGCCGGTCTGTCAATCGTTGCAATCTCGGAATTTACGCCCCTCGGGGTGCAATTGGAGATTTTGCAGAGCGGCCCCAAACCACCAGCACAGACAGGGCCAATAGGATCAGATTGAAAGGCAGCATGAACAGCTCGCCCCTCATGGTGTGCAGGCCAATGGCAAGCACCTGGATCAAAGAAAAGCCCACTGCGGCAAGGGGTGTCAGGCGCGGCGCAATACGGGTCGCCGCCGGCAAGACAATGCCAATGGCGCCCAGAACCTCCATCGTGCCGACAAAGCGCGTCAAAAACTCGGGATAATCGCCAGCATAGCTCATTCCCGACGCAACCAGAGCATCAATGGGCTGGGTCAATTTCATGAGACCCGCCATGGCGTAAAACAGGGCCAAAACACCCTGCACGACCCACAATCCAATGTTCCAGCCCCGGTTCCCACTCGCTGTTGTCATGGCTCCCCCTCCTCCTGTGATGGTCTGCCGCACTAGTCACAACTAGTAACTGTGTTTATATTTGTGCCTGAGTTCCCCATGCAAGGAGGCACATAAATGTCACTGACTGATACATCGCAGCACGCCAATTGTTCGGCCATGTCCGATGTGCTCAACCGCATCGGCGACAAATGGAGCGTGATGGTGGTGGGGATGCTTGGGCGCAATGGTACGCTGCGTTTCAACGAATTGAAGCGATTGATCAATGGCGTGTCACAACGCATGCTCACGCTGACTCTGCGCAATCTGGAGCGTGATGGCCTGGTGACCCGCACCATCTACCCTGAAGTTCCGCCGCGCGTGGAATATAGTCTGACCGAACTGGGCAAGACGTTACAGGTGCCGATCAGCGCCCTTTGGGATTGGTCAGCAGAAAATCATGACGCGATTGTCGAGGCGCGCGCCGTTTACGATGCGCGTGAACATGCCGTTGCCGCCGACAATCCGAGAAAGGCCGCCTACGCACAGGGATGACGCGCGGTCAGGACTCGCTATGCGCCATGTGGCTGAAGCGGTTCACGTCGCTTGAGCGCTGCGAGAGGACTTCCCGCCGGGCCTCGGCGCGCCGACTCGATGGCAGATTGAGCGCATTGGCCAGAGCACGGTACTCCTGACGCGCACTCATGTGGGACATGGACGGCACCCCGCCCAGAAGGTCGTCGTCGAGCGGATCGAAAACCGTCATTCCGGTGGCGAACAGCGATCGAAAAATAACCCGCTCCGCAATGCCATCGGCAACACGACAGCCGAGGCGCGTCGCGATGCGCTCCAGCATGGTTTGGACCTGACGCATGTTGCGCGATGACAGCATGGAAATGCGATTGCGCACCAATACCCAATCGATATTCCGACCGTCGATCGACAGCCGCTCCGAGCGCGCACGCTGCACCAGGCGCGCATAATGGCTCAATTCGCGCGGTTCGCCAGTTACCGGATCGACCTGGGCCATGACGCTGAGGTCGATCAGGCTGTCATTGACCGGGGTCACCAGGGTGTCGGCGAGAGAATGGGCCAATCGCGCCAGATTGGTGTCGAATCCGGGGGTGTCAATGACGATGAAATCGGCCGAGGACTCCACCTCGCCTATGGCCTGTCGGAACAGGTCGAACTCGATGCGATGGTTCTCGCGGGCCGAGTCGCCTCGCGCAAGCGGGAGGTGATAATGGGTCGTATGCGGCAGGCTCAGGCCCTTCGCCCGGGCCCAGTCCCGGCGGTTGCGTACGTAGTGAGTCAGGGTCTGCTGGCGGCTGTCGACGTCGATCGAGGCAACCTTGTGCCCTTGATAGAGCAGATAAATGGCCAGGTGGAAGGCCGTGGTCGATTTACCCGACCCGCCCTTTTCGTTGCCAACAACAATGACATGCGCGCTTTGCCGCACTGCCGACTCCCCTAATCAGTTGCCGAAGTGTGTTGATTTGGGACGGTTCGCACAAGGGAAATCATGGTGGACGAAACATTAATAGGGGCACCCCGGGATCCCGAAATGATCCAGAACGGACTATCCAGACGCCGAAAGCGTCAAATCGATGAACTTTCCATGCGCCAGACGCATGCTCGCCGTGTCCGATATGGCCTACCGCGCCGCGGCGAACACAGGCATCGTCCCTTCGCACCACTATAGCCGCAAAGGGATATTGCCCATGTTTGTGCGAGCCGTCTGGCGCCTCAAGCGCCTTGTCGACATCAAGCAGACGTTGCGGGAAATGGACGTTCCCTCGACGCGAGATGCCGACTTGTTGGGGATTTCCGGGCCGGACTTCTCCAAAATGACGCGGTCACTCTTCGACCGCTGACCCCCTATCGGCCCTGAGGCAGAAATATGTGGCCGCCGGAGCGCCATCCGGCGGCCATTGCTTTGACAAACACATGAATGGCTACTGAACAGGCACTGCCTACGCCTTGCGCAAAATGCATAGCTAGTTTGACCAATCTCTATCTGCTCACTGGGGATAGGTGGGCCTATATGAGTACCTGTCAACAACAGGAGACTTCCGATGGACATCCGCAAGACTTTCAAGAAGTGGGCCGCCTACCAGCAGACCGTTCGTGAGCTTGCCGCTCTCGACAACCGCCAGCTCAACGATCTGGGCATTTCGCGCACCGACATCAGCCGCGTTGCTCGTGATCATGCCGACGCTCTGTAAAATAGACGGCACAAACCGACCAATCCGAACGCTCGCCTCTCACTGAGACGCGAGCGTTTTGATTCCCGGGCCGGCGGCGTTGCCAAACGGCGCGAAAACGCCGATTGCTCCGCGGCGGCGAGCTTGATATCTGGCTCGCTATGTCAAACGAACCCATTCATATTATCGGCGGGGGCCTGGCAGGCTCGGAAGCCGCATGGCAGGCCGCTGAGGCCGGCGCCAAAGTCATTCTGCATGAGATGCGCGGTGTCAGGGAAACCGACGCCCACCAGACGGAAGACCTCGCAGAGCTTGTCTGCTCAAACAGTTTCCGCTCAGACGACTATGAGCAGAACGCGGTCGGCCTCCTGCATGAAGAGATGCGACGCTGCAATTCGCTCATCATGCGCGCCGCCGACCAGCATAAATTGCCCGCGGGTGGCGCCTTGGCCGTAGATCGCCACGGCTTTTCCGCCGCCGTGACGGTCGCCATCGCCAACCATGCCAATATTACAGTCGTGCGCGAAGAGATTGCGGATTGGCCCCCGGGCGACTGGCAACATGTGATCATTGCCACGGGCCCGCTGACCTCCCCCGCCCTGGCGGAAGCAGTGCTTGAAAAGACCGGCGAAGACTCCCTGGCCTTTTTCGACGCGATCGCCCCGATTGTCCACTATGACAGCATCAATCACGACATTGCCTGGAAGCAGTCGCGCTACGACAAGGCCGGCCCCGGAGGGACCGGGGCGGACTATCTCAACCTGCCCATGGACAAGGACCAGTACTTCGCCTTTGTCGAAGCGCTGAAAACCGCTCCGCTGCATGAGTTTAAGGACTGGGAAAAGGTCCCCTATTTCGATGGCTGCCTGCCCATCGAGGTTATGGCGGAACGCGGGCCTGAAACGCTGCGCCATGGCCCCATGAAGCCAGTGGGTCTGACCAATCCACGCAATCCCACCGTCAAGCCCTATGCCATTGTCCAGTTGAGGCAGGACAACGCGCTGGGCACGTTGTGGAACATGGTCGGGTTCCAGACCAAGATGCGCTACGGGATTCAAGCAGAGATTTTTCGCATGATTCCGGGGCTTGAAAACGCACAGTTCGCCCGGCTTGGTGGGCTGCATCGCAACACCTTCATCAATTCACCCAAGGTTCTGGCGCCGGATCTTAAACTCAAGGTTGATCAGCGCATCCGCTTTGCCGGCCAGGTCACCGGTGTCGAAGGCTATGTGGAGAGCGCCGCTGTCGGGCTCATCACCGGGCGCATGACGGCCGCGGAGTCCCTCGGCGGATCCTTGCCGATCCCACCGGCCACCACTGCCCTGGGGGCGCTGATCGGCCATATTACGGGCGGGCATATCGAGGCGGAAAGCTATAGCGGCGCGCGCAGTTTTCAGCCGATGAATGTCAATTTCGGACTGTTCCCGGAGGTCACCATCACCAAGCCAGAGGGCGTAAAGCGCTGGCGCGGGCCTGAGAAGACCATCGCCAAGCGTCGCGCCATCACGTCGCGAGCGTTGGACGACCTCAAGGCCTGGGCATGACTCCGGCGGCATTGACCGATTATCTGCACCGGCACATGCCTCTATCGCGGGCGATGGCAGTGACGACTATAGAGTCCAGTGCCGAGATGGTTGTGCTTGAGGCACCGCTCGCGCCGAACATCAATGTCCATGGCACGATGTTTGGCGGGAGCGTTGCCACGCTTGGGTTGCTTGCAGCGTGGTCGGTGCTGCATTTGGGGATGGAGGCCGCAGGACTGACAGGCCAGTTGGTCATTCACCGAACCAGCACGGACTATCTCAGACCAATCGAGGGTATTGCGCGGGCCGTCGCCAAGCCGAATAACGTGGATTGGGGCAAGCTTGGTCTTGTTCTGGCGCGACGTGGCAAAGCGCGGTTGAGCGCCACCGCCGATATTGCAGTTGAGGATGCCGTCGCCGCCCGGCTGGACGGCATATTCGTCGCCATTGCCGAACGCTCGGGCCACTAGGCACTTTTTGTTGTGATTGAATCGAAGCGAGCGCCCTGGCTCATTGCTCAGCCGCGCTTCCGAACTCGGCCAGTGGTGCCCACGCGTCCCGGAGGCGCTCTAGCGGTTCCGCCACGCCCACCAGGTCAGCCTGGCGATCTTGCGCCAGTCGGCGTCATCAGCCGGCGCAGCAAATACGCTGCGCTCGTGCCTCCGCCAGGCAGCCAGTTGCGCCTCGAGCACCGTAATAGCGGCAAAGGCGGGCCGCACGCTTACCGGTAGCGCCGCGATGGCCGAACCGGCCTTGTCGAGATGACCGGCCGCCAATTCTGCGATCTGACTGAGGGCGGCATGGAGACCTTCGCTGTCCTGCCCGGCAAAGATCTCCTCTTCGCGCACGCCGTTGGCCTCAAGTATCGTCCGGGGCAACATGATACGCCCCTGCGACGAGATGAAGCCAAAGGCGCGCAGATGCCCTATCATCGCCTGGGATACACCCAGATGGCCGGCAGCATCACCCGGCTCCACCGGGCTACCATTGTTGATGATCATGGCCGCAAGCTGGAAGAGGGTCGAGGCGGTTTCGCCGGCATAACCCTCGAACGTCTCCAGATCGGGCATCGGGTCGTCATAGAGATCGAAGCGCCGCGCACCAATCAGACGCAACAAAGTGCCGGATGGAAGATTGTAGTCCTGCATGGTTTGCAGCAGCGCGGCGGCAAGAGGATTTTGGCGAACAGCACCATGCCCCTCCCCGATCAGGGCATCATTCCACCATTGCAAGCGAATTTCCCCCGGTTGCGGGCCAGAGACACGCTCGCGGATGGCAGCGATGTCGGCGTTGAACGCATAGAGCGCAGTGACGCCCGGCCGTGCTTCGGCGGGCAGAACCAATGTCGCCAGATATCGGTCGCGATCCAGCCTGCGGAGCGTCTCGGCAGCCAGGGCAAAGCTGTCGGCCGCCATCAGCGCGCGTTCTCTACGGCAATCAGCGCGGCGGCTACTGCCCGCTCCTCGGCAAGCAGGACATTGTAAGTGCGCACCGCGCCACCGGTCTGCGTCGCCTCGATAATGACCGAGCGATCTCGAAATGCCTGCCGAATGGCCGGATCGATGGCGACGATGTCGCCGCCAAGGCCGATCAACAAAACGTCCAGCTTGTCGGCCTGGGCCAGGACCGGCTCCAGGCTTTCCAGCGTCAGTTGCGCGGTCGAGTCGATCGGCCACCCCGACATGCCATTGGGCAGGCACAGAAGCGAGCCCTTGTGCGACATTTCAGCAAAGCGGAAACCGCCATTGCCATAGGCGTCGATACCAACCTGGCGCGGGAAATGTGCTGTTTCCACTGCACTCATGGCCCATCAGCCCGCCGCGCTGTCCGACGGCTCGCGATCATCGCCCAGTTCTTTGCCTTCTTCGACCTGATCGGCTCGCGACGTTAGGCCCAGATAGATCAGGATTGGCGCGGCAATGAAGATCGAGGAATAAGTGCCGACCAGCACGCCCCAAGCCATGGAGATGGTGAAGCTGCGGATCACTTCGCCACCGAAGATCACGAGAGCCATCAGCGCCAGGAAGGTGGTGGTGGCGGTCAGAATGGTTCGCGGTAAGGTGGAGTTGATGGCGATATCGATGATTTCGCTCAGCCCCATCTTCTTGTATTTCATGCGATATTCGCGGATGCGGTCATAGATCACCACCGTATCGTTCAGCGAATAGCCAACAATGGTCAGAATGGCGGCGATGCTGGACGCATTGAATTCCAGGCCGGCGAAAGCAAAGAGGCCTATCGTGAGGATGACGTCGTGGGCGGTGGATATGATGGCGCCCACGGCAAATTGCCACTCGAACCGGAACCAGAGATAGACGAGGATACCCAGGAGCGCCACGCCGAGGCCAATAGCGCCGGTCAGAGCCAATTCGCTCGACACGGTCGGCCCCACCGTTTCGGTGCCGCGCATTGTGTAGTCGAGCGCCTCTACGGCCGTCCTTACCTCTTCAACCGCTGCCTGCTGCGCCGAAGCGCCGCCATCTTGCGTCTGGACGCGGACAAGCAAACTGTCTGCTTCGCCAAAACCCTGTACTTGCACATCCCCTAGGCCGAGTTGCGACAGCGCTTCACGGATTTCGCCGGAATCGGCGGTGCCGGAATTGGCCTGAATTTCCATGGACGAGCCGCCCCGGAAATCGATGCCGAGGTTCAGGCCATGGATGCCAAACCAGCCGAGCGAAAGAACGGACGCGAGTATCGACAGGGCCAGCACATATTTGCGCGCCGCCATGAAGGGAATTTTGGTTCCGTCGGGGATGATCCGCAGAAACTGGATTTTCAGCGTCTTGGGGCGAACCCATTTGTACCAGCGGCCGACGATGAACAAGGTCACCAGATAGGCCGTGAACAATGTGGTCAGAATACCAATGGCCAGGGTTACGGCGAAACCCTGCACTGGCCCCGAACCGAGATAGAACAGGACGACCGCCGCGATCAGCGTGGTGATATTGGCGTCGAGAATGGTTGCCATGGCACGCTGGAAACCGGATTCAATAGCCGCAATCTTGCTGCGCCCTGCCGCCAGTTCCTCGCGAATGCGCTCGTAAATCAGCACGTTGGCGTCCACTGCCATGCCGATGGTGAGCACGATACCGGCAATGCCGGGCAGCGTGAGGGTTGCTCCCAACATGGAGAGCACGCCCAGGATCAAGACCACATTGATGATCACGGCCAGGTCGGCAAAGAGGCCAAAAAGGCCATAAGCCAGCACCATGAAGGCAACCACGGCGATGGCGCCGATAATACCGGCCGTTATGCCGGCGCGAATGGAATCGGCGCCGAGACCTGCGCTGACAGAACGCTCTTCAACGATGTCGAGGCTTGCCGGCAGGGCGCCGCCGCGCAACAGCACGGCCAGGTCATTGGCCGATGCGGTGGTGAAGCTGCCGCTGATCTGGCCTGAGCCACCAGTAATAGGCTGTTGGATGACAGGGGCGGTGATCACTTCATTGTCGAGAACGATCGCGAAGCGCTGGCCGACATTGGCCGAGGTGATTTCACCAAAGGTGATGGCGCCACGCGTGTCGAACTTGAAGCTGACCACGGGGATGCCGCGCTGCTGATCGTAGGCCGGCTGTGCGTCCACCAGGGATTCGCCGCCCAGGGCAATATCCTCATAGAGCAGCTCGCGCGACCCGTCCTGGCTGGGCAGAATCATGGTGCCGGGCGGCAGACCCTGTGCTTCGGCCTGATCGGCGGTCATACCGGGATAGACCATGTGGAACGTCAGGCGCGCCGTTTGCGAAATGATGTTTTTGAGGCGCGTGGAATCGCCAAAGCCAGGCACCTGCACGAGCAGCCTGTTGCTGCCCTGGCGCTGAATGCTCGGCTCGGTGGTGCCGAGCTCATCGATACGATTGCGCACCACCTCGATGGACTGCGCCACCAGGCTCGACATGCGCTGCTCGATACCTTCGGGCGTCAGCGTGATAGTGATATGCGTGGTGTCGGCGGCAGCGATGGCAATTTCATTGGTGCCGCCGACGCCGGAAAATACCTGACCGCCGACGGTGTTCTGCAGCCCTTCGAGGGCTGTCAGGGCGGTGGCCTGCTGGCTAGGATCCATCAGTTCGATGGTAATCGACTTGGCGGCTGGGTCGGTCGTGATGATATTGCCAATGCCGTTGTCATTGGCGAGGATGCTACGGGCATCGCGACGCAGATCGGCCAGGCGCTCCGTGACAATGCTTTCTTCGTTCACCTGCAATAGCAGGTGCGATCCGCCCTGCAGGTCGAGCCCCAGAACCACCGTTTCGCGCGGCAGCCAATCGGGCAGCGCGTCACGCGCCGCCTGCGGCAACATGCTGGGCAGTGCAAAGAGCACGCCAAACACGATTACGGCGAACATGATGGTGGTACGGATGGGCGAAAACTGCATGGAAGAACGTCCTGAAAGCAAAAAACCGGAGCCCTGGGGCTCCGGCGAGCAAGCTTGTTAGGCCTTAGGCGGGCTTGTTGTCGTTGACCGGCTCAGATTTGGAGCGCACATCGGCCACCATGCCGCGCACGACCTTGACCTTGACGCCTTGGGAAACCTCGACTTCCAGGTCCTCGCCATCAACCGCCTTGGTCACCTTGCCGACAATGCCGCCGGTGGTCACGATGGTGTCGCCGCGGCGGATGGCCGAGAGCATGGCCTGCTGGGCCTTCATGCGCTTCTGCTGGGGACGGAAGATCAGGAGCCAGAAGATCAGCACGAGCAGTGCGATCGGCATGAGCTGGATGAAGATGTCAGCCATGCCTCCGGGGGCCCCAACCGCTTCCTGGGCATAGGCGGGCGTTACAAACATCAAGCGAACTCCTTATCGATTCTTTTTTGCGTTTTGAGGAAGGGACGGCCCCGACCTGCCAAACAGGTGGACGCTATCGGGCTTGCCTGCACTTGCGCCCCGGCCAAAATCGCGCGGACTATACATTTGGGGTTTGCTTAATGCAAAGCCAATAAGGATGCGCAGATTGCCGCGCCAAAGCTGAGGGACCAGCCGGTGGAAACCAAAGACTATCTTGCCAGGATTGCCCAGGCGCTCGAGACCATAGCGCAGGCGATGAACGATACCCCCGGCCCTGGCATTTTCACACTGGCGGAGGCCGATGCCTATCACTGGACTGGCGCGAGTGGGCAATTAATGCCTGTGCAGAAGGTCAGCCGCGTCCCCCTCGCCATGCTCAAGGGTATCGATCAGGTCCGCGATATTCTTCTGGCCAATACCGAACAGTTTGCCCGCGGTCACGGCGCCAACAACGCCCTGCTTTGGGGTGCAAGGGGCATGGGCAAAAGCTCGCTGGTCAAGGCCATCCATGCCGACATCCAAGGCCGCAGCGGGTTCGACCACCTTGTTCTTGTAGAGATAGCCCGCGAAGATCTGGAAACCCTGCCGCTGCTGATGCGGGCGATTTCGGGCCAACCAGCGCGCTTCATCGTCTTTTGTGACGACCTCAGCTTCGATAGCGGCGAGACCAGCTACAAATCGCTCAAGACCATTCTTGATGGTGGGCTGGAGGGGCGACCGGATAACGTCCTGTTTTATGCTACGTCCAACCGGCGGCACCTGATGCCCAGAGACATGATCGAGAATGAGCGCTCTACCGCCATCAACCCGAGCGAGGCGGTGGAAGAAAAGGTGTCGCTTTCGGATCGATTCGGGCTTTGGCTGGGCTTTCACAATTCCGACCAGGACAACTACCTGGCCATGGTTTCGGGATATGCCGAATATTACGGTCTATCGATCAGCGCAGAGGCGCTGAGGGCCCGGGCCATCGAGTGGGCTGCCACACGCGGGTCGCGATCCGGACGCGTGGCCATCCAACTGGTGCGGACATTGGCAGGCGAAGAAGGCAAGCCTATCTAGGCGGGCGCAAAGAAAAAGGGCCGGTGCACCACGCCCGGCCCTTTTCCTTTGAGGAGGTCAGTTCAAGATCAACTGGCCAGCAGTGGCACCGGATCGACGGGCGTAGCCCCTTTGCGCAGCTCGAAATGCAGCTGCGGCCTGGAGACAGATCCGGTTTGACCGACAGCACCGATCGAGTCGCCGCGATTGACCACGGCACCTTTGGCAACGCTCATCGAGGCGAGGTGCGCATAGGCGGAGACATAGCCGTTGGGGTGACGGATGAGCACGAGATTGCCGTAGCCTTCAACGCCCGAGCCGACATAGATCACGGTGCCGTTCTCGGCCGCCTTGACCGTCGAACCTTCGGGCACATCGATATTGATGCCGGTGCCGCGCGAGGCGGCAAAGTCGGTGATGACACGGCCTGAAACCGGCCAGCGAAACTTGTCGCCGGACGAAACCGGCTCGGCGGCAGGCGCCGGCGTGGTGGGCACAGACGCGACCTGGGTGACCTTGGCGCCGGCAGAGGTGGCAGCCGGAGTGGATGCAGGGGCCGGCGCGGGCGTCGATGCCTGCTGCAACACATTGCCACCAGACAGATTGCTCGGACGCGCTGCCGGCAGGGTTGGCGCGGTAGTCTGCGGGCTTGCGCTGGCTACCTGAACCGGCGCTGCATTGACCAGATCGGAGCGGCCGGGGATGATAATCTTCTGGCCGACCACGATTTTGTCGGGTGAACTCAGGCCGTTTGCATGCACGATGGCTTGGGTGGTCACATCGTATTTGCGGGCGATGGTGTAGAGCGATTCACCGCCGACAATAGTGTGCGTGTACGCGTTGCCGTTAGCGGCGGCCTGGACGGGAACGCTGGAATTGACCGGTAAGGCGGCGCTTGACGACGGAGTGCCCATGGCAACGGCGGCGGGCGCGGCCGGCAGCGGGGCAAGGTTTTGCTGAGCAGGCATGGCTTGCATATTTCCCATAGGTGACGACGAACTCAATGCTGGTAGAGCCTGGGTTTGCACCGTCGAAGCCGAAGCGCCGATTGGCGAGGTCACACCGGAGGGCTGCATGAAGCCGTTATTGACCGGTGCCGGCGGCAGTGTATTGCCGCCTGTCCAGGATGCGCCGACATTGGCCGGCGGCAGATATTCCATGCTGGCAACCTGCACCGGCTGGGGTGCACCAAGGGTTGGCGGCATAGGCTGATTGAGGGTTGTGGGGGTCGACTGCGCGACCGAGCCTGTGACGGTGTCGTCGCTGAAACTGCGACTCCCCAGGCTCGAACAGCCGGACAATCCAACGGCGGCGATCATTACACCGGCAACGGCGACCGCACTTCTATGGGTCCGCGGAAAAACGCGAATACTCATCGGCTTACTCGTACGCAGGTACTCAACAACTGAGCTTGACGCTACGCCGGTAAGGTAAAGACGAGTTTAAGGCCGATGCGATTTGAGCGAATTCGTGACGGCCCGATTCAGAGTCGGGTAAGGTTAAGAACCGGGTCCTGGCCTGCCTTGATGAACGAAAAGCAACGGCGGGCCTGAATCAGCCCTTGAGAGCGATGTTGCCGAGGCGTTCAAGCGCGCCCTGATGGGTCTGCTGCAGGGCAAAAGGGGTTACCGTAATGGCGTTGCCGCGGCGCAGAACTTCGAAGTCGGCGGCGGGGTCGAGCGGCAGGGGTGTCTCGGGAATGGCCATGAAAAAGCGACCGTCATTATCGCTGGGATAATAGCGTATGGGCGAGCGCGAAAAACGCTGATGGGCCACCGCCGTCAGACCGACGACCTCGTCGGTGGCGCAGAAGGGAAAATTGACATTGTAGAAGACGTCGTCGCCATTGTGGGCGGCCATGATGGCCTCGACGACTTCGGCGCCGAAACGGCTAGCATTGGCCCAGTCGGGCCTACGGGACACTTCATAGTCCATGGACTGGCTCATGGCGATGCCGATGGCGCCCTGCAACACGCCCTCGCGGGCGCCGGCCGCAGTGCCGGAACAGTTGACGATGTCGCCCAGGTTCTGCCCGGCATTGACGCCCGACAACACCAGATCGGCCGGCTTGTCACCCAGAATATGGGTCATGGCCGCCACAACACAATCAGCCGGGGAACCGCCGGTGACCGCATAGCGCCGAGCGCCGAGCGTCTCGAAGGACAGTTCCCGCCCGAAGCTGAAGCGGTGCCCTGCCCCGGATTGATTGCCATCCGGGGCCACGATCCACACATCGTCCGAGATCGCGCGGGCAATTTCGGCCATGACGGCGATGCCAGGCGCATCCACGCCATCGTCATTGGTGATGAGGATGCGCAGGCTCATTACTTGCCGCCGATGGAGGTCAAGCCGCCCATATAGGGCTGCAGGGCCTCGGGAATGAGCACCGAACCATCTTCCTGCTGGTAGTTTTCCAAGACGGCGATGAGGCAGCGGCCGACAGCGGTGCCGGAACCATTGAGGGTGTGCACATAGCGCGGGGCCTGCTTTTCGCCAGAGGGGCGATAGCGCGCTTCCATGCGGCGGGCCTGGAAATCGCCGCAGACAGAGACCGAGGAAATTTCGCGATAGGTATCCTGCCCCGGCAGCCAGACTTCAAGGTCATAGGTCTTGCGGGCACCAAAGCCCATATCGCCGGTACAGAGGGTCATGACGCGATAGTGCAGGCCGAGGCGCTGCAGGACGGTTTCGGCACAGGCGAGCATGCGCTCATGCTCGTTGATCGATTCTTCGGGCGTGGTGATGGAAACCAGCTCGACCTTATCAAATTGGTGCTGGCGCAGCATGCCGCGCGTATCGCGGCCGGCGGAACCAGCTTCGGAGCGGAAGCAGGGCGTGAGGGCGGTGAAGCGCAGCGGCAGGTCTTCTTCAGCGAGGATCGTCTCGCGGACGAAATTGGTCATCGGCACTTCGGCGGTGGGGATCAGCGCCAGGCGGCTCTCACCATGCGGAGTGAAGAACAGGTCTTCCTCGAATTTCGGCAGTTGACCGGTGCCGTAAAGCGCGTCGTCGCGCACAAGGACCGGTGGCTGGACTTCGAGATAGCCGTGTTCGGTCGTGTGCAGATCGAGCATGAACTGGCCAAGGGCGCGTTCGAGCCGAGCGATCTGGCCCTTGAGGACGACGAAGCGGCTGCCCGAGAGCTTGGCGGCGATTTCGAAATCCATGTCCTTTTCGGCAACGCCGATTTCGAAATGCTCCTTGGGCGCGAAGGCAAAGCTCGGCTTGGCGGGACGCACCTTGGCAGCGGTCTCGGCGGTACCATTGGCGCCGAAATACTCGACATTGTCGGCTTCGTCATCGCCCACGGGGACATCGTCGAGCGCCATATTGGGGATGGCCGAAAGGGCGTCGCGCAGTTCCTTTTCAACGGCGCGCTCTTCGGCCTCGCCGGCGGGAATGGTTTCCTTGAGCGCAGCGACTTCGGCCATGAGCTCCTGCGCCCGGGCCTCGTCCTTCTGGGCCTTGGCCTGGCCGATCTGCTTGGAGAGCGCGTTGCGCTTTTCCTGGGCTTCATTGAGCCGGACGATGATGGCGCGGCGCCGTTCGTCTATCGCGATGAGATCGGAGGAGCGCACGGACACGTTCTTGCGCTGGCCCATGGCCGCGTCGAAAGCATCAGGGTTATCTCTGATCCACTTGATATCGAACATTGCTGGTTACGGGCCCTGCCCGCCTCTTGCTTGCTGCAGGCCCTGGATGAGTGGCCCGGAGCACGCCTGCAAGCGCCACGGGCACAGATGAGTGCGCCCGGGTGCCCGCGCGCAGCTATTCGGAGGATGAGCCGGACAGCTCTTCATCCTGCTTGGCAATCGCCGCCTCGCGCCGTTTCTGCACGTAGCGTACCGAGAGGATAGCGAGTTCGTAGAGAGCATACATCGGCAAGGCAAGACCGATCTGCGAGATCGGGTCAGGCGGCGATACGAGCGCTGCCACAATCAGAATGCCGACAATGGCGTAGCGCCGCCCCTTCTTGAGCATGTCGTAATTCACCAAGTCGATCTGGGCGAGCAAGGTCAGGACGACCGGAAGCTGGAAGCAGATGCCGAAGGCCAGAATCAGCGTGGTGGCCAGGCCCAGATATTCCGAGACACGGGCAAGCAGCTTGATCTCGGAGGTCTGCATGCCGGCAAAGAAATGCAGGGCCATGGGCAGAACAGCGAAATAGACCATCATGGCGCCGAGCAGGAAGAAGATCGGCGTGGCCACCAGATAGGGGATCAGCGCCTTGCGCTCATGCTTGTAGAGACCGGGGGCGACGAAACCGTAGATCTGGGTCGCCACATAGGGAAAGCCAAGGAAAATGGCGCCGAACAGAGCCAGGTTGAGCTGGGTGAAGAAGAATTCCTGCGGCGCGGTATAGATCAGCTCCATATCACCCGGATTGGGATAGATGGACCGATAGGGGTTGAGCAGAACGTCAAAAATCTGTCCCGCAAAGATGAAGCACACAACCATGAGCACGACCACCGCGATGGCCGCGCGGATGAGGCGCTTGCGCAATTCGACGAGATGTTCAAGCAGTGGTGCTTCGCTGCCGGCGAGCTCGTCTTCGACGTGCGGCTTGCTCTTGTCTTCTATCTTGGTCGGGGTGTCGGCCATTTATTCGGTCTTTCCGGCCGTTTCGGCAGCCTTCTTGCGCGGGGCGCGGGGCTTTGCCGGCTTGGCGGCAGCCGATGCAGTCTCCGGCTTGCTTGCGGGCGCCTTTTTCGTCGCTTTGACGGCGGACTTGCCGGCCGTGGCCTTGGATGCAGCAGCGCGCGCAGCCCGCGGCTTGGCAGGCTTGGCCGTCTCACCCGCGGGGGCGGCATTGTCGGCCTGCGCTTTCGGCTTGCGCGCGGCGGGCTTTGGCGCGGCAGCTTTGGCGGGAACGGATTTTGCCGTGGCGCTCTTCGCAGACGCCGTTGCACCCTTGCTGGCGCGGGCCGCCTTTACCGGTTCGGCCTTTTTGGCGGTAAAGCCATAATCGGCCGCCATTTCGTCATTGGACTTTTTGGCGGGCGCCATGCCGGCCTGCTGCTGAATGGCCTCGACGACGCTTTCCTCGGCAGGATTGGTCGGCTTGAGGGCACCCGAGGGGCTTTCCTTGCCATCCTTGCCGATGCTGTTGAATTCCTTGCGGATTTCGTCAGCCGTCTGCTTGAGCGGCGAGGTGATCGAGGTCCGCAGGTTGCGCACCTCATCGAGCCCGGTGGTCTTGTTGATTTCGCGCTGGAACTCTCGCCCCATGCGCTGGATCTGCCCAATAACCTTGCCAACCCGTCCCATGACCACGGGCAGGTCCTTGGGGCCGATGAAGATCAGCGCAACGACGCCAATCACCAGCATCTCTGTCCAGCCTAGGCCGAGCATTTATTCAGTCTCCGGACGGCGGACGAACCGCACGCATTGGGTGGGAACAAGCTATGCGGGCGCTCAGGCGTCCTTGCTCTTGTCCACTTCCTTGGCATCGACAGTGCTGGCCGTATCGGCCTGCAGGCGTTCAGCCGGCTTGTCGTCGTCCTTCATGCCCTTCTGGAAGGCTTTGATACCCTGGGCGACTTCACCCATCATGCCGGAAATTTTCCCACGGCCGAACAGCAGGATAACGACAACGGCAACAACGAGAATGCCCCAAATAGACGGCGCGTGCATAATGGTCTCCCTAGAACTCCAGATACGCGTTACACGCGATAGATAGACCGAGAAATAGGTTCAAATGCACCTGAACACAAGAACGTGTTCCTTTTCGCACCCTGCAAATGGCAATTTGCGATCAAGTTTCCTCGTCTTCGGGCTCCGGATCGCCCAGATCGAACGGATCGAGGGGGTCTTCGTCGTCCCTGAGGGCATTGTCGAGCGGCAAGGGAATTTGCATATCGGCGGGCAAGCGGCCTGAAAGCAGCCCTGCCCCTTTGAGCTCATCCAGACCCGGCAGATCGGACAGGCTTTCGAGGCCGAAATGATCGAGGAAAGCGTCGGTGGTGCCATAGGTGACAGGACGGCCCGGCGTGCGGCGGCGCCCCCGCATGCGCACCCAGCCTGCCTCCATAAGCAGGTCCAGCGTGCCCTTGCCGGTGGCGACGCCACGCACTTCTTCGATCTCGGCGCGGGTGGCCGGCTGGTGATAGGCAATGATGGACAGGGTTTCGAGCGCTGCCCGGGATAGCGGACGGGTTTCCTGCTCTTCGCGCCGCAGGAGAAAGCCCAAATCCTCGGCGGTGCGGAAGGCCCAGCCCTCGCCCCGGCGCACCAGATTAACGCCGCGGTCGGCATAAAGCGCCTGCAAACGGTTCAGCAGGCCGGCTATGTCGACACCTTCGCCCAGATAGGAGGCCATTTCGTCGGGACGCAAAGGCCGGTCCGAGGCGAAGAGCAAGGCCTCAAGGATGCGCAAATGGCGGCGCAGTACCTCGCCAGACTGCTCTGTCGGGTCCATGTGGTTCACTTGGCATCACTCCGGCGGCGCATGAACAAGGGCCCGAATGTTTCAGTCTGCCGAATGTCGATCTGGCCCTGGCGCACCAATTCCAGACTGGAGGCAAAGGTGGAAGCGCGCACGGTGGCGCGTTCGCTGGGCGTTGCGAGATAGTCGACGAGATAGGCATCAAGCGACACCCATTCCTGGCTATCGCCGATGAGGCGCTGCAGGATGTCGCGCGCATCCTGCAAGGACCAGACGGTTCTCAGGCGCGGGGCATAGTCGGTGACAATGCCGCGTTCGCGCTGGCTGGAATAGGCCTTAAGCAGATCGTAGAGGCTGGCTTCCCAAATGGAGCGCCGGGCGATCTCGATGGGCTCGGGAGCGCCGCGCGCAAAAATCTGATCGTTCAGCCGTGGACGGCTCATCAGGCGGCCAGCGGCGGTTCGCATGGCTTCCAGGCGCTTGAGGCGGAATTGCAGCATGGCGGCGAGCATCTCGCCGCTCGGCTCTTCGTCGCCGGGCGCCTGCGGCACCATCAGCCGGCTTTTGAGATAGGCCAGCCAGGCCGCCATGACCAGATAGTCGGCAGCAACCTCGATGCGGCGTTCGCGGACCTTGTCGATGAAGAGCAGATATTGTTCGGCCAGGGCCAGAACGGAAATGCGGGACAGATCGACCTTTTGACGGCGCGCAAGATCGAGCAGCAGATCCAGCGGGCCTTCATAGCCGCCGACATCGACATGCAAAACGTCCTCGGCGGCAGGCGCCGCCGGGGAATCGAACCAATTGGCTTCTGCCTCAGTCATGGGTGTCCGTCAGGTGGCCGTCTTTCGCCATCCTTGTCCGCTGGTGACGGAGGCGTCAAGCAAGGGCCATCCCGCCTGCAGCTAGAGCAAGAGGCAGTCGCCGCCGGCCGCTTTCACATTGGTGCAGATATTGGCCGCGCTTTCGCGCGACGCGGCCGGCACCAGCACCCGGTAATAGATGCCGCGTTCGCCCAAGTCGACGCGCTGGATCTCCAGATTGGCACCACCGAAAAGCACGCCATAGCGGGTGGCGATGGCCTGCGCAGACTGGCGGGCGGCCTCTTCGCTGCGCTGGGAGGCCAATTGCACATAGCTCGAGGCCCCGCCGCTGGATGTGGCGGCGGCCTGTTGCGGGGCGGCAGCCTGCGGCTGGGCCGTTGCCGTGGCCGGGGTGGCCGGGGTCGACACAGCATTTGCAGCGGCGATGGCTGCAGAGGCGAGCGCGGCGAAATTGTCGGGCCGATCCATAGGCACCCTGACCGTGCGACCGGGCAAGGCGGCGCCAGTGGCATCGACAACGGGCACGTCGGCGCCTGGCTCAACGATCGATGCAGCCGGTGTCGGGGTGGCCGCCGGCTCGGGGACTGCCGCAGGCGTCGCGGTCTCTGCGCGGGCGCTGGCAACCAGCTCTGGCGTGGAGAAATCGGCACCCGGCACATCGGGCACATTGGGCCGGTCGACCGGCAGAATAGCCGAACCGGCCAGGCTGTCGTCGCCGCTGACAATGGTGCCGTCGGGCAGCACGGTCACAGTGCGCACCTTGCGGTTCACCAGGCCATCCTGATTGGGGTCGACATTGTCGCCGCCGCTGGTGGCCAGGACGCCCGAGCTCGTGGGCGCGGTATTGGCGGCCACAACGGCCTCAGTATCGGCCTGATCGCGCGAGACCAATTGTTCCTCGCCGCCGGTTTCCGCACCGGAAATCTCATTGAAGACCACCGACTGGGCGGTTTCGGCGGAGTTATCGGCCTCGGGCACTTCCTTGGTCGGTGTGGTATCGGCCACCAGAAGCGGCGCCGGCCCGGTGGTGGTACCGCCCTGCCCCAGCACCCAGTAGAGGCCCGCACCGGCGACGGCCAGCAGCCCGACGGCCACCAATGGCCCGACAACAGCCCGGTTGAGGCGGAGCGCGGCACGCGGTGGGCGGGCCAGGGCTTCGGTATCGGTTTCGATGGCGTCGGCGCCGGCTTCGCCATTGCCATTGACCCATTCGACATGAGCGCCGGTGGCAGCAGCAGCGGCCAGAATGGCCTCGTCCACTGAATTCATCTCGCCCTTGGCCGCGGGGCTCACGGGCGCCGGAGCCGGAATTTCGGCTTGGATCGGCTTGTCCGTAGGAGCCCGGGCGGGCGTTTGGGTCGCGATTGTCGGGGTCGCCAGACTGCGCAGGGCCGGACTGGCGGGCGCGCTATCGGCGATGTTCGCGCGAACCGCGGGCCCGACGAGGCGCTCGATCTCATCCAGAGGATCTAAGGGCTCGGCATTGGACGCGGCGGGCGCCGGTGCGGGCGTCTCGCGGGGGGCGGCGGATTGGCTCTGGACGGGCGCTGGCGCGCCTCCGCCGAGACCGAAGATCGGCGGGGTGCCGAAATTGTCCTGGTCGGTCGGGTTCTCAACAGCTGCCGGTTCGGCTGTTTCCGGCTGCTCGACACTGGCGGGACCGGGCAAGTCGGAGGCCAATTCGGCGGCAATCAGATCGGCGAGGCTGTCGTGGTCGAGCGATACCGACTGTTGGGTTTCGGGCTCGTCCTGTGCCTTGTCCATCATGGGCGCCGGGGCGCTGGCAGGCTGGGCCTCGGACGGCTCGGAAGCGCCGGTCAGGCCGAAATCAAAGGAAAACGGCTCGGGTTCCTTAGGCGCGGAGGCAGGCGCGTCGCCCGGGATGCGGACGGGCGCGGGCTCTGCCGGCCGCTCGCTGCGGGCTGCCCCATCAAAACGCGGCGCCGGGTTAGGTTCGGCATCGCCCGGAATACGGACTGGCGTGGTCTGCACCTTGCTATCCGGCTTGTCGCTGCGGGCCTCGTCGGCCATCAGGCGTGCCAGTTCAGCAATAAGATCGTCCGGTGCTTCAGTCTGTGCGGCCATCGAATGCGGTTTCGCTGACGTCATCTCGCAGCGCCCCTAGAGTGCGGATTGTCCTGTCAAGGATTTTGCCGCGTATTTTCACACCAATGCGCCCGAATTATGAAAGCTCCTCAGGCGCGGAGACCCCCAAAATCCCAAGGCCGTTGCGAATTACCTGGCGAACGGCGTCGACGAGTGCGAGTCGAGCTAGGGTCAACTTCGGGTCCGAAGGGTTAACAAATCGTAACTGCGGCTCATCCTTGCCCTTTGCCCAGAAGCCATGCAAGGCCGCTGAGAGCTCATGCACATAGAATGCGATACGATGCGGCTCGTGCGCGATTGTCGCCGCGGCCACCGTGCGCGGCCAGGCCCCGAGCAGGCGAATGAGTTCGATATCGGCGGCGCTGCCGAGCAGTTCCAACTCGGCCCCGGCCAGGGCGGCGGCCGAGACATCGAGATCGGGCATGTCGCGCCTGGCGGTACGGAAAATGGAACAGGCGCGGGCATGGGCATATTGCACGTAGAATACGGGATTATCGCGCGTTTGCTCCTTGACCAGGGCAAAGTCGAAATCCATGGCGGCATCGTTCCGCCGGAACAAAAGCATGAAGCGCGTCGCGTCCGGCCCCACTTCCTCGACCACGTCGGAGAGCAGGACCAGGTCGCCGGAGCGCTTGGACATCTTGAACGGCTCGCCGTTCTTGAGCAGCCGCACAAGCTGGCAAATGCGCACGTCGATATCGGCTTCACCATTCGAGACGGCCTTCACGGCCGCCTGCAGGCGCTTGACATAGCCGGAATGGTCGGCGCCGAGCACATTGACCATGTGCTTGAAGCCACGCAGATATTTGTTGCGGTGATAGGCAATGTCGGCTGCGAAATAGGTGTAGGAGCCATCCGACTTGATCAGGGCGCGATCAGTGTCGTCGCCATAGTCGGTGGCGCGGAACAGGGTCTGCTCGCGATCTTCCCAATCTTCTGGCGTCTTGCCCTTGGGCGGATCGAGCCGGCCTTCATAGACCATGCCTTCCTCGCGCAGCCAATCGAGCGTCAACTGGATGTCACCACCCTGCCCATGCAGGGTGCGTTCGGAGAAGAAGACGTCGTGATGGATATTGAGCTGGGCGAGGTCGGCCTTGACCAGTTCCATCATGGCGGCAAGGGCCGCCTCGCGGGCGATCAGCACCGCTTCCTGCACGGGCTTATCGAGCAGCGAGGCGCCATATTCGGCCGCCAGCGCCTTACCCACAGGGATGAGATAGTCGCCGGGATAGAAGCCGGACGGAATCTCGATGGTTTCGCCCAAGGCCTCGCGATAACGCAGGAGAGCCGACTCGCCGAGAATTATGGTCTGACCGCCGGTATCGTTGATGTAATATTCGCGCGTCACGTCATAACCGGACCAGGCCATGAGCGAGGCCAGCGCGTCGCCAAAGACGGCGCCGCGGGTGTGGCCGACATGCATGGGGCCGGTGGGGTTGGCGGAGACATATTCGACATTGACCCGTTCGCCCTTGCCCAGATTGGACCGACCGAAGTTCTCGCCCTGAGCGCCCACGGCTTTCAGAACCTGATGCCAGATGCTATCGGCGAGCCGGAAGTTGATGAAGCCGGGACCGGCCACTTCGACCGAGGTTACATCGGGTGCCGATTTGAAGCGTTCCACCAGACCGGACGCTACCTCGCGCGGATTCTTGCCCAAGGGCTTGGCCACAACCATGGCGGCATTGGTGCTGAGGTCTCCATGGGCAGGATCGCGCGGGGGCTCCACCACCACGCGTGCAAGCAGCTCGGCGTCGAGCTCAGGATAGTCGGCACGCAGGGCCTCGATGACCCGGGTGGTGAAGAGGGCGAAAATGTCCATGTCGAGCCTAACTCACTTCATATGCGGTGTCGGTTCCAGGCAAATCGCCTCTCCTCCACCGTGTCGTCCTCTGGCTTAACCCGGGGACCTGCGGCAACGCGTACTGTGTTGATAGTGGCCCTCGGGTCAAGCCCGAGGGCGGAGCAGTGAGTTTGGGCGCTGTCAGCCCTTGTCACACGGCGGTTGGCGTTAACGGAAATCGGGTCGAGCGTCAAACAAGCGCTGGTGCTCGTCCAGGGCATAGGGGTCGGTCATGCCGGCGATGAAGTCGGCGACGATGCGGGCGCGCGCCGCCCCCGAGACCGCCCTGCCCGCCTCACCCCAGCGCCCTGGCATATCGGCATCGGCCATATAGGCCGCGAAGAGCCGGTCCACCACCGCTTCGCTTTCGCGCACCGGCACCATGACATCTTCATGGCGATAGACCCGGGAAAAGAGAAAGGATTTGAGCCCCTTTTCATTCGCCGCCATTTCCGGCGAGAAGGAAACCAGGGTCCGCCCGATCTGCCGCGCATCCTCGGGCGAGGAGATGGCCGCCGTGGCTATATTGCCGGCGCTGGTGGCGATGACATTTTCGACGGCGCGGGTGATCATGCGGCGCTGGACCTCGTGGGTCTGGCGCTTGGGGGCAATATCGGGGTAGCGCGCCAGAACTTCCTCGACGATGGGGCCGGCCATGGGCACGCCGGCGAAATCCTGCAGGGTGACCAGATTGGCCCGCAAGGCGTCGTCGATGTCGTGGGCATTGTAGGCAATGTCGTCGGCAATGGCGGCGACCTGAGCTTCAAGGCTCGCATAGGTGTCGACCCGCAGATCGGCGGGTGCGGGAATTTCGGCCAGATCGACCAGATGCGGCAAGGGTCCATTATGCTTGAGGATGCCCTCGAGCGTTTCCCAGGTCAGGTTGAGCCCGTCGTGCTCAGCATAGCGGTTTTCGAGGCGGGTGACGACGCGGAGCGCCTGTATATTATGATCGAAGCCGCCATAGGGCTCCATGGCTCGGTCCAAAGCGCGCTCGCCGGCGTGACCGAAGGGGGTATGTCCCAGATCGTGGCTGAGGGCGATGGCCTCGGCCAAATCTTCGTCCAGCCGCAGGGCCCGGGCGATGGAGCGGGCGATCTGGCTGACCTCCAATGTGTGGGTCAGGCGGTTGCGGAAATGCCGACCTTCATGCGCCAGAAAAACCTGGGTCTTGTGCTGCAGGCGCCGAAACGCGGTGGAATGGATGATGCGGTCGCGGTCGCGCTGGAATTCGGAGCGCGTCGGGCTGGCGCCAGTGCCATAAAGCCGCCCGAGCGATTGGGAGGACTTGCTGGCGTAGGAGGCGGTGTCTCTCATCTGGTCTCTTCCAGGCCTTTGCAATGACGCGCTGAACGCCTATCTTAGGTTGAGCGTTATGACATTACGACTGACCCGGGATTTCCCATGACCGACGCCGCACTTGCCGATGCCCCTGCCGTAACCCTTTCGGACCGCGCCGCCAAGCGTGTCTCGCGCATCCTTTCCAAGGAGGCGCCCGGCACGGTGCTGCGGATTTCAGTGGCGGGCGGTGGCTGTTCGGGTTTCCAGTACGAATACAATCTGGTGCAGGAAAGCCCCAATGCCGACGATCTGGTGCTGCAAAAAGGCGACGCCACAGTGCTGATCGATTCGCTGAGCCTTGAATTCATGGGCGGCTCGGAAATCGACTTTGTCGATGACCTGATCGGCCAGTCGTTCCAGATCAAAAACCCCAATGCCGTGGCGTCCTGCGGCTGCGGAACCAGTTTCGCGGTTTAGCTTTATCTCCCCTCCGCGCGACGCTAGGGTCCTGGCGCCCTTGGAGGAATCAGCATGAAGAGCCGTATCGAAGCCGTGATGGACGCGGCCGTCGAGAAGCAGTCGATTGTCGGCGCAGAACTGGTCGTGGCCCACCATGGCGACATCGTGTGTCGCCGGACGGCGGGCTGGCTCGACCGCGAGGCGGGCGTGTCGATGATCGAGAACGCTATTTATCGGCTCGCATCGGTGACCAAGCCCGTGGTGGCGGCGACAGCCCTTGCCATGTCCGACAAGGGCCTGATCGGCCTTGATGACCGCGTGGCGGACCACCTGCCCTGGTTCACGCCGACATCGCCCGACGGCTCCCAGGCGGAAATCACAATCCACCATTTGCTGACCCACACGGCGGGCCTGGCTTACAGCTATCCGCAGGACCCGATGATCACCACCGGGCTTGGCGCGTCGGATATGAGCCTTGAGGAGAATTTTTCGCGCGTGGCCAAGCTGCCGCTGGAGTTCGTGCCGGGAACGGGCTGGCTCTATTCGGTCGCGATCGACGTTCTGGGCGCGGTGCTGGAGAAAGTGCATGGCGGCAGCGTGGGCGACGCGGTGCGCGAGCACATTGCCGGGCCGCTCGGCCTGAACGAGACCGGCTTTTTCGTAGCCGACAAAGCCCGGCTGGCCAAACCCTATGCCGATGGCATGCCGGCCATGCCGATGGGCGACCCACAAATGGTGGCCGATGAAAGCGGCGAGGGCCCGACGTTCTCACCTTCCCGCATTTTCAATCCAAAGGCCTTCCAGTCTGGCGGCGCGGGCATGGCCGGGACGCCGGGCGATATCCTGCGCTTCCTGGAAGCCATGCGGAATGGCGGCGGCGGAGCGGTCCGGCCCGAAACGGTGGCGCGCGCTTTTTCCAACCAGATTGGAAATCTCAAGCGAGATGATGCGGGGCAGCGCTTTGGTTATCTGGGCGCGGTGGTTGACGATCCAGTGGCCGCAGGCTCGCCCTCGGCCGCCGGAACGGTCAATTGGGGCGGCGTCTATGGTCATTCCTGGCTGATCGACCCGGTCAACGGACTGACCGTGGTGTCGATGACAAATACGGCGCTGGAGGGATGCACCGGGCAGTATCCCAAGGATCTGATCCGAGCCGTTTATGCCGATTATGTCGACTGATTTTAGTGTTCTTGGGGGGAAACGCCGTGACCGGGACAGTCAACCACGTACTTGATGAGGCGGTGGCGAGCGGCAAGCTGGTTGGGGCCGTGGTGATGGCGGCCAAGGATGGCGAGGTGATCTATCGCCGCGCCGCGGGGCTTTCGGACCGCGAGGCCGGAACGCCCATGACCGAGGACACGATTTTCCGCGCCGCGTCGCTGACCAAGCCGCTGGTGGCCTCAACACTGCTGGCGATGGAGGATGCGGGGCTGGTGCAGACCGACGATCCGGTGACGCGCTACCTACCCTATTTCAGGCCCAAACTGGCCGATGGCAGCGAGCCGGTGATCACGCTCAAGCATTTGCTGACGCATACGGCGGGGCTGCTCTACGACTATACCGCCAAGGACCCTCGGGTGACGGGCGGGCTGGTGAATGCCGATATTCACCTGGACGAATTGCTGCCGCTGCTGGCGGCGCAGGAGCTGTCATACGCACCGGGCACGTCCTGGTTCTATTCCATGGCCATCGATGTGATCGGCGGCATTGTGGCCAAGGTGCATGGCGGACGGCTGCGCGAGGCGGTGGCGCATTATGTGACCGGACCGCTGGCGATGAAGGATACCGATTTCGTCGTTCGGGACCGCAGGCGACTGGCCGTGCCCTATGGCGATGGCGAGGACATGCCTGTTCGCATGGGCGAGCCGCATTCGGTCAAAAATCCATGGGGCGGGGTCACGACATTTTCGCCTGAGCGGATTTTCAATGAGAAGGCGTTCGAATGTGGCGGCGGGGGCATGGCAACAACCGCACCCGACTTCATGCGGTTCCTCAACGCCATTCTCGGCGGCGGCGGCCCTATTCTGAAGCCAGAGACGGCGAAAAAGGCCATGCGAGACCAGATGGGTTATGAGCGCGAGCCGGGCCAAGCCTTCAGTTTCCTCGGGAGCTATACGGTCGATCCGCAGCGGGCCGACCTCTACTGGCCGGCCGGGACGAATAATTGGGGTGGAATTTACGGGCATATCTGGTCGATGGACCCGGTGAACCGGATTTGCATGGTTTCGCTGAGCAATACCGCGTTCTATGGTGGGGAGCTCGCTTTCCCGCGCGCCTTGCGGAAGGCCGTTTACGCCGAATTTGCCTTGAGCAATTCCGATTTTAGTGGACACAAAATCGGGCTCTAGTCTTTGTTTTGTCGCGCTTCCGAACCGCAAAAGTCTGCAACTTTTCCTGGAAGCGCTCTAAGTCTTTGTTTCGCCGCGCTTCCGAACCGGAAAGTCTATCAACTTTTCCTGGAAGCGCTCTAAGGAGGACGCGATGACGCTGCGCATTGCCACCTGGAACATCAATGGCATCAAGGCCCGACTGGAGCTGGTGCTGCGCTGGCTCGAGGAAGAAAAGCCCGACATTGTGGGCCTGCAGGAAATCAAGACAATCGATGAAGGCTTCCCGCGCGCCGAGATCGAGGCGCTCGGCTATAATGTGGAAACGCATGGCCAGAAGAGCTGGAACGGGGTGGCGCTGCTCTCCAAGCGTCCGTTCGACGAGGTGCATCGTGGTTTGCCGGGCGACGAAAGCGATGAGCAGGCGCGGCTGATCGAGGGCGTGTTCTCGGTCGATGGCGGGATCGTGCGGGTGTGCAATATCTATCTGCCCAATGGTAACCCGGTGGATACGGATAAATTTCCCTATAAGCTCAATTGGATGGATCGGCTCAACGCCTTTGTGGAGGAGCGGCTGGCTCTTGAAGAGCCGTTCATCCTGATGGGGGATTTCAACCTGATCCCGGCGCCGATCGATGCGCATGATCCCCAGGCCTGGTGGGGCGATGCGCTCTACCGGCCGGAAAGCCTCGAGAAATTCCGGATCCTCAAAAATATGGGCATGACCGATGCGCTGCGCGCGATCACGGCTGAAGAGGCGTATACGTTCTGGGATTTTCAGGCAGGCGCCTGGCGGCGCAATGCCGGCATTCGTATCGACCACCTGATGCTGTCGCCGCAGGCAGCGGACCGGCTCGATGACGTGGTGGTGCACAAGGACGTGCGCGGCTGGGACAAGCCCAGCGATCACGTGCCCGTGGAAGGCGCCTTCAGCTTTTAGCGGACAGGGCGTCCGCCGAAGCGACGGGCTAGAACTCGGCGCTGACGACGACGCCGGAACTGGCCATTTCGACCGCAGCGGCGCGGGTTTCCGGCGTTGCCACGGACATGGCGCGACTGAGCAGATCGTCGGCGGCCGCAAGGTCGGACGTGCCAAGGCAGGTGGTGTGGGCAAATTGCAGCCACATCAGGCCTTCGGCGGGCCGCGGGGGATAGCTGTCCATGCCATTGAACAACAGGTTCCCGAGCTGGGCCTGGGCCAGGCAATGGCCTTTATGGGCCGCAGACTGCAGCCAGCGGGCCGAGAGCATGGGGCTGATGCCCAGGCCATCTTCCTGCTGGTAGAGCAGACCGATGCGATATTGGGCTTCGGCATCACCGAAATAGGTCGCGGCATGCATCAGCATGCGGTGATATTCGGCCGGGTTTTGCGAAACACCGGCTTCGGGCACGCCAAGGCGGAAATATTCGCCGAGCTTGACGAAGGAGCTGGCGACAATGTCGGCCTCCAGGCCGCGCGGCGCGGTGTCGGCGTGTTGATTGGCGATCTGGGCAAAGTAGCCGAAGGCCTTGACCGGGTCCTTGTCCACGCCCTCGCCATTTTCATACATGGTGCCCAATTGCCAGAGCGCCAGCGGCCGGCCGGCAGCGGCGTCGCTTTCAAGGGCGGACAAGTAGGTATCGTTCGAGACGAACGCACCGGTGCCGTCGAGGGTCCGGGCGAAATCCAGGGCGGCGTCAGCGGCCGTCTGGGCGTGTGCGGGCGCCGTGAGGCCGAAGGCCAGCAAAGCTCCGAACGCGGCGCAAGCCAGGGACTTGTCCCAAATGGTGCGCATAACACTCCTTTCGCCCACGGGGCCATGGGCGCAACCAGTTGACGATCCCCGTTGGACCGGGACCGCCGCTGCGGGCGCCCGACGGGCCGCACCGCATCTGTTCATTGATGATATTGCCCGGATGACGCGACCGGGCAAAGCAAAGTCTGAACAGTTCGTAAACGCGCTTTGTGACAGCATTCAGCCCAACCCATCACAACGATGTGCCTGGCAAGCGCGACGGGGGTGCCATGCACCTTGCCGAGGACCTGTCGTCGTAGCCAATAGGGCGTTCATAGCCACCGTTTCTGGCGCATTCTGGCGCCTGTTCGATCAAGCCGGGGGATGGGAAGACCAGCGCGTCTGAATACGCCATTCCGGACTATCTGCACCCGCCCCGCATGTCATGCATCCTGCTTTAGGGTTAGATTGTGGCGGGAAACATCGCCAAATCGTTGATGTGAGATTTCCGTACTATGAATCGATTCCATTGTTGCGAAATCGTCACAGAGACAGCTTTGTGCCTCCAGCGCATTGCGTCCGGCACAGAGGGCGCACATAGTCGCAAGGCAACCCGATCCGGGAGAGAATGATGAAAACGATCCTGTCCAGCAAGAACACCATTGGTCTGAAACAGGACATCATCATTCATGTCTCTCAAATCCACTTCGGGGGCAGCGCGCACCGCAAAACGTCCTAGCGCCCTTTCCCGTCTTTTCCGGCCTCGCACCGAGGCCTCGTCTGCATCCGTCAAACGGCGTGCCCGTTGGCGGCGCTTCATCTCTTATTATCGTCCACACCTGCCCCTATTGGCGGCGGTGCTGGCATCGGCCGTGTTGGTTTCGGTCACCGCCATAGCCTTGCCGGTGCTGGCCAATCTCATCATCGCCCGGTTGCCGGAGCTTGCCGGAACGCCGGACGCCTCGTGGCAATTGCTGGGGCTGGGTGGCTTTCTGCTTGCCGTCTTCGCCGTACAGGCCCTGGCGACCTATTTCGTCGACTATCGTGGCCACGTGATGGGCGCACGGATCGAGGCGCAGGTGCGCAGCGAATTGTTCGCGCATTGCCAGAAGCTGTCCTTCAGCTTCTATGACCGGCAACGCACCGGGCAATTGATGAGCCGCATAACCAATGACTCGCTATGGCTGGGCGAACTGTTCCACCATGGGCCTGAAGATATAGCAATCAGCCTGCTCAAATTCACCGGGGCCATGGCGGTGCTCATCTGGATCGATCCGATCATCGCCCTTGCCGTGGCGGGTTTGCTTCCGTTTGCAATTGGTTACGCATTGTATTTCAACGATCGGATGAACGTGGCCCTGCGCATATCCAAAGAGCGCATTGCGGGGGTCAATGAACGCGTGGAGGACGCCCTTGGGGGCATTCGCGTGGTTCAGTCCTTTGCCAATGAGGCCGATGAACTGGATCGGTTCGAGGCGGAAAATGACCGTTTCCTGCGCTCGCGCTCCGATGGTTACCGCAGCGAAGCGCTGCTCTGGAGCGGCATGGAGACCTTTGCGCAACTGGTCACGATTGCGGTCATCGTGCTGGGCGCCATCCGCATGCTTGCAGGTGAGATGGACGCGGCGGGACTGCTGACGCTGTTGCTCTGCGTCGGTGTATTGCTCGATCCGCTCAAGCGTTTCGACAATTTCATCCGCCTCTGGCAAGAGGGCTATACGGGCTTTGTCCGGGCCATGGAGCTGCTCGAGGAGCATCCCGATATTGCCGACAGGCCGTCGGCCGAGAATGTGACGACCATTGCAGGCGCGATAGGGTTCCACAATGTCGGCTTTCGCTATGAGGCGGATGGGCCGCGCGTGTTGGATGGCGTTTCCTTCTCGGTCCGTCCGGGCGAGTTCGTTGCCCTGGTTGGACCGTCCGGCGTGGGCAAAAGCACGCTGTGCAGCCTGGTGCCGCGCTTCTACGACGTGGATTCAGGCACCGTAACGCTGGATGGCCGCGATGTGCGCGACCTGACGCTGTCGTCACTGCGACGCGCCATCGGGGTTGTGCAACAGGACGTCTATCTGTTCAGCGGCACGGTGGCTGAAAACCTCCGCTATGGCCGGGCGGAGGCGTCGATGGACGATATCGTGGCGGCCGCCAAGGCGGCCAATGCGCATGACTTCATTCTGTCCCTGCCCCAAGGCTATCACACCGATATCGGGCAGCGCGGGGTGAAGCTTTCGGGCGGGCAGAAGCAGCGATTGACCATAGCCAGGGCGTTTCTCAAGAACCCGCCGGTGCTGATCTTCGACGAAGCGACCAGCGCGCTCGACAATGAGAGCGAAAGGGCCATCCAGCAATCATTGATATCGCTGGTGAAGGGCCGCACGACATTGGTCATTGCCCACCGCCTCTCAACCGTGCGCCACGCCGACCGCATTCTGGTGCTGACGCGTGACGGCATCGTCGAAGAAGGCACGCATGACGTGCTGATGGCCAAGGGCGGCGTCTATGCCGACCTGCACAGCCTGCAGGGACGCGTATAGGATGGCACAGCGCAGGCGCTAAAGCAGATGGCGCCTGCGCATCCACCAGACGATACCGGCAACGATGGCAACCAGGCCGGCACAGACCAGCCAGAAGGCGCCGGTGCTATCGGCAAAGGGAATCCCGGCGACATTCATGCCCAAAAGGCCTGTAATGAGCGTGAGCGGAGAAAAGACGACGGTTACCGCGGCCAGGAGCAGCATGGTGTGATTCATCTGCTCGGAGCGTTCGTCGATGATCTCTTCATGCACGAGCACGGCCCGCTCGGAGAGCGATTGAAGCTCGTCGCCGATACGGGCGGTCCGCATCGACGCCTCGCGCAGCCGCAGGCGGTCCCGCTCCGAGAGAAACGGCAGTTCGGCCATTTCCAGGGCGCTCAGGGCATCGCGCTGCGGCCAGACCAGGCGGCGAATATTGATCAGATTACGCCGCAGGCTCTCCAGGCGATCCTGGGCACGCTCGGTGCGATGGGTGATGAGCGTCTCTTCAATCTCGTCGAGCCGGTCACCAAGCACTTCTATCAAAGGTTCAAGGCGGTCTGTTACCTTGAGTGCCAGACGCGCAATCAAGTCGGCCGGTGAAACCGGTGCGTGGCGGGACAGTTCCGTACTGCCGATGCCAAGCAGATCCACGATATTGATTTCGGAGGCAATGACGACCCGGTCGCTTTCGAGCCACAGGGTCATGATCTGGCGGCCGATGTCTTCGGGGGCCGCGCCGGGGCGCACGACGCGAAACATCATCAATGCCTGATGATCGAAAATGGTACAGCGCGCCCGCGAGCTTGGCGCGGTAATCAGGCCGGCATTGAACTCGCCCAGCTCATTGCGCAGCCAGACCTTGTAGTCCGGCGTGCGGGCATTGCCGGCCACCACCTTAAAGCCACCGGACGGCACAGATGAAACCGCGTCGCCGCCATTTTCCAAAGACACCCCGCCGAGGCCATCGAAGACCAGAACGGCGCCCGCACCCGACATATTTCCTGGATTTGCTGCCTCGGAACCGGATGCCGCCGCCATTGACCTTCGTCCTGCCTAGCTGAGACGCTTGAGGGCGTCCTGGATTTTGGTCCGCCGCTCGAATGCCGTCTCGCGGCGCGACTTCTGCTCTTCGATTACCTCTTCAGGCGCCTTGGACACAAACTGTTCATTGCCCAGCTTCTTGTCGATCTGGGCGATTTCGCCGTCCAGCTTCCCGATCTCTTTTTCCAGCCGGGCCTTTTCGACGGCAATGTCGATCACCCCCGCCAACGGCAGGGCGAAGGTGGCGTCGCCGACGACGAATTGAGCGGATTCACCGGGCACTTCATTCTGCGGCGAAATCTCCTCGAGACGCGCGAGGCGGGAAATCAACGAGGTGCCGGCGACGAGACGGCGCAGGGTCTGCTCCCCTGCCCCGGTCACGACCAATTGCAGCCTGGCGCCCGCAGGCACGTTCATTTCGGCACGGACCGAACGGACATTGGAAATGACATCGATCAGCCAGGCGAGTTCGGCGTCAGCGTCGGCGTCTTCCAGACCCGACAGGTCCGGCCACTCGGTGGTGATCAGCATGCTTTGGCGGGCCGGGCCGAACTTGCCGGTTTCTTCCCAAAGCTCCTCGGTGACGAAGGGCATGATGGGATGCAGCATGATCAGGATCTGATCGAGCGCCCAGGCGGCGGTGGCGCGCGTCTCGGCCTTGGCCGCCTCGTCTTCGCCCATAAAGACCGGCTTGGCGAATTCCACATACCAGTCGCAGAAGGTGCCCCAGACGAAATCATAGGCGCTGTTGGCAGCTTCGTTGAACTTATAGTCCTCGATGCCGGCGCGCGCGGACTGAAGGGCGCGGGCGGTGGCGCCGACGATCCAGCGATTGAGCGGTAGCGTGTTGACCTTGGGGTCATAACCCTCGACGCGGCGGCATTCGTTCATCTCGAGGAAGCGCGCGGCGTTCCAGAGCTTGGTGACGAAGTTGCGATAGCCCTCGACACGCGAAATGGCGAGCTTGAGATCGCGCCCCTGGGCGGCCATGGCCGCGAGGGTGAAGCGGGTGGCGTCGGCGCCATATTCGTCGACGAGCTTGAGAGGATCGATGACGTTGCCCTTGGTCTTGCTCATCTTCTGGCCCTTCTCGTCGCGGACCAGGGCATGCATGTAGACCGTGTGGAATGGCTCCTTATCGAGGAATTCGAGCCCCATCATCATCATGCGGGCCACCCAGAAGAAGATGATGTCGAAGCCGGTGACCAGCACATCGGTGGGGTAGTAGCGCTTGAGCTCGGGCGTTTCGTCCGGCCAGCCCAGGGTCGAGAAGGGCCAGAGGGCCGAGGAGAACCAAGTGTCGAGCACGTCCGGATCGCGGGTCAGTTCCACCGGCTCGCCATAATGCTCGTCGGCGAGGGCCTGAGCCTCTGCTTCATCATAGGCGACAAATGCCTCATTGTCCGGACCGTACCAGGCCGGGATCTGGTGTCCCCACCAGAGCTGCCGCGAAATGCACCAGGGCTTGATGTTTTCGAGCCAGGCGAAATAGGTGTTCTCGTATTGCTGAGGCACAAACTTGGTGCGGCCTTCGCGTACCGAGGCGAGCGCTGGCTGCGCCAGCACATCGGCCTTGACCCACCACTGGTCGGTCAGGAAGGGCTCGATGACGACGAGCTTGGACTTTTCGTCATGCGGAACCATGATCTTCTTGTCTTCGATATGGCTGAGGCCGCGCGTCGGGTTTTCTTCGGCCATGACGGCAAGATCGGCAACGATGGCCTTGCGCGCCTCGAAGCGATCCATGCCACGATATTTCGCGGGGATGAAATCGGCATCGATGATGGCGCCGCGCGTGGTGAAGACATTGATCGGCTCGACGCCAGCGCGAGTGCCGACTTCGAAATCGTTGAAGTCATGCGCCGGAGTGATCTTAACGGCACCGGTGCCCAGGGCCGGGTCGGCATAGTCGTCGGCGACAACGGGTATGCGGCGGCCGACCAGCGGCAATTCGATGAACTTGCCGACAAGGCTGGCATAGCGCTCGTCATCGGGGTGCACGGCGACGGCAACGTCGCCCAGCATGGTCTCGGGGCGCGTGGTGGCAACGACGACATAGTCGCGGGTTTCATGGCCCGTGACATTGCCCTCCTCGTCCACAATCGGGAACTGATAGGTTACGCCATCAGCCAGAGGATAGCGCAGGTGCCACATGTGGCCCTTGATCTCGATATTTTCGACTTCCAGATCGGAGATCGCGGTTTCGAGGCCCGGATGCCAGTTGACCAGCCGCTTGGCGCGGTAGATCAGGCCGCGCTTGTGTAGCTCGACAAAGACTTTGGTGACAGCGCGGACCATCTGGTCATCGGGCTGGCCGCGATCACCCATGGTGAACTTCTCGCGGCTGAAATCGGCCGAAGCGCCGAGACGCTTCAACTGGTTCATGATGGTGCCGCCGCTTTCGGCCTTCCACTCCCAGACCCGGTCGATAAAGGCCTCACGACCCATGGAGCGGCGGTCGAGCTGCTTTTCGGCGAGCTGACGCTCGACAATCATCTGGGTGGCGATGCCAGCATGATCGGTGCCGGGCTGCCAGAGCACGTCCTTTTTCAGCATGCGGTTAAACCGCACCAGAATGTCCTGAATGGTATTGTTCAGCGCGTGACCGATGTGGAGCGAGCCGGTGACATTGGGCGGCGGGATGACGATGGTGAAGGTTTCCGCGCCAGGCTTGGCCCCTGCCCCTGCGGCAAAGGCCTTAGCGTCGAGCCAGGCATCGTAGATGCGGCCTTCGACGGCGGCGGGTTCATAGGTCTTTTCAAGCATCGGTCACTCGCGAACAGCAGCGACCCGCCAGGCAAGACCTAGGCGGGTCGAAATAGGTTGGCAGACTTCAAGCAAATGCGGGGTGCGGGGTCAACAGGCCTTGAAACGGCTGATGCCCATGAGAGCCCTACTCGCCGCGGGAAACGCGGGCGATTTCCTTTTCCACCATACGCTCGACAACCGATGGCAGATTTTCATCCAGCCATTCCTTGAGCATGGGGCGCAACATGTCGCGCATCATCGCTTCGATGGTGAGGCCGGGATTGCCGATGCCGAGAGCGGTGAGCTTGCCAATGGAGCCGCGTACGGCGGCACGCGTGGCCGGTTCCAGCAATTGGTCCGCCATGTCAGCGGTCAAGGTCGGGTCGGGGAGCGATTCGGCCTGTGCGACAGGCTCTTCCACGACCGGTTCGGGCTCAGGTGCAAAGACCGGTTCAATCTCGGGTTCCGGCTCGGGCGCGGGGGCCGGCCTCGGGGTGGCCCTGGCGGCAGGGGCCGGCTGCTCCTGCGGCCGCTCGCGCGCCGGAGCAGGGTCGAAACTGGGCAAATCGTCGTCGGCGTCGAAGGTTACGTCCTCGGCCTCGACAAGGCTCGGCGCTTCGGTTTCCGCGCCTTCGGTATCGGCGAGAATGGAATCGAAGCTGAAGCCTTCGGAGTCACTGCCTTCCTCGACGATCTGTTCGGGAGACAGCGCCAAGGGTTCGACGTCGTCGAGCATATCGCTGAGATCGCGATCATCCTGCTCGCCTAGTGGACGCGCGGGGGCCGCTTCCATGGGCGGGGGCGCAGACTGAACGGACGGGCGGCGAGGTGCACCGGCGGCGTCATCGTCGGCGATAATCTGTCGAATGGACGACAGGATTTCGTCCATGGACGGTTCTTTAGGTGCCGGCTTGTTCATCAGTGCCTCTTACTCATGCGCCCGACTGGGAAGACGCCCGCGGCCGCCCACCCTGATTCGTAACCAGCAGCTTAAACATATGCGCCCGTCTTAGGAATCGCCCCAAGGCAGGAAGTGAATGTCTTCCACGAAAAGTTGTGGCCGGGACTGGCCCGGCCACAATATCTGGAACACTCACATGAGCCTATTCAACGACGGTGCGCAATTCCTGCCACACATCCTCGACGGCCCGCGTATAGGGTATAGCGGTTTTGATCTGGACCGGCAGGCCAAGATCGCGGGCCGTGAGGCGACCCATGGCGCTCAACAGCGAGAATGTTGCAATGGTCTTGCCATTGGAGGCGTTGATCAGCGCCTCGCGCGCGCTGGTCAGATCGGCCTGGGCATTGAGCACGTCCAAGGTGGTCGCGGTGCCCAGGTCCCGTTCCTGAATGACGCCGTCGAGCACGGTATTGCTCGATGTCACCGCGGCCTGGGCGGCGCTGATCTGCGCGTCGGCGCTCTGAATACCGGTCCAGGCCGAAATCACGGCCTCGCGGATCTGGTCGTAGGCGCCCATGGCGTCCACTTCCGACTTGATCTGATTGAGATTGGCCTGGCGCACACCCGAGCCGATGGCACCGCCGGCGTAGATGGGAATGGTGACCTGGAAGCCCAGCGAGGCGCTGATACCGTCCCGCACACCACCGGATGGGCCCGTCCAGCTGGTTCCGACCTGTCCGGTGACGCTGGCGGTCGGACCGAAAGCGGCCTCGGCGGCATCGCTGCCGGCCTGAGCGGCGCGAATGCTGGCCTTGGCCAGCAGAATGGCCGGATGGCCGATTTCGGCCTCGGCAATGGCCGCGTCAATCGAGCGCGGCACCAGATTGGCATAGCCATGGCTGGTCGACAGGCCCTGCGGACGCTGCCCCACCAGGCGCTGGAAGGTCGCCTCGCTGGTCTGCAGCGTGCTGACGGCCGCCTGATAGGCCGCCTGCCCCTGCGCCAACCGCGCCTGGGCCTGGGCGACGTCGATCTTGGTGCCTTCGCCAACATCCAGCCGGTCCTGCGCCGACTGCAATTGGGCCTGGAAGAAGCTGATATTTTCCTGACGCAGGGACAATAGGTCCCGGCCGCTCAATACAGCCATATAGGCCTGGACGACCTGGAGCAGCACGTTCTGCTCGGTATTGCGGATCTGGTGTTCGGCAACCTCGGCGGCGGCCCTTGCGGCCTCGACGCGCGCGGCGGTGCGGTTGTTGTCGTAAATGGTCTGATTGTAGGACAGGCCGGTGGTCAGCGAACTGCTGCTGGTCCAGTTTCCGCCGATCAGATTGGCGTTTTGGCTGCCACTGAGGGAGGCGCCAATGGTGGGAAGCATGCCCGATTTTGCCTGCACGATGCCTTCGGCCGATGCTTTGGCGCTGATCAGTGCCGATTGCAGGTCCGGCGCGTGATCATAGGCGGCCGTCAAAGCCTGGGAGATCGATTGCGCATACGCGCTGCCCAGCGAGGAGCACGTCAGCAACAGGGCGTAGGCACCCGCCCGCAAAAAACCACGACTAATCATCAATCTGCCTCCAGACCCCAACACCCTTACGCCCGGCAAATGGGGTGTACAACCGACTCAGGCAATGCCGAACAAAATTTAACCGCATCTTCATGCGCAGGCGTGGCCCGATGGCAACATATGCGCTCAAAACACGAACTCTTCCCCCGCGCCCCGCTCGATCAGCGCGGGCAATGTGGCGTTGAAATGCGACCGTGACACGACGCCCCCGGCCGTATGGGTCCAGATTGTCGCCACGCCGGTGCGGCCTGCCCCGATAACGGCAACCAAGCGCCCGCCTGGCGCCAGGCGGTCGAGTAAGACCGGGGGCGGCTCGCGCAAGGCAGTCTCGACAACAATTGCATCAAACGGCCCAGCCAAAACAGCCTCTTCATCACCGGTGGCAACACTGACATTGGACAGATTCGCCCTGTCCAGATTGTGCCTGGCAATGCTTGCCAGCTCCTTATCCTGCTCATAGGCGATGACAGTATGGGCCAAATGGGCCAAAACGGCGGATGAGTAACCGGTGCCACAGCCGAGGTCGAGAACGCGGTCGGCGGGCTGGATGGCGGCCAGTTGCGCGATACGCGCAAATTCGACGGGTGCGGGCATATATCGTCCACCGCCCAGGGCATGCGGCGCATCGCTATAAGCAAGGGCCTGGCGGCCCTGAGGAACAAATATCTCGCGCGGCACGGTCAGCAGGGCCGACAGGAGCCGCGGCTCCACCACCGAGCTGACGGCGATCTGGTTATCAACCATTGCCCTTCGTGCCGACGTGTAATCGATCATGGCCACCTGGACATCACCCCGCTTCATATGCTGGACGTGAATATGCCCGGATGGCCTTGATGACAAGTCCGCTTGTGTCTCCGCGACAATTTAACCTTTTGTCGGGGACCGTTTATCCGGTTTCGGATGGGTTTTGTCCGGTGTGGAGGGATGGACGGGCTGATCCTGCTCAGTGCCGTCGGGTCGATGGCCCAGATCGTCGATATTGTCGTCCTGCTGTTCACCTCTGCCGGTCTCCAGAGGGGCTATATGCGCCTTGTCCTGCCGTTTCGCCATTTCAGTTCTCCTCGCTGGCGTCAGGAGATCAACTGTGGGGCGCGGCGAGTGTTCCATCACGGCGCAGGGCCAGATCAGCCGCGCCGCCCCGAAGGGCTCGGGCGCTTGAACTGATCCATAAGGGCGAGCAGGACCACCATATGCAGCCGTTCCGGCGTGGTGGGCGGCTTGAGGCATTTGACCCGGGAGGAAACCGTATAGCGCGCGCCATCGCGCTCGCCGGTCGCGGTATAGACCAGGTGTTTGCTCGCTTCGTCATAATAGGATGACGTGACCTTGAACTGCATCGATCGCCTGCCTGTCTACGGCCCAGCAAGAGTTTCATGCATATCCGATTGCCGAAGGCGGACGCTTCGACGATCCCGCGCGCCAGAAAATTCACAGCACACCACGCAACCTATTGCATAAGCGATTGGCGTCCAATAGGTACAGCGCCCAGAGGCCGCGTGGCGGAGTGGTTACGCAGCGGATTGCAAATCCGTGTACTCCGGTTCGATTCCGGACGCGGCCTCCAGTCACCAAAGCAATATGATCCTAGTGCGCCCCGGGTAGCGCCAGACGTCGCGAGCCGGTAGCTTCCGCCGGAAGCCACCTCGGGAATCGCCATGACCGTCAGCACGTCAACTGTCGCCCGCACAGATCTCGCCCAACCGGTATTGGCCGGTTTGCTCGCTTCTATTGTGGGCTATGCGAGTACGTTCACGCTTATTCTGGCCGCGCTGACGGCGGCGGGTGCCTCCCCGCAACAGGCCGGGTCCGGCCTGTTTTCGATCTGCATCGCCATCGGCATTCTCAATATTGTGGTCGCCTGGCGGGTGCGGGTGCCGGTGAGCTTTGCATGGAGCACGCCTGGCGCGGCATTTTTGCTGACCGTAGGGGAGCCTCCTGGCGGGTTTTCGGCGGTCGTGGGGGCCTTTCTCGTCTGCGCGGTTCTTGTAATCCTGACCGGGCTCATCAAGCCGCTGGCCCGGGCCATCGCTGCGATTCCAGCGGCAATTGCCAATGCCATGCTGGCCGGCATGCTGCTGACGCTGTGCCTGGCGCCACTCAATGCGGTGGGCGAAATGCCCTGGCACGCCTTGCCCATCATTCTGATCTGGGGGCTCGGACTGCGTTTCGCGCGGCGCTATGCAGTGCCGCTGGCGGTGGCGGCCACAGGCATTATTTTGGCGACGACAACGCAGCTATCCGACGACACATTCGTCAATGCCTGGCCGGCGCTGGTGCCCGTCATGCCCAGCTTCACCGTCGATTCGATCGTTCGCATCGCCCTACCCCTTTATGTGGTGACCATGGCATCGCAGAACCTGCCCGGTATCGCGGTGATGCGAGCCAATGGCTATCAGCTGCAACCGGCGCCCCTATTTGCCCTGACCGGACTGGCCAGCGCGGCGAGTGCGTTTTTCGGCGGGATCACCAGCAATCTGGCCGCGATTACCGCCGCAATTTGCGCAGGGCCGGAAGCCCATCCCGATCCGGATAGCCGCTGGCCGGCGCCGATGACGGCAGGCTTTGTCTATATTGTACTTGGACTGGCCGCCGGGCTCGCTGCGGCATTCATCGCCGCAGCGCCTCCGCTTCTCATCCAGGCCGTTGCCGGGCTGGCGCTGTTTTCCAGCCTTGCCTCGTCGCTCGCCGGAGCTCTCGCGGCCGAAGACATGCGCCTGCCGGCTATATTGACCTTCGTCACCACCGCATCCGGTCTTACGATTGGTGGCGTGGGGGCGCCGTTCTGGGGCCTGGTTGGAGGTATCGCGCTCTTCCTGCTGCTGCGCCGGGAAAAGGCCCATTGACACCTCACTTCCTCATTCTGGCCGGTGGCGAAGGAAACCGGCTGGGGGGCGTCCGCAAGGCCGCTCTTCGCCTTGACGGTGTGACACTACTGGAGCGAGTCGCCGCGCGGCTGCGCGTGGACAAAGAGACGGTTCTGGTGTCGACCGGGCCTTCTCCGGCCTATCCGATCTCTTTTGGCATCGCCCTGCCCGATCTGGATAACCGGCTTGGCGGCCCGCTGGCTGGTATCGTCGCCGCCGTCCACCATTTGCGCGCCCGGGCCGAAGCGGACGCGCGGCTGGTGACGGTTGCTGTCGACACGCCATTTCTACCCGAGGACTATATCTCCAGGCTGCTGGCCGAACTGGATAGTGGCGTTCCGGCCGCCTATGCCGCCTGGGATGGCAATGCCTATCCCACCAATGCCGCGTGGCGCCTCGATGCGTTGCAGGACCTGCCGGAGCAAGTCGCCAATGGTGTCGCGCCAAACAGTCCCAAGACCCTGCTGGCGCAATTGGGCGGTGTCGCTGTCGATTGGAGCGGCACGCAGGCCTCGGACCCCTTCACCAATCTCAACACATTGGCAGACCTGGTTGACCTGGCGCGGCGCGCCAGGGTGTCATCGAACTGAAAACTTATTCACATGCGGTGAGATTTGGGGCTTGGCAAACCGGATCGGTTTGGGTACACGGACCTCGCCTTCGCCAAGAGGGCGCACGAAAGTGTTCCGCGATAGCTCAGTTGGTAGAGCAAGCGACTGTTAATCGCTGGGTCGTAGGTTCGAGTCCTACTCGCGGAGCCATTTCCCCTTCATACCAAGTCCTGCACGGTGAAGCGCCCTTATTGCGGTGATGGCGCAGCGTGTCAGTTCGGCATGAATGGCGCCAACCAGCTCTTCGCCTTTGTGCCCATCACTGGTATTTTTGCGGATCACTCGACCAGGCCGGACCACGCCCCCCGAAAGGAATTCCTCATGAGCAATGGCATGGACGCCGATAGCGAAAGCCAGATCACGCTGACCCGAACCATTGCTGCGCATGTGTCCGATGTGTTCGCCGCCTGGACCGATCCTGCACTGATCGAGCAGTGGGAAGCGGACGAAGCCGAATTCGACGCCTTTGAAGGTGGTCAATATCGCTTTGTGACCTTTGCTGAAGAGGAAGGCGAAGAAGACCATGAAGTCTCTGGCGAGGTTCTGACCTTTGTCGAGGATGAACGGCTGGTCTTGTCCTGGATTCACAAGGATGAAGACGAGGACGGCGAGTTGATCTTTGTCCTGGACGTTACCTTCAAAGCCATCGCTGACGACAGCACCAGCATCACCCTGACCGAACGCGGCCTGCCCCACGCCGATGCACAGACCCGCATCTTTTCGATGGAAGCGTGGAGCGCCGCGCTCGAAGAACTTGCCGAATTGATGGAGTGAACTGAACCGCCTGCATGGCCCGCACGTAATGCGGCCGTGCAAGGAGGCATTCGGTGACCACAGCTCTGGTTTGGCTGCGCAACGACCTGCGCCTGTCCGACAATCCCGCCCTTGAGGCCGCGTGCCGCGCTGGGGCGCGCGTGGAGGCGCTTTATATTCACGAGACCGACGACGGATTGCGCCCATTGGGCGGCGCGGCACGGTGGTGGTTGCATCGTAGCCTGAGCGAGCTGGCGCAGGCACTGGCCGAGATCGGCGTTGCGCTACAGATCCGGACCGGAGCGGCGCAGGCCGTTGTCGAAGACGTTGCGCGCAAGACAGGTGCCCAGACGCTGCATTGGAATCGGCGCTATGGACCGGCCGAGCGCGCGGTCGACGCGGAGATCAAGGCATCCCTGCGCGAGCGGGGACTTGCCGTGACCTCCTATCCGGGAAATGTGCTTATCGAGCCCTGGGACATCGAAACCGGGCAAGGCCAGCCCTATTCCGTCTTCACGCCCTTTTGGAAGTCATTGAGGGAACGTGACATTACGCGCGCGATCCCTGGCCCCGGCTCGGCGAGGCAAAAAAACAAATTGGGCGATGTCGACACTGCGTATTGGCAGCCGGACTGGGCCGGCAAGCTTGCGAAACACTGGACTGTCGGAGAAGCGGCAGCCCAAAGCAGACTTGATACGTTTCTGGCGGAGCAGGTCGGCGCATATCCGGACGGACGTGATCGTCCGGCGCTGGATGTGACGTCCCGCCTGTCGCCGCATTTGCGGTTCGGCGAGATCAGTGCGCGGCAAATCTGGCATGCAGCCAGGGCCTTCGCCCATGTGCACCCTGACAAGGCAGCGGCCGTGGACAAGTTTCTTTCCGAACTGGCCTGGCGCGATTTCAGCTACCACCAGCTTTACCACCGGCAGGACATTGCCAATGTGCCGATGCAATCTAAATTTGCGGACTGGCAATGGCGGCATGCTCCAGCGCAGTTGCGGGATTGGCAAAAGGGCCTGACGGGAATCCCGATTGTCGATGCCGGCATGCATGAACTTTGGGAAACGGGCTATATGCACAATCGGGTGCGCATGCTCGTGGCGTCATTGCTCAGCAAAAACCTGCTCATCGACTGGCGTGAGGGCGAACGCTGGTTCTGGGATTGCCTGGTGGATGCCGACCCGGCCAATAACCCGGCAAGCTGGCAATGGGTGGCTGGCAGCGGCCTTGACGCGGCGCCCTATTTCCGCATCTTCAATCCCGTAACACAGAGCGAACGGTTTGATCCGTCCGGCGCTTATATCCGGCGCTGGGTTCCGGAGCTGGCCTCGCTGGAAGATCAATTTATCCATGACCCGTCGCGCGCGCCAATGGAGGCGCTGCACAGGGCAGGCGTAGAGATCGGCAAGACCTATCCCCGGACCATCGTGGATTTGAAGGCGAGCCGCCAACGTGCGCTCGAAGCCTTTGGTGCCCTCTCCGCCAGGAGTTGATATTGCGCAAATCTATGCTCTGGGGACGCTATGGTTCGACCGCCCGCTTGCGCGGCGGCCTATCAGCGGGAAAAGCGCTGCTGAAACATGCGCTCGGCGCTTGCCGCACCATGATCGTCACCTTACGATAAGTGTCTGTTCTTCCGAGAAAATAGACCATGGCCAAGCACGAAGACCTCATTTCCGCCATCGGCAATACGCCGCTGATCCGCCTCAACCGCGTCTCCACGCTGACCGGATGCGATATTTGGGGCAAGGCGGAATTTCTCAATCCCGGCCAGTCGGTCAAGGATCGTGCAGCGCTGTTCATCATCCACGATGCCGTCAAATCCGGGCGCCTCAAGCCGGGTGGCACCATTGTCGAGGGGACGGCCGGCAATACGGGGATCGGGCTGACCCTGGTGGCCAATTCGCTTGGCTTCAAATCGGTGATCGTCATCCCCGAGACGCAGAGCCAGGAAAAGAAGGACGCCTTGCGCCTTTATGGCGCCGAACTGATCGAAGTCCCGGCCAAGCCCTATCGCAACCCGAACAATTACATCAAGGTTTCCGGGCGCCTGGCCGAGAAACTCAACGCTGAATTGCCCAATGGCGCGATATGGGCCAATCAGTTCGACAATGTCTCGAACCGTCGCGCCCATGTAGAAACGACCGGCCCGGAAATCTGGCAGCAGACCAACGGGCGGATTGATGGGTTCATCTGCGCCGTTGGCTCAGGTGGCACGCTTGCGGGTGTTGCCGAAGCCCTGCGCGCCCGCAATTCGGACATCAAGATTGGCCTGGCGGACCCCGAAGGCGCTGCGCTTTATGAATATTACGCCCATGGCGAATTGAAATCGTCTGGCGATTCGATCACCGAGGGCATCGGCCAGGGCCGCATCACCGCCAATCTCGAGGGGCTCAAGGTGGATATGCCCTATCGTATTTCTGATGCGGAGGCCCTGCCCTATATCTATGACCTGCTGGAGCATGAGGGGCTGTGCCTGGGCGGCTCGAGCGCCATCAATATAGCGGGCGCGGTGCGCATGGCGCGCGATCTGGGACCGGGCAAGACCATTGTGACGGTGCTGTGCGATTACGGCAATCGCTATGCCAGCAAGATCTTTAACCCCACCTTCCTGCGCGGCAAGGACCTGCCAGTGCCGCCCTGGATGGAAGACCGCACGCCGATCGATATTTCGAGCGTGATGGAGGCTGACCCCGCCTGAACCGGATAGGTCGGCACCGCGCGTTGCGTTCCCGGAAGCCATTGTGATGGGCGCCGCTGCTGATAGAGTGCCGCCTCAACATGGCGAAAGGCCCATCGTGTTCGGGATAGACGATATTATCCGCGCCGTGGTGGCGGATCTGCATCTGGTGGCGCTGGTCATGGGCGCCATCTACCTCCTGGCCATCGTCTGCGCCGTGCGCGAGATCCTCAATTCGCGCACCTCGCAAGGCTCGATTGCCTGGGTACTCTCCTTGATATTGCTGCCCATACCGACTGTGCTGCTCTACCTTATCTTCGGGTGGAAGCTGTTCGACGACTATGCGACCGACCGCATGCAGAACGGTCGCGCAAACAGACCCCTGCGTGCCCGGGACCTGTCCCTTATCGACGGGGAAACCGATGCCAAATGGCCGGTACAGGTGCATGTCTCGGAATTGCCTTTCCTCAAGGGCAATGAGGTCGAAATACTCATCGACGGCCATGCCACGTTCGACTCGATCTTTGCCGGGATAGAGGCCGCCCAGGACTATTTGCTGGTTCAGTTCTATATTGTGCGGGACGACCGGCTGGGCCAGGAACTAGCTGAGCGCCTTATTGCCAAGGCCAAGGCGGGTGTCGCGGTCTATCTGCTCTATGACGATATCGGCAGCACGGGCATGCCCAAGCGCTATCGGCGCGAACTGCGCGACGCCGGCATAAAGGTTTCAAGCTTCAACAGGCGCCACAAATTCCTGCGCCTGTTCGGCCCGACCCGCATCAATTACCGCAACCACCGCAAGATCGTGGTGGCCGACGGCAAACACGCCTGGATCGGCGGGCACAATGTGGGGGTGGAATATCTGGGTGAAAACCCCAAGCTTGGGCACTGGCGCGATACGCATGTGAAGGTCTCCGGGCCGGCGGCTCTTGGATGCGCGCTATTGTTTCGCGAGGATTGGGAGTGGGCAACCGGTGAACGGCTGCCGGGCAGGCCACCGGCGGAACTGGCAAGTTTTGGCGACAAGTCGGTTCTGGTGATGGGGAGCGGACCGGCAGACAAGCTCGAGGAATGCGCCATTGCCTTTACCGACCTGATTGGCCGCGCCCGCAAGCGGCTGTGGATCGTCAGCCCCTATTTCGTGCCCGACACCGATATCCGCACGGCGCTGTTTGCGGCGCGTTTGCGGGGTGTGGATGTGCGGTTGATGCTTCCCGACAACCCCGATCACGCCCTGGTCTGGCTGGCCAGCATGGCGCATGCGGATAATCTGGTGCAGCACGACATCGCCGTTTATCGCTATACCGACGGTTTCCTGCACCAGAAGGTGGTGCTGATGGATGACGAGATGGCCACGATCGGCAGCGCCAATTTCGACAACCGTTCTTTCGCCATCAATTTCGAGATCACTCTGTGGTTTACCGATGGCGAAACCATAAAGGCGGTGGAGGCCATGCTGGAAGAGGACTTCAAATCCTGCCGCCAAGTCGGGCTCTCAGAGGTGGAAAGCCGCCCCTGGGCGCTCTATCTGGCAACCCAGGCCGCCAAGCTTCTTTCTCCTGTTCTTTGAGACAATAATGACCGAATTCCTGTTCCGCCAAGACGCCTATCTGCAATCGGCCGAGGCCGTCGTCATCGATATCACCCCCGAAGGTGGCATCGTGCTTGACCGCACCGTCTTCTACGCGACCTCTGGCGGGCAGCCGGGCGATGTTGGCCGGTTGATGCGGGCCGACGGTTCGACACTCGCCGTGGCCACGGCGATCCATCCAGACGGAGACAAGTCGCGGATCGTGCATGTGCCCGCCGACACCAACCTTCAGCTCGAGCCGGGAGAAACCGTGCGAGCCGAGATCGACTGGGACCGCCGCCATCGCCTGATGCGCATGCATACCGCATTACACCTGCTATCGGTGGTATTCCCCTTTCCGGTGACCGGCGGATCGATCGGGGAGGACAAAGGGCGGCTCGATTTCGACATGCCGGAAGCGCCCGACGATCTCCCGATCCTTGAAGCGCAAATCAATGCCATGATCGATGCCGACCACGCGGTTACGGATGAATGGATCACCGACGCCGAGATGGAAGCCAAGCTGGACCTGATCAAGACGATGAAGGTGAAGCCCCCTATGGGCCAAGGCAGAGTCCGGCTGGTGCGCATTGGCGAGGTCGACCTGCAGCCTTGCGGCGGCACCCATGTCGCAGGCACCGCCGAAATCGGCCGCGTGGCTTTGGGCAAGATAGAAAAGAAGGGCAAGCAGAACCGGCGCGTAAACCTGCTTTTCGCCTAGCGCCATTCTGCCGTTTCGCTGAAACGCTGAAATGGCCCCAAGTGTCCGACTGCCGCGCTTGTGAGCCGCAAAGCTGTCACCAGCTTTGCTGGAAACACACAGGGTCTACTTGGTCAGCGGATGGGTGGCGCGTAGAGCAGGCCACCATTGCCCCAGAGCGCATTCTGGCCGCGCAGCATGGCAGCACCGGTTTGCGGCCCGAAATGACGGTCATAAAGCTCGGAATAGTTGCCGACGGCGCGAATGGCATCGGCCATGAAAGTGGGACGCAGGCCCAGCGAACTGCCGAAATCTCCTTCCACCCCGAGCACGCGCCTTACGGCGGGCGTCCGAGCCGCGGACAAGGAATCGATGTTGAGGCTGGTGACGCCAACCTCTTCGGCCTCGATCAGCGCGAATATGGTCCAGCGGACGATTTTGAGCCATTGCTCGTCGGCATCGCGCACAACCGGACCCAGAACCTCTTTGGAAATACGCTCCGGCAGGATGCGGTGCAGCGCTGGCTCGGGCAATTCGCGCCGTATTGCCTGCAATTGGCGGCCGGCCGCCGAAATGGCCTGGCATAGGCCACTACGATAGGCGGTGGCCAGGTCCGCTATCTCTTCATAGGCCACAATGCGATAGCTGGCCTGATTGGCGAAAAAGAATTCGTCGAGTGCCTCGGCCTCGCCGGCGTTGTCGACGACGCAGATGCTGACGTCGTCCAGTTCATAGGCCGAAACCACACCCATGGAATTGGGAACCAGGAAGGCCTGTCCGTCGAAAAAGGCCGGCGCAATATAGCGCGCGCCGTAGCGGGTATCGCGCCCCATGGTCCAGGCGCCGTTGCGCATCAGTACATCGACCGCGCCGGTTTCGAGCGGCGCGAAGCGCGCTTCGCCCCGATAGGAACGGAACTCGATCAGATCCGGATTGCCGAAAACCGCTGCCGCTAGTGCGCGACATAGATCAACATCGAAGCCAGACCAGCGACCATCGATGTCCTGCTGGGAAAAGCCCGCAAGTGCATTGCTGGACCCGCAGATAAGAAAGCCGCGTTCGCGCACGGCCTCCAAAGTCTGCGCGCGCGCCGGCAAGGCCGACATTGCTGCTGCCAGAATGGCCAAAAACAGCAATGACTTGCAGAGCTTTATCACCCGACACGGCCTTCCACTTCCCACCGATCATATTGGACGACATACAAAAGGGGTCAAGCCGAAGCCCGGCGTGACCCCCAGTTTTTGGCCTATATCGGGAACCTAATGCAGGATCTGGCTCAGGAAGAGCTGTGTGCGCTCATGCTGCGGATTGGAGAAGAACGCCTCGGGTTCGTTCTCTTCGATGATCTGACCCTGATCCATGAAGATGACGCGATTGGCGACCTGGCGGGCAAAACCCATTTCGTGGGTCACGCAGATCATGGTCATGCCTTCTTCCGCAAGGCTGATCATTACCTCGAGCACTTCCTTGACCATTTCGGGGTCAAGCGCAGATGTCGGCTCATCAAACAGCATGATCTTGGGCTGCATACAGAGCGAGCGGGCAATGGCCACACGCTGCTGCTGGCCGCCCGAGAGCTGACCGGGATATTTGTTGGCCTGTTCGGGAATCTTGACGCGCTCCAGATAGTGCATGGCCATCGCCTCGGCTTCGGCCTTGGGCACACCGCGCACCCAGATGGGCGCCAGTGTCAGGTTCTGGAGAATGGTCAGATGTGGAAACAGATTGAAGTGCTGGAACACCATGCCAACCTCGCGGCGCACCTCGTCGATGCGCTTGAGGTCGGCTGTCAGCTCCGTCCCGTTGACGATGATCTGACCTTCCTGATGCTCTTCAAGTCGGTTGATGCAGCGGATAAGCGTCGATTTACCGGAGCCCGAGGGGCCGGCGATAACGATGCGTTCGCCCTTCATGACCCGGAGATTGATGTCGCGCAGGACGTGGAAATCGCCATACCATTTGTGCATGTCGATGACCTCGATGGCGACCTCGGTATCCGAGACCTTCATCTGGCTGGTATTGATCGCCCGCTCCTCGGCGGTTTGGGTAACTTCAGACATGTTGGCTACCTTTTATGTCCGGTATGGAGACGATGCTCCATGAAGATGGAGTATCGGGACATGCCGAAACAGAACACCCAGAAAACCATTGCGGCGAAGATATAGCCGGTGGTTGCCGTATTGGCCGACTGCCACTCGAGAGCGGAGTCGTTCTTGGTCTTGACCGCTTCGAGCAGGTCTTTCATGCCGACAATGTAAACAAGGGAAGTATCCTTGAAGAGCGCGATAGAGCTATTCACGATACCCGGTATGACGTGCTTGAGAGCCTGCGGCAGGATGATGAAATACATCTGCTTCCAGTAGCTTAGCCCCAATGACGCCGCCGCTTCATATTGCCCGCGCGGGATGGCCTGGAGGCCGCCGCGCACCACTTCGGCCATATAGGCGGAGGTGAACAGGGTCACACCGACAAGTGCCCGCAGGAATTTGTCGACTGTCGTGCCTTGCGGCATGAAGAGCGGCAGCATGATCGATGCCATGAACAGCACGGTGATCAGCGGCACGGCACGCACCAGCTCGATGAATGCCACGCAGACCGTCTTGATAATCGGCATCTGCGATTGGCGGCCCAATGCCAAGACGATCCCGAGCGGGAAAGACAAGGTGATGCCGATCACCGAAAGAATGAGGGTAACCAGAAGGCCGCCCCATTTTTCGGTGTGGATCACTTTGAGGCCAAATACGCCACCGGCCAGCAGAAAATAGCTGACAATGGGGTAGGCGACGAGCAGCAGAATGGCATTGAGCCGCTTGTAAGGCGCCTGCGGGATCAACAGTGGGATGAACAGCAGCGCCCCTAGAGCGAAGACGATATTGGCGCGCCATTGTTCGGGGATGTCATAGAACCCGTAAATGAAGAACTCCATTTCCGAAGAAATGTAAGCCCAACATGCTCCTGCACTGGGATCGCGGCACTGTTCGACCGTTCCACCCGGAAACACAGCGTGTCCCAGGAAGAAATTGAACAGCGGGGGTACGACCCACAGCAGGAATACAACGCCCAGTGCCGTCAGAAGCGTATCGAGCGGCGTTGCAAAGAGGTTCGTTCGCATCCAGGCGACCGCACCGGTGGTCCGTTGTGGTGCCGGACGGCTGTCGATCATATCGGATCGGACGAAGCTGATATCACTCATGGCGCGCTCCTACCGTTCCACCAGCCGCACGCGGCCATTGTACCAGTTCATGATCGCCGAGGTCAGAAGCGACAGCGTCAGGTAGACCGCCATGGTCATCGCGATACACTCAATGGCTCGCCCTGTCTGATTCAAGGCCGTGCCCGAGAACACATTGACCAGTTCGGGATAGCCGATAGCGGCGCCCAGCGAAGAGTTCTTCGTCAGGTTCAAATACTGGCTGGTGAGCGGCGGAACGATTACCCGCATGGCCTGTGGAACAATAACCAGACGCAGCCGGTCACCTTCCTTAAGGCCAAGGGACTGAGCAGCCTCAGTCTGGCCCCTGTTCACGGCCAGAATGCCGGCACGAACCGTCTCGGCAATGAACGAGGCGGTGTAGAGGGTCAGGCCAAAAAGCAGAGCCACGAATTCGGGCGGCAATTGCAGGCCACCCTTGAAGTTGAAGCGTTCCAGCACCGGCACTTCAAAGGTCAGACTGGCGCCGGTCACCCAGTAGAGCAGCGCCGGAACACCGACGACGATCAGAACCAGGAGGGCCAGCGGGAAACGCGCTTCGCTCGGTGGACGTTCCAAGGCACCGATATAGGAATTGTACGCGATCAGCATGGCGATTGCCGCACTGGCAAGGCTTGCGAGCAGCCCTGGAGCCCAGGGGAACATGGCGCCCACAAGCGCGTCGATGACAAAAAAGGCTATGACGAAGACAAGCACGCCGCGTGCAATCGGGGCGAAGCGGGTAACCGAGGCCACCGCGACCGCGAGGGCAACAATCCCGGCGAGAAGGGGCGCCCCCATCACCGGGAAGAGAACTCCAAGCACCAGATAGAGCGCACCGAAGGCCAGAAGGAAGGTGACGCAGGCATCTGCGGCCTTGCCCAGGAGTACGAGCGGTGATGGATAGTGCCCAGTCAACGTGCGCGTCCGGGTGGCCCAAACACCGATAGCGACTGCCGCCACCAACGACAGAACCAAGGCAACGGCAACCCAGGTGAATTCCTGATCCGGTGTGGGCTTGGGCACCATGATGCCGCGCTGGTTGATGAAGGAATCGAAGGGAAGCTGGATGGATTCGCGCACCGCTGGCATCGCCTTGAGGACCGCGAAGTACCAAAAGAAAAGCTGCAGCAGGAGCGGGATGTTGCGGATGATCTCAACATAGACCGCGGCCAGGCGCGAAACGATGAAGTTGGAGCTCAGCCGCGCGATGCCGATGGTGAAACCAAGCATCGTGGCGAAAATAATGCCGGCCACTGCAACCAGCAGGGTGTTGAGTATGCCTACCAGGAACGCTTCCCAATAATAGGAGGCGCGCGACCATGGAAGGAGCGAGAAACTGATGTCGAAACCGGCGGTCCGCCAGAGAAAGTCGAAACCAGTGGTCTTATTTTGCGCTGCGAGGTTGGCGGCTGTGTTTCCGATAATCCAGAAAATAAAGCCTACCAGGAGGGCAGCAACAACGATCTGATAGATGATCCCGCGGATCACCGGATCGTTGAAAAAGCTTGCCCTTGGGGCAGTTCTCTGCCCCGCTTCGAGTGTCGTCATGTGTGGCTGTCCCTTAGCCGCCATTGCCTGCCGCGCGCGCCAGGGGCGCGCCGGCAAGGCCAAAGAATCCGGCGCTCCACTGGGAGCGCCGGACCGACTGGATCAGCTTAGCGGATCGGCGGGGCGTATTGGATGCCGCCGTCGGTCCACAGGGCGTTCAGACCGCGTTCCAGACCGATCGGGGTGTCCGGACCGACATGCTTTTCATAGGACTCGGCGTAGTTGCCGACCAGCTTGACGATCTGATAGGCCCAATCGTTGTCGATCCCCAACGGAGTGCCGAACTCGCCTTCAACGCCCAGAAGGCGCTTGATGGCCGGATTGTCCGAACCGAGCATTTCATCGACATTGGCCGAGCTGACGCCAAGCTCTTCCGCTTCGAGCAGTGCGAAATAGGTCCAGCGGGCAATGTTGAACCACTGGGTATCACCAGCGCGAACCACCGGGCCAAGGGGTTCCTTGGAGATGATTTCGGGCAGAATGACATGCTCGGACGGATCGGCGAACTTGGAGCGTTCAGCGGCCAGAGCCGAGGAGTCAGTGGTGTAGACGTCGCAGCGGCCATCCTCATAGGCCTTCACCACTTCGTCCTGATCGACGAACACGACGGTGTTGAACTCCATGCCATTGGCGGCAAAGTAGTCAGCAGCGTTGAGCTCGGTGGTGGTGCCGGACTCGATGCAGATGGCGGCGCCGCTCAGATCCAGAGCAGAGGTAATGCCGTCGGCCTTACGCACCATAAAGCCCTGACCGTCATAGAACATGGTGCCGACAAAGCTGATGCCGAGCTGGGTATCGCGGCTCATTGTCCAAGTGGTGGTACGCGACAGAACGTCGATTTCACCGGCAGACAGCGCGGTGAAGCGCTCCTGGCTGGTCAGCGAAGTGTAGCGGACAGCGTCGGCATCCTTGAAGATTGCCGCAGCCATGGCACGGCAGAAGTCGACTTCAAGGCCGGTCCAGACATTGTTGGAATCGGGCGCGGAGAAACCCGGAACACCACCGGTAACACCGCATTGGATGTAGCCCTTGGCCTTCACGTCATCGAGGATGGCCGCATTAGCAGCCGTCGCGCCGAGGCCCAAGGAGGCCGCGATTGCGATCGATACGAGCGCTTTTTGCATTTGTATTTTTGCCTTTTGTTTCCTGACCCTGTGTTTCGGAACCGACCATTGTTCCCGCGGCCCCGAGAGCACCACCGCTTTGAGCGCGGTTTGGATGCTGCTAAGCATGCAACCTTCAATTGTCCCTAACGTCAAGGGCAGAAGGCGCGTTGAGGCAGCGAGTCTGTCTCTTTTTTAGCCAGACGCATTACGTGAACCGTTTTTGAGCAATACCGAATCATGTCCGACAGATCGCCCACTTCGCCCCGCACACACTCGATCGAAACCGCTCTCACCCACACTGGACGAAATCCCGACAATCAGTTCGGCTTCGTGAACACGCCGGTTTATCGCGGCTCAACTGTCCTGTTCAAAACCTTGTCCGATCTGGAGGCGCAGTCGCAGCCTTACCTCTATGGCCGCGCCGGCAACCCGACCACGGAATCAGTGGAAGCGGTGGTGAGCGAATTGGAAGGCGCTTATCGGACCAGATTGGTGCCATCCGGGCTGGCCGCCATAACCATTGCTCTAATGTCTTGCGTCCAGGCGGGCGACGACGTGCTTATCACGGACAGCGCCTATGAACCGGGCCGCAAGTTCGCCGACGGATTCCTCGAACGTATGGGGGTCAGCGTCCGCTTCTACGATCCGCGTATCGGCGCGGGACTATCCGACCTGATGCAGCCCAATACCCGGGCTGTTCTGGCGGAAAGTCCGGGATCGCTGACATTCGAGATCCAGGATATTCCGGCCCTGGCGGCCGCCGCTCATGCCGGAGGCGCCAGGCTCATTGTCGACAATAGCTGGGCCAGTCCGCTTTATCATCGCCCCATCGCGCTGGGCGCCGACATTGTGGTGCATGCGGCGACCAAGATGTTCGTCGGGCACTCCGATGCCTTTGCCGGCACGATCTCGACGACCGAAGAGGCATGGGAGGACGTCGAACGCATTCGCGCCCTACTTGGCTTTTTCACCTCGGGAGACGAGGCGTTCCAGGTCGCGCGCGGTCTGCGCACGCTGGCCCTCCGCATGAAGGAGCACCAGCACCGCGCGCTCGATGTCGCAAGCTGGCTCGAGACGCAGGACGAGGTGGAGAAAGTGCTGCATCCCGCCCTGCCCTCACATCCCGATCATGCACTGTGGCAGCGTGACTTTTCCGGGGCGGGCAGTCTGTTTTCCTTTATCCTTAAGCCAGCACCCAGGGCCGCGGTGGCGGCCTTTGTCGATCACATGCAGGTTTTCAGCATGGGCTATTCATGGGGCGGCTATGAGAGCCTATGCCTGCCGGTAACGATCACCAAGGCACGCACAGCAGTTCCCTGGAGCGAGCCGGGCAACCTGTTCCGCGTCCATGTCGGGTTTGAAGGCATTGAGGACCTGAAGGCCGATCTCGCCGATGCCCTGGACCGCTATCGGCGCGCGCGCTGAGTACGGCGGCGCCAGGCGCGGCGCAGATTGGGCGTGCCCCGGAACCGCACCGAGCCATCGGCCTGGTTGGCGAAAAGCCAACGCCGCCCGGCATAGACATTGCGGACCGCATAGGCGCCGATAAGCCCGATGGCAAAGCCCGCCAACACGTCGGTGGGATAATGCATGCCGATGACGATCCGCGACACGCCTGTTGCCAGACTGACGACGAGAATCAAGCTGAAGAAGCGCGGCGCCATGAAGCCGATGACAAAGGCCACCGCCATGGCGGTCGTTGCGTGCCCGGACGGGAAGCTCTGAAAGGTCCAGTCGTTGAGAAATTGCTGGAAAGAGAACGCGCCGCTCTCGTCGAACTGACTCGGGCGGCCGCGGCCGAAGAAGCGCTTGAGCAGGTTGGTCAACAGGCCTGGAGCGCCAACGCCCACAAAAATGAAGCTGGAGACGAGTGCGATTTCCCAACTGACGCGCTTATAAAAGCCGGGCCGGAGCAGCCTGACGGTGATGATGGACACAACAAAAACGATGAGCGAGGGCAACAGCACCCAGTCTGACAGACCGAAATCGGTGATGAAGGCGAAGGGCTGGCGCCAAATATCGGGCCAGCTTTGGGCCGATTGGGAGACCCAGGCATCAACAAATAGGAGCAGGAACAGCCCAAGCAGCAGCCAGGCGAGCTGGTTTGGCCAGTTTTTCCGATCGAGGCCGAAAGGCCAGCGTTTGGTCAGGTCGAACATAGCCTTGTTTGATATCCCCGTGCCGAAGCGTCAATGCCCGATGTTATCGAATGGATAGGCTTGCCCTATATCAGGGAACACGCTAACTGGAGGTTGCGATGTCGGAGTGTAGCTCAGCCTGGTAGAGCACCGGTTTTGGGAACCGGGGGTCCAAAGTTCGAATCTTTGTACTCCGACCATTCGCATCGATATTCCTGGCGCATCGGATTGCCCGAGAACCGCGTTGCACTTTTCGGTCCGATGCTGTGCATCGTGTTGAGGACTTTGCATGACTGCCCGTATCTACCGCCCCGCCCGTAATGCCATGCAATCCGGCAAGGGCAAAACCAAGCAATGGGTGCTGGTGCATGAATCGACCACACCGCGCAGCATCGACCCTTTGATGGGCTATACGAGCAGCTCCGACATGAATCAGCAGGTGCGCCTGTCGTTCGAGACGCTCGAGGCCGCCGAAGCTTACGCACAGCGCAATGGCATCCCCTATTCGGTGCAGCCCGTGCACGAGCCGACGCCCAAGCGCGTGAGCTACCCGGACAATTTCCGCTCGGACCGCAAGACGCCCTGGACGCATTGAACCCGCACTTCACGGTTTGATTCGTGCTCGCGCCGCAAGAGATTGCGGCGCTTTGTTTTTTGGCGATAAGGTGACACGACCAAATGGAAACAATTGATGCTGCTTCGTGCCACCCTTACCTTTGTCTTCCTAGTCCTTGCAATCTTGCCGTCGGCGGCCGCGCCGGCCCTCTGGAAAGTCAGCGACGAAGACAGTTCCGTCTGGATATTTGGGTCCGTTTACCGACTTCCGGATTACATTGAGTGGCGCACTGGGACACTGGATAAGACTTTGTCCAAGGCAGACCTCGTCTATTTTGAGGTGACTTACACCAACGCCGACCCAGCGACGTTGCTACCGCTGGTCATGAGGATGAGTTTCAATCAAGACAACACCCTACTGAGTGATCATGTTGACCCCGGCACCATGCAGCGCGTGCGCGACGCTGCCGCCAAATTCTCGCTTGACATGGCCTACCTCCTCACGATGCAGCGGACATTGGCGGCCTCCACAATTGCTTCCGCTGCTGACGCCGCCGCCGGATACCACCAGGAAACCGGGGTACAAGCGGTATTGGAAGTCTCAATTCCAGGCGAACGCCTGGGCTATCTGGAAACTCCTGAGAGCCAGGCCGACATGTCGACCACTATCACGGATGACGAACAGGCCGCCATGCTGGAGGGCGCATTGGTCTATGCCGAAGTCCCGCGCGCCGATCTCGATGACCTCGTGCTGGCCTGGGCCAATGGTGACCCAGAGGGACTTGGGTTGCTGCATGCTGGCAAGCTGGGTGCTGGATATTCCGGTGACGGTATTTGGCTGAGACGCAAGCGCACCTGGACGGATCAGATTCAGGACATGCTCGCAGCAGATCAACAGAGTCTGATGGTTATCGACATCGAGAACTTGGTCGGCGATACCAGCCTGATCCGATTGATCGAGGCCCGCGGTTTTACGGTATCGAGACTTCAGTAGCTCGTATTTGGGCGGTGTAATGGGACGCAGCTCCAGGCGAGATGTTTGATGCAGATCGCTGCCGCTGATCCAGGACTTCCCTTGCCCAGATAACTGGAGAGCGCATGCGCAGAACAGCAAGTATCCTTTTCACCATTCTGGCCCTGGTCACCCCTTCGAGTGCTGCGCCCGCCATCTGGAAGGTCAGCGACGCCGATAGCGCTATCTGGCTGTTTGGCTCGGTGCACATGCTTCGCGCCGATACCGACTGGCGAACGGGAACGCTCGACAAGATTCTGTCGAAAGCAGACCGCATCTATTTTGAAGCAGACGTCAGCGCGGCCGCTCAGGCCGAACTGATGCCGCTGTCGATGGAATTGGGGTTCAATCGAGATGGCATTCTCTTGAGCGAACAGATCGGTCCGGCGCTAACCGACCGCGTGCGCGCGGCGGCGCAAGACTACGGGATACCAATGCCGGCCCTCTTGACCATGAAGCCGTGGATGGCGGCAACCACGCTGGCCTCTGGCCCGCTCATGCAATCAGGATTTGAAGCAGGTCTAGGCGTGGAAATGGTGCTCACTGCCGAACTGCCGGACGACCGGAAGGGATTTCTGGAATCGGGCGCGGAACAATTGGGTTTTCTCTCCGGCGGAACGCTAGACGAGCAGATCACGATGCTTGAGGCGACTCTCGACAGCTTGCATCTGGCGCAATCGGACATAGAGGCAATGGTAGAGGCCTGGTTGGAAGGAAAGCCGGAAGACCTGGGACTGGCCTTCGACGAGCAGATGGAAGGGTTCGATGACGCCACGGTCGCGCGCATCATCGACACGAGAAACCGCAATTGGGTCCAAAAGATCGCGGCCATGCTGGATGGTAACGAACGGGCCCTATTGGTTGTCGGCGCCGCCCACCTGGCGGGTGAGGTCAGTGTGGTCAGGCTGCTCGAAGAGCGCGGATTTTCCAGCGAGCGGATTCAATAGAAAAGGCCGGTGGCAGACGCCACCGGCCTCTATTCCATTTTTGGTAGTTCGTCACACGTCAGAAAAGCGCGTCCACTTGCTGTCGTTCTGGCTCGACTTCACCGACGCGGTGATGAACTGCATGCCTTCGATGCCGTCGGCCATGGTAGGCAGTAGCTCTTCATAGTCAGCGCCCTCACCGCGGATGACCGCTGCAAACTGGCTATAGAGGGTGGCAAAGGCCTCAAGATAGCCTTCGGGATGGCCGGCGGGAATGCGAACATTCATCGAGGCGGCAGGCGGCACGGAAATCGATCCGCCACGGGTGATGAGCTGCCGCGGTTTGCCGAATTCGGTGAACCACATGTAATTGGGGTTCTCCTGGCTCCATTCGAGCCCACCCTTGTCGCCATAGACGCGCAATTGCAGACCGTTTTCCTTGCCAACGGCAACCTGGCTGGCCCAAAGCATGCCCTTGGCGCCGCCTTCAAAACGCAGCATGACATGCACATTGTCATCGAGCTGACGGCCGGGAACGAAAGCTGTCAGGTCTGCCGACACGGAATCGGTCTTAAGCCCAGTGACAAAGCGCAGCAGATTGTAAGCGTGCGTGCCGATGTCGCCGATGGCGCCGCCAGCGCCGGAGCGGGCGGGATCGGTCCGCCAAGCGGCCTGCTTGTTGCCTTCGTCGGCCGCTTCGGTCAGCCAATCCTGGGCGTATTCGGCCTGGACGACGCGGAGCTTGCCCAAAGCCCCAGAAGCGACAAGCTCGCGCGCCTGCCGGATCAGCGGATAGCCGGTATAATTGTGCGTGAGCAGGAACTTTGCGCCATTGGTCGGCTTGATGTCGAGCAATTTGCGGGCATCGTCGAGCGTGGACGTGATCGGCTTGTCGCAGATCACGTGGAAACCGGCTTCCAGGAACGCCTTGGTGGGCCCGAAATGCATGTGGTTGGGCGTCACGATCGAAACAGCCTGGATGCCATCGGGGCGGGCGGCCTCGGCTTTGGCCATTTCCTCATAGGAGGTGTAGACGCGGTCCTCGGCGAGACCGAGATTCTTGCCCGATTCCCTGGCGACCTCCGGGCGCGACGAAAGCGCACCGGCCACCAGTTGAAAATCGCCATCGAGGCGTGATGCGATGCGGTGCACATAGCCGATGAAGGCACCAGTGCCGCCGCCGACCATGCCCAGACGAATTGGTTTTGCGCCGTTTTCGGCCATTTCGTGTTCCTCTTCCCGTTCTTCCATCCTGCGTCATTGCCCGGCTTGACCGGGCAATCCGAGGGCCACCCGGTCAAGCCGGGCCGTGACGATGGATATAAATTTGCCGGACCTTACGAAAGGCCCAGCATCTTGCGGTTGGCCGCCTTGTCGGTGCCGCCGCTGGCGAAATCGTCAAAGGCCTTTTCGGTCACGCGAATGATGTAGCTCTGGATGAGCTCCGCGCCTTCGCGCGCACCATCTTCGGGATGCTTGAGAGCGCATTCCCACTCCAGCACAGCCCAGCCCTTGAAATCATTTGCGGCCATCTTGGCAAAAATCGCGGGGAAATCGACCTGACCGTCACCGATGGAACGGAAGCGTCCTGCCCGGTTCACCCAGGACTGGAAGCCGCCATAAACGCCCTGACGACCGGTCGGATTGAACTCGGCATCCTTAACGTGGAAGGCCTTGATGCGGTCTTTGTAGATATCGATGTAGTCCAGGTAGTCGAGCTGCTGCAGCACGAAATGGCTGGGATCATAGAGAAGATTGGCGCGCGGATGGTTCTTCACGCGGTCCAGGAACATCTCGTAGGAGACGCCATCGTGCAGGTCCTCGCCGGGATGGATTTCGTAGCAGACATCGACGCCTGCTTCATCGAAGGCATTGAGGATGGGGGTCCAGCGACGCGCCAGCTCGTCAAAGGCCTCTTCGACCAGACCTGCGGGGCGCTGCGGCCAAGGGTAGAGATAGGGCCAAGCCAGAGCACCGGAGAAGGTCGCGTGGGCATTGAGGCTAAGGTTTTGTGATGCCTTGGCGGCGTTGAGCATGGTCTGGACGGCCCATTCCTGGCGCGCCTTGGGATTGCCGTGCACGGAAGCCGGTGCAAAACCGTCAAAGGCCGTGTCATAAGCGGGATGAACGGCCACGAGCTGACCCTGCAGATGGGTCGACAGCTCGGTGATTTCGAGGCCGTGGCTGTTCACCACGCCCTTGATCTCATCCGCGTAAGTCTTGGAATTGGCAGCTTTTTCCAGATCGATGAAGCTTGATACCCAAGTTGGGATCTGCACGCCTTTATAGCCCAGGCCTGCGGCCCATTTGCAGATGTTGTCCAGCGTGTCGAAGGGCGCCTTGTCACCGGCGAACTGGGCGAGAAAAATCGCGGGGCCTTTGATGGTGGTGGCCATGAATGTCTCCTCTTATCGCCCCGCAAAACCGCCTCCCGGGGCATTTTGATAATGCAGGGCGACGATTGCTCGCCGCCCTGACATGTTAGGCTGCAGTCTTCACCGGCATAAGTCGCCTGTCAATGACGTACGTTCGTCATGCCTTGAGCAGAGCCTTGGCTTCCTCGATGCCGAGCGCCAGCGGCCGCTCGCAGGTCGTGGTCAGCGTCAGCACCTGTCCCGTCTCGCCGGCCTTGAGCAGGCCGGTCATGACCTCAACGACATGCAGCGCCACGTCGAGCCCGCAGCGCGCATTCTGGCCGCTTTCGATGGACTGCATCATGTCGGCAAGACCGGCGCAACGATAGTTGGCCCGGGGATTGTCCTTGTCGAGATCCTGGTTCGGCTTGCCGAAAGGATGCGCCCAGGGTTCGACCGGCGTCCGAATGCCTTCGATGCCGGTGGTAACGAGGTCGCCGCCGAAGAAGTTCGGATCGGGCACGAAGATCGAACCATCGGTGCCGTAGAGCTCGATATTGTGATGGCCGTGGGCCGCCACGTCCCAGCTCGCGCCGATGGTGACGATTGCCCCGGAATGGAATTCGAGCACACCGTGGATGGTGGTCGGAGTACCGACCTTGATGGTGGTGCCCTTATACGGACCCTCGGCGGAAACAATGCGCTCGGTGCGAGCCATATTGGTGAAGGCCGAAAGACGCTTCACAGGCCCAAGCAGGTGCACCAGGTCGGTGATGTAATAGGGGCCGAGATCGAGGATCGGGCCGCCGCCGGGCTGGAAGAAGAAGTCCGGATTGGGATGCCAATGCTCCATGCCGCGGCTCATGACGTGGGTGGTGCCACTCATGATCTTGCCGAGCTTGCCGCTATCGATGATTTCGCGAGCCTGCTGGTGTGCGCCGCCCAGGAAAGTGTCGGGCGCCGAACCGACCTTGAGGCCCCGCTCGTCGGCGGCCTTCTTGAGGGCAAGGCCCTCGTCAACGGTCAGAACGAAAGGCTTCTCCGAATAGGAATGCTTGCCGGCCGAGACGATATCCATCGACACAGAATAGTGGGTCGAGGGAATGGTCAGGTTGACGATGACGTCCAGCTCGGAATTCTTGAGCAGTTCGTCGGGCGTCTGGGCGGCAACGCCGAATTCCTCGGCGCGCAGCTTGGCCGCTTCAGGGCGAATATCGGCCACGGCACGGACGTCGAGCCCTTTGAACAGGGGCGCGAGACGCAGATAGGCGGCAGAAATATTGCCGGCACCCATGATGCCGACGCCATAGGTCTTTGCCATGGCTTAGACTCCGTAGCTCTTGAGTGCGGCCGCGGCGTTGCGCGCAAAGCGAATGGCGTCGCTCGGCTTGTCATGCTCGGCGACGAAGTAGCGCGCCTTGGTATTGGCCTTGATCTCTTTGATATAATTCGGCCAATCCAGGGTACCGGTCCCAACGTCGGCCCAACCATCTTCGTCGGTCTTTTCGCCGGCAGGAGCGATATCCTTGACGTGAACTGCGGTGATACGGCTGCCCAGCTTTTCCATCCAGAAGATCGGATCTTCATTGGCGCGAACGACCCAGGCCAAGTCCATTTCCCACTGGGTGTCGGGCGAAGCATCCAGGATCAGCTCGATCGGGGTCTTGCCGCTGGCGTCTTTGCCGAATTCCCAATGGTGATTGTGATAGCCAAAGCCCTTGCCGGCGGCCTTGAAGGCTGCGGCGATGCGGGCGAGGCCCGCAGCGAATTCCTGCCAGTTGCCACCGCCGGTGCGGAAGGCCTCGGAGGGTGGTGCCGGACAATAGACAGTCTGGATGCCGACAGCCTCGACAATCTTGAGGGCCGCGTCAGTGTCCTCGAGCTGGCCATAGCCCATATGAGCGGTCGGCATGGTGAGGCCGGCATTCTTGAGGCTCTGCGCCAAAGCGGCAGGATCGGCAAACTGGCCGCCCCACCCTTCCACCTGGGTATAGCCCAGGCCGGCCAGGGTCTTGAGCGTGTCATCGAGCGACGCTTCGTTGCGCGCGCTATAAAGCTGATATGAAAAGTCCATGATTGGCCTCGTCAGGGAAAAGGAACACGGTGTCGCGTCGGACCGGGAGATAGTCTGGCCAAGGGCTGGCGTCGCCGCGCCCGGACAGATCGACTGCCGCAAAAGTAATGTGAGCGCCGGAGAGCCGGCGGAGCGGCGCCCCGTGGGGCACCACCCAAATTTCTGCCGCGTCGAACTAGAGGCGGTTTTCGCTGCCGGCGTCGAACAACGAGCCGCGGGCGATGTCAAAGCCGATGGTAATCTTGTCGCCATCCTTGATGTCGATATCGCTGCTGCAACGGAAGGTAACCGGCACGCCGGCGACCTTGGTCCAGGCCAGGGTCTCGGACCCCATGGGCTCGACGATTTCGATTTCCACATCGGCCTTGTAGGGCATGTCGCTAGCCGCTTCGCCGACGAAGACATGCTCCGGACGAACCCCGAGCACGACCTTGGACGCACCGGCAGGTGCCCCCGAGACATATTCGTAGGCGCCGACCGGAATTGTCGTGCCGTCACTGGCCGTGAAGGTCGCACCATTCAGCGTGCCTTCGATGAAGTTCATCGAGGGCGAGCCAATAAAGCCGGCCACATAGAGATTGGTGGGCTTATTGTAGATGGTGTGCGGATCGGCGAGCTGCTGAATGACACCATTTTTCATGATGGCGATACGGTCGGCCAGCGTCAGAGCCTCGATCTGATCGTGGGTCACGTAGATCATGGTGTTCTTGAGGCGCTGGTGCAGACGCTTGATCTCGACGCGCAGGTCGGAACGCAGCTTGGCATCGAGGTTGGACAGCGGCTCATCGAAGAGGAACACGTCCACGTCGCGCACCAGGGCACGGCCGATGGCGACGCGCTGGCGCTGACCACCCGAGAGATTGGCCGGCTTGCGCTGGAGCAGCGGTTCGATCTGCAGGATTTCGGCAGCGCGCTTGACGCGCTGCTCGATTTCCGCCTTGGGCATGCCGGCGACGCGCAGACCGAAGCTGAGGTTCTTTTCGACCGACATCTGCGGGTAAAGCGCATAGGACTGGAACACCATGCCGATGCCACGGTCCTTGGGCTGTTCCCAGGTGACATTCTTGCCATTGATGAATATCTGACCGTCGGAGACGTCGAGCAGCCCGGCAATGCAGTTGAGCAGCGTGGACTTGCCGCAACCCGAGGGCCCGAGCAAGACAATGAACTCGCCCTGCGCAATATCGAGATTGAGGTGTTCGAGAACCTTGACGTTGCCGAAGTTGAGCGAGAGGTCTTTGATGGAAACACTTGTTTGCATCGGATTTTATCCCTTCACGGCGCCGGCGGCGACGCCGCGTACAAACAGCTTGCCGGACACAAAATAGATGATCAGCGGCACGAGCCCGGTCAGCACGGTTGCGGCCATGTTGACGTTGTATTCGGGCGTACCCTGAGCCGAGTTGACGATGTTGTTGAGCTGCACGGTCATGGGCAGGTTCTGCGTACCGGCAAAGACCACCCCGAACAAGAAGTCGTTCCAGATACCGGTGACCTGCAGGATCAGCGCCACGACGAAGATCGGCAGCGACATGGGCAGCATGATCTCAAAGAAAATGCGCCAGAACCCAGCCCCATCGACACGGGCTGCCTTGAACAGTTCCACCGGCAGCGAGGCGAAGTAATTCCGGAAGAGCAAGGTCAGGATCGGCATGCCGAAGATGGTATGGACGACGATGACGGCCTGCAGCGTACCGAAAATGCCCAGTTCACGCGTGATCATCACCAGAGGATACAGGAAGACCTGATAGGGGATGAAGGAGCCGAAAATCAGGATGGCGAAGAAGATTTCCGAGCCCTTGAATCGCCAGTTCACCAGCGCATAGCCGTTTACGGCGGCGATGAAGATCGAGACGATGGTTGAGGGAATGGTGATCTTCACCGAGTTCCAGAAGCCAGGCGACAGCCCCTCGCAGGTCAGGCCCGTGCAGGCGGAGGTCCAGGCCTTCACCCAGGCATCGAAATTGATCTGGCCAGGAAAGGCGAAGATGTTACCGAAGCGGATTTCCGGCATCGTCTTGAAGGACGTCACCAGCATCACATAGAGCGGGAACAGGAAGTAGAGGCTGAAAAAGACCAGCGTGGTATAGAGCATGATCTTCTTGGGCGTGAAGAACGGCCTGGGCCTGGGCCCGCGCGGTTCGACACCAGCGATTGGAGTTGTGGTCGGCGCGGAGCCGGACATTGTAGCGGTCTGGCTCATCAGCGGCGCCCTCTTCCACCGAATTCAAGATAGGCCCAAGGGACCATGATGATCAGCACGGTCAGCAACATCATGGTTGCCGCGGCCAGGCCCTGGCCGATATTGCCGCCCGAGAACATGTAGTTATAGACGTATTTGGCCGGCACTTCCGAGGAGATACCAGGGCCGCCATTGGTCAAGGCGACGACCAGATCGTAGAGACGGACAATGCCCGAGCCGATCAGCACGACGGCGGTAACCAGCACGCCGCGCATCATGGGCAGCACGACCGAAATGTAAGTGCGCCAGGTGGGAATGCCGTCGACACGCGCGGCCTTCCAGATTTCTTCATCGACGCCGCGCAACCCGGCCAGCATGAGCACCATGCAGAACCCTACGCCCTGCCAGAGCCCCGCTATCAACAGTGCGAACAGCACCATGCGCGGATTGGCGATCCAGTCGAAAGTGAAACCTTCCCAGCCCAGATTACGCATCGTGCCCTGAAGGCCCAGCGTGGGGTTCATGATCCACTGCCAGACCAGGCCGGTCACAATGAATGACAGCGCAAAAGGATAAAGCATGATGGTGCGGAAGGCGCTTTCAAAGCGGATCTTCTGATCCATCAACACCGCCAGCAGAAAGCCAAGGCCCAGGGTGAAGACCAGAGAGAACACACCATAGGTGATCAGGTTGGTCACCGAAACGTTCCAGCGCGAGGTCGCGAACAGGCGCTCGTACTGATCGAAACCAACAAATTTGCCCGTAGGCAAAAGCCTGGAATTGGTGAACGAAAAATAGATGGTCCAGATGGTGCAACCGATAAACACGATCAACACCGTCGCCATCATGGGGATAGCCGCTATCTTGCCGGATAGGTTGTGCAGGAAAATTCTATTGAGGAGGCCAGGCCGAGCAGCTCGCCCCGTCCCTTCCCCGGTGTGAACGGCTGTGTCCGCCATTACATCTCTCTCCATAAGGAAGTGGCCGACCTTGTCGATCAAGGTCGACCACCGCGTCTCAAGGACGGGGCCGGAGCCCCGTCCCATCTCGGTGACGATTAGTCAGCAGACTCGATGATCGAGGCATAGCGCTCGATATAGTCGTCAACGGTGATGCTGTCGTCGTCAAGGAACTCGGTGTTGAGATCCTGGAGCTGCTGCTGGGTATCGCTGGAGAGCGCGAAGTCGCCCGAGGGCAGCAGGCCGTTCTCGAGCATGCCGATAGCTTTCTGCATGCAGGGGTTGGCGGCGGACAGATCGATATCGGTGCGGATGGGCATGGAGCCCTTGACCAGGTTGAAGTTCAACTGGCCTTCCGGCGAGATCAGGATCTTGGCCAGGTCGGCCTGGGCCTGGATCACTGCCGGGTCCGTGCCTTCGGGCAGAACGGGGAAGTAGAACGAGTCACCACCGCCGGTCAGCTGATCGCCAAGGCCGAGCGCGGGCAGACATTCGTAGTCTTCGCCCGCAACGCCACCAGCAACCTGCAGGTCGCCGGCGAGCCAGTCGCCGTGGATATTGCCAGCAACTTCGCCAGCCAGGATCTGATTACCCACGTCGCCGAAGGACGGAACCATCATCTCAGGCGAGATCACCGAACGAAGATTGTCCAGAGCTTCTGCGACCTTGCGGAATTCCGGACCACGAACGGCGTCGGCGCTCTTGTCGCGGTTGATGGCGAGGACGAGATCCGAACCACCCAGACCGGACATCAGCACGCCCGGAACGCCCGAGAAGGGCCAGCCGGTGGCGAGACCGAAGGGCAGGATGCCAGCTTCTTGGAGAGCCGGCCAAGAGGCCACATACTCGTCCCAGTTGGTCGGCACGGGCTGACCGATCTCTTCATAGGCCTTGGTGGAAAGCCACAGCCAGTCCCACGAGTGGATGTTGATCGGCAGGCAGTAGATGCCGCCCTCATACATGCAGGGCTCGAGCAGGGTCTTGTCGACGTAGAAGTCGAGACCGCCCATTTCTTCGACGATCGGGGTCAGATCGCGCATCAGGCCAGCCTGGATAAGCTCTTCAGCGTCACGGCCGGTATTCATCTGCGTGGCGCCCATCGGATCACCGCCGATGATACGGCTGATGATAACAGGGTTCGCACCGGTGCCCGAACCAGCCAGGGCGCTATCGACCCAGTTGTTGCCGGTCTTCTCTTCGAAAAGCTTGGCAAACTCGGCAATAGCCGCGGCTTCACCAGCCGAAGTCCACCAGTGGGTCACTTCGAGATCCACGGCGTAAGCGGACGTGGAGCCAAGGAAAGCGGTTGCCATTGCGGCAACCACTGCAAACTTCTTCATAGGTTGTCCTCCCAACGAACACGAGGAGCTAAGCGCTCCAGCGATGCACCAATCGCATGGCTGCCTTTCTAATCGAGCAACCCACAATTGTGTGTAATCGATTGCAACAGCCCACTGAAACAGGTTGTGCAATCGATTTCAAGAGTTTCATACAAGCCTTGCGCCGATGTCAAGTTCGATTTAGACCGTTTGCATTACTGACAGCGGGAGGGGGCGCTGCCAGAGGTGACAGAGACAAGAAAAACGCCGACAATTCAGGATGTTGCGCGTTTTGCGAATGTATCAACAGCGACGGTGAGCCGTGCCCTGTCGAGCCCTGACAGGGTCAGCGAGAGTACCCGTGCGCGTGTTTCCGAGGCCGTTCGTGTAACCGGTTACACTTTGAACCAGGCGGCCCGGTCGCTGCGGCAGCGCTCGGCCATGACGATACTGGTTGCCCTGCCCGATATCCGCAATTCCTTCTTCTCTTCGATCCTGGACGCCATCGAGAGGGAGGCGACCAATCGCGGCTATGGCGTGCTGGTCGCCAATCTGTTTCTGGCCCGGTCGCCCGCCCAGAGGCTGCAGGACTACATGCTCTCCAATCGTGCAGATGGGCTGCTATTGCTGGACGGGTCGCTGGAGCCGGCGACGCTGCAGGCCCTGGTGCGGGCGCCGAACTCGGTGCCAATGGTTGTGGCCTGCGAAGAGATCCCCAATTCTGGTTTCCACACGGTCATAACCGACAATATGGTAGCGGCCGAACGAGCCACGCAGCACTTGATCGACCTAGGTCATCGGCGGATCGCCCATCTGCTGGGTCCTGAACGCAATACCGTGGCCCGCGACCGCCTTGCCGGATATACAACCGCACTCAGTCGCGCCGGCATTACCCTGCGGCAGGAATGGCTATTTCGCGGCAATTTCCAGATGGAAAGCGGGCTGGCCGCGGCGGCCCATTTCATGTCTTTGACCGAGCGGCCCACTGCCGTTTTCGCCGCCAATGACGAATCGGCCATTGGTTTTCTCTCAGGCCTGCACCAGCATGGAATCAAGTGTCCGCGGGATATTTCGATCGTCGGTTTCGACGATCTGGGCGTGGCGGCGCACTACGCGCCGCCGTTGACCACCATGCGCCAGCCCCGCGAGCTCCTAGGACGCATGTCCGCCGAAATGCTGATCGACATTCTCGAAGGCACCGACCACCAACGCGGACCAATGCGCGTGGTGCTTAATTCGGAGCTGGTGGTACGCGAAAGCACAGCGCATCTAGCCATGCGGTAGGCCATCTGGCAGCTTTCGCATCAAGGCTATGGCCTTGGGAGAAAAATGCGTTAAACAGACGCCGTTCGGTCCCGTAGCTCAGCTGGATAGAGCAGCAGCCTTCTAAGCTGTTGGTCGCAGGTTCGAATCCTGCCGGGATCGCCACCCTTCCCATTCGTCTAGCGGCGCTGGACGCATTTGTGGCTGCCTCGAGCGCGGTCGCGTCACCACGAGCTGCTAGAAGGCGGGATCGTAGTTGAAATAGAGCGGGTTGGAGAGTGCGATCATATTCTGGCTCTGGGCCATGGAATTGGGCACTTCCGGATAAGGTGCCTGCGGTCCTTCGATCTCCACCCGATAGTAGCTGCGCTCGCCCAATCCAGGCGTGTCGGTAAACTGCACCGAGCGCGTTCCGGCGTCGGTGATGAAGCTACCGAACTCGCCGCGATTCTTGATGACTCGCACTGCATAATTGGCGCCGGGAATACCGCCGCCAACAAGCCGCACCTCGAACGTCACAGGGCGGCCGGTGGGCAGCGCATTGTCGCCCATCATCATATCCATCAGCCCGTCTCCATCGAGATCAGCATAGAGCTCAACCCGTGGGTTATACGGGTTGGAGCTGACCGAGGCGCGCCCCTGTTCGAGGGCTTCGAGGATGGCAGGCTTGCTGCGTTCGCGCGCAAAAATCCAGGTTGTCGGTGTACCCACATAATTGGCTGTGGCCTCCACGGTCTGCGGCACGATCTGGTCTGGCCGGTCGGGCACACCGTGGTGGGCATCACTGCCGCCACGGGCGCCGAGCATACGGCCCGAGAGCAGCATGTCGTCCCAGATGCGGACGCCGGGCACGTTTTTGGGCCAGACGCAGCCATTCCAGATTTCGACCGAGTCCGCCAAGTCGAAGGAATAGCCATAGTGGTTTTTGGTGCTGGGGTGATTGGCCGAGAAATGCACGGCCAAATCCTGCTTGAGCCGAAGCAGGTTCCAGTCTCTATCATCCCGCGCGTCAAAAACACGCTGATGGTCGTAAGGCTCGGACGAGAGGATATTGATATGGCCGCGCGGCGCCGTCAGCTCCGCCCCATAGAACAGCAAAATGTTGTCCGAGCGGAATTCGGGATCAGCCCATGTGTGCTGCGCAACCGCGCCCATGACATGGACGTCGTGGTCGGTGATGGCGAGGTAATCGAAGTCCATCCGCTCGGCAAAGCCAATGATCTTGCTCAAGGGATTGTTGCTCGAATCGGTGCTGTGGCGCGAATGCAGGTGCCAATCGCCCTTGAGCCAGACACCTTCCCGCGCCGCCAATGGCGGCAATGCTGCCGGAATGCCTGGTATCATGACGCAGCTCCGATATGCAGTTTAAGGGTGAGAATCTGGAAGGGGGACAGCGACAGGCTCGCCTTTCCGCCTTCAATGGGCAGGTTTTGTGGGGAGCGCTCGAGCAGGTTGACGATCTCGACCCGGTTCGTGCCGGGTGGCAGGCGCAGCTCGGCCGTGGTGTGGCGGCCATGCGTCTCCCAGACGCGGGCGATCAAGGCGTCGCCACTTTCGCTCTGTTTGACCGCCTCCAGGGTCACGCCCTGCCCCTCCAATTGCAGCAGTGAACCATGTTCGACCGGCGGCGCGCCCTGCCCCGCGATGAGACGAAGCGGCAGATTGAAGGCCTCGGCGCGGGCGGGAATATCGCTGGCGAACAGACCGTGATGCACCGTGATGGCGTAGCGGAAATTGTGCTCGCCCTGGTCGGCCTCGGGCCATGGATAGACCGGCGATTTCAACAGGGTCAGCCGCACGGTGCAGCCGCGGACGTCGTAGCCATATTTGCAGTCGTTGAAGAAAGCGACGCCAAAATCGGGTTCGGACACGTCGACCCAGCGGTGCATGACGGTTTCGAAACGCGCCTGGTCCCAAGAGGTATTGGTGTGGCTGGGCCGGCGCACATGGCCGAACTGGATCTCGGCCGTGCTCTCCTGCGCCAAGACATTGAGCGGAAATGCAGCTTTCACCAGCGTGTCGTGTTCATGCCAGTCGATGTGGCAATCGATATCGAGCCGATCGCTATCGGCCTCGAGCGCGATGACCTGCACTATGCGGGACTGCTCATAGGCCCATTCAAATCGCAGCGCTGCGCGGTGCGGACCGGTTTCGACCACTTCGGCGCTGACCAGCTGATCGATCTCCCAGACCTGGTCCTCGAAGCTCTTGTCGATATCCCACGCGTCATACTCGACCGGCATGTCGCGATAGGCCTGCAAACGGTTTGCCGGACGGCCAGCGGCAATGGCCTCGCGGCCAAGCCGCTTGTCGAACAGCGATACCAGCCGGCCCTGCGCATCAAAACGGGCCCGGATAAGCGCGTTTTCAAGGCCGCGATCGGTAACAATGAGCGAACCCGTGTCTGACATTGCCGCGGCCGGCACCATCTGGACATTGGTGATGGCCGTTGCCGGCAGATCGGGCGCGATTATCGCCTGGCGCTGGCGCCCGTCAGCGCGGTGAACGGTTTGGCTGGTTTGGGTCTGACCAGCAATGGTGAGGCTTTGCGGACCGTCGGCATCGAATTCCAGTAAGCCGCCACGCGGACGCCCGAGAGCGTTGAGCAGACCGAAACCGCCCTTGGCGGCGAGCTGTCCGGTCAGGTCAGCCCGCAGCGCCTCGGCCGACTCAAAGAAGCGCGCATAGTCGCGGTCACTGTCGTCGAAAACGCCGCCAATGGAGGTGCCAGGTAGAATATCGTGGAACTGGTTGAGCAGCACGATGCGCCACAGGTCATGCAATTCGGCCGCCGGATAGTCTCGCCCCAGATATTGCCGGGCCAGCACGGCCAGCATTTCGAGCTCACGCAAAGTCTGTTCGGCAAGGCGATTGTTACGCTTGTTCTTGGCAACCGAGGTCAGGGTGCCGCGGTGATATTCGAGGTAAAGTTCGCCGACCCAGGTGGGATAATCGTCTGGCCGGTCGGCCATGCGCGCCAGCAGCCGGTCGAAATAGGGCCGCATGTGCTCGTGCCGGACGGCGGGGCAGCCGGGAATGCCCTTTTCCATGCGGCGAATATTTTCAAGCATTGCCCTGGTAGGTCCGCCACCGCCATCGCCGTGGCCATAGACCATGAAGAGTTCCTTGTTGAGCGCCTGCTGGGCATGGCGTTTCCAGGTTCCCATCACGAAGGTGGGCTTAATATTGGCGTTGTAGGTCGTGCCAAAACCGGTAGAGGTATAGGGCTGAGTGGTCATGAAATAGGCGGCCACTGTGCTGCCATCGATCCCTTGCCAGTGGAAGGTTTCGTTGGGCATGCGATTGGTATCGTTCCAGCTCAGCTTGTGCGTGACGAAGACGTCGACGTCAGCCAGTTTCATCATTTGCGGCAGGGCAGCGGAATAGCCAAAAGTATCGGGCAACCAGAAGACCTTGGGCGTTACCCCGAATGTCTGCTCGTGATAGGCGACGCCATGCAGAATGTGCCGGGCGAAGGACTCGCCGCTGGTGATATTCGCATCCGGTTCAAGCCAGAGCGCGCCCTCGATTTCAAAGCTGCCGTCCTCAACCCGAGCCCGCAGCCGCTCGAACACCTCAGGATAGTCCTGCGCCAGGTAGTCGAGCAGTACGCCCTGATTATACATGAAGCGGTAGTCGGGATATTGCTCCATCAGCGCCAATGCGGTCGACATGGAGCGCGCCATTTTCTGGCGGGTCTCGCGGACACGCCAGAGCCAGGCCACATCGATATGTGTGTGTCCGGTGACGGTAATGACCGGCTTTTCCTCGAAATCCTGTGCGGCATAGATCTGTTCGGCGATGGCTTCGGCCTGCCTGAGGGAGGCAGCGAAGCGATCCGGATTGCCGGGGCGGAAATCGATGACGGCCAGCGCCTCGTCGACCCGATTTAGGATGAAATGACGGCGCGCATCGTCGTCTGCGAGCAGGCGGGCAACGTCGAGCGGCACGGAGAGGTCGTAGAAGACCTTTTCAACCAGCGGGTCGTGCAGCATCAACGTCATCGACATGCCGTATTGGCGGCGATCCTCAATCGTACCGGCCTCAAGCAGAATATCGTAGGTGTCGCCTGCCCCGGCAGCGGAGCTCAGCAAGAGTTCCTGGTGGTTGCCGTCTACCCCCTGAGCGATCTTGCCATTGACCCGCACAAGGCATTGCGGGTCGGAGCGGCCGCGCGTATTGCCGAATTGTGCATTGACCTTGAGGAAGACCGGCTTGCCCGCCGCTGCCTGGGGAATTGAGGCACGGGTCGCGAACCAGAAATAGCTCTCGGGCTCACCCCAGACCAGGCTCGGCTCCACTGCCTCCCAATTGCGCGGGTCCTGCGCGACGATTTCCGCCCTTTGCTCGGGCAGTCCACGCCGGAAACGCAAGGGCAGGGTCGCGTCGAGCGGCGTGAATATGTGCTGCTGTAGCCGCGAAAGGAGATGATCGAGCTTCTTGATACGCATGTCGGTTGGTTCCGCCTCTCGAGTATTTCGGTGCTTTGCGGAAATACTCTAACTCGTTGTTTTGTCGCGTTTTCGATCCTCGATTCAAAGCCCAAGGAGCAAAACCGTTGCCACCTTTTCTGCAAACGCTCTAGCCGGCAATGATGGTGACCACCGGCGAGACACCTGCCGACGGCTCCGCTTGCGGGACGTCGCCGACCATAAGCCCTTTGTGCCAGTCAAGGCTGAGCTGTGATGGCCCGGCCCCCTCGAAGACCAGCGCATCGCCGCCACTGAAATACAATCGGGACTGCGCCAGTCCGGCGGCGAAATCGGACAGGGGCGCTCCCCGCGCGACAATGACAGCCCAACCTTGCTGAGCGCCATGGCATCGGTATTCGACGCCAGCCGCCGGCCCCTGCTCTACCGCCTCAAGCGGCCCGGTCGCCTTGTAGGCCACCAGCCCGTCCCCGGCTTCAAGGATAAGCGTGTCACCAGAAAGATGGTGTGTCAGGCCCGCATGGGCCGCATAGATATGGGTGAAACCAAGGCGAGCGTCCGGTCCCAGCCGGTATTGCAGCAGTGCGACGTTTTCGTGCTGCCCGACGCGTGGAAGCTTGCCGTTGCCAGCCCAATAGGACGGGCGCTGCTGGCCCCAGGGATCGTCTTCGCCGGGATGATTGATCCAGGAGCGCGCCATGGGGTGGCTGGCAAAGCGCAGGTCCAGCACATGTTGCTGGTGGCCATAGCCGCCGGCCTTGGTGAGACTGTTGGTAGACAGCTGGACGGCTCGGGTCTTGTACAGGCTCAGGCTGGCGGCGGGACCATATCCCTGATGGTAGCGAGCGGTCAGGGCCTGCCCTGAGGGCGGCTCGACATAGGCCGCCAATCCCCTCGGCGGCTCGTAACTGCCCGCTGCGAAGAGCGGCAGCGATGCGACCCCGGTATTGAGCCAACCGCGACCAAAGGCGACTGCGGCAAAGGGCGCCAGCTCGGTCAACGGTCCTGCCCGCAACTCCTTGTCATAGGCCCGCCCCATGGAGCCGGCGGGCACGCCTTCGAGCGTATGCAAGGCAACCATGGTGAAGATGCGGTCACAGATGGCGCGGGCCCTGGCGGCCAGATCGGTCGGGGCCAACTCGGCCAGGGTCAAAAGACCGATGAAATCCACCGGATAATAGGCCGCCGAATTCCATTCGGCCAAGCCGTCCTCTTCCACCGCGTCGAACCAGAGCGCCAGCCTTTGGCTGGCAAGAGCGGCCTGCTCGCTTCCCTTGCGTCCCGACGCGGAAAAGACCGCGTCGGGAAAGCTCTGCCCGGCCAGCAATTGGGCAACGTGAAAACAAAGCGCGTGATTTTCGCTCCAGAACCACATGGCATCATTGCCCGGTTCGTCCACCCAATAGCGGAAATTGAGGAAAGCCTGGCGGATGCGGTCGGCCAGGTCGCTCGGCAGTGCGTCGCGATAGCGTATCCAGACCCAAAGCAGTGGCACGGCGACAAAATCGGCACAATCGCGCCGCTCATTCATGGTCAGCAGCGTGTCCTCAATGACCAGGGCCACCCTAGGGTCACTGTGACGCCCGGTTTCCAAGAGCGCGATCGCCAAGCCCATGCGATTTTCGCCATGGGCAGCGGCATGCTCCAGCGCTAGCCGCTTGCGCGCCGCCAGGTCGTCGCCCAAATGCCGCGGAACCAGATCGTGCAGAATAGCGCAGCCGATGTCGCGCTCGACCGTGCTGCCGCCAGCGGAAAAGGTCAGACGCAGATCGTGATAGCCTTGCGGCAATTGGTGGCCTGGGCACAGTTCGAGTTCGGTCGCGCCGGCGGGCAATTCGTACTCGGCATCGAGCAATATCGCCTTGGTATGCGATGTCGATGAGACCACCACCCTGACTTGCACCGGTATGGCGACGGGTGTGTCAAAAAGCAATGTCAGCGTCTCATCGCCAGTCACCACGTCGCCGCGCGTGCGGGCCTGCGTGGACAGTCCACGCAGTGCTTCGACCTGATCGCCCAGGCTAGCACCGGAGAGGTAGACATCGAGCGCAACGTCATCGAGCAGCGCCAGCTCGAAAAACCAGTTGGTGTCACGCTCGGCCATGTCCTCGGTCAGAACGATGATTTCGCTGCCGGACGCCTTGATGGGCAGGTGTACGACGCTGCGCTGATCGGCATTGCGGGTGAAGGGTTCGAAACGCCCGGCCAATTGACCGTCGACCCAGATATGCACACCACCACGCGTCCAAAGATCGAAGGAACAATAACGGTCCACGGGGCTGGTGACGCGGGCGCGGCACCACCGCGCAAGCCGGGTCGGGCGATGGCGGAACTGGCTGAACTCCACACGCCGGTTATTGCCCGGGAGGTAAAGCTGCTCGACGGCCCAGTCCGTGCGCAAAGTGACCGTGCGACTGGCGACATCTTTCCAGGTTGCGACGCGGCAGGGCAAGTCGCCGACATCAACGAAACCGTTGACATATTTATAGTTCTGCGGGTCGCTTGCGGGAGCAGGTTCGCCAGGGAAATAGGTCGCCTCGACGGCTGAAAGCTCCCAGGCGGTGAGGCTGTCGCCACGGGCAAGGGTTAGCAAAGGGCTGGGCATGAAACAGGCCTTGTGAAGACTTCAAACGGCGCGGGCGGCCGGGGTGCCGCCGTCGCCGAGGGAGATAACGTTCAAGCGGTGACGCCGGCCAAAGACAATTCCTCGGCGAAATGGCAGCGCACCTGCCGGCCATCGGCCACCCGCCGAAGGTCCGGCACGTCGGTGCCGCAAATGGGCTGGGCATAGGGACAGCGGGGATGAAAGCTGCATCCTTTGGGCGGATTGGCCGCATTGGCGATCTCGCCCTTGAGCGGCACGTGCTTGCGCGCCCGATTGCCCCGCGGGTCCGGCTGGGGCACAGCGGCCATCAGTGCCTCGGTGTAGGGATGCAGCGGTTTGGCGAAGAGCTGATCGGTGGGCGCAGTCTCCATCAATCGGCCCAGATACATGACGCCCACGCGATCGGATATGTGCTCTACCATGCCCAAGTCGTGGGTGATGAAAAGATAGGTCAGGCCGAACTTTTCCTGCAGATCCTGCATCAGGTTGATGTTCTGCGCCGCCACGGAAACGTCCAGGGCCGACACGGCCTCGTCGGCGGCGATAAAGCTCGGGTTGAGCGCCAGGGCCCGCGCGATGCCGATGCGCTGCCGCTGACCGCCCGAAAAGGCATGGGGGTAGCGATTGACATATTCGGGCCTGAGCCCCACGACCTGCAGGAGCTCGGCAACGCGGTCACGAATTTCGGCCTGAGTGCCAGCGCCGTGAATAAGCATGGGCTCTCCGACCAGCTCGAGCAGCGTCATGCGCGGATTGAGCGACGAATAGGGATCCTGAAAGATCATCTGCATTTCGCGGCGCATGGACCGCATCTGCCGATCAGTCAGCCCGGACAGATCGACCACCGAGCCGTCGGACTGACGAAACAGGATCTGCCCTTCGGTCAATGGATAGGCGCGCAGCATCAACCGCGCGACTGTCGATTTGCCCGAACCCGATTCACCCACCAGGCCGAATGTCTCGCCCTTGCGGATATCAAGCGACACATCGTCGATGGCCTTGATGTCACCGACCTTGCGGCGCAGCCAGCCGGCATGAATGGGAAAATACTTCTTGAGATTGCGTACTGAAATCAGCACGTCGTCCGGCATGGCGTCGGCGTGAATGGTGGCCTCAGGCATGAACGGGCTCCTTGGCGAACTGGTCCGCAATGTGGCAACGGGACATCTGGCCGTTGAAGCGCTTCTCCGGCGGCTCCTGCACATCGCATAGCCCAGCTATGGCGTGGCTGCACCGGGGATTGAATTCGCAGCCGGGCGGCACGCTGAACGGATCGGGCACCATGCCCGGAATGGTGGGCAACCGCCGCCCCTGATCGACGCCAAGGCGCGGGATGGAGCGCAGCAGTGCCTGGGTATAGGGGTGCTTCGGCGCATAGAAAATGTCATCGACACTGGCCGTTTCGACGATATGGCCCAGATACATGACCGATACGCGATCGGCGATGTCCGCCACGACCCCGAAATTATGGGTGATGAAGATGATCGCCATGCCAAGCTCGGACTGCAATTGCTTGAGCAGGTCCAGGATCTGCGCCTCGGTGGTCACATCCAGGGCGGTGGTGGGCTCGTCGGCGATCAACAGGCTCGGGTCGCACGAAATGGCCAGTGCAATCATTGCGCGCTGCCGCATGCCGCCAGAGAGCTGATGTGGATAGGCATCGACCAATTCGGCGGGGCGCGGCAATTGCACCTTGGCGAGCAGATCAATGGCCCGCTCCCGCGCGGCGGCGCGGCTCAGCCCCTTATGCAATTGCACGGTCCGCATGATCTGCGTACCAATCGTGTGGACCGGAGAGAGAGCCGTCATCGGCTCCTGAAAGATCATGCCGATGTGATTGCCACGCACCTGCCGGATAGCCCGGCTATTGCGCGATAGGCTGGAGAGCTCGAATTCCTCGCCGCTGCGCGGACGGAAGCGGATATGACCGCCCGCATCGATGGCGCGCTTTGGCAAGAGCCGCATGATCGAGCGGGCTGTGATTGATTTGCCCGATCCGCTCTCGCCCACAATGCCGAGCACCTCGCCCTTGTTGACATGGTAGGACACGCCATTGACGGCCTTAACCAGGCCTTCGCGCATGGGGAAGTGTACCTGCACATTGTCCAGTTCGAGCAGGCGCTCGGGGGGCATGGGGGAATGGTTCATATTACTATTGCCCATAAGGGTCGGCGGCGTCGCGGAGACCATCGCCAAGGAAGTTGAATGCGAGCACGGTGAGCACCACCGCAATGCCAGGCGAAAGGAGCCATGGTGCCAGCGAAATCGAGCGCAGGTTTTGCGCGTCCTGCAGCAGCACGCCCCAGCTCACCACGGGTGGGCGCAGGCCCAGACCCAGAAAGCTCAGCGCGGTCTCGCCCAGGATCATTTCCGGCACCGCCAGGGTCAGCGCCGCGATGATGTAGGAAGTCATCGAGGGCAGCATGTGTTTGGTGATGATGCGGTATTCCGAAGCGCCCGCCAGTCTGGCGGCCAGCACATAGTCTTCATTGCGCAATGCCAGAAACTGGCCGCGGACGACGCGGGCCAGATAGGTCCAGCCGATAAGCGCAAGGATGAAGGTGATCAGCACATAGACCACGATCGGATCCCACACGATCGGTAGCGCGGCAGCCAGGCCCATCCACAATGGAATGGTGGGTATGGAGCGGATCAGCTCCATCAGACGCTGAATGGACCCGTCGATCCAGCCACCGAAATAGCCAGAGACGGATCCCAGCGTCAGACCCAGGACGAAGGCGAAAGCCACGCCGACGAGGCCGGCCGACAGGGAGACGCGGGCTCCGTGGATGAGCCTTGAAAACACGTCACGACCCAGATCGTCGGTACCGAGCAAGTTGATCTGGTCCCGGCGTCCGCCCTCGACGTCGAACAGATGGATATCGGTCTCAAACAGCCCGAAAAAGCTGTAGCTGTCCCCCGCGGTGAACAAGCGGATCGGCAGGATATTTTCGGTGTCGGGCTGATAGGTGACGCGGGTGGTCTCCGGGTCGCGGGTGCGCTCCAACGCGTAGACGAATGGCCCGACGAACCGCCCTTCATGAAACAGGTGGATGGCCGTGGGTGGCGCCGAAGTCCGCAGACGCTCGATCTTGAACGGATCATAGGGGGCGACAAATTCGGCAAACAGGGCGGACAGACCCAGGAGCACCAGGAACCAGAGCGAAATCACCGCCAGGGTATGTTTGGTGAAACGTCGCCATATCAATTGCCAGGGCTTGGCGCTGTAGAGCTCCTCCTTCCTGGTATTGACCGGTTCTGCCGCTAACGCTTGCTCTGTCATGACTATGCCTCACGCATAACGGATGCGCGGGTCGAACCACGCCAGGAGTATGTCGGAAATCAGCGTGCCAATCACGGTGAAGGCGCTGAGGATGAGAATGAAGCTGCCGGCCAGATACATGTCCTGCATCTTGAGCGCCTGGAGCAGCAATGGCCCAGTGGTGGGCAGGTTGAGCACGATGGCCGTGATCACGTCACCCGAGAACAAGGCCGGCAGGGCCCAACCGACTGTAGAGATGAAGGGGTTGAGGGCCACACGCACCGGATAGCGCCAGACAACCTGGCGCTCGGAAAGGCCCTGCGCATAAGCGGTTTCCACATAGGGCTTGCCGAGCTCGTCCAGCATATTGGCACGCATCACGCGGATCAGGCCGGCGGCTCCACTTGTCCCCAGCACCACCAGCGGGATCCATAGATGCTGCAAGAGATCGACGAACTTGCCCCAGGACCAAGGAGCATTCTGATAGTCGGTCGAGAATAGGCCGCCCACATCGAGCTGGAGGTAGACGAAGCTGATCCACATCAGGATCAGGGCAAGCAAAAAGTCCGGTGTGCCTTTACCCAGAAAGCCGAACACGGTGAACACGTAGTCGAGCACCGAATATTGCCGCGTGGCCGAATAGACGCCGACGGGTATGGCGATGATCCAGGTAATGATGAGGCTGGCGGTGGACAGGGCCAGTGTGATGGCCAGACGATCCCAGATCAGCGTCGAGACAGGCGCATTCCAGTCGAGCGAATAGCCGAAGTCGCCCTTGAAGATGATGGCTGTGATCCAGCGCCAGTATTGGATCAGAATGGGATCATTGAGCCCCAGGCGCTCGCGCATCGCCTCTTGCTGCACCGCCGAAAGGTAGTCGCCAGACTTTGCCAATTGCGCGGCATAGGCGGTGACATAGTCGCCAGGTGGTAGCTGGATGATGACGAACGAGATAAACGAAATGAAAATCAGCATCGGGATCGATAGAAGCGAACGCCGAAGAATAAAGGCAATCATGCCCGGCCTCCTAAGTCACCGGTCCCAATAGGCAGGTGCCAACCGCGGCGGGAGAGGACCGCGGCCGGCATGGTTGTCTTAGTCCTGGTCGAGCCAGTACTGCTGGGTGCGGGAGAGACCAACTTCGCGGAAGATATCGTCCATGACCAGGTCGGCCTGCACATTGTGCATCCGGTTGGACACGACATTCACCCTGACACCGGCGCCGTGCACGCCGATGACGTAGCCTCCCTCAACAAAGGTCCGGATCAACTCGTTCATCGACTTGTCGGCTTCCTCGACGCTCGGAGCGCTGGAGGCCTTGTCCCACAGGTCATAGATCTTGCGGAAATCGCTGTCGGCGGGCGGCTCGATGCCGCTGGCGCCATCGGTGCTGTACCAGACATAGCTCTGGTTGGCGTAGCTCTCTGACCCCATCATGACGCGCGGATCGGCGGGCACATAGGTCAACCGGTCGAACACGAGATATTGCATGTCGAAATCATTGTTCGCGCGGTTCGTGTCGAACTGGGTGCGATCGATGACGCGCGGCAGGATTTCGATGCCGATTTCCGAATAGCTCTCGGCAATCAGCTCGAGCTGCTTGGACAACGCCATGTCGCCGCCTTCGACGACGATGGTGAAGCGCTTGCCATCGGGACGCAGGCGGAAGCCTTCGCTATCGCGCTCGGCAAGACCGGCCTCGTCGAGCAGTTCGTTGGCCAGGTCTGGATCATACTCGGTCCAGTGGGTCGCTAGGTCTTCCTGGTAATAGGGCGAACCGGCGACCGGCGCGGCCTGGACAGGCTTGGCGAGACCGGACTGGGTCAGCTCAATGATCAGTTCACGGTCGATACCCACCGATAGCGCCTGGCGAACGCGCTCGTCGGCATAGAGCGCATTGAGCGCTTCGTCGGTGGTGTTCATGTTGGGGATCAGCGACCAGACGCCCGAACCGAGCCAAGGCACCAGGTGGAAGTTCCCGCGCTCCTCGTTCTCCTTGTAGAAATCGTAGGGCTCGCTCATGCCGCGGTCCTGGGCGTCGATCTGCCCCTGGGCCACCATCAGCGCCAGGCTCTGCGGGTCCTGGTAGAGCCGGTGGTTGATGCGATCGATATAGGGAAGCTGGTTTCCTTCCTGGTCGACGGCCCAGTAGTAGGGATTTCGCACCATGGTGACGTTCTCTGCCGGGGCCGGCGTCTCGATCTTCCAGGCGGTGAGCACCGGCAGGTCGGGATTGGCCCACCACGCCGTCGCAGCACCCTTGGAACCCCAAAGATCGGTCCAGCTCGCCACGCCAAATTCAGCGGCCGCGGCGGCCAGCTCTTCTTCGCTGGCATATTTGTCGTTGAACTGGCTGAGATAGTGCTTGGGGAAGACGAAGCTGGGACGGTCCAGGCTCGGCTCGCCCGTCGAATCCTTAGCCAGAATCTGTAGGAAATACACGTAAGGCTGGGCGAACTTGACCGTGAAGGTGCGCTCGTCGGCAATCTCGAGCTCCATCGGCACGCCGCCGGGGGAGAAGGTCGGATCGATGGTGGCCACGATCTTGGGATTGAGGAAGATATCCTCGTACCAGAAGCGGACATCCTCGGTGGTGACGGGATGACCATCCGACCATTTCAGCCCCTCGAGCAAGGTGAAGGTGAATTCGGTCGAGTCCTCGTTGACGGAATAGCTTTCGATATAGCCCGGCGTCAACTGCGCGGTGCCGTCCGGACCGGCGGCCCATTTGAGCACACGCTCTTCCATCAACTTGGTCGGGCCCCAACGGTCGCCCGGGCCGCTATAGGCGCGGCGCCAGGTGCCGCCATATTCACCCACACTCAAGGCATCGACCACGGTGGGGTTGGTGGGCAGTCGCTCCTCGACAGGCGGCAGTGTGCCGGCCTCCACCATCTCGGTCAGCATCGGGGCCTCCTGGAAGGCCCAGGCGGACACTGTTAGGGCCGCGGTTGATAGTGCCGCGAGCGAAATCGTCGCGAACCAGTTCTTGGCATTCATGGACTTCTCCTCATCACCTACGCGCAGCACCGTCAGGGCCATCAACGCGCGTCTATTCGTTGTGGGGATGCCTTAGATCATGCAAAAATTTTTGCACTAAAACCTCCCTCCCTCTCCTGCCTCTGCGCGGGCGCCTGCACATAACGCGCTAAATCAGGCGGCTCTCGCTGTAGCGGGATGCATAGTTGCGCCTGTTGTCGGTCGGCGCAATACGAAAAGAATTTCATTGCTGCGCTTTGCGACCATTCCCGGCTGGACAACGCGGAAGTCACCATTCGAGAAATCCAAGGAACTCAAGAAGATAGCCGTTCGGATGGTGGACCGATCGCTCCTTCAGACCACCACGAAAAAATTCTCCAAATAGTTACTTAGAGGGCGGAACGGGCCCTGCTTCGGCACCGAATCCGACCGGATCGGCCGGCCAAAAGCAGAAATGAAACGTCGGACGCTCCTCTGCAACGGAGCGAATTGGAACCTAGGGAAGATGGCTTGGCATGACTACTCGGCAAGGGCGCGCACACTGCCGCGAATGGTCAGACGGCAGCCGAGCTCAAGCCGGTTTGCCGGCCATTCGGCGTTGGCGGCGACTATGCGCTGTTCCAGCAAATTGAGCGCAGACAGCCCAATATAGTCGAGAGGGACGGTCACCGTCGTCAGGGTGGGCGCGGTGAACTCGCCCATTGCGACGCCGTCGAACCCCACCACGGAAACGTCGCGCGGCAGAACATAGCCGGCGTCCTTAAGCGCAGATATGACGCCCAGGGCCAGATTGTCGGCGGCGCAGAATATGGCCGTGACACCACCCAGACCTTCATGCTTGGCGATCCAGCGCCGGATCGCCGCGGCGCCCATATCGGGAAAATATCCCTCGGCATGGTGCACATAGGCCGTTTCCAGAGACAGATCGTTCGCCCGGAATGCGTCGAGGAAGCCATCCCGACGACGACGCACGGTGCTTCGCCCTTCCCAGGTCAGATGCATGATGGCGCGGTGCCCCTGCGCGATCAGCCAATTGGTGGCGTAGCGCGCGGCAAAACGGTTGCCGGGCGTGACGCTGTCAATCTGCATCTCATGATCTTCGCCGTTCATCAGGACGGCCGGGATGCCCGAACGGGCGATCTCCTTTAGCAGTTCGGGACGATCATCGTTGAGCAGCAATATTCCCTCGACCTCGGCTTGCCGGGCCTGTTCGACCAGCTTTGAAACGCTGAAACTGGGCGTGTCCACCTCGATGGGCAGCACACGGATCGAGCGACGCTCGCATTCGCGCATGAGACGGCTCAATATCGTCCAGGAGAAGAGATTGTGCTGGTTGTTCGGAAGCGTATCGCTCGGAACCGCCAGCATTATGCTGCGCAATACCGCGATGCTGGCCTTTTCGCGCCGCCGGGCGAGATATCCGAGTTCTCTGGCTGCATCCAAGACCCGTTCGCGGACCTCCAGAGAGATTGGCGCCGTTCCATTGAGCACGTGAGACACGGTTGATGCCGCCACTTCGGCGCGAGCGGCGATATCCTTGATCCCGACCCTACGGCTCATGCGCTGTCCCTCTTACCGATGATGAATTGCATGTACTCTATGTGTCCTGGTCCCGCTTTCCGCAACAATAGTCGTAATCTGTGAACGCAGAGCAGCGGGCTCCAATAGACTGAACGACCCTCTGCCCGGCAACGACCGCTGTGCTTCGCTGGCAGCATTGCGCCAGAGCACACAACAATCACGAAAAGGGTTGTTCGGCCACGCGAATTGGGCCACCTTGGTCGCCCACTAGGGGGCAAATCCACTGGCCGAAGACGCGAACCGACCCACCATCGTGCTATTTGATCTCGATGGGACATTGGTGCACCACGTCAATCCGCGCGTGCTGCAAATGCTCGAGTTCCTGGACGATTGCTCGCACCGGGGCGGTCGGCTGGTGGCGCGGTTTCGGCTGGCGCGCCGGCATATGACAAGCCCTCATCGCGCCCCCAAGCTCCTGATTCATCGCGCTATCCACAGGGTGCGTCGGAAGAGCGTTGAACAAATGCTCGAACCTTGTGAGACCATGCGGGCGGTGCTCGAGAAATTGCGCGCCGAGGGCGTTGCCCTGGGTGTGGTCAGCAATGGCCTTGGCCGAGGCTATGGCCATGATGCGCTAAAGGCTTTTGACCTGCGCAAGTATTTCAGCGCGGCGGTCTTTCGGGAGGACGTTGCACGCGGCAAGCCCTGGCCCGATTCGATCGTCGCAGCCCTTAAGGGGCTCGGCCGCGAGCTGCGTAGCAATGATGTGATCTGGTATATCGGCGATCAGCGCAAGGATATTGGCGCGGCCCTGGCGGCGTCCCATGTCATTGGTCACACTATTCGGCCTTTCGCCCTTGGCGCACGTGCGGCGCTCGGGGCGATAGAGGCCCGCCTGTCACCTGCGCAGATCATGTGGACGCCCGCGGATTTCGAGCGCAGCGTGGAGCAAGCGTTCGACATCGAGCCGCTCGAAAAGCCACTGGCCGCGTCCCTGCCCGCCCAATTCATCTGAGCTGAGCTAGAAATCGAAGCCCATCTGGCTGACAGGCGTGTCTTTGGCGGCGCGCGGAGTACGGTCGGGCTTTGGCGCGAAGAGTGGCTGGTCGTCTTGCGACGCGGTCTTTCCGCCCGCCTCGGGCGGCGTGGGCCGCCGGACCTTTTTCGGCGCCGACGGTTTGATGACGATCATATCGGTGGGAGCCGTCGCGGCCCGGACTGGCGCTTCCTTTTCGGCGGCAGGCGCCTCCTCCGTGTCGGACGCCGCGACGCCGTTGAGCCACTTTATCGCGCCGGAAAGCTTCGTGATTTTCAATGTATAGAGATTTTCGCGACCCTTCTTGACCTCGACCACAAGGCCGGCCGTCTTGAGGACGCGCAGGTGACGCGAAATCGCCGGGCGGCTGATCGAAAATGCGTCGGCAAGCTGATGCACGGGGATAGGGCCGGCCAGCAAAATTTCCACGATGCGGCAGCGTGTGGCATCTGCCAACGCTGAATAGATTGCGATGGGGGGCTTGGCGCGTTTCGTCATGAACCCGTTAGAGTAACGGCAGCGTTACACGTCAAGCCGGGTTCGGGCCGGTTAGGAATTGTTCACCAGGATTCTTCGTTACCAGTTCACATTGGCGACAGGTGCCCACGGAAGGCAACACATTGGTCACATCCGCGCCACACGATAGGGGCAAGGAGGATGGATGATGAGAGACATTGCCAGCACCAGAGCCAAGTTCGGCGCGCGTTTGCGCCGGGCCTATTCCACAGCCGAACTCGTCGTCGATGCCGTGGTCCACATCCTGGGCCTGGTCGGTGCGGTCGCTGCCGGTTCCATATTGCTGGCGCTTGCCCTCATGCAGACAGCGCCGGAAGCGTTTCCGGCCCTGTTGGTCTATGTCGCGACGCTTGTTGTGGTGCTGGGCGTGTCACTGGCTTTCAATCTCTGGCCCAATACCCCGGTCAAAAACTATCTCGCACGGTTTGACCAAGCGGCGATCTTTCTCTTCATCGCGGGCTCCTACACCCCTTTTCTGGCTGCTTTGGGCGGAACGCCGGCCGGGGTGGTGATGATGAGCCTTGTCTGGGGTGCTTCGCTGGTCGGTGTTGCGCTGAAGCTGATTGTGCCGGAGCGGTTCGGACGGGTTGCCATTGCGCTTTACCTGGCGATTGGCTGGAGTGGCGTGCTGGTCTTTCAGGCACTGGGACAGGCCCTACCCGCTTCCACGCTTTGGCTGCTGCTGGCCGGCGGCGTAACCTATTCTGCCGGCATCATTTTCCATCTATGGGAAAAGCTGAAATTTCAGAACGCGCTATGGCACGTTTTTGTAGTCGCAGGCGCGAGCCTTCACCTGTGGGCGGTGATCGACTGCATGGTTATTGCGCGGCTGTGATCCGCGCATGCTGCACAGTATCGCCGGCTTTGATGCCCAGTTCGACTGACCGGCCACCAGGAATTTCGAGCACGAATTGAACCGGCCCATCGGACGGGATGGAAGTCGTGTCATGCGGCCGGGCATTGACGTGGATATTGGATATCTCGCCATCGGCCTGAATGAACAGCATATCGAGTGGGATATAGGTGTTGCGCATCCAGAACGAGACCGGACGCTCTTCCTTGAAGTCGAACAACATACCCGCATCGTCTGCCAGTTCCTGGCGATACATGAGCCCTTGCGCACGGGCCTGAGGGGTGTCGACCACCTCGACAGTGAAGGCGTGCTCGCCACTGTCCGAATGCACCACCAAACGCGCCTCGTCACTGCATGCGGCAAGAGGCAAACTAACCAGCACAATCGCCGCCGACGCGGCAAGGCTGCGCAGCGGTTGCAAGACCCTGGCGATCGGCGACATTGCTTCATTCATCTGCAGCGCGGGCGGTTAGTGCGAGGACGGAGCGTCGCCCCAGCCATCTGGCCGAATTTCGGCAACCATGAGGCCCTTGGGGCCCTGGCCATAACGCACCAGCACAAACTGCCCAGGGCGCAGTTCGGTGATACCGAAGCGGCGTAAGGTTTCCATATGCACGAAGACGTCGGGCGTTCCCTCGCCCGCGGACAGAAAGCCAAAACCGCGAATGCGATTGAACCATTTCACCTCCAGCCGCACCATGCCGGAGGTTGCCTCGACCACGACATGAGTGCGCGGCGCAGGCATTTGCGATGGATGGCGGGCGGTCGACTCGTCCATGGAGACCACGCGGAAAGCCTGCAGGCCGCCAGGGCGGTTGAGCGCCTCGACGACGATGCGGGCACCCTCATAGGCCGTCTGATAGCCGTCACGGCGCAGGCATGTCACATGGAGCAGGACATCGGCCATGCCGTTGTCAGGAACAATAAAGCCGAAGCCCTTGCCGGCGTCGAACCATTTTATCGTGCCGGCAATTTCAATCGTGTCGCTGGCGAGCTGATGGTCACCCTGCACGTCGTCGTGGCGCGTTACCGCGCCCGACTGCGTCAGGTCGGTGGCCTTGTTACCCTCGCCGCCGCTTTTGGCCCCCATGTCCCAAACGCCTTCTCACTCGCCCGCACAATGCGGGTACTCCTCACTAGACATGGGACAGCATGGCCGATTCAGGCGCAAAAGTTAAGAAGGTCTTGCGATTTTGTTGACAGCTTACCTTACCCATTGTTGCGACGTCGCGGCGAGCTTGATAGCTCTGGGCCACCAATCAGGTCAGAGGAGAAAGCCTTGAAATATCTGCACACAATGGTGCGTGTCACCGATATCGAGGAGAGCCTCCGTTTCTACTGCCAGGGCCTTGGCCTGGAGGAGGTTCGCCGGACGGAAAACGAAAAGGGCCGGTTCACGCTGATTTTCCTTCGTGCACCGGGCGACGAGGGCGGAGAGGTCGAGCTGACTTATAATTGGGATCCCGACCCGCAGCCCTATTCTGGCGGTCGCAATTTTGGCCACCTCGCTTATCGGGTGCAGGACATCTACGCCCTTTGCCAGCATCTGTCGGATATGGGCGTGACCATCAATCGCCCGCCGCGCGATGGCCATATGGCCTTTGTGCGCTCGCCCGACGGCATATCCGTGGAGCTGATCCAGGATGGGCACCTTGAACCCAAGGAGCCATGGGCCTCGATGGCCAATACCGGCACGTGGTAGCAATCTGCCAGACTTAAGGTTTCGCTAACTGTGCCGCTTAGCCAGCAGTTAGCGAAACCGCTCTAATTTTAGCGATCGAACCCCAATGCCCATTGCTTGTTGCCAATGTGCGACACGCCACGGGAAGGTCGCTATGTCACGTCTTCTTCGTTCCTTTGCCATTCTCCTCGTTTCCGCACTGGCGCTTGCCGGCTGCCTGCCCATGGCCATGTTCGCCAGCGGCAGCGGCCCGGGATATTCGGGCCTGAAGCAGGATTGGGGCACCTATGTCAGCTCGAGCAATGTCAATGCACTGTGCATCTCGCCGAAACTGCGCTTTGTAATATGGGAATTCGAAGGCCGGTTCGGCAAGAAGGTGGTGATGAACTCGGGCTATCGCAACGCTTTCCACAATGCCTCTGTGGGTGGGGCGGATAATTCCTATCACACCAAGTGCATGGCAGCGGATTTCTACATTCCCGGGGTTTCCAAACAGGACCTCATCGCCTTTGCGATGACCGTGGACGGCGTTGGCGGCCTGGGCTGCTATCCCGGGCGCAGCTTTATCCATGTCGACGTCCGCGACCGGCCCCGCGGCTATCGCCGGCCCGTCACCTTCTCGGGCTGTTGATAAGTCGGGGGCGACGAAAAAAAGCGCATGGGATCAATGCAAACAGGGTTGCACAATCAAAAGCACCCCATTATACGACGCCCATCGCGCTGATGCGCCCTTCGTCTATCGGTTAGGACGGCACCCTTTCACGGTGCAGAGAGGGGTTCGATTCCCCTAGGGCGTACCACCTTCCCCCTGCTTTTTGAGCATGCGGCGAAGTCGAAGCGATAACCGTGCGCCCATCGTCTAGCGGTCAGGACGACGCCCTCTCACGGCGTAAACAGGGGTTCGATTCCCCTTGGGCGTACCAATTTCCCCCCTTCATTTTGAATGCTGTCCGGTGCGCGCCGTCTCGATCCGCATGACGCAGTGCGTTTATGGCTTCACGGCGCAACGCTTCCGGCGATAAGGATTTTTAGTCCGGACCGAGCTGCTGCCATTGCCTTCCATGTTCGGATCGCGGATTGGCAGGGGACCCGCACCAAGGCCCCGCGGCGCATGCCCTCACCTGAATGGCTATTCGCGATTTGCGCAGACGACCTCAAACCGCTCTTGCATGTCCTGGGCGAACCATTACACTGAACTATATGGTTCAGTATTCTCAAACTCGTTTCGATATTTCATTTGCCGCGCTGTCGGATGTCACGCGGCGCGGCGTGCTGGAGCAGCTTGCCCGTTCGGACGCTTCGATAGGCGACCTTGCCGACCGATTCCACATGACCCTTACGGGCATGAAGAAGCATGTCGACGTTCTGGTGCGGGCAGGACTAGTGACCACCGAGAAGGTGGGACGCGTGCGAAAGTGCAGGCTTGGGCAAAGCCGGCTGGAGGAAGAGATGGCCTGGATCGAGCGCTATCGTCAGCTTTGGGATGCGCGCTTCGACGCGCTTGACCTGGTTATTGACGACTTGAAACAGAGGGAACAAGCCGATGGACGACATGAAAGCGAATAGACCAAGCCCGGCAAAAGAACGCACAAATGTGGAGAGGCGATCCGAGCGGGAACTGATCATCACCCGAACTTTCGATGGCCCCGCGCGTCTGGTCTTCGAGGCCTGGACAACGCCGGAACTGCTGATGCGCTGGTGGACACCGAAGTCCTTCGGCATCACATTCATCTCCTGCGAGGCGGATGTGCGCACCGGGGGCACATATCGCTTCGTGTTCGGCCACCCCGACTTCGACCAGCCCATGGCCTTTTTCGGCCGATATATCGAGGTGACGCCGCCCACCCGTCTCGTCTGGACGAATGAAGAGAACGATGAGGGCTCGGTGACCACCGCCACTTTTGCGGACAAAGACGGCAAGACCCTTCTGGTTCTTTCCGACCTTTATCCGTCCAAGGACGCGCTCGACGCCGCGATCGCATCGGGCAGCACGGGCGCCTATCCCGAACAGTTCGAAGAGCTGGATACGGTATTGTCAGCCTTGCTCGCGGAGTAAGAAGGCGGCAATTTGGGGCCGTTCCGCTGCCGGTGGCCAATCCCGCAGAACAGGCGCTGCAGGACGAATGGCGTTCGGGTGTGGCCCTCACGGCCTTCCTGGTCTCTATTGCCCGTAAGCGGTTCCATCTGCGGCGATACCGGGGAGTGGCGGCAACCAGGGCAGAACCGATCGGTACCAGAATTGACGTTTTGGTGCCAATTCGCGCCTCTGAGTCAGGACGCCCACGCGAAGGCCGAGGCTTCTTGACCCGGCAGGCTCGTCGGAAGTCGCATAGATTGGAGAACCGCATTCGGCGCAAAATGCCTGTTGCCGCTTCCTGCCACTCTCGGCGGTCTTCACGTAAATTTTCGGCACCCCGGTTTTGAGATGAAATTGGCTCTCCGGACACGGCACCATAACCCGGAAAGCGGTACCGGAAAGCTGCTGGCAATCGGTGCAATGACAAATGCGAACCCGTTCGGGGTCGATGTCCGCTTCGAATGTGATTGCGCCACAATGGCACGATCCGTCCACTTTCATCCTGGCCTCCTGCATGCGTAGTGAGCAATTTCAGCACGTCGGGCTGTTTTGCCGCAAACTTTTATCTCGCCCACTGACTGGCCATGACGGCGTTGGGGTGCCCGTCTTCGCAGTTCGAGCGTGGCTCTCATGGCCTTCTTGACTTGAAGGGCTCCACTGGAGCCCTTCAAGTCAATGCCAAGTGTCTTCGAAGCGCCTCAAACCTCTCCGCTGGAGAGGTTTGCCCGATGGGACGGCGCCAAGCTTTTCTCGGCCAGTTCGCGGAAGGCGTCGGGCACGGATTTCGGTCGTTCGAGTTGGGTAATGGCGTAGCCGATGGCCTGGCGGCCGAAACGCGCGCGCGCCCTGTCCATGGCCTGGTCGGCGGAGAAGCGAGCCGCGCCCCGGCGAGTGCCGGGTCGATGTCGTTCATCATCAAGGTCCAGGGGCAATTCGAGCTGGAGATGAGGCTGTGCGCCGATATGTGAAACGGAGATGGCGAGAAGAGTAATAACCTTTTCTTGTGCGTGCTCACCAAGCGCCACACGTACCAACTCCTCGGCAATTTCGGCGACGATGAGAGTGGCAGAAACCGGCGCGTCAAGGGTATGCGAGCGGGTGATGGCACGCATATCGGCAAAGCGGATGCGCACGGTAATCGTGCGGCCAGCCAGTCCCTTGGCGCGCAAGCGCGCGGTGATGCGGTCGGCCAGGTAACGCAGGGTCGGCTTATAGGTGGCCTCCGTGGCCGGCCTGCGGCCGAGTGCGGACTGGGCGCCGACAGAACGGGCGCTTTGGCGGGTTTCGACAGCGCGGGTGTCGCGGTCCCAGGCCAGATCGGACAACTTTTCGCCCAGGGCCTCGCCCAGCAGACCGCGCAGAGACTTGCCAGGCGTACTGGCCAATTGGCCGATTGTCGCAATGCCCTCCTGCTTGAGCCGCGCCTCGGTGACCGGCCCAACACCCCACATAAGGCCCACGGGCAGATCGTGCAGGAATTCGAGTTCGGTACCAGGGCGGACCACGACAAGCCCGTCGGGCTTCGCCACCTGGGAGGCGACCTTTGCCAAGTGTTTGGTACGTGCTACGCCGACCGAAATAGGCAAGCCCAATTCGTCGCGCACACGCCGGCGGATGGTCGCGGCAATCTCCTCGGGCGGGCCAAAAAGATGGGTGCAGCCAGCGACATCGGCAAAGGCCTCGTCAATGGAGATGCGTTCCACCAGCGGGGTAAAATCGCGCATGACGGCAATCGCGGCGTCACCCAGTCGCTGATATTGGTCAAAGTGGCCGGGGGTGAAGATGAGGTGCGGGCACAGTTCACGCGCGCGGCGCCCGGACATGCCGCCACGCACGCCGAAAGCCTTAGCCTGGTAAGACGCGGCGAGCACGACCCCGCCCCCAACGGCCATAGCCTTGCCGCGCAAATCCGGATTCAGCAATTGCTCGACCGAGGCATAGAAGGAGTCGAGATCGGCATGAAGAATGGTCGCCGCGGCAGCCATGGCGTCACCTATGCGATATGTGTTCTTATTTTGTTCTGTCGCGACCGCTATTGTCAATGGCTGGATCGGAATGGCACACCAGACCGGGCGATGGATGGACGACCGCAGGGACCGGCCGAGGGCTGAGAGGACATGGCAATAGAATTTCTCTTTGACGGCCCGGAAGAGGCGGCGGCAACCTTGCTGTTGGCGCATGGCGCCGGAGCGCCCATGGACTCTGCATCGATGACTGCCGCCGCCAAGGCTCTGGCCGAGCAGGGCCTCCGGATCGCACGGTTCGAATTCGGCTATATGGCCGCTCGGCGGAGCGGTGACGGACGCAAGCCGCCGCCCAAGGCCGAGAAATTGATGCCGGAATATCGAGCCGCTGTATATGAACTCGGGCGGACGAATGGCCCATTGATCATCGGCGGTAAGTCGATGGGCGGCCGGGTGGCGAGCATGATAGCCGACGAGCTCTTTGCGGCGGGACGTATTGCGGGCCTAGCATGCCTTGGTTATCCGTTTCATCCGCTCGGCAAGCCGGAGCAATTACGGACAGCGCATCTGGAGGGCCTGCGAACCCCTGCCCTGCTCATTCAAGGCGCGCGGGACGAGTTCGGCACCAGGGACGAGGTTGCGCACTATGAGCTGTCGTCGCAGATCGGACTTATCTGGCTGGAGGATGGCGACCATGACCTCAAACCACGCAAGACCATTTCCGGCTATTCTGCGGCGGACCATTTGCGAACCATGGCAAGTGAAGTGGCGCGGTGGATCGATAGATTGTCGAGCTAGCGACCCTGCAGACACGTTCAGGCCGCCGCCTTTTCGACATGGTGCCGGCCAATAGGCACGATCATCGGCGTGTTGGAGACCGGATCGAGCATAATATGCGAGGTCATGCCGAAAACGTCTTTCACGACGGCCTGGGTGACCACGTCTATAGGCCGGCCCGCCGCGACGATTTTGCCCGCCTTCATGGCCACAAGGTGGTCGGCATAGCGGCAGGCAAGGTTCAAATCATGCAGCACCACGACCACGGTACGGCCGCGATGCCTGACGAGGTCGGTCAGCAGGTCAAGCACTTCCACCTGGTGATTGATGTCGAGAAAAGTCGTGGGTTCGTCGAGCAGAAGCAGATCGGTTTGCTGCGCCAAAGCCATGGCAATCCAGACGCGCTGGCGCTGACCACCGGAGAGCTCGTCAACAGGGCGATCGGCCAGTTCGGCAGTGTCGGTGGCGACCAGCGCCTCGGCAACAGCCGCGTCGTCTTCAGGCGTCCAACGACGAAACCAGCCCTGGTGTGGATAGCGGCCACGGCCCACCAGATCTGTCACGGAAATGGCGTCTGGAGCGACGGGGCTTTGCGGCAGGACACCGAGCACGGTTGCAACATCGCGTGTCGGCAATTGATGGATGGGCTTGCCATCGAGATAGACAGCGCCACGCGTCGGTATCAGCAGGCGGGCCAGACCTCGTAGCAACGTGGACTTGCCGCAAGCGTTGGCGCCGACGATGGCTGTGAGCTTGCCAGGCGGCAGGGTCAGATCGAGGCTCGAGACTATCTGGCGTTCGCCATAGGCAAGATCGAGGCCGGCGGCGAGAAGCTGGTGATTTGCAGACATGGTCAGATCCCGAAATCAGTTGACGCGGCCGGACCGGCCTGAGGCCATCAACAGCCATAGCAGGAAGAGAGCGCCACAGGCGCCCGTGACGACACCGACGGGCAATTGCACCGATGGCAAAAGATGTTGGGCCAGTAAATCCGAGAGCAGCATGACCAGGGCGCCCATCAGCGCCGCTTGCGGAAAGCCGCGCCCTGCCCCTTTGAGCAGGCCGCGCGCCAACGGGCCCGAAACGAAGGCGACAAATCCGACCGGTCCGACAGCGGCGGTAGCGAATGCGGCAAAACCCACGGCCACCAGCATCAGGCCAAGGCGGGTCCATTCGACCGGCGCGCCGAGGGCGCGCGCAGTATCTTCGCCCAGTTCCATCGCGTCGAGGACGCGCACCAGCCCGATCAATAGTGGCACCAAGACCAGCATGGCGCCAGCCAAGACAATAGAGTCGCCGGGGCGCGCAGCATTGAGGCTGCCCACGAGCCAGGCCATGGCCTGTTGCACCTCGTTAAGACGAGCGCGGGTGAACAGATAGGAAATGGTGGCGGCGAGCATGGCCGCCATGCCGATGCCGATCAGGACAACACGGAAGGCGGTAACGCCATTGCGCCAGGCGAGGAGATAAATGGCCAGGGCCGTGAGAACCGCACCGCCAAAGGCGCCGAAGGACACGGCCACGCCCGACCAGCCCAGAGTGATGATACAGAAGACGGCGGCGGCGCTGGCACCATGGGCGATGCCGATAATATCGGGACTGGCCAAGGGGTTACGCAGAAGTGTTTGGAAAATGATTCCGGCGAGGGCGAAGGCGCCGCCGGACAGGATAGCCAGAATGGCCCGCGGCAGGCGGACCTGCAGAACGATGAAATCGACGCCGCGATCGGCGAGGCCAGTGAATGGCGAAAGCAGCGACTGAACGATGCCTGAAGGCGGCACCGGAAAATCGCCAAGGTAAAGGGCCAGCACGAAGGCTGCCAGCAGCGCAGCCACCAGGCCCAGCGAGACGACGGTGCGGCGTGTAGCTTCCGACTGGCGGACCGCAACAATGCGCGAGACGTCGGGAAGCACGCTCATAGCGCGGCCAGTTTGCGGCGCCGGACCAGCGCGATGAAGAACGGCGCGCCCAGAAAAGCGGTCACGATGCCCACCTGCACTTCGCCGGGCGGAGCGATGACACGGCCCAGCACGTCGGCACCGAGCAGCAGGATGGGCGCCAGCAGCATGGAATAGGGCAAAATCCAGCGATAAGCGGGGCCGGTAATGGCGCGAGCCATATGCGGCACGGTAAGTCCCACAAAGGCAATGGGGCCTGCGGCCGCGGTGCTGGCGCCGGCGAGGATGACGGCGGCAAGCCCAGCCAGACCGCGCGAAAGGCCAATGCGCTGGCCGAGGGCCTGGGCAATGTCGTCACCCATGGAGAGACCGTCCAGCAAGCGCGCTGTTGCCAGGGCCAATACGGCGCCGACAAAAAGAAAAGGTGCCACCTGCAGGGCAATGTCCAAGGTGCGCCCAGACAGCGAGCCAACCTGCCAGAAACGGACTTCGTCGAGCGTGCGCGGGCTGGTGAGTAGCACGGCGTTGATGATGGACTGGAGAACGGCGGTGATGGCGGCACCAGCCAAGGCGAGCTTGATTGGTGTTGCGCCTTCGCGGCCCAATGCGGCCACAGAATACACAACCAACATGGCGACCCCCGCCCCGGCGAACGCAAGCCAAACATAGGTCGAGAGATGGCTCATGCCCAAAAGGGCAACGCCCAAGACAACGGCCAGAGAGGCGCCTGCGTGGATGCCAAGAATGGATGGATCGGCCAAGGGATTGCGGGTTGCGCCCTGCAACACTCCACCGGCCAGACCGAGCGCGGCGCCGACCATGAGACCCACAATGGTCCGCGGGAGACGCAGGTCCCAGATGATGCGGTGCTCGGCCGCGTTGGGATCGAAAGCGATGAGCGCCACCCAGACATTTTCGAGAGGAATGGCGCGAGCGCCTATAGTCAGCGAGAGCAGAGCAATGACTGACAAAATCAGGCCAAGCAGCAGCAGCCCAAATGTCAGCCGGGCCGCCTTAGTCGCGCGATTGCCTACTGTCGCCGCCATTCCTAATAATCAGGGAGCCAAATCAGGGGCGGCCGCGTTGATCGCTGCGGTCAGTTCAGTGAGCGCGTCGGCATAGGCGGCGTAGTTACGTAGCCAGAAGGCGGGCCAGTCGGTGACCTGACCGGCTCCGGCAGCCTTCATCAGCGTCCAGGTCGGCTGGGCCAGCGCCGTTTCCATGGTCGTAGCGGAGCGGTTGTCCACCATGATCAGGTCAGGTTGATATTTGTCGGCGTGCTCCCAGGACAGCGTTTCCCAATAGCCGCGGTCATCCGCAACTTCCGGATCGATCAGATCGAGGCCCCAATTGGCAAAATCCATCAGTTCGGACGCGCCCTCGGTGGCAGCCACGTAGAGTGCATCTTCTCCGGCCCAGACTGCCAGGGCGGTCAGACCAGGCTTGGCGGCTAGAGCTGACTTGAAGTCGCCCAGAGCAGTTTCAAAGCCCGCCTTTTCGGTAGCGATTTCCGGGGCGGATAAATCAGCGCCCAAGCTTTGCGCCAGGGCCTCGTAGTCTTGGATGAGGGTGAGAATGGAGGCGCCCTGTTCCGGGCCAGTGATTGGCGCCAGCGGGCCGAGCGCCGTAACGACATCGTCGCCGCCCGACCAGGTCGTTTCGAGGGGCCAGAATTCGGCGACAATCAGGTCGGGCTCGAGCGCCGCCGCCTTTTCAATGTCCACTTCGCCCCATGCCTGCCCGACGATCTCGATGCCGGTGAGATCGAGCCCCTGCAAAGCCTTGGCTTCAGTGACGGCGCTATCGGCATAAATGCCGACCGGCCTGATGCCGAGCGGAATAAGGCCGGCCGCCGCGTCCTGGCTCGCGATGATGCGGACCGGTTGCTCGTCCAGGGTCACGGTCTGCCCATCGCCACCCGTATAGGTCCAGCTCTGCGCCGCGACCGGAAGCACCGAGGCAGAAAGCAAGGCAAGAACAAGAGCGGGAACACGAAACATGATTCTGACCATCAGGTTTTAGCAATGGCCGTTCCCTAACCCTGCTAAGATGAGCGGTCAAGTCATGTTTATGGCTGTCGGCGAGGATTTGGAGCGCCCTAGCCTGGATGCACCGCGCCCGCCGGCCGCTTCGCTCCGGCTAGGCGGGACGCCGATACTGATAGATGCCGACATCGATTGAACCTTCGGCAAATCCGGCCTCGCAATAGGAAAGGTAATAGACCCATTTGCGCTTGAAGTAATCGTCGTAGCCAAGCGGCGCGATCATGGGCCAGCGTTCCAGGAAGCGCTCACGCCACAGGCGCAGCGTGCGGGCATAGGACTGACCAAATGTCTCGACCTGTTCCAGGACCAGCCCATAGCGCTCGCCAAATTCCTTCATGACTGTTTTGGTCAGCAGCATGCCGCCGGGGAAGATGTAGCGCTGGATAAAATCGGGGCCCGAGCGGTAGCCGTCGAAATCTTCCTCGCGGATGGTGATGGCCTGGATGGCCGCGGTGCCGCCGGGCTTGAGCCGGTCATGCAAGGTCTGGAAATAACTAGGCCAATTATCCTCGCCCACGGCCTCGATCATCTCGATGGAGCCGATATGGTCGAACTGGCCCTGCGTGTGGCGATAGTCTTCGAAGACAAGGGTGGCATATTGGTCGAGCCCCTGCCGTGACAATCGCTCCAGGCCGAATTTGAGCTGTTCGGCGGATAGTGTGATGCCGCGCAGATTGGCCTTGTAGTCGCGCGCAACGGTTTCCGCGAAGCCGCCCCAGCCGCAGCCGATCTCGAGCACTGAGGAGCCTTCGGTAATGCCGGCCATGTCGGCAACTCGCCGGTATTTGGCGAGTTGGGCCTCCTCCAGGCTCTGGTCACCCGAGGTAAAGACCGCCGAGGAATAGGTCATGGAGGGGTCTAGCCACTGACCGTAGAAGTCATTGCCGAGGTCATAGTGCTCGGCAATGTTCTTCTTGGCCCCCTCAAGCGTGTTGCGGCGCGAAATGTGGTAATGCAGATCGCCCGCGGCACGGCGGAAGAAGCCCTTGCCGGCAGCATCGAACATGTCGCGGTTTTGCAGGAAGAAGCGGAACAGGGCCGTCAGGTCGTCCGATTCGATATCGCCGTTCATGTAGGCGGCAGCAAAACCCACCGTGCCGCGCTGCATGGCCTCGGAAATAACATTGAGATTATTGAGGCGTAGCGTGGCGTGCTCGCCTGAATTGCCCTGCCCCACCGTGCGGGTGCGCCCATTGGGAAAGATCACGGTCAGCGAGCCGTGCATCGGCTTGCCGATAAGCGAAACGCCAACTTGTTCCACCAGCCAGGAAGTCAGGTGCGTCCACAGAGAAGTGCCGGTCTGCGATTGATCGACGGCTGCTTTTGTCATTTGCCGCTTGGTCCAACTATCTAAACAAAAGGCGGCGCAGCACGGGCCCGTCGCCAGGCATTGGCGTTAGATCGGTTCGGTCGGGGAGGCGTCGCCGCCCACAGGACACCGGAATATAGTTTAGCTGTCACAATCGGATATGCAAGCCGCCAATCGTGTTTCGACGATGCGCCTGCCGCTGATCGCGACCTGTTCCATCTGCGATATGGGATTGCGTCTCTGCCCGTTCAATGCGGCGGGCGGGCGATGTCGATCAACCGAAACTGCGGCTGCTCACGGCCCTGATAGTGGTCTATCGACAGCCCCCCGGCACAATGCAAAGGCTGATCGTTGTCACGCATCAGTACATCGCCCAGCGGCGTACCCGCGGCGCGGAAGGCGATCGCTTTGAGACGCGCGCCATCGCCGGAGGTCAGCGAGAAACTGATGTGACCGCCCTTGCCCACAATCTGCGGAAAACGGACCCGATGGGCCGGAAAAGCAAAAACCGGCGTGGGATTGCCGGCGCCAAAAGGTCCGGCCCGCTCAAGATTATGGAGCAATTCGACGGTAGCGCCACGCGCTGTAAGGGCGGCGTCAATCTTGAGTGCCGACGCTGCGCGGGCCGCTGCAACGCCCGGGCCCAGCGCTTCGGCCAGGAAGGCACGGAACGGGCCAATATCGCCGTCGCGCAGCGAGACGCCAGCGGCCATGGCGTGACCGCCGCCTTTGGGAATGAGCCCCGATTCGACCGCCTTGATAACTGCGCTGCCCAGATCGACGCCAGGAACCGAGCGGCCCGAACCGGTGCCGGTGCCATCGGGATTTAAAGCGATGGCGAAACTGGGGCGATCAAAACGCTCGCGCAGTCGTGCCGCGATCAACCCCACGACGCCCGGATGCCAATCCGCCGAAGCCATGACGAGAACCGGAGGGCCGTCGCCGCTGCCGATTTCGGCCTCGGCGGCGGCGGCGGCCTGCTCCACCGCCTCGACCTCTATGCGCTGCCGCTCGCTATTGAGCTCGTCGAGCTGGGCCGCAATGACCATGGCCTGGTGCTCGTCATCCAGTGCCAATAGGCGCGTGCCGAGCGCCGCATCACCAATGCGTCCGCCAGCATTGATCCTGGGACCAATGAGAAAACCCAAGTGATAGGGGTTGAGCGGGCCGCTGGCGCGGGCGGCCAAGGCGAGCGCGGCAAGACCAGGCCGCTCGCCGCGGCGTGCGACCTCCAGGCCACGGGTAACGAAGGCTCTGTTCAGCCCAATTAGAGGAACGACATCACACACTGTCGCCAGCGCCACCAGGTCGAGCAGCTTGAGCAAATCGGGCAGACTTGTATCGCCACGGTTTCGCAAGGCGCGATTGACGGCCACCAGCACCATGAAGGTCACACCGGCCGCGCAGAGATAGCCGAGGCCGGATATGTCGTCCGGGCGATTGGGATTGACCAGCGCAGTCGCTGGCGGCAGGCCGTGATCGGAAAGATGGTGATCGATGACCAGGACATCGACACCACGATCCCGGGCATGAGCAATGGGTCCATCGCTGGTCGTGCCGCAGTCAAGCGTGACGATGAGGGTGGCACCGGCATCGATAAGCTTGTCCATGGCGGCGACATTGGGGCCGTAACCTTCAAAGATGCGGTCAGGAATATGCACCTGCGGGTCGAGGCCGAAATGCCGAAGATAGCGGGCCATGAGAGCGCAGGAACAGGCTCCGTCGACGTCGTAATCGCCAAACAGGCCGACCGATTCATTGTCGGCGATAGCCCTTGCCAGGCGCTCAGCCAGATCGTCCATGGCGGTCATGGTCGAGGGATCCGGCATCAATGTACGAATTGTGGGTTCGAGATATGTCTCGGCCTCGTCGAGCCCGACACCGCGTCCGGCCATTATGCGCGCCAGAATGTCGGGAATGCCGGTGCGCTGACCAATGGCCGTAGCGTTGCGCGCAGCCGCGCTGTCCAGCCGATCCACCCAGGCACGGCCGGTGACCGATTGGGTGATGTCGAGGAATGGGCGCGGTGTTTCGGGCATGAGCGAGCGTTAGGGGATTTTAGGCAGGGTGGGAAGGGGATGTGGCGGGAAAGGCGTCATCTATCCTTGATCGGCCTTTTTCACCGCCGCCAAAAGGATATCCCCTCGGCCTGTCACCGCGCGTGCCGCGCCTTGATCCAGCGCGTGGTCTGGCTCCAGGAGCGCATGACGACTGTACTGGTTTCAACCCAACCGCGGCGCAGCCGAACGCCTTCAGCCAGGGAGCCATCGGTAACGCCTGTCGCGGAGAAAAGGACATCGCCCGCGGCCAGTTCGGTGACATCATAGATGCGGTTGGGGTCGGCAATGCCCATTTCACTGGCGTGCAGGCGCTTGTCCGGTGTGTCGAGGATGAGCTTGCCCTGCATATGGCCGCCGATGCATCTGAGGGCCGCTGCGGCGAGAACGCCTTCAGGCGCGCCGCCAGAACCAAGATATATATCAATGCCTGTGTCGATGGTGTTGACGGCGTGGATGACCCCGGCAATGTCGCCGTCGCTCAGTAGCTTGACCGAAACGCCAGCAGTGCGCAGTTCCTCGAGCAGACCGCCGTGACGGGGGCGATCCAGCACGATAGCCGTGATTTCGGAGATCGGCACGCCCTTGGCCCTGGCCAGCGACTTGACGTTCTCGGTTGCCGACCATTCGATATTGATCGTTTCGGGCGGATAGTCGGCACCGATGGCGATCTTGTGCATATAGACATTGCGGGCCACGTTGAGCAGTCCACCACGTTCGGCCATGGCCAGAACCACCAAGGAATCAGGCTGATTCTTGGCGCAAAGGGTGACGCCTTCGAGCGGATCGACGGCAATATCGACCTCGGGCCCCTGCCCCTCCCCGACCGACTGGCCGACATAAAGATCGTCGCACTCGAACTGTTCGCCCTCGCCGATGACGATGCGGCCGGAAATGGCAACCTGATCCAGCTCCGCCTTCATCGCGGCGACGGCAGCTTCATCAGCGGCCTTCTCATCGCCCTTACCGCGCCATTCGGCCGCCGCGATAGCGGCGCGTTCAGTGACGCGCACCATTTCAAGCGTGAGGGTGCGGTGCAGATTGGCGGGGTGTTTGCTGTCTTCGACCTTGCTGAGCTTCATAATCCCCCCTGAAGCCCGTCAGTCCGATCAGAGCTTCTCTATGCGTATCAATTGTGGTTCGCCGACTATGAACCCGTCATCGGCGATCTGTGCAAGCGCTTCGCGCACCGATGCCTCTAAAGTCTGTTGGGTAATCAGCACCACCGTACGGGCCGGCGACCCATCCGGCGCGATAGCCTTGGCACCGAGATCGGACCGCTGAATGACAGAATCTATGGAAATAGACTTTTCCCCCATGCGCATGGCGATGGCAGCCAGGGCGCCCGGTACGTCCTTGGCATTGAGGCGAATATAGAAGCCACCCTCATGTGCGCGGTGCGGCGCTTCGCGATAGGGCAAAAGCTCGTCGCTCGGAACGCCCAAGGGTGGCACGCGGGTGCCGCGGGCAATATCGAGAATATCGGAGAGGACCGAAGAGGCCGTGGGCGGGCCACCGGCGCCCGGACCCGCAAGGAGCAGTTCATGGACATGGTCGGTTTCGAGCGCGACCGCGTTCATAACCCCGTCGACGCCGGCAATGGCGCTGCCCTTGGGCACGAAGGTGGGATGGACGCGCTGCTCGATGCCCCCATTGGTGCGCTCGGCAATGCCCAGAAGCTTGACCTTGTAGCCGAGCTCGGCGGCCACCTGAATATCGTGCTGGGTGATATTGGAGATGCCTTCGACCCGCATCTTATCGGGGGCGATCTCATAGCCGAAACAGAGGGTGGAGAGGATGGACAGCTTGTGGGCCGTGTCGAAACCCTCCACATCGAAAGTCGGGTCGGCCTCGGCATAGCCGAGCGCCTGGGCATCCTTGAGGCAGTCGGCAAAGGAGATACCCTCATTGCCCATGCGGGTAAGGATGTAGTTGCAGGTGCCATTCATGATGCCGAACACCTTGGCGATCCGGGCCGATCCGAGGCCTTCGCGCAAGGTCTTGATGACCGGTATACCGCCGGCGACGGCCGCCTCGAAGCCAAGTTGCGCACCCGATTCCTCGGCGAGGCGCGCAAGGGTGACGCCATGCTTGGCGAGCAGAGCTTTGTTGGCAGTAACGACCGGTCGACCGATCTCCAGGGCAGCCTTGACCGCCGCGAAGGCCGGCCCATCCTCGCCACCGATCAATTCCACGAACAGATCGATGCCATCCCATTTGGCCAGTGCCACCGGGTCGTCAAACCATTCCAGGCCGGAAATATCGATGCCACGGTCCCGCGAGCGAGAGCGGGCGGCAACAGCGACGACCTCGAGCTGGCGGCCCAGTTTACGCGTTAGCTCCGCGCCATCCTTTTGCAGGATGCGGACCAGCGTCGCGCCGACATTACCCAGTCCGGCCACCCCGACGCGCAGCGGCGCCTGACGGTCCGTATCGCCCAGTTCGGCCATGGCCTTGAGGATGCGGGTACGGGTTTCGCTGCGTGGCTCGCGGCCATCGCGGAGATCGAAAACGAACAGCGGATCGCCGGCTACGATGCGGCCGAAACGGGTTGGCGTCCAACCTCTTGCGGAGATGAAAGACTCGACGGCTTGGCGGAAAGACTGAATATCGCTCATGGTGGGCGACATGTGCATAGGAAATTGCCTAGCCGTCAATAGGAGTTCTTACGGGAAATGGGCCGATCGCAGGACCGGCCCGATGATCCGCCTATTCTGTCTGACCGGCCCTTACCGCTTCGGCGATCAGCTTGATGTATTGCGGATAGCCCCATTTCAGTGACAGGGCGCTGGGCGGGGAGATAGCATTGATGAATTCGGCACCGATAATGTGGGCTACGGCTCCCTCCTGCACCTGCGGGTGTAGAGCAATGACCGGATTGCTGAAGAATTCAGCGTCGGCTTCCGGGCTCTCGAAGTAAGAGATCAAGGCGTCGGCGGTGAGCTCTTCGAAGCTCTCGAAACTGAGGGAATAGAAGAAGCTTTCACCTTGGGACAGCTTGGCAACACTGGGGGCGGACACCATGCCCGCGTCAACGAGGAACTTCACCCGGCTATCGAGATCGGCATAAACAGCCACTTCGCCGTTGTATTGGGCAATCGTGGCAAAGCTGGCGCCAGCGACTTCGGGGTATTTTGCCGTTTCGTCAACGATGAATTGTTCCAGTTCGGCCACCAGAGCTTCGGCTTCAGTCTTCTTGCCCATGGCTTCGCCGGTGATGGTTATGGTCTGTTGCCAGGGCGTGCTCCACGCCGTTTCCGGGAAAGCAACCACCGGCGCGATGCCGCTGAGAAGTCCGTATTCCTCAGCCGTGAGACCGGAATAGACAGCGATGATGAGATCAGGCTGCAGGGCCGCAATGGCCTCTACGGGGGCGTCAAATCCGTCGGGCAAGATAGTCGGAAAGTCGGCGCCAAGCTCAGAGACGGCTTGCTTGGTCCAGGTCAGCGCGCCGTTCTCATCACCACCATAGCTGAAATGGGGAATGCCGACTGGAACCTCGCCCAGCGCGATCACGGCGTCCTGTGCGGCCCAGCCCCACGTGACAATGCGTTGCGGCTTGGCGGGAATGATGGTCTCGCCGTAGGCGTGAGCAATGGTGACTGGAAAGGACTGCGCGTAGGCGGCACCAGCCAGGCCGAGGCCTATGGCCAGCGATAGAAACAAGGAGCGGAAAGACATCGATCACCCTTTGATTGGAGGTGGTCCTCCATACAAAAGGTGATCACAATTGTCATGTATTATTAGTCAGCTATGCCTTAAGCGGAACGACATTGCCCTGCCCGGCCTTGGAGCCGAGCAGCTTCTTGACGTTGCGGGCGGCCTGGCGGATGCGCTGTTCATTCTCGACAAAGGCGAGGCGAATATATTGATCGCCATACTCGCCGAAGCCAACGCCCGGGGCCACGGCAACGCCGGTTTCCTGGACCAGAAGCTTGGCGAATTCGAGCGAGCCGAGATGGGCAAACTGATCCGGAATTGGTGCCCAGGCGAACATAGTGGCGCGCGGCACGGGAATGTTCCAGCCGGAACGACCAAAGCTTTCCACCATGACGTCGCGGCGATGCTTATAGATCTTGCGCACTTCATCGACGACTTCATCCGAACCATTCAAGGCGGCAACGGCGGCGACCTGGATGGGCGTGAAGGCCCCGTAGTCGAGATAGGATTTCACACGCGCCAAAGCTGCAATGAGGCGTTCATTGCCGACGGCAAAGCCAACGCGCCAGCCCGGCATGGAATAGGTCTTGGACATGGACGTGAACTCGACCGCTATGTCCATGGCGCCGGGCACCTGCAGCACCGATGGCGGCGGCGTATCGTCAAAATAGATCTCGGAATAGGCGAGATCGGACAGGATGAAGATGTCGTTGGCCTTACAATATTTGACGACCTCGGTGTAAAAATCGAGATCGGCAGTGTAAGCGGTGGGGTTGGCCGGATAGTTCAGAACCAGCGCAATCGGCTTGGGGATCGAGTGACGCACCGCGCGGTCCAACGAACGCATAAAGTCTTCATTCGGATCGGCGGGCATAGAGCGCACGACGCCGCCCGACATGATGAAGCCGAAGGAATGGATAGGATAGGTCGGGTTGGGCACCAGCACCACGTCGCCCGGCGCCGTGATGGCCTGCGCCATATTGGCGAAACCTTCCTTGGAGCCGAGCGTGGCCACAACTTGCGTGTCGGGATTGAGTTTCACGCCAAAGCGGCGGCCATAATAGCTGGCCTGGGCCTTGCGCAGGCCAGGAATGCCCTTTGACGTCGAATAGCGGTGCGTGCGCGGATCGAGCACGGTCTCCTTGAGCTTGTTGACGATATGCTCAGGGGTCGGCAAATCGGGATTGCCCATGCCCAGGTCGATAATGTCTACGCCCTCGGCGCGTGCCTTGGCCTTGATCGGATTGATGTGTTCAAACACGTAAGGGGGAAGGCGGCGGATGCGATGGAAGACTTCGCTCATGTGATCCTCGGTTGGCCCTGCGGGCCTGAAACTGGCCGCGACGCGCAAAACGCCACGCCTCACTCATCTTGAGGCAGATTATCGCGGAATTATGGTTTTATACGGGTTAAGCGGTCCTACTGGACCGGGGACAAATCTATTCGGCTCTTCCCGGCCGCCCTGGGCCATATGGGAAGAGCTATCGGGCGTTCGCCGCGGCCGCGCAATTGGCCGCCACCGGATTGCCGGCGAGCCAAGCTCCAAACCATGCAATAGTGAACGGCGACGCCATGTCTCTTGCCCTTCAGAAATGACTTCTGATACCACCCGACGTGGTTAGCGTCTTATTATGGCCTCCGACACGTCTTGTAAATGCCAGCGGGCCTTTACATCTAACGACTGTGTCGGCCGTAGCGCGGCCAAGGCTGTTCGGGTAGGTGGATGGGAAAACGCGTCGCAATCGCAACAATCGGCACTTCGGGTGATGTTCGCCCCTATCTGGCGCTGGCCAAGGCGCTGAAGGATGACGGCCATGATGTCGTTCTGGGTACGAATGCCGATTTTGAGGAATTGGTGACGTCGCACGGCGTCGAATTCCACAGCCTGGGCACCAAGATTCAGGATTGGTTGCAAGAATCCCGATTCGACAACGCCATCAGCCAAATGAAACTGCACCACTTCCCTGCCCTGTTGCGGGAAGGCCAGGCACTGGTTGAACGCGCCGCGCGCAACGCCTGGGCGATGTCCCAAGGCGCTGACGCCATTGTGGTCAACATCAATACCAGTTTCGGCATCGACATTGCCGAAGCTCTGGACATCCCTGTCATCATGACGGCGATGCAGCCGCTCAACCCGACCCGCGAATTTCCGATCTGCGCCTATGAGGTCCCCGATCTGGGCCCGACCTTCAACAAGCTCAGCTATATCTCGATGAATCTGCAGCAGGCCTATTACGACATGCCGCGCGACCGGGTGCGCAAGCAGTTGATGGGGCTGGGGCCACGTAAGCGCGGCGGGCTGTTCAAGGACAGCAATGGCAACAATATCCCCACGCTCTACAATTTTTCGGCCACTGTTTCCCCGCGGCCGCGTGACTGGCCGCAAACGGCGGTGGTAACGGGGTTTTGGTTTCTGGACGACATCAGCGGCTGGACGCCATCCCCCGAACTACAGGCTTTTCTCGATGCCGGGCCGCCACCTGTCTATATCGGGTTCGGCTCGATGCCTTTCGGTGCCGAACGCAATACCCAATTGCTGCGCTCGGCGTTGGAGCAATGGGGTGGACGAGCCATCGTGGCGCGGGGCTGGGGGGGCATTAACCCCGCCGACCTGCCCAATACGGTATTTGCCGTTGCCGAGGCGCCGCATGACAAGCTGTTTCCGCTGGTTTCGGCCGTCGTGCACCATGGCGGTGCCGGCACAACCGCCGCGGGCCTCCGGGCGGGCAAACCGACTTTCACCGTGCCCCAGGCCTACGACCAGCGCTATTGGGGGCGCCGGGTCCGAGCGCTTGGATGTGGACCGGCGCCGGTGCGGCTGCGTGCCATAACCCCCGAAATCCTGGCCAAAGCCCTGTTCGAGCTGACCAATAACAAGGCGATGGCCGCCAATGCCAAGACCATCGGCAAGATCCTTTCGGAGGAGAAAGGGCTTGAAACGGCGGTGCGGTTCATTGAAACCACGATCGAAGCGGCCGAGGCCGGCGCGCGACGCTATCCGGTAACGGGGTGAACCGGCGCGAACACATCGACATGACGTCGGTGTCAGGGCCTGTGCCCTCGGCCGCAAAATCGATGCGAATTTGTGTTGTGGGTGCGGGTGGCGGCATCGGCCGGCAATTGGCTGCCCGTTTTTCCGAGCGGCACCATGTCTCGGCGGTGTTCCGTACCCTACCCCCGGGCAGCACTGCAGATGTTGAGCCGATCCGGTTCGATGATGCGCCGGGGCTGGAAGGAGCCGTAGGGTCCGCTGACGTGATTGTTCACGCCGCGCTCAACACCAAGGCGCGCGGCAAGGCGTTCATAGAGGCTAACCAGGCTACCACAGAGCGCCTATTGGCACTGATAGAGCCGGGACGCTGTAAGCTGTTCGTCTATTTCAGTTCGCAGGTTGTCTATGCGGCGCTCGACCCTCTGAAACACCCAGTGCAGGCGGAAGATGCCGCGCTATCGGATAGCCGGCGGCTGGACAATTACACCCGGCTCAAGCTGCGGGAGGAAGCGCGGGTCATCGAGGCCTGCAAGGCCAAAGGTGTCGGCTATCTGATCGTTCGACCTACCGTGGTTATGGGGCCGGGCATGCAGTGGTCGAGCGGCATTGTCGGCGCTATGCGCCTGGCGCCAATTGGGCTCAGAAACCGGACCATTAATCTGGTTCATGTGGAGGACCTGGCGCATCAGCTCCTGAGCCTGGTCGAGGGCGGCGTGGCCAATGAAGTGGTCAATCTTGGGGACCTCGATGTGCCGTCCGACACCTACTTCCGCCATGCCGCCGGACTTGCCAACCGCCCCGTACTCCTGGCACCGGATTGGCTAGCTGGCGCGGTAGGCCGCTTCATTCCATCGACCCTTTGGTTTCTCTCCCACGATGTACGCGTGTCTACCGAAAAGGTCCGAGCGCTTTGCGGATCATCGAGTGGCCGGGCGCTGGAGGATTTCTTCGAGCCGCCCGCCCGCATTGTGGATGCGCGAAGCCTCGACGTCATCCAGGACACCGTGCGAAGCGGCAAGCCCTACCATGCTATCGGGCGGGGCTATTTTCTCTGGTTCAACGATCGCAAACAGATCGACCAATTGGTGATGGAACACTATGCGGGCATCGTGGCGCTGGATGGCAATGCGCTGACGGTCAAGGCTGGAACGACGTTGCGCACCATTCTCGATTACCTGGTGCCCCGCTCGCTGACATTGGCGACGCTACCCGAATTCGTGGACATTTCTGCGGGGGCCTGCTTCTTTGCCGAAGTTCATGGCAGCAGCGCCGAGCATATATCCATCTACGATCTCATCACCTCGATCCGCTATGTCGATGAGACTGGGGAGGAAAAGCTCTCCTTGCGCGACGAAGCCAGTTGGGACCGGTTGCGCGGCAATGGCGGCATCGTGGTGACCGAAGTGACGTTCCGCTGCCGGCCGAACCGGCTGCTGGCAAACAGCATTGAATGGCAGAAGGAAAGCCGGCTCGAAGATTACGTGGCCGGGGAATATCGAGCCAATTACAGCACTACCGTACATTGGTATCCGCGCAGCCATGAATTGATGGTCTACAATGTCAATCCGGTCGATGGACCCGAGCCCGGAGACCGGCGCCCCTTCCCGCCTATGCGCGGGTCGCCACACTGGATTCAGAAATTGCTGCTCAACCTGCGCATGCGCGGGCGTCAACGCGTCGTCGGCTCATCGGAACGGGTTCTGGCGCCCTGGAGCGGGGTTCCCGCCAAGAAATTGCTTGGCAAGTTCTTCCGCGATACGCGGCGACGGGTGCGCAATATGGAGGTGTGCGTGCCCGATACGCATGCGGCCGATTTTATTGCCAAGCTCCGGCGCCACCTACCAGAAATGAAATTGATGCCGGGACAGGGTATTGGTGTGCGCTTCACCCGCGATCCCGGGACCGATCGAGGGTTTGTCTGGGTGGAGATGACCTCGCGCGATGCCTCGCAAATGCATGCAATGGTGGAGATGGCGCGAGCAAGCTGTGGCGAGCAGTTCTGGCTACATCGCGGCAAATATGTCCCGACCGACATTGGTGTCGAGCATCTTTATATCCCGCGGCACATAGGGCCAGAATGAAAATGGCGGCCCTCAGGCCGCCACTTCCGTTCCATATTTGCCGAGGTCAGTGGGTTACACTGGCCCCTGCGTCATCTGTCGGATCGACCTTTGCCGGGACGGCAGGTTCGGCGTCGAAGTCCCATTCGATCGGCTCGGGCTTGCGCACCAGGGCGCGCTCGATGACCTGATCCATACGGCTGACAGGAACAATCTCCATGCCTTCCTTAACGATGTCCGGGATCTCCTGAAGATCGCGGACATTCTCTTCCGGGATCAGCACCGTCTTGATGCCGCCACGCAGCGCCGCCAGGAGCTTTTCCTTGAGGCCACCGATGGGCAGCACCCTGCCCCGCAGCGTGATCTCGCCAGTCATAGCGACATCGTTGCGGACAGGAATGCCCGTCATCACCGAGACGATCGCGGTTGCCAAGCCAATGCCGGCCGAGGGACCATCCTTGGGAGTGGCACCCTCGGGCAGGTGGACGTGAATGTCACGCGTATCGAACATGGGCGGCTTGATGCCGAAGTCGATGCAGCGGGACTTCACATAGGCCTGAGCGGCGGTCAGAGATTCCTTCATCACTTCCTTGATGTTGCCGGTAACCGACATGCGGCCCTTGCCCGGCGTCATCACGCCTTCGATGGTCAGCATTTCGCCACCCACGGAGGTCCAGGCCAAACCGGTCACGAGACCGACCTGAGCCTCGGCTTCGATCTCGCCGTGCTTGAAGATCATCGGTCCGAGATATTCAGCGAGTTTCTCGTCGGTGATCTCGATCGACTTGACCTTGGTGCGGACGATGTCGGTGACCGCCTTGCGCATCAATTTGGAGATTTCACGCTTGAGATTGCGGACGCCGGCCTCGCGGGTATAGCCACGAATGACCTTCATCAGCATCTCGTCGGAAAGCACGAATTCGCCATGCGCGACGCCGTTTTCCTTCGCGGCTTCGGGCATCAGGTGCTGCTTGGCGATCGCGTGCTTCTCCTCTTCGGTGTAACCGGAGAGGCGAATGATCTCCATGCGGTCCATCAGAGGGCCGGGAATATTGAGCGTGTTCGAGGTGGTCACGAACATCACGTCGGACAGGTCGAAATCCACCTCCAGATAGTGGTCATTGAATGTGTTGTTCTGCTCCGGATCGAGTACTTCGAGCAGCGCTGACGACGGATCCCCACGGAAATCCTGGCCCATCTTGTCGATCTCGTCGAGCAGGAAAAGCGGGTTGTTCTTGCCCACTTTCTTGAGCGACTGGATGATCTTGCCGGGCATGGAGCCGATATAGGTGCGGCGGTGACCACGGATCTCGGCCTCGTCGCGCACGCCGCCGAGCGCCATGCGCACGAATTCGCGACCGGTGGCCTTGGCAATCGACTTGCCGAGCGAAGTCTTGCCGACACCCGGCGGGCCGACGAGGCAGAGGATCGGACCCTTGAGCGTGCCGGTACGGGCCTGCACGGCCAGATATTCGAGGATGCGCTCCTTGACCTTTTCGAGGCCATAGTGATCGGCGTCCAGAACCTTTTCGGCCAGAGCCAGGTCGCGCTTGACCTTGGACTTCTTGCCCCAGGGCAAGCCCAAAAGCGTATCAAGATAGTTACGAACAACCGTGGCTTCAGCCGACATCGGGCTCATGCCCTTGAGCTTCTTGATCTCGCCATCAGCCTTGGCACGGGCTTCCTTGGAGAGCTTGGTCTTGGCGACACGCTCTTCGAGTTCGGTAATCTCGTTAGCGCCGTCTTCGCCGTCGCCCAGCTCGCGCTGGATCGCCTTCATCTGCTCGTTAAGGTAGTATTCGCGCTGGGTCTTTTCCATCTGGCGCTTGACGCGGGAGCGGATGCGCTTTTCCACCTGCAACACGCCAATCTCGCCTTCCATCAGGCCGATGACCTTCTGAAGACGCTCAATAACCGAAACGGTCTCGAGCAGATCCTCCTTTTCAGGGATCTTGATGACGAGATGGCTGGCAATAGTGTCGGCCAGTTTACTGGCGAGTTCGATCTGCCCAACGGCAGCGACAACCTCGGCGGAAATCTTCTTGTTGAGCTTGACGTAGTTTTCGAACTCGGACTGCGCCGAACGAGCCAGCGCCTCGACTTCGGTCGCGTCTTCCTCAGGTTCGGGGAGAACCGAGGCCTCGGCCTCGAAATATTCCTCGGTCTGGAGGTAATTGTCGATAGTGGCGCGGTGGAGGCCTTCCACGAGCACCTTGACCGTCCCGTCCGGGAGCTTGAGGAGCTGCAGAACGGTGGCAATGGTTCCGGTGGGATAGATTTGGTCAGGCGCCGGATCATCGTCCTGCGCGTTCTTCTGCGTCACGACAAGGATGTGCTTGTCGTCGCGCATCACTTCTTCAAGCGCCTTGACCGATTTCTCGCGCCCAACGAAGAGCGGCACGATCATGCCGGGGAAGACGACGATGTCGCGCAGCGGGAGGACCGGGTAAACCCGATCCCGGCTTGTTTCGCCGGTGGAGGTAACTTCCGACATCACATTTCCTTTCCGGGGCGCGCCGGAGGGAGGAAGTGGTAGCGCGCCCGTATTGCGACTGCCCAATCTCTAGAGGCTGGGCGATTCAGGTTAATAAATAGGGTGGAGTGCCCTGCCCGCAAGTCATGCTTTGCGGTTTTGTGAATGTTAGGCCCGCTACGCACAGGAGATATGTGCCAAAGCCGGAAACACGGCTGTGCCTTGCTCTCGCAACGAGTGTGGCTCACGCCCCGCCCTTCCGCGCCTTGAGCAGAATGGATGTGTCGGTGGCACCGATGCCATCGATCTGGCGGATCGTGCGCAGAAGGTCATCGAAGGCGGCAACGTCGGGCGCTTCAAGCTCGGCGACGTAGTCCCAACGGCCATTGGTGGTGTGAAGCTGGCGCAGTTCGGGAATGCCCATGAGACGCTTGAGCACAGCGTCTTCGCGCTTGGTTTCGACCTCAATCATGGTGATCGCGCGCACGCCGTGGCTCTGGGCCGCGGCGGTGACCACGGTGAAGCCGGTAATCGCGCCGCCATCCACTAGCCGATCCAGCCGCGCCTTGGCCGTGGCGCGGGAGATGTCCAAATGCGCCGCCAGGGTCGCGATTGGCAAGCGCGCATTGCTGCGCAGCAAGGCAATCAGGCGGTGATCCAGATCATCAAGTATCATAATGCGCAACCTGACTTATCATTCTGAATAGACTAGTAGCCAATTTTAGCACAATTCCGTCTGTTCGTCACCGCGCCAGGCGCGCAGACTGGCAGCACGTTTCTATAGGGAGGATCCGCCTGCATGGACCAGAACGCGCTCAGAATCGACCTGATCGGTATTCCTACCGATGCCGGTGCGTCATGTCGTGGTTGTGGCATGGGGCCGGAAGCCCTGCGGATCGCCGGCATCGGCGAGGCCGTCGCCGCGCTTGGCCATGTGGTGACCGATCTGGGTGACCTGCCGCGGCCGCAGCGGAGCGCATCCATGCCATGGCGCCTGTCGGAGGCGCGCGAGGCAGAAGTCCTCGCCATGGCCAAGGCCGGCAGCGAAGCGGCCTATGCCAGTCTTGCAGAGGGCCATCTGCCGGTCTTTCTGGGTGGGGATCATTCGATCGCCATGGGCACATTGAGCGGAGTGGCCCGCTATGGCGCCGCGCAAGGCAAACCTGTGCACGTGTTATGGGTCGACGCGCATGGCGATTTCAACACACCGGGAACTTCCGAAACCGGCAATATTCATGGCATGCCCCTTGCCCATGCCTGTGGTGAGCCCGATTTCGGGCCGCAATATGAAGGTGGCTGGCGGGGCCATATCGATCCGAACAATGTGACGATCTTTGCGGCGCGGGACATCGACCGGCCGGAGCGTGAATTGCTGGAGCGGCGTGGCGTCAACGTGATCGACATGCGCCAGATCGACGAAAGCGGCACTGTGGCGCTGATGCGCGAGGTGCTGGAGCGCGTTGAGGCTGCCGGGGGACATCTGCACGTGAGCCTAGATGTCGATGCGGTCGATCCATCCGTGGCGCCGGGCGCTGGAACGCCGGTGGCCGGTGGTCTTACCTTCCGCGAGGCGCATCTGGCCATGGAAATGATCCATGACAGCGGGCTTCTGAGCTCGCTGGACGTGGTCGAGCTCAACCCGATGTTGGACCAGGCGGGGATGAGTGCACGGTTGCTGGTGGACCTGGTGGCAAGCCTGTTTGGCCGGCAGATCATGCCGCGACGGGTCCTGAGGGAGCCCCTGGCCTCCCAGATGAACAATGGATAGGAGGGGAAAATGACCCAGTTCATCGGCGTCAAGGAACTCGGCCAATTGGTGGGTACAATGGGGCCGCGCCGCTTCCTCAAGCGGCTGGTGGAGTATCTGGCAGAGGATTTCTCCCGCTGGGAAAAGTTCGACAAGGTGCCCCGCGTCGCCAGTCACTCCGCTATCGGGGTGATTGAATTGATGCCGACCAGTGACGGATCGCTCTACAGCTTCAAATATGTCAACGGGCACCCATCCAATCCGAAGCAGGGCAAATTGACCGTTACGGCCTTCGGCGTGCTCTCCGACGTCTTGACGGGCTATCCGCAGCTGATCAGCGAGATGACGCTGCTCACAGCGCTACGGACGGCGGCGACCTCGGCCTATGCCGCAAAATTGCTGGCGCGGCCAGAGAGCCGCGTCATGGCGCTGATCGGGACAGGCGCACAATCTGAATTCCAGACCCTGGCCTTCCTGGAACTGCTGGGCATTCGCGAGGTCGTGGTGTTTGACCCCGATCCGGCGGCAGTCGAGAAATACAGGCGCAATACGGCCGCGTTTCGCCTGACAGTGCGCACGGCCAGGTCAGCAGCAGATGCGGTGGCCGGCGCGGACATCGTTACCGTTTGTACGGCGGTAAAAGGGCGCCAGGCGATCATCTCCCGGAATATGCTCAAGCCAGGTGTCCATATCAACGCCATTGGCGGGGACTGCCCGGGCAAGACTGAGCTGAATAGCGATGTACTGGAAAATGCGGAGGTTTTTGTCGAGTTCACGCCACAAACGCGGATCGAAGGCGAAATTCAGCAGATGGGCCCCGATTTTGCGGTGACAGAATTGTGGGAAGTCGAGACCGGGCGCAAGGCCGGCCGGACGGGCGCGAAGGCGATTACCGTCTTCGACTCAGTAGGTTTCGCTGTCGAAGACTTTTCGGCGCTGCGGCTGGTGCATGACCTGATGGAGGGCCGTGGTAAGTGGCTAGACCTAGTGCCAGAGCTCGACAATCCCAAGGATCTCTATGGACCGCTGCTGGGCGGAGCCGCGATGGGCGCGGTAGCGTGACGCAAACGACCTCGCGGTTCGAGGCGCTTCGCGCACCTCACCATGAAGTCTCCTGAGGTTGCCATTCGCGAAACGAAAGCGCCGGGCGCAAGGCCCGGCGTTTTCGCATTCAATGGACGTTGGATCAGGCCGTTGCCGGCGCCTCATCCTTCTTGCGCTCGGAATAGATGTAGAGTGGACGCACGTCCTTGCCCTTGACCACATCCTCGCTGATGACGACTTCCTCGACGCCTTCAAGCGAGGGGAGGTCATACATGGTGTCGAGCAGAATGCCTTCCATGATCGAACGGAGGCCGCGGGCACCGGTCTTACGCTCAATGGCCTTCTCAGCGATGGCCTTAAGGGCATCTTCGTGGAAAGTCAGCTCGATCTCTTCCATCTGGAACAGGCGCTGATACTGACGAACCAAGGCGTTCTTGGGCTGGGTGAGGATTTCGATGAGCGCAGGCACATCAAGATCTTCCAGTGTCGCGAGAACCGGCAGACGGCCAATGAATTCGGGGATCAGGCCGAAGCGAACCAGATCTTCGGGTTCCACCTCTGCAAGCAGTTCACCGACGCGACGGTCGTTCGGATCCTTGACCGTGGCAGCAAAGCCGATACCCGAACCCTCACCACGCGCCGAAATGATCTTTTCAAGACCAGCAAACGCGCCGCCGCAGATGAACAGGATATTGGTCGTGTCGACCTGCAGGAATTCCTGCTGCGGATGCTTACGGCCGCCCTGCGGAGGCACGGAGGCGACGGTACCTTCCATGATCTTGAGCAGGGCCTGCTGCACGCCTTCACCAGAGACGTCGCGGGTGATCGACGGATTGTCCGACTTGCGGGAAATCTTGTCGACCTCGTCGATATAGACGATGCCACGCTGGGCCTTTTCGACATTGTAGTCGGCAGCCTGCAGGAGCTTGAGAATGATGTTTTCCACGTCCTCGCCGACATAGCCGGCTTCGGTCAGCGTAGTGGCATCGGCCATGGTGAAGGGCACATCGAGGATACGCGCCATGGTCTGCGCCAGCAGGGTCTTGCCCGAGCCGGTGGGTCCAATCAGCATGATGTTGGACTTGGACAGTTCGACATCCTGATTCTTGGCCGCGTGGTGCAGGCGCTTGTAGTGGTTGTGGACAGCCACGGAGAGCACGCGCTTGGCGCGACCCTGGCCGATGACGTAATCGTCCAGCACCTTGCAGATTTCTGCAGGGGTGGGCACGCCCTCGGAGGACTTAACCATGGAGGTCTTGTTCTCTTCGCGGATGATGTCCATGCACAGTTCGACGCATTCATCGCAGATGAACACGGTCGGACCGGCGATCAGCTTGCGTACTTCGTGCTGCGACTTGCCGCAGAACGAGCAGTAAAGCGTGTTCTTGGAGGTTTCGCCGTTCGTCGTCTCTTTGGACATCCAGTCACTCCCGGGAGCTGACCGCCCCCAAAATCAAGCGTTAACAGGCAGGCTAACGCTCAAGGCATAAAGAAAGTCTAAGCCGAAACGACCTTAAAGGCCGTTCCGGCTCGGTGCAATTGCGCTTGGATCACAGTCCACGGCGCATCAGCATTGTGCTTAACGCGCATCAAGTCAGGCGGAGGCCTCAGGCGCCGCGCGTTTTTCCATCACGGTATCGATCAGACCGAAGGCTTTGGCTTCTTCGGGCGAGAGGAAGCGGTCACGCTCGAGGGCATTCTCGATCTCCTCGTAAGACCGGCCCGTGTGCTTTTCATAGATCTGATTAAGACGGCGCTTCAAACCCTCGACTTCCTTGGCATGAATCAGGATATCGGTGACCTGGCCCTGGAAGCCACCGGAGGGCTGGTGAACCATGACGCGCGAATTGGGCAGGCTCGAACGCATGCCCGCTTCACCGGCTGCAAGCAGCAGCGAACCCATGGACGCGGCCTGGCCCATGACCATGGTGGCGACTGCCGGGCGGATGAACTGCATGGTGTCGTAGATGGAAAGGCCAGCCGTCACCACGCCGCCAGGCGAGTTGATGTACATGGCGATTTCCTTCTTCGGATTCTCTGATTCGAGGAAGAGAAGCTGAGCGACGATGAGTGAGGCCATGTTGTCCTCGACCACGCCGGTCACGAAAATGATGCGCTCGCGCAAGAGGCGCGAATAGATGTCGAAGGCGCGTTCGCCGCGGTTCGACTGCTCGACCACCATTGGAACGAGCGTGTTCATGTAAAGATCGTGCGGATCCCGCATATATTTTGCCCCTTGGCCATGTTTCCGGGTCGCGGACCGGATGACAGGCTTGGTTGGTTGGACAGACCGCTATTCCGAACGCGCACTCGGAGGAACAGGCCGGCCTGCCGGAAATCGAATCGGCGCGACTGGCCGATTGCAGGCGATGCCGCCTTAACGGGCGGTAAAGGCACAGATAGGCGGCAATGAGGCAGGCTTCAATAGTCCTGCCTGTTCTCGACCAATTCTTGTGATCTCAAGGTGAATGCCACCAACTTATCTCAAATCAGCTAAAGCCGACGGCCACGCCCTTTTTGCGGAAATAGGCCTGCATAAGCTTGCGGCCCTGCCGATTGGGCTGAGCCAGCTTGGCGGTTTCGAATGTAGCTTCCTTGAGACCTTCGCGCGCCATAGCGGATTTGAGGGCGGCGATATGGGTATCGATGTCCTCGTTGTCATTGCGGATCGAGGCATATATGGCCTCGATGGCCTCGGAATAGCTGATGTCGCCCAACGGAGTTGCTCCTCGAATTCGTTGTCCCCTTCCCTAGCGATTTTTTCGGGCAGAGCAAGACGGAGGTCATAGGCAGGCCGGGCAAGACGATCTAGATTTGACCAATCGATCAAAAGCGTCAGCCCCAGAGACCATGGCCGCCATTCTTCAAGTCAAGCCGATCACCGATGTTCCTGACCATTTGCGTGCCAGCGCGCAGCCGCAGGACCCGAACTTCTACCAGAACCCCTACCCTTTTTACGCCCAACAGCATGCCGGCCACCCGGCCTTCTTCTGGGAGGAGTATGGGCATTGGTGCTTTGCCGACTTCAAATCGGTCAGTGCGCTCCTCCGCGACAAACGGCTCGGGCGCGATATTCTGCATGTGGCAAGCCGGGAAGAAATCGGCCTGCCCGAGCCCAAGCCGCATGTGGCCGACTTCGACCTGACCGAGAAATACTCGCTGCTGAACTTGGAGGCGCCCGCCCATACGCGGCTGAGAACGCTGGTAAACCGCGCCTTCGTGTCGCGGCAAGTGGAGCAATTGCGGCCGCGCATCCGGCAACTTGCCAATGAGATGATCGACCGGTTCGAGGGTGAACCGAGCGTGGACCTGATCAAGGCATTTGCAGCGCCGATCCCTGCCATTGTCATCGCCGAGATGATCGGCCTACCCGCGGAGATGGCGCCGCAATTGCTCAACTGGTCCAACCGCATGGTGACCATGTACATGTACAATGTCACGCGCGAGACTGAGCTGGACGCCAACCAGGCGGCGGCCGATTTCATGGCCTATCTGCGCGAGGTGGTCGCGGAGCGGCGCAAGGCGCCGCGAGAGGATCTGCTCACCCATATGCTGACCACCGATCGCGACGGCGATGTGCTGAGCGATGACGAAGTCATGTCGACCGCCATATTGTTGCTCAATGCCGGGCATGAGGCGACGGTGCACACCACCGGCAATGGGGTCAAATCGATCCTTGGAAGCGGCCTCGACCCACAGGGCCTGTTTGCCACGCCCGAACAGGCCGAAAAGACCGTGGAGGAGTGCCTGCGCTTCGATGCGCCGCTGCATCTGTTCACCCGCTATGCGCTGATGGACATGGAATTTGAAGGCATTCCACTGCGCAAAGGCGATGTCGTCGGGCTGATGCTGGGCGCGGCGAACCGCGATCCGGCGCGCTTTGCCCATGCCGACCGCTTCGATCCATTCCGCTCTGACGGCGCCAATGTCAGCTTTGGCGCCGGCATTCACTTCTGCATCGGCGCGCCGCTGGCACGGATCGAGTTGCAGGAGGCGATGGGGGTTCTATTCCAGCGCCTGCCCAAGCTGAGGATCGTGGAGCCGCCACGCTATGGCAATGTCTATCATTTCCACGGGCTGGAGAAGCTGATGGTGGGATGGCGGTAATCTGCCCTGCCAAGGGTGGACTACACCTGCGCTAGCTAGCGCAGCCAACCATTGCGTTTGGCGATCCGCCGTGCGATCCCGCAGGTTTCCCGCGTAACGTGCGGTGCCTGAATATCTGCCCACTGCAGGGCCGCTTGCTGGAGAGTCGTCATGTTCACGCCGCCAACGCTTGCGATCATGGCATAGTGCTCGTCGATCTTTGCCTGATCGTAGTCGAGACCGCACAGCCGCCGTCCATTGACGATGAGGCCGAGACCATGCGACCAGGCCTGCAAGTCGGTCCAACCCTCGGGCTTCAGCGGCGAGAGTTGGGCGAAAGCCGTACCCGCCCCGAGAACCGTCATCGCCAGAATAAGTATCCCTTTGCGAAAATACATCAACACATCCTCCAATATCTCGACGATACGGTCTCACGGACAAAAATAAAGGGAGGCAGATGCCTCCCTTTATTATTTTGGACGATATCCAGACCTATTCGGCTGGGACGACCTCAACGTCGAGGTCTTCAATGGCCTTGCCGTTGTCGTAAACGGCCTGGTTGAGGATGCCCTGGCGCTTGGCGACAATGGTCGGGACCAAGGCCTGGCCAGCGACGTTGACCGCAGTGCGACCCATATCAAGGATCGGATCGATCGCCAGCAAGAGGCCGACGCCTTCGAGCGGCAGGCCGAGGGTTGACAGGGTCAGCGTCAGCATAACGGTGGCGCCGGTAAGGCCGGCGGTGGCCGCGGAGCCGATCACCGAGACGAAGATGATCAGGAAATAGTGCTGCAGCTCGAGCGGCACCCCGAAGAACTGCGCCACGAAGATCGCTGAGATCGCTGGATAGATGGCTGCGCAACCGTCCATCTTGGTGGTGGCGCCCAGCGGCACGGCAAAGGCCGCATATTCGCGCGGTACGCCCAGGTTCTTCTCCGTGACACGTTCGGTCACCGGCAGAGTACCGATGGACGAGCGGGAGACGAAAGCGAGCTGGATGGCCGGCCAGGCGCTCTGGAAATAGCGGATGGGGTTGAGGCCATGGGCCTGCAACAGCACCGGATAGACGACAAAAAGCACAAGGAAGAGACCGATATAGATGGCAGCAGCGTACCAACCCAGTTGTGCAAGCGCATCCCAGCCATAGACAGCGACGGCATTACCCAAAAGGCCGATGGTGCCGATGGGCGTGAGGCGGATGACCCACCAGAGGACCTTGTGAATGACCTTGAGGAAGGACCGGTTGAAGGCGAGGAAGGGGTCGGCAGCCGGGCCGACGCGCAGGGCGGCCACGCCCACCACAATGGAAATGATGAGGATTTGCAACACGTTGAAGCTGAGGCTGGTGCTCGCCCCACTGTCGCCGACGCGGGTATTTGCCTGCAGGCCGATGAAGTTCGAGGGGATCAGACCCTTGAGGAAATCGAGCCAGGACCCCGTTGATGAAGGCGCGCGCGCTGCGGCTTCGGTCACCGCTGTGTTGAGACCGGGCTGGATGATCAGGCCCAGCGCGATACCAATGGCAACGGCGATCAGCGCGGTGATGGCGAACCAGAGAAGGGTTTGCCAAACCAGCTTTGCCGCGTTCTGCAATTCGCGCAGATTGGCGATGGACGCCACGATGGCGGTGAAGACCAGCACCGGCACCAAGGCCCGCAGCAGCGACACGAAGGACGAACCGACCGTGGACAGGGTTTGGGTCAGCCAATTGGCGCCGCCCGCCGCGTCGGGGCCCATGGAGCGGGCAATGAAGCCAAGCACAAGGCCGATGACCATGGCGGCCAGAACCTGAAAGCCGAAATTGAGATATAGCGGCTTTGGCGCGCGTGGTGCGGCACCGGCCGAAACAGAAGTGGGCATTGGAAAAGCCTTTCAGTAACGTGCGACTCGATGCTCATTTGACAAGCACCGCGCCTTATATTTGCGCAGAGCCTATACGTGAGTCCGCATAAAAACAGCGCATATCGTTGCTTTTACGCTGGCCGAGAAAGATTTTTCTGCCACCGACCAGACGGCGAATGGGATGTTTATCGTCTTTTGCCGATGATCTGGCTGATCAAGCCGGCGATGACCGGCGGCATGAACAAGGCCAAAGCCATACCGATCACCAGCAGCCCAGGGCCGGGGTCGATCCAGGCGAGCCACGCCAAACCGGCCGCTGCCACGCCGCAGGCCAGGCCTGCCGAACGGTGCACGATCATCCAGGCACGATCTGACGGAATGGGCCAAGGCATGCGGAGCCCTGCATAGGAGTGGCGCTCAGCCTCGAAGATCACTGCCGCCAGGACGAGCAGCACGGTTGCCAGAACGAAGGCGGTGATGCGGAACATGTCGAAGTCCGAACCAATGCCGTTGAGCAGCAGGCCGAGCTGGCAAGAGGCCGCCACGGCGAGGAGCAAGGTCAATGCCGGATCAAGGATATGCCTGGTCTTGGCGAGGTGGTTTTGGGTGAGCGCCCGGCCAAGCAGAAAGAAGGCAGCCATCAGGGCGAATTGTACCAGGGGCGCGACAGACAGCGCCACTTCGCGCGGCCAGAGCCAGTCGGCCGCGCTACCCTGCCAATGAGCAGGAAAGGCGTAACCAGCCGGGATATGGAGAAGCGCGACCCCGGCTATGGCCAGAGTGACGCCGAACAGCAGAAGATGAAAACGGGAGACGAGGCTGGGCATGGCCTATGCCAGCAATGCGGGGCGATGCACCAGATGGAGCTTGTTGCCATCCGGATCGCGCAGATAGGCGCCATAATAGTCCGGCGCGTAGTGAGGCCGTAGCCCGGGGGCACCTTCGCCCGCCCCGCCCCCTTCAAGCCCGGCAGCATATGCCCGATCGACGGCTTCGCGCGAAGGCGCGATAAAGGCGATCATGGCACCATTGCCCGGCGTTGCCGGCTGCCCGTCAAAAGGCGAATAGACGTAGAAGCGCGGATAGGCTTTGGCGCCTACCCAGCACAGAGCAAGGGGACCACCATCGGGCTCGACCTGGCGACGACGCAGGCCGAGCGGTTGCAGAACGGCATCGTAGAATGCGCCAGCGCGGTCCAGGTCGTTGCTGCCGATGGTAACGTGACTGAGCATCTTGGCCTCTCCAAAGCAAAAGGGCCGGTTTCCCGGCCCCTCGCAATATCGAAATGTCGTCCGACGCCTTAGCGCTTGGAGAACTGGAAGGAGCGGCGGGCCTTGGCCTTGCCGTACTTCTTACGCTCGACAACACGGCTGTCGCGGGTCAGGAAGCCACCCTTCTTCAGAACCGGGCGCAGGGCGGGTTCGAAGTAGGTGAGCGCCTTGGAGATGCCGTGACGAACAGCACCAGCCTGGCCGGAAAGGCCGCCACCGGCAACGGTGACGTTCACGTCATACTGGTCGAGGCGCTCGGAAGCGACGATCGGCTGCTTGACGATGAGCTGGAGAACCGGACGGGCGAAGTACTTGGCGAATTCGCGGCCGTTGACGGTCAGAGTGCCCTTGCCCGGCTTGATCCAAACGCGAGCGACGGCGTTCTTGCGCTTGCCGGTGGCATAGGCGCGGCCGAGGCTGTCGAGCTTCTGGACGTGGACCGGAGCGGTGTTGACCGGAGCGGCAGCAGACGTGCCGAGGTCTTCGAGGGAGTTGATGGTTTCAGCCATATTACTTCACCCGGACGTTCTTGGAGTTCATCGCAGCGACGTCGAGCTTGGTCGGGTTCTGCGCTTCGTGGGGATGCTCAGTACCGGCGTAAACGCGCAGGTTCTTGAGCTGGGCGCGGGTCAGCGGACCACCCGGCATCATGCGGCGAACGGCGTTTTCAAGGACGCGGTTGGGGAAGCGGCCTTCGAGCAGCTCACGCGCGGTGCGGTCCTTGATGCCGCCGGGGAAACCGGTGTGCCAGTAGAAGCGGTGCTGGTCGAGCTTGCGACCGGTCAGCTTCACCTTGTCGGCGTTGATGACGATGATGTTGTCGCCCATGTCCATATGGGGGGTGAAGGTCGGCTTGTGCTTGCCGCGCAGACGCGAGGCGATGATCGAAGCCAGGCGACCCACGACCAGCCCTTCGGCGTCGATCAGGACCCACTGCTTCTCGATCTCGCTCGGTTTTGCCGAGTACGTGCTCATAAGCGAATTCCCTAAGATTCAAGCAGCCGGCCCACGGGGGACCGGCCAGTTCGAGCGGCTCTCTATGAGAGATTCACCAGCCCGTCAACACCCAATAATTTCATGCGCAAAATCAAATACTTATGAATGCGGTATTATTTTACCGCACCCGCCGCATATCCGCGATATAGCCCGCTGCAAGACCAGCCAGCATAAAGGCGAGCGCTTGGTGGCCGACTGCCAGCCCTATGGGAACGGCCATGAGCAGGGTGGCTATGCCCAAGCAGACCTGCAGCAGCACGATGGCGCCGATGCGCGGCAACCAGCCATGCACGCCGCCAAAGCCGCCATCCTTATAACGGCGCCAGATCAACCAGGCGATATAGGCGATGATGAGATAGGCAATGCCGCGATGGACGAACTGCACTGTCAGCGCGTTTTCGAACAAGTTGCGCCAGGCCGGGTCCATGGCGAATAGCCCATTGGGCACAATGGCACCATCCATAAGTGGCCAGGTCTGATAGCCCATGCCCGCATCAAGGCCCGCGACAAAGGCTCCTGCCCCAATCTGCAGGACGACGGCAAGCAGCAGGATGACGCCGGTGGTCATGTGAAAGCCCGTCACCCGTCCCAGAACACGGCCAGGAGACAAGGACCGGGCAACATAGACCAGGGCAATGAATAGCAGGCTGGCTGCGGTCAGATGCGCCGCCAGGCGATATTGCGAGACCGATGTCAGTTCCGTCAGCCCGGACGAGACCATCCACCAACCCAAAGCGCCCTGGAAGCCGCCGAGGACGAACAGACCGAACAATGGCCAGGCCAGATCGCGCGACAAACGCTTTTGAAACAGGAAGACCACGAAGGGCACAATGAACAGGACGCCCAGGAAACGAGCGATCAGCCGGTGAAACCATTCCCAGAAGAAGATGAACTTGAAATCGTCCAGGCTCATCCAGGAATTGAGAACCGAGTATTGCGGAATCTGCTTATAGGCCTCGAACTCGGCCTCCCAATCAGCCTGGTTCAATGGAGGAATGACACCGGAAATGGGCTTCCATGAGGTGATGGACAGGCCTGACTCGGTCAGGCGCGTGATGCCGCCAACAACCACAATGAGCAGGACAAAGGCCGCGAGCCCATAGAGCCAGATGCGAACGGGCCGCAAATGGTCACTGGCATAGCTGACTTGGCCCGGTGCGGCATCTTGCATGGCGTTCACGGCGCGATTTCCGGTTTCGACGAAAGTGCGGGAGTGGTAATCCCCTCGTCACCACCTCGCAACAGCCCAGATGCCGCACATGACCCAGCGCAGCCGCAAATTGATAGGCGCCTTCCTTCTGGTTGGCTCAATCGTCCTGTGGTCGATGCTGGCGACCTGGGTCTATCTGCTGCTGCCCGAAGGACTGCCAGGCCTGGTGCTGATCGTGTTCTTCATCGCCGCCGGCATGGGCTGGGTGCTTCCGGCCATGCCGTTGATCAAATGGATGGCCAAACCGGACGCCTCCCAGATCAAACGGTAGCAAGGTCGCTACGCGAATCTAATCAGTAGGTTAGCCGGTTAATTTGCCAAGTTGGGTGAAGAGACCGCCACTGGCGAAAACATCGACATAGCGGCGCTGCTGGAAGTAGCCGTTGAGCGAAACGCGGGGCAATTCGGTCGGTTTTTGCAGGTGGTGCGGGTAGAGGCCGCCCGGACGGGTGGTAACCGCCGTGCGGAAGCCGAGCTCTTTTGCCAGCGCGAATTCGCGGGTGCCGCAGGACAGTGGTCCGCCCAGCGGATAAGAAAAATGCGTCGGCCGGATGCCAAACTGGGCTTCAATCACATCCACCGATCGAGCCATTTCGTTGCGCGCCTGCTCGATCGGCAGTTTGGCCAATTCGTAGTGATGCACGGTATGCGCGCCGATGGTACAGAGCGGGTCACCGGCAAACAGACGCAATTCCTGCCAGGTCATGATCAGGTCGCGGCATTGCCGATCAAGATCATAGCCATAGGCCGCGGTGAACTCGGCAAGAAGGGCCAGACGATCCGGCTCGGGCAGTTGGCGCATGCGCCAGTAAAGCCTATCGAAAGCCTCGCGTTTCTGCGCCAGGGTGCGGGTTTCGACATATTCAGTTTCGTCCGCTTCGGTAAAGGCCACCGCGTCCTGACGGGCTATGATGTCCTCAATGGCCTGCCACCAAAGTTGTCCGACCCCGTCAATGAAGGCCGTGGGCACGTAAAGCGTGAAGGGCGCCTGATGCGCTTGCAGGATCGGCAGCGCATAGCGCAGGTTGTCGCGGTAGGCATCGTCAAAGGTCAGGACGACGAATGGACGCCCCCGCTTTGGGGCCGCCAGACGCCCCAACGCCTCATCGAGACTGACAATGTCGATGCCCAATTCGACCAGACGTTCCAGGCAATATTCGAGAAAATCCGGTTGTATCTGCAGAATTGCATTGGGCGAGAAGTCGGCAGGCTCTTCAGGCAGGACGCGGTGGAGCGTGAAGATCACGCCGCGTGAACGCGACAAGAGCCGGAACAGGTGAGGCATGCCGGTGAGCCAGAGCAGCTCGAAGCTGGCGCGAATGGCGGCATATTTGAGCGACATCTGGCGTCTCTCGGCCGTCAGGCCGCAACCGGCTCGGCGAGCGCGGTGATCTCGACACGTGCCAAGCCGGCATTCTCCAGCCGCTGCCGCGCCAGTTCAGCACGATCCAGCTTGGTCTCATCATCGGCCACCAGCACCACGCGGCCGCCGAGTTCGACAAACAGGTCCAGCGAAGAGGTGCCTGCGACCTGCCCCGTCAAGACGATGACGACCTCGTAGATGTCGCCCAACGCTTCAACCAGCGTGGCTGGACGGCTAGACTGGCGGTCAATCTCGATGCCCTTGCCCCAGGTGACTTCGGCAAAGCCGTTATCGGCCGATTTCTGCACGACATTGCCGAAGCTGGCGCTGCCCTGGCTAAGATCGGTGACACCCGGCTCATGGGTCTGCCGGCCGGTGCCCGCGTCGATCAGGGCGACGCTGAGCCCCTTTGAGATCGCATCGCCAATCAGGTCTTCAGCCAGCACGCGGCTCGATTGGCCACCCTGGTGGTCAGCAAGCAGCAGCAGATGTGTGCGCCCCAGTGCCAGGTCGGAGATAAGATCGGTATAACGGAGCACCCGGGCCGGCTTGGCCGTAGCACTGTCCTGATCGGTGGACGACATCACTTCCGGGACTACGGAGGACTTTGCGGCAATTTCATCCCTAGCCCGGCGGCTGGCAGCGGAGATTCCCGCCATTTGCTCGCGAATGAAGGTGCGAACCGCGTCCGAGGCGGGATCAGCATCCGGTGTTGGTTTCGCGCCCGGTTTCGTTTGCACGGCGGCGGAGGGGCGCATGTCGGAAAGGTCTCCGGCGAGCTCGTCGAGAGGCGACAGGTCGTGGCCGGCCGTTGAGGCAAGAACCTCCTCTTCGCCCTCAGCTTCCCAGCGCTGGTCGGGCTCCAGTTCCTCGACGTCGAAAGGGGCTTCCTCAAGCACGTCGCCCCCCAGACTCTCCCGTGTCACAGGGGCCAGGGCACGGCCCGACATCAGTTCCCCGAAGGCCGCGGCGCCGACCTGTACGACGACGGACAGTACGCCAACGGCGATCATGATCAATGTCGTCTTTGGCGAGGCGGCCGTTACCGACGGCGCCGCCTCGGACACGACACGAACGTCCGGCAAAGCGGAGTTGGCATCGACACGCGAGGAGGCTTCATTAAAGCGCAGGAGATAGGCCTCCAGCAGGTCACGCTGCGCCTTGGCTTCCCGCTCCAGGCTATCCAGGGTGACGGTTTCGCGGGTGGCCAGCGAGGCACTGGACTTGGCCCGCGCCAATTCGGCCTGCAGCGAGGCTTCCAGATCGGCCTCGATTTTGGCCTCCGCCTCGAGCGCGGCCGCCACACGGCCTCCTTCGATGCGGATCTGGTTGTTGAGCTCGGCGATCTGCGCGTTGAGCGCACGTATCGAGGGATGGTTCGAGAGCAAGGTCGCGGAGCGCTGCGCCTGTTCGCCCTGCAGGCGCGCCTTTTCCTCGCTCAGCCGCTGAATAACGACGGAATCCTGAACGTTGGCCACGCCCTCGATGGGCTGACCACGTTCGATCAGCCCGCGGATCAGCGTAGCGCGGGACATGGCTGCGCTCTTGCGCTCCTGCGCAGCGGTGATCTGACCGGAAATATTGGAGAGTTCCTGATCGAGCAGGCTGGTATTGTTCTGGCCGGTGAACAGATCGTTCTCGACCCGGAAATTGGCGACCGCCGACTCCGCATCCTGCACGGCCACGCGCAGCCGGTCGATTTCCTCGCGCAGCCAGCCGGTGGCGTCGGCAGTATCGGATATGGACAATTGCGCCCGCCGCGCCACATGGGCCGAGGCGACCGCATTGGCTATGCGCGCCGAGAGCTCCGGATCTGTGGTGCTGACCGTCACCGAGATAATCCGGGAGTCGCGCTCCTGGGCGACGTTGAGGCGCTCGTAGAGGGCCGTCAGCACCGTTTCGTCAATGCTGTTGGGCGTAGCAGCGCGGCGGCCAGCGATCTGCATGATCATGGCAAGCGGCGAAAAACCGGAGGCGGAACCGTTGAACTCGGGCACGGAGCGCAAATCCAGCTCATCGATCACGCCGAGCAGCGTGTCTCGCGACTTCAGCAGTTCAATCTGGCTTGAGACGACGCCAACCTCGTTCCCCGAGATCGAGGGCGCCTGCTCGTTTGAGGCGCGCACATAGGGGCTCGAACGCGGCTCTACCAGGATGGCCGAAGAGGATTCGTACATTCGCGGCTGAAACATCAGAACAACGAAAGCGGCCACGAGCAATCCGAGCGTTATGAGCAGGATGCGCGGAAGGCGCCGAATAATGGCCGAGAACAGTGCAGCCACATCAATCCGCGTGTCATCCATTGGTGATTGTTCGTAGGTCATAACGGGCCCTCAATAACGTCCTAGAGCTAAGCCATGCATGGTCAACATTGGGTTAACCCGTCCCGCATGGTGCAACAGCGCGCACCGGCCATAAGCGAAATCTTAACCATGAACCGCCAGACTTCGGACAATTCGAGGATTTGGGATTCTTATGCGCTGGCTATCACTTATCGCCGTCGTCGCGACGCTTGTACTGTCTGGCTGCGCAACGACGCGCCCCTCGAGCTATCTTGTCGACACCAAGGGGCCATATCTGCTTGATACGGGCGATATCGTACGGGTAACTGTTTATGGCGATGCCGAGTTGAGCAAAACCTATAAAGTCGATGACAAGGGGGCGATTGCGTTCCCGCTGGTCGGGCCGGTGCAAGTGCGCGGCAGCACGACCGAGAATGCCGCACAGCGCCTGGCGCGCGCGCTCGCCAATGGCTATATGCGCAATCCCGACGTCGCGGTGGAAATCGACCAGTATCGCCCGTTCTTTATACAGGGCGAAATCAAGTCGTCCGGCCAGTTCGCCTATGTTTACGGCATGACTGTGCGCGCCGCGATCAGCACTGCCGGCGGCTATACCGAAACGGCCGACCGCAACCGGGCTGTAGTCTATCGGCGCCAGGGCAACGAAATGGTCAAGGGCTCGGTGGAACTGGACTTCCCGATCTTCCCGGGCGACACGATCGTGGTGCAGGAGCGCTGGTTTTAGTGTCCAATGAGGGCGGCTTCCGCATCCTGCAGGTTCTGAGGGCGCCCGTCGGTGGACTGTTCCGACACGTCGCCGATCTGACACGCTTTCTGGCCGCCAACGGACATGACATTGGCCTGGTGATCGACAGCGTCGCCAATGACGCCCAAACAGAATCGCTTCTGGATGCGCTTGCGCCGCATGCCGCGCTGGGCATTCACCGCCTGCCAATGCCGCGTCTGTTTGGAAGGGGCGATCTGTCGACGCCTTTTGCGGTCGCCTCGATAGCGCGGAAGCTACGCGTCGACATCGTTCACGGCCATGGGGCGAAGGGCGGTTTTTACGCCCGGTTGGGGGCCTATGGCCCCAAGCAGTTCAAGGTATTCTATACGCCGCATGGTGGCGTTCTGCATTTTTCCAAGGACAAGCCGTCGGGGCGCCTCTTCCACCGGCTGGAGCGGCTGCTGATGCGGCAGACCGAGGCGATCATCTTCGAAAGCGCCTATGCCGAAAGGACCTATTCGGCGCTGATCGGCAGGCCAACCTGCCACAGCATCGTGATTCACAACGGGATACGGCCCGAGGAGTTCGAGCCGGTGCAGCAAGAGCCGGACGCCGCGGATTTTGTCTTCGTTGGCGAGTTGCGGGGCCTAAAGGGGATATTGCCCCTGGTCGAGGCGCTGGCCATGACCAAGCGCCCGAATGGACAGCCAGCAACCTTGGTGATGGCCGGTGACGGCCCGGATCGCGGCGCGCTGGAGGAACGCATTGCTCAGCTTGGACTGGGCGAACGGGTGCGGCTCGTAGGCTCCAAGCCCGCGCGCATGGTTTTCGCCTGGGGCCACTGCGCCGTTGTGCCGTCGCTGGCGGAGTCCCTACCCTATGTCGTGCTGGAGGCCGCTGCAGCCCAATTGCCGGTCATCTCGACCACTGTGGGGGGAATACCGGAAATTTTCGGGCCGACGGCTGAACACCTGATCGAACCAGGCAACGCGAACGTGCTGGCCGAAGCAATGACGCGCGTATTGGCCGACAAAGCCGCAGCACAAGCCGAAATGCGCCAGCGGCTGGATCACATCGCGGCCGGCTTTTCGGTGGACCGCATGGCCGGCGAAATCGAGCAGCTATACCGCCGGGCAACCTCGCGGTAACCCTTAAGGAATTCCGCTTCACTGCGCCTTGTGGCTTCACCGAGTATAAAGGTCTGCCGACTAACGATACTGCGCAAAACCATAGCACCGGTAAGCCCCATGTATCGCGTCGACCCCCAAAAGGCCATCGAGGACCATGCATCGCGCCAGGAAAATCCTGGCCAGGCGCGCCTATCAGACGCTGCCGAGCGGATTATCGCGGCGCCGGTCGACCGGACGCTTTCCGGCGCCGTGGTGGTGGGTGTTGCCCAGGTGACCGAAGCGGTGCTGCTGGTACTGCTGGGCTATGGCATCCACCTGGCCCTGATTGCGCCCCGCCAGGACGGCTTCTACATTCCGGTGATCATGGCGAGCGTGTTGATCGCCAATATTGCGCTCAATGCCGTCCGTTCCCATCGCATAGTGACCTATCGCACATTGATGCCGCAGGCCGGACGGGTGCTCAGCGCCTGGACTGGCGTGATGTTGCTGCTGGTCGTCGGTTTCTTTGTTCTCAAAGCGGGTGATGAGCCTGCCAAGGCCTGGCTGCTCGCCTGGTTCCTGTCCGGCGCGGTCATGCTGATCGTCTTCCGCCTGGCGCTGCGCAGCCTGGTCTTGCGCTGGACTGCGCAAGGCCGGCTGAAAAGGCGCACCGTCATTGTCGGTGGCGGCGAAGACGCGGCATTGCTGATCGCACAAATCGAGGCTGGTGCCGATAAGGACATCAACTTGCTCGGCTTGTTTGACGACCGCGTGGGCAAACGCTCTCCCGATACGGTATCGGGCTACCAGAAACTGGGTAAAGTCTCCGATCTGATCGAGTTTGCGCGGCGCACGCCGGTGGACCTGGTGCTCGTTTCGATGCCGCTTTCGGCAGAGAAAAGGGTGCTGGACATGCTCACCCAACTCTGGGTTCTGCCCGTCGATATCCGCCTTTCCGCCCATATGAGCAAACTGCGCTTCACCGAAAAGGCCTATTCCTATGTCGGAGACCTGCCGGTTCTGGACATTGCCGACAGGCCCATTTCGGACTGGAACCTGATCTTCAAATGGGCCTTCGACAAGGTTGTGGCCTTGACGGCGCTGATCCTGCTTTCGCCGGTCATGCTGGCTACGGCCATTGCCATCAAGCTGGAAAGCAAGGGGCCCGTGTTCTTTGTGCAGAACCGGCATGGCTTCAACAATGAACTCATTCGCATTTACAAGTTCCGCTCGATGCGCACGGACATGCTCGATGCCACGGCTTCAAAGCTGGTGACCAAGGACGATCCGCGTGTGACCAGGGTAGGCAAGTTCATTCGCCGCACCTCGATCGACGAACTCCCGCAATTGCTCAATGTGCTCAAAGGCGAGTTGTCCATCGTCGGGCCCCGTCCGCATGCATTGCAGGCAAAGGCGGAAAACCAGCTCTATTACGAGGCGGTGGAAGGCTATTTCGCGCGCCATCGCGTCAAGCCCGGCATGACCGGCTGGGCGCAGATCAATGGCTGGCGTGGAGAGACCGATACGGTCGACAAGATCATGCAGCGCGTCAATCACGACCTTCACTATATCGAGCACTGGTCGATCCTGTTCGATCTCTACATCGTCGTCATGACGCCGTTCCGCCTGTTCACCTCTGAAAACGCCTACTGACCGGATGCATTATTCGATCGCGTCGCGCTTGGCAGGACTGACGATGCTTTGGGCCTTTGCGGGCCCGACGGCATTCGCGCCGGCATATGCTATCGACGAGATTTGTATGGACTGCATCAGCGTGCGCGTCGGGCCGCCGCAGGTGGTGCGAGGCCCCTTCCCCGATGAGCTCGACGCCACCTTTGCCGCAATAAGACTGCCCGACGGGCGCTTTCGCGGATTTACTGCCAATGGCGCGACCTATGCGGTGGATGGCGACAGCATCTCCGACATGGGCGGCCCTCGGCGCGCCGTTCTGCAGCCCGGTGCGCCCGGCAGCATCAATGATTGTGGTCGCTGGCTGACGTCCACAGCGCGTGCCGCCGACACGCTTATCGGCTTTGTGCATCAGGAGCGTGCCTGCGACTACAATGTGGGCCGTACGGATAAATCCATGGCGATAGCGACGTCGCGCGACGATGGCCTGACCTGGACGGATCTGGGGACGATCATCAGCGGCATGGACTCGCCGCAGCCGGACCGGATCACCGGCGAGGGAGACTGTTCTCTGGTCGACGGACATGACGGTTTTTTCTACGCCTATTGCCTCAGAAACTCCGACTGGCAGACCATTGTCGCACGAGCTCCAGCGCGTGCGCCGACCGATTGGCGCAAATATTACGACGGCGCATGGCGCGAACCCGGTTTAGGTGGCGCAGCCACCGATATCGGATTTGTGGGCACCGGTGCGGCCTATCTTGAGGATGAGGGATGGGTCGCGGCAGTGGCTACCGACCCCTGGTTCGGCGGCCTGCGCCTCTCCCTGTCGCGGGACAAGATCGCCTTTACCGATCTCGATGAGCCCTTGGTGCCCATTGACGATGCGAATTGGGACCGCCCCGCGCCAACCGACCTCTCCGTTTATGCTTCGCTGCTGAACCCTGAAACTGGCGGCAACACTATCGGCGGTCGATTTGTGCTGAGCTACATCTTTGTTCCGGCCGGCAAGGGATTCGAGAGCCGCTATCTTGTGCACAGGGATGTGACACTCAACGCGCATGCAGAACCGCGTCCGGTTCAGGCAGGCGTGGCTCTCGTCCGGTGGCAGGACCCGATGACCAAGCGCTTCGTGTCCACCACGGGAGCGCTCACGGGCGAACGCGCCGATTATCGAATGGACACTATCGTGGCCTATGCGCTCACGCGCGCGCCCCACAATTCGGCCAGCGTCAAACTGGTTGAGTGTGAGGCCCCCCTGCCCGCTCTCGATCAGGCGGTGGCTGAAGATGGCAGGTGTGGGGAACAGGCAATGGTGCAGGGCCGAACCGCGGGTTGGCTATTTGCCAGCGAGGAAGCCGGATCGGTGCCGGTCTACCGCTGCCGCGCCAATACCGATCAGGCGTCTTTCATTTCGGGCGCATCGGATTGCGAAGGCTTGGGCGTGATCGACCGGCTTCTGGGATATGGACTGGCACGATGAGCTTGGACAGTTACGTTGCCGACCGGAATGCAGTCCCGCAGGTGAGCCTTGCTGGTCTGCGGTTTGCAATCCTATCGACCCGCAATTTCGTGTTCCTAGTCGCCATCCTGGCCATGAACTTCACGCTGTTCCGTCCCTCGCCAGTGGATCTGCTGTTCGTTCTGGCCTTCCTGATCACCCTCGTGCATATCGCGTTGCAGGACAGGATCGAGGTTTCGCGGCGCGCCCTGCTGCTCTCGCTTCTGGCTGCTTCCTGGCTGGGCTCGAGCGTGATCGCCTCACTGCCGCATATCGCCGACGGTGCCGTAGTATTCGAGCTTATCTCCAAGACGTTCGCCATCGCCATCGCGATTATCGGCGCTTTCGTCTCGATGACCTGGAACCGCCGGCATTTCGAGACCTTCATGAAGGTCTATATCGTTTCGTCCCTGATCGCCACGATGCTGGGCACGATTGGCTTTCTCACGCAGCATCCCCTGCTGACCTGGGACGGCCGGGCCAAAGGCCTGATCGATGACCCTAATATGTACGGAACTTTTCTGATCCCGGCAGCGGTCTTCTGCGTCTACTACCTGCCGCGCACCCGGTACAAACTGGTGGTCACGGCCGCGCTGGGTATCGTCATGCTCGGCATTCTGCTGTCGTTTTCGCGCATCGCCGTGGTTGGCGCGATGGTTTGCCTTTTCGCCTATATGGCCTTTCAGAACCGCAAGAATCCGCGCCGCCTGGTGCTGATCGCCGGTGGCCTGGTGGCGATCGCCTTGGTGTTGCTCGGGATTGCCAGCGTCACGTCTGCCGAGTTCACCGCCAAACTGTTGGATCGCCTGACCTTGGCCAAGTCCTATGACTTGGGCGAAGAGGGCCGCTATCACCGTTATCTCCTGGTGATCCCGATGATTTTGCAGAACCCGTTCGGCATTGGCGTCCTGCAACTGGAAAAGATATTTCCAGAGCCGATCCACAATGTCTGGCTCAGCTCGTTCGTCAACTATGGCTGGACCGGTGGCATAGCCTGGATATCCCTGGTGGCCGGCAGCGTCTTTGTGACCATTCGCAACTATCGGCGCACGCGGAACGAGATCACCTTGGCACTGCTCTTTTCGCTCATTGGCGTCATATTGGGGGCAACCCTGCACGAGGGCGAACACTGGCGGCAGATGTGGTTGATGTTCGGCCTGATCTGGGGCTTTACCAGCTCACGACCCGGGCTGACCGAACCGCCGCCGTCTCCGCGGGCCATCAGAGGACATGCTCGGCCAGCCCACATGCGGCGACGGGCTACGGCCTCACAACGCCCCGTGACCGCGCGGCGGAAACCTCAACCAATTCCAGGCCAGATCGGGCCCGCAAGGTAACGGTCGGCCAGATCAGCCGTGCCTTGCGCAAAGCCTTGGACATGAGTTTGTGCAAGGCTGGTTTCAGCATGCGAACCAATCCAGGCCAGGAGCGCCATGCGCCGCAGCATGACCATGGAATCAAGCATTTCGGCGTCCCGGTCGGAAAAGGGCCGAATGGTCCGGTAGGCATCGAGCCACGCCGCTTTGAGCGCCGGCACTGCCTTATGCGTTTCGTGAAAGGAAATCGCGGCTGCAAAGTCGTAGCCGAACCAGCATAGGCCGCAATCATCAAAATCGATGAGTGAGACCTGGTCGCCGGCCACCAGCAGATTGCCCAGGCGCATATCGGCATGAATCAGCCCATAGCGGTCCGGACCGGTTCCATAATCGGCAAGACGCTGGCGCAGGCGGTCCTGCATGCGGTCCAAGACGTCGCGCACAGCATCTGTAACGCCGGGCGCAACACGCCAATCGCCCCAGAGGCCGTCGGCATCAAGTATGGCTCGGGCAGTCCAGGCCTGGCGCTCAAATCCTGCCGGCCTCTCCCAGCCCATGACATGTTTGTGCAATGCTGCCGCATAAGCACCGAGGACCGAGAACAGGTCGACCAGATTGCTTTCCGGCGAAGGCTCATGCCCGGGAATGAAATGGAAGAGGACGGCGTGATGGACGTGGCCCGCCGACGTCGTGAAGCGCTGCAGCAGCTTGCCATCGCGGCCGACAATGGGCTCGGGGATGGCCAGTTCTGTCTGCCGGTGCAGGGCCTCGAGCCAGGCCAGCTCACTTTCGATATTGGCCATGCTCTGATAGTCCGGCCGGTGTACGCGCAGGCAATAGGCCTCGCCATGTGGCGCGGAGAACAGGAATGTATGGTTTTCAGAGTGATTGATCAGCTGGGGAACTGCGCCGGCAAGCTCGTCCCAAAGCGGGATGGCATTTTCCAGGTCGCTCTCTCGTAGCGGCATGGTCGGCTCCGGCATTTGGACTGGACCGCCATTGGCCCCAACTGGCGGATCGAAAGTAAATGGTCGGAGCGGCCGGATTTGAACCGACGACCCTTTGTCCCCCAGACAAATGCGCTACCAGGCTGCGCTACGCCCCGACTGCGCGGACAGATAGAGATTCCGGGCGTTTAGTGCAACCCTGTTTTTGAGGTGGATGTGAACAAACCGGAAGCGGCCCATTCCAACAAGCGCGCTCAGGACAGCGGCCCACCTATTCGACGAAGGTCTGCCGCGCCGCGCAGGGCATGTTCGGAGATGTCCTCAAAAAGGTACGCAAATTCGACGAGCACCCCCCGGTCAGTTTCCACCCAACTGATATCGTCCAGCTCGGCCAGCAACTCAACCAAGCCGGCAATGGCGGCCCGGCGATGCCGCGATGACAGAAGATGGCGGCGAATCTCGCGTTGCCGCTCCATTTCGGTGAACCGCCCCAAGGCGTCGTTCACTCGCTGCCGGCAGTCGCAATCAAGAGCGACCGTGCCAATGATCGAGCGGATGCGTTCCACCAACGCGTCCGGCTCGGCGATGCTTCGAACAGGATCGGAATTGTTCATGCGGCTATCCATTCCATGCCGGCGAGGCCATGCAGGAAGCCGTTTGAATAGGGCGCGTCCGGATAGACGGTGTTGAGCATGGCGATACCCTCTTCCGGGGTTACATGTCCGTCGCGCACAGCGGCATATATCTCCGCCACGGCCACCATGTCGCAATGCTGCGGCGAAAGGCGCAGATGCGTCACCCCGAGCCTGGCCAGGGCGGATAGATCGTTGAGAAGAACCTGGCAGTGTCGCGACATGGTTTGTACGCCATTGACCGTGAGAAATGGCTGGCCGTCAAGCGTATCGACGTCGAGACCGTCGGGGTCTTCGCCGCACACGAACTGACAATTATCCTTGGTATGGCCTTTGGCCCTGGCATGAGCGCAGCGCGCGGATATCGCCAATGGCAGGCGTCCAAAAGCGATGATTTCGTATTCGATTTCTGGTGCGCCGGCGATTATCGAGGCGATCGAGGTCGCAGAGAGCTCCGGACCGAAGCAGATTCGGGTGGCCCCGCGCTTGGCCAGCAATCGCGCGGTGGCCCCGTTATAGACATTCACGAACGGGCCAACGAGGTGCGGTTTACCTGCAAGCGCACGAAGCGCCGACAGGTCGTTGGCTTCGGCCAATCCGGCCTCGGTGGCAAGGCGCCGCGTCTGGACCGCTTCGCGCTCGAGCGTGACCAGAGAGAGTGACGCCACGGCCACCGCCTTGCCGGCCTGGGTCAGCCGTTCGACCACCTGGGGCAGGAAGGGCCGGGTGAAATGGTCTCGCTTTGAACAGACCACTTCACCCAGCGTCACCGCATCGACATGCCCCGATTCAGCGATGCGGTAATAGAAATCGCGCCATTTCTCGCCGGACCACAGATAGGGGACCGGACCGATGGTAATCTTGAGGGCGGATGGTTCGGGCATAGTCAGCGCCATTTCTTCTCGTATGCCCCGGCGGTTGTGCGCTGGCCCTCGCTCAGCCGACGCAGTTGCGCCAATTTCTCTGCGCGCGCTTCCCTGGGGGCCTCCAAAGCCGCGCGGAGGCTCGACACGACCTGAGCGACATAGGCCTTGCCGCGCTGGCGGCCTTCGATCTTGAGGGCGGTGACGCCAGCCGAGCGCAAGGCGTCGAGATGCTCCATGACATCGAGGCTTACAGGGTCCTCGAAAGCGTAGCCGTCGTCGGCGGCGATATGGAACCGCCCCTTGCACAATGTTGGGTAACCTGCCGGCTCGTCGCTGCCGAAACGGTTGATCGTGAACCCTCCCAGTTCCGAGACCATTTCCGGACCATCGTCGCGATAGTGGACATGGCTGGCGGGGGAGCAGACGCCCTGCACATTGGGCGATTGCCCCGTAACATAGGAGGATAGAGAACAGCGGCCTTCGGCCATGACGCAAAGTCCGCCGAAGGCAAAGACTTCAAGTTCGCAATCGACCTGCCGGGCCAGATTGGCAATTTCCGGCACGGTCAACACGCGCGGCAGAACAAGGCGCTTGGCCCCGAAGCTTTCCACAAGAAGACTGATCGCGTCGACATTGGAGGCAGAAGCCTGCACCGAAACATGCAGGCGTTGGTTCGAATGGACGCTGGATACGTAGTCCATCAGCGCCATGTCGGCGAGAATGACGGCATCGGCGCCTGCCGCCACGGCATCGTCGGCGGCACGATACCAAGTGTCCTCATGGCCGGCCCGCATGAACGTGTTGAGCGCCACATAGGTCTGCACGCCCCGCGCGTGGCCATATGCAACGGCCTGGCGCAATTCGTCGCGGGTGAAGTTGAGACCGGGGAAGTTGCGCGCATTGGTTTCGTCGCGAAACCCGCAGTAAACTGCGTCAGCACCCGCCTCGACGGCTTCGCGATAGGCGGCCGGGGTTCCGGCCGGGCAAATGAGTTCCATGTCTATGCCAGGCCTTTGAGCGCGCGGTGACGAATATGTTCGGCAAGTTGTCGAAACGGCCCGGCCAGAGGGCCGGCCATGGCGGCTAGGTCGCTGGGCAGATCGAAGCTGCAATCGTCGAGGGCATTGCGCAGGGCCAGCATCGCCTCCATGTCGCCGGTGACCGAAAGACTGCGCGAAAAGAACACGGCATCGCCATCGATCCGACCCTCAAGAAGTGCCAGCAGCGTCAGTATGGGGCCTGAGATCGTGGCATCGGCACGCGGCGCAGAGGCCTTGCGGACGGTATGTATAAACCCGTTGGCCGGGTGCACGAGGAAGACAAGATCGAGATCGGTGGGCACGAAGCAGAAGCGCTTGCCGGCTTCCTTTCCGAGGCGGTCGAACAGGTCAGGGTGCTGCTGCAACGCCCGGCGGAACGCCTGGTTGACGACGCGCTGCACCAAGGCAACGGGCAGTTTGTCCAAGACCAGGGATAATGGGCGCGGCAGCAGCATCTGGCGGCTCCTGTTAGGTGGGACGCGAGGGCAGTCTTATCGGGTCGCCATTGGCTGCACATTGATGCAGCGCAAGGAACATCAGATCTGGCTCTGGCAAGGCTTGACCATGATTCACCCCTTGCTACCCGCCCCCCGTCATCCCATCGCTCAGTCACTGGCCCTATTTGTGCAGCAGCTCGAGAAGCGAGGGCTACTGCATCGGGTCAATGAACCAATCTCGATGAGACATGACATCACGGAGGTGCACCGGCGCGTGCTCGCAGCCAATGGACCTGCCTTGCTGATCGAAAGGCCCATAGGAGGTGACGGAAGACCCTCGACCATACCGGTCCTGGTCAATCTCTTCGGCAGCACGGAGCGTATCGCGCTGGGCATGGGGCTGGATGTGCAAGAGCTCGAACCGTTAGGCGAAGGGCTAGCGCAATTGCGTTCGCCGAGGCCGCCGCGCGACCTGCGCTCGGCCTGGGCGCAGCGGGATATGCTGCGCGCGGCGCTGAACCTTCGCATGAAGACGATCGCCAAGCCCGGATGTCAGGACATTATCTGGCGCGGCAATCAGATTGATCTCAACCGCCTGCCGGTCCAGACCTGCTGGCCGGGCGAGCCGGCTCCGCTCATCACCTGGCCGCTGGTCATCACGCGCTCGCCCATCGATCCGACCGACATCAATGTCGGCGTCTATCGGATGCAGGTGTTGGGCCGGGACCGCGCCATATTGCGCTGGTTGCCCACCAGAGGTGGAGCCCGCCACCATAGATTGTGGCGTGAGCGGGGAGAGGACATGCCTGTTGCCGTGGCTATCGGTGCGGACCCAGCGACGCTGCTGGCCGCAATCATGCCCCTGCCGGACGGCCTGAATGAATTGGGTTTTGCCGGCGTTCTGCGCCGCCACCAGAGCCGCGTAGCCTGTGGCGTAAGCGTTGCGATGCCAGTGCCGGCGGAGGCGGAAATCGTGCTGGAGGGCACTGTCAGCGCCACCGAGACCGCAGCTGAAGGCCCCTATGGCGACCATACCGGCTACTACAATTCTGTCGAACCATTTCCGGTGATGACGCTCAAAGCGGTCACGATGCGTCGCCAGCCGATCTACCTTTCCACCTATACCGGCCGGCCGCCGGACGAGCCATCGCGCCTGGGCGAGGCCATGACGCCGCTCTTCGTGCCCTTGGTGCGGCAACAATTCCCGGAAATCGGTGATTTGTGGTTGCCACCCGAGGCCTGTTCCTATCGCACCATGGTGGTGTCCATCGACAAGCGCTATCCGGGTCAGGCGCGGCGGGTGATGATGGGGCTATGGTCCATGCTGCCGCAATTCTCCATGACCAAGCTGATCATCGCAGTCGATCCGGACATCAATGTGCGCGACTGGCCCGATGTCATGTGGGCGGTGGCAACACGTTTCGACGCCATGCGCGACCTGATCGCCATCCCCGACACACCAATCGACTATCTTGACTTCGCCTCACCCCAACCAGGGCTGGGCGGCAAGCTCGGTCTGGATGCGACAAACAAGATCGGAGCTGAAACCACCCGCGAATGGGGAAGAACATTGTCTATGTCCGATGAGGTCCGCGCGCGCGTCGACGCCATGTGGTCTGAACTGGGCATCCCGCAATGACTGGCAATGCTCGCGTAGTGCTGGCCCTGACAGGCGCGTCGGGCGCGGCCATCGGCATTCGTATCGCCGAACGCCTCGCCACCAGGAATGATGTGTCAACGCAACTGATCGTCTCCGATGCGGCCCGACGCACGCTTACCCATGAGGTAGGCCCCGATGCCTGGGATCGACTGGCCGGTCACGTAGAGGTGGTACATCAGGCAGACGATATCGGCGCCACGCTTGCCAGTGGATCGTTTCGGACGGCGGGGATGATCGTGGCGCCATGTTCGATGCGAACCCTGGCGGCGATTGCCACCGGCCTGTCCGATAATCTGATAGCGCGGGCCGCAGATGTGCATCTCAAGGAAAGGCGACGTCTGGTACTTCTGACGCGGGAGACGCCGCTGCATTTGGGTCATCTACGCAACATGGTTGCCGTGACCGAAATGGGGGCAGTCGTCATGCCGCCTGTGCCCGCCTTCTATCACCTGCCGCAAAGCGTCGCCGACCTTGTCGACCATCTTGCGGCCCGGGCCATCGACATGATCGACCTGCCCGGAGAGGCCGAAGCAAGCGCCTGGAATGGCGATGCCTAGGACGATGCCAATGCCAATGGGTCGGCGCTGAACAGGCTGGCATGACCGCCGGCAAGCAGCCAGATCGTGACCACAGCGCTCACCATCAGGCCGATGACCATTGGTCGATCAAGGCTCAATGCCGCGCGTCCTCTGATAATAGCGGCAAAGGGAAGGACGGAGCTGCTTTTGGTCTCGGCACTCCATGAAGCGCCGAGGCGACGACGGTTACGGCGTTCCGTCATGACCATTCCGATGACGGCAAAAATACCCAATGCGCCAAAGAGCATAACGCTTCTTAGATCGCCATTGACCACGAGATGCCCGAAAGCCCACAGAACGAAGCCCCAAAGCACCGGATGGCGGGTGACGGCAACAATTGCACCCGCCTTTTCTTCTCCACGCCTGAAGCTGATCGAAAGCGGATTGGGACTGATGAGCCCGGCCACGAGCAAGAAGAGCGCGACCGGCACCGATGCGATCGCGACCCATGCCTGCCATGCCGCAGGAGCCCAGAGCTCGAGATAATCAAGGGCGAAGGCGGCCTGAAAGACCCAGGCCAGGGCGGCAATGGATATGAGGGAGTAAGTAGCGAGGTAGAGCCTGCGTCCAAGGATCGCCACCAGCCTTTGCCGGATACCGGGAATGGCCGGGATGGAATGCAGGGCAAGAAAGACGGCGAAAGCCAGAATAAACGTGATCAATGGACGACCCGATCCGTTGGCGCGATGTCCTCCAGCAGATCGAGCAGATCCTGCTCGGCATATACGTGGCGACGAACGCTCTCGAAGAAGCTGCGAAGCATGTAGCCGATCGCATCGGGCGATAAAATACTCCTGCCCCAGATCAGATCACGCAGCGCCTCCTCGATTTCCATGGCGGCCTGGTGATCGAAATCGTGTTCCTGCCTCAGCCTCTCGGCCACCCGCTGCAATCCGGCGCGTCCTGACGCCAATAGGCGCGGCATCAAGACCCGGCCTTCTCGGGCGTGGGTTGTCACAAGCTGCTCGGCGACGGTACGGGCCAGCATCTGGCATTGCGCGATTGGAACATTGTCTGGCAGTCCATCGGCAACTTCCTCGAGGCTGACGCAGATATCGAGCAAACGGGAATAACAGTCCATCAGCTCGGTTATGTCGGTATCGTGCATCATCGCTATGCCTCCGGTGCGCCGAGGCCTCTATTTTGGCGTTCCATTGCCCGCCCGGCTTTGCTGTGGATCAAGGTAGGTGCTCTTGCCGTCACAGCCCCAAACAGGGTGCGGGGTGTGAACCAGATAGTTGGCCTCGCTCAATATCCGGTACCGGCACCGGCAATTTGCGTTGCGACAAAGTGAGTTCGTTCCGGCGTAGCTAAGCTGCGAACCGTCCGGGCGCCTGGCCGCCGCCCGGACACGATCTGTTATTGGCGGCCAGGACAGGACAGATGGCAGAAGAGAACGAACTCGCCTTCATCGACGTGCGCACTATCCAGCCGCGGGAGCGGCATCCGAAAATCTTTGCCATGGCCAATGCGCTGGCGGTCGGAGACAGTTTCGTGATCATCAACGACCACGACCCGCGACCGCTGCATTACCAGTTGCAGGCCGAATATCCCGGACAATTCTCCTGGACTTATCTCGAGAGCGGTCCGGAGGTCTGGCGGGTGCAACTGGGCCGCGCTGTCGCCGCCTGACTTTGCAGCAAGGCGCCGGTCCCAGTCGGCGCCTTCACCTGGAGCCTCACCATGCAAATGGCCACGATATCGCGCTGGACGCTCGCCTTTTTCGGCTGCGCGCTGGTCGCCTTGTTGCTGGCGCTGCTCCTGCTCACGTCGGGATACGGCTATCCCAATGCCGCAGTCGCGGCGCCCGAAACGCTCATCGTGGTTCACCTGATCATGATTGGCTGGTTGAGCCTTTTGATGCTCGGGGCGCTGCTGCAATTCCTGCCCGTATTGGTGGGTCGGGAACTGGCCCTGCCCCGTCTGGCGCCCATGATGCTCGCTGCAATCGTCTCGGGACTCGCGCTTTTGCTGGCCGGATTTGGCGGCCTTTCGGGATGGTCGGGGGCAAATGCGGACCTCATGCCCCTGGGTGGCAGCATCATTCTTGCCGGCTTCGTTCTGGGCGCCATCAGCCTGTTTGCCACCCTGTTAAGCGCCAAATCGTTGCCGCTGCCGGCGGGCTTTGTCGCCGTGGCGCTGATGAGCGCCCTGGTGGCGGTGCTGATGGGCGACACCTTGGCCGCAGCGCTCGCAGGGCTGGTCGGGGGCGACTTTTCGATCGCCCTTGTCACGCATGGGGTTTCCCTGCATGCCGGGTTCGGCCTTGGGGGCTGGTTGACCCTGGCGGCCGTGGGCGTGAGCTACCGGCTGCTTGCGATGTTCATGATTGCGCCCGAGCGAAAGGGCCTTTGGCCGCAAATCGCTTTTGGAGCGGCCGTATTGGCCCTGGCCATGCTGTGCGGCGTGCTGGGCGTGCTGCTGGTGTCGAGTACCTCGTGGGCCCTTGGCCTTGGCGTAGCGGGAGCAGCGGCATTGGCGGCCCTGGCCGCCTATTTGGCGGACATCACTGCCCTTTATCGAAGTCGCCGCCGGCGGGCGCTGGAATTGCATATGGTGGCGGCAATCGGGGCATTTGCCATGCTGGGACTGGGTGCTGCATTGCTTTTCTGGGCGGTGATAGGCAATAGCGAGGCCGGTGCCGCCGCAGCGGTCTATCTGCTCGGTCTGGGGTGGCTCAGCGGTCTGGGCCTTGCCATGCTCTACAAGATCATTGCCTTCCTGACCTGGCTCGAATGTTTCGCGCCCCTGATGGGGCGCACGCCCACACCGAGGGTTCAAGACCTGGTGCGCGAGAACCATGCGCGGCATTGGTTCGCGCTCTATTTCGCAGCCACGCTTTTGGGAGGCGCGGCTATCCTGCTTAGCGCGCCAGCGTTGCTGCAGGGCGCGGCGGCCCTGCAATTGGCCGCGGTCCTTTTGCTTGCCCATCAACTCATCCGCGCCCGCCGGCTGGCCGACCTGCCAGAGCCCTGGCGCAACCATCCCAGGCCGCGCCTGCTTATGCCGACGCCAAGGCAAAGGAGCTTTCCATGATTGAACCTTATGAACTCGACGTGCGCCCCCTGCTGCGCAATGGTGGCGAACCTTTTGCAGCCATTATGGGCGCCGTGAACAATCTGGTGCCGGGCCAGGGGCTGAAACTTTATGCCACATTCAGACCAGAGCCGTTGTTCCGCGTCATGGAGGTCAAGGGTTTCAGCTATGAGGCCACGCCGATCGAAAATGGCGAATGGCAGGTGCTGTTCACCCCGCAGGAGACGGACAATTCACTGGCTTCCCGAGCGCGCGACAATGATCCGGACAACTGGCCCGACCCGGCGTATTTCCTCGATTGCACCGACATGGACCCGCCCGAGCCGATGGTTCAGATACTCGCGCAGCTCGAGGTCATGCCCGAGGGACAGGTATTGTTCGCGCTTCTTGAGCGTGAACCGGTATTCCTCTTTCCCGAACTGCAGGCCCGCGGACATCTCTGGGTCGGCGATTTCGACGCCGATGGCGCGGCCTATCGACTGATGGTTCGCGCCGGCAAGGCCGATTGATGCAGGCCTCGCGTATGGAGCTGGAGGCCGATATTCGCGCGGCCCTTCGCCAGGTGATCGATCCGGAACTCGGGCACAACATCGTCGACCTCGGCATGGTCTATGATGTGGATGTCGGTGAGGATGGCGCCGTCCGGCTGTTGATAACGACGACAGCGCGCTTTTGCCCCGCATCGGCATTCCTGCAGGAGGCCGCCGCGGCGGCAGCCAGCGCGGTGCCGGGCGTTGGGCCGGTCAGCGTGGACCTGACCTATGACCCGCCATGGACCCCGGACAAGATGGCGCCGGAGCTGGCGGTTCGGTTTTAGCATCGGTCAGTCAGGCCGCGTCTTGCGCCTTGCCAGCAAGACCGGAGCATATTCCACGAGGTAGAGCGCGAAGGCGATCATCCAGCATAGGCCGCTCGCCGAGATCAGGGTCATGTAGTGGTCAGACCAAAGCGTCGCTACGGGGCGCAACAGGGCCCCGGCGATCAGGAAGCCATCGCTGGTGACCGTCAGCGGAGATGCCGTTAGTGGCAGGCCTGTGTGACCACGAGTGGCGCGGGTCATAATGGCGAGGGTCATGAGGCCGATGGCGCCAATGGTGAAGACGTGAAGCGCGGAGGCCGGGCCCAGCAACCCCAAAGGCACCAGGGCCACACAGGTAAATCCGACCGGAAGCGCCGCATAGGCGATATGGAGCACCAGAACCAGTCGTTCCCTGCCCGTTTGCCAGCCCTGCCATCGCGTGAGCCTTATTGCATGCAACAGCGCCGCCAACAGGCAGGCCACGCCCGTCTCCCAGCGGTCGGGCCAGACGATCCAGACCGAGAGCGCTGCCAACGCCCCCAGCAAGGCTGTCGTATCAAACGGGCCGTAGGGTGCGGGAAGACTGGTCGCGTGCCGCTTCGCCAACCAATTGCGAGTGAAGCTGGGGACGATACGGCCACCAATAATGCCGATCAGCATGATATAGGCGGAGACGGCCAGCCGACTGGCCAGTCCCGTGCCGGCATCGATCAGGACCAGCGCGTGGAAGCCGCCATTTGCACAGGCGAGAGCGAGAACACCGGCCAGGACTTTGAGGTCACGCCACTTCCTTCCCGCAGCCACCTCGCGCAGGCAGATGGCAAAGAGCAGCGGCAGGAAGGCGCTATCAAGTGCGATGGCCCAGCCAACACCGATGGCGGACGGTGCGATGAGCGCCAACCGCCCCGCAAGCCAAACCAGGAAGAGCGCGGCAAGAGACGCGCCCGAAACCGGCAGTCGACCTGTCCAATTGGGAATAGCGGTGAGCAGAAACCCCGCCAATGCAGCGGAGCTGTAGCCGAACAGCATCTCATGGGCGTGCCAGGCCGGTCCGCCATAACCGGCGCCGATAGGCAGGCCGAGTGCCAGCGCCCCAACCCAGAGCCCCATCGCCAGCACTGCCCATAGGCCGGCGCCGAGGAAGAAAGGCCGGAAACCATAGGCCAGGATGACGGGCCCCGTGTGAGCAATGCCACGAGGCACCGGCTTGCGCTTTATGGAATCGGTATAGGCCATGATTGTCTCCGAGCAGGCTGCCTACCCCGCCTAGCCCGTGACACCGATCCGCTCCTTGCTTTGCCGCAAGCAAGAGCTCAGTTGCGCACCGAGGCCCCCTCGGCCAGCGCCTCAAGACGCTCCTTGTCGCGAATCAGCAGTTTCTGTCGCCCGCCCTTGACGATGCCCTGGCTCTCCCAGGCGCTGAACAAACGTGACACTGTGTGCAAAGTGGTGCCCGTCATCTCGGCCACATCCTGACGAGACAGCGGAAAATCGATGCGGACGCCGTCCGCTTCGTTTCGTCCGGCCTGAGCCATCAGCCGCAGCACTGCATGGGCCACCCGGCGCTCCACCTCTTCGGTGGACATCTCGCGAATGCGAGTATGGGCCTCCTGCAGGCGCTGGCCGATCGTGCGCATGGCATTGACGGCAAGGCGCGGGTTCTGCTCGACAAAGCTGCCCCAGGCCTCGTTGGGCCAGCACATCACCACGCTTTCTGCAGCGGCAACCGGTGTGCCGGGGTAATCGTCGCGCTGCAAGGCCTGGGCGAAACCAAAGAGATCGCCGGGATGAACGACACGAACGATGATCTGCTGCCCTTCCGGTGTCACCTGGGTGACTTTCAAGCGGCCATGCAGCAGCAGGTAGAACTGGTTTGCCTTCTGGCCCTGCTCAAACACGGCTTCACCGGCCGGCACGCGGCGCATGGTCGCGCGCGACAGGATACGATCGAGATCGGGATCGGCCATATCGGCAAACAGAGGGAGGCTTCGCACCAGGCTGCGGTCGATATCGGCCAATGCAAAATCCCCCGACTCTTGACCTATCCTCGATACATCAAAAGTCACCGGGATGATACCTGCGCCGCGGTCGCAGCCGCCTCGGAACAAGCGGTGCTCAGCGGCCTATCCAGCCGAACCAGCCGCCGGGCCCGGCACCGCGCCGAACGAGGCGGAACCCCAGATTGTCAGGCGGAACCCCAACCGAACAGCCGCCACTCTTGGGATCTCGAATGAAAAAGCTCGTCGCGCCGCGATGCTTGCCCTCGAGCACGCGGATCGTGCAAGCGGGCTGCTCGCTGACGATGCTGCCGGCCTCATCGACATGTACGCGGCGATGGCAAGTCTCTGTCCATTCCCATACATTGCCCGACATATCCACGATGCCGTTGCTGTTGGCGCCGAAGCTGCCCAATGGGCGAGGATCTGGATCGGCCGAGCGATTGCGGGCAGCTTCAGCGCGATAATTCGCAATCCACCGCAAAGCCGGATTGGTCGGGTCGTCCATTAGGCCCAGGGCATCGTCCTCGAAGCGCTCGGCTGCGGCATAGGCCCATTCGGCATCAGTCGGAAGGGCCCATATTTCTCCGGTCGCGCCGCTCAGCCAGGCTGCATAGTCGAGCGCATCCTGATAGTTCACTCCGGTTACGGGCGTGCCATCGAGGCCGGCATTGAAGGCCGGCGGACAGGCCTGGTCAGCGACGCAGCGCGCATAGTCCTCGACGCTGACCTGGTATTGCATGATGGTAATCGGATGCTCGAACGCGATCGTCGTGATGGGAGCATCCATAGGGACGTTGTCCTGCAGATAGTGCCCCTCGACACGGTAAGTGAGTTGTCCGGGAGGCAGAGTGACCGTGACAGGGCGCGCAATGTCGCTGGGGCGAAACAGAGCCGGCAACGGCACGAGTTGAACCGCCAGGGCGGCAAATGCCAATACCAGCAGGGCCGCCGGCAAGATGAGTGGTGCCAGGTCCTTGGGCCGGGCAGTAAGAACGGTCATCTCCGCCTCCAGGACGGTGCCGGCGCCAAGGGATGGCGGGCGGCTAGGGATGCGCGGAGCGGCTCATGCCACTCCGCGTTGCATGCCTCAGAGCGGGCTGGGCGCCAAGACGCTGGTCATCAGGTCGTCGTTCCACTGACCCTCGACCACAAAATGTCCTGCAGCGCCGAACTCGAAAGCCTCGATCAGGTTGTGGTTCACATAGGCGTAGACGCCCGGCTGCCGGAACGTGTAGACCGCCGCGCCGGCCGTCCCGCCAGGGATGAACCAGGTCTCCTGGTCAAGGTCGGGTGGCGTGTGGAATTTGCCAGTCGGCCAGACGAAGTCGCCGTGACCGCCGATCAGATGTGGCCGCGTATCGCGGTTGGCCTGCGAGTGGAGGATCAGGACGGTCTCGCCGACCTTGGCCTTGAGTGCGTTGTCGCCAGTGAGGCCCCCCACCTTGCCATTGAAGACGATGTGGCTGGGGATGAGCGTCCGCATGGCCTGAACAGCGTCGTCATAGCCGTCGCCGATGCTCTCGTAGGTCCGGTAATTTCCGTCGGCGTCCTTGGGGACATAGAAATCCTGTTCGCCGACATAGTAGACGCGGTCATAAGTGATCGAATTGCCCTTGTGATCCTTGAGACCCTCGCGCGGCAGAACCATGATGGCGCCATTCATGCCCGAGGTCACATGCCAGGGCACCATGCCTTCGGGCGCGCAGTGATAGACGAAAACGCCGGCCTTGACAGCCTTGAAGCGCAGGATCGCCTTTTCGCCGGGATTGACATTGGTCATGGCCGCCCCGCCCAGGGCGCCGGTGGCCGCGTGGAAATCGATGTTGTGCGGCATAAGGTTGGTGTCGGGATTGATCAGGGTCAATTCAACATAGTCCCCTTCGTGCACCACCATCAGCGGGCCGGGAACCGAGCCATTGAATGTCATGGCCCAGAGTTCCACGCCGTCTTCGACCGCATGGCGCTTCTCCTCAATCGTCATGGTGAACTCGACGATCTTCGGCGCGCCTGTGGCGACCTGGTCATGCGCATGAACGAAAGGTGGCGCGACCAGATCGACCTTAACCCTCTCCAGCGCGTTGATGTCCATGGCCGGAACTGCTTCGGCCAATTCTTGTGCCGTCGTTGCGACCATGGTCGTCAACTGGGCCGTTGCACCAATAGCCGCCGCACCCACAAGTAAAGCGCGACGCGAAAGCATGGTGTTATTTGTCATTTTATTCTCCATGGTCGAAACAACAGGTTTTTGTTCCTTCGGCAATGGGTTTACGCCCGCACCGACAAGCGTTCGTTGATCGAGAGCAAATAAGAATTGGGATTTTTTGTCGCGCATAGAGGCGACAATATTTGACCCGGATCAAAGATCATTCGAGCTGCACCGCCTAGAACGCCGCCAACGGGTCAGCCGACCCATTTGCCAAGGAGATTCCCGATGCGTGCAGTCGCTACCGCCTTTATGACCCTGGTTGCCCTTGGTGGGCTGGCCACCACCGCCTTTGCGGCGAATTTCGAGATTCACATGCTCAACAAGGGCGAGGCCGGTACGATGGTCTTTGAACCCAATTTCCTGGCCATACAGCCTGGCGATACGGTGACCTTCATCCCCACCGACAAGAGCCATAATGTCGAGACTATCAAGGACATGCTTCCCGAAGGGGCTGAGACCTTCAAAGGCAAGGTCAATGAAGCGCTCGAGGTGACCTTCGATGTGCCGGGCCTCTATGGTTTCAAGTGCACGCCGCACTTCGCCATGGGCATGGTCGGTGCCATCGCCGTCGGCGATGAGTTACCGAACCTGGACGCCGCCAAGGCCGTCAAGGTGCCGAACAAGGCCCAGGAGCGCCTCAATGCTGCCTATGCGGGGCTCGGCATCTAGGAGGGACACCCGGCCTTACCGGCCGCACTGAGACCTGCAAAAAAGCCCTTCCACTCCTGAGTGGAAGGGCTTTCTTGCGCCTGGTGTTCGAGATTGATGCCCAGGCCAAAGGCTAAGCAGAACCGTGTTGATGAAGGGCCCGGCTTCGGATGAGCGCATCATCGGAGCAACCATCGGCTCGGAATTTTTGAAGACGGTGACCTTTGCCGCCAATGGCCTGAACTTCGGCTGCCAGGACGTCCAGATCGTCATCGCTCAGAAGATCGGGATGCACGGTGGTGCGCAGGTCATAGTCGACCCCGCTATCGAGCAAGAGACGCAAACTGCGTAACGCTTTGTCGCCGCTATTCCGGGCATTGGTGATCCGATCATAGCCGGCCTTGGGCGCCTTGATATCAAACCCGACCCAATCGACCAGCGGCAGGAGTTGCGCCATCCGCCCCGGATAGGGACCGCCGGTGTGCAGGCCTATACGAAAACCCATTGCCCGGACCTGCCTTATGGCATCTTCCAGGCCCTGTTGCAGGGTCGGTTCGCCTCCCGAAAAGACAACGCCGTCGAGCAAGCCTCGCCGCGCGGCGAGAAAGCCCAGCACCGACGCCCATTCAATCTGCTCGTCGCCCGTTGCGGGGATGAGGTGGGGATTGTGGCAATAGCGGCAAGCCCAGGGGCAGCCCTGGCAAAAGATGGTGGCGACAAGCTGGCCCGGCCAGTCGCAGGACGACAGCCGGGCCACTCCGCCAATACGGATATCAGTCAAGCTTGGCACTCGCTTCACGGAAGTAGCGACGCTCGCGGAATTCGCCCTTCTTGCCGCGATTGAACGACGAGACGGGGCGATGATAGCCCATGACGCGGGTCCAGATTTCGCAGGGTTGCCGCTCGCTATCGAGCAGCAGCGGCTCTTGGGGCTGGTTGGCAACGAGATCGGTCGGGTGAATGCTCATGACAGGTTCCTTTCGTGAGCTCAGTTGACGGGGATGGCGCGTTTCTTGGCGATACGCTCCTCATCGCATTTCGGGCAAAACTGGTGTTCGCCTGACAGGTAGCCATGCGTCGGACATATGGAGAATGTGGGCGTGATGGTGATGTAAGGCAGGCGGAAGTTCTCCAGCGACCGCCGCACCAGCTTGCGGCAGGCGTCGCCGCTCGAAAGCGCCTCTGTCATGTAGAGATGCAGCACCGTTCCACCGGTATATTTGCACTGCAGCTCGTCCTGCATGGTCAGCGCTTCAAACGGATCGTCGGTGTAGCCAACCGGGAGCTGGGAGGAATTGGTGTAGTAAGGGTTTTCGTCCGTTCCCGCCTGCAGGATGCCGGGAAAGCGCTTGCGATCCTCCTTGGCAAAACGGTAGGTCGTGCCCTCCGCAGGCGTCGCCTCGAGATTGTAGAGGTGCCCGGTTTCTTCCTGAAATTGGGTGATGCGCGCCCTTACGTGATCGAGCAAGCGAAGGGCAAGGGCCCTGCCCTCGGCGGTCGTGATGTCCTCGCTATCGCGCGTGAAGTTGCGGATCATCTCATTGAGGCCGTTGATGCCAATGGTCGAGAAATGGTTGCGCAGGCTGCCCAGATAGCGCCTCGTATAGGGATAGAGCCCGCCGTCCATGTGCCCTTGGATGACCCGGCGCTTGATCTCGAGGCTGTCGCGCGCCATGTCCATGAGTGTGTTGAGCCGGGCGATCAATCCCGCTTCATCGCCAGCGTAGACATGGCCCAGCCGGCCGCAATTGATCGTGACAACGCCGAGCGAACCCGTCTGCTCGGCACTACCGAACAACCCATTGCCACGCTTGAGCAATTCGGTGAGGTCGAGCTGCAAGCGGCAGCACATCGAGCGCACCATATGCGGTTCGAGATCGGAATTGACGAAGTTCTGAAAATAGGGAAGTCCGTATTTGGCCGTCATGGCGAAAAGCCTGTCGGCATTAGGACTGTCCCAGATGAAATCAGGCGTGATGTTATAGGTGGGGATGGGGAAGGTGAAGACCCTGCCCATTGCATCACCAGCGGTCATCACCTCGATATAGGCTTGGTTGATCATGTCCATTTCAGCCTGGAGGTCGCCATAGGTGAATGCCATGACCTCTCCTCCTATCACTGGCGCCTGTTCTCGAAGGTCGCGTGGGCAGGTCCAGTCGAAGGTCAGATTGGTGAAGGGCGCCTGCGTGCCCCAGCGCGCGGGCACATTCAGGTTGTAGACCAGTTCCTGGATGGCCTGACGGACCTGGGCATATTCGAGCCCGTCCTTGCGGATGAACGGGGCCATGTAGGTATCGAAGGAACTGAACGCCTGGGCACCGGCCCATTCGTTCTGCAGTGTGCCGAGGAAATTGACGATCTGGCCGACGGCGCTTGAGAGATGTTTGGGCGGGCCGGCTTCGATCTTGCCAGGTATGCCATTGAGACCCTCTTCCAGCAGCATGCGCAGCGACCAGCCGGCGCAATAGCCCGAGAGCATGTCCAGGTCATGGATATGGATGTCGGCGTCCCGGTGGGCCTGGCCAATGGCTTCGGGATAGACGTGCGAGAGCCAGTAATTGGCGACAACCTTGCCAGCAGTGTTGAGGATCAGGCCGCCCAGGGAATAGCCCTGATTGGCATTGGCGTTCACCCGCCAATCGGACTGATCGAGATATTCGTCAATGCTTGCGCGGATGTCGATATGGGGACGGGCGGTGGCGAGAGCGGCGGGCATTGGCGGTTCCGTGAGTTCCTGATAACCACCAGATCGTGTGCCCGGCATTATGATAACGTCAATATGTGGTGTATCGTGGTTACCGGGCATTCTGTTTCGTGTTTGCTCGAGCGCAAACAAATACGGCTTGCTGGCCAACCTTTGTCGGGACGCAATCCCCGGTCCGCGTCGGGAGCGCCACTGGCACCTGCCCCAGGGCAAGAAAATGAGGGCCAGGCCCCCACCAGGCCGTTGGCCTGATTCCGCATCGTCCGGCGTGGCCTGCTGAGCAATACGGCGCCGAGCCCTGTAGGGGAGGATTTCTGATCCTTACGGCGCCTGGCGCGTTTGTCCTTGGCCTGCTGCGCAAGCCCCACGTCCGCCAGGATGTGCAGAACGCGGCGGCAGGCGAAGACATTTCAGTGAAAAGGAGTATTGCCATGCCAGCAAAATCGAAGTCGCAGCAGATGGCGGCCGGGGCAGCCCTGTCGGCCAAACGCGGCGAAACCAAGGTTAGTGAACTGCAAGGAGCATCGCGCTCGATGTACGATTCCATGAGCGAGCAGGAGCTCGAGGACATGGCCTCGACCAGCCGAAAGGGCAAACCCGACCACAAATCGGACGACTGACCAGCCAGCGGACATTTCGCTAGCAAGGGCCTTGCTTGGCAGGGCCCTTTATTATGTTCAGGCGGTGGCGCCCTGCCCCGCCCCGAGGTGTGTCCCATGCCCTCGATCAATCCGGGGAACCCCGACACCGCCAGCGCATTGGTGCTGCAAGTACCCGGAGGACAGAATGACAGATCGATTTACGCTACAGGATCCTCGCCACCAATATCCGGCCCCGCCCTTTCCCCCTCAGCCGCAACGGCCCCCTGGCTTGGCGGGCAAGATGGAACCGCCGCCAGACCACGGCGAGCAGAGCTATGCCGGCTTCGGACGGCTCACCGAGCGCAAGGCGCTGATCACCGGCGGCGATTCCGGCATCGGTCGGGCAGTCGCCATAGCCTATGCCCGCGAAGGTGCGGATGTGGCGATCAACTTTCTGCCGTCCGAGCAGGAAGACGCGCAAGATGTGATCAGCCTGATCGAGGCGGCCGGGACAAGGGGCTTTGCGCTACCCGGCGACGTGTCCGAGGAAGCGTTTTGCCGTGAACTCATTGCCTCGGCCGTCCAAAAGCTGGGCGGACTGGACATTCTGGTCATCAATGCTGGCCGGCAACAGACGCGGCCCTCCGTCGACCAAGTCAGTTCGGACGACTTCGACAAGACGATGAAGACAAACCTATATGCGCTGCACTGGCTGGCGCAGGCCGCGGTGCCACACCTGCCGCCCGGAGCCTCGGTCATCACCACCGCGTCCATTCAGGCCTATGAGCCTTCTTCGCACCTGCTCGATTATGCTACAACCAAGGCCGGCATTGTTGCCTATACCAAGGCGCTCTCCGAGCAACTGATCAAGAAAGGTATCCGTGTGAACGCCGTGGCGCCGGGCCCATTCTGGACACCGTTGCAACCCAGTGGCGGGCAGCCGCGGGACAAGGTCGAGACATTTGGTCAGCAAAGCGCTTTCGGGCGTCCCGGACAGCCGGTCGAACTGGCGCCAGTCTATGTGCTGCTCGCATCGCAGGAAGGCAGCTATATAACCGGCGAAGTCTTCGGCGTGACCGGCGGCAAGGGCATTGCCTAGGCGGACATGCGATGAGCCCGGGGCGGAATGGCGAACAATTGCGTTCTGACGTCGCGCCTCTGACAGGAAATCTGCCCCCCGGTTCTAGAGCGGAAGGTCCCAGAACCAGGCGGTCTGCGACTGCCGATAGCATAATCATAATATCGTGCCTGGAGAAGAGGATGCCTCCAAATCGCGCTTATCGGTCGGTTATATTTGTCGGGTTTCCCTTGTTTTAGTGCCAGTGGGAGTACCCTAACCTCGCTATGCGGGCCTGCGCCGCCCGTCGTGCAAGTGCACCCTGACAATGGATGTTCCTGTTCGAAAAGGAGCCGCATTATGATGACGCGGCTGCGCCAAAGAGATCCAATATGCATGCCCATCCTGGATATGCCGACTTTGACCAAGCGAACGTGGTCCACACCGTAGAAGTTCGCGTCGGCGAGCGGGTACGACGCGCCTGCTACTATGTCGAGGGCGGCATTGTCATCGCTTCGACTGGTAGCAAAATTTATCGCTGTCCGATCGGGACGGTCCCCGTAAGCGAGACCGTCCGGGCCATGCTCACTGAAATCGCGATGGCAGATCTGGACTAAGACCAGGATACAAGCAGACGATCCCGAGGAAGCGGCAAGGTACACGCTCGGGGCGAAGGCTCATCGGGCGAGGTCGACGAAAAGCCCAGCCTGCCCCACCAATGCAGCCGGGTGGCCGGCGGCAATGCAGCAGGTAATGCAAATTGCCCTATCAGGCCGCTGCCCAATTTGGGAATGGGTCTGGTAGGCTCATCCCTTGGGGCCGAGATGCACAAAAAACGTCGGAATGGGTTTGGCACCCGGACCAAGGGCCGGGCGCCAAGGCCCTGATCAGTGTGCGAGCATTTCCGCGACGATCTCGTCGGCGCTGAGATCGGACGGATAGTAGGTCGGCCAGTTGCTCAGCTCTTCGAGCAGGGCCGCGCGATCATCCCCCCAGTAGAGGTGATAGTGATCGGCGGTGCTGGGCGCGATGCGGTGGTCGCTGAACTGGATAAACCCGGGCGCAGTCTCATCTCCCTGGGTCTTGGCGAAGATGAAGCGGACGCCGCGATTGCCCTTTTCATAGGTCAGGACCTCATAGCCATCATAGGCGTAGTCCGCCACAAGCGGCTCACCGGCGGCGTAGAAGCTGACCGTATCGCCCTCGATGGTGATCCGTTCCACGTCGGTCTGATAGCCGACATTGTAATAGGCGGTGTATTCCTCAGCCGTCATGGTGCCGGCTTCGGCCTTGTGCGCCATGACCGGGGCCAGTGTGCCATCCTGCAGTAGCGGATAGACCGACTGCCAGTCGCCTTCCCAATCGGACAAGGGACGATCCGCGATCTGGCTGTCCTCGAAATAACCTTTGTAGATCTGGTCGTCGTGATCGTGGGCATGGGCATGCTCATCATGATCATGCACCTCGTGATCGTGGCTGCCTTCTTTGCTCTCGTCGACGAGGCCAGCGCTGTTCGCCGCGATGAGGTTGAGTGGCCTGTCCTCAATGGCGATTTCACCTTTTTCGGCGACGCTCCGGGTGTCGATCGCATGCGAGCTCGAGGTCAGCGGCTCAGTATGGCCGGACACGAACGGCCGCCACGCGATGACGTCCTCCTTGGCCAGCGGTGCGCCAGTCAGGCCGGCAAACAGGGCCAGCGCGGAGAGGCCCATCGTCAGGTTCTTCATTGCTTGTTCTCCAGTTGGAATTTTACGGCGGGACGCGGCGAAGGTCGTCCGCCGGCACAGCCGGTAACGGACGTTCAGAACCGACTGTCAACACGTCATGTTATTACATTACATTTTGCAATAGGCAAGACTGGAACCGACATGCTTCCCCAGGCGACACACGGCCCAGGCAGCGGCGGACAGCAGGTGCCTTCTGGCCTTCGGCACGTCCGGTTTCGTGGCCGGCGGCTGTGTGGTCACCAACACTTTGCGGATGGGACCTCGCACTTCGGCTGGCAGGCTTGGGGCACACGACGAGGCAGCGCGCTCTGCGCGATGGTGTGTATAGGCGTTTGGGAAGGCGCTAATGCCGTACCATGGCGCGACCGGATGGGATGGCAGGCCCTGCGGTCAGCCGAATCCGAGCATGTGATTGTCGAAAAGAAAATCGAATTGCTGTCGGGACCGTTCGGCACCGGCTATGCCGATCATTTCGCCAGTTCCGCTGGTGGCCACAAACCCCGCCCGATCGGCGGCAAGCCCGCAACCGCTGCGCAGCGCCTCAACCAATATGGGGCGCTGGCGCTCAGTGTCGATGGCGACCAGCCGGTCGCCCTGGGGGGAAGAAATCGCGATTGTGTGCCCGTCAGCGGACGCGGCAACCGAACCGACATAATTGCGCAGGTCGATCAGAGTGTCGGCGGGTAGTTCCATCAGCCTGATCTCCCCTTCCATGGTCGCAAAACCAACCAGTTGAGGGGTGTCACCCGGTGCGCCCTTATATTGGCACCCAAACCAAACGCGTCCGCGCGCATCGATATCCATGTGCCGGATGGACAATTGATGTAGGCCTGCATCAAGTCGCAGTTGCCCCACGAGATGGCCGTCGCGCCGGTCGATGAAGACAACCGACGGATCCATGGTCTCAAGGTTCAGCTCGGCCCGGCCATAGTCGGGATGGGTTTCGATGCCGCCATTGGCCACCACGAACGTGACGCCATCGGGCATAAGCAACATTTCATGCGGACCTGTGCCATAGGTGGAGAATTCGCCAACCCGCCGGTAATCGTCTGTGGCGTCATAGATGCCGATGACGCCCTGCGCGGCCTCGAAATCGCTTTCGGTGGCGTAGAGGAGGCGACCGTCGGGCGAGAATGCACCGTGACCGAAAAAGTGCCGGCCTTCCGCACTAGTCAGCGTCTTGGGAGCCTCCCGACCCTCCGGATCAAAGACGACCGCAAAGGTGCCCGGCTGGCGGGCAAAGACAACACCGCGCCCAGCCTCGCGACTGAAAGTGATGTCGTGACCGCGGTCGGGCAGATCGATAATCGAGACAATGTCCCCGCGCTCCCCCAACAGCACAGCGCCATATTGGCCGCTTTCCCTGCGGACCGCGCTGGCAAAAACCAGCTCATTTCGGTCAAGTGCCAGAAGCTGGCGCGGCGCGAGGCCAGCGAGAAAACCGGCTCCGGCCGATTTGAGGAAGGCGCGCCGATGCCACATGATCAATCCCCGTCGAGTGAGGAAAAGCCGACGCTGAGCCCCAGGGCAGCCGACAATTGCTCGCCAACGACCGATTGGAGCGCACCGGTCACGAGAACCAGATAGTCCAGCGCCGCGGCCTGCTCCTGATTGTCCAGCGCCTCGGCCAGGGGCAATGTTACGCCGTCGAGCGCCCGCAACGCGTTGCGAAACTCGAAATCGACCGAACTGACGAGCCATTTATCCTTCTCATCCACCGCCCGGGTCAGGCCGGTTGGCACGGCAAGCGCGTGCATGGCTTCAATATTGGCGCGCACAAAAACCAGGGTCAGTCCCGAACGCCAAAACACCGCAAGCTTGGGCGACGCGGCCTTTTCAGGACCTGCCAGGAACGGCTTAAGATGGCGGTCGCGCAGCGTTTCAGCGCCATGGGCGACAAGTCCTACCACCTCCTCCATGGCTTCCACTGTCGTGCGATAGTCGGCATAGTCCGGATGGGGCGATGTGAGGTGATCGGCTACGCCGCCCGTTGCGTTCCAATCGGTCACCAACTCGCCCGCGATCTGGGCTATATTGGCGGCGATGGTGCGGCCATAGGCACAACGAAACGCTCCAGCAGGGTCCGTCAGGCCGTCTGAGCCCGTTCCGTAGAGAACGAATTCAAGCGCCCCCAAACCCTGTACGGCTACGCTCTTGTCCTGCAGGGCCGTCAATTGGGTCGCAGATGCATCCTCTTCGGCGAGAATGGCCTGAACCTGACGCAGGCCGATGCTGCGCCGATCCGGCCAGAACAGCAGGCGATCGGCGCGGTTCTCTTCCAGCAGCGGACCCAAGCGCAGGAAATCTATTCCGCCATAGGCTGCGACCACGGTCTCAAAAATCCGCCGTGAGCTTGCCAGGGCATCCGGCGCCGGCGCGGCGCAAAGGGTCTCCAGAGTATCGACCATTTCCTCGCTGGTGGCCTGGAAGCGCTGCATGCCGGGTCTGATCACATCGGTCACCGCTGCTTGCAGCACGGCCTCGACCGCTTCGGGCCTGGGCAATGTCCGAGCAGCGGCCGGGGCAGCCATGCCGAGCAGCGCCACGAAAATGAGCAAGCTGCGCATCAAAGGGACTCCAGAAACACAATAAGGTCTTGTCGTGTCTGCGCATTCATTCCGGCAAACGCGTCCCGTGCCGCCTGCGCCTCGCCGCCATGCCAGAGGATGGCTTCGGCCAGATTGCGCGCCCGCCCATCATGCAGGAAGAAGGTGTGGCCGGAAACCGCCTCGGTCAGGCCAATCCCCCATAGCGGCGGCGTGCGCCATTCGAAGCCGTCGGCCTGACCTTCGGGTCGGTGATCTGCCAGCCCCTCCCCCATGTCGTGCAGCAGGAAATCGGAATAGGGCCAGATCAGTTGGAAGCGATGCGCCGGGTTTTCCGCATCGCGACTGGTGACGAATTTGGGTATGTGGCAACTTGCGCAACCGGCCTGGTAGAAAGCGGCCTTGCCGGCGAGAACCCGAGGATCGCCCACATTGCGCCGTTCGGGCACACCAAGCGTCTGTGCGTAGAAGGTCACAAGATCCAGCACAGGCGATGGCGCTTCGGTCGGCCCGAGCCTGGATTGCTCGCCGGTCGGGAGCGCCAGGCAATCGGACTGCGCATCGGTGCAATCGCCATAGGGTTTGTCGACCAAGGGCGTGGATATGCCGATATCGCCGGCAAAGGCAGCAGCGGATTGGCTGCGAATGGTCGCCATGCCCGCCTTCCAGCCGAAGCGTCCAAGAGCGAGCGTGTTCGTCTCCGGCGCTATCGTCCAGTTTGGCCGGCCCGAAATGCCGTCGCCGTCCGCATCATCGGGATCGGCATTGGCCAATATGTCCTCGGGCGGGATTTCTTCGACCAGCCCCAATCCGATCATTGGATTGGCCATGCGCGGCGAGAGCATGACATCGTCAGCCAGCGGGCCATAGGCCAGGTCGGCTACGGAATAGGTCGGCGACCGGAGAACGACCTGGTTCCCGTCGCCGAGTGTTACCGGCAGATCGACATAGTCGATCACCATGCGCCCCTCGGCCGGTAGACCCGGCACGGCGAAATCCTGCAATTGGGTGCCATAGACAGGATCGCCAACCACGCCGGCCCGTACACCGTCCACTGTGGGACGAGGATCGTTTTCCCCTGGTGGTACGGATAGGCGCAGGAACATAGAGACATTTTCTGCCTGCCCCTCAAAGGGCGGGTGACCGCGCCCGTCCTTAATGTGGCAACTTTGGCAGCCGCGCGCGTTGAAGAGTGGCCCAAGACCGTCGGATGCCTGGGTGGAACTGGGCGAACTCACCCAAATCTTGCGGAACAGAGCATTGCCCAGCTTGAACTTTTCCTCCTGTTCAAAGCTGAGATTGTCCAGGAAGTGGCTGAACGAGTCCTGGTTGACCGAGAAACGAGTCGTGCCCTTCCCGGCGGGATTGGTTTCGAAGTTCTCGGGTTTCGAAAAATCCGTCGTGAGCGCGGTGACAGATCGAACGCGCGCAAGATCGTCGCCGTTCACATCGGTGCGCGTGCCCAAATCTTCCGCAAACACCATGCCCCCCGAAAGAAGGGCGATCAGCGCAAAGGTGAAACGAAACTGCATAGAACATCAAACCCCAACCGACCCGGGCCGTGGCCCGGGTCGCCAGAACACAGGGCGCCTACTCGAAGACGGCGTCCGGATTGGAAAGCGAGTCGCTGTCCTCAATCGTCACATTGTCCAGTTCGAGCAGGGCCACGGCGCGTTCGATACCACGGGTCTGCGCAATGAGACCATCAATGGCCGCCTGCACCACTGCATTGCCTTCGCTATTGCCTTCACCGATTTGCTGGTCATAAGCCTCTATCGCCTCGGCACGGTCGGCCATCACCTGCATCTTGGTCAGCGTATCCTCAAGCAGGCCCTTGATTTCCGCGTCCAGCGCCTGATCCCGCTCAGCAATCACATCTGACATCGAGGGGCCTTCGACGACCGAGCCGTCGATGCGGACATAGCGGCCCAGATAGACGTTCTGGATGCCGCGCGCGTCCTGCAGATGCGAGACGTGTGTATTGTCGGAGAAGCAATCGTGCTCTTCCTCGGGATCGTGCAGCAGCAGGCCGAGCTTCATTCGCTCGCCCGCCAGTTCACCAAAGCTCAGAGAACCCATCCCGGTCAGAATTGCGGAAAGACCCAATTCCGGCAAAGCCTCGCGTGCCGCGCCGCCCTCCTCCCAATTGGCAACCATCTCCTCGATATCGCTGACAAGAAGGGTTGATGCGGCCTTGAGATAGGCCGCCCGGCGGTCTGCATTGTCGGCAGTCGAATAGTCAATGAAGGCTCGCTCGCCCGCGCCAGGATCGGTTCCGTTCAGGTCCTGCCCCCAGAGCAGGAACTCGATAGCGTGATAGCCGGTCGCCACGTTGGACTCGACGCCGGCCGCTTCCTGCAACTGCTCCTGCAACAAGTCCGGCGTGATTTCGCTGGCGTCCACTTCAACGCCGTCGATGCTGATCTTAGGATTGGCAATGACATTGGCGACATAAAGAGCGTTGCTGTCGCTTTCCGTGCCATAGCTGGCTGCGACATAGTCGATCAGGCCCTCATCCAGCGGCCAGGCATTCACGCGGCCCTCCCATTCATCGACGATAGGGTTGCCGAAGCGAAAAGCTTCGGTCTGCTGATAAGGCAGGCGCGCTGCCTTCCAGGCGGCGCGAGCGGCCTCAAGTGTTTCCTTGCTGGGATTTGCGATCAGGGCATCGATTGCCGCATCGAGCAGTTTTGCCGTTTGCAGTGAGTCCTCATAACCAGCCAGGGCAATATCAGCATAGGTGCTAAGCACTTCCGCGTCGCTGGGTGTGGCAGCAAACGCGGCAACCGGAGCCACAGAAAGCGAGAGCGCAAGTGCCAGGCCGCGAAACGAGCGCGCGCCGAATGAAAAGGTCATTGAAATCCTCCAGTTCACATTGATTAAGGTGACTACTTTACTCACCTTAAAAAATCAACCGAGGCAACGGAGCAATTTTGGGGGACAATCTCGATCAGAGTCGGATCGCCCCCGTCCCGTCCGCAGGAAAACTTGGAGCGCATGGTTATCAGGCCTGCCAAGGGCTCGCTTGCGAACCCTGGAGCCTACCAGACGATCCTGTGCGTCTCGCCGGTTTGTACATTCACAAAACCCTCCGGGCAAAGCGCGGAAGGGGCGACAAGCACCCAACGCCAAGGCGCACATGTGAGCGTGGCAAAGATCAGGAATTCAGGAAAGCCGGGTTTCCATCGATTCATGGCCGCGGGTGCGTAGACCCAGTCCACCTCAGCCGCGCGGGAGAGAAAGGCCTGCATGTCCTCATCGAAGGCGTCGGCGGGGCGCGCGGTCATGAGCCCGGCAATTTCGAGCCGCACTTCGGCGACCACCTCGCCTCGATGCACCAGTACCCAGCCTCCATCGATTTCGGCAAGGCGGTTGACCGCCTTGGCCATGGCCGCATCGGACGAGCCAATGCACCAGATGTTGTGGCTGTCGTGGGCGACCGAACAGCACAGCGCGGTCTCGGGGTCGGAGGGACCGACACCGATCCAGAACATGGATGCCACCGCGCCATCGCCGCGATAGCGATCAATCATGGACCACTTGGTTATGAGCCTTTCCGGAGCGCGCTGAACTTCGCCGTCAATGACTGGCAATTGCTCGACCAGGAAATCCTCGTTCCAATGGAAGGGTCGCAGAATGGCGGCCTGCATGGTCTCACGGCCGGGGTCGGCCTTGATCGCGAAGTCGACGGCCGTCAATTCGCGACCGATATTAATGGTGCCACTGGCCCAATCGGGCCAGTTGATGCGCATATCCGGTCCGATATAGCTCTTGTTCTCGGACACCAATTGGCCATCGGCATAAACATGAGCGATATCGACCGCTTCGACATCGCGCAGCAGCACGATATCGGCGTAGCGGCCTGGCGTGATCGAACCGACCCATTGATCGATGCGCATATGGCGCGCAGGGTTGATGGTGGCACATTGGATGGCGATTTCGGGCGCAAGACCATAATGAATGGCATGGCGGACATTGTGATCGGCTGCGCCATCCTTGAGTGTGTCGGTGGCGCTGCGGTCGTCGGTGGTAAAGGCGATATTCGACCAATCCTTCAGCCCCCTCTCGATCAGACCGGGAATGATGGCGTCGTAGGAGAATGGCCGCAGTTCGGTGAACAGGCCACGCATGAGCCGATCCCATGCCTCATCCAGCGCCCAGACCTCGTGGTCTGAAGAAAGGCCTGCTGCCGCAAACGCAGAAATATCGTGCGGGTCGGTGAGGCCCGAACCATGGCCTTCCACAACACCGCGCATTTCGAAGGTGGCCCCGATCATCCCCCACATACGGGCATAGCCGGGGTTTGACGGGTCCCAGACCGAGGGCCAGTCCATGACTTCATCGAGGCTGGTGACGGAGAGGGCTTCAGCGAGAAACTGCTTTTGCTCGCCGTAACCATAGTAGCCACCCGATTGTTCCCATGCGCTGGGCGGCACGGCCGAGCCGGGCTGAATAAAGATCTTGAGCGGAGAACCGGCGCGCCGCGCCTTTTCCCAGAATTCAATGTTCTTGGGGCCGTTCACATTGGCGAATTCGTGGCTGGCCTCGCAGGTCCAGGTATTGCCCCGCGGCAAGACCAGTTCCGCCTCGAATTCGGGCGTCAGATGGGTGGATTCAATGTGTTTGTGGACTTCACCAAAGCCTGGGACGGCCGAGAGGTCCGGGTAAGAAACGCGCTTTTTGACATCGCCGCGATAGGAGCCGATGGGGCCGATATAGGCGATGCGCCGACCCGCAATGACAATCTCCTGCCCTTCCAGCCACTCATTGGCATGCACGGCCAGGAGGCGACCAACCTCGATGGCGAGATCGGCCGGCCTTTTGCCCAAGGAAACCAGCAGCAGGTGCTGGCGGATTTTGACCTCATCGGCTGATGAGAGGACCAGGTCGTCGGGCAGGCTCATATCTTGCTCAGCGTACGCAGTTGCCGGGCCCGCTGTGCACGGTAGCTGAACAGAACCAGCGCCAGGACCGTAACCACGAACGGAATGGTCTGGATGATCTCGCCCGGTATCCAGTTGAAGAGATTGGGCATGACGATTGCCAGCGCTTCGAAGATGCCGAACAACAGCGCCGCCAACATTGCGCCGACCGGGTGGCGAGCACCTAGCAGTACGGCGCCCAGGGCGATAAAGCCGCGGCCAGCCGTCATGTCCCTGGTAAAGCCGATATAGTTGAACATTGCGAGCTGGGCTCCGCCCAGGCCGGCAAGTGCGCCGGATGCAACCAATCCCCAGGCGCGGACCGTGTTGACCGGCACGCCGGCCGCCTCGGGCGCAGCCGGATATTCGCCGACGCCACGCAGCCAAAGGCCATAGGGCGTGCGATAGAGGAAATACCAGACCCCGAAGACCATCAGCAAAGCCAGCCAGGAGAGCAGCGAATGGCCCGACAGCAGGCTTTTGAGCAGCGGGCCGATGCCCGGAATGGCTGATAGGAAGGACAGATCGACGGCCGGGATAGCCTTGGAGGGAAGATTGATTGAAGTACCTTTGTCTCCACCCGTCGCCTGAGACAGGGCAAAAACGGTACCACCGGTTGCAAGGATATTAACCGCGAAGCCGACCAGGATGATGTCGGCTTTAAAGCGCAAATGGAACAGGGCCATCAGCGCGCCGAGCATGGCGCCGGCACAAACGCCGGACAGCACGGCCACATACCAGGGCGCATAGACGGAGACGATCACGGCGGTCAGGCAGGCGATCAGCATCATACCTTCAAGCGCAACATTGAGCGCGCCGGACAGGTCGGAAATCAGCCCGCCCAGAGTGGCGAAAAGCAAGGGTGTCGTGGTGCGGATCACGGTCACAAAGAACGTCGCCGACAAGACCGTCATCAGAAGTTCCATCATGGCGTGGCCTCCGACGCGGTGACGGGCGCAGGCCGGCGTCCCATCAGGCGGGTAAAAAGGGTCTTACCCGGCAGGGTGAAGGAGGAGGCGACCAGCAGAATGATAATGGCCTGAACCACCGAGATCATTTCTGTCGGCACGTCCGTGCGGATGCCCATGAGCTGGGCGCCTTGGCGCAGATATCCGTAGGCCAAAGCCACGAATGGCACGGCCAGAGGACGGGACCGGGCGACAATGGCGATCAGGATGCCTTCAAAGGCGAGATTGCCGTCAAAGTTTTGCGCCAGATTGCCGAAGGCCCTGCCCTGCACGAAAACGGAGCCGAGCAGACCGCCGATCGCCCCTGCCACGGTCATGGCTGACACCATGATAAATTTGGCGCGAATACCGGCATATTCAGCGAATTTCGGGTTATGTCCGACCAATCGCAGCTTGAGGCCCCAATTGGTGCGGTAGAGCAGGAACCAGACTGCGAAAGTCGCAACGACCGCAATAACAATACCAAGGTCGAAGCGGGTGCCGGGCAGAATGGCCGGGAAGATCGCTGTGTCGGGAAATTTTGCCGTCATCAACTGGCCCGTTCCCGGCGGGGCAAGGTGGGCGCGGATCAGATAATTTACCACCAGAATGGCGATGTAATTGAGCATAAGCGAGGAAACGATCTCGCTCGCCCCGAAACGGGCCTTGGCATAGCCGGGAATGAGGCCGTAGACGGAACCCGCGATCATGCCAGCCAACATGCCCAGTGGAATGGCCAGCGGCGTCGCGCCCATGGGCGACATGGCGACCAGGGCAGCGAAAAGGCCGCCCATGTAGACCTGCCCCTGAACGCCCATGGAAAATTGGCGGGCCTGAAAGACGAGGCTGAAAGCCAGACCCGTCAAGATCAGCTTGGCGACATCGTCGATCCACAGACCCATGGTGCGGTTGGACGAGAGGGGCGCGGTCAAAAGCGTCGTAAACGCCTTTGCCGGATCGCTCGAAGTGGCAAAAATAACGACGAGCGCAATGATCAGCGCGATCGCCAGGGCCGTGCCGGCACGCCCCAGTTCACGCAGGAAGACGTCGCGCCGGTGGGAGGAAAGAGAACTCATTGGAGGGCCGCCCGCATGGTTTCGGGTTCCTGGGTATCGAGGCCAAGCATGTAGGTGCCCAGCGTTTCAGGTGTGAGGTCGTCACTATTGTGGAACGCAGCGACGATCTTACCGCGATAGAAGATGACAAGGCGGTCGCTGAGCGCCAGCAATTCGGACAGGTCCGCGGAACTGAGAAGGATGGCAGCACCACCGTCGCGCGCCTGAGTCAGGGATTTCCAGATAAATTGGGTGGCACCCAGATCGACACCGCGCGTCGGCTGATTGACCAACAGCAATTTGGGCTGTTCGGCCAGTTCGCGAGCCACCACGACCTTCTGCATGTTGCCGCCCGAGAGCGTGCCAGCGGCAAAGCCCGGCCCGCCGGCGCGAATAGAAAAGCGCTCGATAAGCGATTGCGCATTGGCCTTGATAGCCTTGAGGTCGAGCAGGCCATTTCGCACGAAGCGTTTATCGGTGAGGCGTGTGGCGACCATGTTTTCGGCGATGGTCGAACCGGGCGCCAGGCCCCGCGCCAGGCGATCCTCCGGAATGCTGGCCAGGCCCAACTCGCGGCGTTGCAGCACGCTCAACGGCTTAAGGCTGGTGCCTTCAAGATAAACCGCGCCATCGGCGATATCGCGGAGCCCCGCGACGGCCTCGAGCAATTCGGCCTGGCCGTTGCCCTCGACGCCAACCAGGCCGAGAATTTCGCCAGAGCGGACCTTGAGGTTAAGGTCCTCAGCGATGGTACCGCCGGTGTCATTGGCGATACGCAATGCCTTGATTTCGCAGACAACTTCGCCGCTTGTCCGGGCCCGATCGACGCGCAGTGCTATCTCGCGGCCAACCATCATGGTGGCGAGGCTGTCCTCGGTCACCTCACTGGTCTTGACTGAACCAACCGTTTTGCCGCCGCGCATGATTGTGATGCGATCCGAAATTTCCAGCACTTCGGGAAGTTTGTGCGCGATAAAAATGACGGTGCGGCCCTGCGCCACCAGCGCGCGGATCGCAATGAACAACTCTTCCACTTCCTGCGGCGCGAGGACCGCCGTGGGTTCATCCAGGATGAGGATGCGCGCGTCCCGGTAAAGCGCCTTGAGAATCTCCACCCGCTGCTGCTGGCCGACAGGGAGTTGGCCGACGGGCGGGAGGGGATCGACGGTCAGGCGGAATTTTTCCGAGAGCGCGCGCACCTCTTCGATCGCCTTGGCGCGGTCGAACTTGACGCCGCGGCGCGGTTCGGAACCGAGCACGACGTTTTCGTAGACGGAAAAGGATGGCACCAGCGAGAAATGCTGAAATACCATGCCGATGCCGTGATTGATGGCGTCCCTGGGATTGGCAAAGGCAATTGGTTGGCCCTCGAGGCGCAACTCGCCGGTATCGGGTTGCTCAATGCCGAAGAGGATTTTCATCAATGTCGATTTTCCGGCGCCATTTTCGCCGACCACGGCGTGGACCTCGCCGGGCGCAACGCTGAGGTCGACCCCGTCATTGGCGACGGTTCCGCCTGGATAGGTCTTGCCGATCGATATGGCTTCAAGCAAAGGCGCCATCGATTATCCTCTTGAGAAGCAAAGCTGGCCCCGCTGGCGGAACACCCACCAGCGGGGCCGGTCGGCTTATTGCATGCCGGTGTCGACCGCGATCTCGCCCGAGATGATCTTGGCCTCCTCGGCGTCGACCTCGGCGCGAACGTCCTCGGGCACGGCAGCTTCGTAATAGCTGTTCTTGGCGATGCCCACGGCGCCATCGGCCAGGCCGAGGATCAGATTGGTGCCATAGGGAGCGGTGCCATCAATGGTCTGGGCCAATGCGGTATAGAGCGACTCCCCGACCTTCTTTTCAACGGACGTAAAGATCACTTCGGCCTGGGCCGGATCGGTCGGTGCGAAGATTTCGGCCTGATCGCTGTCAACGCCAACAGCCAGCTTGCCCTCATCACGGGCCGCCTGTAGCGCGCCGATGCCAGTACCGCCAGCAATGGGGAAGACGATGTCAACGCCCTGCGCAAACTGGGCCAGTGCCAGTTCCTTGCCCTTGGCAGGGTCGGTAAAGGACCCCGCGACAGCGCGCGTCACCTCGACGTCAGGATTGGCGGCCTTGGCACCCTGTTCGAAACCGAGAGCGAATTCGACCACAGTGGTGCCTTCGACGCCGAGAATTTCACCCAGTTTGCCGGTTTCGCTGATCTTGGCTGCGGCGTAGCCAGCCAGATAACCCGCTGTGGAGACGCGGTAATTGATTGCCAGGATATTGGGGAAGGCGCCACCAGAAAAATCCGGGGCGTCATCGAACAGGATGAATTTGGTGTCCGGATATTCAGGCGAAAGCGCCTGCATGAAGCCGTTCATTTCCCAGGTGCCGGCGATGACCACATCGAAGCCCTGATCAACCGCATCTGCCAGCGCGGGCTCCCAGCGGCCACGATCGAGACCGGCCTCAATGATGGTCACGTCGACCGGCAATTCGGCTTCGGCCTTGTCCAGTCCGGCCGCGGCGCTGTCGAAGAAGCTCTTGTCACCCAGGTTACCGTGGACGACCAAAGCCACGGTCAATGGATTTTCGGCGGTGTATTCCTGCGCGATGACAGCACTTGCCGACACCGAGGCAAGAAGCCCGGCGGCGGCGAGGCCGGCAAAGGCGCGGCGGGTAAACTTGGTCTTGGACATTGACGGAGCTCCTGTTGGCTTTGTCGTTTGTTAAGGTGCGGGCCGGTAGGCGATTGAGGCGCGATAGAGCGCGACCAGACGCTCGATTTTAGCCTCTTCGATCAGCGTCACCATCGGCGTACCAAGGCGGCCTGAGGGATCGATGACAGTCATGCCGCGCGTGATACCCGGGGCGAGCGCGACGTCGACCGAGGCGCGTGTGGACTTTGTGACGATGTCCGGTTCGATTACCGCCGCCGCAGCGAGTGGATCGACGAAGCGGAAATGGTCGCCACCGCCATAGCCGGCAATAGTCTGCCGGGCATGCGCAGCCAGGGTCTGGGAAAATTGCTTCTCGATGGATTCGGAGATGTCTGCGAAAAGTGCATCGACATCGGCGCCAGTCATATTGTGGGTTACACAAGGCTCCCAGGGCGCGACAAGGATATCGATGGGCGCCTGAAAGACGATGGCCGCGGCTTCGGGATCGGCATAGATGTTGAATTCGGCCGCCGGGGTGGTGTTGCCGCGCCCATAGACAGTGCCGCCCATAATGGAGAGTTGGCCAATTCCCGCGGCAATGCCAGGCCGCAGTCGCAGTGCCAGGGCCAGGTTGGTCAATGGTCCGATCATCAGGATATCGACCTTGTCCCCTGCATCAATTGCAGCCTGAAAGGTCTCGATCAGCAAGCCGACCGCGTCCGCACTGGCGGGTTCCGGGATACTATCAGGCCTGGGCGCGCCGCCCAGCCCGTCTTCTCCGTGAATGTATTTAGCGTCAATCACCGGCTGTATCAGGGGCCGATCAGCGCCCATATGCACGGGCACGTCGGGTTTGCCGGCGACGGTGAGTACGGTGAGCAGGTTTCGGGTGGCCGCTTGCAGGCCGACATTGCCGAAAACGCTGGTGATTGCGTCCGGCGTGCGCCCGGCGGCGATGAGCATGAGCAGGGCCTGCGCGTCGTCCACGCCGCCGTCGCTATCGAGGAGGAGCTTGCGCACCATGGTCAGGCAACCTCGCGCGCTGATTCAACCCGCGCCCAGAAGTCTTTGTAAGTCATGGAATAGTCATTTCTGATTTCGGAGAAGGGACGACGGGTCAACTGCCGGTCTGCGACGAGGTGTTCACCAGCCACCCAGACGTGTTCGACGTCCCGACCGCTGCCGGAATAGACCAGCAGGGTCTCGATGTCGGGTGTTTCGGAATATCCTGGACCCCCGAGATGAACGGCGATTATGTCGGCGGCCTTACCCGGTTCGAGCGAGCCGATCTCGTGATCGAGGCCGAGCGCGCGAGCGCCATCAATGGTGGCCATGCGTATCAGGTCGCGACTGGAGATGGGCTGGGCGACACCCTCGCGATGTGAAGCCACCAGGCCCGCGACCCGCATTTCGGCAATCATGTCATAGGCGTTGTTGGCGGCAACATTGTCGGTGCCAAGGGCCACCACCACGCCGGCATTGCGCAGCGCCACGGCCGGGCACATGCCCTCGCGGCCCGAGCGCAGGCCGGCCGTGGCGCAATAGGCCACCGACGCCGCAGGGGCAGCGGCGAAGATGGCGATGTCTTGTTCGGACAGGTCAAGACAATGGGCCGCGTGAACGCGACCAGCAAAGAAGCCATCCCGATCCAGGGCCTGGGTCGCGGTAAGGCCATAGCGGGCCATGGTCTCTTCATTGTCCTCGGGACCGGCGGCCATATGCAGATGCATGCCGCAACCATATTTGACGGCCAGTTCGACTTCAGCCCGGATCAGGTCCTCGGAATTGTCGACATAGGGGGCATGCGGGCCAAACCAGGGAATGATGCGGCCATCGGCCGAGCGTTGACGCTCGATGAAGGCCGAGGCGCTTTTGAGCTCCTGTTCGCCGCGCTCTTTGTCGCCGAGCTGCACAATACCATAGGCGATAACGGCTCGCAGACCCGCCTGCCCCACCGCTTCGGCGATTTCGTCGGCGAAGAAATACTGATCGCAGAAGGTCGTCGTGCCCGAAAGCGCCATTTCGGCGCAGGACAGGGCCACGGACGGACCGATATCGCTGGCGATCAGCGACAGTTCGGGCTCGCGGATGGAGTTGTACCAGCCTTCCATGGTGAGCAGGCTTTGCCCCTCGGAGCGACCACGAAACAGAATCATGGCCGAATGCGTGTGGGCATTGACAAGGCCAGGCATAACGAGCCGACCCGGCAGACGAAAAACCTCGCCAAATCCGTCGTCCGGCGGGCAGTCCTGCATTGGGCCGAGACCTGTGATCCGCTGATCGGAAATGGCAACCCAGCCAGGCGCATAGACGGTGTTTTGAGCATCTACCGTCAGAACGGTGGCGTCGCGGAGCAGAACAGAACCCATTTGACCTATCGCTAGTAAAGCGCTTTACAATTCGATCTAACGCCAGTTTTATGAGGCTTGTCAAATGCTATCCCGAACAAGATGCCTTTCAAGCGAGCGTTATGAACAAGTGCCTAGATTTTCAGCGAGCATAGGATGAGCAGCAACCCCTTTTCTGCTGACCCTGCCATTCCCGAACGGCTTGCCGCGCTGGGCGAGCATGCCAGGCAGTCGGTGCAGGCTGCCATTCAGGACTACCTGCAAAAGGCGCACTTCGACGCGGCGGAGAACGATGGCGGCGTCCTTCCAAATGCCCTTGCGGAAGAGCTGATCGTTCGCTTTGGGCTGAGCTCGATACGAGAGCTGATGCTTTTGCTGCTCGATGTTGCACAGCAATATGCCGCTCCCGCGATCTCCGATTTCCATGTCGGTGCAGTCGGGCTGGAAGCAGAGACGGGCAATCTGATTCTGGGCGGCAATGTGGAATTTCCCGGAACCCATTTGGGCTACACGCTGCATGGCGAGGGCTTTGTGTTCACGCGGGCGATGAGCCGGGGCACCAATATCTCGGTCATTGCCATTGGCGAGGCCCATCCCTGCGCCCATTGCCGGCAATGTCTTGCCGAATATGCCGCCAGCGATGGGTTGGAACTGATCGACCCGCTCGGCCACACACTGACCATGGCACAGCTTTATCCCTGGCCGTTCGATCCGGCCTATTTGGGCGAGCGTGGTGCGGTGCCGGGGCGTGCATTATGGCCCAATCTGACGCCTGCCGGCGATCAGGATAAGGTCCCTGCCCCGCTTTTGCGCGCTGGTGCACTCAGTCACTCGCCCTATAGCAAATGTCCCGCCGCCGTGGTGCTAACGATGCGAGACGGCGCCCAATATGCAGGCTTTGCGATAGAAAGCGTGGCGTTCAATCCAACGATCCAACCGCTGCAGATGGCAATGGTCAATCTGTTGGCGCATGGGCAATCGGCCCATGACATTGTTTCGGTCGATCTGGGCACCGTGTCCGGAGGCGATGTGGACTATTCGCGCTCGACCCAAGAACTGCTGGGCGCAATCGCGCCATCCGCCGCGCTACGGATATATGGGTGGTCGATATGAGCGCGGTCGATCTCGCCCGTGCATCCTGGCCGGATGTGGCCGCGAAGGTGCGCGAAGGCACTTTGGCGGTTCTTGCCATTGGCGCCTGCGAGCAACATGGCGCGCATCTGCCACTAACCACGGATACGGACATGTCCCAAGGCGTGGCGCGGCGGATTGCACAGGCGATCGAGGCCCTGCTGTTGCCTCCCATCGCCTATGGCGACGCCTGGACTGCGCGCAGCTTTCCCGGAACGATTTCGATCTCGCCGCGCACGCTGCAGGCACTGATCGAAGACATCGGACACGAGGTCCTGCGCATGGGGGTCAAGGGGCTGGTTCTGGTCAACGGCCATTTCGGCAATCGCGAGCCGATGCTGCTTGCCGCCCGCACCCTCACCGAGGCCGGCCTGCCGGTTTGCCATCTCGACTATCCGGGGCTTGAAAGACTGGCCGGCGAGGTCTGCGACAGCAAGCCGGCGGCGCCGCATTTCTACCATGCTGACGAGGTGGAAACCGCGATCATGTTGTCGGTGGCGCCCGAAGGCGTCGACATGACGCGCGCGGAGGCATCCTATCCGTCTTTTCCACCCACTTTCGGGTCCGAGCCAATGCAATTGGGCGATTTCAACCCATCAGGTGTCTTTGGCGACCCCCGCCCCGCGACGGCAGAAAAGGGCGAAAAACTGGTGGCCGGAATCGTGCGCGAAAGCCTGGACGTCCTTGGCGCCTGGCGCGTTCGGCACGGGATCTAGGGGGCTGGGATGGCGACATTGAGCGAAGTTGCTGCCGAGGCCGGGGTCTCGCCCACGGCGGTTTCGCGCTATCTCAACAATCGGATCGAGCTGCCGCAGGCGACGCGGGACCGAATCGACGCGGCCATAGCCAAGCTCGACTACCGCCCCAATGTGCTGGCGCGCCGGCTTTCAAAGGGGAAGGCAGAGGCAATCAGCCTGGTGACGCCTGATATTGCCAACCCGTTCTTTGCCGAGCTGGCAGCCGCCGTGGAACTTGAGGCGCATGAGCACGGCTATGCGGTTTATATCTCTTCAACAAGCAGCGGCGCCGGAAACGAAGCGGATGCCATACGCCGCATGAGCGACGGCCATGTGGATGGGCTCATCATCATGACCAATCGTGTGGACGATGGGACGCTGGCTGGCCTGCTCGAGGGCCGGGACAATGTGGTGGTGCTCGACGAAGACATTGCGGGCGTGAGCGTGCCGCGCATTTTTGTCGAGAATGTCGAGGGGGCCTATCAGGCGACCCGTCATCTGCTGGCGGCGGGACACAAGGATATTGCCCTGATTGGTGGCCCCAACCGGCTGATGAGCGTGACCGAGCGGCTAGCAGGATTTGCCCGGGCCATGGAGGAAGCGGGCATCGCTGTGCCGCCGGGCCGCGTCATGCTGGGCGACTATACCAGCCAATTCGGCGAGACCGCGGCCAATGTGCTGCTCGACGCCGCGGATCGCCCCAGCGCGATCCTGGCTTGTTCGGACTATATCGCCATTGGCGTGATGAAGGCGGTACGCGCGCTAGGACTAACGATACCCCGAGATCTCAGCCTGGTCGGCTTTGACGACATGGCATTTGCAGAACTCGTCGATCCGCCGCTGACCACGGTGCACCAGCCGGTCGAGGACATGGGTCGCCTGGCCGTGCGGCACCTGCTTGCGCTGCTGGACAGCACACAAATTCCACCCGCCGAGACCCGATTGCCGGTCCGGCTTATTCCCCGTCACTCCGTGGCGGTCCCTTTCATCAAGGCCACAAAATGATCAAGAGAATTCTCATTGCCGGCGAGTCCTGGACCGTCCATTCGATCCACCAAAAGGGTTTCGACAGTTTCACGACCACTGAATATGCCGAAGGCGTGCGCTGGCTGCGCGACGCGCTGGAAAAGGGCGGATGGCAGGTGACTTACCAACCCGCTCATGTCGCGGCGCGGGATTTTCCATTCACGGCCGAGGCGCTGGCCGAATTTGACTGCGTGGTGCTGTCCGATATCGGCGCGAACACATTGCTGCTGCACCCCGACACATTCAGTAAATCCAAGGTGCTGCCCAATCGGCTTGCCGCAATCCGGGACTATGTCGGCAATGGAGGCGGATTGGTGATGGTGGGCGGCTATCTGACCTTCCAGGGCATCGACGCCAAGGGGCAATATGCCGGCTCGGCCGTGGAGGAGGCCCTGCCCGTGTCGCTGCTGCAGACCGATGACCGCGTGGAGACGCCGCAGGGCGTGACGCCCAGCGTGACCGCAGCCGGCCATCCAATGGTCGCGGGGCTTGAAGGACCTTGGCCAGACCTGCTTGGCTATAATCGGCTTGCAGTGAAGCCCGGTGGCGAACTGGTCGCAGCCGCGGGGGGTGATCCATTGCTGGTTGCCGGCCAGTTCGGCAAAGGCCGCAGTGTTGCCTTTGCCTCCGATTGCGGCCCACACTGGGCGCCGCCGCCTTTTGTGGAATGGGCCGGCTATAATCGGCTCTGGACACAAATCGCCGATTGGGCAGCGGGGCATATCTGATGAGCATTTCGGTTCAGCAACCCGCCGATCCGTGGCAGCGCACGACCACCGAGCATGGCTTGCCCGCCGACGAGGTGATCTCCGCCTTGCAGAAATCCATCCGCAGGGCAATGACCGACAATGCCCTACTTCTGGGTTGGGAGATGTATCTGACCAGCCCGGAGATGGAGGAGAAGCTGTGGTCGCGGCTATGCGTGATCGCGGTGGAAGATATCGGGCTCGGCCGCGCCGATGCACCGGTGCTGGTGGAAACGCTCTACCAGCAGCACAAGCGCCATGACCGCCCGTCGGGTGACCGCTTTCTATTTGCTGCGCATGCCATTCGCGTGCTGTGCGCCTCGGATAAGGACCGCACCAGCGACGACATGGTCAATTGGGCCATGCGCGGGACCCAGCTTGGCGAACTGCGCCCTGAAATACCCGATGTCGCGCGGGACATGCACACGCTGTCGGGCCAGCGGCAGGGACGCGATTATCGCTATTTCATGGAAGAGGCGAGCAAGGTCGTGCCGGAAATTCCGGACAAGGACCAGCGCTACCGCGACTGGATCATGGCGGCCCTGGATGCAGGAAAGCTTAGCTGATGGTCGGTCTTCCAGACGATCTCATCATCAATGCGCGCGATGAAGTCGCCATCCGCAGACATTTGGCACTGGTGGCGCTGGGCAAGGCCGCTGCAGACCGGGTAGTCAGGATCGGCCGGCTGCTCGATGTCTATGGCCGAAACTGGCATGAGGATCAGGAGATCGTCATTTCTGGCCGTCGGATTGCCTGGGTAGGGCCGAGCGGGGCATGGCGGGGCGAGGCAGCCGAACGGATCGACCGGTCGTCGCTGGCTGCCGTGCCCGGTTTTGGCGAGGTACACAAGCATATCGAATCGAGCCACCTGACCCCGGAATGGGAAGCGGCGCTGGTGCTGCCGCATGGCTGCACCTGGACCTGCGAGGCCAGCCATGAATTTTCCAATGTGGATGGGCCGCGCAATCTCGAATTCTGGATGACCGCCCGCAAGGCCGGTTCGCCCGCCAAGATATTTCCCCTGCCCGGCTCGGCCGTGCCGCCGACCGCCTATGAATGGGGCGGCGGCCATTATGGTTTTGACGAACAGAACGGTTTTTTGCGCGACCATATGACCGTGCCTGGCCTTGACGAAGTCATGGACTGGCCGGCGGTGTGGAACCCTCGAAACCCCTCCCATGATCGGCTCTGGGGCATGATCGAGGCCACGTTTGCGCAGCGGGGCGTCGTCGAGGGCCATGCCGCCGGCATGCGGGCTATCGACGATATCAGCGCTTTCGCCGCTGCCGGCATGGCATCGGACCATGAGGCCTGGACGGCGGACGAGGTCGCAGACAAGTTGCGGCGGGGGCTGTTCATGGAGCTGCGGCCCCATTCGCTCAAGGAGATGCTCGAAGGGCTTATCGCCGCCGGGCAGCAGGACTGGTCGAATTTCGCGCTCTGTACCGATGATCGCAGCGCGTCCGACACGCTCAAGCTGGGCGCGACCGACCATAATGTCCGGCTGGCGATGGAGGCCGGGTTGCCGCTGGAAGTGGCCGTGCAAATGGTCACCATCAATCCGGCACGACACATGCGGCTGACGCCGTGGGTCGGTGCCATTGCGCCGGGCCGCTATGCCGATCTGGTATTGCTCGATGAAGTCGAAAAGCTCTCTATTGCCGAGGTCTGGGCCGATGGTGGGCAGGTCTCCGAGGGCCAGAGCTATATTGCGCCCGTGCCCGAGATCGCCTGGCCGCACTGGGCGACCCACACGGTCAATATCCAGCGACAATTGCGCGCCGAGGATTTCGCTATCCCCGCGCCTGCGGGGGCCCAGGACACCGCCAATGCAGCGCTGCTGCGGCCGTTTCACTGGCACGACGAATTCATCACCACGACATTGCCGGTCAAAAACGGGCTGGTGCAGCGCGACGCGGACCGCAACATCACGAAGTTTGCGATTGTCGACCGGTTTTCCGGTGAGGGTAAGACTGCGAAAATGTTCTGGCTGGGCACGGGCCCCAGAACGCCGGACACGGCCCTGGCCTGCTCGATGGGGCATGACAAGCACAATATCTGGGTCGTCGGATCGTCCGACGAGGCCATGGCGCTGGCGGTCAATACGCTCACCGACATGCAGGGCGGCTGGGCGCTGGTCAGCGGCGGCGCCGTTTTGGCGCGCGTGCATTATGAGGTCGGGGGATTAATGACCTGCCGGCCGGCGGCCGAGCTGGATGCGGAAATGGCGGCGCTCTATGCGGCGGGAGCCAACATCGAATGGATGTATGAACCCACATTCTCGCCACGCTGGTGGCCCGGATTTCCCGAACGCCTGGCCTTTGCCACGCTGACCTGTGCGCCATGGCGCTGGGTGCTGGTGGCGCCCTCGCCGCTCGCGCCTGAAGGGTTCGTCAATGTGGCGACGGGGGAGACGCATAAGGTTGTGTGGTAGAGCCGGAATCAGGCGGCGGCGCTCAGCCTCAGGACAAACCGGAAGGCGATGGTGCCCTCCCACCACATGGGGAAATTGGTGCCCCATTTATTGTTGTAGAGATTGAAGCGGGCGCCGGACGACCAATCCGGCATGTCGGGCTGGAAGGGCATGAAAGGCGCGGCGGCCGGCCCGATCAGCGCGCAGTCGAGAGGCTCGACGCGTAATGAAGCGGTTGCGCATTCAAGCGTAAGCGCTTCAATTGCCTGGAGTTGTCCGCCGGCGCGGCGGACCTGGTTGGCGCTGTCGTGCCAGAGGCCCAGCTTTTTCAGCCGCGTCGCGACGAGAGCCTGTGGGCACAGATGCAGGAAACCGGCCTCGGGCATGCGGTTGGCTGGCTTGTCGCGCAGGATCAGGGTCAGTTCGGCCGTGTCGCCCGCGCCCTTGAGACTATACTCGCAGCGTGGCGGGGCGCCGAGTTCGCTCGTGGCAGGGTTCGGCATGGCGAGAATGGCGCGATTGGCATCGGCGATGCCAAGGAGACGAGGGGCGAAGGTCGTGCTGCGCGCGGTCCCGGCCCGGGCGAGGCCGGGCTTGTCGTGATCCAGAACGGCCCATTCGGCGCGGTGCAGGAGATAGCTGTCGAGATGCTTTTGCAGTTCGGCACTATCGTAGCTTTCGTGGCGGTAGCCGATCAGCGAATTGTTTTGGCCGGTGGCGGAGCGGCCGTGTGGGCCGGTCAGGTTCAGCAGATCGCCGGTCGCAGGATCGAGGTCCGCGGACCAGCCGTTATCTTGCAGCCGGGTGCCCTGGATTGGTGCGGCCGCGGCGGGGACGGCGAACGCATTGAGGTCCCGGGCCGCCAGGTTGCGGTCTGCCGGCGACAGATTGGCCAGGGCATCGTCGAGATAGGCGCGCTGCTCGGCCCAGGATTGCTCGGTATAGGCAAAGCGATAGTCCGCGCGGCGGGCGGCCTCGAAATCGGGGCGATCCCAGGCTGTCTCGTCGCGCAGATAGGTCTTGATATCGACGCCCCAAGTGTGTTCGGCAACCATGGCGAGGCCCCGGCCAAAAGCGCGGCGCTTCTCGTCAATGGTGTCGAACCCGTCATAGAGCCGCTGCAGGGCACGCAACCGGGCGAGTTTGTGGGGATCGCTGCCCGCACCGTGGATCCAGCTATCGCCAATTTCCTGCGTGACGACGGGCAGCTTGTCCCGGCGTGCCCACATTTCGCCGCCGAAGGCATCCAGAGTCGAGGCGGCGATTGTCGCGCCGGGATGTTCGCGGCCTAGATGCCGAATGGCCTCGACCGTCTGGCCGACACTTTGCGGCCCGATATTGTCGTTGGTGTGCGCAAAGCTCAGGCCAATATCGTCCCCTGCGGGAAAATCGGTGGCGCCATAGGAGCCCTGATACATGACCACCACTTCCTCGCCGCCTGGCGCCTGCCAGCGAAAGATCGGCGGCACATCGGGCACGGGGCTGGCGGTGTTAACGCCCAAGTGAAGAAACCGGATTCCGGCCCCTGCCAGCAAGGGCACCATGCCCAATGTATGGCCGGGAACGTCGGTCATCTTGGCGGCGATGGTCTTGCGGCCAAAGCGCTGGTCCAGCTCTTGCGCATAGCTCAGCCCGGCCCGGAAGGTGGCTGGCGACATCAATTCGGTATGGGTGGTGAAAGGCAATGCGTGCCAGGTAATCAGACCGCGTTCGATGGCCTGTTCGAGACGACGAACCTGTTCGGCTCCCTGCGAATTGAGATGATCCCAGATCAGCCAGGCGCCCGTGGTCCAGATGAATTGCGGCTTCCGGGGATGTTCGGCAAAGAAATGCTCGCCGGTCGCAATAGCCTGCGGAATGAACTGGTGATGATATTGTTGCCTGACCTTGGCCGCCAGATCGGTGAAGCCGATGTCGAGATGCGTCTTGAAGACCAGGTGGATATGTTGACCTGCCATAGTTGTGGTCAGCCTACGGTGCCGCGCACAACCAGGCGGGTGGTCAGGGTTTCTTCAAGGCTCGGGGCATCGGGCTCATTGAGGCGGCGCAGGATCAGCCGCACCAGAGCGCGCACCCGCGCCTCGAGATCGAATTTGACCGTGGTGAGATTGTAGCTTTTCCAATGGGCCTGGGCGATGTCGTCAAAGCCGACGACGCTGACATCCTCGGGTACGCGCAGGCCCAGTTCATGGCGAAGCGCGTCCAGCGCGCCGAATGCGCTGACGTCATTGGCGGCGAAGATGGCCTCAGCTCCGCCAAAAACCTTGAACAGATCAATCGTTGACTGGAACGCCTCCTCATAGCCGAAATCGCCGACCATGCGGATCGGAGGCTCAAGGCCGCGCTCGGCCATTATGGTGCATAGCATGCTCTCTCGAGCGGTGTTGGCGCGGGATTTGGTCTTGCCGGAAAGATAGGCAATTCGCTTCACGCCATAGCCCTGCAAAAGCGCAATCGCCTGCTCGATGCCGTCTCGCTGCAGAATATTGAGCCGGTCAAATACCGGCCCCGGCTCCGCCAGCGGTGTTTCGCCCGGATGCGGATAGTCGATATAGATCGGAACCGCGCGATCGAGAAACCGCGTCAATGTCTGGGGTTTGACGTTTTCGACAAAGGCGATGACCGAGTCCGGATTATAACCACGCATATAGGCGAGCAATTGTTCGTCCATGGAATAGTCGGTCCGGGTCTTGAACAGCAGGGTTGCGAAGCCCTCGTCCTGCAGTGCCGTGGTTAGCCGGTCGATTTCCTGGCTTTCCCAATAGCTGCAGACATCGGGCACGATTACGCCGATCAGATGCGACCGCCCGCTGACCAGGGTGCGGGCCGCCCTGTCGGGGAAATAGTTCAGCTCGCGGGCGATCTTGAGGATCAGTTCGCGCTTGTCGGCTCGTAGGGAAGCCCCAGGATTGAACGCGCGCGAGACGGCAACACGCGAAACATTGGCGCGTTCGGCGACCATTTCAGCGGTGGCACGAACGAGTCGTGGTTCTGGTGCGTCCGACATGTGCCTCCCCTTCTCCGATTGACAGCGTGTTCAAAATTACTGTCTATTCCCTGCTGGCTGTATCATCGGTTAACAAACAAAAATAGTCAGCATCGATGACATTCCGCCGCTTTGGCGACGTTAAGATGACAAAACAGATACGGCCAAAAAGACGATTTGGATGCACACGCTTTCATTTAGCTGTCATCTGACCCGCATATGGAGGGCGGGTCGCCGCGGGCCAAGAGCTCGCTTTTACGGGAGAGGAACCCATGAAGAAGACACTTCTGACCGCCAATCTGTCGGTTCTGGCCGCCGCTCTGATGGCCAGCAGCGCCCTCGCGGCTGATCTGCGCATCCTGACGGCCGTCACCGGCGGCAAGGACGCGGCCGAGCACGAACAATTCGTCGCCGAGCTGGAAAAGCATCTCGGGCTCGATATCGAGATGGTCAAGCCCGCCTCGGACTATAACAATGTGATGTTCACCTCGCTGGCCAGCGGCGAGCGCTATGACCTGATCTATGGCGATTCCAGCATGTTGCCGGGCCTGATCGATCAGGGTGCGATCACCGACATGACCGATATGGTCGCTGCCTCTGCAGTGCTGTCGGATGAAACTGCGATCCCGGCCGCCGAATGGGCTTTGTTCGATATCGATGGCCGCAAATGGGCCGTGCCGAACAAGTTCGAAGGCGGCACCCTGCCGACCATCCGGCAGGACTGGTTGGAGGAAGCGGGCATGGAAACGCCGGTGACCCTGGACGACTGGACCGCCTTCTTCAAATGGGCGCATGAGAACAAGGACGGCGCCTACGGTCTTTCGACCTCCAAGCTCTATGACATCCAGGGTTTCATGTCGGCCGCCGGCATCAAAGCCGGCTATGTTATGGAAGATGGCAAGCGCACCATTCCCTACGCCACCGAAGGCGCCGCAGAGGTCTATGACTGGTTCGCCATGCTGTCCGAAGAAGGTCTTCTCGACCCTAATTTCGTGACCAATGGCTCAGGTGAATTCCGTAACCTGTTCATGACCGATCGCGTGGCCGCCGTGACCTATTGGGATGCCTGGGTCGGTCTGTTCAACAATATCATGGCCACCGACCATCCCGGCAGCAGCTTTGAAGCCAAGGGCGTCGCGGGCGTTCCGGGTCCGGATGGCGACATCATCCTGCGCCGCGGCAATGCCTCGCTCTGGATGATGCCGGCCAATGCCGAGCATCCGGAAAATGCCATGAAATTCCTCGAATTCTGGCATTCCGAACCCGGCTACATCATGGGTACGCTAGGTATTGAAGGCGTGGATTACAACAAGACCGCCGACGGTGGCTACGAGCTGACCGAACAGGGCCAGGCTCACGGTATGGACCACGGCGCGCCGCGCGTCGCCTCCACGACCTGGGAACACCCCTTCCCGGCCCTGCCAGGTGTCGACGCCGCCCAGGACATCATTATGGAGCACGCTTCGGTCGAGTATCTGCCGGCCGAATGGAGCGAGGCTCAGCCCATCGTTGAAAAGCATGCCTTCCAGGCCATGCTGGGTGAAGTGACCGGTGCCGAAGCGGTTGCCGCCATGCATGCCGAGTTGCTGGCCGCGGGCCTGATCGACGAATAAGCACAGAAGGCGGGCCACAGGTGCTGCCGGTGGCCCGCAGCTTTCTCCCTGGAGAGACCCGCCATGTTCGACCGCATCCGCCGACACTGGATGTTGTATCTGCTGATCGCGCCGATCCTGGCCTATTTCTGCGCCTTTCTGTTCTATCCCATGGCGCAGGGTATCTATCTCTCGACACAAAAGGCCGGTCTGTTGGGTCCCGTCGGTTTCATCGGCTGGGACAATTATGCCAAGGTTTTCGCCACGCCCGCGGTGTGGCAGGCAATCTGGAATACGCTGATCATTGCCGCCGGCATCACGATTGTGGGCACGCTGCTGCCCATCCTTCCCGCCATCGCGCTGTTGCAGATCACACCGGACTGGCTCAAGCGCGGTTTCCAGACCGCGATTTATACGCCCTACCTGTTGAGCTGGGTCATCATTGTCGGCATCTGGCTCAATACGCTCTCGCCGGTGGGCCTGGTCAATTCGGTACTGCAAGGCCTGGGCTTGATCGACAGTCCGATCAACTTCTTTGCCGACCCCTTCTGGGCACGGCCCATGGTGATCGGGCTGACGGTGTGGAAGGATGTGGGCTTTCACGCGCTCATCTATCTGGCCGCCCTGCTGTCACTTAGCCCGGACATTCTCGAGGCCGCCGATATCGATGGCGCCAATGACTACAAGAAAATCCGCGATATTTTGCTGCCGCACCTGATGCCGATGATCAAGGTGGTGTTCCTGATCACCCTATTGGGTTCGCTCAGAACCTTCGACTCGGCCTTCCTGATGCTCAATGGCCGCACCGCTGACCAGATCAGGACCTTGGCGATCTTCACCTATGAGCGCGGCATCCTCAATTTCGATCTTGGCCTGGCGAGTGCTGCGGGCGTGGTGCTGCTCGTCGTTTCGCTAATGATTTCGGGCGTCGCCCAGATCGTGACACGGCAGGAGCGGGATAACTAAGATGCTGCGCTCTCGCTCGATCCGCTTCCTGTCCTATCTGATCCTGCTGCTTCTGGCCGGGACCATGATCATTCCGCTCTGGACGGTTGTCGCCACAGCCTTTTCGACCAAGTTCGGTTCGCTGCAACCGGGCATCAATCTCTGGCCCAATCCGATTTCCTTCGAAGGGTTCGATACGCTGTTCCGGCGGCTCAACTTCGTGCTGCCCTTCGCCAATACGCTTTATGTCACCGTCGTTGGCACGGCAGCACATGTGCTGCTTTCGGCACTGGGCGGCTATGTGCTGATCCAGGAAGACTTGCCCGGCCGCAAGATCATTGCTGGAGTGATCCTGCTGACCCTGACCATTCCGACCCAAGTGATCCTGGTGCCGCTCTTTGTAGTGTTCAAGCAATTCATGCTGCTCAACACCCTGCTATCGTTGATCGTTTCGGAACTGGTGTCCGCCTTCTCGATCCTGTTGATGAAAACCTATTTCGAGCAGGTGCCCAAATCCATGATCGAGAGCGCGCGCATTGATGGCGCGGGGCATTTCAAGCTGCTCAAGGATTTTTACCTGCCGCTGGCCCTGCCCGGCGTGCTGACCGTGGCGGCCTTCCAGATCGTGCACAAATACAATCTCTTCATCGAGCCGTTGCTGTTCATCAATGACCCGCAAAAGATCACGCTGCAGATTGCCTTGCAGTCCGTGATCCAGGGCGAGAGTTCGACGTCAACAAATGACTATATCGCGCCCAATGTGACCATGGCGGCCATCGTCATGGCGCTGGTGCCGCTGTTGGTCTTCTACCCCTTCATGCAGAAATACCTCATCCGCGGCCTGACGGTTGGCGGGGTGAAGGAATAATCCCTTGGACAATCCCATGCAGGTCACCGCCCGCGTCACCCGCGCCGACCAAGCGCGCAATCCCTATTTCTACATTCCCTTCGAGGTGCCCGAGGGCACGACCCGGATCGATGTGACGCTGGACTATGCCAAGGCTGCGGATTGCGTCATCGACCTGGGTGCCTTCGATCCGCGCGATAGGGGCTATCCAACGGCGGAAGGGTTTCGCGGCTGGAGTGGCGGCGCACGCAGCAGCTATTTCATTGCCACGGATGATGCGACGCCGGGTTATGTCCACGGAGACATTCCAGCCGGCACGTGGAACGTCATTCTGGGACTTTATCAGGTACCGGAGGCGGGCGCCGAGGTGACAGTGAGCATCGCGCTCGATGCCGCGCCGCGCCCTGTGGCGCCGCAACCGCCCCGGACTTTTCCGATGCGCAAGGGCGCCGGCTGGTACAAGGGCGATCTGCACTGCCACACCTTTCATTCGGACGCTAAGGGATCGCCTGAAACACTGCATGCGGCGGCCCGACAGGCGGGGCTCGATTTCCTCGCCATCACCGACCACAACACGATAACGCAGCGGCGCTATTTCCATCCGCGGTCTTCGCCGGACCTCGTCTTCGTGCGCGGCATGGAGGTCACGACCGCGGTGGGACACGCCAATGTATTCGGGGTGGATGAGTGGATCGACTTCCGCATGACCAAGCCGTCCGATGCGCATGTGCTGGCGCGGCTCGTGCATGACAAGGGCGGCCTGCTTTCCATCAATCACGACAAGCCGGTCATTCCCTGGGACTATGAAATGCCCGCCGCCGATTGCCAGGAGGTCTGGCAGTCCACCTGGCTGGACCATAACTGGATTTCGCTGGGGCGCTATCAGCAAAGGCTGGCCGAAGGCATGCGCCTTTCGGCCATTGGGGGCTCGGATTACCACCAACCCGCCGATCTGAAGCCAGAAGGTCCGCTGGTACTGGCGCGGCCGACAACAGTGCTGTGGTTGCCCGAACTGAGCGAGGACGCCGTGCTTGCCGCGATGAAATCCGGTTACGGATATGTTACGGAAGGTCCGGACGGGCCGCATCTGGAGATCAGCAGCGAGGCGGCCGTTATGGGTGATGAGGTCTCGCATCTGCGGTCATTGGAGATATATGTGTGTGGCGCGGAGGGGGACGATCTCGTTCTGGTCGACGCGACCGGCCCCATCGCTACCTTGCCGATCACAGGGACGGATTGGAGGACCTCTTTCGAGTTGCCTTCCGTAAAAGGGTTCGTGCGCGCCGAGATCATTGCGAAGGCGAGCCGACAAAATCTCATCGACGATTTGTTGGCGTCGGTGCCGGGCAAGGCCGTCATGGCGGCAGAGCCGGACCTTGCCGAACAACCGATCCGCCGCGCCTTGAGCAATCCGATCTATATTCGCCACTAACGGCGTTCCGATCCCGGGGCTCGACGCCCGCACAGAATGCAATACACTTCGCCTGGGAGAAACCGGCATAACGCCGGAACCAGGAGGAGCGCCTTATGGATCATGAAGAAGATACTGGTCTTGATTTCATTGAGGGATTTTCATTGCTTGCTGGCGCGATCTGGGTCATTGGCGCCATATTGATCGCCGCCATGGTGCTGCTCGGCCAGGGCCGGGTTTAGGTGCGGACGCGCGGGTCAGCCACGAAATCCTCGCGCCGCAGCAAGCAGGCGTCATAAAAGGCGCCGAGACGCGCATCGATGTCGAGCGCCGCGCGCCGGCAGGCGTCGAGCGCGGCGGAATGGTCCTGGCCCGACGCCAGCGCCGCCAGCAATCGCGCATGTGCCGATGCCAGCGCGGCAAAAGCGGGATTTGCGCGCAGGCCGGCATTGCCCACCAGAACATGGATGGGCTCACGCCCGCTCATGCCTTTGAGCTCTACGGAACCCGCAGGCAGGAAGGCCATGTCCGACGCCGCGGAGGCCGTTTCCTCGGTGACCAGAATATCATAACCGACCATGCGGCAGACGCCTTCGATACGGCTGGCGACATTGACGGTGTCGCCGACGCAGGAATAGTCAAACCGACGCTCGAAACCCATATTGCCAACCAGTGCGGGACCGGTGGCAATGCCGATGCCAATGGTGATGGGTTCGTTACCGGTCGCATTTAGCCGCTCCAGCGCCTCTCGCATAGACAGGGCCGCCAGGCAGGCCCGCTCGGCGTGGCGGTCGACATCGACAGGGGCATTCCAGAAAGCCATGACGGCGTCGCCCATGAATTTGTCGATGGTTCCCTGCTGCTCGACAATGGCGGCACCCAAGGCGGCAAACAAGCGGTTGAGAATGGAAACCAGGCCGGCGGGCGTGGTGCGTTCCGCCAGCGCCGAGAAGTTACGCACATCGGAAAACATGACGGTCAAATCGCGCAGGTCGCCGCCAAGCTTGAGCAGGCGGGCGTCGGTTTCAATGCGGCTGAGCAGCGACGGCTCGACATAATGGGCAAAAGCGCGGCGGATGCGGCGGCGATCGGCGTCGGTGACGGCGAAACGGAAAAAGGCCATTGCCGCATAAAGCAGGAGTGCACCGAGCAGGGCGAAGCTCGGGTCGATAAGCAGTCGAGGTTGAACAAAGGCCCACCAACTGGACGCCAGCAGCAGGGCGCCGACCACCAGCGATATCAGCAGGCCGATTACGGGGCCCGTAAAGACGACGGCGAGAACGATCAGCAGCCCCGCCAGGGCAAAGACCACTATTTCCAGCCCGCCGACCCAATCGGCGCGATCCAGGAAAACGCCAGTCAGCATCTGCTCGAGTGCCTGGGCATGGATGGAAACGCCGGGTATGGCGACGCCCAAGGCGCTGGCGCGAATATCAAGAAGGCCGCTGGCCGATGCCCCGACCAGCACGATATGGCCGGCAATCTGTGGCGCCAGGTTCTGGTAAGCGTCACTTAGCAAGTCGCGGGCCGGCACATAGATCTCCGGTGGCAGATGCCGATAGTAGAGCCAGATATCGCCACTTGGGCCGGTAGGCACCGCAATGTCGCCGATGCGCAATTGCTCGACCGTCCCCGCGCCGGCACTGTCGCCAATGACCACGAGCGTGGAGACACCAAGGGCCACGCGCAGCGCCTCGGCGGATAGGGCCGGCAACACGGAGGCGCCATTGCGCCAAAGCATGGGGAGACGGCGCGCCACCCCTGCCCCGTCGCGATCCAGACTGGCAACACCCAGACCTTGGGCGGCCTCGGCCAGCACGGCAATAGGCTCCGCGGCGCCCCCCAGCTGCGGCAGAGCGCCAAGCGGTTCTTCGCCAGTCATCGCGAGCCCCGATTTGGGTGCCAGAGCAGTTTCTTCCGCGCGACTGCTCTGGGCCAGGCTCAGCACCGACGGGCCGGAGGACAGCGCGGCGGCGAAGAGGGCGTCGTAGTCGTCGCCGCTCCAGGCAGACCTGGACGGAGACAGGCGGTCGGGTTCGCTGAAAAGCAGATCGAAGACCACTGCGGCCGCGCCCAGTTCGGTAAGGCGGTTGGCAATGTCGGCCATGGTGGAACGCGGCCAGGGCCACTGGCCGTGATCGGCGAGCGACGCCTCGTCGATATCGATGATCCTTATCGGCAGACCGGCCGGTGCCTCGCGCGGTCGCAATTGCTGAAACAGGTCGAATGTGGTCTCGCGCGCCACCTGAAGAGGGTAAGGATCGGCGGCCCTAAGCAGGGTCAGCCCCGCGACGGCCGCCAGACCGAACAGCAGAGCAAGCCACTCGCGCCTGCCCATGCGCTAGTTGTACCGGCTTTCGGCCACGAGAGGGCGACTGCGCACCTCGCGCCGGAAATCGCTGGGGGACATGCCGGAAATCTTGCGGAATGACTTGTTGAAGGCGCTCAATGAGCCAAAGCCGCTATCCATGGCCACCGCCAGCACGCTGGCTTCGTCGCGCATCAGCAGCGCCTGGGCATAGGACAGGCGCATGAGGTTGACATAGTCGTTCAGGGTCATGCCGGTGCTTTTCCTGAACACGGTCATGGCATATTTGGGGTGGACATCGGCCGCCACGGCAATATCGACCGAGTCGATTTCCTCGCGGAACTTGTCGGCAATGAAATCGCAAATGCGCACCACGATCGGCGAGGTGTGCTGGTCCAGCCCACCGCTATCGGCGACCGGCCTGGCATCGGGCAGCAATTTGTAGGGCGAAAAGCGCAAGCGTTCGATCCGCAGCAGCAATTCGTCGACCGCCACACTGGCCTTGATCGGATCGCCGGACCGGGCATAGCTGACCCAGCGCTCGAAATTGACGGGGTCGGCAGCGTCCGTGGCGCTGGAAACCAGGGTCGCTCCCTGCATCAGCCGTGCCTGAACGTCGGCGGGCAGGCGCAGGCGAAAGAAGTGTACCAGCGGCAGGTGACCGCCGGCATAGACCAGATCGTCGGACGCATCATCGAGCCGGTGCGGCTGACCGCCCCAGAATAGAGCGAAGTCCCCCGCCTCAAAGCGCACTTCATGGCTGGCCATGCGATAGTGCGCCCAGCCGCGCACGACATAGTTGACCTCGACCTGAGCGTGCCAATGGGCCGACCGCATCAGGCGCGGGGTGGTGTGGAACATCTGCAAGGCCGTGGGCAAGTGCTCAACGCCGTTGGCCCGGGGCTCGTAAAAGAGGCGAGAATCCATCTTACTTTCCGCCCGATCCGCATACCCGAAATCGGGGTCAGTCACTTGCGGGCGCGCTAACTTAGAAATCACATGGCGCAAGAGCAATTGAAAAGCTTGTCTTTGGACAAGCTGTTCGCGCCGGCCGGACAACGCTCCGGCATAGATCGAGGAAATGATATGACCGATACCAAGATCCGCTGGGGCATTATCGGCCCGGGCAGCATTGCCAAGGCTTTCCGCGGCGGCCTGAATGACAGTCAGCACGGAGTGCTGGCTGCGATTGCCACACGCAATCCAGACCGGCCGGGCCTGAAGGAAACCTTCCCCGAAGCGCGGATCGTGCACGGCTACGAGGCCCTGCTGGCGGACAAGGATGTCGACGCGGTCTATATCGCGGTGCCGCATACGGGCCACGCGGAATGGGCGATCAAGGCCGCCGAGGCCGGAAAACATGTATTGGTGGAAAAGCCATTTGCCCTATCGGCCCATGAGGCCGACGCCGTGTTTCATGCGCATCGCAAGGCCGGGACGTTTGCCGGCGAGGCCTTCATGTATCGGGTGCATCCGCAGGCGGCAAAACTGATCGAACTGATCCAGTCCGGCGTCATCGGCGATGTCCGGATGATCCAGTCGAGCTTCGGCTTCTCGATGGGCAAGTTCCAGCCCGAACACCGGCTGTTTGCCTCGGCGCTGGCCGGCGGCGGCATCATGGATGTGGGATGCTACCCGGTTTCGATGGCACGGTTGATCGCCGGCGCGGCGATGGGCAAGCCCTTTGCCGATCCTGTCAAAGTCTCAGGGGCCGCCACGCTCAATGCCGAGGGCACGGACGATTGGGCCGCGGCCATGCTGAGCTTTGAGAATGGCACTGTCGCACAGGTCAGCTGCGCGGTGATGGCTAATCTCGACAATGTTCTGCGCATTCATGGGTCCGAGGGCCGGATCGAGGTGCCGGAATTCTGGTTCGCCAACGGTAATCGCGATCAGGGGCTTGGCCGGATCGATGTCATCAAGGGCGGCAAGACCGAAACCATCAGCGTTCGCGCGCAGCCGCACCTTTATTCTTATGAGGCCGAGGCGGCTTCACTGGCTATTCTGGCCGGCAAGCAGGAATTCGATGCACCGGGTATGAGCTGGGCCGATACGCTGGGCAATCTGCGGGTGCTCGACAAATGGCGCGCAGACGCCGGTATCGAATTTTCGGTCGAAAAATCGGTCAACCGCGTGCATACGCTGGACAATCGCAAGCTGGGCGCCAATGCAGGGATCATTCCCAAGCGCAACATTCCGGGTCTCTCCAAGCAGGCGTCGGCCGTCGCTCTGGGCTTTGAAGATTTCAAGACCTTCTCCTCCGGTGCCATCCTGCTCGACGCCTTCTGGGAAAAAGGCGGAAATATCTTCGATACCGCCTTCATCTATGGCGGCGGCTATACCGAAAAGCTCTGGGGCGAGTGGCAGAAGCGGAGCGGCGTGCGCGAAGAGGCCGTGGTGATCGGCAAGGGCGCCCATTCGCCGCTGGTTTATCCTGACGTCATCGCCAAGCAACTCACCCAGTCGCTCGATCGGCTGCAGACCGATTATGTCGATATCTACTTCATGCACCGCGATAATCTCGATGTTCCGGTGGGCGAATTCGTCGACGCGATGGATGCGGAGGTGCAGGCCGGGCGCATTCGTGGTCCCTATGGCGGCTCGAACTGGACCAAGGAGCGCATGGACGAAGCGATTGCCTATGCCAGTGCCAATGGCAAGACGGCGCCGCAGGCCTTGTCGAACAATTTCGCTTTGGCTGAAATGCTGGACCCGATCTGGGCGGGATGCGTAACCGCATCGACACCAGACTTCAAGCAATGGCTGATTGACCGGCAGGTGACCAATTTCTCGTGGTCGAGCCAGGCGCGCGGGTTCTTTACCGAGCTTGCCGGACGGGACAAACGCGACAATGAGGAACTGGTTCGTTGCTGGTACAATGACCAGAACTTTGGTCGGCGCGACCGGGCCATTGAACTGGGCAGGCAGTTGGGTCACTCGCCGATCCACATTGCGCTGGCCTATGTGCTGGCCCAACCCTTTCCAAGCGTGCCATTGATCGGACCGCGCCGGATCATTGAACTAGAAGACAGTCTTAAGGCCTTTGAGATCAAGCTGACACCAGAGCAGGTTGTCTGGCTGGAACAGGGCTAACCGAACAAAAGGCCCCGGAGCGATCCGGGGCCTTTTCTATTGGAGCGAATAGCGGTCTGAACGCCCTCGTTCACTCGCTGGCGAATTCGGCGATTGGCGTCTGCTTGGCCAATTGCACCATGCGCAGCGCCGCCAGCCAGGCCAGCACCGCAAAGCCCACCGCCATGAGAAAGAGCGGCACGATGGCGGCGAGGATTTCTCCCTGACCACTGGCCTGGGCATAGCCGGCGGCATTGGCGGCGACGCCCGCCAAGGCTGCGCCAAGAGCATTGCCGGCGGACTGGGTTGTCGGCAGCAGAGCCGAGGTCCGATCGCGCTCGGCATCGGTGCTGGCTTCCATGATGGTGAGCATGATGTAGCCATTGGAAATGCCAAAGCCCATGCCGATAGCCAATTGGCCGACGATCAGAAGCGGTAGCTGCGTGGTTTCCAGTGCAATCAGAACCCCAAGCATGCCCAGAGCGAGCAGGATGGGGCCGGTGCGGATGAGGACGCGCCGGGTGGCGCGCTTGCGCACATTGGCGACCGTTACCGACGAACTGCTCCAGCCAATGGCCATGACGGCGCCAATGGCTGCGGAAAGCGTGGGGCCATAGCCCCAGAGCTGCTGGAGCAACAGGACCAGATAAACCGCGCTGGCTGCGCCCGCGATGGGCATGAGCAGGAAGAGCCAAAGGCCCGACCCAACGGCCGTCTTGAGAGAGAAGGCATCGGGCGGCATCAGCCGCTCATCGCTGCGGCGATCAAGCCAGACGGCAATGGCCAGGACGATCAGTGCCGCCACGAGCAGCAGGGCCGCAGGGGTGGGCGGCACAATGGCGGCCAGCGCCACCAGCATGGTGCCCGTACCAATCACGGCCAGCCGCAGACCCGGAAATCCGGATTTGTCGAGCGCCTTCTGGCCCTGCGGCACGACCAGGATCACCATGGTGGCGAAGATCAGGACCAAGGGCACATTGATAAGGAAGGCGGCGCGCCAGGAAATCAATTCGGTCAAGGCCCCTGCCCCGGCCGGTCCGCCAAAGGCGGCAACAGCCCACACGACAGCCTGCATGCCGAAGACCTTGGGCACCAGCCGGCTGGGGAAAAGCTCTGGAATCAGGGCAAAGCAGAGCGCCGCGACGACACCCTCCCCGAAACCCTGAATAGCCCGCCCGACCAGGACCTGCTGCATGGAGGCGGCACTGGCGGCGATCAGTGTGCCGACCAGAAACACGGCCGCAAGGCCAATCAAGGCCCAACGCGAACCGAGGCGACGCTTGACCAGCGCCGCCGCCGCCCCACCGACGATGGCAAAAACCAGATAGAGCGTGGTGGCCCAGGATATTACCTCTAAGCCGCCCAATTCCTGAACAGCCGAGGGCAATGCAGTGGCCGACAAAAATGCATTAAATGCAAAAAGAGAAACGCCCAACGCCAGAATGGTGGTCACCGCCAGGTAGCGGGGACTAAAAATTTCGGCCCAACGGCCGTCAACGGTATCAGACATGACGCCAACCCAATTAAACAAGACATTCCTTGTTTAATTGCTGCATGCACATTTGCAAGGCATTTTTTGGCGGGGCGCACTCCTGGAGCGCTTCCCGTTCAGGCCGATCCTGTTCTATCGCCCTCCCCTCAAGGGGAGGGCCGGTGATGAGGCTGAACGTGAAACGCGCTAGAACACTTCCTGTTCTGATTGCATCAGAACGGGAGCTCCAACGCCATGTCTTGTCGCGCTTTTGCTGAAAACGTCTAGTGCCCAGCCAATTGCGAACGGGCCCAGGCCAGAATGTCCTTGCTGGACATAGCTCCGGACACACGCCCTAGCTCCTGACCGTTGTGAAACAGCAGCATTGTGGGAATGCCTCGGATGCCGGCACGCGCGGAAAAGTCCTGGTTTGCATCTGAGTTCAATTTGACAAAGCGCAGGGCGGGCTGGGCTTCTTGTGCCGCCGCTTCAAATTGCGGACCCATGACGCGGCAAGGGCCGCACCACGGGGCCCAGACATCGACGATAACGGGGATAGAGGATCGCTGTATCTGGCGATCCAGGTTCTGGCCGCTGACATCAGGTGGCGACGCCTCGAACAGGGACGCGCCGCATTTGCCGCAACGAGCACCGAGGGGATCGCGATCCTCCGGGAGACGGTTGATCGAGCCACAATGAGCGCAGACAATATTGGTCATTTGCCTTGTCCTTATGGCAGGCCGGGTGGAAACGGACTCACCCGACCTGCTCTAACCCTTTATTTTATCACGTGTTTGAACCGGAAAACCGCTACGCACTTCTCCTGCACACGCTCTAACCCTGTTCGTGCTGAACGGCCTTGAGTTTATCGATGCCCAGCATTTGCAGGGCCAGCTTTTCATAGAATGGCTCGGACTGCCCGGACCGCACTTTGTGCAGGAAGTATTTCTCAAAACCGACCTTGGCTGCGTGGACCCAAAGGCCGGAGCTGGACCAATTGACATTGCGCGGCGGAATTTGTGGCTGGGCGATGAATGCTACACCCCCGTCGCCGAAATCGGCGAGGCAAACGGCGTTCCAGCTCGGCACGGCTGTTGCGTCCTTGCCGGCGATCAGCGCGGCGATGTTCTGCGTACTAGCCGTGACCATGGATTCGATCATGAAGCCGGTCTTGGGGACACCGACGGGCACGGGCGTCTTGCCAACCGGCGGGATGGCGACACAAACGCCGATGGAGAAGATGTCGGGGAAAGCCGGGTTGCGCTGATGCTTGTCGGCCAGAATGAAACCCCGCGGATTGGTCAGCCCTTCGATGTCCCGGACCGCAGCAACGCCGCGGAAGGCGGGCAGCATCATGGCGTAGGTGAAGGCAAGCTCGTGCCCGCCCTTGACGCTACCGTCGTCGGCAATCTCGCTGACAAAGGCGGTTCCATCCTGAAACTTGTCGACCCGGGCATTGGTGATGAAGCGAATGTGCCGCTGCCGCATCTCGCTTTCCAGCAGGCCCTTGGTGTCGCCGACACCGTCGAGGCCAAGATGGCCGATATAGGGTTCGGAGGTCACGAATGTCATCGGCACGCGGTCGCGAACCTTGGCGTCCCGCAGGGCCTTGTCGAGAATGAAGGCGAATTCATAGGCCGGGCCAAAGCAGGACGCGCCCTGGACTGCGCCAATGATCACGGGACCCGGATTGGCCACCAGGCGATCGAATGCCTCCCTGGCGCCCAGGGCGTGGTCGATGTGGCAAACCGATTGCGTCAACCCGCCCGGCCCAAAGCCGGGAATTTCGTCAAAGGCCAGTTCGGGGCCGGTGGCGATGACCAGATAATCGTAATCCAGGGATTGCCCATCCATCAACTGGATCCGCTTGTCCTTCGGGTGAAGCCGTTCCGCGCCTTGCGGGTAGAAGTTGATATGGTGCTTGGCGAATACCGGTTCGAGATCGACCTCGATGGCATTGCGGTCGCGCCAGCCGACTGCAACCCAGGGATTGGAGGGCACAAAGCTGAACCGCGTGCCCTTGTTGACCACTGAGATGCGGTGCTCGCGGCCAAGTGCCTCGCGCAGCTCGTAGGCCATGATCGTGCCCCCGAGACCGGCCCCCAAAACGACGATGTGTGCCATCTGTTCCTCCTAAGATGACTGATTATTGCGCGGCGCGAACCGACACATCTTGATCTGCATCACATGGCGCTCGCGTTTGCGTCCTTTCGGCAAGGATCGCCTGCATGGCCTGATGCTGGCTGAGATGAACGCGGCCAGCCAGATGCTCGAGGAATTCGGTGCCCACCAGACGGTCCATGACCGGGCCCTTGACCTCGGAGAGATGCAGGCGGACGCCCATATCATCGAGGTGATGGCGGATCGCCTCCAAGCTCTCGAGGGCCGACATATCGATGGCATTGACCGCCGAGCACATGAGAACCACGTCGCTCAGGCCCGGATTTTGGGCCACACGATCGGTCACCAGATCTTCAAGATAGCGGGCATTGGCGAAATAGAGGCTTTCATCGATGCGAATGGAGAGCACGCCGGGCGTGGTCTGGACCTGATGGCGCTTGATATTGCGGAAGTGCTCGGTACCGGGCACCTGCCCCACAATGGCCGCGTGCGGTCGCGAGGAGCGATAAAGGAAGATCAGGATCGAAGCGCCGACGCCCAGGGCGATGCCGGTTTCCACCCCGAAGATCAGCGTGCCCAACAGGGTGAGCGCGACGGCGATGAAATCGGCCCTGGAATAAGTCCATGCCCGCTTGAGAATGGCGAAATCTACCAAGGTCAGGACGGCAACCACGATGGTGGCGGCCAATGTCGCCTTGGGCAGGACGGCCAGGAACGGGGTGAGCAGAAGCGTAGCCAGGGCAATACCGATGGCAGTGAAGGCCCCGGCCGCCGGGGTTGCAGCGCCCGCATCGAAATTGACCACCGAACGCGCGAAGCCGCCGGTAACCGGATAGCCGCCGCCAATGGCCGCCGCGATATTGGAAGCGCCCAGGCCGATCAATTCCTGATCGGGCGAGATGCGCTCGCGGCGTTTGGCGGCCAGGGTCTGCGCCACCGAGATCGACTCGACAAAGCCGACAATGGAGATGATGAGGGCGGGAACGGCGAGGGCCTGGATGGTGTCGAGATTAAAGCTGGGCAGCGACAGCATGGGCAGGCCCTGAGGCACATCGCCCACCAGCGCGACACCCTTGCCCTTAAGGTCGAACAGGGCCGACCAGGCCATGGTGAGAAAGACGACCAGCACGGGACCGGCGCGGACCACAATGGTGGCAACGCCCTTGGAAATGCCGAAACGGGCCAGCCAGTTCTTGAGGTCGTAGCGAATCCATAGCAGCAGGCCCAGCGAAACCAGACCAACGGCAAGTGTATAGACGTTGAGCTGACCGATATGCGCCCAGATCGAGCCCAGCAATTCGGGCATGGCATGTCCCTCGGTCTTGATGCCGAGGATGCCGCCCAACTGGCTGGTGGCGATGATCAGGCCCGAGGCCGTGATGAATCCGGAAATGACCGGATGGGACAGGAAATTGGCGACAAAGCCGAGCCGGAACAGACCCATGCCCAACAGCATCAGGCCGGACAGGGCCGCCAAAAGGACGGCAGCGCTGGCGTAATCGGCACTGCCCTGGGCGGCGACGCGCCCGACGGCGGCGGCCGTCATCAGAGACACAACCGCCACCGGCCCCACGGCCAGGGCGCTCGACGTGCCGAAAATGGCATAGGCCACCAGCGGCAGGACCGAAGCATACAGACCCACTTCCGGCGGCAGGCCGGCCAAAAGGGCATAGGCCAGGGATTGCGGGATGAGCATGATGGTGACGATGAGCGCGGCGATCAGATCGCTGGTCAGCGTTTGCCGGTTATAGCGCCGGCCCCAATCGAGAATGGGCAGGTAGGTCTTGAGCTTCATTGGTCTTCTTGTCTGGGGCAGCGGGTGTCCCCGCCGCCCGGGAGCGGCAGGGACATTGGAGGATCGGATCAGCGGCTCAGCGTGGCGTGCAGGCTGCCGGCGCGGGCGCCGGAGCGGCAGTAGCCGAGCATGGGCTTGGGCATTTTCGACCAGGCATCGTGGAAGCGGATGATCTGGCCTTCGCCCAGACCGCCGGAAACCGGGATATGCACGATCTGGATGCCTTCGGCCTCGGCGGCGCGGGCCACAGCATCGAAGCTGGGCTGGCCGAACTCTTCATTGTCGGGGCGGGCACAGACAATGGACTTGAAGCCGGCCTCGGAGACCGCCTTGACCTGATCTGGAGTGATCTGGCCGGTGACGGCGAAATTGTCGTCGATCTTGCGAACGTTCATGGTGTTGGTCCTGGGTTTGAAGAATGAAAACATGAGGGTTTCCTTTTTGAAGGTCGCCTCGCCCCGCAGGGCAGCGGAGGGAGGCTCCGGCCTGTCGGAACGGGCGACTACAGGCCGTTGACTGGAACCTTGAGATAGGTCTTGCCGTCCTTGTCCTTGGGTGGCAGCTGGCCGGCGCGCATATTGACCTGCAGGGACGGAATAATGAGCTTGGGCATGGCGAGCGTGGCGTCGCGTGCCTCGCGCATCTTGACGAAGGTGTCCTCGTCAGTGCCGCGACCCACATGAATGTTGTGGTCGATCTCATCGCCAACCGTGGTTTCCCACTGGATGTCGCGACCATTCGGGCCGTAGTCGTGGCACATGAACAGGCGCGTTTTGCGCGGCAGAGACAGCACGCGCTGGATGGAACGGTAGAGCGTGCGCGCGTCGCCGCCGGGGAAGTCGGCGCGGGCCGAGCCACCATCGGGCATGAACAGCGTGTCGCCCACAAAGGCGGCATCGCCCACCACATGGGTCATGCAGGCCGGGGTGTGGCCGGGCGTGTGCATGACATGGACGGTCAGCCCGCCGATCTGGTAGCTGTCGCCATCCTTGAACAGGCGATCGAACTGGCTGCCATCGCGCTGGAATTCGGTGCCTTCGTTGAAGACCTTGCCGAAGGTGTCCTGGACGATGGTGATGTTCTCGCCAATGCCCAGCTTGCCACCCAGCTTGCCCTGGATATAGGGCGCAGCCGAGAGGTGATCGGCATGGACATGGGTCTCGATCAGCCATTCGAGCTTGAGATTGTGCTTCTCGATGAAGGCGATGATCTCGTCGGCGCCATCATAAGTGATGCGACCGGCGGCGTAGTCTATGTCCATGACCGAGTCGATCACAGCGCAGGAGGCCGAATTGGGGTCTTTCACCACATAGGAAATGGTGTTGGTCGGCGCATCGAAGAATGCGGTGACTTCGGGCTTGGCCGAAAGGTCGGGGGTAAAGGGCAGAGTGGCCATGATGATATCCTTCTCGAAAGATCAGGCTGTCTGGGTGGCGCGCGTTTGCAGCGCGAGGCGGACGGTCCGCGCTGCGCCGATACCGGCCAGCATGGAACCAACAAAGATCCAGGCGGAGAGTTCACCCAGGCCCAGGGCCGGGATGGCTCCGCCGGGGCAGAAACCGGAAATGCCCCAGCCAATGCCGAATATCGCTGAACCGGCGAGAAGCGGGGTATCGAGCTTGCGGTTGGTGGGCAGATGGAAACGGGTGTCGAGCAGCGGCTTATCGCGGCGCAGCACGAAGCGGTAGCCGATGGCGGCGACAACGAGTGCCGCGATCATCACCAGACCGAGGGATGGATCCCAGGTACCGGCAAAATCGAAGAAATTGAGCACCTTGGCTGGATTGGCCATGCCCGAAAACGCAATGCCGGTACCAAAGACGAGGCCGACAATGCCGGCGATAAGAGTGCGCTGCATTACAAGCCCCCGATAATGTGGCGAATGACGAAAACGGTGATGGCAGTAGTGAGCATGAAGGTGGCCGTGGCCGCGATGGAGCGCGGCGACAGGCGGGCCATGCCGCAGACGCCGTGGCCGGAGGTGCAGCCGGAGCCGAAATAGACGCCGACCCCGACGATCAGCCCACCAATCATGAGCCAGGGCGTCGGCACCGGGCTTTCATAGGCGATGGCGTGATCGGACGTGGCCATGATCAGCGTGGGGGCCGTTATGGCGCCGGCCAGGAAGGCGGCACGCCAGGCCCAGTCGCTTGCAGCGGGCGGCAGAAGTCCGGTGATAATGCCGGTCATGCCGGCGATGCGGCCATGAAAAGCCATGAGCAGAACGGCCGAAAGGCCAATAAGGGCGCCGCCGAAAAGCGACAGCGCCGGGGTAAATTCAGTCATCAACGCGATACCTTGCGGGTCGAGAGGCCAAAAAGGGTGTAGAGAGGACAGAACCGCACGATGGCGGTGACGATCAGAATGAGCCCGACGATCAGCGCGCCCCAAAAGGCCGCCGCATTGGTGAAAAGCGGGATATTGGGGATGAGGGGGACGAGAATGAGCGCAAGGCCGAGAACAATTCGGACGATGCGATCGATGGAACCGACATTTGTGTGCACGGCAGACTCCCTGAAAACTGGCTGTTCAAGCGCGTCCATATCTGATACGTATATTCGTATATAAGAACTTTCTAATATGATCAAGATGGAAATCGACAAGCTCGAAGCCAATGCGGAAGAAGCCACGCGGCTGCTCGATGCGATGAGCAATGCCAAGCGGTTGCTGATCCTGTGCAATCTGCTGGACAGCGAATTGACGGTCACGGACCTGGTCGAGCGGGTGCAGCTGGGGCAGTCGCCGCTGTCGCAACATCTGGCCAAATTGCGTGCGCTGGGCTTTGTGAAGGCCAGGCGGGACGGGCAGCAAATGTATTATTCGCTGGCATCGGAGGCGGTGCGGCAGGTGCTCGAAACGCTTTATGGCATCTATTGCCTGCCGGACGGGGGCCAATAGGCGAACAGATTTTTTGTGTCGTTCGCGAAAGACGCACAGTTACACCTTTGTGCTTACTTGCGCCACGAAGCGCCCTGGCCTAAATGTCGGATTGCAGGTTCGCCTGCATTGTTCTCAGGGCGGGGTGAAATTCCCCACCGGCGGTAAAGGCAGACATGCCAAGCCCGCGAGCGCTCCCGACGATCGGGAGGTCAGCAGATCCGGTGTAATTCCGGAGCCGACGGTCATAGTCCGGATGAAAGAGAACGGGACCAAGCGCCTTTGCCGGCGCGCGCTGCCTATGGCTGCGCGATATTCGGCATGTCGTCTCCCGTAACCCTGAGGAAACTGGTTACGGAAAGGACGACAGATGAGCCAGATTTCCTCTTCTTCCCATAGCGCCGCCACATCGGGCGCGCTGTTCATGCTGGTGGCGAGCCTCGCCTTTGCCGGCACCAATACGCTGCAATCGGTGCTGCCGACGCCGATCGAATATGGCGGATTCGGCATGAGTTCGACGGGCATGGCATTCTGGCAATATCTGATTGCCTCCATTCTGGCCCTGCCCCTTATCCGCAGGATCGGGCTTTCCAAGCTCAAGACGCGCCATCCGCTGGCCCACGAAATCCGCGCCTTCGTGTCGGCGTTGGGCGTGCATGTGTTCGTCTATGGCTTTGCCGCGGGCGTGCCGATCTGGCAAATGGTGACGCTGCTGGCGACCGGCCCGCTTTTCATTATCCTGGGCACGACGCTGTTCCTGGGCGAACGCGCATCCAGCGCACGGATCGTGGCCGCGCTTGTCGGCTTTGCCGGCGCCATTATCGTTTCGGGCGTCGGGGTGGAAGGCCTGAGCTGGCAGACAGCGGTGCCGATCATTGCCGCTGCCTTATGGGCGACGACCGACATTCTGACCAAATATCTGGCGCGCGAAGAAACGCCCGAAACCCTGACCATTTCCCTATTGGTGCTGATGACACCGAACCATCTGGCGATCCTGCTGGCGGTGACGGCGCTGAGCGGCGTTCTTCCCGCGGGCGTTGCCACGGGCTTTCCGTTCAGCCTGCCTGAAGGCAATGCGCTGTGGCTGCTGTTGCTGCTTGGCGCTTTGACCGCAGCGGCCCAATATCTGCTGGCCTTCGCCTATAAGGTTGCCGACGCGGCCTATCTGCAGCCCTTCGGCGACCTCAAGGTGCCGCTGAGCGGGCTCGTTGGGTGGATCGCGCTGGGCCAGGTGCCTTCGGCGTGGTTCTGGCCGGGCGCCGCGCTGATCGTTGGCGCTTCGATCTTCATCTATTGGGTTGAGAACCGCAGGGCCCCGGCGAGTTTGCAGGCGGCATAGCGCTGCCAAACTCCGGTGGTCGAGGGGGCAGGATGCATCGCATCCTGCCCCTTTTTCTTGCGGGCGCCATCGATTTGTTCCAGATATGGAACACACATTCCACGGGGGCATGCATGACCGGCCAGGTTCCACCACGCGATTTTGTCAGCTTGCGCGCCGCCATTGTCGAAGGGCGCGACACGCTGCCAAAGCGGTTGATGCAGGTGGCCAGCTATGCACTGGAACGGCCGGATGAAATCGCCTTCGGCACGACCGCAAGCATCGCCCAGGCAGCGCAGGTGCAGCCCTCTACACTGGTTCGTTTCGCCCAGCATTTCGGATTTGACGGGTTTTCCGGGCTGCAGCAGCTCTTTCAGGAGCGGCTCAAGGGACGCAATAGCAGCTATGAGGACCGCTTGCGTGACCTGGAGGCGGCGGGAACGGCCCAGGCCGACGGGATTTCGATCCTCAATGGCTTCGTTACCGCGGGTCACAAGAGCCTTGAAAGCCTGACCAGCTCAATCGATCCGGCTGCTTTCGAGCAGGCCGTCTCCCTGTTGGCCAGTGCAGACACGATTTATCTGCTTGCGCGCCGGCGCAGTTTTCCCATCGTCACCTATATGTCCTATGCCTTCGGAAAGCTCAAAGTGCCCTGCCGGCTGGTCAGTACAGCCGCTGGCAATGACGACGATCTGCTCGCCTTTGCCAAGCCATCGGATGCGGCCCTGGCGGTCAGCTTCTCACCCTATGCTGCCGAAACCGCCGAGCAGGCCAGGATGATGAGTGAAATGGGTGTGCCGGTCGTCAGCCTCACCGATTCGGCGCTTTCGCCGCTCGCCGCCCGCTCCAGGGTCTGGTTTGAACTGGTTGAAGCGGATCATGCCGGCTTTCGCTCGCTATCGGCCAGCATGGCCTTTGCCATGGCCCTGACGGTCAGCGTGGCGGAAAAACGCCGCATGGGGTGATGACGCGCCGCCGCATTCCATTCGCAGAATGAATATTCTATCTTGAGAATTTCTGGAACCTGTGTTTCATTGCCGGTCGTTCCATCGTGGAGTTACCGCCTTGCCCGTTGCCGCCGCCAGCACCACCGATGCCCCACTTGATGTCATTACCATTGGCCGCGCCTCGGTAGACCTTTATGGGCAACAAATCGGAACCCGGCTGGAGGACGTTGCCAGCTTTGCCAAATCGGTTGGCGGCTGTCCGACAAATATCGCCGTGGGCACGGCGCGGCTGGGCCTGAAATCGGCATTGATCACCCGGGTCGGGGACGAGCAGATGGGCCGTTTCATTCGCGAGCAACTGGCCCGGGAAGGGGTGGAAACAGCGGGGATCGTCACGGACCCGGAGCGGTTGACGGCGCTCGTCCTGCTCTCGGTGGAAAACGACAAATCCTTCCCGCTGATCTTTTATCGCGACAATTGTGCCGATGCGGCGCTCGACGAAGGCGATATCGACGAAGATTTCATCCGCTCGGCGCGCGCGGTGCTGGTGACCGGCACGCATTTCGCCAGGCCGGAGAGCAATAAGGCGCAACGCAAGGCCATGCGCATTGCCCGCGAGGCCGGCGCCAAGGTGGTTTTTGACATCGATTACCGCCCTAACCTCTGGGGGCTGGCCGGCCACGACGCCGGTGACAGCCGCTATATCGCTTCGGACGTTGTGTCTGAAAAGTTGCGCAGCGTGTTGCCGGAATGCGACCTCATCGTGGGCACGGAAGAGGAAGTGCTCATTGCTGCCGGCACCGAAGACATCAGTTCCGCGCTCAAGACGATCCGGTCTCTGTCTCCCGCCGTGATTGTCCTGAAGCGCGGGCCCATGGGCTGCATCGTCTATGACGGCGCCATACCGGACGATCTGGAAGACGGTATTGTGGGACAAGGCTTTCCGATCGAAGTTTATAATGTCCTGGGCGCGGGCGATGCTTTCATGAGCGGTTTCCTGCGCGGATGGTTGCGCGGTGAAAGCCACCAGACCAGCGCCACCTGGGCCAATGCCTGTGGTGCCTTTGCCGTGTCGCGCCTGCTCTGTGCGCCGGAAATTCCGACATGGGACGAGCTGCAATTCTTCCTCGAAAAGGGCAGCCCGGAACGGGCGCTACGCAAGGATGCGACGATCAACCATGTGCATTGGACGACCACGCGCCGACGCGCAATAACCAAGCTGATGGCGCTGGCCATCGACCATCGCGCACAGCTTGAGGATATGGCCGAAGGCGATGCCGCCAAATTGGCGCGGCTGCCCGACTTCAAGGTATTGGCCGTGCAGGCGGCAAAGCAGATTGCCAGTGGCCGGGACGGCTTCGGCATGCTGCTGGACGACAAATATGGCCGGGACGCGCTTTTCGCCGCCAGCGCGATCAAGGATTTCTGGGTCGCAAAACCCATTGAACTGCCCGGCTCGCGCCCGTTGCAATTCGAGTTCAGCCAGGATCTGGGATCGCGACTGATCGACTGGCCGGTAGATCACTGCATCAAGGTGCTATGTTTCTTCCATCCGGACGACCCTGCGGACTTGCGGCGTGAGCAGATTGCCAAGCTGCGGGCGGCTTTCGACGCGGCGCGCAAGATCGGGCGGGAATTGCTGGTGGAAATCATTGCCGGCAAGCACGGCACACTGGGCGAGGACACGGTGGCGAGCGCGCTGAGCGAGGTTTACGATGCCGGCATAAAGCCGGACTGGTGGAAGCTGGAGGCGCAACCGAGCGCGGCGGCCTGGGCGGAAATCGACAGCGTCATCGAGGACCGCGACCCCTATTGCCGCGGAGTCGTTCTACTGGGGCTGGATGCCCCGCAGGCCGAGCTGGAGGCGGGATTTGCCATCGCAAAATCGTCTCGAACGGTGAAGGGCTTTGCCGTGGGACGCACGATATTTGCCGATGCGGCCCGCGATTGGCTGGACAACAAGATGAGCGACGAAGAAGCGGTTGCCGATATGGCAAAGCGCTTCGGGGCGCTGGTGGAGATTTGGGAGAGGCCATGAGCCAGAATACCATTCGCCTGACTATGGCGCAGGCAGTCGCGCGGTTTTTGAGCGCGCAGAAAACGGTCATCAATGGCGAGACCGTGCCGATCTTCGGCGGGGTCTGGGCCATTTTCGGGCATGGCAATGTCGCCGGCGTCGGTGAAGCGCTGCATGCCGTCAAGGACGAGCTGCCGACCTTTCGCGGCCAGAACGAGCAAAGTATGGCGCATGCCGCCATCGCCTATGCCAAGGCCAATTTCCGCCGCCGCTTCATGGCGTGTACCTCGTCCATCGGACCGGGCGCGCTTAATATGGTGACAGCCGCAGCGCTGGCCCATGTGAACCGCATTCCAGTACTGCTGCTGCCCGGCGATGTCTTTGCCAACCGGCTGCCCGACCCTGTGCTGCAGCAGGTGGAGGATTTCGGCGATGGCACGATTTCGGCCAATGACTGCTTCAAGCCGGTCAGCCGCTATTTCGACCGGATCACCCGGCCAGAACAGATCATTCCGGCGCTGCGCCGGGCCATGCAGGTGCTGACCGACCCGGCCGAATGCGGACCGGTAACGCTGTCGCTTTGCCAGGATGTGCAGGCGGAAGCCTATGACTATCCGGAGAGCTTCTTTGCCGAAAAGGTGTGGGTACCGCGCCGGATCATGCCTGATGCTGACGAATTTGCGACTGCGGCGGCGGCACTGAAACTGGCGAAAAAGCCGGTGATCATTGCCGGCGGTGGTGTGCTCTATTCGGAGGCGAGCGAAAGCCTTGCTGCCTTTGCCGAGGACCATGGCATTCCGGTGATGGAGACGCAGGCGGGGAAAAGTTCCCTGCCTCACGACCATAAGCTCAATATGGGTTCGGTTGGCGTAACCGGCACGTCAGCCTCCAATGCTCTTGCCGAAGAGGCCGATGTGGTGCTGGCGGTGGGCACCCGGCTGCAGGATTTCACCACCGGGTCCTGGGCGCTGTTCAAGAATGAGGACCTCAAAATCGTTGGCCTCAATGTGCAGGTTTTCGATGCCATGAAGCATGAAGGCCTGCCGCTAGTGGCCGATGCCCGGGTTGGCCTGGAGGCACTCGATGCAGCGCTGACCGGTTGGCAGGTTGATTCCGCCTGGACCGACAAGGCCTTGAATGGCAAGACAGAATGGCTCAAGGCGGCCGATGCGGCGCGCGCCGCATCCAATGCCGAATTGCCGTCTGACGCGCAGGTTATCGGTGCGGTGCAGCGCGGGCGCGGCAAGGCGACGCTGGTTTGCGCGGCAGGCGGGCTGCCAGGCGAGTTGCATAAGCTTTGGCGCGCCGACGCCCCGGGCAGCTATCATCTCGAGTATGGTTTTTCGACCATGGGTTACGAGATTGCGGCGGGGCTGGGCGTGGCGCTGGCGCGGCCGGATAGCGACACCGTGGTCATGGTGGGCGATGGCTCCTATCTGATGATGAACTCTGAGATCGTCAGTGCGGTCATGCTGGGTATCCGGCTCACCATCGTTGTGCTCGACAATTCCGGCTATGGCTGCATCAACCGGCTGCAAATGGCCACGGGTGGCGCCAATTTCAACAATCTCTTCCGCGATACGCGGCATGAGACAATGCCCAATGTGGACTTTGCTGCGCATGCCGCCGCCATGGGCGCCAAGGCGGGCAAGGTGTCGTCGCTGGCCGAGCTGGAGGCCGCGCTGGTTCAAAGCGAGGGCGCTGGCGGCGTGCATGTTTTCGTCATCGACACCGACCCGCTGATCACCACCGATGAGGGTGGCCATTGGTGGGATGTTGCGGTGCCGGAAGTCAGCGAGCGTCCGCAGGTCAATGCGGCGCGTGAGGCCTATGTAAAAGCGCTCAAGGCACAACGGGCCGGGTAGGAGACAATCGATGAAAGCCAAACTCGGCATGTCGCCCATCGCCTGGTGGAACGACGATCTGGTGGAATTGAGCGATGATGTGTCGCTCGAAGAATGCCTGCGGCAGTCCCGTTCGGCCGGGTTCACCGGTATGGAAAAGGGCCGGCGTTTTCCGGACGATCCGGAGGTCATGCTGCCCATTCTCAGGGCCGCCGACGTCACGCTGTGTGGCGGATGGTTCTCGGGCACGCTAGTGGACGAGGATATCGCTGCCAATAAGGACCGCATCGCGCCCATGATCGAACTGTTCAAGGCGGTCAATGCGCCTTGCATCGTCTATGGCGAGGTGGGCCGCTCGATCCAGGGCAAGCGGGATATTCCACTGGCGCGGAAGCCCAAGCTCTCGGACGACGAGATGAAGGCCTATGCGCGCAAGGTGACCGCGTTTGGCGAATGGTGCGCCGAGCAGGGCATGCCGCTGAGCTATCACCATCATATGGCGGCGGTGGTCGAGACCGAGCCGGAGCTGGATGCCTTTATGGTGGCCTCGGGTCCGGGCATTCCGCTATTGCTCGATGCCGGGCACCTGGCCTTTGCCGGCGGCGATGTGTTGCGCGCCATCGACAAGCATCATGCGCGGATCAACCATGTGCATGTCAAGGATATCCGCCGCGCCGTGGTCGATGGACTGGATCGGCAGAAACAGAGTTTTCTCGATGCGGTGGCGCTGGGCGCCTTCACGGTGCCGGGCGATGGATCGCTCGATTTCGGGGCCATCGTGCAGCGGCTGGCCGATCACGGCTATGAGGGCTGGTTCGTGGTCGAGGCCGAGCAGGACCCTGTCGCCAATCCGCCGCTCAAAATGGCCCAGGTTGGGCACAAGGAGCTGATGCGGGTGATGAGGGCCGCCGGCTATGAGGTCGAAACCGAGGGTTTTCCGAAAAACTGAGTCTTTTGAAGCGGCTGTGGTAAAGCCTTGCCGAACTGAATCAGTAGGGAGGCGGCCATGGCGCTGAAAGAAAACGACCTCAAATGGTTCCGCCCCATGTGGCGGCGCGTGGCGGTGGCGGTGTTCCTCGCCCTGTGGCTGGGCTGGGAACTGTTCTACACCAGAGACTCGTTCTGGGCGCTGCTGGTGGGCGCGGCCCTGGCCTATGTGGCCTGGAATTTCTTCTATAAATTTCCCAAGGAGGACATGGAAAATGAGCAAGTCCCCCCTTCTCGTCCGGCCGACGAGCAAGACCGGCAAGATCCATGATGTGACGCCGGAAACGGCGGGTTGGAGCCATGTCGGTTTCGGGCTGCACAAACTGGCGCCCGGGGAGGCCTATGGCGAGCCGACAGGCGAGAGGGAAGTGTGCCTGGTGCTGGTGAGCGGCAAGGGTCGCTTTGCCGTCGACGGCGAGGATTTCGGCGAATTGGGCGAACGCATGAGCCCGTTCGAAGGGGCGCCCTGGGCGCTTTATGTGCCGGCAGGCCGGCATTGGGCTGTGGATGCAACCACGGAGATGGAGCTGGCGGTGTGTTCGGCGCCGGGCGGTGGCGATCATCATGCCAAGGTCATTGCGCCCGGCACGCATCCGCGCATTACCAGAGGAACCGGCGCCAATGTGCGGCATGTCTACAATATCATGCCCGAGGATGATGGCGCGGCCAATGCCTTGCTAGTGGTGGAGGTGATCACCCCGCAGGGCAATACCTCGTCCTACCCGCCGCATAAGCATGACCAGGACAATCTTCCGCATGAAAGCCAGTTGGAAGAGACCTATTATCACCGGATGAACCCGCCGCAGGGCTTTGCCTTCCAGCGCGTCTATACCGATGACCGGAGCCTGGATGAGGCCATGGCGGTGGAAGATGGCGACGTGACGCTGGTGCCGCGCGGTTATCACCCGGTGGCAACGACCGCCGGATATGATCTCTATTATCTCAACGTCATGGCCGGGCCGAAGCGGGTGTGGAAGTTCCACAATGCGGCAGAGCATGAGTGGATGCTGGGGTAGTCCAGCGCGCCAAGGGGCGCTTTTCCGCCCTCGGACTTGATCCGAGGGCCAGCAGAGGCAATTGCGTGGGTTGCGAATGGCCCTCGGGTCGAGCCCGAGGGCGGCGCTGCGTATCGCCGGCGATCAGCGTCCCTGGAAGACGGATCTATCGGCCAGCGGGCCGGTGATCTCGCTGACCTTGACGGCCCTGCCCTCCTCGACCGATTTCAGCGCTGCTTCGGCCAAAGCCAGGGCGATCAGCCCATCGGCGCCGCTTGGCGTGGCTGGCGTCTTGGACTCGACGAAATCAATGAAGCTACTGATTTCGCGGGCATAGGCTTCGGTGTAGCGGGTCATGAAAAAATCATGCAGTGGCGGGCGGGTATAACCGGTCGCGTTGGCAATCTCGATGGAGACCGGGCGCTGGTTCTCCGCGGAAACCGCGCCTTTGGAGCCATGCACTTCGATGCGCTGATCATAGCCATAGGCGGCGCGGCGCGAATTGGAGATGGTGGCGTGTTTTCCCGTGGCGGTGGCGAGCATGACCGAGGCGCTGTCAAAGTCACCGGCGTCGCCAATGGCCTTGTCGACCAGCACGGAAGCCTGGGCCGAGACGGTCTCGATTTCCTCGCCGAGCAGGAAACGCGCCATGTCGAAATCATGGATAGTCATGTCGCGGAAAATGCCGCCAGAGCGTTTGACATAGTCCGCCGGCGGAGCGCCGGGATCGCGGGAGGTGATGGTGACCATCTCCACATCGCCGATCTGGCCCTCGTCGATGGCAGCCCGGACCGCCTGAAAGTGCGGGTCGAAGCGGCGGTTGAAGCCGACCATCAAGGTCGCGCCAGCCTCATCGACCACTCGCAGGCAGGACTTCACGCGCTCAACGTCCAGATCAATGGGCTTTTCGCAAAAGATGGCCTTGCCCGCGCGGGCGAAGCGCTCGATCAGGTCGGCATGGGTGTCGGTGGGCGTGCAGATGATGACCGCATCGATATCGGAGGCCGCCTCAATGGCTTCGATGTCGCGTACCTCCGCCGCATATTGATCCGCCAGCGCCTTGGCGGCATCGGCCATGGCATCGGCCACGGCCACCAGTTTCGCCTTGGGATTGGCCGACACAGCCTTAGCATGCACCTTGCCAATACGACCCGCGCCAAGAAGGCCAAAGCGTACACTCATCATGAATTCTCCACCCGAATGGCAGCCAAACCGGCCTCGCTAATTTCGGAATGTTTAGTCTCTTTTTCGAGAGAGTGAAACAGAAATTCCGCGGACTTTCAGTGCTCGCGCGCACGCTCCAGCAGGCGCTTGCATTCGAGCAGTTCGCGCAGAACTTCAGAGAGCTTGTCTCGCGCTTCCTGGTCCAGCGCGGAACTGGCCAGCATCTGCGCCTCTTCGAGCTCCGCCTCATCCCCGGCTGCCTCGGCCTGCTCAATCATGGGCAGGATTTCATCGAGCCCCTTGCCTTCGCCAACGGCGATGACATAGCGCGACCCCTGATCCTTGAGGATTTTCTGAACGCCCTTGATGGTGAAGCCCTGATCGTAAAGCAGGTGGCGAATGCCACGCAGCAGCATGACGTCTTCGGGGCGGTAATAGCGCCGGCCGCCGCCGCGCTTGAGGGGCTTGATGGTGGAAAAGCGGGTTTCCCAGAATCGCAGAACGTGCTGAGGAAGATCGAGCTCTTCTGCAGCTTCAGAGATGGTACGGAACGCGTCTGGCGACTTGTCCAAACCGCGATTCTCCCTGTCCAGGGCAAGGCGCCTGTTGCAGTTTCACCCCTACGCAGCCGAAAAACCAAGGCCATTCGGCCATGGAATCCAAATGCGTAAAAGCCTTACTTTCCAGCGCCGACCATAGACTTGTTGATCTTGGACTTCAACACATTGGAGGGTTTGAACACAAGAACCTGCCGGGGCAGGATAGGCACTTCCTCACCGGTCTTGGGATTGCGGCCAATCCGCTCGTTTTTCGAGCGCACCTGGAACGATCCGAACGAGGAGAGCTTGACATTGGCGCCGGTCACGAGCGCGTCGGAGATCAGTTCCAATACGCGTTCGACCAATTCCGCCGATTCTGTCCTTGAGAGCCCGACCGAGCCGTAGACCGCCTCGGCAAGGTCTGCTCGCGTAACCGTCTTCTGCGTCATTCAAGCCCCCATTTTGCAGTGGGTCCGGTCTCCCGTCCACTGGCATGCCAAATGTCATTGCCAGAAGCCACCGACCCGCGCATCCGGCCAAGTCAATGGCAGGGATTTCTTCCCCTGAACGACGCCGCCGCACGATTCTGTGGTGTGGGCTTCAGCGTCGGGTTCCTCCAACCCAAGAAGAACACTAACGCCTTGAAACGCTTGAGGTCAATGCGCTTCCCACCGGTCGCAAGCGATCGGGTTGGGCGGCTTTGCGCGCCGGAAGCGGTTTTGCCGCAATTCCTTACCAGCGAATGAGAGAGGCGCCCCAGGTAAAGCCGCCGCCCATGGCTTCGAGCATGACCAGATCGCCGGGCTGGATACGGCCATCCGCAACAGCCACGCTCAGCGCCAGCGGCACCGAGGCCGCCGAGGTATTGGCGTGAATATCGACGGTGGTGATCACCTTTTCGGGCGGCAGGCCCAGCTTAGCCCCTGCCCCGTCGATGATGCGCTTATTGGCCTGATGCGGGACGAACCAGTCGAGATCGCCCACGGTGTAGCCGGCCTGTTCGAGCGAGGCATAGACCACGTCGGTTATCTTGCCCACGGCATGGCGAAACACCTCGGGGCCCTGCATATGCACAAAGCCGGTGGTGCCGGTGGTCGAGGGACCGCCATCGACATAGAGCTTGTCCCAATGCCGCCCGTCCGAGCGCAGGGCAGAGGTAAGCACGCCGCGCTCCGGCTCGCCCGGTGCGATATCGACCCGCTCCATGACCACGGCGCCGGCGCCATCGCCAAACAGGACGCAGGTGCTGCGATCGGTCCAGTCGAGCAGGCGCGAAAAGGTTTCGGCGCCGATAACCAGAACGCGGTGGGCCATGCCGTTCTTGATATAGCTGTCGGCCGTGGCCACGGCATAGACGAAGCCTGAGCAGACCGCCTGGATGTCAAAGGCAAAACCGTGATGCATCCCCAGCTTCATCTGCACCAGCGTGGCGGCGCTGGGAAAAGTATAATCGGGCGTGGTGGTGGCGACGATGATAAGGTCTATGTCCTCGACGGCGAGGCCGGCATGATCGAGTGCCGCGCGAGCCGCAGCCGTGGCCAGGTCGGAGGTATATTCCCCCTCGGCCGCAATGTGCCGCTCCTTGATACCAACGCGCTGCTGTATCCACTCGTCGGATGTATCGACGGTCCTGGCCAATTCTTCATTGGTAACGACCTTGGCCGGCAGATAGCTGCCGACCCCACGAATGACGGAACGGATTGTGCTGGTCACGCCGATTTGGCCTCAGTGTCGATTGGCAGTTCGGAGGCTGCCTTGTGGATTGGAAAACGCTGCATGGTGTCACCCACCTTATCCATCAAACGGCTACGAGCCATTTCATAGGACAGTCCGAGGGCACTTTTGTAACCGATCTCGTCGGTGCCGCCATGGGATTTGATGACGATGCCATTAAGGCCCATGAACACGCCGCCATTGACGGTACGCGGGTCCATTTTGCGCCTCAGGGCATTAAGGGCCGAAGATGCCAGGAGGGCACCGATCCGGCTCATCCAGGTGGCCTTGAGCGACTGGCGCAGATAAGTGGCCACCTGCCGGGCCGTGCCTTCTGCCGTTTTGAGCGCGATATTGCCCACAAAGCCCTCGGTAACGACCACATCGACAGTTCCCTTGCCGATATCGTCGCCTTCGACAAAGCCATGATAGCTGAAACCGGCGCCGCTGGCCTCGGTGAGGATGCGGCCGGCCTCCTTGATCGATTCGAGGCCCTTGACCTCTTCGGTCCCCACATTGAGCAGGCCGACAGTGGGTGAGTCCGCGTCGAACAAGGCCCGCGCCAGCGCCGAGCCAAGAATAGCATAGTCCACCAATTGCCGGGCATCGGCGCCAATGGTGGCGCCCATGTCGAGCACGATGATGTCGGACCGCAGGGTCGGCCAGATGGCGGCGATGCCGGGACGGGAGATGCCTTCCATGGGCCGGAGGCAGAAGGTGGCCATAGCCATCAGCGCGCCGGTATTGCCACCCGAGATGGCAACATCGGCTTCCTTGTCCTTGACCGCCTGGATCGCCATCCACATGGACGAGGTGCCCTTGCCCTTGCGCAGGGCCTGGCTGGGCTTTTCGTCCATGGCGATGACAGTCTCGCAATGTCGAACCGTCGACACAGGCTTGAGTCCGGGGAATTCTTCGAGCAAGGGCTCGATCTGGTCCTTCAGGCCATGGAAAATGAAGCGCGTATTCTTGCGTTCCTTCAGGGCCAGGTGGGCCCCATGAATGACGGCACGCGGGGCGTGATCACCACCCATGGCATCCACGGAAATAGTAATAGAATCGGTCATTTCAGCCCGTTTTTCGGCCCACTAGAGGGGCAAACAAACATATCCCATCAACGGGTCGGCGCAAGCCCTAGGGGCTCGCCCCTACTTCTTGTCCCCATTCTCACCCTTGAGACGGGCGAGTTTGGCAAAGGGGCTTTCTTTCTCGCTTGCGGTGGAAACGCCCAGAGATTGAAGCGACTCACCGGGAAGGCGCGGATAGGGGTCGAGCGCCAGCGCCAGGGTTTCGAGCAGGAGTGCGCTCAGATCCACTTCGGGACCATCGATGTGATCGGGAAAATCGTCACTTTCAAGGTCAATGAAAATTTCGGCACCCGCGGCAGGCGCCTGTTTCTCGCGCGGCGCGGGCAGAAATACCCGATCGATGGGCTCGGAAATGACTTCGGCAACCGGCTCGAAGCTGATGACCGAGGCCTGGGTTACGGTCGCATCAAGGTGCCCAAAAGCGCGCAGGCCGCCACGGAGCGGCGACACGGTCAGATCGGCCGTGAACCGTTCGACCGAGAGGATATGCATGGCCTCGGCAATCGCCTGGCGGGCAGCTTCGTCGGCTTGTACAGCAATCGAGCGACCGCTGGCCGGCAATTTGTCGATGCGGACGACAGCATCGAAAATGGGCTCGGGCCGGCTCATGCCGCGGCCTCGAAGTGAACCGAGCCGGCGGTGATGGTTTGGATCGGCTGTGCAGCCAGTTCCGCATCGCGGGCAATGACATAGTCGGCAAGGGCGCGCAGTTGCGGCGCCTTCTCGCTCTCGAAGACATTGCGCGCCAGGACCGCGGCCAGAGCCTCGGCGTCGTTCCGATCCATGGCCTCGTTCATGGCGGCGAGCAGGCCAAAGAAGATATTGCCCATTTTCTGGATTTTCTTGGGCACCCCCAGATCGGATACGCCCATTTCGCGCAGCGATCGATCCATATCCTTGAAAAACAGATCGAACAGCGCCTGGCTGAATTCCTTCGAGCCTTCCGGACCATTGCGCAAGCGGCGAAACAGCAGCGCCATATGCAGGCTGATCATGTCGAAACGACCGGTCACAGTGTCCGGTACGCCCCATTGTGCATAGAAGACCGGCTGCCGGGATTGCGCCACAATGGAATTATAGACGGCGTAAACCGGCTCTGTGTCAGTCTTCTTGCGAAACAACGACATGATCATGGGATTGCGCTCAGCGTCGGTATCGGTCAAACACGGGATAGATCGGGGTGCCGGATCAATGCCAGCTTGCCAGACGGCCAAGTTGACAGCTACACATTCCGGCGGCCAATGGGCACGCGCCCAAGTGTCACGCCTATAGTCGACAGCCATTGGGAAAGTCAAATTCATGCTCCTGCGAATTGCGAAAGCCTCCGTTGCCGCGGCCGTTCTGGCCGTTGCGCTCGCCGGCTGCACCAGCAGCACATCGCTGGTCTCCAAGCGGACCCAGGGCTACGAAATTCCGGATTCGGCGCTGCAGCAGATTCGTCCCGGCCAGAGCCAGCAATTGGTGACGCTGGTGCTCGGTTCGCCGCAATCGACCAATACATTTGGTGACCGTACTGCCTGGTACTATGTCGAAACCAAGGTCAGCCAGACCTCGTTCGGCCTGACAATGGTGGAGGAGCGCACCGTTCTTGCGATCTATTTCGACCGCAACAAGAAGGTTATCGAGAGGGCCGTATATGCCCTGGAAGACGGCAAGGCGGTCAATATCGAAACGCGGCGCACCCCCTCGTTCGGCGAGGATGCGACCTTTATCGACGCCATCCTGTCCTCGTTCTGAGGCCGGCCATATTCCTTGCAAAGGGCTCCGGTTTTCCGGGGCCTTTTTCTTTATGCGCGGGCCTGGCGCATCGCTCCGAAACCGAGCAGCAGGATGGTCAGGGTCGCGACCGGGATCGCCAGGATGTTGATGGCCTGCCAGCCGAGCAATTGCAGCAGCAGACCCGAGCTCAGCGAGGCAATGGCGCTGGCGCCGAACACCACCTGCTCATTGACGGCCTGCACGCGCCCGGCTTCCTGCGGGCGGTAGCTGGTGGCCAGCATGGCGGTGGAGCCGATAAAGCCGAAATTCCAGCCCAGGCCGAGCAGGATCAGCGTGGCGGTGAAATGGGCGACGGTGATGCCGTTGAGCGCTATCACGGCGCAGGCGATAATCAGAAGCAGGCCGATAGCGGTGACCAGATTGGCGCCAATGCGCTTGATAATGGCGCCGGTGACAAAGCTTGGGGCGAACATGGCGACCACATGCCACTGGATGGCTCCCGCCGCCTCGTTCGGCGAATGACCGCACAGATGCACCATGGCCAGCGGCGCGGCAACCATGATGAGGGTCATCAGCGCGTAGCTTAGGGCGGCGCCGAGCATGGGCAGGATAATTTCGGGCTGGCGCAGAAGCACCGATAGCGGGCGGCCTTTATCGCCGGCCGGTCCGGGCGCATGGGTTGGCGCCAGCCGGGTTGCGGACAGGACCAGCACGGAGGTGAGCGAGAGCACGGCGATCACCAGGAAACTGGCGGCATATTCGGCGCCCTCGATCCAGGTTCGGGTGAGCGCGCTGAGCTGCGGGCCGAAAAAGCCGGCCGCCACGCCACCGAACATGACCCAGGAAATGGCCTGGCTCTTGAGATCGGGGGCGACGCTATCGGCGGCGGCAAAGCGCACCTGCTGCATGAAGGCACCCGACACACCAACCAGGAAAAGCCCTGCTGCAAAGAGATAAAAGTTTCCCATAATCACGGCCGCTGTTGCCAGCAAAGAGGCGGGAATGCCGATAGATGCGCCCAACATCAGGCCGCGGGTGCGCCCAAGGCGATAGATGGTTAGCGTGGCCGAGGAAGTCGCCAGCGCCAGACCGACGATCATGGCCGTGACCGGCAGGGTGGCGGCGGCGGGATCGGGCGCCAGGTTGACAGCGGCCAGGGCCGCCACAGACATGATGATGGACGAGTTCGACCCGCCCAGCGCCTGCACGACGGAAAGCAGTCCGATATTGCGGATCGATTGGCGGCGGCTGTCTGTCATCGGGATTGTCCTGAAAAGAGCGCCGCGAAGGTGCGCCCCCCGAACAATCGCGTCAATGGATCAGTTCATCTCTGCGCCGGCGGAGCGGGCGATAGAGTCGAGCGCCGCATTGACCAGGCCGGAGGCGTCGTCCTCGTAAAAGGCGCGGGCGACATCGACATATTCGGAGATGACCACGCGGGGTGGAATATCCTTGCGGCGCAGCAATTCGAAGGCGGCGGCGCGCAGGATGGCGCGCAAGGTTGCGTCGACGCGCTCAATCGGCCAGCCCTCGGCCAGCGCCTTATCGACCGAAGGGTCGATTTCGAGCTGGTGTTTGGCCACGCCGGTGACGATCTGGCGGAAAAAGTCGGCATCGGCGGGCAGATATTGATCCCCCTCAACCTCGCGGCCCAGGCGGAACGCGCCGAACTGGGCCAGCGTATCCTCGAGCGTCGCCCGGCCGATATCCATCTGATAGAGCGCCTGGACGGCGGCAAGACGGGCGGCGCCGCGCTGATTGGCTGGGCGCGAGGCGCCGGGATCACGTTTGGGGTGGTCGGTCATCTAGCTGTTCAGTTTCGCTTTCACGTCGGACAAGGCCAGTGCAGCTCGTGCTGCATCCCCGCCCCGGTCCTGATCATTCACATGGGCCCGGATCCAGGCCTGTGCCTCGTTTTCCACCGTCAGGATGCCAATGCCAAGTGGCAAAGCATCAACAACGGCCAGTTCTGCCAGCGCCCTGATACTCTCATTGGCGACCGACACATAATGATTGGTCTGGCCACGGATGACGCAGCCAAGCGCCACATAGCCGTCAAAGCGTCCGGTTTCAATCGCCATTGCCATGGCGACGGGCACTTCCATGGCGCTGGGGACGGCGATCACCTCATGGGTGGCACCGGCCTTGTCCAGCGCCGCCACCGCACCGCGCTTCATCTCCTCGGCTATTTCTGGATAGGCCCTGCCCTCGACGATGAGGAAATGAAGGCCCCTGCCCGCCTCTGGCGGGAGCGGAAACCGCACACCATAGGAATCCATGATCGACCTCCCTCGGCTGGCGTCTTTCCAATGACGCCAGCCCATAATAGCGCAATCACGGCCAGCGGGGCAGTCGCGGCTTATCGGGGGATGAACGAAACCTTCCGCCAGGCCCGGCTCCGCTCAGTCGTCGTCCTCTGGCAGTGCGGTGTCGTTCTCGGCCAGGTCCGCGAGGAATGACCGGAAGTCGTTCGCGGCCGAGAAGTTCTTGTAAACGCTAGCAAATCGAACAAAGGCCACGTCATCGAGGCCCTTGAGACCTTCCATGACATATTCGCCGATCTGGTCGGAGGTGACCTCAACATCGCCCAGGCTTTCGAGCTGGCGGACGATGCCCGAGATCATGCGCTCGACCTTTTCGGGTTCGACCGAGCGCTTGCGCAGGGCGGTATTGACCGAGCGGGCGAGCTTTTCGCGGTCGAACGGCACTTTGCGGCCCGTCTTTTTCACGACGGTGAGATCGCGAAGCTGGACCCGTTCGAAGGTGGTGAAGCGACCGCCACAGCCGTTGCAGACGCGACGGCGCCGAATAGCGCCCGAATCCTCGGTCGGGCGGCTATCCTTCACCTGGGTATCGTCATTGCCACAATAGGGGCAGCGCATTGTGAACGTTGACCTTCGCTTTTAGCTGTAAATGGGGAAACGATCGGTGAGTGCTTTCACCTTGTCGCGCACAGCGGCTTCCACCGCCGCGTTGCCATCGTCCTCATTGGCCTGCCGCAGCCCATCGAGAACTTCCACGATCAGCGCGCCGATCTCCTGGAATTCCGCCACGCCGAAACCACGCGTGGTGCCGGCAGGAGTGCCCAAACGAATGCCGGACGTGACAAACGGCTTTTCCGGATCGAAGGGAATGCCGTTCTTGTTGGTGGTGATATAGGCGCGACCCAGAGCCGCCTCGGCGCGTTTGCCCGTGGCGTTTTTGGGCCGCAGGTCGACCAGCATCAAATGGTTGTCGGTGCCACCGGATACCACATCAAGGCCCTGGGCCTTGAGGGTTTCGGCCAGCGCCCGGGCATTGTCGACAACCTGCCGTGCATAAGCCTTGAATTCGGGCTGCAATGCCTCCTTCAGGGCCACTGCCTTGGCGGCAATGACGTGCATGAGCGGACCACCCTGCAGCCCCGGGAAAACGGCCGAATTCACCTTTTTGGCGATGTCCTCGTCATTGCTGAGAATGAGGCCGCCGCGGGGACCGCGCAGGGATTTATGGGTCGTTGTGGTAACGACATGAGCGTGCGGGACCGGCGAAGGATGCACGCCGCCGGCAACCAGCCCGGCAATGTGGGCCATATCGACCATGAGATAGGCGCCAACGCTATCGGCGATCTCGCGGAAGCGCTTCCAGTCCCAGATGCGGGAATAGGCGGTGCCGCCGGCGAGGATCAGCTTGGGCTTGTGTTCATGCGCCTTACGCTCAACGTCGTCCATATCGAGCAGGTGATCGTCCTGGCGGACACCATAGGAGACCACATTGAACCACTTGCCCGACATGTTGACCGGCGAACCGTGGGTGAGGTGACCACCCGAATTCAGGTCGAGCCCCATAAAGGTATCGCCGGGCTGCAGCAGGGCGAGAAAAACCGCCTGGTTCATCTGCGAACCGGAATTGGGCTGCACATTGGCGAAGTTGGCGCCAAAGAGCTGCTTGGCCCGTTCGATAGCGAGATTCTCGGCGATATCGACATATTGGCAGCCGCCGTAATAGCGCTTGCCCGGATATCCTTCCGCATATTTGTTGGTCATGATCGAGCCCTGCGCCTCGAGTACGGCACGCGAGACGATGTTTTCGGAGGCGATCAGCTCGATCTCGTGCTGCTGACGACCGAGTTCGAGGCCGATGGCTTCGGCGATCTCGGCATCGGTCTCGGCCAGGGTGTTCGAGAAGAACTTCGGAAAGATCGAGGAAGATTGGGCGGCGCTCATCGGGCGGTTACCTCGTTGACGGTCGAATGGGTCGGCGTGGACAGGGCTTTATCACGGGGCAAATCGCGATTCCAAGGCCGGCAATCATGTGTGATGTGTCTTAAAGAGTGCATGGGGCTCCCCTTGTTGCAGATGGGTGCCCAGGCGAGCGGCTCTTACAAAGGTTCGCGTTCCCCGATGGTTCCCCATCTCTTCTCGCCAGTCGCGCGAACGGCCCTTTTATGCCGCAGCAGCAAATGAAGGGAAAGAGAAATGTGCGCGATCAGGCAAATTTGCCGGGCGACGGCGCAGGGGCAGACGTCCCCTGCTCCAGCTTGCGCTTGAGCTTGGCCATGGCAACGCGCTGCATTTGCAGCTTTGTGGCATTGAGCGGGGTGATAACAACGACTTCGGTGCCGGTCGCCTCGTCAATGGCGGCCACGCGCATCTGCTGTCCCATCTGAACAAATTCGAACAGAACATCGCGGTCGGTCATGGCTCGCTCCTCCGCCGACAATATAGCGCAACCGAGGAAAATGAAAACGGGCTCCTACCCTGGCAGGAGCCCGCCTCTCGCCGTTCTCGCCGAGCCGATCAGCTGAAGCTGACCTTACCTTCTTCGTCGAAATTATAGACGTCGTCGCGGAAGCTGACGGTGCCCTGGCGATTGGCCCAGGCGGTAATATAGGTGGTGTGGATCGGCATCTGCGTGCTCAGGCTGACATCCTTGCGTTCGAGCGAAGCGAATGTCTGGTCGACACGCGTCTGATCCCAGTCGCCATTGTCGCGCAAGAGCCAGGCCACGAGCTGATTGACGCCTTCGACACGCACGCAACCGGAAGAGTGGAAACGCGCATTCTCGCCGAACAATGCCTTGGATGGCGTGTCGTGCAGATAGACATCGAAGGGATTGTAGAAATTGATCTTGCAATGGCCCATCGAATTTTCGGCGCCAGGCTCCTGGCGATACATGTAGTTCACCTGGGCATCGGTGATGTTGGACCAGTCGATGGTCGCCGGATCGATAGTGTTGCCGCTGCCGTCGTAGATGAAGATGTTCTGCTTGGCCAGGTATTGCGGGTCTTCCAGCATGTATTTGGTGAGGTCCTGCCGAACCAGCGACTTGGGCACATGCCAATAGGGATTGAAATTGACCTGGTGAATCTTGCTCGCGAGGATCGGCGTGGCGCGTTCCACGCGGCCGACCACGGCGGTGTGACGCTGCTCGACCATGCCGCCGCCGACAGCTTCGATGGTGGCGGCGGGGATGTTCACCACCACATAGCGGTCGGTCAATTGGGGCGCCATGTTCTGGACGCGGGTATAGTTGAGATAGAGCTGCTGCAAACGGGTCGATGCCGGCACGTTGAGCGCATACCAGGTCGCCTCGTCGATCCAGCCATTGACGATCAGGCCGTGGCGGGCCTGGAAGACGCGCACGGCGCGGTCAGTATCGGCGTCGAAAATGTCGCTGGCATATTCCACCAAGGGCATATCGCCGGAGGAAATCAGGCGCCGTTTGAGCTGGACAACGGCCGGATCGGACTTGCCAAGATTGAGCTTGAAGGCGCGTTGCGGCACTTCTTCCCAGCCGCCGGCGGCAACGAAGGGCTCGTATTGCGAGATCGCCAATTGCAGATTGTGCAGCGTGTCATAGGACAGGATCGGCTCATTGGTGGCGATCGTGGCTGCGGCAGCGGCCGTATTGCTGTTGGGGTCGGCCTCACTGATGATGCGGCTACGCGACATCATGTCGAACAGAGAGTCCTGAGCCCAGGCAGGCATGGCCGCCGAAGCGCCTGCTACCGCCATGGACCGAATAAAGTTACGTCGCGTCAGCCGCATTCATCCACCATAGAATTCGCCCGCCATTTGCATGGGCGATAGCACTGCCTCGGTGCGGTTCACAATCTGTGTAAACGGCTTGTGAACCAGCGCACCAAGATAGCCATGCCAGCAAATGGTTTCCAACCAGGTAATCCGAGCTGCCTTTGCTTTGCGGCACAAATAAGAAACGCCGGCCTTGCGACCGGCGTCTTCTCAGCAGTTGTGGCATGGAGGCAACACACGCCACCAGCTGCCGCCCTTTAGCCTGTCCTGTAGGACAGTACGATCAGAGCTTATAGAGAATCTGGTCGACCCAGAAGCGTTCCAGACGGGCTAGCGCCTTATTGAGGCCATCGAATTCCTCATCGCCCAGGCCACCGACCTTGTCGATGGATTTGAGGTGACGGTCATAGAGCTCGTCGATCACCTCGGCCACTTCCTCGCCCTTGGGGGTCAGCTTGATGCGGACAGAGCGGCGGTCGGTGCGCGAGCGCTCCTGGAAGATATAACCGGTCTCGACCAGCTTCTTGAGATTATAGGAGACGTTGGAGCCCAGATAGTAGCCGCGGGAGCGCAGCTCGCCAGCGGTCAGCTCGGCGTCGCCGATATTGAACATGAGAAGCGCCTGAACCGGATTGATATCGTCCCAGCCCATGCGATCGAACTCGTCCTTGATCAGGTCAAGGAGACGGCGGTGGAGACGCTCCACGCGGGAGACGGCTTCCAGGTAAAGGGGTTTAAGACCTTCACTACGTTCCGGGTTAAGCGCCTCGGCCGCGTTCGACTTGATTGCCATTTGTGCCTCACTGTCTAATCACGTGCGATTTTTCGCATCTCATGAGGCCAAACTACGGCCACCCGACTAAGATCACCCTAAGCGACACGCTTAAAACTATCTTACTGGAATGCAATGAGAATTTGGCTTAATGGCGCCTTACCACGGGTGATAAACTTGTAACCATTCTCAAGTGTTAAGGGCGGGCAGCGCCCGCCCCGAGCCTGGCATCAACTGGTTATCGCCCGAGCACCAACGAGCTTTACCACTCCGACAGCGGCGACCATCAATGCCTGCCCCACCAACAGGGTCAGACCCAAGGTTGTCAATTGGCTGACCTGGCTCAGGACAAGCGCCAGTGAGGCAAGTACCCAGATCGCGTCTCCGGCAATATTGACGCGCACCATTCCGATGGCGGGAATGACCTGCCGGGCGATGATGAGATTGAACAGCGCCCAAGGCAGAAGGAAAAGGCCCACGCCGACAAGGAATGCTGCCGGCACCGTCCAGCCGGCAAGGTCCGTCAGGGGGCCAGCGGCAACAATCAGGGCGAGGCCAAAGGCAAAAGAACCAAAGGCGTCGATCCAGTAAATCGATCGCGGATCGAGGTGAGAGGGTTTGTGTGCGAGCGTAGCCATAGAGTATCTCCTGGTCTTGGCAGCGATGGGCGCAGCATGACTGCCATGGTCATGATCTCAATTCCCTCCCAGGTAATGGAAATCCTTCCCCTGATGAGGCAGGGTGACCGCTCGACCGTGGAGGCGCAGATTGTTCGACAGGAGCCTGAAAGAATGGCGCAACAGGCGCGGGATGAGCCAGATGGCGCTGGCACTGGCTGCGGACGTCTCGCCGCGTCATCTCAGCTTTTTGGAAGCGGCGAGGGCCCGACCCAGCGCCATTATGGTCATGCGCCTGGCTGAGGCATTGGACCTCTCGCTGCGCGACCGCAACAGCCTGCTCGTGGCAGCGGGATTTGCGCCCCAGTACAGCGACAGCGATTGGCTCAGCCCACAAATGGCCGAAATCCGGCAGGCAGCGGCGCTTCTCATTGCCGCGCATGCGCCCAATCCGGCGCTGGTGCTCGACGCCGCCTTTGGCATTGTCGACGCCAATGAGGCGGCTTTCGCCCTGATCGGCGGCAGGCCATCGCCCGGGGTTTCACTGAACCTAGTAGACCTGGTGTTCAGGCCTGGGCCGGTGCGCGATGCCATTGTCAATTGGGAGGAGGTCGCGGCTTATCTGTTGCACCGGCTGCAGGATGCCGCCCGGCGGCGCGGCCCGGACTCGGCGGCAGCCAGGACATTGGCTCAGGCGCGGCGCTGGCCGGGCGGGGCGCAGTTAGGTGCAGCCATCGGGCGCGACAGACATGGTGTCATCCTGCCGCTCGAATTCCAAATTGACAGGATGGTGACGCGGTGGTTCACGACCGTCACCAGCTTTGGCGGTCCTCAGGACGCTCTTGCCGAGGAGATTACCATCGAGCAATTCCACCCCATTGCCGGTCCGGATTAGTCCGCCTGGGCGCGGATGAATCGAAGGCTGAGCGCGAAAATGGCGGTGATGGCTGCGAGCAGGATCAGGCGCACCACGAAACCGAACATACCCATGCGGACGTCTGGGCTTCCCGTCAGGTATAGCCCGAGTTCGAGCAAGGTGACGCCGACCAGCAGGACCGCGCCCCAACTGGCCTTGATCCAAAGGCCCACCGCGGCAAACAGCTTGGTGAGGCAGAAGACCGCCAGATAGATGAAAGCCGAAAAGCCCATGACGGCTATCGGGCTTTGCGACCCCAGATTGATGCCGAGCAGGCGCGCGGCATCGCTCAGCCCCAGCATGAGTGCCAGAATGGCGACGATGCGGATATAGAGCGAGAGATTTGGGGCCTGGAACAGCATGCCGGTTTGATACTCCGCCAAGGCCCCTGCGACAAGCCGCAGCTTGGACGGCGTCGTGGCGGCTGATAACTAGGTCGAGACAAGGAGATCCTCATGACCCAGACCTGGCCCCGGCACGACATGTCCTTTCTGGCAGGGCGGCGGCTGCGCCGATCGCGGCGGGCCGGCTGGAGCCGGGCCATGGTGCGCGAAACCGAGCTTTTGCCGCGCGATCTGATCTGGCCGCTCTTTGTTATCGCGGGGCAGAACGAGAAAACGCAGATCAAGACTATGCCCGGGGTCGAGCGCCTTTCTGTCGATCTGATGGTGGAGGCCGCGCGCGCGGCTCGGGATGCGGGCATTCCGGCACTGGCGATCTTTCCCAATACGCCGGACCATCTGCGCAGCGAAGACGCGACCGAAGCCTATAATCCGGACAATCTGATGTGCCGGGCGCTGAGCGCCATCAAGGCGGCGGTGCCCGAAATCGGGCTGATTGCCGATGTCGCGCTGGACGAATATTCCAGCGATGGCCAGGATGGGCTGGTTCGGGATGGCGAAATCCTCAATGACGAGACGGTTGACGTCATGGTGCGTTCGGCCTTGGTCCAAGCCCGCGCCGGGGCCGATATCATCGCCCCCTCCGACATGATGGACGGGCGCGTTGCCGCCATTCGCGCGGCGCTGGATGGCGAAGGGTTCGAGCACGTCCAAATCATGTCCTATGCGGCCAAATATGCGTCGTGCTTTTATGGCCCCTTCCGCGAGGCGGTCGGTTCGGGCAGTCGTCTCAAGGGTGACAAGCGCACCTATCAGATGGACTATGCCAACTCGGACGAAGCGCTGCGCGAGATCGAGCAGGACATTGCCGAAGGCGCCGACAGCGTGATGATCAAGCCGGGCCTGCCCTATCTCGACATTGTGCGTCGGGCCGCGGATGCGTTCAATGCGCCGATCTATGCCTATCAGGTGAGTGGCGAATATGCGATGATCGAGATGGCGGGGGCCGCCGGTGCGATCGACCGTGACGCGGCGGTGCTGGAAAGCCTCTGGGCCTTCAAGCGCGCCGGGGCCAACGGCGTGCTGACCTATTTTGCGCTCGAGATGGCCCGCAAGCTGGCCGGCTAGGCACTTTTCCGACTGACCAGGACGCCGAGTTGTTTGGTGACATCGATGCCGCCGTCACCGGCCGCAAAGGCATCCTCAATGGCCTGACGAAAAGCCTGCTGCTGGTCGGGCGGCGCCGTATCCCCCGGTGGGTATGTGGTCAGGGCGAGAAAGACAGTCTCCGGATCGGTGACCCGCATGGTGGCTGGATGGACCTCCAGCATCACATTGCCGAAGGCGGCACGCATGAGCTGCTGGGCACGATCCAACCCAAAGGCGTCGGCAGAGGGGTCGTGAGGGGCGCTACCGAAAACGGCGGTGAGCGCATAGAGCTCGCGCATATTGTCTATGCCATTGGTGGTGACCACCAAGGTGCCGCCTGGTTTGAGTACGCGACGGATTTCGGCCAGAGCCTTTTCCTGATCGGCCACGTGGTAGAGCATATGCATGGCGATAACGGCGTCGAAGCTATTGTCGGCGAAGGGCAGTTCGGCAACGTCGCCGGTCTGTGCTGCGAGCCCGGCAAATGCCAATCCCCTGCAACGCTCCATCGCCTCTTGCACCATGCCGGGGGACTGGTCGAACAGGGTCAAGGTGATCCCGGCGGGGAGGACCTGCATGGCCTCGGGCCAGAACCAGGCAGGCCCGCATCCGACATCCAGAACCGACCCGCCCTGCTCCGGCATGGGGACATGCCGGGCAACCCAGGTGAACCACGGCACTTCCGCATGACCGAATCCATGGAGCTTGGCCCGCGCCGCCAGCCTGGTGCTATTGGAATATTGTTGGTTCATGCCCTGGGTGATTGCCGACATCGAAAAACCCTACGCTGGTGACAGTTTAGCGGCATGACATGGTGTGGTCACGCATTCTATGCCGATGGCGCCGGGCGGCTTGACTTCACCGTCGCGATGCCCTCCATTTAAAGCTGACTGCAATTGTCATCATAATGGATAATCATGCCTGATCGTCATTTATTTGCCGCCGCCCTTCTGGCCGCTACGCTCTTTGCCATTCCCGCAGCGGAGGCGCGGGATGTGACCCATATCATGGGCACTACGCGCGTTTCCGAGCACCCGGTGCGGGTCGTCGCCCTGACCAATGAGGCGACCGAGGACCTGCTGGCCATGGGGATCGTCCCCGTCGGCGCGGTGCGGTCGGCCAATGCCCATCCCTGGTTCGGCCATGTTGCCGAGGCATTGGCAGACACGGTGGTTGTGGGGGAGGAGTTGGCTCCAGAGCTGGAAGCCATTGTGGCGCTGGGCCCGGACCTGATCCTAGGCAATAAGAAGCGGCATGAGGCCATCTACGATCAGCTTTCCGCCATAGCGCCAACCGTCTTCGTCGAGAATGTCACGGGACAATGGAAGGACAATATCCTTGTCTATGCCGAAGCGGCGGGGACCAGCGAAGCGGCACAGGCCGTGCTGGCCGAGTACCGGGAGCGGGTGACGGCGATCCAGTCCGCGCTTGGCGACCGACTGGATGAAAAGGTCGGCCTGGTCCGTTTCATCGCGGGACAGAACTATGCCTACAACAATGACAGTTTTTCCGGCTCGATCCTGCGGGACCTGGGATTTGGCCGGCCGGCGCCACAGGACAAACCGGGATTGGCCGAAAAGATCACCATGGAACGCATCGCGGAACTGGACGGCGACCGACTGCTCTATTTCACCTATGAGACCGGCGACGGCCTGGCGCTGAAAGAAACCGAGACCTGGATGGCCTCGCCCCTGTGGCAGGCGATGGATGTCACCAAGGCCGGGCATGTCCATGGGGTTTCCGACACAGTCTGGGCGACCGCCGGCGGCGTTATGGCCGCGCATCTGGCGCTGGACGATATCGAAGACATTTACGGGCTCGCGTCCACGCCAGACTAGAGGCGTTGCCGCGCCAATCGGGCCATGGCGCTTTCTGCGCCAAGGCTCTTGCATTGCGCATGCGGCATGACAATCTGTGCTGCATGACACAGGACTTTGCCGCCCGACCGCAACTGCCCGACCCTGCCACTGCCCCGGAATTGTTCGATGGGCTGCTGACGCGCCGCGTCATGGCCTATCTGGTCGATCTGGTGATCATGTCCTGCATCGTGCTGGCACTGGGCCTGATCGGAACGCTTTTGGGCTTTTTCACCTTTGGGCTGGCCTGGGTGTCGCTGATCTTCGTGGTTCCCGCTGCTATCGTTCTCTACTATGCAGCCACGCTGGGTTCGCCGCGCCGTGCCACTGTCGGCATGCAGATGATGGATATCGTGCTCACGCCGACACGCGGCCAGCCGCTCGATGGGTGGATGGCGACCCTGCATGCATTGGTATTCTGGATCACGATCTGGATCTGCTGGCCCGTCACGCTGCTCTTTGCCCTGTTCACCCCGCGCCGGCAGATGATCCATGATTTCATCATGGGCACGCTCATGGTACGCCGCTCGCCCATGATGCGGCATTGGCGGCGCATGCGCATGTCCGAACAGGACGCCTATTCGGGTGGCGAGTGAGGCGTTGCGGCAGGGGCAGATTTCCTGCTAATCTCTCCCAATATGCAGCGATAGGTCTGTGATGACCGACCAGACGCCGGAAACAACCCAGCTCTTTCTGACAGCCGCTATGCCCTGCCCCTATCTTCCCGGGAAGATGGAGCGCAAGCTGTTCACCCATCTCAGCGGCCGGCGGGCGGCCATGCTGCACCATCTGCTGAGCGATAACGGGTTCCGGCGCAGCCAGAACCTGATCTACCGGCCGGCCTGCGAGGGCTGCAATTCGTGCCAGTCGGTGCGGATCGTGGCGCAGGAATTTGTGCCCAATAAGCGCTTCCGCCGTGTCACCAAGGCTAATGCCGATATCGGCGTTTCAGTGCAGCCGACGGTCGCAACCATCGAGCAATATGAATTGTTCAAGCGCTACCTGGACGCTCGCCATGCCGGTGGCGGCATGACGCAGATGAGCTACCAGGACTATGAATATATGGTCGAGGATACACCGGTGCAGTCGGTGCTGGTGGAATACCGCTTGCGCGACCTGACCGACCAGCCGCTGATCGCCGTGGCCCTGACCGATGTGATGCCCGACGGGCTCTCCATGGTCTATTCCTTCTACGATCCGGACCTGGCCCATCGCAGCCTGGGCACCTTTCTTATTCTCGACCATATCGAGCAGGTTCGCTCTGCCGAACTGAAATATGTCTATCTGGGCTACTGGGTGAAGGATTCGCCGAAAATGGCCTATAAGGGCGATTATCGGCCTCTTGAAGTGCAGCGCGGCTCGCTGGGTTGGACCCCGCTCGAAGCCTAGCGCGCTAAACCGCGATATCGAACACAACCAAGCCTTCGCGCCCACCCTCAAGTGCAGACACCAAACGCCCACCGGCAGCCTTATGGGCCGGGTGATCGAGATAGGCGTCCCGTGCGGCCTCATCAGCAAAGTCGATGGTGAAAGCCTCGGTATAGCCCTGATGCAACCCCTCCGGCGAGACATTGGCGCCGTAGCTCATGCCCTGAAAGCCGGGGATGAGTTCACGCAGAGATTCAAGTTCGGCGTAGATCGAGGCCTTATCAGCGGCGGTTATTTCGGGGCGGAAGCGGAGGAGGACGATGTGGCGGATCATCTTTCACGTGTCTCCAGAATCGGTTGGCTAATTTTCATGACCTGTTGCGTGAGGCGCGGTGACGGGTGCCACATGATCGACCGACAGCATTCAGCACTACCACCGTGCCTCCCTGCGAGCAGCCATTCGAGCATAGCTCTCATGGCCTTCTCGCCTCAAACCTCTCCACCGGAGAGGTTTGCCCTACGGGGCGGCTCGAAGCTCTCCGGGCGTCCCTCGCTCCAATCTCTCCACTGGAGAGATTGGTTGCCTTTGGCAAACGCTCGTCACCCCCTGAACTTATTGTTCCGCGGGAAGCCGGTCGGGGGCTGGCGGCCGGCGCTGGCACGGTCGCCGAGCCAGTCGACCAGTTCCTCGGTGGGCTTGGAATAGGTGCGGCCGGAGCTGTCGGTCCAGGTCAGGCCATCGGCGGCGTAGAAGGTCTTGATGTCGGAAATGCCGCCATCCTTATAGCGCTGCAGGCGCACGCCCTTGCCGCGCGCCATGGCGGCGAGCTGGCTCAAAGGGAAGACAAGCAGCTTGCGGTTCTGGCCGATCACGGCTACGCGGTCGCCGTCACATGGAACGATCAGACGGGCTTCGTCCGGCAGGGACACATTGAGGATCTGCTTGCCCTTGCGGGTATTGGCGATCAGATCGTCCTCATTGACGACAAAGCCATAGCCTGCGGACGAGGCAGCAATACGCTTCTTGCCCGGCGAATAAACGAAGAGATCGACAATATCCTGGCCCTCTTCGATATCGACCATGATGCGCACCGGCTCGCCCTGGCCGCGGCCGCCGGGGAGCTTGTCGGCGCCCAGCGTATAGACCTTGCCGCCAGTGGTGAGCATCAGGATCTTGTCGGTTGTCTCGCAGTTGAAAGCGAGCTTCAGGCGATCACCGGTCTTGAAGCTTTTCTCGTCGGCCGGGGCATTGTGGCCCTTGGGTGCGCGAATCCAGCCCTTTTCCGACAGAATGACCGTGATCGGTTCACGCTCGATCATGGCTTCGGAGATTTCGGCCGCATCAGCGGCGGGAGCCGAGCCGAAAATGGTGCGGCGGGCGCCCAGCGCGTGCGGGGTGGTGCCGTCGGCATCGAAGAGAGGATAGGCCTTTTTGAGCGCCTCGACCTGTTTGGCGATTTCGCCCCATTGGCGCTTGTCGGACGCCATGAGCGCTTCGAGCCTGCCCTTTTCCTCTGTGAGATTCTTGTGTTCCTGGCGAAGCTCGATTTCTTCAAGCTTGCGCAAGGACCGCAGGCGCATATTGAGGATAGCCTCGGCCTGATTATCGGTGAGGTTGAAGGCCGCGATCAGGCTCGCTTTGGCATCGTCCTCCTCGCGGATGATGCGGATCACCTCATCGAGATTGAGATAGGCAATGATATAGCCCTCGAGCACTTCGAGGCGATTGGCGATCTGCTCAAGCCGATGCTCGGAGCGGCGCACCAGGACGACCTTGCGGTGATCGAGCCAGGCGCGCAATGCGTCAGCAAGACTCATCACCCGCGGCGTGGTGCCGTGGTCGAGCACGTTCAGATTAAGGCTGAACCGCACTTCGAGCTCGGTGAGCTTGAAGAGCTGTTCCATGAGGATGACCGCATCGACCGTGCCGGCGCGCGGTTCGAGCACAAGACGGATATCGTCGGCGCTCTCGTCGCGGACGTCCTTCAAGAGCGGCAGCTTCTTGGCCAACAGCAGCTCGGCGATCTTTTCGACCAGCCGCGATTTCTGCACGCCATAAGGGATCTGGGTGACGACAATCTGATAGACGCCCCTGCCCTTTTCTTCCTTCTCCCAGATGGCGCGATGGCGAAAGGCGCCGCGACCGGTCTCGTAGGACTGGACGATGGACGAGCGGCTTTCGACCATCTGCCCGCCGGTGGGGAAGTCGGGGCCACGGATCAAATCGTCCATGCTCGGCGGCGCGAACGGGTCGGGGTGAATCAGGTCTTCGGTCGTGGCGGCCGGATTGTAGATCAGCTTGAGCGCGGCATTGCAGAGCTCGACTACATTGTGCGGCGGCACCGAGGTTGCCATGCCCACGGCAATGCCGGTGGAGCCATTGGCGAGCAGGTTGGGGAAGTTGGACGGGAGCACGACTGGCTCTTCGTCCTCGCCGTCGTAGGTCGGCTTGAAGTCGATGGCATTTTCCGCAATGCCTTCAAGCAGGCGCGTGGCCACATCGGTCATGCGGCTTTCGGTGTAGCGCATGGCCGCCGGACTATCGCCATCGATATTGCCGAAATTGCCCTGGCCATCGACCAGCGGGTAGCGCAGGGCGAAATCCTGCGCCAGGCGAACCAGCGCGTCATAAATCGACTGGTCGCCATGGGGGTGGAACTTACCGATCACGTCGCCGACGATGCGCGCGGACTTCTTGTAGCCCTGATTGGGATCGAGGCGCAGCAGGCGCATGGCGTGGATAATGCGGCGATGCACGGGTTTCAGGCCATCGCGCGCGTCCGGCAGCGCACGCTGGGTGATGGTCGACAGAGCGTAGGACAAGTACCGTTCTTCAAGCGCCTGCTTGAGATCCACGATGCGTTGATCGTCTGGCGGCGGGAGGGTATCGGCGTCGGACATGCTTTGCTCAGTTCAGGAGAACGAATCAGGAGCAGAGTATAGCGACGGGATCACTTTGGCACTCAAGGCAGGCCGGTTTTGCCCAGCTCTTCTGGGTTTTTGCCCCTCTATACCCGCGTCAGCATCTCGATAAGCGCTTCGCGCGTTGGCGGCGGGTCAAGCTGACGTGGCCGCCAGATATGCAGGTCCAGAAAGTGCCCCGTAAGACGAAAGGCGTTGCCGATATCGTCGGGTGAAGCATTGCCGCGCGCTGCCAGAAAGCTGGGGAGCGGCAAGAGCCGGTCCTTGTAGGGCTCGGCGGCGGCGCGGGAGACGGCGCGGCCGGATTTGGGCGAAACATGGGTCAGGTCCTCGGTGGCGCCGGTGGCCGCGCAGGTGTCGAGATCGAGCCCGAAACCCAGTTCGTCGAGCAGGGTCAGCTCAAATCGCGCCAATGCCGCACCGTCCGGATCATGATCGATCAGGCTGAGGGCCATGCCGAGCAGGCGATCATGCGGGTCACGCTCGGGCAGCAGATGGAGATGTTCGCAGACGAGTTGAGAGAGGTAGAGACGTTTGCGGTCGGCGATAAGGCTGGCAGCGCGGGCCTGCAGCAACTCGACGATGAAGGTGCCCAGATGGTCTTCCAGCCGCGCGCGCCAGGTGAGCTGGACGGTGTTGCCGGGCTGGAGGGTAGCGGAAAGCTTTGGCGAACGGCCTCCGCGGATCAGCCCCGAATAGCGTCCACGGCCGGCGACCATGGCTTCGGCAATGACACTGGTCTCGCCGTGGCGGCGCACACCTATGAGCAGGGCTTCACCGGTCCATTCCATTTCAGAGGAACCTCATCAGCCATGCGCTGAGTACCAGGGCCAATACAAGCCAGATAAAGATGATCGCGATGAGCCCAGCGCGGCTGACTGGCCTTTCCGTCATTTCAGCGGCCTCAGCCCGAAATTCGGCAATCAGCGATGCTGGCACCAGGCGTATGACGGCCAGGATACCGAGCGGCACGATCAGCAGGTCATCCAGATAACCCAGAACGGGTATGAAATCGGGGATCAGGTCGATAGGCGACAAGGCGTAGGCGGCTACGCCTATTGCGAGAACTCGCGCCGCCCATGGCGTTCTGGGATCGCGGGCGGCAAGCCAGATGGCCAGGACGTCGCGCTTCACGTTTCGCGCCCAGACCTTTACGGCCTCAAGACGGCGCGGCACAGGTCACCCCTTGCCGTGCGGAAATTCCAGACCCATTTCGCGATAGCGTTCGGGGTCTTCCGCCCATTTTTCACGGACTTTGACGAACAGGAACAAATGGATGGGGACCTCATACATGGCCATCAGTTCCTTGCGGGCCTCTGCGCCAATGGCCTTGATGGTCTGGCCGCCGGCACCGAGGACGATCTTCTTGTGACTCTCGCGGCTGACATAGACGACCTGATCGATCTTGTAGGAGCCGTCCTTCTGAATCTTGAAGCTCTCGGTTTCGACCGTGGAATTATAGGGGATTTCGTCGTGCACGCGCAGGAAGAGCTTTTCGCGGGTCACCTCGGCGGCCGTTATGGCCATGGTGAGATCGGTCAGGTGGTCTTCGGGGAAGTGCCAGGGGCCAGGCGGAATGTGCTTGATGCACCAGTCGATGAAGTCCTGGACGCCGTGGCCCTTGAGCGCGGAGAGCATGAAGGTGGCTTCAAAGCGCAGGCGGTCGTTGAGCGTCTGGCTGAGGGCCAGCAGGCTCTCGTGCTTGACCGTGTCGATCTTGTTCAGGATCAGCACCTTGGGCTGACGGATGTTTTCGAGGCCTTCGAGCAGCGTTTCAATCTCGGGCGTTACGCCGCGATCGGCGTCGAGGATGAAGGCGACAATGTCGCTGTCCCCTGCCCCGCCCCAGGCGTTTTCCACCATGGCGCGTTCGAGCCGCTTCTTGGGTGCGAAGATGCCGGGGGTATCGACGAAAACCAATTGCGCCTGATCCAGCGTCAGCACGCCGCGCACCTGGCTGCGGGTGGTCTGCGCCTTGTGGGTCACGATGGACACCTTGGTGCCGACCAGCGAGTTGAGCAGGGTCGACTTGCCGGCATTGGGCGCGCCCACCAGGGCAATGAAGCCGCAGGAGGTGTCAGCGAGTTCGGTTGGCGTATTCATTGCTTGTGTTTCCAGACATTCTGGCGGACCAGAAATAGTTCAGCGGCGCGGTGCTCGGCAATCTTCTTGGAGGGGCCGACGGCCTCGAGGCGGTCAAAACCGGCCAGTTCGACCCCGATGGTGAATTCGGGCGCGTGGTCGGGACCGGTACGCTCGACCAGCACATAGGAGGGCGGCTCCAACCCGCGGGCCTGGGCCCATTCCTGCAGCGTCGTCTTGGCATCGGCGCGATTGGCCTGGCCATCGGCGAGGAACTCTTCGAAGAGGCGCTCGACAAAGGCCCGGGCAGGTTCGAGCCCGCCATCGAGATAGATGGCGCCAATGATGGCTTCGGTGATGTCGCCAAGAATGGCGTCCTTGCCGGCGCCACCGGAGCGCGCCTCGCTCTCGCCCAGGATAATCTCCTTGCCCAGATCGAGCTGGCGGGCGATTTCGGCGCAGGTTTCCTTGCGCACCAGGGTATTGAGCGAGCGGCTGAGCTCCCCCTCATTGGATTTAGGAAAGCGGCGATAGAGCATGTCGGCAACGACAAGACCGAGCACGCGGTCGCCCAGAAATTCCAGCCGCTGATAAGACTTTTCGATGCGCTTGCCGGGCGAAATGGCGCTCGAATGGGTCAGCGCCCTATCCAGCAAATCAGGATCGGCAAAGCGATACCCTAGCCGAACCTGGAGCTTTTCGTGGGTCCTGTCACGCCGGCTCACTGGCTGGCCGTAGTGTCATAGGGCGTATCGCCATAGACCGAACGGAACATGCGATCCCAGCGGACATTGGCCGGCCACTGCCAGAGCTGCCAGGGCGGAATATTGTCCTTGATCGAGAAGAAGCGCGCCTCGGCCTTGGCAATCAGATTGGTAGCCGGGACATAGCCGACCTGGCTGAGCACGCGACTATCGGCGGACCGATCGCGATTGTCGCCCATCATGAAGTAGTGCCCGGCCGGCACGACATATTCGGGCGTGTTGTCGAGCGAGAGATTGTCGCCGATCTCCTGGATCAGGTGCGTGGTGCCTTCGGGGAAGGTCTCGCGATAGACCGTCACCTCGCGAGTATCGCCATTGCTGTCGGTATCCATGCGCTTGCCGACTTCCTCGCGCTCTATCATCTGGTCATTGATGTAGAGGCGACCATCTTTCATCTGGATACGGTCGCCGGGCAGGCCGACGACGCGCTTGATATATTCAGAGGTCTGCGGCACCGGCCGGAACACGGCGATATCGCCGCGATTGGGCTCCCGGCCCAAAATGCGGTTCGAGATGGGCAGCTCGAAGTCAAGCAAGGCAAAATCACCGTAGCGGCCCAGCGAGAAGGAATGCTTGCCATAGCCCCAGACGAATTTATTGGCGACGAAATAGTCCCCGATCATCAGCGTTTGCTGCATGGACGCTGTGGGAATTGAGAAGGGCTGGAAGAGGAAAAAGCGCAGGAAGATGGCAATCAACAGCGCTTCAACAATGACCACGAAGGTTTCCATCCACTCATTGGCGGCGGATTTCTTGGCGGGTTTGTCGGCAGGCTGTGTCATGGCTTTTCCCGAGAATGCGGTGCCGAAGGGTTAGGCGTTTGGCCGCCCGGGGTCAACTTGCTTGATTGTCCCACTTTGAGGGATCAGCGGATCGGCAGGGCTTCAATGATGACGAAGGCCTGCGCGAGACCGGCATCGTCGGTTATGGTGAGGTGGATATGGGGCTCGTGTCCCTCGGGCACAAGGCGGGCCAAGGCTCTGGCCGCGCCATTGGTCAGACGCATTGTGGGTTTGCCCGAAGGCAGGTTCACGACACCCATGTCGCGCCAGTAGACGCCGCGCGACAGGCCGGTGCCCAGCGCCTTGGAACAGGCCTCCTTGGCGGCAAAGCGCTTTGCATAGGATGCGGCCCGCTGTGCCCGGCGGTCGGACTTTTTCTGTTCGATCTCGGTAAAGCAGCGATTGGTGAACCGCTCGCCATGGCGCTCGAGCGTCTGCGCGACACGGTGGATCTGGATCAGGTCAGAGCCCAGGCCAACGATCATGCCATTAGCCTTTTCATAGCCACCAGCCGGCCCCCTCTCCCCTCTGGGGAGAGGGTTGGGGTGAGGGGTTCGGAGGTAGTGGCGGCGTATGTGCCTGCACGGAACGCTGAACCCCTCACCCGCCGCTGCGCGACGACCTCTCCCCTCTGAGGAGAGGTGAAGGTAGGACCCATTATCATTTCACGCCCTGAATGCCGCGACTGCCCGGCTTGATCGCGGGGATGGCAGCCAGTTCCGGCGGGAGCTGATCGGCGGGATAGGCGGGTACCTTGTATTGAATGAGGCTGACCAGCGGCACGCCGACATCCGCTTCCCCGCCGGAGCGATCGATGAGGCAGGCCGCGGCGACCACATTGGCGCCGAGCTTTTTCAGCGCGGTGACGCATTCGCGGATGGACAGGCCGGTCGAAACGATATCCTCGACCACGACAACCTTGTCGTCAGGCGAAATCTCGAAGCCGCGACGCAATTCGAACTGGCCGTCGACGCGCTCGGTATAAAGGGCGGGAAGCCCGAGCTGGCGCGCCGTTTCATAGCCCGGAATGATGCCGCCTATGGCCGGCGAGACGACCTTGGTGACGCCCGGCACTTCGGCCCGGATGCGGTCGGCCAGGGCTTTGCAGAGCTTTTCGGTCTGGCTGGCATATTGAAATACCTTGGCCTTCTGCAGGAAGACCGGCGAACGCAACCCCGAGGACAGAATGAAGTGTCCCTCCAGCATGGCGCCGCACTCGCGGAAAATCTGCAATACTTCGTCCTTATCCATCGCGCGGGCTCCTATCCACATTGCCGTCCCATTCGAGGGTGGAAATCATTCCCGCCTCGCGAAGCCCCGCCCGCTGAACGGCGCTGAGGCCGGGGCTACGCTTGAGCGTTGCCAGAACATCGGTCAGTTGCGCAAGATCGCGCACCTCGATTTCAAAGATCATCTGGTGAAAGTCGGGCGAAATCATCCGCATGACCAGATTGTTGATATTAGCCTCGCAGGCGGCGATGGCCGAGGAAATCTGCGCCAGCGAACCGGGCTTGTTGACCGATTCCATGGAGATGACGGTGGAATAGAGTTTTTCCTCGTTCCGGTTGAGGTTCCAGCGCACATCGACCCAGGCCAGATCGCTGTCATGCTTGGCGATCAACGCATCGGAATGAATGGGATAGATCATCAAGGGGCTATCCGGCTCCAGGATGCCGACCAGACGGTCGCCCGGAACGATGCCCTCGCCCGAAATCGTCACCGGCGTATGAAAATCGAGCTGCGCCAGCGCCGTTTTGGCGCGCGAGCCGGGCCGCTGCCCACCGGGCACGCGGAAGCGGAACTGGTCGGTGGCGCGCAGGGCAAACCAGCCGTCGGCCGTATCGGCGACAGGCAGGTCCAGCTTGCGGCGGCGCTTGCGAATGCCCTTGATCTGGGCAAGAGCGGCCGCCAAAGGTTCGGAACCGACCTTGCCCTCGCCCACCGCAACCAGCAGATCACGCTTGTTGCTGTGGTCGAGCGCCTCAGCCAAGGCGGTGCCCTCGCTCTCATCAAGCATGACGCCTTCGCGTTCGAGCATCATGCTCAGCACATGCTCGCCCAGAGCATAGGCGCGCTGTGCGGCAGCCTGGCGAACGGCACGGCGGATAGCGGCACGGGCCTTGCCGGTGGCCGCGATACCGATCCAATTGCTGGGCGGGCGGTGATTCTGGTCGCGCAAAATTTCCACCTCGTCGCCCGAATGCAGCTGGGTAACAAGCGGCAGGATGAGGCCGTTGATCTTGGCGCCAACGCAGGTGTCACCGATATCGGTGTGCAGCGCATAAGCGAAATCGATAGGCGTTGCGCCACGCGGCAGGGCGATAAGACGTCCGCGCGGGGTGAAGCAGAAAACCTGGTCCTGGAAGAGCTCGAGCTTGGTATATTCGAGGAAGTCTTCGGTCGAGATGCCCGACGTCAAATGGCTGATGGTTTGCCGCAGCGAACCATAGGCATGCGACTCCATTTCGATACGGCCCAGATTGGCCGAGGCACCATCCTTATAGAGCGCATGCGCGGCGATGCCGAATTCGGCGATCCGGTCCATGTCCTCGGTGCGGATCTGCAGTTCGACGCGCTGCCGGCTGGGCCCCACAATGGTGGTGTGGATCGACTGGTAATCGTTGTGCTTGGGGACCGAGATATAGTCCTTGAAGCGGCCCGGCACGACTTTCCAGGTCGTGTGGATCAGCCCCACCGTGCGATAGCATTCCTCGGTCGAGCCGACGATGACCCGGAAGCCGATCATGTCGGAAAGCTGTTCGAGCGCGATCGATTTGCGTTCGATCTTGGAGAAGATCGAATAGGGCGACTTGACCCGTGCCTTGACGCGGGCGGCAATGCCGGCCTCGCTCAGGCGCTCGGTCAATTCGGCAGTGATGGTGTCGATGGTCTCGCGATTATCGGCCTGCATCTGTTCGAGCCGTGCCGTAATCGCCGAATAGTGATCGGGCTGGAGAATGCGGAAGCTGAGATCTTCGAGCTCGTTGCGCATGTCCTGCATACCCATGCGTCCGGCCAGCGGGGCATAGATATCCATGGTTTCCTGCGCGATGCGCCTTTGCTTATCGGGCGCCATAAATTGCAGGGTGCGCATATTGTGCAGCCGGTCGGCCAGCTTGACCAGCAGCACACGCACATCCTGGCTGATGGCCAGGAGAAGCTTGCGCAGATTTTCGGCCTGGGCCTCTTCGCGGCTGACCAGATTGAGCCGTTCGATTTTGGTCAGGCCGTCGACAATGGTGCCGATTTCGCCGCCGAACATCTGATCGATCTCGGCGCGGGTAGCATCGGTATCCTCGATGGTGTCGTGCAGCAGGCCCACCGCAATCGAGGCATCGTCGAGCTTCAATTCTGTCAGAATGGCCGCCACTTCGAGCGGGTGATTAAAATAGGGGTCGCCCGAGGCACGCTTCTGCGAGCCATGCTTTTGCATGGCGTAGACATAGGCCTTATTCAACAATTGCTCGTCGGCGTTCGGGTTATAAGCCTGAACCCGCTCGACAAGCTCGTACTGACGCATCATGGAATTAGCCGCCCGCTCGCCCTGACGAGCTTAGCGCCTGTGACAGAAATGAAAAGAGCGCCCGGCACATACCGGACGCTCCTGATATATTGAGATCGACGTACGCCGCAAGACCGGTGCATGCCATTCGAGCTGCCACTCAAGCTAGCTTTCGTGGCCTTCTCGCCTAAAATCGTCCCACCGGGACGATTTTGCCCATGGCACGTCTCGAAGTCTCTTGGCCTAGTCCGCTCAAATCGCTCCGCCGGAGCGATTTGCAGGACGCGGCCTAGTCGTCGCGGCGTTCCGGCGGAGCCAGGCTCTCGATACCGCGCAGCAGCTCTTCTTCGCTGATGGTGTCGAAATTGATCGCGTCGTCGTCGCCGGCGCTTTCGATCATCGGTGCAGCGCTGGTTTCGGGCTCGTCGACCTCGACATATTTCTGCAGCGAATGGATCAGATCCTCGTGCAGGTCTTCGGGCGAAATGGTGGCGTCGCCGATTTCGCGCAGGGCAACGACAGGATTCTTGTCATTGTCGCGCGGAACCGTGATCTGGGCGCCGGAGGAAATCATGCGCGCGCGATGGGCGGCCATGAGGACGAGATCGAATCTGTTTTCGACCTTTTCAATGCAGTCTTCAACGGTGACGCGTGCCACAGACGTCTCCACACTTTGGGGGAATGAAGGGCCGCAATACACGATGGTGCGGCTCATGACAAGGCTTGATGGGCCCTACCGGAGCCAAAAGCGGCTGCTTTACGCAGGCGTTCAAATGTGCGAATACCGAACTTAAGATTTTAAAGGTCTCGGCGGAATTTATTTAAGTGACCGTCTTTGACGGCTTTGCAAGCGCGGCAGTCCCCTGCCCCTAGGGAGTGTTCATCATGGCTATTGATCCCCGCGAGAAAATCGCGCTGTTCATCGACGGCGCCAATCTCTATGCCACCTCCAAGGCAATCGGCATCGATATCGATTATCGCAAACTTTTGACCGAATTTAACGCCAGGGCCTATCTGCTGCGGGCCAATTACTACACGGCATTGGTCGAGGATCAGGAGTATTCCTCGATCCGGCCGCTGATCGACTGGCTCGACTATAATGGCTATACGGTCGTGACCAAGCCGGCCAAGGAATTCACCGACTCCATGGGCCGCCGCAAGGTGAAGGGCAATATGGATATCGAGCTGACCGTGGATGCGCTCGAGCAGGCCCCTTATTACGACCACCTGGTGCTGTTTTCCGGCGATGGCGATTTCACAGCGCTGGTGGCGGCGCTGCAGCGCAAGGGCAAGCGGGTGACGGTGGTTTCGACGCTGACCACGCAGACCCCCATGATTTCCGATGACCTGCGGCGCCAGGCCGACTTCTTCATGGATGTCGCGGAACTCGCCAAAACGGTCGGACGGCCGCAGGTGCAGAAGCCGGTCGAGGCCTAGCGCAATGGACCGGCCAAAAATGCCGTTCAGTCCTCGGGCCTGCGTATGGGGCAACCGGATGAACCCACCCCACCCAGCTCTGCTACGGACCTGCCGGTCCTAGCGACGCTATCCTCTCCCTCAAGCGGAGGGAGAGCATTGGGGTATGACCGCCATTCGAGCGTAGCTCTCGTGGCCTTCTTGACTTGCCCGGCTCCACTGGAGCCTGGCATTCGCTTCGCGAACCGTCGGCGAAGTCAACCGCGCCCGCCTTCTTTCATGATGCGGGCCTTGTCGCGGTTCCAGTCGCGTTCGCGGCTGGTGGCGCGCTTGTCGTAATTCTTCTTGCCCTTGCCGACGCCGATCAGCAGCTTGGCCTTGCCCTGATCGTTGAAATAGAGCTTGAGCGGCACGATGGTGTTGCCAGCGCGGGCCACTTCCTGGTCGAGCTTGGCGAGCTGCTTTTTGGAGACGAGGAGTTTGCGCGGGCGCTTTTCCTCGTGATTGAAGCGATTGGCCTGCAGATATTCGGGGATATGCGCGTTGATCAGCCAGAGTTCACCGCGCTCGGGCGAGGCATAGGACTCCGCGATCTGCGCCTTGCCCAGGCGCAGCGACTTGACCTCGGTGCCGGTCAGGACGATGCCGGCCTCGATGGTGTCACCGATCTCGTAATCAAAGCGCGCGCGACGGTTTTCAGCCACCTGTCCGTGGCTGATCCATCCATTCTTGCTCTTGTCGTTCTTGGCTGCCATTGAACCTAGATAAGACCTGCGTGACGCATTGCAAAGTCCATGGCGTCCTGGGTCGGCTTGCTGATGGGGGTCAGGGGCAGGCGCATTTCATTGGCACAGAGATTGAGCCGGTTGGCGACATATTTCGCCGGGGCCGGATTCGGCTCCATGAACAGGTCCTTATGCAGGAAGGCGAGCTTGTCATTGATCTCGCGCGCACCGGCAAAATCGCCGGCGAGGGAAAGCTCCTGCATCTGCGCGCACAGGCCCGGCGCCACGTTCGAGGTCACCGAAATGCAGCCATGGCCGCCATGGGCATTGAAGCCGAGCGCCGTGCTGTCATCGCCCGAGAGCAGGATGAACTCCTTGCCCAGCTTGATGCGCTGCATGGTGGCGCGCTCCATGCTGCCCGTCGCATCCTTGACGCCAATGATATTGGTATGGGCTTCGCGCAGGCGGGCGATGGTGTCCACGGTCAAATCGACGACTGTACGGCCGGGCACGGAATAGAGAATGACCGGAATGTCGATGGCGCTGGCGACCGCGGAGAAGTGCTGAAACAGCCCTTCCTGATTGGGCTTGTTGTAATAGGGCACGACCGAAAGCACGGCATTCGCGCCAGTCTTTTCTGCGAACTTGGCGAGCGACACCGCCTCTGCGGTCGAGTTCGACCCGGCCCCGGCCACGACAGGCACGCGGCCATTGGCCACCTCGACGCAGATCTCGACGACGCGGCGGTGCTCTTCATGGCTGACCGTGGGGCTTTCGCCCGTGGTACCAACCGGCACCAGGCCATGCGTGCCCTCGGCAAGCTGCCATTCGACAAAGCTGGCGAAGGCTTTCTCATCCACGACCCCATCGCGCATGGGGGTGATGAGTGCCGTAATCGAACCTCGCAGCATTTTGTCGGTATTCCTCAATTGGGTGCCGGGCCTTCCGCCGGCACAGATTTTGTTGGCTCATTGGCCTAGCGTCGATGAGCGCCAAGCGCGGCGCACCATACTTTCAACAGCGTCTGGCCACAAGGCGCGTGAAACGCCTTGTTTGATGGCCGCCCAGGCCAGTAAATGGGGGGATGACGCCGCTTTTCAGCCGCCAACGCACGATCCCGGATGCGCACCCCGCCTTTGCCGGGCTGCCGGTGACCCGTATTTGCCTCAGCGATGCGCGAACGCGAGCGGCCGTGCATCTGCGCGGGGACTTCAGGGCAGGTCGCCTGCCGCTGGTCTGCCTGGCCGGTTATCACCGCAACATGAGTGATTTCGCGGCTTTTGCTGCCCATTTTCAACGGCTTGGTTCAGGTGACTGGCCCCTTGTTTTGCTCGACCTGCCCGGGCGCGGCCGCGCCGACGACCGTCCGCGCAAATCGCCCTATAGCACACTGACCGATGCGGATGACGTCGCGGACATTCTTATGGCGCTTGGCATTGGTCGGGCCATTCTGCTCGGCCAGGGCCATGGCGGACAGGTGATCATGGCGCTGGCGACGCGCCATCCGCTCGTGGTGGGCGGCACGATATTGCTCGATTCCGGCCCGGTTACGGATTCGCGCGGTATTGTGCGGCTGCGCAATAATCTAGCGCATGTCGAGGCCCTGCGCGGCGCCAGGACCGTAACCAATGGGTTCCGGCGCATGATGAGTGGCGACTATCCCGGCCATTCCGATGTCGAGCTGGACGCATTGGCGCTGCATAGCCATTGGTTCGACAAGCGCGGGCGGGCCCGGCCCCTGTTCGATCCACGCTTGATCGAGCAGATCAAGGATATCAGTTTTGACGACATTCTGGTGGCGCAATGGCCACTTTACGAGGCGCTCGGCTGCGCACCGCTAATGCTGCTGCGGACGCAATTGACCGACCAATTGCGACGCGAAACCTTCGATGAAATGGTGCGCCGCCGCCCCGATGCCACTACGCTGACCATAGCGGGCCAAGGCTCGCCGGCGCTGTTCGACCAGCAGGCCGAAATCGAGGCGGTTGCCGCGTTCGTCTTCGAGACCGGCCAGGTCGGCCGCCACGCAGCCTGACCCGGCTTTAGGCTATCGCCGTCGCCAGGAGCACGGCCTGCTCGACCCATTGCTCTCGCCGAATCCGGCCCTTGAGGGCAATGCGGCCTTCGAGCCAATCGATATGGGCCGGCGTCCAGGCAGCGATCTGGTCATAGTGATAGATGCCCAGATCATGCAGCGCCGATTCAGTTTTTTGCCCTATCCCTTTGATGGCACGCAGATTATCGGCCCGGCCGCGACGCGGCGCCGGCAGGTCGGGCGGGCGAATCTGCGCGGGGGCAGCGGCAGGCGTGAGCTCGGCCTGTGCTCGCTCGACGGCGCTGGCCAAACGGCGCGCGGCCGATCGATTTGCGGGTGGCCGCTGCAGTGGCGCTTCCGTGGCCTGCGGAGCCGCGGGCGCCGGCACAATAGCCAGGCGCGGACGGGCCGCGTAGCGCCGAACGGCGCCATGGGCGGCATAGCCCAGCATGCAGCCACCAAGATAGGCCACCAAGACCAGAAGCGCGATTTCGATAGCATGCTGGACCGGGATCATTGCCGATCCTCACTGCTCAGGCTCAGCCAACCCGTGACCAGCCCGATGGTCGCCGCGACGGCCATGAAGGGCCAGTAATAGCTGACCAGAAACAGCAATGTCGGCCAAAATGACGTCATGGCTGCCGGCCTAAACCGCCCCTTGTGCATTCCGTATCGATACGACAATGCGCCGGTTCTGCCGCTTGCCGTCGGTCGTGGCATTATCGGCCACCGGCCGGGTCTCCCCATAACCAATGGCGTAGAGCCGTTCCGGGGCGATTCCGCGCTCGATCAGCGCATTGACCACGGCTTCGGCCCGCGCCACAGACAGGGCCAGGTTGCGCTGGTCATCGCCGTCGCTATCGGTATGTCCCTCAACATTGATCGGCACACCTGGGCAAAGCGCGAGCGCCTCGGCAAAGGCGTCGAGCTCGCTGGAGGCGCCGGCCGAGATAATCGCCGCGCCCGACTGGAACAGAATGGCATTATGGGCCGAGAGCTCGGCGAGACTGGCTTCGCACAAACCCGAATTCGACGCAGCGGAAACCGGGGATGCGTCCGCCGGCTGGGCTTCTTCGGCAGGCGCCTCGCTGCCGGACAAGGCCATATCGGCCTGTCGCGCCTCTGGTTCAGGGGCGACCTGTTCCGATGCCGTCGATGAGGACAAGGCCAGCGACCAGCGCGGCAGGGCCGTGCCGAGGACCGTCTCGGCCTCAGCCTGCGAGGCAACATTAACGCCCCTGCCCCTGGCCATCCAGGACGTCCCGTCGAACGTCACCTCGCCCTCGGAAATCAGGGCCAGGACATCGAGCGCCTGCAGGACATCCTGCGCGAAAGTGTCGGGCGCGTTCGGGCGAATGAGGGTATTGTCGGTCACCGCGCCGCCGCCGCGCACGGCAAGAAAGCGCTGCAGCGATTCGGCAGGCACCGCCCCGGCGAACACGACAGCTCCCTCAGCCGACTTGGTCGCCGACCAGGTATAGGGTTCGCTATCGGTCGAGGCGGGCGCGGTCACGCCGGCGACGTCATCGAGCGCCAATATGCTGGCAATGGCCAGGCTGTTATCGCGGGCCTCCGCCGTTTCGGCGGTTCCGGTCAGCGTCCATTGGCGACCATCGAAGGCCACCCTGCCCTGTTCAAGGATCAACAAGGCGTCGACAGCGGCGCGCGCTTCAACCGCGAAATTGTCCGGCGCGCCAAGGGCAAGCTGGCTGGTATCGGTGCTGCGCGCGCCAACATGGACCTTAAAATAGTGCTGTAGCGACGCAGCCGGAACGTTGCCGGCGAATAGAAAACTGCGGTCGGGCAGGCGCTCGGCGGACCAGGTGAAGGGATCGGCAAGGACGGGTTGCGGTGGCAATGCCGCCAGAGCCAGTGTCCAGCCTGACCGCGCCAGGCCGCGCACGGCGAATTCGGCCTCGATCGAGCCCTGATCGATTGCCGATGCCGGCTCGCCTTCAACCGTCCAGCCTGCGCCGTCGAAATGCACCGCGCCCTGACGCAGCCACGGCAGGAAACGCAATGCCTGCTCCGCGGCAGCGACAAAATCGGGCGCCGCACCGGAGGCATAGCTGACCTTCGAGCGCGCCGATGCGCCGGCCAAAGCCAGCAATCGCGTTTCAACGTCCGGGCCTGGCAGCATGCCGCCAAGCGTTATAGCGCCATTGGCGTCCCGCTGGGCGGTGAAGGTATAATTGGCCGCCGGGGGTGCCTGGAAGGCCAGCTCGCCCAGCACCAATCCCTGCGGCAGTCCGCTATTGAGCAGCGTCTGGATCGCGCGATAATGGGTCGGCGACTGCGCAAAGCCGGACAGGGACACGGCATTGCCAGCCAATGCGAAGCGACCTTCGGACAAATGGGAGAGCAGTTCGAGCCCGAAATCGACGGCGCGATGATATTGCTCCGGCGCTCCGGCACCGAATTTCAGAAAGGAGACATCGGCGCCATCCAATTGCGCGAAAGCGGCCCGGGTCTTCTCGTCCGGAACATAGCCATCAAAGACCAGCACATCGCCCGGCTGGCGATTGATGCTGACCCAATAATCCGAAATGCGCGGCGGCTGCAGGTCGACAATCGAATTGGGGCCGGACAGGGCCTCGGTCACGGCTTGGGCAATTTCGATGCTGGCCGGCACGCCGGAAATGTGGCTCACGCCATCGACAATGCTCGCTTCGCCTCGCTCAAGCAGCGCCAATTGCTCAACCAAGAGCTTGGCCTGCTCGGCGAAGCCGGCCGGCGCACCCGAGGCCAGCGAGACGCCCGTGGCAATCGGCACGCCGGCCACATCGGCAAGCCGCAGCCGTTCGACAACCCGCTCCTCCGGCACATAGCCGGAAATGGCAATCCGCTCGCCGTCATATTCGGCGCGCCAAGTGTAGGGTTGGACCCGCACCGGCGCGAGATCAATGTCTCCGCTATTGATGGCGGGAGGAAGCGTGGCCAGCGCCATGCGCAAATGGCCCAAAGCCCGTTCGGAATTGGCGCGGCCGACAGCACTGAGCGTCAGTCCGGACAGTTCAAAGACGCCGGATTCGATGAAACGGGCTTGAGACAGGGCGAATTCGACACCCTCGCGCCATTGGCCCTCATCGGGCTGGCCGGACCGTATCTGCAGGTCCACGGCAGCCAAGCCGGGCGCCGCCATCAAGACCTGCCGCAATTCCTCATTTGGAACGCTTCCAAAAAGACTTACCTGTCCATTCTCAACCGCCACATTAACTCTATATGGTGCGGCCAAGGGCGCGATGGTTACAGTTTGATCGATCGCGGCTATGCCGGGCAGAGCGGCGAGACGCGCGAGGACGAAATCACGCTCGCTATCGGAGGATGTGGTGCCGGTCACGGCAAGCTGACGGCCGGAAACGGACAGATGTGCCCAATCGACCCCTGCGGCGTGAAGCGCGGCCCTGCCCTCGGATGCCAGACTATCCACCATGCCCGGCGTGGTGAGTGCCAGGGCTGCAAATGTGCCGCCCAAGACTGTCACAACACCCGGCGCCACCCACTTGAGGAGGTCCCTGATCATCCCGAATCCATTGGAAAACCACAATTTTTAAGAGGTTAGATGATTTGCAGGCGGGGACAAAGAGAAAATGAGGCCCGAAGCGAGGCAAGGGGGCGGACTGGCGAATAGCATTCTCTCGGATGCGGGATGCACGGATGAATCCCCCTCACCGACTCGGCTTCGCCGAGCCACCTCTCCCCGAGGGGGAGAGGAATTGGGTCGCCGCAACGCCACCGGAGCGAATTTGCCTGCGGCACGGCTCGAAGCAAAAAAGAAAGGCCCGGCAGAGCCGGGCCTTTCCGAATTCAGACGTAATCCAAGGATTACTTGAATTCCTTGGCAGCCTTGAAGGTGACCTTGTAGGCACCGTTCTGGTGAGCTTCGCCCTTGATCGAGGAGGTGAAACCACCACCCGGAGCCCAAGCGAGTTCGGCAGCGCCGTAGAAGTCCGAGGTCGAGTTGGTGATATCACCATAGACGCCGACTTCGCCGGTCAGCTTGATCGACTCGGAGACAGCAGCAACGAGCTGAGCAGCGACCTGGTAGCCGTCACGGCCGCCAGCGTTGTTCGAGTCGAAGTACTTGGCGCCGAGGTTGATCGACACGCCTTCGGTCACGGTGGCGCCGATGGAGCCGCCGAAGCCCCAGTCGGTGTTCAGGCCGGTCTGACCCAGAGCTTCACCCGACAGAGCGATGGTGAACATGTCGAAGGTGCCCTGACCGGACAGCAGAGCGTGCCAGGCAGTGGTCGCACCAACGGTCTGCGCAGCAAAGGCGCCGCGGATCTTGAAGGCATCGAAGGTGCCGGTCATGCCAGCATGAACCGACCAGGCTTCAACGTTACCGTCGAGGATACCACCGGCAAGACCGGTGATGTGGGCAGTGATGCCTTCACCAGCGTATTCGAGAACACCGACGGCGGTGCCGGCCCAAGCGGGCAGGGTGTCGTCGAGGTTTTCGAGACCGGCCTTGATGGTGACGCCATCAGCAACAGCCGAGACGACCTGGATCACGTGACCACCGGTGTCGAGGTTGCCGTTGAGGATATCCCACTTCACGCCCTTGTCGGCCCAATCGGAACCGGCAAGACCGAGCCAGTTGAACGGCTCGTCGTCGCCAAAGTTGGCAATCGAGCCCTTCTTACCAGCCATCAGAGTGGTGGTGTCGCCGACCGAGACATAGGCTTCGTCGAAGGTCAGGGCCTTGGCATCGTCAGTTGCCATCAGGGTTTCGTTCTGGACGCGGGTTTCCTGAATTTCCTTAAGCTTCAGGGTCACCGAGGCCGGACCGAAGTCGGACGAAGCAGTGCCGACAAACTTCAGCCAAGCTTCCATCTGCGATTCCCAATCGAGCTCCGACGGCGAAACGCCATCGTTGTCCATGGTGTCGCGGTTGCTGGCGCCGCCGAGGATACCGGCATAGACATAAGCGCCGCGGTAGTCGCCCCAGTTGAATTCGTACTTCACGCCGCCAGTGATCTGCAGGCAATTGTCAGCCGACGAGATGGTCAGGCCGGAGATGCCGAGCGAGTCACAGACGTCGAGCGAGGTGAGAACACCCAGATCGGCAGCGAAGCCAGCGGTCGAGAGACCAGCGGCAGCAACAGAACCGAGGATAAGGCTCTTGAGTTTCATTAATTGACCTCCAAAGTCAGTCATTCTTGTGCCGGTTACCCAGCGGTTTGTCGAAACGCGACCACACAATTCGTGGTGCTGTGTGTTGCCGTCGCGTTGCGACCGACAAACGATCCCATGCATGGATTCGCAAAACTCACTCTACGCATGCAAAAAGCTGACGCAATCGCGGCAAGCCGCTTTTGAGGCTGACACAATGTGGTTGCACAGCAGTTGTTGCAGATTCAGCACACAGTCAGAAACGGACTGTTAAGCGCGCTTAAGAATGCGTTAAAAATGCAGGCTTTCGGGGGCTTTGGGCCGGCCGTGCCGGCTATTCCAGGTTTTTGATAGAGAAATGAGGCACGCCGCCCCATCTGTGGCGGCGGTGTGAACGGGCGAGGAGATCGGCATGACGGATAAGAAGGTGGCTCTGGTGACTGGTGGTACGGCGGGAATCGGGCTGGGTGTGGCGAAAGGCCTTATGCGGGCGGGCTGGCAGGTCGTTATCTGTGGGCGGCGCGAGGCGCTGGTACGCCAGCTTTCTGCCGAGATGGGGTTTGCGGGCCATGTTTGCGATGTGGCCGATCCCTCCTCGGTCGAGGAGATGTTTGCCCATATTGCAGACCATCAGGGCCGTATCGACCTGGTGTTCAACAATGCCGGCCGTTTCGCACCTGCCGCCAATTTCGGCGATCTCGATATAGAGACCTGGCGCGAGATGATCGATACCAATCTCAATGGCGCCTTCTATGTGGCGCGGGCGGCATTCCGGATGATGCGGGGCCAGACCCCGCAGGGCGGGCGCATTATCAACAATGGGTCCATCTCGGCCCATGTGCCGCGACCGCAGGCCGCGTCCTATACGACGAGCAAGCACGCCATCACCGGACTCACCAAATCCATCTCGCTCGATGGCCGCGCCTTCAACATCGCCTGCGGCCAGATCGATATCGGCAATGCCGCCACGGACATGACCAGCAATATGGGTAGCGGATCATTGCAGGCAGATGGCTCGATGCGGCCCGAGCCGACATTCGACGTGGCCCATGTGGTGGATGCGGTCTGCTATATGGCCGGGCTGCCGCTCTCGGCGAATGTGCAGTGCATGACGGTGATGGCGACGACCATGCCCTATATCGGGCGGGGCTAGAACCTACGGTCGCGCGCCTAGGCGCGTGACGTTGGTTCTAGTTCCCTACACCAGACCTGCTCCCCGGCGATCCAGGTCGAGCGTACCTGTCGCGCATCCGAGAGGTGCACGAAGCTTGCTTCGGCGGCCGGGCGCAGATGGCCCAGTCGCTCGTCGGCGCCAATTGCGCGCGCTGGATAAAGAGAGGCCATGCGGAAGGCTTCGTCGGGCTCAAGGCCAATCGTGTCGATCATGTAATTGACCGCATCGATCATATCGAGATCGGCGCCGGCCAGCGTGCCATCGGCGAGCCGCAGTGCGCCGCCCGCGCGGGTGATGGTGCGGCCATTGAGTTCAATAGTCCTTAGATCGGTACCGGTCTGAGACATGGCGTCGGTCACGAGGAAAATGTGCCCCGGCCCCCGCTTGGCCCGCAGGGCGGCACCCATGGAGGCGGCGTGGACGTGAATACCGTCGGCGATGAGGCCCGCATGGACTTCCGGGCGATCGAGCACCGCGCCGACCAGGCCGGGCTCGCGATTACCAAGCTGGCTCATGGCATTGAACAGGTGCGTCGCCATGCTGGCGCCGGCATCGAAGGCGGCCATGGCCTGATCATAGCTGGCATCGGAATGGCCGATGCTGACCACGGCGCCGGCCGAGACCAGCCGGGCGATCTGCTCGGGCGGCACGGTTTCGGCAGCCACAGTGCAAAGCAGGTTCGGCAGGGCTTGGGCGGCCTGGCATAAACGATCAAGGTCGGTACCGTCCATTGGGCGGATAAGAGCAGGATCGTGCGTCCCTTTTCGCGCCAGCGCCAGGTGCGGCCCTTCCAGATGCAGACCGATAAAACCGGGCACTCGCTCAGCCTCCGCCGCCAGGCCCGCCGCAATGGCTTTCTCGTTGATTTCGGCCGTGTCAGTGATCAGCGTGGGCAGCAGGGCCGTGGTGCCGAACTGGGCATGCGCCGCACAGATCGTGCGGATGGCATCGACATTGGGGGCGTTGTTGAAGAGCACGCCCCCGCCGCCATTGACCTGCAGGTCGATGAAGCCGGGAACCAGCATGCCGCCGCCAAGTTCGACGCGCTCGGCATGGGCCGGGATTTCGGCGCTGGCCACAATGCTGGTGACATAGCCGAATTCGACCAATAGCGCGGCGCCATCGTGCCAGGCCTCGCCGTCGAAGACCCTGGCGCCACAAAAGGCCTTGAGGTCGCTCATATCGTCTCCGTAACCTTACGCAGCATTGGCGGCTCGTCGGGGTTGAGGCCGCGATGACGGGCCAACGCTTCGACAAAGCCATAGAAAGAGACGATCAACGCCAGGGGATCGGTAATCGGGTGGCCGGTGGTCGCGAATGGCAGGCGCGCGGCCGCACCAGGGCGGTCGCTGGTCACAAAGGCGCGCGCCCCCTGCCCCGCCAGCTTATGGGCCATATCGGCGACGGATGCCTCGGCGGCGTCGCGTGCGGCCAGGCCCAGCACGGGATAGCCCGGCGTTACGATGGAGACCGGGCCATGCATCACCTCGGCGGCGCTATAGGATTCGCCCTGAATACCGCAGGTCTCCTTGAATTTCAGCGCCGCTTCATTGGCGATGGCAAAACCGGGGCCGCGGCCGAGCACATAAAGGGCGGAATGGCCATCGAGTGCACCGATCATCTCCGACCAGTCGCATTTGACCGCCTCGGCAAGGCTTTCGGGCAGCGCTGCAACAGCCCTTTGCAGTTCGCTCTCGCCGCTCCAGCGCGCCAGAAGCGCCAGGCCCGCAACAACCGAGGCGACGAAGGTTTTGGTTGCTGCCACGCTTTTTTCCAGCCCGGCATGGAGGTCAATGGTGACGTCGCTGGCGCCGGCGAGCGGAGAATCAGGCGTGTTGGTGATGGCGATTGTGGTCGCACCGCTGCGACGGGCCGATTGGGCCATGCCAACAATGTCGGGGCTCTTGCCCGACTGGGAAATGGCAATGGCGGCGGCCTTGCCCAGCTTCAGGTCGCGACCATAAATCGAGGCGATGGAGGGGCCGACCGAGGCCACGGGCAGGCCCAATGTCAGCTCAATGGCATATTTGAGATAGGAAGAGGCGTGGTCGGACGAGCCGCGGGCCACGGTGACCACCACCGCGGGGTCCGTGGCGCGCAGTCTTGCAGCGGCATCGTCCAGGCTGGCAGCCGAAGCATCGAGGAAACCGGCCACAACCTGCGGGATCTGATCGACTTCCTGTCGCATATATGTCTGGGCGGTCACGACCTGCTTGCTCCATTGCCGGGATCGCCAAGCCGAAGCTCGGCGACAAAATCATAGGTATCGCCCCGATAGATGGAGCGGGTGAATTCGACGACACGGCCCGTGCCGAGATAGGAAATGCGCTCAATATTGAGGCCGGCCGAACCGACCGGCACCTGCAGGAGGTGAGCATCATCCTCCGAAATATTGGCCGCGCGAATGCGCTGGATGGCGCGGACCGGGCGCATGCCGGTCTTCTCAAGGTGCTTGTAAAGCGAATCCCTAATGGTCAGGGGCTCGGGCAATACCGCCATGGACAGGCTGGCGCGCTCGATAGCCAGCGGCATATCGCCCGTGAGGCGAAGGCGCGAGATGCGTGCCACCCGCTCGCCTGAGCCGAGGCCAAGGACAATAGTCTCTTCCGGCGATGGCGCATAAAGGCCCCGCTCCAGCCATTCGGCCCGCACAGCCATGCCGCGCCGCGCCATATCCTCGGTGAAAGAGGTCAATTGCGAAAGGGATTGTTCGACCCGCTGGGTTTCGGGCGCGACGAAAGTGCCCGAGCCGTGGCGCTGCACCAGAACCCCTTCATGCACGAGCTGCTGCACGGCCTTGCGTACGGTCACCCGGGACACGTCGGCGCGTTGCGCCAGGTCCCGTTCGGATGGCAGCGCATCGCCGGGGTTGATCAGCCCGCGCTTTATGGCATCCTCTATCCAGCGCTTGAGCTGGAGATAGAGCGGGCCACCAATCGGCAGAACGACCGGACCGTCGCCAAACAATGAGCCGGACTGTTCAGTCAATTGACCTCCTTGGCCGGTTGTTCGGGAAACCGGCGCGCTTGTTGCCGCCGGGGCGACCGACCTCATAATACCAATAAAATACCATTCACCAAGACCAATCTGCCGGACGGGCGACAAAATGTCCATGTTGCTGTGGATATTGCGCTTTTGTACTCATGGCTTTATCCCTTGCACGCATAGATACGGTAAGTGGTATGTTTTTGGCATTATAGCCAGCAGGAGCAGCGAATGACCGAGAGGCAGACGGAAGCGCGGCACGCCAAAGCCTTCGGCCTGGATCTGCTGCCCGACACCGAGATTTTGATACTGCTGGCTGCCGGCCAGGCCGAGGCAGCCCAATGCACGGCCTCGGCCGTGCGCGAGATTGCGCTGGGCGCCGAACGCATGGCCAGGGCCCTTAGGAGCGGCGGGCGGCTGATTTACGCGGCGGCGGGCAGTTCGGGCCTGATGGCGCTGGCCGATGCCCTTGAGCTGCCGGGAACCTATGGTATTGCGCGCGACCGTATCGTGGTGCTGCTGGCGGGCGGCATGGATGCCTTGCGCGACATGCGTGGTGGACCGGAGGATGATGCGGACGAGGCAAGAATGGCCGTCGAGGCGCTGTCGCTGGATGCAAATGATTGCCTGATTGCGGTAACGGCCAGTGGACAAACGCCTTACCCGCTCGCGGCGGTCGGTGCGGCCCGTCAGGCCGGAGCCCATACGATCGGCATCGCCAATAATGCCGGCGCGCCGCTATTCGACATGGTGGATGTGGCCATCTGCCTGCCCACCCCCGCAGAAGTTATTGCCGGCTCGACCCGGATGGGCGCCGGCACGGCGCAGAAAATTGCCCTCAATATGCTGTCCACCTTGATGGCCGTTCGCCTCGGGCATGTGCATGACGGGTTCATGGTCAATGTGATCGCGGATAATGACAAGCTGCGCGACCGCGCCTGCGGCATCGTCGCGGCCGTGGCCGGCGTCGACGAGGCGAAAGCCCGGCAAGCACTGACCGCCAGTGCCGGTGCGGTGAAGCCCGCGATCCTCATGGCACGCGGCATTGCCAGCCTGGCCGAGGCGGAAGGCCTGTTGCTGAAACATGAGGGGCATTTGCGCCCAATCCTTGCCGAGCTGCCAGATCGGTAATCGCGGCGGCGTCGGCGCCGCATTTGCGATGCCCGCTTGGCGAGACGGCAAGGGAGCGGGCTGATGGCATCGACCGACCGAAGACGGGCAAGGGAGCACGATCCTACCTCCTGGCCGTTCGATGCCGACCGCGCTAGACAGGACCGATTGCTCCAGATGCTGGAAATCGGAAGGTGTGAATCATGCCGGATGTCGTCGGAGGATGCCTTTGTGGCCAGGTGCGATTTCGGGCGATTGGCGAGCCCTATCGTGTCGGATTATGTCATTGCCTCGATTGCCGAAAGCACCATGGCGCGCTTTTTCACGCCTCAGCGATCTACCCGGAGACTTCAGTGTCCGTGACCGGGCAAAGCCATGCCTATGAGGGACGACATTTTTGCCCCCGATGCGGTTCTTCGGTCTTTTCACGCAGCGGCGACGAAATCGAGATCAATCTGGGTGCCCTTGATGACCCCAATCAGTTCCGTCCGACCTACGAGCTCTGGACGATCCGTCGCGAGGCCTGGCTACCGCCATTCCCTGGTGTGATGCCCTATCCCCGGGATCGCGAGGGACCGGGTCGAACCGAGCCATGATGTGGTGAGGGCGGTCTTTGTACCGACTCGTCCTTCAGGACGCCAAGCAGTGGTCGGGAAGAAGATGGCGGAGAGGAAGGGATTCGAACCCTCGAGACAGTTGCCCATCTGCACCCTTAGCAGGGGTGTGCCTTCGACCACTCGGCCACCTCTCCGGCGCGGTCGGGTCTAGCGGGCCAACTGTAGGATGGCAAGTGGTTTTTGTCCGGGCGGCGGCAAGGCCTTGCCGGCTGTGGATGGACGGGCAAGCGGCGCGCCGCAATTTGGTTGGTTTGCTCGGGCATTCATGGCTTAAATCGCGGGCGAGGCGATGATATCTCCGAGTCGCGCCGCGTAGCGGCCTCAGGGCAAAGGCAGGTTTGGATGACTGGCATGAGCGGATTTCGGCGCTGGCTGGCCCTTATGGCGGTGGCTATGGCCCTGGCGCTGGGCGGCAACGTTTCGGTCCGGGCGCAGGCGCCGATCGAGGGGGTCTGGCGCACAGCGCTCAAGTCGGAGGTCACCATAACGGCCTGTCCGGACGGCTTTTGCGGCCATCTCTCGCATATCGTCGTGCCCGAGGGCATGTTGAGCGGGGCAGAGGCGGAAGCGGCTGCCGCCATGGATCCAGCGGAGTTCTTCGACTATCGCAACAAGGACCCCAATCTGCGCGACCGGCCCATGCTGGGCCTGCAGATCCTGACCCTTTGGCAAGGCCGTGAGCCCTATCTCTACGATGGGGAAATCTACAATCCCGAGGACGGCAATAGCTATTCGGGCTACGTCGAAATGGTCGGCCCGGACACGGCGCGGCTCAATGGCTGCGTGTTGTTCAATGTGGTTTGCCGCGGCGAGGAATGGACGCGCGTTCCGCTCGAAGAGCTGGAAGCGCGGGCCCAGGCCGAGGCGGTGGAAGCCGTCGCCCCGGCGCAATAGTCATTCCTTCATCAGCCGCATCTGCGGTTGGCCATTGCCGCGCAAGGCCGGCGATATGCCCCGGATATCCACGGTCGAGACCACACGCTGGCGGAAGGCGGCAAACATGAAGTCGGGCGTGACATTGACCGGCTCATCGAACTGGATGGTCACGGTATAAGCCTGCATATTGTGGGCAAGCTGCACCCCGATCAACACGCCTTTGAAGGGCTGCTCGAGATAAAAGCCTTTTACGCGCATGCCGACCTGGAAGGGCACATTGACCCGGTCGGGCAAGGCGGCGCGCGCCGTGTTCCAATCGCGATAGCCATGGGCGCGCGCGACCTCTTCCAGGGCCGCGCCATGGGTCAGCGGCCGGCCGGCGCGGGCGCGCTCTTCGCGCAGGGACTTCGCCTCGGACTTCAGGGTCTGGGCGGAGGGGGTGTCGAGAGAAAAAGACATGGTTCGGGTCTCTCCAAATTGGAGGCGTCTCGTCCATGGGAGCCCGCATTGCCATGATGCGCCTTGGGAGAAAACAACCGAAGGGATCATTTGCCTAAAACTGGCTTCACCATGGATCTGCCGATCCGCGGGCGGCTGGTGCCAGCAACCGTGGCGGTAAATGCGCTCGGGCTGGCGGGAAGTCAAGAGGGACCGATCAAAAGGGGTGATGGGCCGATCAGACAATTGCGTTAGGCGGATGGCCGGCAAGGCGCTAGGAACGGCGGACGCACGATGGGGGGAATGATGACCGAGCTGCTGCTATTTTTAGCCGGCCTTGTGGGCGGGGCGCTCAATTCGCTTGCCGGCGGCGGCTCGTTCATCGTCTTTCCCGCCCTGCTGTTTTCCGGTGTGCCGCCGGTCCTGGCCAATGCCTCCAATACCTATGCCGCCCTACCCGGCTATGTCAGCGGCGCCCTGGGCTATTGGTCCTCGGTGGCAGGTTATCGGGACCGCCTGGTCATCTATGGCATTGTCGCGGCGCTGTTCGGCTATGTCGGGGCAGAACTGCTGCTGGTGGTGTCGGACGAACAATTTTCGCTGGTGGTGCCATGGCTGATGGCATTCGCCGTGGCGCTATTCGTGTTCGGCAATCGCATCAATGCGGCACTGCGCGCCCGCAGCGGCGAGCGGCGGGGCCTCAGGGTGCTCGGCATGGTGCTGATCCTCTCCCTGCTGGCCGCCGTCTGCGTCTATGGCGGGTTCTTCAATGCGGGCCTGGGCATTTTGCTGCTGGCCTTCCTCGCCATGGCTGGCATGACCGATATCCACGCCATGAACGGGCTGAAGCTCTATATTTCGTCCATCGTGGCGGTAGTGGCAGTGGCGCGGTTCGCGCTCAATGGCACGATCGACTGGTATCACGGCTCCATCGCGCTGGTGGGCGTGACCATTGGCGGCTATGCGGCGGCGCGGCTGGCCAAATTCATCCCGACCCTGTGGATCCGCTGGGGTGTGATTGTCTATGGCATTGGGATGACGGGCTATTTTTTCTGGACGGCCTATTGGGCCTGACCCGTAACCCCTAGTCCGCCGGCCTGACCCAGACCGCGGCGTCGTGGAACGGCGCGCCGCCAAAGGGCGGAGCCGGCTCAGCGCTGGTCAGCATATTGATGCCCTGCTCGCCCCGATGCGCCTTGTTGCGATGCAGGCCCTCCGCGATCAGCACGCCGGTGCGCAAGCCATCGAACAGGCGCGCGGTCAATTGCACCGAACCGCGGTGATTGCCCACCGTGACGGCAGCACCATCGGCTATGCCTAGCCGGGCAGCATCGTCGGGGTGGATGAAAACGCTCGGCTCACCCTCGCGCTTGAGGCTGCCGGGGGTCTGGTTGAAGGACGAATTGAGGAAAGCCCGGGCGGGGCTGGTGGCCAGCTTGAACGGGTGTTCAGTACTGGTGGCCTCGGTAATGGCCCAATGATCGGCAAAGCGCGGCATGATGGCCGGGTCGCAGACCCAGCGATAGCCCTTGGCGGCAGAGACGGCCTGCCAGTCCGGCGCGAAGCGGAAACGGCCGTCGGGCCAGGCAAAGCCCTTGGCGAAACGCGCTTCCTCGTCGGGGCGCTCCCTATCGACAAAGCCGGTTCGTTCAACCTCTTCGAGCGATGGATAGTTGGACCGCGCAAAGGTGTCAGCCACCATATCGCGGGCGCTGGTGCGGAAAATCGGATCGTCGCTGCCCAGCCGCAGGGCGATGGAGTTGATGACCTCGTGATTGGAGCGGGCCTCGCCCGGTGCGTCGACCACAGCGGGGCCGTAGAGCACCCGGGTATGGCCGCCGCGGGTGTAATAGTCGTTGTGTTCTAAAAACATGGTGGCGGGCAGGACAATATCGGCCAGTTCGGCCGTTTCGGTCATGAACTGCTCATGGACCACCAGGAACAAGTCCTCGCGCCGTAAGCCTTCGTGCACCAGCTTCTGATCGGGCGCGATAGAGGCGGGATTGGTGTTCTGGACGATCATGGCGTGCACTGGCCCGCCGCCCTGCAGGGCCTTTTCGTCGCCTGTGAGAATGGGACCGATCTCGGACATGTCGAGCAGGCGCGGATTGCCCTTTTGCAAATGGCTGCCCTTGAGCCGCGACTTGTCGAGTGCCCAGGTGCCTGAATTGGAATGGAAGGCGCCGCCCCCCCGGTGCTGCCAGGCACCGGTCATGGCCGGAATGGAAAGGGCCGCATGCATGGCCGTCGAGCCATTGCGTTGGCGCGAAAAGCCGAAGCCAAGGCGGAAGAATGTTCTGGGCGTCTTGCCGACGAGATGGGCAAAGGCCTCGATTTCCGCTACAGACAGGCCGGTGATTTCGGCCGCCCATTGCGGCGTGCGCGAGGCGAGGTGGGCTTCGAACTCCGGCGAGAAATCGGTGAACCGGGCTATATAGTCCCGGTCGGCCAGACCGTCGCGCAGCAGCACATGCATGGTGGCCACGGCCAGGGCGCCATCGGTGCCGGGGCGCAGGACCAGGCCCATATCGGCCTGATCCATGGTGGCATTGCGATAGATGTCGATGACCACGACCTTGGCGCCGCGCGTCTTGCGGGCCTTCATGGCATGGGTCATCACATTGACCTGGGTATGCACCGCATTGGTGCCCCAGATGACAACGCAATCGCTTTCGGCCATCTGTTCGGGATTGACCCCGCCCAGAAGCCCGGTGCCAGCGATATAGCCTGGCCAGGCAAGGCCGGTGCAGATCGTGTCATATTGGTGCGAATAGCCGCGGACGGCGCGCAACCGCTCAATACCGTCGCGTTGCACATGGCCCATGGTGCCGGCATAGAAATAAGGCCAGATTGCCTCAGGGCCATGCCTTTGCTCAATCTCGAGGAAGCGCGCGGCAATTTCGTCCAGCGCCTCGTCCCAGGAGATGGGTTGCCACTGCCCTGCCCCCTTCGGGCCAATGCGGCGCATGGGATGAGTCAGGCGGTCGGGATGATGGATGCGCTCGGCATAGCGCGCGACCTTTTCGCAGATCACGCCGGCCGTATAGGGATCGTCCTTGGCGCCGCGTACCCGGCCCACCGTGCCGTCGACCAGAATATCGACATCGAGCGCGCAGACCGAAGGACAGTCGTGCGGGCAGACGGAGCGGATGGTGCGCTGGGCAATCGGGGCGTTCATGGTCGGCACGATACGCCCCACCCCTGCCCTGCGACAATCGCTTTGTGGTGATGGGAGAGATCAGGACAGGTGATAAGGCCTGAGCGAGGCTAGGCAGCGAAGGCCTTCGTCGCCGTTTCGCTATTGCGGCGGGCGCGTGTGGCGGCGTGCTTGGCCAATTGGGCGGCGCCGCCATGGAACTGCGAAAAGGTGATGCGACCGGAAGAGCCGGTAATGGTGACGCCGCGCCAGTTTGGCCGAACGGCCCGGACCTCGCCCCATTCCAGCCTGGTCACGCGGCCCAAGGCGCTACGATGGGTGACTTGACGATGATCCCAGCGCGTCTGGGTGAAGAGCCCCGCCATGCCTATGCCAAGCGAACCACCGGCCAACAGGATCACCGCCAGATAAGTCGCGATCAATTGGGCGGTGTCGGCCACGTGGCCCATGATGATCACCGCGAAGAGCAACACAGCCGCCAAAGCCGCTGCGCCATAGCAGGCGAAATATTCAACGATGGACGGCCGCAATTCGGCCCAGCCCCCTTCAACGACAATTGCCTCCTCGGGCTGCAGCAGCCGCAATGCCAGAAAGGCTGCGTAACCGAAGGCCACCACGCCCGCCGTGCGCGACAGCGGCAGATGCTCGGTCATGGGAATGTGCTTAAGGACGATGAGAAGGGTAATCGTGATGAGCGGCAAAGCCACTTCCTGCCAACGCAAAGGCACGCTTTCAGTCTCCATATGGCGGGGCCGGCGACGCAAACTCGGCAGTTGTCCTCAGCAAAAGGTACGCAAACGCGGTGATTTGACCATTCACAATTTCGCCATAGATGGGGCGGCATGGCCCCAATCGGCTCACGCGATGAGTCAACGGGTTGAAAAAACGAATCCGGTCGTTGCCAGCCAGAGTCACGACATCTCCCTAAGCCATTGAACTGCAAGCATTTCAGACCGGATACCAATCAAGACCGCCCCGGGCACTCGCCGGAGCGGTCAAAAATGCGTGGGATCACAACCGTGGTAGAAATGTCTCAACCCCGGACACTGGCTGGCGCGCCAGCCAATGCGGCGCTGGTCTGTTTCTCGGCGTCGGTTTCGGCTTCCGGTTCTTTGCGCAGGGTGGTTGCCAGGGGCAATTCTTCGAGCAGGAAGGTCAGGCAGAAGGCCAGGATGGCCACACCGGCGGCAGTGAAGAATACGGGATGAAGCGCGGAGGCAAATGCCTCAAGCATCTGGTTGCGCAAGGGTTCGGGCATGCTCGCCACGGCCTGGGCGCTGAAGCCTGCCGACCCTGCCCCCTCGGGCATGACGGCGCTCAACCGCTCGGCCAGGCCGCTCGAAAAAATGGCACCGAAAATGGAAACGCCAATGGACCCGCCGATCTGGCGGAACAGTGTGTTGCCAGCAGTGGCCGCCCCGACCACCGCGCGCGGCACGGCGTTTTGCGTGGCGGTAATGCTGACGCTGTTGACCGGCCCGATGCCCGCGCCAACCAGGAACATATAAATGGCGATCTGCCAGGCTGGGGTGTCGAGCTGCATGGTGGCGAGCAAGAGACAGCCTGCCGTCAGGACCAGGGTCGAGAGCTGCGGCAATAGCTTATAGCGACCCGTGCGGGTCATCAGGAAACCGGACAGCATCGACGTGCCGATCATGCCCACCATCATGGGCACGAGCTGCAATGCCGAATCCATGGGCGACACACCCTTGGCCAATTGCAGATACATGGGCAGGAAGGTGATCGAGCCGAACATGGCCATGCCCACCAAAAAGCCGATACCGCTGGTCAGGGCAAAGGTATTGATGCGGAAAAGGCTCAGCGGCAGCACGGGCTCGGCGGCCCGCGCCTCGGTCCAGACAAAGGCCGAGAGCATGGCGAGGGCGAAGACGACCAGGCCGGCGATCTGCGGCGAGAGCCATGGCCAAGTATTGCCGCCCAGCGATGTGGCCAGCACGAAAGCGGTAAGGCCGCCGGAAAGCAGCACGAAGCCTGGATAGTCGATGGCGTGCTTGACGCGGATGCCGCGTGGCTTGAGCGCGACCGCGATGACGGCCAGCGCGAGCAGGCCCAGCGGCAGGTTGATCAGAAAGATCCACTGCCAGGAAATGTGCTCGACAATGAAGCCGCCGAGCAGTGGGCCGACCACCGTCGCCACGCCAAAGACAGCGCCGAACAGGCCCTGCACCCTGCCCCGCTGGCGCGGTGGAATAATATCGGCAACTACCGTCATGGCGACCACCATGAGACCGCCGCCACCCAGCCCCTGAATGGCGCGCGCGGCGATGAGGTAGGTCATGTTCGTGGCCATGGCAGAGAGCACGGCACCTACAAGGAAAATGACGATGGCGACCTGAAGCACGATCTTGCGGCCATAGAGATCGCCGAGCTTGCCATAGATCGGCGCCACCACAGTGGAGCTGAGCAGATAGGCAATCACGACCCAGGTGAGATGGTCGAGCCCGCCAAGCTGCCCGACAATGACCGGCAGGGCCGCCGAGACAATGGTTTGGCCCAGGGAGGCCAATAGGAGGGTGACGGCGACCGCGCCGATGACAAGGGCAACGGATGGATTGTCCGGCTCTGCGGCCGGTTGAATGGGGGTGGACATTGGGGCATTCCTTGCGAGCACGGCCGGTGCAACCGCCAGGCCTTGCGAAAATATATCTGACGGCATACATGTGCCCACAGCAATTACATGTCAATAGCATGTAATTGCTGATCGCATGCAAAACTACGGTGTCTGCCATGCCCTTGAGCAACAAAGCTGAGATCAGTGCCCTGCTGGCCAATGCCGGGATCGACGCGGCAACGGCGGAAGCCGTGCTGGATATTGATGGGGTGATGCAGAAATGGCGGCGGCGCGCCATGAAGCGCGAACTCGGGCACCGGGCGCTGCTTGATCTTGGGATCGCTCTGGAACTGCCGCAATATGACGTTCTGGCGGTCATCGAGGGTCCGGGGCCCGATAGTGCCGAAAGCCATGAAGTCATGGTGTCGACAGTGGCGGAACGGCTCAATATCGACCCGTCGCGCGCCAGCCGCCTGGTCAGCGAACTGGTCGAGAAGGGCTATGCGCACCGGGCTGTCAGCCAGGCCGATGCCCGGCGGACCATTATCGAGTTGACTGTGCTGGGTCAGAGCGTCGTCGAGGCCGTGCGGGCCTATAAGTTCATGATCATGGGCGAGTTTCTCTCCGAATGGAACGCGGCGGAGCTGGCCGCTTTCGTGCCCATGCTCAAGCGCTTCGGAAACTGGATGGACGGCATCGGCCCGGCGACCGAAAAGCACGCCGCAGAGATTGCAGCGCTTGCCCAAAACATCGAGAACGCTACCAAGCCCGGCAATCCTGGCTAGAAAGAAAAGAGCACGACCAGCGCGTGCTCTTTATCACGGCTGCCGATCAGCCGGGCTTATCGAAGCTAGTGCACGACAGTCCGGACATCATATTCGGCTGTGGCTTCTCCGGACACAGGATCGGTAACGCCGAGATCGCCGCCCAGGTCTTCGAGCATGGCGCGCAGGCCATCCAGTGACCGGATCATGGCCGGTCTGGCCTTGACGATACTGTCGAAGTCGTCCCACTCGCCGAGCACGCAATAGTCGCGGTCGCCGGTCTTGACGAGACTGAACCGGTGCATGCCGGCCGCTTTGAATTCATCGCCCGCCGATTTGAGCATGGCATCGTGATGGGCAATGAACGCATCTTCGAAACCGGGCTTCACCCGCATACGCACAATATTATAGGCCGTCATCATGGCCTCCCATTCTGGCCGCACAGGCCGCCCATGCGGTCTGGCGCGGACCCATGATTTTACCGCTGCGGCGGGGCCAATCACAGCAGCAGTGCTGACGCAATGGCAACGAGCAATCGTGGTGATAGGCGCTATGAAAACGTTTTATTAGACAGATCGGGACCGCGGCGTTAGCTCTGCCGCCTCCTGGAGGGGGACAAACATGACCCGGATGCGCCTGCCCGTGACGGCCCTTTTGGGCGCTAATATGTTCTTTTCAGGGGTCACCTATGCCGCCACCATGCCCTATGCCTCGCTGGTGGGCGTGGACACGCTGGGCATGTCGCCGGGCTGGTTTGCCACAGTGATGAGCACGGGCGCCATTTGCGGCACATTCGTGTCGCTGGGCCTGGGCTATCTCTCCGACAAGCTTCCAGACCGACGCATTCTGGTGCTAATCACCGCCCTTGCCGGCATCCTTGCGCATGGCCTGATTTACCTCATCCCCTCGCAGGCAAGCTTTGCCATTGCCATGGGTCTGATCATGCCGCTGGCAGGGGCCTGCTATGGGCAGAGCTTTGGCTATGTTCGGGTGTACTATGTGAAGCACCGCCCGGACAGGGTGGACTTCATGGTCACATCGCTGCGCACCGTCTTCACGCTGGCCTGGATCGTCGTACCGCCCCTGGCCGGTTGGATCGCGGCCGAATACAGCATTTTCGATGTCTATCTGGCGTCCTCGCTGAGCTATGCGGCGATGGCCGGCATTTTCGCCTTGCTGCTTGTCGAGCCCAGGGCGGCAGTGCAAATGCCACCGCCGGTGCGCGCCAAGGGGGCCTCGCTGCTCTCGGCCTTCGAGCTGCAACCCGGCATTCTGGCAGGATTGGCGGGCCTCATCGTGATGGTGGGGGCGATGCGGCTGCTGACCCTGAGCGTCTCGCTGTTCATTGTCAGCGACCTGGGTGGCACGGTCGCCGATGTCGGCTTTTATGCCGGTATCACCGCCGCGGTCGAAGCGCCCTGCATGCTGCTGCTTGCCTGGCTCACGACGAAGCTGAGCAAGGAAACCATATTGGCGGCGGCTGGCCTGGTGATGGCGCTATTCATCGGCCTCACCAGCGCCCTCAACAGTATGTCGGCGCTTTACTGGCTGCTGCTGCTCAACGGGCTGGGAACGGCCGCGCTGATGAGCGTCAACATCCCCTATATCCAGGATGCGATTAAGGGGCGGATCGGTCTCTCCACCTCGCTGATGGATATTGTCGCCATTGCCGCCAATATTCTGGGTGCGGCGGGCTTCGGCATATTGGCGGCAGGCGGAAATTACCGCTTCGCGCTGGTCTGTGCGGCCGGTCTGTCCGTGTTGGGAGCAATTGTCATGGCCGCTGGCAATCTTGCGCGGCTGGGTCGGCTGCGGCCGCAGGCCGCAACCGGCTGACCGGGTTCACTCGCTCCGCTTTTTCTTGTGGTCCTTGGGCTTTGCGGCCTTCTTTTTGGCAGGCCGCTCAACACCCTCGGCAGTGGGCTTGGCCCATTTGGGTTTGCCCTTGTCCTTGGGTGCGAAGGGCTTGGGGGGCCGCGCAGGTTTGGGTTCGCGCGGCGGCCTTGGGATCTCCATGAAGGCCTCGAGATCATCGGACTTCGGCTTGCCATAGCGTTCCTTTCGGTCCGCCTTTTCGGGGCGTGGCTTCATCGGATCGTATTTTTCAGGCGGGCCTGGCGGGCGGCGCTTACCCTGCGGCCGCTCCGAGCGTTCGCTCGGGCCCTCGACAGCGCCGATATGTACGCCCTTTTCTCCGGTGCCGTTCTTGCCCACAGAGCGCAAGAAGCTGTCGACCTTGTCGGCGGCGACCTCGAAAATCGTCTCGGTATCGAAAATACGGATCGAGCCGATATCGCCCTTGGTGACACCGCCCGCCTTGCAGATCATGGGCAGCAGCCAGCGCGGTTCGGCCCGCTGCTTGCGGCCCAGATTGACCTTGAACCAGCTTCCGCCGGCAAAGCGCTCGCGGCTGCGCGGCGCGCGCGGCTCATCCGGTGCCGCCGCGACCACGTCCTCAGGCACCGGCCGGGCGGCCATTTGCAGCCGGAGATAGGCGGCGGCGATGGCCTCGGCGCTATGGCGCTCGAGAAGCTGAGCGACCAGCGGCGCCTCTTCCTCATTGGCGGGGACCGTCAGGGTGGCAGCTGACAGAATATGGTCCTGATAGCGCGCATCGATATCGGCGGCGCTGGGCGGAGCGGTCATTTCCGCCTCGATCTTGGCGGTCCGCAGGATGGAGAGCGCGACCCTTTTCCGATGGCTGGGCGAGATAACAACACAGGTGCCCTTGCGCCCGGCGCGGCCGGTGCGGCCCGAGCGATGCAGCAGCGTCTCGGCATTCATGGGCAGCTCGGCATGAATGACGAGATCGAGATTGGGCAGATCGATGCCGCGTGCCGCAACGTCTGTCGCCACGCAGATGCGGGCGCGCCCGTCGCGCATGGCCTGAAGCGCATTGGTGCGCTCGGACTGGGTCAATTCGCCCGAGAGGGTCACAACGTCGAAGCCGCGATTGTGCAGCCGCGCCGAAAGGTGCTTCACTGCCTCGCGGGTGGAGGCGAAGACAATGGTATTGGTGCTTTCATACCAGAGCAGCGTGTTGATGACGGCGTTTTCGCGCTGGTCGGCGGGGACAACCATGAGTTTGTAGTCGATATCGGCATGCTGCTCTCCCGAGGAGGTGGCCGTAATGCGCAGCGCATCGTTCTGGAAGGTCTTGGCCAAGTCGGCTATCTGGCGCGGAACAGTCGCTGAAAAAAGCAGCGTGCGGCGATCTTCCGGTGCCGCGGCCAGGATGAACTCAAGATCCTCGCGGAAACCAAGATCGAGCATTTCGTCGGCCTCGTCGAGCACCACGGCGCGTAGGGCGGACATATCCAGCGCGCCGCGCGTGATGTGGTCGCGCAGGCGCCCGGGCGTGCCCACGACGATATGGGCGCCGCGCTCCAGCGCGCGGCGCTCGGTGCGCTGATCCATGCCGCCGACACCAGCGGCGGTCTGGGCGTGCATATCGGCATAGAGCCAGTCGAGCTCGCGGCGGACCTGCATGGCCAGTTCGCGGGTGGGGGCGATGACCAAAGCCAGCGGGGCACCTGGTGCGGGCAGGATGAGATCGTCCCCCAGGAGCGTCGGGGCTATGGCCATACCGAAGGCGACAGTCTTGCCAGAGCCGGTCTGGGCGGAAACCAGCAGGTCGCGGCCATCGGTCTGCGGCTCGATAACGGCGGCCTGTACCGGCGTGAGGCTGTCGTAGCCCTTGGCCTCAAGGGCGCGGGCAATAGGGGCAATGATGGTTTCAGGCAGGGACAATGCAGTTCTTTCGGAGCGGATCACCATGCGTGCCGTGCCCCGACTCTGCGGGATGCTCCGACCGATTATTGGTGTCTATCAATGGGGTTCCGCCCTAATGGCGGAGTGACCCGGGATGTGTTCGATGCCTTATAGCACGAACAAGCAAAAAGGCCGCCCGGCGGGCGGCCTGGATTTTTGTGGTGCTGGTCGCGTCAGTCCTTGGGCTGCTTGCGCAACTGGGCGATGGGCTTGCCCTTGAAACCCCAGTTTTCGAGCGGCACTTCGTCGATAACGACGAAAGTGGTCTCTGGTGACTTGTTGAGCACGCGGACCATCGTATCCGTAATCTCGGCGATCACCTGAGCCTTTTGCTCGGCGGTGACATCATCGTCGAGAATGCGAACGTTGACGTAGGGCATTTAGCCAACGAGCTCGTCGTCGGAGAAGAAGAACTTGATTTCCTGGGCAGCGGTCTCGGGAGCGTCGGAGCCGTGGACCGAATTTTCGCCAACCGAGAGAGCAAATTCCTTGCGGATGGTGCCTTCATCGGCATTGGCCGGGTTGGTAGCGCCCATGATCTCGCGGTTCTTGAGGATCGCGTTTTCTCCTTCAAGTACCTGCACGACAACCGGCGAGGCAATCATCTGCTCGACCAGTTCACCGAAGAAGGGGCGTTCCTTATGGACCGCGTAGAAGCCTTCGGCCTGTTCGCGGGTCATGTGGATCTTCTTCATGGCGATGGGGCGCAGACCGTTCTCTTCGAACTTGGCGACGATCTTGCCGATCAGGTTACGGCGGACGGCATCGGGCTTGATGATGGAGAAGGTGCGTTCGAGCGCCATGGCGGTTTGTTCCTGCTTGATGCGTTTGGAAAGGTGGCGCCTTTTAGCGGCTGAGTGTGTAAGGCGCAAGACGGCAACTTGCCGTCGTTTCAGCCCCTTGCCTCAAGGCAGTCCCCCTGCCCTTCGCTCGCCTCGATTACACCATGGGCCACGTCATTATTCTCAGGATCAAGAGCCGTCACATCGAGGTCGATGACAGGTTCGTGGACTTCGATCACCTGCTCCGTCGTGACCGGCACGATCTGCATGGTGCAGATTTCGGCGGTGCTGGTCGTGGGAAAGTGCACGGCCACGATAGTGCCACGCGGCTCGGCCATCCCGGCCTTCTCGACGGCCCAGCAGGCGCTACCGTCAAATGTCGCCCTGAGCAGGATGCGCTCGGCATCGATCCGACAGGCGTAAAGCTCGGTGAAGCTGGCCACTTCCTGGGCTAGCGCGGCGCCACCGCACAGGGCCGCAGTCAACGCCAGGGGAATAGAAGCCATGGTCTTGCGCATTAGACATCTCCTAAGGGGCGCTGTATTGGCACAGCAAGAATTGTAACCGACTTTATGGACCGCCGATCCTGCCTATCGGATCGGCGAGATTATGGCATGCTGACCATCAATAATCTCACCTATCGCATTCAGGGTCGCCCGCTCTTCGAAGAGGCATCGCTGGTGCTGCCCGATGGCGCCAAGGCCGGCTTTGTGGGAAAGAACGGCACCGGCAAGACGACGCTGTTTCACCTGATCCAGGGCCATATCGGCGCCGATAGCGGCTCCACCGAGGTCAACAAGAAGGCCCGGATCGGCGCCGTGGCGCAGGAGGCGCCGGCGGGCGAGGAAACCGTGCTCGAGGTGGTGCTGGCTGCCGACAAGGAGCGTTCGGCCCTGCTTGCGGAAGCCGAAACGGCGACCGATCCGCATCGGATCGGCGAAATCCATATGCGGCTGGCCGATATCGACGCGCATTCCGCCGAGGCGCGCGCCTCCTCGATCCTCAAGGGTCTCGGCTTCGAGCAGGATCGGCAGAACGCGCCGACGCGCGAGCTGTCCGGCGGCTGGCGCATGCGCGTGGCGCTGGCGGCAGTGCTGTTTTCTCAGCCCGACCTGCTGCTGCTCGACGAGCCGACCAACTATCTCGATCTCGAAGGTACTCTGTGGCTGGAGAAATATCTCGCCACCTATCCCTATACCGTGTTCCTGATCAGCCACGATCGCGACCTCTTGAACAAGGCGGTCAACTCTATCGTGCATCTCGAGCATCGGAAGCTCACCTACTACAAGGGCAATTACGACACGTTTGAAGAGACGCGCCGGATGCAGATGGAGCTCAACAACAAGCAGCGTGAAAAGACGCTGGAGCAGATCGCACATCTGCAAAAGTTCGTGGATCGCTTCAAGGCCAAGGCCACCAAGGCAAAGCAGGCCCAGGCGCGCGTCAAGATGATCGAGAAACTGCGACCGCCCGAGGCGATGTTTGACGAGCATGCGGCCCCGTTCCAGTTCCAGCAGCCCAAGGCGGACCTGCCCACCCCGATGATCACCCTGGACAAGGTCTCAACCGGCTATGGCGACAAGGTCATTTTGCGCAATGTCACACAGCGCATCGACCCGGATGCTCGCATCGCCCTGATCGGTGTGAACGGTAACGGCAAGTCGACCTTTGCCAAGCTGCTGGCCGGCGATATTCCGGTGATGGACGGCCAGCTCAAGATCAACAAGAAGCTCGAGATTGCCCATTTCGCGCAGCACCAGATGGACAAGCTCAAGCCCGAGCAGACCCCGCTGGAACATGTTGCAGAGCTGATGCCGCTCGACAATGAGGCAAAACGCCGGAGCCGCCTGGCCCAGATGGGCCTGACCACATCGCGCATGGACACTAAGGCCAAGAACCTTTCCGGTGGCGAGCGGGCACGTCTTCTAATGGGGCTCATCACCTTTTCGGGGCCGTCGATGATGATCCTGGACGAACCGACCAACCATCTCGACATCGATAGCCGCGATGCGCTGGTCTATGCACTCAACGACTACCGGGGGGCAGTGCTGATCATTTCGCACGACCGGCACCTGATCGAGGCGACCTGCGACACGCTCTGGATCGCCGAAAATGGCACTATTCGCGAGCTGGACGAGGATCTCGACAGCTACCAGCGCAACATCACCGCCAACAAGGAAGGCAAATCCGGCGGCGGCAATGCCAATGGGGGCGATCGCAAGCAGTCGCGGCAGGAGGCCGCGGCCCGTCGCGCCGAGCTGGCCCCGCTCAAGAAGAAGATTGCCGATGCCGAAACCAAGATGAAGCGGCTGCGGGCCGAAATCGACAAGGTCGATGCCCATCTGGCCGACCCCAAGATTTACGATGGATCGCCGGACCGGCTGATCGCGCTGGGTCGGGACAAGTCCCGGTTCACCACCGACCTTGAAGCGGTGGAGGAAAGCTGGCTGGAATTGAGCGCCAAACTGGAGGAGGCCGAGCGGGCATGAGAGCCGATGAGATCATCGCCGCGCTGGGCCTGCAACCCCATCCCGAAGGCGGGTGGTACGTCCAGACTTTTGAAGACGAACCGGGACCGGATGGGCGGGCCCGCTCCACCGCGATCTATTTCCTGCTCAGGGCTGGCGAAATCTCGCATTGGCACCGTGTCGATGCGGTGGAGACCTGGCTTTGGCATGCTGGCGCCCCGCTGGAACTGACCATGGCCGGACACGAGGCGATGACGACAATCACGCTGGGCGCGGATGTCCTGAGCGGTCACCGGCCGCAGGGGATTGTACCGGCCCATGCGTGGCAATCGGCCCGCAGCCTGGGTGACTGGACATTGATGAGCTGTACGGTCGCGCCCGGTTTCCGCTTTGAGGGGTTTGAACTGGCGCCGCCCGACTGGTTGCCGCCGACGGCATGACGGGGCGTTTACCAGGCTTCACCAAACGCGACTGAAAGCGTTGACGGGAGCGCCGCGCTCCTCTTCACTTACCCCATTGCTCGAGTGAGGTCCGCCATGTTCCGTCTTATCGTCGTGCTCATTGCCCTGGCCATGGCTTTGCCGGCCAGTGCGCAGGACCTTTCCGGGCTTTCCAAGCAGGACCGAGCCGAAACGCTGCGCTTTGCAGTCAATAACAGCCTTTTCACCCTCTATCACGAGGTCGCGCACCTCTTGATCGATAAGCTCGCCCTGCCCGTATTGGGCAAGGAAGAGGATGCAGCGGACAATATCGCGACCTGGGTGCTGCTCAAGAAGAATACGCCCGAGGCCAATCAGGCGCTGGAAGATGCGGCCGATGGCTGGGTGCTGACCGGCGCGCGCTATGGCGACTATTTCGATGGCGATGATTATGCCTCCGGCTACAGCCCGGATCGCCATCGCGCCCTGCAGATCATCTGCCTGATGGTGGGCGCCGACCGGACCGCCTTCCGCACCATAGCCAATTCCTACGACATCCCTTCCGAGCGCCAGCACACCTGCCTGTTCGATTATGAACTGATCAACCGCAGCCTGGACGCGCTGCTTGTCGAGGGCAAGGCAGGCACGCGGGTGAACGTCACCTATCATGACGGTGGCACGCGCCTGCGGCTGGCCGAGCGGGCCTTCCGCGGCAGCGGCATATTCGATGAGGTCGCCGAGGAATTGCGCCGTGGCTATCGCCTGGACGGCCAGGTCCGTTTCACGGCCCGGCGCTGCGGTGAGTCCAATGCCTTCTATGACCCCGCGACAACCGAAATCATCTTCTGCTATGAGTTGATGCAGGATTTCATGCAGCTTCATCTCGACCAGCGGGCAGAACGCAGTCGCGATTGAGGCCGGACGTCCGGGGGATTGGCGGCGCGCTGCCTATGGGGGCATTTTATGAACAGATGTGCAGCGGCTCTGGCCGCGATTTTTACTTGCCTGACTTTGGGCGCGATCGGCGCTCAGGCACAGGACGAGGACAACCAGGTTCTGGCCGATGCCATGGCGTTTGCGCTGCATGACGCAGCCTTCACCATGTATCACGAAATCGGCCATCTGCTGGTGGGTGAACTGGGTCTGCCGGTCCTGGGCAAGGAGGAAGACGCCGTCGACGCATTGGCGACGATCTGGCTGCTCGAATTCGACGAAAGCGATGACAGCTATGACGCGCTGATCGACGCGGCGGATGGCTGGTATTTCAATGCCGTCAATTCCACCGGCTCGGGTGTGGACGACTTTTCCTATTATGACGAGCATAGCCTCGACATTCAGCGGGCCTATGCCATGGTCTGCATGATGGTGGGCAAGGATCCCGAGGCCTTCGGGGAAACCGCCGATATTTACGAACTCGATACGGACCAGCAGGAAGCCTGCGGCTATACCTATGAGCAGGCCCTCACCTCGTGGATGACCCTGCTCGATCCGCATTTGACCGAGGACGACAGTGTCGCCAGCATCGAAGTCGTCTATGACGAGGCCGGGGACTATGAGGATTACGCCCGGGCACTCAAGGACTACCGGATCATGGAATATGCGGCCGAAACCGTAGCGGCCAGTTTTCTCCTGCCGGGACCGGTAACGTTCCGGGCCACCCAATGCGGCGAGCCCAATGCCTTTTATGATCCCAGCGCCAGCGAAGTCATCTATTGCTACGAAATGGCCGAGCACATGTTCTACATGTATCTCTATGACATCGTGGGCTGGGGCGACACGGCCAATTAAAGGCCTTTAGCTGAAACCCACATAGCGCCCTGGGCGATGATTCAGGGCGATGATCATGTTCAGCACCAGTGCCCCGAGGATCGAATAAAGGACCCGGTCGAAGGGCAGGACGAAAAAGGCGATGACTAGGATGACAGCATCGACGCCGAGCTGGAAATAGCCGGCGCGGATGCCGAAATTGTCCTGCAGGAACAGCGCCAGAATATTGATGCCGCCGACGCTGGCCTTGTGCCGGAACAGCGACAGGATGCCCAGCCCCATCAACCCGCCGCCGACCAGCGCGGCAAAGAGCGGATCGATGCGCTCGATACCGATCCAGCCCGGGATCTGCGAGGAGAAATAGGAGACCATGGCCACGCTGGCGATGGTCTTGAGCGTAAAAGGCAGCCCCATGCGGAACCAGGCCAACGCATAGAATGGCAGGTTGATACCAAAGAACAGCCAGCCAAAGGGAATGCCGGTGATATATTGCAGCAGCAGGGCGACACCTGCGCTGCTGCCCGTGGTCAATTGCACTTGCGCGTAAAAGGCGATGCCCAGCGACACCAGCATGGTGCCGATAAGCATGGCGAAAATATCCTCATGCAGCTTGTGCTTGCTGGGCGTGGAAAGGTCGGGGGTCATGTTGCCTGCGTCGCCTGACCCTTCTTGACCCAGCGGCCGCTCGCTTCCTGCTGCCAATAGGTCACGTCATTGTCGCCGCGCAGGGCCACCCAGGCGTCGCGGGCCGTCTGGACGGCGTCGGGATCGTGGCCGGAAAACATATAGACTAGCCGCTCATAGCCCTCCCCCGATTGGGGCACGGCGCCATCGGCAAAGAAACGCACCGCTGCCGCATTGGGATTGTCCGCCTCGGTGGTGATGAGAATGGGCTGCATCGCCTCGGCATCGTCGCCGGCAAGGCCATGGGGCAGGAAACTGTCGTCGCGATAGGTCCAGAGATGGGCATCGAGCGCCTCGGCACGCTCGCGCGAGCCCACTTCCACCACGGCGCGCCACCCCCGCTCCAGCGTTTTTTCGAGCAGCAGGGGTATGACCGCTTCGAGCGGACGGGCTTCAAGGTGATAGAAAAGGACTTCGGCCATGCTTCCAGCTTATCCGCCGCGGGTTTGCGGCGCCAGTTCAGCGCACGCCGCTCTGGCATGTTTGCACCGCATCTGTGACGTGATGGGAGATTGTGTGAAGTTGAGAAGTGCCGCAAGGTGCAGCGCGATTCATCCCACGCAAATCAGCGACGGACGCCGTTTTTTAGCCGCATGAGACGATTGACCTCCTATTTGACGCGCCTGTTCGCGAGCGATGCGCTGATCCTGTTCGGGATCGTGTGCTTCCTGCTCTGGCTGGTCAATTGCCTGCGCTCATTCGACGTCGTCTCGGTCAAGGGCCAGGGATTCGGCACATTGGCGCTGCAGGCGCTTTATACGATGCCGCCGCTGGCCCTGTCCTTTTTCTATATCTGCGTCGGCATCGGGGTCGTCCGGGCGTTGACGGCGCTGCAGACCAGTCATGAACTGCACATCATTCACACCAGCCGCGGCGTAAGCGGGCTCTGGCGCGCCGCCATTGTCACCTGCGCGGGCGCCGTCGCCATGGTCTTGATCCTGGCCCATATGATCGAACCGCTGGCCAACCGCCAGCTCAATCGCCTCTCGGCCGAGGTCGCCGCGGACCTCGTCAGTTCGACCCTCAAGCCCAACCGCTTCACCCAGGTCACGCCAGGCGTCATCCTGCTGATCGGCGGACGTGCCGATGGCGGGGTGATCACCGAATTCTTCGCCGATGACCGCCGCGATCCGGAAACGCGCCGAACCTATATCGCCGCCTCAGCCCGAGTGGTCAGCGTGGGTGAAGACTATGTGCTGGAGCTGCGCGATGGCGCACTGCAATATACAGAGGCCGATGGGCGATATTCGGAAATCCGCTTCTCCCGCTACGATGTCAGCGTGGAAAGCCTGGCCCAACAGGTGGCACAGATCGACGTCTTGTCCGAAACCGACAGTTTTGCGCTTATCACCCGCGCCCTCGATACGGGCTGGGAGCCGGGACTTGTCAAGCGGCTGCTCGACCGGTCGGCGGAGGGGCTGCGCGTATTGGGCCTGGTGCTGCTGGTGGTTGCGGTTGCCGGGTTTCCTAGCGGCAATCGCATGCGGTTCCGACTGCCATTGGAGGCCTTGGTCATGCTCGTCGCCTTTGGCGAGCGCGGCATCAGCGCCTATAGCCCTCTGGGCACCGGCACCGGCGCCTTTGCGCTGATCATTGCCGGCGCCGCTATCCTCGCCGTGCGCTTGTGGCCGCGGCGTCCCCTTGCGGCGGTGACGCCATGATCAGCCATATCGACCGGGTCGTGCTGGCTCGCCTGGCCAGCCGGATCGCTGCGACCGTATTCATCTTTTACGGGCTGATCGCGCTGGTGGAATCGCTCGACACCTGGCGCTTCAACTATGTTGCCGAGCAGCGCGGTGTGCATATGGCCGTGGTCATGGTGGCGATGAGCGCGGTGCGCTGGACGATCAAGACCCTCCCCGTCACGGTGCTTATGGGCACCATATTGGGCCTGGCCGATCTCAAGATCAGGCATGAACTGACGGTGATCAAGGCTAGCGGGCTTTCGATCTGGCGGGTGCTGCGCGCGCCGGTGATCGTCCTCTTCGCGGCCAGTCTGGTCATTGCATTGGGCGCGGAAACCGCCAGTACCATGATCAATCGGGAGCTGGCGCCCACCCCGCCGGGCCAGGCGGCGCAATTGACCCCGCCGGGCGAAATATGGCTCGAGCAGAGCGGGGATGGTGTGCATTACGTGCTCATGGGCCGCGGCATGTCGCAGGGCGGCTCGCAATTGGTCGACGTGACCCTCTTCCATCTCGGCCCGAGCGAAACGCCGCGCATCGAGGCTCCTGAGGCCATTCTTGATGCGGGCTATTGGAATTTCCCCGAGGCCGAAGTGCGCACGGCCGATGGGCCGGCTCGCATAATGTTCAACCTGAAGGTGCCCACGCGCTCGACTGCAGCGGAAATCAGCCTCAAATTGGCCTCGACCGAGGACATGACCTTTTTCGAGCTGGCGCGGCTATTGCAGCGTGGGGTGGCCGACCCATCGATCCGCGCGGCGACGGCCATGCGGCTGATCAAGCTTCTGGCGCTGCCCCTGGTTCTCACCGGCTCTCTTCTGATCGGTTTTGCCTTTACCGCCGGCTATAGCCGCAACACCCAGTTCGGGCCCGCCGTGCTCTATGGCATCGTGCTGGGTTTCATCGTTTTCATCATCACCGAAATGGCGGATCGGGGTGGCAGCACCGGCGTGTTGGACCCGTTCTTTGCCGCAATCGGCCCGGCCCTTGTCGCCATCGTCATCGGTGTGACAGTGTTGCTGCGGAAGGAAGACGGCTGGATTTGAGCGGCACCCGCCGTTCCGATTTTGGCCTCAATCATCGCCCAATTGACAAGACTGGCTCTGACGCCCCATTGAAGGCGTCACAAGACAAGCGGACCTGACCATGACCTTTGCTGAATTTCGGCGCGCTTTGAGCGCGATATTCATCGGACTTGCCCTGACTATGAGCGTGGCGCCTGCCGCCTGGGCCGCGACTGTGGCGACCGTCAATGGTGAACCGATCAGCGACGTGCAGGTCGACCAAAGGCTGCGGCTCTTCCGCATGGAGGGCAATAATACCGGCCGCAATGGCGCCATGCAGCAGTTGATCACCGAGGCGATCCAGCTCCAGGAAGCCAAACGGCTGGGTATCAGCGTGTCCAATGCACAGGTCGACGAGGCCTTTCTGCAGATCGCCCGCAATCTCAATGTCAGCCGCGATCGCCTGCAGGCCATGCTGCAGCAGGGCGGTGTCAGCTCGCAGACCTTGCAGGACCGGTTGCGCGCCGCCATTGCCTGGAATGCAGTCAAGGAAACGGCCGTCAGCCCGCAGGTGCAGATTTCCGAGCTTGAGCTGGACCAGCAGGCCGCTCAGCAGATCGCCGATTTCCAGAAATTCGACTACATTCTCAAGGAAGTGATCTTTGTGGGCGGGGGCGGCCGTTCCGGCCAGGCCAACCGCTACCGGTCGAGCTTTGCCGGCTGTGATTCCGCGGTCGAACTCTCCCTGGCCTATACGGATGTGGCCGTGGTCGATATCGGCCGCCGGCACGCCACCCAGATGCCCGATGCCATTGCCAGGGAACTGGCCGGCCTCAATGTCGGCGGCATCAGCAAGCCGAGGGCGACCGAAGCGGGTCTGTCCATGCTGGCCATCTGCCAGAAGGTGCAGGCCGAGGACCTGACCTTCGTCAAGGGTGGCCTGCGCGAGGATGCAGGTGGCGATGCCATGGCCAAGGAAGCGGAGGCCTATCTTGAGCGCCTGCGCAGCCAGGCCAAGATTTTCTACCAGTAAGGCCGGCGGCGCCCGCCGCAGACATTCGGCCCGTCAAGGGCCAGGAGCGGCCGCAAGACGCGGCCGTTCTGCCTTTGGGGGACAAGATGCCAGCACCATTGGCCGTGACCATGGGTGAGCCAGCCGGGATCGGGCCCGACCTGATCCTGGGCCTTTACGCCCGGCGGGACGAGCGGCAATTGCCCGCCTTCGTGGTGTTCGGCCATGTGGGCTTTCTCAGGGCCCGGGCGCAGCGTCTGGGGATCGATATCGCCATCGAGCCGGTGGATGTGGATGCCGCCGCGTCCGTTTTCCCGCGTGCGCTGCCGGTGGTGCATATCGAGGGGGGTGTCGCCGACCTGCCGGGCATTGCCGATGAACACGCCGCGCCGGTTGTGATCGCGGCGATCGAGCGGGCTACGCATGCGACCCTGACCGGGCATTGCCGCGCGGTCGTGACCGCCCCGATCCATAAAGGCACGCTTTACCATGCCGGCTTCCAGCATCCCGGCCATACCGAATTCCTGGCTGATCTCTGCGCCATTGACGGCAAGCCCAAGCTGCCGGTGATGATGCTGGCCCATGGCGATCTTCGCACCGTGCCGCTAACCATCCATGTCCCCATCAAAGACGTGCCGGGGCTGATCAGCCGCAAGCTGATCCTCGAGACATTGCGCGTGATGGCGCATGATCTGCGGCAGCGCTTCCATATCGCCGCACCGCGCATCGCCGTGGCCGGGCTCAATCCGCATGCAGGGGAAGGCGGCGCCATCGGCCGGGAGGATGTTGAGATCATCGGGCCGGCCATTGCCGATGCACAGGCCGAGGGGATCGATGCCATAGGCCCCCTGCCCGGCGACACATTGTTCTATCCACCGCATTGGCGCCACTATGATGCGATCCTGGCCATGTATCACGATCAGGCCCTGATCCCGATCAAGACCGTAGCGTTTGATATGGGGGTCAATGTCACGCTCGGCCTGCCTATCGTGCGCACCTCGCCCGATCACGGCACGGCTTTCGACATTGCCGGAACCGGCGAGGCGTCCCCTTCCAGTTTTGCCGCGGCCATTGCCATGGCTCATTCCATGACGGCCCCAGCACTCCGTCCCGTTTCGAGCAAGTGACGACATGATCCCGTGCCCTGTTTTGTCGCGTTTCCGAAACGCAAAACCGTTACCACTTTTGCTGGAAACGCTCCGACCATGAGCCAGATCGACAAGCTTCCGCCCCTGCGCGAGGTCATCAACGCCCACGGGCTGCGCGCCAAAAAAGAGCTGGGCCAGAACTTCCTGCTCGATCTCAATCTGACCGCTCGCATTGCCCGGGTTGGCGGGTCGCTGGAAGGCGTGCGGGTCATTGAGGTTGGCCCCGGGCCGGGTGGGCTCACGCGGGCTCTGTTGGCGGAAGGCGCACGGGAGGTCATCGCCATCGAGCGCGATGCCCGCGCCCTGCCCGCCTTGGCCGAGATTTCCGATGCCTATCCCGGCCGCCTCACCGTGATCAGCGGCGACGCCATGGAGATGGACTATCGCCTATTGGCCGATGGACCGACCCGGATCGTCGCCAACCTGCCCTACAATATAGGCACCCAGCTGCTCACCGGCTGGCTCACCATGGAGCCTTGGCCACCCTTTTTCGAAAGCCTGACGCTGATGTTTCAGCGCGAGGTGGCCGAGCGCATCGTCGCCAGGCCCGGAGACAATCATTACGGCCGCCTTGGCGTCCTCGCCGGGTGGCGGACCGATGCGCGCATTGCCTTCAATGTCGGGAAACAGGCCTTCGTGCCGCCGCCTAGCGTCACTTCGGCGGTGGTGCATATCGTGCCCAAGCCGGTGGAAGAGGGTTTGCCGGTCAAACTGGTCGAGCAGGTCACTAAGGCCGCCTTCGGACAGCGCCGCAAGATGGTGCGACAGTCGCTGAAATCGCTCGGCGTGCCGGTCGAGGCGCTGCTGGCAGCAGCCGACCTCAAGGGCGACGAACGCGCCGAAACTCTTCCCGTCGAGGCGTTCCTCGCCATGGCGCGCGCCCTGCCGGGACTGCGATAGGCTGCCGACTGCTGAGCCTTCACAAACCGATTCAAATGGCTATCAAAGAGAATCGATCTGGCTCTGCAAGTCTTTGACGAAGCTTGATAAATTGACCTGACGCTCGCGTTTCAGGCGGGCCGCCGCGAGGATGGCGCGGACGCGGGCGACCGATTCCTCCAGATCGCGATTGACGATGACATAGTCATACTCGCTGAAATGATCCATTTCGATGCGGGCATTGCGGAGGCGCTTTTCAATGGTGCCGACACTGTCCTGGGCGCGGCGCTCGAGGCGCGCCCGCAATTCCTTGATAGAGGGGGGCAGGATGAACACCGTCACCATGTCGGCGCGGGCGCGCTCATAGAGCTGCAGGGTGCCCTGATAGTCGATATCGAACAGGATATCGTTACCGGCGGCCAATTGTTCTTCCACCTGGGCGCGTGGCGTGCCGTAGTAATTTCCATGCACTTCGGCGCTCTCCAGGAGTTCGCCGTCGCGCTGCATCTTCTGATAGGTCGCCACGTCGATGAAGTAATAGTGCTTGCCATGCACTTCATCGGTGCGGCGGGCGCGCGTGGTGACTGAGACCGAGAGCCTGATATTGGGATCGGCGCCAAACAGCGAGCGCGAGATCGAGGACTTTCCGGCGCCGGATGGGGAGGCGATCACCAGCATGACGCCGCGACGCTGAAATTCCATTTTGATCCCACTCTATTCGAGGTTTTGAACCTGTTCGCGTAGTTGATCGATCGCCGCCTTGAGGTCAAGGCCGATGGCCGTCAGCGCCACAGCGTTCGCCTTTGAACAGAGCGTATTGGCCTCGCGATTGAATTCCTGTGCCAGAAAATCGAGTCGACGTCCGACCGGGCCGCCCTCCCCGATCAATTTGCGCGCGGCCGCGATATGGGCGCGCAGCCGGTCCAGCTCTTCCTGAATGTCGGCTTTGGTGGCGAGCAGCAGCGCTTCCTGGGCAAGCCGCTCTGGCGGCAGGCTGGTATCGTCGCGCAGCAGAGCGAGCTGATCGCGCAGCCGAGCCTCGATATAGGCCCGGTCACGCGCGGGGTGGCGTTCGGCCCGCTCCACCAGATCGGCAATGGTGTCGAGCTGGGCCAGCAGCACGGCGGCAATCGCTGCACCCTCCTGGCGGCGGGCCGCTTGCAGCCGGGCAATGGCCTCGCGCGTGCAATCCAATACCAGCTCCGCCTGCTGGTCCTCGTCGACACCCTCTGCCCCGTCATCGGTTTCAAGCACGCCGGGTAGAGCCAGAATGCCTTCGGGACGCGGCAGATCGGTCGTTATCTGTTTGCGGAGCTGCTCCATGGCCGCCAGCACGGCCGCCAAAGCCTCGGGGTTGAGGCGCACGGCACCGGTAGCCGCACCGCCACCCGCCGCGACGGCGAGGTTCAGGGCCCCGCGGCTGAGCGACTTGGTAAGCAATTGGCGCAGCGGCACGTCGAGCGCATCCAGGCCCGGCGGCAGGCGCAGCCTTATATCGAGCCCACGGCTATTGACCGATTTCAGCTCGACCTGCACCTGCATATCGCCACTTTGCCGCTCGGCGCGGGCAAAGCCGGTCATGCTGGAAAGCGCGGCGCTCACTGCGCGGTTTCGCCTTGTGTGGCCGCACCGGCCTCTTCGGCCTCCAGCGCCTGACGCGCGGCCTCCGCTTCGGCCTCCGCCTGAGCGGCGGCCTCGGCTGCTATTTCGCGATAGCGCGCCACATTCTGCTGGTGTTCGGCATAGGTCTCGGCAAAGACGTGACCCTCGCGCGGCGTGGCGCCCTTGGCGACGAAATAGAGGTAATCGTGACCATCGGGATGTGCGACCGCTCGCAAGGCCTCGATGCCCGGATTGGCAATGGGCGTGGGGGGAAGGCCGTCAATCTGATAGGTGTTATAGGGCGTCTTCTCCTCGATTTCCGAGCGGCGAATGCCCCGGTCCAGCGTCGATTGGCCAAGGGTGATGCCATAGATGATGGTCGGATCCGATTGCAGGCGCATGCCCTCACGGATGCGATTGACGAAAACCGCGGCGATCTGCGGGCGCTCGGTGGCGATGCCCGTTTCCTTCTCGACAATTGACGCCAGGATCAGCATTTCGGCGGGGGATTCGAGCGGCAGGTCGGCCTGCCGTCCCTCCCAGACCTCGGCCAGCGCCTGGGTCATGGCCAATTGCATGTCGTCCAGCACCGATTGGCGGGTGTCGCCAGGGGTGTAGTCATAGCTGCCGGGCAGGATCGAGCCTTCGGACGGAAGCTGGTCGATCGAGCCGGTCAGCCTGTCATCGGCATTGATGCGCTGAATGGCCTGCCACACGGTCCAGCCTTCGGGAATGGTCACCGCATAGCGCAGTGGATTGCCCTGGGTCAGTTCCTTGAGGATTTCGGACATGGAGGCGCCGGCGGGGATGTTGAAATCGCCGGCCTTGACGACGGCGCTTTCCTCCACCCGGCTGCCGAACTGGCTGAAGATCACCGAATTGGTGATGAAACCCTGCTCCTCAAGCCGGTTCGCAGTGGTCGAGAGCGTATTGCCCGACTCCACGCGGAAGACGCGGTCCCCGCGCGTCGGCCCATCGCCATAATATTGCGAGGCCACGAAGAACAGGCCACCACCCACGACGACCAGGCCGATGACCAGCAGGGTCAGCAGACCGTTGAGAACGTCGATCATGCCATTGCCCGAGCGGCGGCGGCGCCGGTTCCTGCGGTCGTTCATCTTCCCTGTCACTCGCGAATAGCAGCCTTGTACGGCCTGGTTGTCATTGTTTTTGCGCCAGATTGTGGCGGGGCGCCGGCATTGTTCGCATGCCCGCGCTCAAAGACAAGGGGCACACCGCAGGTGAATGCGATGTGCCCCTTACAATTGGTGGAAAAGTTTAGCTGACCTTGCGCATCACCAGTGTGGCATTGGTACCGCCAAAGCCGAAGCTGTTGGACAGCGCCACATTGACGTTCTTCTTGAGCGCCTTGTGCGGCACGAGATTCATCTCGGTCTCAACCGAAGGATTGTCCAGGTTCAGCGTCGGCGGCACGATGCTGTCGCGCATGGCGAGCAGGCAGAAGATCGCCTCCACCGAGCCGGCAGCGCCTAGCAGGTGGCCAACGGCCGACTTGGTCGAGCTCATCACTGCGCCCTTGGCCGCATCACCCAGCACGCGGGTCACTGCGCCCAGTTCGATCTCGTCACCAAGCGGCGTCGAGGTGCCATGGGCGTTGATATAGTCGATCTCGGCGGGTGAAATGCCGGCGCGCTTGACTGCTGCGCTCATGGCGCGGAAGCCACCATCGCCATCGGGCGAAGGCGCAGTGATGTGATAGGCATCGCCCGAAAGGCCATAGCCGATCACCTCGCCATAAATCTTGGCGCCACGGGCCTTGGCCCGCTCGTAATCCTCGAGCACGACAATGCCCGCGCCTTCGCCCATGACGAAGCCATCGCGGTCCTTGTCATAGGGACGCGACGCGGCGGTGGGATTGTCATTAAAGCCGGTCGAGAGCGCACGCGCGGCCGAGAAACCGGCCAGCGACAGGCGATTGACGCAGCTTTCCGTGCCACCGGCCACCATCACGTCGGCATCGCCCAAGGCGATGAGACGGGCAGCGTCGCCAATGGCGTGCGCGCCGGTCGAACAGGCTGTGACCACCGAGTGGTTCGGACCCTTGAGACCAAAGCGGATCGAGACCTGGCCGGAGGCCAGGTTGATGAGCCGGCCCGGAATGAAGAAGGGGCTGATGCGGCGCGGCCCCTTTTCATGCAGGGTCACGGACGCATCATAGATGCCGCCAACGCCGCCAATACCCGAGCCGATCAGAACGCCGGTGCGCTCCTGCTCTTCCTGGGTCTTGGGCTCGACACCCGCGTCCTGGATGGCCTGAGTGGCCGCAGCCATGGCATAGACGATGAAAGGATCAACCTTGCGCTGTTCCTTGACCTCCATCCATTCGTCGGGGTTGTACTTGCCGTCGGCATAGTCCCCAAGCGGAATGCGGTGGGCGATCTGGCAGGCAATATCGTCGATTTCAAAATCGTCGATACGCTTGGCGCCACTCTTGCCGGCAAGAATATTGGACCAGGTTGCTTCCACGCCGCAGCCAAGCGGCGTGACAAGACCCAGTCCGGTGACGACGACTCGGCGCAATTCCATGGTCAGCGGCCCGGTCCCCAGCTTAGCTGGTGGCCTTGGTCAGAAAAGCGACCGCGTCACCGAAGGTCTGGATCGACTCGGCAGCGTCGTCAGGAATCTCGACCGAGAATTCTTCCTCGAATGCCATCACCAGTTCGACCTGATCCAGGGAGTCAGCACCCAGATCGTCGATGAAGCTGGCCTTTTCGGTGACCTTCTCGGCATCCACATTGAGGTGTTCCACAACGATCTTGCGGACCCGATCAGCGACATCGCTCATATTTGACTTCCCTTTTTAGAAATCGACGTTTCGTTTCGCTTCTTATTGGCGCAAAGCCAAATCATCAAGCGCCCAATTGGTTTGCACCGGGGCAATGTAAGCGGCCTTCCAGGCGCCCGCAAGGCGGACTGGCAGAAGGGACCGGGGCGCGAGGTATCATGTTTTATCCGCCATAGCCAGCCGCAATCGCCAAGGTTTCCAAGGCTTTTGCCCGGGAAATGCGTGTCAGAGCATTGCCATGCCGCCGTTCACATTAAGCGTGTGCCCGGTGATATAGGCGGCCGCCTCGCTGGCCAGGAACACGCAGCAGCCGGCTACTTCCTGCGCCGTGCCGAGCCGGCCGGCCGGCACCGTGGACAGGATCGACTCACGCTGCTTGTCGTTGAGTTCGTCCGTCATGGCCGAGGCGATGAAACCCGGGGCGATGGAATTGACGGTGATATTGCGGCTGGCCACTTCATAGGCCAGCGCCTTGTTCATGCCGATCAGGCCCGCCTTGGAGGCGGCATAATTGCCCTGCCCCGGATTGCCCATGACGCCGACCACCGAGGAAATACCGATAATGCGGCCCCAGCGCGCCTTCATCATGCCGCGCAGCACGGCGCGGTTGAGGTGGAAAGCGGCGGTCAGGTTCACCGCAATCACTTCATTCCACTCGTCATCCTTCATGCGCATGAAAAGGTTGTCGCGGGTGAGGCCGGCATTGTTGACCAGAATGTCGACGCCGCCCATGGCCGCCTCGGCGCTGGGCACGAGCGCGTCGACTTCTTCGAGCTTGGAGAGGTTGGCCGGCAGGATCGGGCAATCCTTGCCGATTTCCTTGGCCGTTTCTTCCAGCGCACCGACCCGCGTGCCCGACAGGGCCACCGTAGCGCCCGCCGCGGCCAGCGCCTTGGCGATCTCGCGACCAATGCCGCCGCTGGCGCCGGTCACGAGAGCGCGTTTTCCAGAAAGATCAAACATTTAGGTCTCCTCCGGGGAGAAAGCGATTCAAGCGCTTCAGATTTTGATTCAGGTGTCTCAGGCGCCCAATTGGGCGACAAAGGCGTCGATATCGGCCGGCGAGCTGATCGCCTGGGCCGAGGCATCGGGCGCAATGCGCTTGGCAAGGCCCGTCAGCACCTTGCCCGAGCCGAGTTCGACCAGATTGGCCACGCCGCCGGCAGTGGTGAGCCAGGTGACGCTTTCGGTCCAACGCACGACCCCGGTCACCTGCTCGATCAGGCGCTGGCGGATGTCGGCGGGGACAGAAATGGGGGCGGCCAGCACATTGGCCACGAGCGGTACGACGGGGGCCTTCATCTCCACTTCGGCGAGCGCGGCCTGCATGGCATCGGCTGCCGGCTGCATCATGGAGCAGTGGAACGGTGCGCTCACCGGCAGCAGCAGCGCGCGCTTGGCGCCCTTGCCCTTGGCGATTTCCACAGCGCGCTCAATTGCGGCCGTGGCGCCGGAGACGACAACCTGCCCGGGCGCATTGTCATTGGCCACATCGCAGACCTCGCCCTGCGCCGCCTCGGCCGCGACGGCCTTTGCCGTATCGAGATCGAGCCCCAGAAGCGCGGCCATGGCGCCATGCCCCACCGGCACGGCCTTCTGCATGGCCTGGCCGCGGGTGCGCAGCAACCGGGCAGCATCGGCCAGGCTAAAGGTGCCAGCGGCGCAAAGCGCGGAATATTCGCCCAGCGAATGGCCGGCGACATATTTGGCGTGATCCTTGAGCGAAACGCCCTTGGCCTCGAGCACGCGAATAACTGCCATGCTGACGGCCATCAGCGCGGGCTGAGCATTTTCCGTCAAGCGCAGAATGTCCTCTGGCCCCTCGAACATGGTGGCCGAAAGCCGCTCGCCCAGCGCTTCGTCAACCTCATGGAACACGGCGCGCGCCTCAGGAAAGGCAGCTGCAAGATCCTTGCCCATGCCGACGGCCTGGCTGCCCTGCCCGGGAAAAGTGAAAGCGGAAATGGACATGATCGATCCCTTTTCGAGCCAATGTGACAAGCCGCGAACGGGCTGTCCAGTTGCCCGGCGCTTTGCAGGGAGTGTGCGGCAGAGTCAAGGCGAACCCGTCCCGGCGCTTGCCTTCTTCCCCTGTTTCCCTTATAGCCGCGCCAGCAATTCGTTTGGCCGGGGGCTGAACGGAGGGTTTTTCCTTTTGGAAAGATAGGGTTCTTCGGACCCGGCCTCCCGTGTTCCCGCTCTTTGCAAGACTGCTTTGACGCCTTTCCGGCTTCGAAGGGGCTCCGCGCCAGGCAAATGCTGAGTAGCAAACTCGAAAGGAAGGCGCATCAATGGCCCTTTACGAACACATCTACCTGGCTCGCCAGGACGTTTCCCAGCAGCAGGTCGAAGAGCTCACCGCTCAGTTGACCGAAGTGCTCGGCCAGGGTGGCGGCAAGGTCACCAAGAATGAATATTGGGGTCTCAAGGGCCTCTCCTACCGCATCCGCAAGAACCGCAAGGCTCATTACACCCTGCTCAACATCGAAGCGCCGGCCACCGCCGTTGCCGAGATGGAACGCCAGATGCGCATCAATGAAGACATTCTGCGCTTCATGACCGTGCGCGTCGACGAGCTGGAAGAAGGCCCGTCCGCGATGATGCAGAAGCGCGACCGTGACGACCGCGAAGGCGGCCGCGGCGGTTTCTCCGCTGAACGCCGTCCGCGCCGCTTCTAAGACAAGGAACGAGAAAAAATGGCTATTAAAGACCTTACCACTTCCCAGGCTCGCCGTCCGTTCCAGCGTCGTCGCAAGACCTGCCCGTTCTCCGGCGAGAATGCGCCCAAGATCGACTACAAGGACGTGCGCCTGCTTTCGCGCTACGTGTCCGAGCGCGGCAAGATCGTGCCGAGCCGCATCACCGCCGTTTCGGCCAAGAAGCAGCGTGAACTGGCCCGTGCCATCAAGCGCGCCCGTTTCATCGGCCTGATGCCCTACGCCGTCCAGTAAGGCCCTGCCCTACCGGATTTGTTGGAGCCAGCGAATGGTTCGCGGCTCCTAACCGCTCCTTTTGAGAGCGGGACAGCCAAAGGAAAAAAGACATGAAAGTCATTCTGCTCGAACGCGTGGGCCGCACCGGCACCATCGGCGACGAAGTCAACGTCAAGGACGGCTTTGCCCGTAACTTCCTCCTGCCCCAGGGCAAGGCCCTGCGCGCCACGGAAGCCAACCGCAAGAAGTTCGAAAACGAACGCGCCCATATCGAACAGCGCAATGAAGAACGCCGCAATGCCGCTGCCGGCATTGCCGAGGGCCTCAATGGCCACGCCGTCATCATGATCCGCCAGGCCGGCGAAACCGGCCAGCTTTATGGTTCGGTCGCTGCTCGCGACATCGTCGACGCCCTGGCCAAGAACGGCTTCACCGTTCAGCGCAACCAGGTCGACCTTGCCGATCCGATCAAGACCGTTGGCGTGCACACCGTTGCGCTCTCGCTGCACCCCGAAGTGGCTGTCGAGATCACCGTCAATGTTGCCCGTTCGGAAGACGAAGCCGAGCGTCAGGCCGCGGGTGAGGACGTCACCGTCCACACCTTCGAGGCTGACCAAGACGGCGATTTCGCTGCCGGCCAGCAGGACGCGGCTTCGGACGACCGTTTCGAAGAATAGTCGCCGATCACAATCGGTTCTGAAAGGCCGGGCCCAGCGCCCGGCCTTTTGCTTTTGGGCGATAATTGCGCCAGACTTAGTCTGGCGCGACGGTGAGTCCATCCGCGCAACCGGCGCGCGGCGGAATCCCCGTTGTCCACAGAGTTCACAGGGGCCGTTAGGGAAACTTCAACCCTGCCGCCGCTAGCCCAAGACTCACACCAGAATTGCGTGGTTAAGAAAGGTTAACCCTCCCGCAGGAACCGTCATGGCCGAGATCGCACGCCTTCACCCCGCCGAAGACAAAGCCTTTCGCGTCGCGCCGCATAATGTGGATGTGGAGCAGGCGCTGCTGGGCGCCATCCTGATCAATAATGACGCCTTTTATCGCGTTGCCGATTTCCTGCTGCCCGAGCATTTCTACGAACCCATCCATCGCGAGATTTACGAGCTCGCCGGCAAGATCATCCGGGCCGGCAAGGCGGCGGAACCGGCCACGCTCAAGACTCACCTGCCCGACCAGCTCCTGCCAGACGTGACCATGATGCAATATCTGTCGCGCCTGGCTGCCGAGGCGACGACGGTGCTCAATGCAGCGGACTATGGCCAGGCCATCTACGACCTCGCCATTCGTCGCAACCTGATCATGGTCGGCGAGGAGATGGTCTCGGTCGCCTATGAAGGCGACGTCGAGATGACGCCGGTCAAGCAGATCGAAAAGGTTGAGGGCGAACTGTTTCAGCTCGCCGAAAAAGGCCGCTATGATGGCGGATTCCAAGCCTTTGGCGCCGCACTCAACGCCTCGATCCAGATGGCCGGCGAGGCCTTTCAGCGTGACGGCGGTCTTTCGGGTATTGCCACGGACCTGCACGATCTCGACCGGCAGATGGGTGGCTTGCAGCGAAGCGACTTGATCATCCTTGCCGGCCGTCCCGCCATGGGCAAGACCTCGCTCGTCACCAATATCGCCTATAATGTCGCCAAGGCTTGGCGGGGCGATGTAACGCCTGACGGCCATTCCAAAACGGTCAATGGCGGCGTTGTCGGCTTTTTCAGCCTGGAAATGAGTTCGGAACAGCTCGCCACCCGTATTCTGGCCGAGCAGGCGGAAATCTCGTCCTCCGACATCCGCCGCGGCCGCATTCACGACAATCAATTCGCCAAGCTGGTCGATGTTTCCAACATCATGAGCAAGGTGCCGCTTTATATCGACGATACCGGCGGCATTTCGGTGGCCCAGCTCGCCGCCCGCGCCCGGCGGCTCAAGCGGCAAAAGGGCCTGGACCTGCTCATCGTCGACTATTTGCAGCTCCTGTCCGGTTCATCCAAGGCGTCGAGCCAGAACCGCGTGCAGGAATTGACCGAGATCACCACCACCCTCAAGGCGCTCGCCAAGGAGCTCGAAGTCCCCATCATCGCCCTCTCCCAGCTCTCGCGCCAGGTGGAAGCGCGCGACGACAAGCATCCGCAATTGGCGGACCTGCGCGAATCGGGGTCTATCGAGCAGGATGCGGACGTGGTTCTGTTCGTCTATCGTGAAGAATACTATCTCAAGAACAAGGAACCCAAAGAGGGCACGCCGGAGCATCTGACCTGGCAGGGGGAAATGGAAAAGGTGCATGGCAAGGCGGAAGTGATCATCGCCAAGCAGCGCCACGGCCCCACCGGCACCGTGCAGTTGAGCTTTGAGGCGCAATTTACCCGCTTTGGTAACCTTGCTCGGGCAGACTACCTGCCCGAACGCATGGAATAGGCATGGCGCTGACATCTGGCCTTGGCGGCCAATTGAGTATCGATCTGGGGGCATTGGCCCGAAACTGGCGCGCCCTGGACAAGGTGAGCGCCGGTGCGTTGACCGCTGCGGTGGTCAAGGCGGACGCCTATGGCGTGGGCATAGACAAGGCCTCCAAGGCGCTGCATGCCGCCGGCGCGCGCTTCTTTTTCGTGGCCACGCCCGATGAAGGCATGGCCGTGCGCGCGGCGGTGCCGGATGCGCATATCTTCATTCTTTACGGGCTCTATCCGGGCGCGGCCAATCTCTACATCCGGCAGAACCTGATGCCGGTGCTGTCCTCCATGACCATGCTGGACGAATGGCTCAGCAAATGCGTGGAGCGCAACGAGGCTTATCCCGCGGCCTTCCATTTCGATACCGGCATCAACCGCCTGGGCTTCCGACTCAATGAGGCGAGCCTGGTACGCGAGCGGATCGAAAAGCTCGGCTATGCCCCGCAAATGGTCATGAGCCATCTGGCCTGCGCCGACACGCCGAACCATGAAAAGAACCGCACGCAATTGGCCCTGTTCGGCTCGGTCATGGCGCAGTTTCCGGGCATTCCGGCCTCGCTTGCCAATTCGGCGGGCCTGATGACCGGCCGCGATTACCATTTCCAGATGGTGCGCCCTGGCATAGCCCTTTATGGCGGACGCGCTGTCAGCGGACGCAAAAACCCGATGCAGCCGGTCGTAACCCTTCACGTTCCCATCTTGCAGGTGGCGGAGGGACGCACGGGTGAGACGGTGGGCTATGGCGCCACCTATACGCTCAACCGCAATTCCAAGCTCGCCATATTGGGCTATGGCTATGCCGATGGCTTCCTGCGCTCGCTGTCCGGCACCAATCCCCGACCGGGCGGCAAGGTATTCATCCGCGGCAAGCTGTGTCCGGTCATCGGCCGGATTTCCATGGACCTGACCGTGGTCGACATCACCGAGCTGGCCGACAACCTGCCCACGCCCGGCGAAGGCGCCGAAGTGCTGGGCGCCAATGTCGGCGTCGACGATCAGGCGGACGCGGCGGGCACCATCGGCTATGAAATCCTCACCAGCCTCAAGGGGCGCTATTCCCGCAATTATGTGGGCGACGGGCATTTGCCGGAGTAGATCCGGACCGTAGGCAATATCTCCCCGGTGGGGATGTTTCGGGCGACTTCGCAAACGGCTCGCGCGTCGAGGACCTGGCTCCGGTGGAGACGCGTCAAGCAAGTGGGCCATGAGCGTTATGCGCGAATGGCTGGCCGGGTGGGGGTATCCAAGCACCTGTCCCTCTTATCCCCGCCCTCAAAATCTGCCCCATAATCCCCCCATTCCTCTCGCGACGGGGCGGCCTGCAGCGACCAGAGGCGGGAGGGAAAGCCGGGCATGGGGCAGTCGCGTGCAGCCATGGTCTGGGGGGCGGTCGGTGAGAGTTCGAGCCTGCTGTCGTTCTTCAGATCGGCAGCTGAAGGCGGGTGCCTTAGGGCGGCCGCGCCGGACAGCCTTCCAAGTTACCCTCTAACGAGAAACTTCGCAGACGGTTCGCACAGCGAAGGCGCGGCTCCAGTGGAGCCGGGCCAGGCAAGAAGGCCTTGAGCGCTATGCGCGAATGGCAAGCGTTCCCGAGACGGCTTTCGTCTCAGTTTTTTAGTTTCAGGGACGGCAGCCGTCTCGGGACTCCGCTCTTATCTGATAACCGCGAGGCCCGGCGGCACTTCAGCGCGCCATTTGTTCCCACTTCGTTCTTGCTCGAACATGGCCATGGCTGCTAGTATTCCGCACGTTCAACACACGGATTCGCCTTGGCCAATTCTCCGATCCTCTTCGCCATCCTGCTCCGCGCCATTGGTCCGGTGACGCACAAGCTGATGAGCATGGCGCAGTGGCGCGAGGCGTCCGAGATCGCCGGGTTCATCGCGCCGGAAACGCTGGTGAACACGGGCAATATGATTGCCGGATTCGAGGGATCGGCGGCGGCAGCGCGCGGGGCCATGGAGCCGGTACTGCGCAGCTTCGGGCTGGGCGAGAATGTCGCCGCTATCGTCCGAACGCCTGCGCAGATGAAAAAGCTGCTTGCGGCCGATCCAATTGCCGATGCGGCGCAAAACCGGCCGGCCCAGACTGGCGTCTATTTCTTCGCTGCCACGCAGCCGGACTTCACCTGGATCCGGGACCACGATGGGCCCGAGATCATCCATGTCGTGGCAAACCATCTGGTCGTGGACTTTTCACAGGACGTGGCCAAGTCCGGCAAGCTGATCCGAAAAATCGACAAGCTGTGTGGGCTCAACACCGCCCGGAACTGGAACACGACACGCAAGCTGGCCGAGCGCCTAATCGCGCGGGAGAAAGAGTGAGCGTGGCCAAGAACCGATCCCAATTCATCTGCCAGTCCTGTGGTGCCGTCTCTTCCCGCTGGCAGGGCCGCTGCGATGCCTGCGGCGAATGGAACACCATTGTCGAGGAATTGGTGGATTCGGGCGTCGGCGCTGGCCCCAAATCGGCCAAGGCCAGCGGGCGCCCGGCCAATCTGGTGCCGCTTTCGGGCGAAACGGAAAGCGCGGCCCGCGTGGTCACCGGCTTTGCCGAGCTCGACCGGGTTACGGGTGGCGGCTTTGTCAAAGGCTCGGCCCTGCTGGTCGGCGGCGATCCGGGGATCGGCAAATCCACGCTGCTGTTGCAATCGGCAGCGGCCCTGGCCAAGCAGGGCAAGCGCGTCATCTATGTCTCGGGCGAAGAAGCGGTCGCGCAAGTGCGCCTGCGTGCGCAGCGTCTCGGCCTGGGCGAGGCCGGCGTATTGCTGGCGGCAGAAACCAATGTCGAGATCATCCTTGCCACGCTGGAAAGCGGACCGCCGCCGGATCTGGTCATCATCGACTCGATCCAGACCTTGTGGACCGACCGCGTGGATAGCGCGCCGGGAACCGTCACCCAGGTGCGCACCTCCGCCCAGGCACTGACCCGGCTTGCCAAGAAGAGCGGTGCTGCGGTCGTTCTTGTCGGCCATGTTACCAAGGACGGGCAGATTGCCGGGCCGCGCGTTGTCGAGCATATGGTCGACGCGGTGCTCTATTTTGAGGGCGATAGCAGCCACACCTTCCGCATCCTGCGCGGGGTCAAGAACCGTTATGGCGCGACCGATGAAATCGGCGTCTTTGCCATGACCGAGCGGGGCCTCGAACAGGTGGCCAATCCCTCTGCCCTCTTTCTCGACCAGCGCGACAAGGATGCGGCCGGTTCGGCGGTCTTTGCCGGGATGGAGGGCACGCGGCCGATCCTTATTGAAATTCAGGCGCTGGTCGCCCCCTCCCCGCTCGGCACGCCGCGCCGGGCCGTGGTGGGCTGGGATTCCTCGCGCCTTTCCATGGTTCTGGCGGTGCTCGAAACCCGCTGCGGCGTGCGCATTGGCGCCAATGACATTTATCTCAATGTGGCGGGGGGCCTCAAAATCAACGAGCCGGCGGCCGATCTGGCGGTTGCCGCTGCGCTGATCTCATCGCTGACCGGTGCGGCCCTCCCCGCAGATGCCGTCTATTTCGGCGAAGTCTCACTCGCCGGCGGCGTGCGGCCGGTGGTGCATGGGGCGCTGCGCCTGCGCGAGGCGGAGAAGCTCGGGTTCGGATCGGTCGTCACCGGCAAGCTGGGCAAGGCCGACCGGAATGGCAATCTCGAGGTCACCGAATATGCGCAATTGAGCGACATGGTCAGCCGCATCGCGGCGCGCGGCAAGCGCCCCATGCCCGAGCCGGAGCCCGAGGGGTGGTAAACAAGTGGTTTCGGGGGAGATTGAACGGCACTGTCGCCGCTAGGCTTGGCAGGGCGCGCCAAAGCCGCTAAAGGTCCAGCCAAAGCCGGGGCGGCAAGCAAACAGGGCAAATACATATGCTGACTGCGTTCGATGTTGGTGTGGGTGTGCTGGTGCTGATTTCAGCAATCCTGGCGACCGCGCGCGGATTGACCCGAGAAGTGCTGTCCCTGGCGACCTGGGCGGGCTCGGCTGCTATTGCCGTCTATATGTGGCAGTACCACCCCGATATTGCCCGACAATATATTGCCGAACCGGTCGTTGCCGACATTGCCACGGTTGTGGTGACTTTCATTGTCGCGCTGATCGTGCTGCATCTGCTGACCATGCGCATTGCCGATTTCGTGGTCGATAGCCGCATCGGGCCGATCGACCGCTCGCTGGGTTTCGTGTTTGGCGTGCTGCGCGGCATTCTGATTGCCATTGTCGTCACCATTTTCGGCGTCTGGCTGCTGGGCACCAATCTGCCCGACTGGGCAGCCAATTCCCAGACGCTGCCCTATCTCGACAATATGGGCAAAACGCTGATTTCCATGCTGCCGGAAGAACTTGAGCAGCAGGTGACCGATATTCTTCAGGGTGGCGGCGCCAACCTGACTGAAGACCCGCAGGCCCCGGCCGCGCCGCTGGAAGGCGGCACGCCGGACCCAAGTGTCGATGGAACGGTCGATCCGACCGATCCGGTCGTCGACCCGGCACCCGAGGCCTGACACCAAGTGATTTCGGCGGGCAGCAGCGCACCCGCCGCAATCCTGCCGACCAATCATGTCATTGGTGGCCGGCAGGCAAATGCGCTATTTGCGAGCAGGCCCAATTCGCATGGAGACCCCGGTGACCCATTGGAACGATGACGATTTCGATCTCAATGGAGACACGCTGCACGAGGAGTGCGGCGTGTTTGGCATTTTGGGGCATGATGATGCCTCGACCCTGACGGCGCTGGGGCTGCATGCCCTGCAGCATCGCGGGCAGGAAGCGGCGGGCATTGTCAGTTTTGACGGCCGCCAGTTCCACCAGGAAAAGCATATGGGTCTGGTGGGCGACCACTATACCGACCCGGCCGTCCTCGCCAAACTGCCCGGCAATATCGCTATCGGCCACACCCGCTATTCCACCACAGGCGAAGTGGCATTGCGCAATGTGCAGCCACTCTTTGCCGAATTGGAAGTGGGCGGCATCGCTATCGCTCATAACGGCAATTTCACCAATGGCCTGACCCTCCGGCGCCAGATCATCGCGACCGGCGCCATCTGCCAGTCGACGTCAGACAGCGAAGTGGTGCTGCACCTGATCGCCAGGTCCCGGCATACATCCAGCACCGACCGTTTCATCGACGCGATCCGGCAGATGGAAGGCGGTTATGCCATGCTGGCCATGACCCGCACCAAGCTGATCGCGGCGCGCGACCCGGTCGGCATTCGGCCGTTGGTCATGGGCGATCTCGATGGCAAGCCGATCTTCTGTTCGGAAACCTGCGCCCTGGATATTGTCGGCGCCAAGTATGTGCGCGACGTGGAAAATGGTGAAGTCATCATCTGCGAAATCCAGCCCGATGGCTCGATCAGCATTGATGCGCGCAAGCCGGCCCATCAGGTCGCCGAGCGCCCTTGCCTGTTCGAGTATGTCTATTTCGCCCGCCCCGACAGCATGGTCTCGGGCCGCAGCGTCTATACGGCGCGCAAGAATATGGGCATCAATCTGGCCAAGGAGGCGCCGGTCGCGGCCGATGTCGTCGTGCCTGTACCCGATGGCGGCACGCCGGCGGCCATCGGCTATGCGCAGCAGAGCGGCATTCCGTTCGAGCTCGGCATTATCCGCAACCATTATGTGGGCCGCACCTTTATCGAACCGACCCAGCAGATTCGCGCCTTTGGCGTGCGCCTCAAGCATTCGGCCAATCGTGCCGAAATCGAGGGCAAGCGGGTCATCCTGGTCGACGATTCCATCGTGCGCGGTACCACCTCGGTCAAGATCATCCAGATGATCCGCGATGCCGGGGCCACCGAGGTCCACATCCGCGTCGCCAGCCCGATGATTTTCCATTCGGACTATTACGGCATCGACACGCCCGATCCGGACAAATTGCTGGCCAATCAATATGCCGATCTCGACGCCATGTGCCGCTATATCGGCGCCGATTCACTGGCCTTCCTGTCCATTGACGGTCTTTACGAGGCTGTGGGCGGCAAGAAGCGCGATCCCAAGGCGCCGCAATTTACCGACCACTATTTCACCGGCGACTATCCGACGCAGTTGACCGATCTGCATGGCCGCCCCATGAGCGATCCCAAGCAGATTTCGCTGCTCAAGGAAGCGGGTTGATGACTGACAATAGCGAACTGGCCGGTAAGGTCGTCCTGATTACCGGCGCGTCGCGCGGCATCGGCTATGCGGCGGGGATCGAAGCGGCGCAACGCGGCGCGCATGTGATTGCCGTGGCCCGCACGGTGGGCGGCCTTGAAGAACTCGATGACGCCATTCAGGCGTTGGGCGGCTCGACCACGCTCGTGCCCCTGGATTTGCGCGACGGCGATGCTGTCGACCGGCTCGGCGCGGCTATTTTCGAGCGCTGGGGGCATCTTGATGGTCTGGTGGCCAATGCTGGTCAGCTTGGCGTCCTGAGCCCGGTGGCGCATATCAAGCCGGACGATTTCGACAAGGTATTGGCGGTCAATGTGACGGCGAATTACCGGCTGTTGCGGTCGCTCGATGTGCTGTTGCGCCAGTCCGAGGCGGGGCGCGCGGTCTTCGTCTCGTCGGGAGCCGCCCGTTCGGCTAGGCCGTTCTGGGGACTCTATGCGGCCAGCAAGGCGGCGCTCGACGCGCTGGTGAAGTCCTATGCCGGGGAAGTCGCCAGCACCCGGGTGCGCGCCAATGTATTCTACCCCGGCGTGGTGCGCACTGCCATGCGCGCCAAGGCCATGCCGGGCGAAGACCCCAATACGTTGCCCACACCTGCCGAAGTAGCGCCAAAGCTGATCGACATGCTGAGCCCGTCGCTGAACGAAAATGGTCGCCTATTCGATGTCGGAACCGGCGCCTTCGAAGACATCTGAGCCATGGTGACCTTACGTCCTTACCGCCCTGACGATCTCGATGCGCTCTATGCCATCTGCCTCAGGACGGGTGATGCGAGCAAGGATGCCACCCCGCTGCATTCCGACCCGCAACTGATCGGGCATATTTATTCGGCACCCTATGGGGTGCTGGAGCCCGGCAATGTCTTTGTGGCCGAGGATGCCGATGGCGTAGCCGGCTATATTGTAGGCACCTACGACACGGAGCGGTTCAATGCGCGGCTGGAAGCGGAATGGTTTCCGGCGCTGCGGGCGCGTTATGCCCATGCGGAGGGCATGACACCCGCCGATCGGCAGCGCATTGCCGCCATCATGCGGCCAGACCGGTCACCCACCGACATCGTGGCGCGCTATCCCGCCCATATCCATATGAACCTGCTCGAACACCTGCGCGGGCAGCGCGTTGGCACACAATTGCTGCAGCGCTGGATCGCGCAGGCCCGCAATGAAGGGGTCCGCGGCATTCATCTGGGGGCCAGCGCCACCAATGCAGGCGGCATTGCCTTCTGGACCCGCAGCGGCTTCATGCCGCTCCGCAAGGACCCAGGCGCGGTCTGGTTCGGGATGGACCTTTAGCCCGCGACCTGCGGCGCAATGGGCGTCACCAGTACCTTGTCGATGCGGTGACCGTCCAGGTCGAGCACCTCGAAGCGCCAGCCGTCCTGCTCGAAGCTTTCGCCCACTTTGGGCATGTGGTTGAGCTGGGCCAACACGAAACCGGCCAGCGTTTCATAGCGGGCATCCCTGGGCACCGGCACATTGAAGCGTTCGGCGAAGTCATCGACCGGCATCCAACCAGCAATAAGCCAGGACCCATCCTGACGCTGGGTCAGCGCCGGTTCGTCGCCGGGCTCTTCGTTATAGATGCCGGTAATGACTTCGAGCATGTCGCCATAGGTGATGATGCCCTCGAAATGACCGTATTCGTCCACGACCAGCGCCATTTGCGCGCGTTCCTTGCGCATGGCTTCGACCACGTCCAGGGCGTCGGCATGCTCCATCACCACAGGCACCGGCTTGACCAGGGCGCGCAGATCGGGCTGCCGGCCCGCCGCCAGCGCCGGCAGGAGGTCCGACTGCGCCAGCACGCCGATAATTGAATCGGCGTCCCCTTCCTGCACCAGCACCTTGGTATGCGAGGTCTCGAGGATAATCTTGAGATTCTCCTCATAGCTGTCCTCGAGATCGATCAACACGACATCGAGTCGCGGCGTCATGATTCCGCGCGCCGAACGGTCGGCGAGGCGCATGACGCCGGAAATCATGGAATGCTCTTCGTGTTCCAGCACGCCGGCGGTTGTCGCGTCGGCGATGATCGAGCGGACTTCTTCCTCGGTAACGGGATTGTCCGATTGCCCGCCCTGCCCCAGCAGGTGCAGCACCAGCTTGCCGGTCACGTCAAGCAGCCAGACAATTGGCGAACCGACGAGGGCCAATATGGCCATGGGCTGTGCGACACGCGCCGCCACGGCCTCCGGGTTGCGTAGGGCGATCTGTTTGGGCACCAATTCACCCAGAATCAGCGAGGCATAGGTGATCAGCACCACGACCACGCCGACGCCGGCAATATCGGCGGCATTGTCAGGCAGGCCAATGTCCTTAAGCCAGGCGGTCAGGCGCAGGCCAAGCGTCGCCCCGGAAAAAGCGCCCGAGAGAATGCCAACAAGGGTGATGCCGATCTGCACCGAGGACAGAAACTTGCCCGGTTCCTCGGCGAGGCGCATGGCGGTGGCCGCGCCCTTATTGCCCTGGTCGGCCAATACCTTGAGGCGCGCCGGGCGGGACGAGACGACGGCCAGTTCCGACATGGCCAGAGCGCCGTTCACCAGGATCAAAACGACAACGATGATAATTTCTGTAAGCAATATGAAGCAATATTGGCACGCCGCGACCAATGGCGGGGTGTTACGACGCGCGCACTATAGGGCAAGCACAGGCCAGGTAAACAGCTGGCGGCGCCAGAGGCCTCCACCAGGCTCAGCTCAGCTATTTCTTATCGACATAGGGATTCTTGCCGCCTCGCAGCCAGAGGCGGATCGGCGTGCCCTTCATGTCGAAAGCCTCGCGCAATCCATTGACCAGATAGCGCTGATAGGATGCCGGCACCGCGTCGGGGCGCGAAGCGAAAATGATGAAGCTGGGCGGCCGGGTCTTGGCCTGGGTCATATAGCGCAGCTTGAGGCGGCGACCCGAGACGGCCGGGGGCGGATGCCCCTCCACCATGCCCGCCAGCCAGCGGTTGAGGCGCGAGGTCGAGACATGGGCATTCCAACTGCGCTCGATCTCGAAAATGGCGTCCATGAGCTTGTCGATATTGCGTCCGGTCAGGCCCGACAGGGTCACCAGCGGCACGCCGCGAAGCTGCGGCAGGAGGCGCTCGCAGGCCTCGCGCAATTCGGAAAGGGTCCGGTTCTTGTCTTCGATCAGGTCCCATTTATTGAGCGCGATGACCATGGCGCGGCCCTCGCGTTCCACCAGATCGGCCAGAGCGAGATCCTGCTTTTCGAACGGAATGGTGGCATCGAGCATGAGCACCACCACTTCGGCATATTGGATGGACCTGAGGCTGTCGCCCACGGCCAGCTTTTCCAGCTTGCCGGTCACGCGTGACCGGCGGCGGATACCGGCAGTATCGACCAGGTTGATCGTGCGGCCTTCCCACTCCCAGGGCACCAGGATGCTGTCGCGGGTAATACCGGCTTCGGGTCCCACCAGCACGCGGTCCTCGCCCACCATGCGGTTGACCAGAGTCGACTTTCCGGCATTGGGACGGCCAACAATGGCCACGTTCAGGTGACGACGGGGATTCCAGCGCAGGGTGGCGTCGTCCCCTTCGCCTTCGAGCATGTCCGGCGTGATATCGACATCAACCTCCGGCATGAGGTCGAGATCGGCCTGATCGCCCTTCCCCTCGAGCGCCTCCGCGGCTCTTTTTTCCTCGGCCTTGTCGATCGCGGCCGAGACGATGGAATAAAGTTCCGACAGCCCCAGGCCATGCTCGGCGGAAAGCGGAATGGGTTCACCGAAGCCGAGCTTGAAGGCCTCGACAAGACCTGCTTCCGCCGAGCTCGATTCCGCCTTGTTGCCGACCAGATGAACCTGTTTGCCGGCCTTGCGCAGAACCTGTGCAAAGCGCTGATCGAGTGGCACGACGCCGGCCCGGGCATCGATCATGAACAGGATGACATCGGCCTCGCGGATGGCCAGCTCGGTCTGCTGGCGCATGCGGTCTTCGAGGCTGCCGTCCTTGACATCCTCATAGCCGGCCGTGTCTAGCACCTTGAAGCTGAGATCAGCAATGCGCCCGTCGGCCTCGCGGCGGTCGCGCGTCACGCCGGGCGTGTCGTCCACCAGGGCGATCTTGCGTCCGACCAGACGGTTGAACAGCGTGGATTTGCCGACATTGGGACGGCCGACAATGGCAACAGTGACCGTCATGACGGTTTCCCCCGCTAGGCGCTGGTCTTATTCGGCTGCCGGTTCTTCGGCCGGCGCGGCCTGACCCTGGACAGCATCTTCCGCATTGTCCGCGCCATCCGGCCCGGCTGCTGCCTCGGCGGGCTCCTCCGCGGCAACGGTGCCCTCGGCCAGCATCTGGGCCAGGTAATAGGCCATGCGATTGCGGGCACCCGACTGGGCGAGCGGATCGTCGATCACCGCCTGAAAGCTTTCCTCCGCCGCGGCATAGTCCCCGGCCTTGTACTGCGCCAGACCCAGCAGTTCGCGCGCCACGCGGCGCATATGGTTGTCGTCCGTGGCCAGCGTGGCAATGCGGGCCTCGACGTCGGCGAGGGTGCCGTGGTCGACCAGGATATTGGCGGCCAGCAGCAATGCCAATTCGCGCAGACGCGGATTGGATCGGTTATTGGCGAGCGTGTCATAGGCCGCCACCGCACCGGCTGCGTCGCCCTCGTCGCTCAGCAGCGCCGCTTTGCGGAATTCGGCCAGCACCGGATATCCGCCGGAGCCATTGGCTGCCAGCGTGTCGAGCTGGGCCAGCGCCTCATCGAGATTGCCGGCCTCGGCCGCATTCAGCGCGCCATAGAATTCCTCCGAGGCCGCCGCCGACTGGCTCTTGGTATACCAGGACCAGCCCTCATTGACGGCCACCAGCGCAACGATGGCGATGGCTCCGCCAATGACGAAAGGCGCAAAGCGCCGCCACAGCGCCCGCATGCGATCGGTGCGCAACTCCTCGTCGATTTCGCGGAAAATGTTCTCGTTGGACATGGCGAGCCTAGGGCAAGAAAGAAAGCGTGGTGCAGCATGTATCACGCGCCCCCACGAATGCAAACCAGATGCGTCCCGGCATAGGCGCTCAGAATTTCAGCGGCCAGGAGGCCAGATGTTCGGCCCGGCCGGCACCGGCAATCGAATGGACGAGGCAGAAGCGGTTCACCCGGATATGCACTGGATACCGGAGCGCAAGCGCGGGCAGCCGGGCGGGCGCATACCATAGCGTGATATGGGGATTGAACTGGTGTCCGCCGACCCTGAGGCCAGCCTGCCGAATTTGCCGCCGCAAGTCCTCATAAAGCGCCAGGGCCTCGCGCGGCGGTGCCGAACAGTTCAGGACGGTCGGCACCGAGCCCCGTCGCCCCGACCGGCCGTTGTCCCAGGTCTGAATGCGATCCAGGATCAGGTCGAATGCCGGTCGGCGGATGGCGTCGCCTGCCAGCAGCGCCTCTTCGAGCTGGTGCGGCTCCAGTTCCGGCCCGCGTTGCAGTCCATTGAGCGACAGATGCAGGCGTCCGGCGGGCACGACGCGCCGCACATTGTGCTGCCGGCCCAGCACCCTTGCCTCATGCTCGATCCGCTGCGCAATGGCCGGTTCGGGATAGATCGCGAAATAGCTTCTATGTTCCACCGGTGATGGCCGGTGGCCGAACATATCCGGTTCAATGTCCATGATCGCCGTCCGTAATGTTCACTATTTGTTCTAGCAAATATCGTCCGTGCCACAGAGTCAAGATGGCCGAAGCAACAGTTGATCGACCGGACATGCAGGTACGGGTACTTTCCACGTGTCCGGCACGACATCGCGCCCATTGCGGAGCTGGGCCCTGCGCGCATGGCCATTCGGGCGTAGCCACCTAAAATCAGTCCACCGGACTGATTTTGCAGCGCTTCGCGCTGCCGGTGGCTACTCCCACTCAATCGTCCCTGGCGGTTTGGACGTCACGTCGTAGACCACCCGGTTGATGCCGCGCACTTCGTTGATGATGCGGGTTGCCGTCTTGCCCAGGAAGTTCATGTCGAACTGATAGAAATCGGCAGTCATGCCATCGACCGAGGTCACCGCCCGGAGGGCGCATACAAATTCATAGGTGCGGCCATCACCCATGACGCCAACAGTCTGTACCGGCAAGAGCACGGCAAAGGCTTGCCAAATCTTGTCATACTGGCCGGACTTGCGGATTTCATCGAGATAGATCGCGTCGGCCTGCCTGAGGATGCCGAGCTTTTCGCGGGTAATGCCGCCAGGGCAGCGAATGGCCAGGCCCGGTCCCGGGAAGGGATGGCGGCCGATGAAGCTTTCGGGAATGCCCAGCTCACGGCCCAGGGCACGCACTTCGTCCTTGAACAATTCGCGCAGTGGCTCGACAAGCTTCATATTCATGCGCTCGGGCAGGCCACCCACATTGTGGTGCGACTTGATGGTGACCGATGGCCCGCCGGTGAAGGAGACGCTTTCGATCACGTCCGGATAAAGCGTGCCCTGGGCCAGGAAATCGGCGCCGCCGAGCTTCTTGGCCTCTTCCTCGAACACTTCGATGAACAGCCGACCGATGATCTTGCGCTTGGTTTCGGGGTCCGACTGGCCTTCCAGTTCGCCGACGAACAGATCTTCGGCATCGACATGAACCAGCGGAATGTTGAACTGGTCGCGGAACATGGTGACGACCTGCTCGCTCTCGTTCAGCCGCATCAGGCCGTGATCGACATAGATGCAGGTGAGCTGGTCGCCGATCGCTTCATGGATGAGCACAGCCGCGACCGAGGAATCGACACCGCCCGAAAGGCCGCAAATAACCTTGCCGCCGCCGACCTGCTCTCGGATTTTCTCGATCATCTTCTGGCGGTAGGCCGCCATGGTCCAATTGCTGGCGATGCCGCAAATGTTGTGCACAAAATTGGCGTAGAGCTTGGCGCCGTCGGGCGTGTGCACCACTTCGGGGTGGAACTGCACCGCCCAGATGCGGCGCTCTTCATTGGCAATCATGGCAAAGGGCGCATTGGGCGAGGTGCCCACCACCTCGAACCCTTCAGGCAATGCCACCACGCGGTCGCCGTGGCTCATCCAGACTTGATGGTGCGAATCGAGGTCCCAGACGCCATCCGAAAGGCTGTTGGCCTTGTGCACGGTCACCTCGGCACGGCCGAATTCGCGATGATGCCCGGCCTCGACCTTGCCTCCCAGCGCCATGCAAAGCGCCTGCTGGCCATAACATATGCCCAGGATCGGCACCCCGGCTTCGAGAATGACCGGATCGATGGTGGGGGCGTTCTCGTCCAGCGTCGAGGCCGGGCTGCCCGACAGCACCACGCCTTTCGGGTTGAGTTCGGCCATGGCCGCGCCTGCGGACTGGAATGGATGGATTTCGCAATAGACCCCGGTCTCGCGAATGCGGCGCGCAATCAACTGCGTGACTTGCGAACCGAAGTCGACAATGAGAATGGTGTCGTTACGGGAGACGGTATCTGGGTGCTGCATGGCGAGCCTTTAGCCAGAGGATGCGGATTCCGCAAGCGGGGCGTTGGAGGAACGCCCATGCAATATTGGGGGAACAATGGGGAATCAAGACGCTCGCCTGCTTGGTGCGGACTTTGTGCGGGCCTCCGCCTGCCTCATTGTGCTGTTTCATCATCTGGCGCAGCGCATCGACTTTCGCACCCCGCTCGGCTCGGAGCCCATGCAGGTTTTGAGCAATGGCGGCGGCCTGGGCGTGGGCCTGTTCTTCGTGCTCAGCGGGTTCCTGCTGTCCATTCCGTTCTGGCGGGCGCTGGATGCCGGCGGCGATCTCCCCTCGCTGCGCGTCTACTGGCTTCGCCGCGCGGCGCGTATTTTGCCCTGTTTCTGGCTGGCGCTCATCGTCACCTTTATTCTCAGCGTGGCCCTGTTCGACGTCAAACTGGATCAATGGCTATGGCTTCGCCTCGTGGCGGGCTTTGCATTGGTCAGCGACTGGCACTGGCTGACCCTGTTTCCCGTCGAGGTGAACAGCCCTCTCTGGTCAATCGGCTTTGAGGCCAGCTCCTACTTTTTCCTGCCCCTGGGTTTTGCCGTTCTGGTGGCCTATGGCCGCGCGCTGCCGCCATGGGGCAAACGCCTGGCCTGGTTCGGCGTCATCGGCGCGGCTCTGCTCGCGCATATGACCTTCTATAATCTGGTCACGGTCGATCCCATAAACCGTGGCTGGGAATACGGCCTGCAGGGCGGCGCCAAGGTCTGGATGCCCTGGTTCAATCCGTTCAGCTTTTTTGCCATGTTTGCGCTGGGCGCGCTGGCAGGCGGACTGCAGACACTTCTTGCCGGCAAACGGAATTGGGCCGCCGATATGGTCTTTCTCGCCGCGATGATCGGGGCGGGCATCTTCATGTATCTCACGGCTCGTTTTGAGGGCGGCGAACTCTATGGCCTGCTCCAGGTCCCCTACCGCTTCCCCATCATGCACGCCATGGTTGCCCTGGCACTGGCTCTTGGCCCATCGACCCTGCTGGCCGGTCGCCTGCTCGACAATCCCTTGGTCGGCTATGTCGCGCGGGTGTCATTCGGCATCTATGTCTGGCACTACCTGCTCATCGAACTGGTGCGCAGGTTCTGGTTGCCCGACATGGCCCTTGGGACGATGACCGATGCCACCGCGTTCTGGAGCGCCTCGGCCGCCGTGGTGCTGGCGTCGCTTGTTGTCGCAACGGCATCCTACCGCTGGCTGGAGGCGCCCGTGGTCGGCTGGGCGCGCATGCTCGAGCCGGAACGCCCGGCGAAAGTGACCATTCGGCCCGCCTAGTTCAGCAGCGCGATGGACAGATTGAGATAGCCGGCAAAGCTCACCCAGGCGATATAGGGGACAAAAAGCCAGGCTGCGATGGGATCGTGCCGGCGTGCGGCGAGGATGAAGCCGGCAATGGCCAACCACATCGCGACGAGAATGATGAAGGCCAACCAGGGCATCTGCGCCAAAAACCACACCGGCGACCAGGCCCAGTTCAGCAGCATTTGCGCGCCCCAGAATTTCATCGCCGCTGATCGTGGCGCCGCCATCCACACGCGCCAGCCGGCAATGGCGATCATGACATAGAGCGTGAACCAGACTGGGCCGAAGACCCAATTGGGCGGATTGAGCGGCGGCTTGACGAGATTTTCGTACCAGACGCCGGGCTGCGACTGCGTACCGATCAAAGCGCCAATGCCCAGAACGGCAACCAGAAAGGCGGCCAGGGCGATCCATGGTTGCGGCGTACGATAGTCTATAGTGGCGGACTGCATCTCGTTCTCCCCTTTGGGTCTTCAGAGAGCAGAACGGCTCATCGGCGCCAGCGGTTCACTTGGCCCACGCCTTGCGCAGCAGATGGCAGTAAAAGCCGTCCGTATTGGTGCGGCGCGGCGTCAGGCAGACACCGCCCCTCGGCGTCACCAGGCCATCGGGAATTTCGGTGATCAGCGCCTGCCGCCAGGCCACCGCCATATCCATGGTGGAAAAGTCGGCATTGGCCGCCAGGAAAGCTGCGACCTGATCGTCATTTTCCTCGGGCAGAATGGAGCATGTAATATAGACCAGCACGCCGCCGGACTTGAGGTAGCGCGCGGCTTCGATCAGAAGCGCGGCCTGTTCGGACTGGCGCTGGGCAAGCAGTTCGGGCGTCAGCTTCCATTTGGTATCGGGACGACGGCGCCAGGTGCCGGTGCCGGTGCAGGGTGCATCGACGACCACGCGGTCCATTTTGCCAATAAGATCGTCCAGCGCGCCGTCCTGCGGGGCACGCACCTGCGCATTGCGGACGGCATTGCGCTTCAGGCGCTCATAGATGGGCGCCAGGCGCGCACGGTCGGCGTCATAGGCAAATATCTGGCCCTTATTGCCCATGAGCGCGGCAAGGGCCAGGGTCTTGCCCCCTGCCCCCGCGCAGAGATCGAGCACCTGCTCGCCCTGCTGGGCTCCCGCCAAGGCCGCCACGATCTGGCTGCCCTGGTCCTGCACTTCGAACCAGCCCTTCTGATAGCCTTCGTCCGTGGTGACATTGGGTGTGCGTGCATCGCGCGGGCCGGCCGGCATGGTGATGCCGAAAGGGGCGATAGTGGTTGGCTGAGGCGAAAATCGCGCCAGCGATTTGATGACCTTTTCCGGCGAGGCCTTGAGTGCGTTGGCACGCAGGTCGAGCGAGGGTCTGCCGGCCATGGCCTGGCCTTCGGCAATCCAGTCATCGCCAAAGGCGCGTTGCAGCGACGGCGCCAGCCATTGCGGAAAATCGGCCCGATCGGCCGCCGCCGCCCCGGACAGGTCGGCATCGGCGCCAGCAGCTTCATCGGCATTCAGAGCCTGGGGGGCATGGGCATCGCCGGCAAAGGCCTCGTTCAGGCTCTCTGGCGTTTCCCCCCAATCGCGCATGGCCACGGCCAGCACAAGGGCACGCGGGCTGTCGCTGCCCATGGCAGCGGCGTGGGAAGCGCGTTTGCGCAAGGCGTCATAGACGAGATTGCCAATAGCGGCGCGGTCGCCTGCCCCGGCAAAGCGATTGTTGATGCCCCAGGCCTTGAGCGCTTCGGAAACGGGCCGATGGCGCGTTTCGACATCGGTCAGAACGTCAATGGCGGCGGCGAGACGGCCGGGGAAGCGCATGGGTCAGGCACTCGGAAGCAGGAGAATACGAAGGACCAGCCATAGCCAGAACAGGGACAGCACGGCAAGTCCGGCAGTGTAGATGACAAAGCGGCGATAGACGCGATTGGTGGTGACGTGGATGGCCGCGTGGACGTAGCGCAAGGCCACGAACAGAAAGGCCAGGATCACGCTGAACCAGTCGGCAAGATCGGCCTGCAGCAACAGAACTGCGCCCACAAAGAACAGGATCGGAAGCTGAAACTGATTGTCGACGCTGTTCGAAAGTAGCCGCGCCTTGAGGGGATAGGCGCTTCTGTCCACGGCAATGTCAGCCACCCGAATTTCCCCACGCATGACCCGCGGCACACGCTCCAAACCGAGCCAAAGGATCAAGCTGATGGCCAGAAAGGCCTGCAAGGCCACGGCGAGGACCAGCAGTTTTTCAACGAGGATCATAGTTCAGGCTCCGCCAGAGAGTCGGGTTTTGTCAGTAACGGCTTGGAACTGAATCGGTTTTCGGCCGGCACGCCGCAACCTGTGGTCCCGATGTCGAAACGCAATTCCGGCCGCCCTCGCGCCTGATGCGAGGACCTGTCACGGGCCCGGCTTCGTGGTCGTGCCGAGTGGCCCTCGGATCAGTCCGAGGGCCACACGTGGAGGGCTGATCAGCGCCCGCTACGATAGTTCGGGGCTTCGCGGGTGATGGTAACGTCGTGCACGTGGCTTTCGCTGAGCGCTGCGCCCGAGATTTTGACGAAAACCGAATTCTCGCGGAAATCCTTGAGCGTGTGGGCGCCGGTATAGCCCATGGAGGCACGCAGGCCGCCGGCGAGCTGATGCAGCACAGCATTGACCGGGCCCTTATAGGGCACCTGGCCCTCGATGCCTTCGGGCACGAGCTTCATCTGGTCGCGCACGTCCTGCTGGAAATAGCGGTCGGCCGAGCCGGCGCCCATGGCGCCCACTGAGCCCATGCCGCGATAGGATTTATAGGAACGGCCCTGATAGAGGAAAACCTCGCCCGGGGCCTCATCCGTGCCCGCCAGCAGCGAGCCGACCATGACGCAGGAGGCGCCACCAGCCAGGGCCTTGGCCATGTCGCCGGAGAATTTGATGCCGCCATCAGCGATGACAGGTACGCCGGACTTGCTGGCTTCCTCCGCGCAGCCCATGACGGCCGCCAATTGCGGCACACCGACACCGGCGACAATGCGGGTGGTGCAGATGGAACCGGGGCCAATGCCGACCTTGATGGCATCGGCGCCGGCATCGATCAGCGCACGCGTCGCCTCGGGTGTGGCGACATTGCCCGCCACGATGCGGGTGGAATTGCTTTCGCGCTTGACCCGCTCGACAGCCTCGGCGACCCGCACCGAATGGCCATGCGCCGTGTCGATGACAAGAAGGTCGACGCCGGCATCGATGAGCTGCAGCGACCGCTCGAAGCCATTGTCGCCTACGGTGGAGGCAGCGGCAACGCGCAGACGCCCCTGTTCGTCCTTGACCGCATTGGGGTGCAGCTGGGCCTTTTCGATGTCCTTGACGGTGATCAGGCCAATGCAGCGATAGTCGGGATCGACCACCAGCAGCTTTTCAATGCGGTTGCGGTGCAGCAGCACCTTGGCCTCTTCCTTGGACACGCCCTCACCCACGGTGATGAGGTTGTCCCGGGTCATCAGCTCGGCAATGGGCTGGTTGGGGTTGGAGGCGAAGCGCACGTCGCGATTGGTGAGAATACCCACCAGCCGGCCGATGGCGCGGCCGCCCTTACCACCATTCTCGACCACCGGAATGCCCGAGATCCGGCTTTGCTGCATCAGCGCCAGCGCGTCGGAAAGCGTGGCTTCGGGGCCGATGGTGATGGGGTTCACCACCATGCCGCTTTCGAAGCTCTTGACCATGCGCACCTGCTCGGCCTGCTGCTCGGCGGTAAGGTTCTTGTGAATGACCCCCATGCCGCCGGCCTGGGCCATGGCAATAGCCATATTGGCCTCGGTCACCGTGTCCATGGCCGAGGACAGGATTGGCAGCTTGAGCGCGATATCCTTGGTGACATAGGTGGAAATGTCGGTTTCGGTAGGCAGGATGTCGGAACGCGCCGGCTGGAGCAGCACGTCATCGAATGTCAGCGCCGCTTCGCCGGTGATGGTGGTAATAATCTTCGCCAAGGCCAGACCCTTCCTGCCTTCTGATGAAATCCAGAACTGTTGGAATGTGAACCGGCGGAGAGGACTCGCGGGTTCAGGTTGGCGAGGGTCAATAGCACCCGGGGCTGGTTTTGCCTAGTGTCCCCATGGCGCTTTGTGGCGGCCGGCCAGCGCCGCGGCTTGATCCATGGCAAAATCGAGCCAGCGAAGGCATGATAGTCTTCGTGCCAGGAACGCTGTCAGGTGCTGCAATGAACGATTGGCGACTTTACCTTCAATACGGGGTCGGCTGGGGACTGCTGCTCTGGTTCTTCGGCTATGCTATGGGCATTGCCCTGTTCCCCTTCGTGCCGACCGAATATCTTGGCTGGTATGTCAGCCCGCTCGGCCTTGCCGCCACGATATTCGTGCTCTTGCGGTGGGCCCATATCAGAACGATCACCCAGGGGCTCGCGGTAGGGTTGATCTGGGCCGCAATTGCCATGGTGATGGATTATGTTTTCATCGTGCTGCTGCTGCAGCCGGCGGACGGCTATTACAAGCTCGATGTCTACGTCTATTATGCCAGCGCCTTTATTCTTCCCGTGCTGGCCGGGTGGCTGCGCAGCCGGCGCTAGCTGGAGCGCCTGAGGCTGCGTTTTTTGACTAGGCGTATGCGACGGATCAGCCCATAGTGCGCGGGTCGCATTCGCGATTGTTCCTGCTTGTCCCTAGACAATTAGTACCTTGATCCGCGTTACCCCGCTCATCCTGGCGGTCGCCCTGTTCATGGAACAGATGGACTCGACCGTCATTGCCACGTCGCTGCCCGCCATCGCGACCGATATCGGCTCCGAGCCGATTGCGCTTAAACTCGCCCTCACGGCCTATTTCGTCGCCCTGGCCATTTTTATCCCGATCAGCGGCTGGATGGCGGACCGGTTCGGCGCCAAGAACATCTTCCGGCTGGCCATTTTCGTGTTCATGCTGGGCTCGCTGGCCTGTTCCTTCGCCTATTCGCTGGAAACCTTTGTAGCGTCACGCTTTTTTCAAGGAATCGGGTCATCTATGATGACGCCGGTGGGGCGCCTTTTGCTGGTACGCTCGACGCCGCGCAATGAACTGGTGTCGGCCATGGCTTGGCTGACCGTACCGGCCCTGGTGGCGCCGGTGACCGGGCCGCTGATCGGCGGGTTTCTCACCACCTATCTCAGTTGGCACTGGATTTTCTGGATCAATATTCCCATCGGAGTTGCGGGCATCATCCTCTCTGGCATCTATCTCAACGTGCCCGATGAACGCACGCCCCGCTCAGTGGATATTGTGGGCTTTTTCATCGCCGCGGTGGCGTTTGCCGGCTCGGTCTTCGGACTTTCGGTCATCAGCCTGCCGGCGCTGCCGATCATCTATGGCTATATGACCCTGGCCGTGGGCGCCACAGCGGCCCTGCTCTATCTGCTGCATGCGCGAAAAACCAAATATCCACTGCTCGATCCCAGGCTGTTCCGCCACAAGCTGTTCCGGTCCTCGATCACTGGCGGCTCGCTGTTCCGCATCGGCGTTGGCGCCATGCCGTTCCTCCTGCCGCTGATGCTGCAATTGGGTTTCGGGCTCAATCCGTTCCAATCGGGTGCGATTACCTTCATCTCGGCCATCGGCGCGATCATCAGCAAGTTCATGGTCGAAAAGATCTTCGCCCGTTTCGGCTTTCCCCGCGTGCTCGGCTTTGCGGCCGTGCTGGGCGGCGTCCTGCTAGCGGCGCAGGGCCTCTTCACCGCCGACACACCGCCGGCCCTGATGATGGCCATCCTGCTCGCAGGTGGTGTCCTGCGCTCGATCTTTTTCACCGGCTCCAACGCCATCGGCTACGCCGATATTTCAGACGAGGAAGCCAGCCAGGCCACCGCCATCGTCGCCGTGGCCCAGCAATTGTCGGTGGCCTTCGGGGTGGCGGTGGCCGGCGCCATACTTGAGGTCACGAGCACGCTGAGCGGCGGGCATCTGACGCTGCTCAATTTCCAGATCGCCTTTTTCACCGTTGGGGGGCTCAGCGCCCTGGCGGGCCTTGTTTATTTCCGCCTGCCGCATGACGCGGGCAACAATGTTTCGGGCCATAAGGCCGCCAGGGAGTGAGCGGACCCGGATCGCCGGGCCGTGAAAACACATGTCGCGCGTAACACCACTGATCCTCGCCACCGCGCTGTTCATGGAAAACATGGACTCGACGGTGATTGCCACTTCACTGGCGGCCATTGCCGCCGATATCGGCACCGATCCGATTTCGCTCAAACTGGCGCTGACGGCCTATCTGGTGGCCCTCGCCATTTTCATCCCCATATCGAGCTGGATGGCCGACCGGTTCGGCGCGCGGCGGGTGTTCCGAACCGCCATGCTGGTGTTCATGATCGGCTCGATTGCCTGCGCCTTTTCCGGCTCCCTGGCCCAGTTCGTAGGTGCGCGTTTCATCCAGGGCATGGGCGGAGCGATGATGGGTCCGGTCGCCCGGCTGGTGCTGGTGCGGATGACACCGCGCCATCAATTGGTCGATGCCATGGCCTGGCTGACCATCCCCGCCTTGATCGGGCCGATTGTCGGCCCGCCCTTTGGCGGGTTCCTCACCACCTATTTCTCCTGGCACTGGATCTTCATCATCAATGTGCCCATTGGCCTATTGGGCATGGCGCTGGTCGGCTTTGCCCTGCCCAATGATCAGCGCAACAAGCCGCGCAATATCGATGGTAAGGGCTTCGTGCTGGCCGGCCTGGCCTTTGCCCTGTTCGCCTTTGGCTGTTCGGTGATCAGCCTGCCCGCCCTGCCCCCGATCTATGGCGTCGTCGCCGCGGTGCTGGGTATTGGCCTTGGCTATTTCTACACGCGCCATGCCCTGGTCGCCGAGTATCCATTGCTCGATCTGCGCCTTTTGCGCCTGCCGATCTTCCGTGTGTCGGTGGTGGCTGGCAGCTTCTTCCGTCTTGGTCAAGGCGCCGTACCCTTTCTCTTTCCACTCATGCTGCAATTGAGCTTCGGGCTGACGCCGTTTGAAAGCGGCATGGTCACCTTTGTCGCCGCTATCGGTGCGCTGGCGGCCAAATTCGTCGCCAATTGGATGTTCAAAACCTGGGGGTTCAAATATCCGCTGGTGGTGTCAACACTGGTGTCGACCCTGGGCATCCTGGTCATGGGCTTTTATGCGCCCGGCACGCCCTTCCCGCTGATTCTGGGCATTCTGGTCTTCACCGGCTTCTGGCAATCCATGTTCTGGACCGGCTCAAATGCCTTCGTTTTCGCCGATGTGGAGGACAAGGATGCCGGCCAGGCCAATGTGATGAGCCAGGTCTGGGGTCAGCTGATGTTCGCCATGGGCGTGGCGCTGGGCGGCGGCACGCTGGAACTGGCGCACCGTCTACGCGGCGGCGACGAGCTGGCGCTGGCCGATTTCCACATGGCCTTTTATGTGGTTTCCGCCGTCAGCGCGATTGCCGTGGTGATGTTCCTGCGCATTCCGCGCAATGCCGGCCACCAGCTCATGGGCGGCCCGCATATGCATTAAGGCCTGTCAGGCCTCGGCGGGAACGGCGTGGCGGGCGCGCAGCCGGGCACTTGTCGACCACCAATCGGCCAGGGAATCGATGAGTGGCATCAATTGGGTGCCGGCGGGCGTCAGGTCATATTCCACCCGCAGCGGATAGCCGGGAAAGGCTGTGCGCGCCACCAGGCCAGCCTGTTCGAGCTTGCGCAATTCGAGCGACAGGATGCGGTGGGAAACGCTGGGATTGTCGCGCTGAAGGTCGCTAAAGCGCTTGGTGCCATCCTTGAGATAATAGAGCAGCAGGCTGGGCCAGCGGCCCGAGAGAACCCGCATCACATCCTCGATGGGGCAGGCGGAAACGAGGGTCTGCATTAGGCTCTCCAGCGCTGGTTACAAAATTGTCCGTAATTTACTTAGGCATCGCATTGGCTAGGTTCCACCAGCTGCGCAGCGCCAGATGAACTTATTCAAGGACAAATATCGTGGAACCAATTCTCGTTTACGGCCATCCGGCCGGCAGCTCGATGGGCCTCGTCGCGGCGCTGGAATGGCTCGGGCAACCCTATCGCCTGTGCCGCGTGGACATGCTGGGCGAAATGCGTGAGCCCACCTATGCCCGCATCAATGGCCGGCATGAAACCCCTGCCCTGATCACGCCAGACGGCAGGCCCGTCAGCGAGACCATGGCCATCGCCCAATGGCTCGCTGCGCAGGATACCGAGCACCGGGTCAGCTTCACTCCCGGTTCGCCCGAAGCGAACCGCATGTGGCAGATGCTCGGCTTCATCAATACCGGCTTTACCGGATCCTTCAGCCCGCTCTGGATAGCGCTGGAGATGGAAGAGCCCGATCCGGGCACAATCTCGGTGCTGCACAAGATCGGCAAGGAGGGGGTGATCGGCCGCCATGACAAGCTCGAAGCCCTTGTCGGCGACGGGCCTTATCTGGTGGGCGAGCGGCCGAGCCTGGCCGATGGCGTATTGATCGGGGTGGCGCGCTGGCTCGATTTCCATGGTGTCGCCGCGCCGGAGCGCTGGCCGCGTCTTGCTGCCATAAGGCGGCGGCTGGAGGCCGACCCCGCCGTCGTCTTCGCCACCGCCATCGAGAACGGCGACACACCCCGCGGCTCGGGCGCCTGTCTCGGTCATGTCGGGCTGGCGGATGTCATCGCGCGCTATGGCCGCGACGCGGCCTGATCGTCAGCAAAGGCGGGCGGCCTGTTCGTCGCCCGCTTCGCCCGCCACTCGACCGCAGGTCTCGTGGCCTCGACACCTGAAATCACTCCACCGGAGTGATTTCGCCGTCGGCCGGTGTCGAGCCCTTAAACCCCTTCGCAACGAGGTACGCCTCCGCCGAGTCCTTGCGGCTCGAGGGCGGCTTGATATGGAAGGTCGAGGAGAAGTGGCGTTTGAGCATGTGCAACAGCTCATGCTCGGTGCCGCCTTGAAACACTTTGGCGACGAAGGATCCGCCCGGCGCCAGTACCTGGATGGCGAAATCGGCGGCGATCTCTACGAGATGCACGATACGCAGGTGATCGGTGGCGCGGTGGCCGGTCGTGGGCCAGGCCATGTCGCTCATGACCACATCGGCCTTGTGGTCGCCCAGGGCCTCGATCAGCAAGGCCGGCGCATCGTCCTCGGTGAAATCCTTCTTGAAGAGGATAACGCCGGGAATAGGGTCCATATCGAGATAGTCGATGCCGACCACCAGCGGATTTTCGACGGTCGAGCCGACGGCCTTGGCCGCTACCTGCGACCAGCCGCCCGGCGCCGCGCCCAGATCGACGACGCGCATGCCCTTTTTGAAAAAGCGCTGCTTTTCGTCCATTTCCTTGATCTTGAAGGCCGCGCGGGAGCGATAGCCTTCGGCGCGCGCGCGCGCCACATAGGGATCGTTGAGCTGGCGCTCGAGCCATTTGGTCGAGGCGACCTTGCGGCCCTTGGCGGTCTTCACCCGGATCTTAAGGTCCTTGTCGGACTTCCGGCCGCCCGTGCCCAGAGCCTTGTTATTGGCCATTGCCCTGCCTCCTGGGGTAACGATTGGGCCGCTTATGCGAGCGGTCGGCATCCATCAACGAGATCAAGATCCCCTCGCGCAACCCCCTGTCGGCCACGCGCACGCGCTCGGTCGGCCATTCGCGGCGGATAGCCTCGAAAATAGCGCAGCCGGGCAGCACCAGATCGGCGCGATCCTTGCCGATACAGGGGTGGGCGACGCGGCGGTCAAAGGGCATGCCGAGCAGCGCGCGCATCGTCTGGTCCACCTGGTCGCGCCGCATCCAGAGCCCATCGACCTTTTGCCGCTCATAGCGTTCCAGGCCCAGATGCAGCCCCGCCAGCGTGGTGACCGTACCCGAGGTGCCGATCAGGTGTACCGGATGGGTGCCGATCATCTGCTTGAGCTTTTCGCGGCCCCGGAACTGCCTCAGATGCGAGCCGACATAGTCGACCATGGCCTCGAAAACCTCAGGGGTCACATCGACGCCACCGAATTTTTCGGCGATCGAGACCACGCCCACCGGCAGCGACTGCCAGGAGCGAATCGAGGCCGACATGCGCCCCTGGGCGCGCGGCCTGCCGCCGCGGAAATCGAGCCATGCCAGTTCGGATGAGCCGCCGCCAATATCGAACATCAAGGCGCCCTGCGCCGCGCTGTCGATCAGGTCGGCGCATCCAGTGACGGCCAGTTCGGCCTCGGTACGGCGGTCGACGATTTCGAGATCAAGCCCGATTTCATTGCGGACGCGATCGAGAAAGGCGGGGCCGTTCTCGGCGGCGCGGCAGGCCTCGGTGGCGATCAGCCGCATGCGGGTGGGCTGGTGGTCGCGCAACTTGTTGCGGCATTGGCGCAAAGCATCGAGCGTGCGCTCCATGGCCGCGTCGGACAGCCGCCCAGTCACCGACACGCCCTCGCCCAGCCGCACGATGCGCGTAAAGCCGTCCAGCACGCGGAAGCCGCGATCATGCGGGCGGGCGATGAGCAGGCGGCAATTATTGGTTCCCAGATCCAGCGCCGCGTAAAGCGGCCCGCGACCGCGCCTGGGATGGGGGGCGTTTGGGGTCCGTTGATCCGGCGTGCGAGGCGGCGAAGCGCGCCCCCTGCCCTCCCGGTCTGTGCCGGAAGAGACGCCGGCTCCGGCCTCGTCCACAAGGGCCGAGACCAGGGCGGACCGAACAGGTTCGGTCACTTTTGGCTCCTTGGTGCGCGGTCGCAGGACCGTTTGAACCGGCCGCGCCCGAACGCACCTTATGTTGCGTTGTCGGAAATGACGGTAGAGCAAGGCAGCCCCAAGCGCAACGCAAAGCGTTACTTCAGCGCCATCGCGTCAGGCATGCCCACCCGGCATGGCTCGCGCCCCCTCGCCCTCCAGGCTTTTCCGCGTCGCGACGCGGCCGCCGGCGCCCCGATGCCGGACAAGGTCGGCCACCCGGCCGACGCTCCTGCCCCATAACCATGGTCCACCGCGCCCCGATAGCGGCAAAACAAGGAATTTTCCCCAGCGCGGCATAATCCCGCCGCGTCCCGCTTGCATTCGGTGCCAGCTTTGTCTAATGAGACCCCCGTCGCGCTTCGCCGCCCCAAGGGCCGCCGCGCCGACCTGCCAGCAGGCATCTGCTGGGGAATAGTTCAATGGTAGAACAGCGGACTCTGACTCCGTCGATCTTGGTTCGAATCCAGGTTCCCCAGCCAAACTTTCAATCAAGCCGCTGTAATTAGAAGCTGAAAGCGAAATTCTCGCTGCGGCTCCGTCGTACACAAGGCCTCACACAAAGGGCCCCAACATGTGCAGAGCAGTCCAGTTTTGCAGCCTCCGTAACCAAGCCTATTATTGACGCCGACGCATCCCAGGCTCTGACGCATATGTGGATTTCAGTCTCGGCACACGAGACTGGCGGGTCGCCCGACAGCTATCTTGTGTCCTAACGCTCGAAAGCGAGCGCTCGCTTGATGGTTTGCGTGAGGGCAGTATGACCGAGGAGCAGGTGAAGGCCTTCACCAAGCTTTGCCTCAAAAAGTACCAAGAAAAGCTCCGCGGCCTTACCATGCTCGCCCTGGATTCGGGTATATCTCTCGCTTGCAACGTGTGCCGGTGCGTCGCGGCAACGAATGAATCCAATTTCGATCCGCAAGTGTCGGGTAGGAATCGATTGAAGGATGGTGTGGCGCAAAAGTGGGTGAGACGGGGTCGAAAAGCCAGGGCCTCCTACTGTTTCGTGGACGCTGCGGATGATATGGATAGGGTACGCGAAATCCAATACGGGGTCGCAGCCTCTGGTGCTGCACCAGACGCCGGACTGATGGCACGTCGAACCTCGCGATAAACCCTCAAGGCACCGCTTGCATCCTGCAGGACGACACATGGATAGCCGTCAGCCTGTTTGTGAGAGGGCCTTCGTCGACGCCGCCGGAGCAAGTAGTTGTCCAATGATCAGGTTCTGTCAGCTCTGTTGATCACCTCGGTGTTGACCCTATGCCCTGTGCAAGTTCCGCAGTCCGCCAAGCCTCCCAACGTCGAGCCAGCGCGCTACGGGTTGCTGGGATGGGTAGGTCGAGTATCTCGGCGGCCACTATCCTGTCGGTGCGGAAATGCCGAAAGGCCTGCCGTAGCTCACACCATGCGATCAGGACGCATTGCGTGTCCGAATAGCCGAGCACAACTGGCCAGACTGTGCGCTCCGTCCGCTTGTCGTCCTCAGCCGCGTAGGCCACGAACATCTTCATCCGCCTGCGAATTGCTTCCCGCATCATCGCTGTATCTGCTTGCTCCGCCAACGCATTCAGAGGCGTTCTCGCCGCAGTGCTCGGCTCGGCAACGAAGGGTCTGAGGTGAGCGGGAACAGCCATAACAATCTTGGCAAGAACATCCAGAGCAGCAGGTGAGAGCTGCGGATCGCCGCGCATCGCGACCCATTGCGCGCCAAGCACCATAGCCTCGAGCTCCGCCGGGGTAAGCATCAAGGGTGGCATGTCGTATTCGTCCGCCAGGAGATAGCCGAACCCTGCCTCGCCCTGAATCGGCACCCGTTGCGCCATAAGCGCGGCGACGTCCCGATAAACCGTGCGCGGGGACACTTCCAACTCGGCCGCCAACGCAGCGCCCGTCACGGGGCGGTTCGAGCGGCGCAATATCTGAATGATCTGAAAAAGGCGGTCTGCGCGCCGCACGGCCTCATGACTCCTGCTGACATAACGGTGGCAGCAGCAATGCGCTACATGCCTGTTCTGCGCAAGCCGTCGTTGGACAACCGCACAGAACCAAAGGAAATGTCATGAAGTTCGCATCCGTCCGCCTCATTGCCGACGATATCAAATCCATGGTGGCGTTCTATGAGATGGTGACAGAAAAAGCCGCCGCCTGGCTGGCGCCGCAATTCGCCGAAATCGTCACCTCAGCCGGCACACTTGCCATCGGAAGTGCGGAAACAGTCGCCTTGTTCAGTGCGGGGAGTTCGAAGCCACGCGCCAACCGCACTGCAATCCTTGAATTTATGGTCGATGACATCGACGCTGCGTTTGAAAGGCTCAAAGACAAAGCAGAAATAGTACATGAGCCCAAGCTGTTGCCTTGGGGCAATCGGACGTTCCAGATTCGAGACCCTGAAGGCTCTGCCGTCAGCTTGTTCATGCCCTTTACCGATGCGGCCAAGGCGCGCTTCGGACAGCGCTAGGACAGCAAGAGCGATCGTATGCGACGGATACTTACTTCGCCCTGCCTATAAACACCCATCGTCGCAAACGGCCTAGGCGTGTCGGTAAGGCGAATGCACTTGCTCAGTTTGCCATTCAGTAGCGTCCAATTGCTTAACCTAGGGGCGCATACCAGTGGACCGCACAGTCGGGCGATCCGGCACTGAACAGGCATGAGCCTGGACGCACGATGTGTCCAATCGCCCTCGCGGCCTTTGCCCTGACAGAAGCTTTTTTGATCGCCTTAACAGGATAGCATTGAAGAGGAGAGCGTCCGGCCTGGCAGTCAACTGTCATCGGCCGGACGTGTGTTGGTCTATTCTTTTGGCAGAATTGTCCGCCCCAGCCGCCGCACCACGCATCCAGGGGCCAGGATCAGATCAATCAGCTGCCACGGAGTAGCTCCTTACGGCGCGCATGTCCTCCAAGCGCTTCTGAAGGGTCTGTTCTATAAAATCGGCGGTCTGTACGCCGAGTGGCAAACGCAGTGCGGGGTCGCCACTATCTATGAACTCGATGATCGTGGAACACATCTTCTCGGGATTTCCGAAGTCGTCGAACGCGCCACTCGCGATCAGTTCGCGCCATTTCCCCGACGGAGTGTCCTTGTAGACGTCCATTGCCGGGGTGGAGTCCAGACTCCGCAGAAAATTGGTCGCGGCGGCGCCCGGCTCGACTATGGTGCACTGAATGCCGAAGGTTGCGACTTCCTGGGCCACAGCTTCCACAAACCCTTCGATGCCCCACTTGGTGGCATGATAGACGCTGTAGTTGGGCAAAGTGACCTGACCGCCTCCCGAGGAAATCTGCACAATGCGGCCACCGCCCTGTTCTCGCAAATGCGGCAATGCGGCCCGGATAACGTCGATTGAACCGATAAGGTTAGTATCAATCTGATGACGGATTTGGGCGCCCGTCACCTCCTCGGCAGCACCATACAACCCGTACCCTGCATTGCTGACGACGACGTCAATCTGTCCGAACCGATCGAAGGCTCGGTCCACGGACAGGCGCGCGGCGCCGTTCTCCGACACGTCGAGGTGATCGACAATCAGCTGTTCGCCAAATTCCTCCTGCAACGTATCAAGCGGGCCTGCCCGCCGGACAGTGGCGAAAACGCGATCGCCGCGCCGCAGCAGCTTTTCGGTCAGGATCAGGCCAAGGCCCGACGAGGTGCCCGTAATGTACCACGTCTGCGTAGTCATAGTGTTCTCCTTGCTGAGAACAATGACGTAGCTCGTGGCTACCATTGCCAAAAGATACTGAATGCGACATGAAGTGTGAACCAGGGGTGCATAATTGACGTTTGACAAGAGCCTTTTTGACCATGTATCGCCGTTTCTTGCGGTTGCCGAAAATGGCAGTTTCACCCAGGCCGCCAAGGCATTGGGCGTTACCACCACGGCAATAAGCAAAGCCGTCCGAGCCTTGGAAGCCCGAGCAGGCACGGCCCTCCTTCAGCGAACGACGCGGCGGGTTGCATTAACGGAAGCTGGACGTGTACTCGCCGATCACCTCCTATCCGCAGCAGCACAGGCAAAAGAAGGCTTCCAGTCCGTCGCGGCTTTAGGGGAAACGCCGACCGGAACACTGCGACTGACTGTGCCGACACTGGCAATTGAGCCGCTGCTTCGTCCCGTGATCAAACAATACAGCGCTCAATATCCCGCCGTAGCCCTCGAGATCTCCGTAAACGACGCCTTGGTCGACCTCATAGGGTCGGGGTTTGACGCAGGCATTCGACTTGGGGAGTCTGTGGCCAAGGACATGGTGGCAGTCAGAATATCGCCGCCAATCAAATGGGCGATCGTGGGCAGCCCCGACTACGTCGCACAGCACGGCGCGCCACAGCAACTAGAGGACCTGCTCGACCACGACGCCATTCTTTACCGGTTTCGGAGCGCCAACAGCGTTCATCGCTGGAGTTTCGTGCGAGATGGCCAGGAGTTGTCCATCCAGCCTCGCCGGCACATCATTGTGGACGATCTCAGGGCCATAACGAGCCTTGCCATCGATGGTCACGGCCTCGCCTTCCTGCCGGTTGCTACCGTAGCGCAGCACGTTCACAGCGGTACGCTCAAGAGCTACTTCGAAAGTCAGCTACCGTCAGACAGCGGCTACTTTCTCTACTTTCCGACCAAGAGCCAGTTGCAGCCCAAGCTTCGGGCTTTCATCGACTGCGCGACGAGCGTGTTCAAACATCATAAACGAACAGAGAAATGACCGCAGCTTAAAAGCAGTTCGGCCGTCCGATCAGTAGCAGCGTTCGGTTCTCATTGTTCAGAGGCGCGACCGACCGCAACGCGCCCCATTCCTGCCGTTTGATCAGCCTTCGCGAATGCCCGAAAGCGGACATCGTGCCGTATTGTGAAGGCGGTCGTTCAATTGCCTTGGACACCCTCGCCGATTGCGTCATCGATCCAGGTCCGGGTCTCCGATAGCAGCTCGTTAGACAGTGCCTGATCTTCAATCCCGCGCGCGATGGTCATGGCGCCGACCATTGCGGCCCAACTGACGATTGCCAGCCGGCGGCGCTCGGCCGGGTCGCCTTTGATCCCCGAGGCAATTCTGTCGATCTGCGCGCGCGTGCCATCACTCATGGCATGGCGGGCAGCTGCGCTCTGATGGCGCGTCCCCGCCGCCATGCCTGCTGTGGGGCAACCCTTGCCTGGATTGTCGCGGTGGAGCGGTGAAAGGTAGCGCTCGACGTAACTCGACAGGTTGAACGGCGCGCTGGAATCGACCTTGAACACATGGTCGATGGTTTTGGCGACCAGGTCTTCCTTGGAGTCGAAATGGCCATAGAAGCCGCCATGGGTTAGCCCGGCGGCGTTCATGACCTCGGAGACGGTTACCGCATCGAAGCCTTTCTCGCGAAAGAGCTCGCTGGCGGCGTCCAGAATCCGGATGCGGTTTTGCGCCATCTGCTCGCGTGTGACTCTCATTGCCTGCCTCAGTGGACGTGACAGCTCCGCGTTGCGGCACCATCAGCATATATGATGAATGTCATCAATATAGGAGTTTTGGCCGTTTGGGACAAGGCGGCAGCGGCACGTGCTCCGGCTCTGGGATAATTCCGTCAGCGAGCCGTTGACATTTTCATGACGCTTATCATATTTATCCACAATGATGATGATCATCATGTAAAAACCAAAGAGATCCGTTATGACCAAGCTGCCATCTGTCCTCATCACCGGCGCCTCATCGGGCATTGGTGCAACCTATGCCGATCGCCTGGCCCGGCGCGGCCACGATCTGGTTCTGGTCGCCCGCGATGGCGCGAGAATGGAAGCGTTGGCCGCCAAGCTCAGGCAGGATACCGGGGTCGCCATTGATATTCTTCGCGCCGATCTGACCAACCGCGACGATCTGGCCAACGTCGAAGGCCGCCTACGCGATGACGAGAAGATCGGCATTCTGATCAACAATGCCGGCGCCGCTCTCAGTGGTGCATTCGACCAACAGTCGCTCGACGATATCGAACGTCTGGTTGCGCTCAACACGACCTCGGTGCTGCGGCTTGCCAATGTCGCCGCCAGTCGCTTCGCAAAAGCGGGCGCCGGCTCGATCATCAATATTTCTTCGGTCGTCGGCCTCGTTCCCGAGTTCGGCCAGACCGTCTACGGCGCCACAAAGGCCTTCGTCACCTTCCTGTCCCAAGGCATGAACCACGAACTGGCACCCAAGGGCGTCTATGTGCAAGCCGTGCTGCCATCCGCCACAGCCACCGAAATCTGGCAGCGCGCCGGTGCCGATACCAGTGCCATGCCGACCATGATGACGGTGGACGAGCTGGTTGATGCGGCCCTAGTGGGCTTTGACCGCCGCGAGACGATCACCATTCCTCCGCTGCCCGAGGCGGCCCAGTGGGACAACTACCAAGCCGCTCGACACGCCATGCTTCCCGGCTTTGGGAATATGCATCCCGCGGAGCGCTACCGCATCTCCAACTGATCGCTGTCGACCCTGCCGCACCACCTCGCCGCATTTGTCGGTCAACTGGAAGTTACATCATGAAAGCCTATCTCCTCGATCACTACAAACAGGACGCATTACGCTTGGGCGATATTCCAATGCCAGAGACGGGCGATGGTGACGTCCTGATTGAGGTCCATGCGGCGGGGCTCAACGTGCTCGATTCCAAGATCCGCAGTGGCGAGTTCAAGGCCATCCTGCCGTATAAGCTGCCGTTCGTCCTGGGGCATGACGTTGCTGGCGTTGTGGCTGAAGTGGGTCGAAATGTGCGGGATTTCAAGCCCGGCGACGCGGTCTATTCGCGTGTCCCCGATGGCCGCATCGGCACGCTGGCCGAGTTCATTGCCGTGAAGGCGGACGACGTCGCACTGAAGCCTTCCAACCTGACCATGATCGAAGCTGCATCCATCCCCCTGGTGGGCCTGACGGCCTGGCAGTCCCTGGTCGAGCGCGCAGACATCCGGAAAGGCCAGAAGGTACTGATCCACGCCGGTTCAGGCGGCGTCGGTACCATTGCCATTCAGTTGGCGAGGCACCTCGGTGCCACTGTCGCAACGACGGCAAGCGCGGCCAACAAGGACCTCGTCACGACATTGGGCGCCGATGTGGTCATCGACTATCACAAGGAAGCCTTCGAGAAAGCGCTTTCGGGTTATGACGTCGTCCTCCACAGCCTTGACGCCGAAACGCTCGAAAAATCGCTGGACGTCCTCAAACCCGGCGGCCAGCTCATCTCCATTTCGGGTCCCCCCGACCCTGCCTTCGCCAGGCAGCAGGGCTTCCATTGGGTGCTTCAGTTTGGTGTACGCCTAATGAGCTCCAGCATCCGCAGGAAAGCTAGGGCCCGGAAGGTCAACTACTCGTTCCTGCTCATGAAAGCAGATGGCGCGCAACTGCGTCAGATCACCAATCTACTCGAAGCGGGGACGATCAAACCGGTGATCGACCGTGTTTTTCCGTTCGGCGCCGCCAACGAGGCGTTGGCCTATATCGAGACAGGCCGCGCCAAAGGCAAGGTCGTCGTGCAGATCAAGTAGGGCTACCAGGATACGCCGGGCATCTCACCCGGCGCAGATCGACGGCTGGCGCCGGGTAGCCCTCTCGCCAAGCGCTGGACAGTATCGAGCATAACCCGGGTTTCCCCGTGCGTCCCTCAGTTTTCAGCGACCCGCCAGTTTACTGCGACCCGCCAGTTTGCAGCCCGTTGAAAGAGCTGCTGCATAGGCATGGGTTCATCAAGGGCAGGCCCCCCCTCATGCTTGTAAACTAAAGCCTGACGTAACGAGATTATGGTGAAAACGCCCGAGTTCGGGAAGCCAAACGAATTGAAGGGTTCAGCGCCCCACCGACTAACCGTCGGCCAGTTTTCCGTTGCGCCGCTCTCGTATAGAACCGCGAGTATCATGTCCCATTTGCCGGACAGACCCCATTTTCGCGCGTTGCGATAAGCGGAAGTACCGCCGTCGACCGTGCTCCAAATGCTATCCTGCTGCAGCACTTGAGCGATGACGTCGACGTGGCCAAGACACTTCAGACAAAGCTGCCTAGGATAGCCTGCAAAGACATCTGGGAGAACGGTCGGCCACCATCGCTGCAGGGCAGACAAGGCTCAGTCGTCCAAGGTGAAGGCTTCGCGGAAGGCGACAAGTGCCGCATCGGCGTCCCCGATTGCCCATGCTTCCATGCCGATGGGGCCGTCATAACCCATCTTGGCGAGTGCCTTGGCAATACCACGCCAGTTCACTTCGCCCGTGCCGGGTTCAAACCGGCCGGGTACGTCCGCAACTTGGATTTCCCCAATCCAGGGCAGCGACTTTCGGCACAGCTCGATCAGATTACCCTCACCGATCTGGGCGTGATAAAGGTCGAGGTTGAGGCGCAGCCTTGGGTGATTGATCGCCGAAACCAAAGCCAGTGTATCCTCGGCGCGGCCAAACGGGACGCCCGGATGGTCAACTGGTAGATTGAGATTCTCGAGTGTGAAGGTGACGTTCTCATCGTCGGCCAGATCGCATATCCTGCGCAGGGTATCCTCGGCTTTGAGCCACATCGCGCCGGTGACGACCTCGATGGGGCTAACGGGCAGGCCCCGATCGCCCAGCCCCGTGCCATGAAGGTTGAGCCGCTTCACTCCCAGGCGTTTGCCGATGCGGGCGGTTTCGCGCGCAGTGGTCAGCAGCTCCACGGCGCCTTCGTCATCGGTGAGGCGACCACGCAGATAGCCATTCATGATGGTGAAGTCGGCGCCAGTCTGCTCTAGCTTGGCGATATCGTGCTCCGGCCAGTTCCAAAGGCCGACTCCGAAGCCCAGCTCCTTGAGGCGTGTGGCCCGCCATTCGATGGGCTTGTCGCGCCACAGCATCTCTGCGCAGGCTGCCAATAGGAATGCCATTCCGATCTCCAAGTAGCTGTGCCGGCAGAAGCGGGCTTCAGGTGTTGTGGGGTGCCGGCAGCACGTGCTGGCGGACAAACTGATTGGCGCGCGTCACGGTCGCCAGCGGCGGGAAAAGCTCGGGATTTTGTTCGGCCTCAACGACGAGCCAACCGGAATAGGCGCTATCGACCAGGAAACGCGACAAGGGCGCAAAGTCGATGACGCCGTCACCGGGTACGGTGAACATGCCTGCGCGGACGGCGTCGTTGAACGTGAGGTCGTTGCGCCGGACATGATCGAGCACCTGCTGCCTGACATCCTTGAGGTGGACGTGGTCGATACGGGCACCGAACTCGACGATGAGGTGGTTGTAATCGAAGCCAGCTGCATAGGCGTGGCCGGTATCGAGCAAGAGCCGCACATCAGGCGAGGTTGACCGCATCAGGTTGCGGACTTCCTCAAGCGTCTCGGCCACCATCATAAGATGGTAGTGGTAGACGATCTTGAGACCGAAGCGGCTCTCGATGTGGGCGGCAAAGCGCGAAAGGCGCTCGCAATAGGCGGGCCACTCGCCTTGTTCAAGGCGAAGGCGCCCCGACATTGGAATATCCAGGGCATTCTCGGCCATCCGGCCGCATTCGCCATAGACCAGCACGCTAGCGCCCAATGTCTGGAGCAGGGTGGCATGATTGACAACCGCTTCGCATTCTTCCTCGAAGGAGCGATCCGCCAGGAAACCCGAATACCAGCCAGACGCCAGTTGCAGGCCGTGCTGGTTCAGCAGACGTCCCAGTTGAGCGGCATCCGAGGGGAAAGCGCGGCTCAGTTCAACACCTTGGAAGCCGGCGACCGATGCCTCGCTGAGCACTTGGGAGGCCGTCGTGTTTGCGCCGAATTCCTGCAGCACCTCGTTGACCCAGCTAAGCGGGCTAACGCCGATCCGAATTTGCCCAGGTTGGTTGTTCAGTTCGGGCATGGTCTCTCCCCTGCCAGGCCGATGCCGACGTCAGGCGACGACGACCGGCCCCTTGGCTTCGACGGACCGGATAGCGGCCAGAGCAATGGCAAGCGCGTTGCGGGCGTCGCTGCCGGTGGGCCCCTCGATGAGCTTGCCCGCCCGAACCGACCGGACGAAAGAACCGAGCTGAGCGGTATAGCCATGGATGAAGTGATCGGTATCGCGGCGCCAGGTGTCGTTGGAGACACCGTTGGCATCGAACAGGGTCATGCTCGAACGGCGCACATCGCCCATGGCCACCATGCCGGCGGAACCAAACACTTCGCCGCGGATGTCGTAGCCGTAAAGGGCCGAGAAGTTGGCCTCGGCGACAGCGACGGACCCATTGTCGAAGCGGATGGTCACGACCGCGGTATCAAGGAAGCCGTCGCCCTTGGCGTCGGGGCGGACCAGGGCTTCGCCGATCGCATAGACTTCTACCGGCTTGGCACCGGGATTGAGCCAGAGGAGCGTGTCGAAATCGTGGATCAGGGTTTCATAGAAGATGGTCCAGAGCGGAACGCGCGCGGGATCAGCGCCAAACGGACCGGGGTCGCGGGTCAGCGAACGAATGAGTTGCGGCGTGCCGATTTTGCCAGCGTCGATCGCGGCGCGGCCCTCTGCAAAAGACGAATCCCATCGGCGGTTGAAACCGACCTGTAGGGGAACGCCTGCCTTCTTGGCGGCGGTGATTGCCCGATCGGCATCATCTAGCGTCAAAGCCATCGGCTTCTCGCAGAAGATGGCCTTTCCGGCTTCAGCGGCCTGCACCAGCAGGTTGGTGTGGAAGCGGGCCGGAGTGGTGATAATCACTGCGTCTACGCCGGGATGAGTGAGAAGGGTTGCCACATCGTTATACGCGTTGGCGACGTCGAGTGAGTTAGCCAGTTTGGCGGCGGCGCCTGGCGCCGGATCGGCGATGGCTACAAGTTCGGCGTCCTTTAGGCGGCGGGCGACAGTCTCGCCGTGAAATGAGCCAATGCGACCAGCGCCGATGAGGCCGAAATTAATCTTCTTGGTGGACATGAAAGTCTGTTCCGAGGGTAGTCATAATGGGAAGGCCGCTACGGATGGTGCGGCCAGTTCGTTGGTCAAATCGTGCCGCCAAGCTCTGCGGAAAGCGACTGCATTTCCTTGCCGCCCGCCATCAGGTTCTGCAGTTCGTCGATCCCGATCTGATCCTTGGTGAAAGTGCCGAGCGTCCGTCCGCGATTGAGCACTGTGAAGCGGTTCCCGACGGCAAAGGCGTGTCGGACATTATGGGTGATGAAGATCACACCCAGGCCCTTGTCGCGGACCTGGCCGATATATTTGAGCACCATCGACGTCTGCGCGACGCCCAGTGCTGAGGTCGGCTCGTCCAGGATCAGCACCTTGGCGCCGAAATAGACCGCACGCGCGATGGCGACACACTGGCGCTCGCCGCCCGACAACGTGCCAACGGCCTGCTGCGGGTCGCGCACGTCGATGCCGATGCGCTTCATCTCGTTGCGCGTCACATCATCGGCCATGGCCATATTCATCTGTCGGAACGGCCCCCACCCCGTCATCGGCTCGCGGCCCATGAAGAAGTTGCGGGTGACCGACATCAGCGGGATCATCGCTAGATCCTGATAAACGGTGGCGATACCGGCATCGAGCGCGTCACGCGGACTGCCGAATGTCCGCGGCGTTCCGTCCACGAGAAAGTCGCCACCTGTAGGCCTGTGAACGCCGGCCAGGGTGTTGATGAGCGTCGATTTGCCGGCGCCGTTATCGCCAAGTAAGCAGTGGACTTCACCTGCCTTGATACTGAGCGAAACGCCGTTCAGGGCGATAATCGAACCGAAGTGTTTGACGAGGTCTTTGACTTCAACGAGCGGAGCTTGCACCTGGGACACTAGCGTTCTCCCGTAACGCGCTTGCGGATGACATTGTTGAAGATGACCGCGATCAGCAGCATGGCGCCCAGGAAAACCAGGTACCAATCCTGGTCGATCGACGTGTAGGTGAGCCCGATCAGGACCATGCCGAAAACGATCGATCCGAGAAACGCGCCGATTGCCGAACCGTAGCCGCCGGTGAGCAGGCAGCCGCCAATGACCGCAGCGATAATCGCCTCAAATTCCTTCTGAAAACCTCGACGAGCATCCGTGGAACCGGCGTCAAGTACCGTCAGGATGGCGACAAGGGTCGCGCAGAGTGCAGTGAGAATGAAGAGGGTTGTCTTGACGTGAGAGACCGGCACACCAGACTTGCGGGCGGCCTTGGCATCCCCGCCGGATGCGAAGATCCAGTTGCCGAAGCGCGTACGCAAAAGAACCCAGGTGGCGACGAGCGCGAAACCGATGAACCACAGGATTTCGACCGGAATGCCGGGCACAGTGGGCGTGCCGTTCGCAAAGGTCTCAATCATGCCGCGTTCAGCAAGCCACGTGAACAATCCAGGAAAGGCGTCGCCCGAAAAGACCGATGCCAACGGATCGCCGGCGACCGCCTCTTTCATGCCTCGCAACTGCGTCGCGCCGCCGCTGGCCCACTTCAGGCCAACCAGCGTGAGGCCGCGCAGAACAAAGAGAAAGGCCAATGTGACAATGAAGGAGGAAAGACCGGTCTTCATAGTCACCTGAGCATTGACCACGCCCACGCCAACCGCGAATGCGGCGGTGAAGAGTATGGCAACACCCAGAGGCAGGTGCCAGACAACCAGCGCCGTTCCAAACACCAAACCCGCGAATGCGACCATGGAGCCGATGGACAGATCGAACTCGCCTCCGATCATCAAAAGGGAAGCGCCGATGGCAAGGATGCCGAGCTGCGCAGCTGGGGCCATGAAGTTCATGATGCCCGCAAGCGTGAACATCGCAGGATTAGCGGTCAGCAGGAAGAATGCTGTTACCAGGACCAAACCTGCTAGCGCGCCCAGTTCCGGGCGGCGCAACAGTGAGGTAACCAGCGACACCTTCTTGATGCGCTCGTCAGGTGGCATGAGATCAGGGCCCGACGTTTTGGAGATGCCGTTCATTTAGGGGTCCTCGTCTTCGAGACGGGCGCGGCGATCGAGCATCTAACCGCGCTACCAATCCAATTTGTGTGGCGGCCCCCGTGTGGAGCGCGGGAGCCGCCTTCCGCAGCTTAGCGAATGCCTTCGGAGGAAAGGGCGATCACCTGAGCGGCTGTATCCTGCGTCACGAAACTCGGTCCCGATGCGACGTTGCCGGCCGGAATGGTGCCGTAGCGAGCATTGAGGGCGAGGAACGTGACCGGCAGATATCCCTGCAGATATGGCTGCTGGTCGACGGCGAACAACGCTTTGCCATCAGCCACTGACTGCAGGAAGCTCGCCGAGAGGTCGTAGGAAGCGACCTTGACCTTGTCACCGACACCGAGCTTCTCAACAACGGCCACGGCCCGTTCACCAACGAGCGGAGCCGACAGGCCAAGGATCAGGTCGATGGAGGGATCGGACGTGATAGCCGCCTGAATCTTGGCTTCGATCTCGGCTGGATCCGCGCTCGTTGGCAGGGTCGTCACCTTGCCCCCCTCGAAACCCTGGGTCACGCCTTGGCAACGCTGATCCAGAGCGGCATTGCCCACCTCCTGGTTGACGCATAGAACGTGGGTCAAACCGAGTCCCCTGAGCTTCTCGCCGACGGTGACACCAGCGGGCAACTCGTCCTGGCCAACGTGGAGCCGAATGCCCAGGCCCGCCGCCGCGGCGATACCCGAGTTCATCGAGATCACCGGGATGCCCGCGGCGACCGCGCGATCGATGGACGCCCCAAGGGCGTCAGGATCCGGATTTGAAATTATGATGCCGGCGGGTTTCTGGTTCACAGCAGCGTCGATGAGCTGCGACATGGCGACCATGTCGAACGTTTCCGGAGCGCGGTAGTCGACGGTCACGCCGCTATCGGTCGCGCCTTGGGTCATACCGTTCTTAACGATGGACCAGAAGGGGTCCGACGCCTGGCCGTGAGTAACGGCGATGATGCTGATGTTGTCCTGGGCCTGGACAGTCATGGCAGTATTGACGGCGAGGCCGACGGCAAGCGCACCAATGGCGAGCTTTTTGACGATGGATTTCACGATGTTCCTCCCCTTTTGCTGCTCGACGCTCGAGCGGCTTCTAGGCATTGCTACCGGGTGCAAATGTTTTTGCTACCGGGTGCAAGTTCCTTTACGTTAGGGTAGATCGTAAAAAACGCAAGTGCCTATTCCAAAAAAAATTGGTATGGAACGATTGTTCTATTTAGTGAGGGAACATGACGCAAAAAAGAGCCACGGCGCGGGACGTCGCGCAGGCCGCTGGAGTCTCGAAATGGACGGTTATGCGGGCCTTTACGCCTGGTGCCTCCATAGCGGACGACAAAAAGGAGCGCATCCTGGAGGCTGCCGCGACGCTAAACTACACACCGAATCTGTTGGCCCGAAGCCTCGCGAAGAACCTTACCCATCAGGTCGCAGTGTTCGTTGATGACTTTGCAAACCCGCAAAAGCTTCCCTATCTCGAGGCTCTGACCACGCGCTTGCAGGCCGAGGGCATCGTGACGATGTTGATCAACATCAACAAGCATTTTGACCATGTCGGCGCGGTGATCAATGCCGATCAACGACAGGTCGATGCGATCGTTCTATTCGGCACCGCGTTCCGCAACGAAACTCTCATGGACAAGCGCTTGGGGCGAATTACCCTGCCGCTCTATGTCTTGGCGCGAGACAGTCAGATTGACGGCGTTCCAGCCGTAGTTTGCGACGCCCAGCTCGCCCTCACCGAGATCGTGAACCATCTTCACCAGCGCGGCTATAGGAGGCCGGGGTTTATGTCAGGTGCGCACGTCCTGTCCACCGCCCTAAGACGCCAACATTATTTTCGGGAATTTTGGACCCAGCACGGGGTCTCGGAGATCGCCGAGATGTCAGCCGATCGCTATAGCCATGAGGCCGGAGCGTACGCCATACGGGCTTATCTTGACGTCACCCCCGCTGAGGAGCGGATCGACGTTCTGATGTGTGAGAACGACATTTTAGCGCTTGGCGCGATGGACGCGATAAGAGGCACGTATGGCCTAAGGGTGCCCGAAGACATCGCTGTTGTCGGCTTCGACAACTTCGAGCTTGGTGGAACGCCTGCATATGGGCTGACCACTTACGAGCAACCGATCGACCGTATGGTTGACGAAGTGGTAGGAATGGTGATGGGGAGGCGCACGGCCGAAAGCATAATGCTGCCGGGAAGGTTGATTGTCCGCACCTCGGCGTAAAGGTCACCTCGTCGCTGACGACAACCGGGCTACTCAGCGGCACCAGAAGTGTCCGTTCTAACAGCGTTTGCGAGTTCCCAAAAGCAGCCGGATCGCTCAGGGCACCGCAACGGCCCCAGGGGCGAACACCCAAGCAGCCCGGCTACAACTCGCAGTTATAACGCGTATGCACTAGAATGGGTGACGTCCAAGGCCTGGACTCGATGCCCCTGCGCTTTTCACCGATCCATCTGACGGCAGCCGCGAGTTCCGCGGAAAAGTCGTGTGAGATTACATAGTCCATCGTGCCGTCTTCGAGCAGCTTCTTGGAGCGTTGCGTAAGTTCATGGCCCACGAACGTCGTGTCCTGCGCAACCCCGGCCCTTTCTAGAGCCATCGCTATGCCTCGGTTTGCGCCGGCTACGTTGTAAACCGCAGCCGGTGCGCCGTTGCTTTCGATATAGCGCATGATGTGCTCGAAAGTCGTCCCAGGGACGTCGTCTGAGACCACACGATCATCTATTCTTAGATGCGGAAACTCAGTGCGCAGAACCCTGCGGAACCCCATTTCGCGTTCCTGTTGGCACCGAAAAGGAACGCTGGTGGCCAGCAGGACACGGTGTCGCTCCTTTGGCACCGCCTTGCCGATCAGTTGACCGGCCACACTCCCGGCCGCATACTGGTCGTTGCCAATGTAGGCGCTGCGCCGTGAACTGGGCAGATCGGTGGTCAGGCACACGACGGGGATACCGATGCTTTCCAGCCTTCTGATCGCGCCGTTGAACGCTGGGTGTTCGCGAGCAATCACAACCACCCCGTCTGCCAATGCCCCTTCGCCAAGCATGGAGGCGGCGAATGTCGCCGCCTCCATGGCGCTGGTCATCACGTAAGAACCCGTCACCGTTGCGCCCCGCACCGATCGGTTCACGTGTTCTACGGCGCTCGCCATGGCCGCGTTGAATGTCTCGCCGGACTCGCAGAGCAGCCGAATATTGAGTGTTGTGGCTTCTTTCCCATGATCGCTGGTCAACTTGCCCAGCGCTTCATTAACCCTTCTCCGGGTCCTTTCCCGCACGCCCTGCCGGTTGTTTAAAACCCTGTCCACGGTCGCGGGGCCGACCCCAGCGACTTCCGCGATCTCTCGGATCGTCGGCCCCCGCCAACTTGAAGCCTCTTCGTCGTCTCGCATGGGCTCCTCAATGAGGTCATTCGCATCAAAAAAACTTGTCACAAGCGCGAACTTCAAACAAGTGACGAATTGCTGCTTGCTTTGATCACAATGATGGAAATCAAATCAGAAAATGCCAGATGTGGCGCTTTTCTGATGTGATTAGCGACAATATGTTCACCCGGCCGTGCTTCAGCAAATGCACGGACTGCAATAGAGGGAGGAACTCATGCAGATCGCCAAGAATATCGCCGTTGCGGCGCTTTTGGTCACCACGGCCTTGAGCGGGGCCGCTTCGGCCCAGGAGGAGAGCTATCGCTTCGTGATGGTCTCGCACATCGGCTCGAACGACGCGAATATGGGATGGCTCACCGAGTCGCTGAAAACTTTCGAAGAGAAGTACCCAAACGTCAAAACGGAATACATCTCGACCAACAACTATTCGGTGCAGGAGCACGTGCGCCTTCTGGAACAGGCCATTTCGACCAATCCGGACGGAATTGCCGTTCCCATCGTGGACTCGGACGCCTTCGAAGGGCCGCTGCGTCGCGCCATCGAAGCGGGCATTCCGGTTGTTGCCTTCAATATTCCTGACAGCCGTCCGGAAGGCGAACGCATCCCCTACCTGACCTATGTCGGGGGCGATGAGTACCTCACCGGTCTGCATCTCGGGCAGTACGCGCTGGAACAGGCCAATGCCGGCACCATTCCGATGCCGACAGGCGTGGTTTGCGCCAGCCACGACGCCGCCCATCAGGGTCTCAAGGCGCGTTGCGCCGGCATGAAAGCGGCATTGGAAGGTACAGGAGCCAAGTTTGAAGAGCTGTTCATCGGCGCGGAGCCGTCGGCAGCTCGCAACACACTCCAGTCCTTCATGCAGGCCAATTCTGACATCAACTACATCTTCACTGTCGCCGGTTGGTCCTCCCCCTGGGCGTGGGGTGTCGCCAACGATATGGGCCTTAAGCCCGACGTGGACAATGAAGGCGTTACCGTTCTGACCGTGGACGAAGCTCCAGTCTCAATCGAGGGTATTCGGGCGGGCCACCTTCTGGCAGCCAACAGTCAGGGGTTCTGGCTGCAGGGCTATGCGCCGATGGAATGGCTCTACTGGAACAAGACCTTGGGCTATGAGCCCAAGTCGGATATTCTGACCGGTCCGGTGATCATCAACGCCGACAACGCGGACAAGTGGGCCGAACTGGTTCGCAGTGTCTTCGGCGATGAAGAGTACGACAACCAGAATACTTGGTAGTTCGGCTCCTCCCAAGGGGCGGGTGGCGCGAGGTCGCCGCTCGCCCTCAGTGTTTCTTACGTCCAGCTCGCGCTGATCGCCAGCGCAGTCGTGAACCTTTTCGCGTGCGCCGTGCGAGGGCGCCGGCGGTAAATCTGCGAGAAAGTCGAACTCGATGACCATTCTGAGACAACTTGCCAATAGCGCCGGGTTCGGATCGGTTATCGGCGTGACTGTCATGCTGGCCGTGTTCACCCTGATCGACTTCTCAGGCTGGTGGACCCCCCGGACGCTATTCAACGTCATCCACTACACCTCAATTCTTGGCCTCCTCGCTATGGGGCAGGCTTTGGTCATCATCTCCAAGGAGATCGACCTGTCAGTCGGTTCGGTCTACGGCCTGGCGGGCATCGCCTTCATTACCCTCGAGCCTTCGCTTGGCGTGCCCGGATCAATGGTGGCTGCGCTTGCCATCGCGGCGCTCTGCGGGTTGGCACAGGGTATTGTGGTCGTGTGGGGCGGTCTCCCATCAATGATTGTCACGCTTGGTGGCCTCTTTAGTTTCCGCGGCATCATTTACGTCTGGACCGGCGGCTCGGTACGCAACTTCTCGCCAGACGCCCGCGAACATTGGTTGACGCAACTTTTCGGCGGGGAACATCTCGGTTTCGAAAACGCATTGCTCTGGATGGTTCTCATCCTCGTCGTCCTGAGCGGTGTTCTCAAGCTGACCCCGTTCGGGAACCACCTTTTGGCCACCGGCGGGGCGGCCGAAAGCGCCGCGTCCCGCGGTGTGCGGACCGACCGGGTCAAGATCGCAACCTTTGTGATCTGTTCGGTGCTGGCGGGCCTGGCGGGCGTTGTGACGCTCGCCGACCAGCCGCAGACGCACGTAACGATCGGCGAGCTCCTTGAACTTGAAGCCATTTCGGCCGCCGTGGTCGGCGGCTGCTTGCTATCCGGCGGCCGCGGCTCGCTGATCGGCGCCGTCCTCGGGGCCTTCATCGTCACCAGCTTCCGTTACGAGCTGATCGCGCTGGGCGCGCCTTCTTCGTGGTTCATCACGTTCGTCGGCATCGTTTTGATCGCAGCCGTGATCTTCAATCAGAAACTCGCCCGCCGGGCTGGTCAAAACGTATAACACGGGAGGAGCAAAGCGATGTCTGACGCAAAGCCCCTGATACAGGTGAAGAACCTGAACCTCTACTTCGGTAGCTTTCATGCGCTGAAGGACGTCTCCGTCGATTTTCATGCGGGCGAGCTGGTCGGCCTGGTCGGCGACAACGGGGCCGGCAAGACGACGCTGATCCGCGTCCTTTGCGGCATCCACAAGCCCACGGAAGGCGAAGTCTATTTCGACGGCAAACTCGTCAAGGAGTTTCATCCCAAGCTGGCCATCGACCAAGGTATCGAGACGATCCAGCAGTCCGTCGGGCTGTGCGACAATCTCTCCATAGCCCGGAACTTCTATCTCGGCCGGGAACCCACGAGGAAAGTGCTCGGCATTCCGCTCCTCGACTTTGCCAAGATGCGCGGCGAAGCCACAAAAGTCATCCGGGCGTTCGGGCTGCGCGACAACGTCTCGGTCGATGACGAGGTCGAGCGACTTTCCGGCGGCGAACGTCAGTCGGTCAAAATTGGACGCGCGGTGGAGTTCAAGAATCGCGTCGTCATCATGGACGAACCGACCAACCATCTATCGGTGCGCGAACGGGAGCATGTCAACGAACTGGCCCTGCAACTGCGCAACCAGGGCCTTCTGGTGATTTACATCACCCACGACATCTTCCAGGTCCATAAGCTTGCTGACCGGATCGTCATCATGGAGAACGGCGAAAAGATCGAAGACGCCTCGACCGACAAGATGTCCGCCGAGGACCTCGAGGAAGTCATCCGCCAAGGCGGCCGCGTCGTTAAGACGGTGGAGCCGTGACTTTGTCTCTAGCCGCCCTGAAACCCCTCATTCGCAAGCACTCGGAGATCGGGATCCTGCTGGTCGCCCTTCTTCTGGTCTTGCTCTTCATCGCAACATCAGGTGGGCGTTGGAACAACGCCTACAATATCAGCACGATCCTCCAGGTCACGGCCACCCTAGGCCTGATGACCCTTGGCATTGCGCTGGTTATCGGTACCGGGGAGATCGACATCTCGGTCGGCTCGACCTTCGGCATGGCCGCATTGATCTACCTGTTTTTAGCCGTCCGGATCGATCCAGCGCTGGCCGCGCTCGTTGCCGTAGCCGCGGGAGGCGCGATCGGCGCGTTCAACGGGTTACTCGTCACCAGGACGGGTACGCCATCGTTGATTGTCACGCTGGGGTCCCTGATGATCTTTCGCGGCCTTGCTATCGCGCTGACGAGCGGCTTTGCGTTTTCTGTGCCCTACAAGGACCGTGGCGCGCTCTCCTACTTCGTTCTCGGCGGCGACAATGTTTTCCGCTTCGGCTCGTTCTCCGGGGTCAACACCGGTTTCCTCTGGTTGATTGTCGGACTGGTCGTCCTCACCATCGCCCTGAAATTTGCTCGCTTCGGCAATCATTTGCTTGCCGTGGGCGGCTCGGCTGCCAGTGCCCATTCGCGTGGCGTCCGTGTGGATCGCGTAAAGCTCAACGCGTTCATCATCTGTGGTCTTCTAGCCGGGCTGGGCGGCGTGCTCGAGGCCGGCAAGCTGGGATCCGCCGACGGGTCCATGGGCCGCCTGATGGAATTGCAGGCAATTGCGTCCTGCGTGCTCGGCGGCTGCCTGTTGGCAGGCGGCCGCATCTCGCTCCTCGGGGCGCTCGTGGGTACCTTCGTTCTGTCCTCGATCCAGTCCTACCTGGTCGTGATGGCCATAGCCCCACAATGGTTCATGGTCCTCCTGGGCATCATCGTTGTGCTTGCCGCCCTCAGTGACCGTGGATTGAGGCAATGGGCGCTCAAGCGGTAATGGAGTGATCTTATGAGTGTTCGAATAGCGGTCATTGGCGCGGGGCTCATGGGGGCCGACCACGCAAGAATTGTCGCCGATGATCTGCCTGGCGCCACCTTGCAAGTGGTCTGTGACATGGATGGCGCCCGCGCGAAATCGGTCGCCGATGCCTGCGGTGCGTTGGATATCTCCTCCGACGCCGAGGGCACCATTGCTCGCAAAGACGTCGATGCGGTGATTGTGGCAAGCCCGGATTTTACCCACGCACCACTCAGCCTGGCCGGCATAGGCGCCGGCAAGCCAGTCCTGTGTGAAAAGCCTCTATCGCAGTCGTCGTCCGAATGCCTTTCGGTGATCGACGCTGAGATGAAGACGGGACGGCGCTGGATCCAACTTGGCTTCATGCGCCGATATGACCAGTCATACGTGGAAATGAAGACCGCACTTGCTGACGGGGTGCTGGGGCGCGCCCTGATGATGCACAATTTCCATCGCAATGCGGAGACTCCGGCGGCAGATTTCACCGCCGCAATGGCAATTACCAATTCGGCTCCACACGAATTCGACGTGGTGCGTCACGTCCTCGATACTGAGTTCACCGCGATCTCGGCTTTCCAGCCAATCCGATCGGACGGTTTGGTCGCGCCGGTATTTCTGGTGCTTGAGACCCGCGACGGGCAAATCGTCAACATCGAGATCAACAACAATGCTTCCTATGGCTACGACGTGCGGGGTGAGCTGGTGGGCGAAAGGGGCTCCATTGCCCTAAACGCCCCGGTCTATTCGCGCCTTGATGCGGGATTGCGCCAGACCACGGAATACGCGCCGGATTGGCGTCCCCGCTTTGGCCAGGCGTACCGCCGCCAGAACAGGTCCTTCCTTACCTTGGTAAACACCGGCGTGTTCCCCGACATCGCGTCAGACAGTTGGGATGGCTACGCGGCCGCAACGGTCGCGGAAGCAGGCGCGCGCGCATTGCGCGAAGGCCGGAAAGTGCCCATCGAAATGATTGAGAAGCCGGCTTTTTACGCCCGCTACAGGGACGCTGCAGCATGAAACTGGGGTTCGTATCGGACAGCCTTGGCGGCACTTCCTTTGAAGAAATGCTCGACAATGCCAAGCGCTTGGGCGTTAGCGGGGTTGAGGTCAACACTGGAGGATGGTCCACCGCGCCCCATTTTGATCTTTCCGCGATGAAATCGAGCGTCAAGGAACGCAAGGCGTTCATCAAGGCCTTCGCTGATCGTGGGTTGGACATCATCAGCCTGAACGCCAACGGAAACCCGTTACACCCGACCGACTTGGCGCAGGGCGAATGTCTCAAAGACACGATCCGTGTCGCAGGCGAGATGGGCATCAAGACGGTTTGCGCGATGTCCGGCCTCCCGGCGGGGAGCGCGAATGACATCATGCCCAATTGGGTCGTCTCATCCTGGCCGCCTGAAACGCAGCAGATCCTGCGCTATCAGTGGGAAGACAGGCTCTTGCCCTTCTGGACGGAAATCGTGACCTTGGCCAAAGAAGCCGGCGTCGAGAAAATCGCGTTGGAACTGCATGGCAACCAGTGCGTCTACAACGTCCCCTCCTTACTGCGGCTGCGCGAGGCAGTAGGCTCCATCGTCGGGGCGAACCTCGATCCTTCGCACCTTTTCTGGATGGGCGCCGATCCGCTGGCGGCGGCCGAGGCTCTCGGCGGCTCCGTCTACCACGTGCACGCCAAGGACACGCTGCTGAACGCCCGGGTGCAAGCCACAGCCGGTCTGCTCGAAAACGGCAGCCTCATGGACATCCCGGCCCGAAGCTGGAGCTACATCACCCTCGGGTTCGGCCACGGCGAAGAATGGTGGCGACAGTTCTGCTATAGGCTGAAAATGGCCGGCTACGATGGCTGGCTGTCCATCGAGCATGAGGACGTCCTGCTAAACTCGCTGGAAGGGCTCGAAAAGTCCGTAGCGCTTCTCAAGGGCGTGATGCCGGTTGCGGCGCCCGACTTCCAGCCGCAGGACATCTGAGCCAAAGGTGCACTTATACTAGGGCGCCCCTTGGCGCGCGTGGGACCCGGGATGCCCCGCTCCGATCTAGCACCGTGGCCCTGGATGGCATTCCCCAAGTTCTGCGACATGCAAGCGTGGGCAGAATGGCGGCTTTTGCTCGTCGGATGCCAGAAGCTGCTTGTCCGCAACCGGCCCCGCTGGAGGCGCTACCGAGGAGAATTGTGCGGCAGGGGGAAGTTCTCCCGAGGCTGCATGGCGCTGGCTGACGAACTGTTCGCCTTAATCGTTCTCCGATTGGCCGATGTTGGCCAAAGGAGAATGAAAATGGGTATCTCACAATATGACCCCGCCGCCAGAGGTCGGCCGGCGTGGAACGCCGGTCGGCAAGTCGGAGCCAAGCGGGCACTCAGGGTGCGTCAGATCTGGGCAATCCGGTTCTTTCTGGATCGGGAGGGGCGAATGCGCGACCGAGCGCTATTCGACCTGGCCATCGATAGCAAGCTGCGCGGCTGCGATCTGGTCAAGCTAAAGATCGGCACACTGGTGACCGGTCACGACATTCGTGCCCGGGCGATGGTCATTCAACAGAAGACCGGCCGGCCGGTGCAGTTCGAGATCACGACCGATGCCAGAACAAGCTTGCTGGCATGGCTCGAAAGGCGAGGTGGCTCGGTAGAGGATTTTACCTTTCCCAGCCGAGCTGATCCAAACGACCACCTGAGCACCAGGCAATATGCTCGACTGGTGGACGAGTAGGTGACCGCCATCGGTCTTCGCAAGGAGGAATACGGTACGCATTCGCTCCGGCGCACCAAGGCCTCGCTCATCTACAAGGCAACCGGCAATCTCCGCGCCGTGCAAATCCTTCTTGGCCATACCAAGTTCGAGAACACCGTCCGCTACCTGGGCGTCGATGTTGAGGACGCACTGGAACTGGCGGAGCACACCGAAGTCTGATGATCAGCGGCCCCACCACAGGTGAGGCCGCATGAGGGGACACCGAGGGAACATCTTGTCCGGTTCGATCGCCGGAACCGGCCGGTCAGCAATCACACGATCGCGCCCTGTTCAAGAAGAACTCCGGACCATCGCTGATGCGCCCCATTTCAGCCATTCATGATCTCAGAACCGATGCCTAGAAGCTGCCCGTCCGCTTGAAAGCGCACCATACTCGATCGGCATCGCTGAGGCGGCCAATCCTTCTTTGCAGTTGCGAACAGGCTTTCCAGGACTCCAGGCCCCCTACTTGCTCCTTCCCGGTAGACCCGGCGGTATTGCGAACTTTACGGCACTTCGAGGTTCAGCGCTCCAGAAGACTCGATGCGGCGCAGCGGCCTTGAAATCAACGCATTGTACACCCATCTATAACAGACGTTCTCAGCCTCTAAGGCCACTGATCCTCCCACCCCAGCCGGACGCTTGGCGAACCCTGAATTTGCGAACGTTTATCCCCCTGCCGCATTTCGCGGTGGGGCAATTCACATTCGCCATTTGGCGAAGGGTTTGGAAAGTCAATTTAATGACCAGCGGCACAGTAAAGTTCTACAATTCCACCAAGGGCTTCGGTTTCATCACCCCGGATGAAGGCGGCAAGGACGCTTTCGTCCATGTCAGCGCAGTCGAGCGCGCCGGCATGTCGTCCCTCAACGATGGCCAGAAGCTTTCCTACGACGTAGAATCCGGGCGGGATGGCCGTGAATCGGCAGTCAATTTGCAGCTGTCCTGATGGATCGGCCGCCTTCGGGCGGCCAATTCTCTACAAGACCATTTTGCCCAGGCGGGTCGTCCGGCCATGCCCTGCACCCAGCTCAATGATCGAAGGAATGGATATGACCACGCTTGACTATTCCGCTACCGCTGAGCTGTTTCCCGACAAGAACAGCAGGCGCTCCTCCCGTGAACGATACAGGCGTTTCTCCACCGCCGCCGAAGCCGTACGCTACACCATTGAAACCTTGCCGGCCGAACTGGTCGGCGGCTCCGTTCTGGAGGTCGAGGAACAGCGCTTCAACGGCGGCCAGATACGCGACCTCTACAATGCATCGGCGTTTCCGCTGAAGCGCCTGGCGCACGCGTGAGTCAACGCGAACAGCAAGCACCTTCGACTAGGCAGGCGTCGCGCCCGCCGAACGGTTCGGCGCTGACCTATGGCTTTGTTGGATTTTCCCTGGCTGCCGCCATCCTGCTGGCGGTCGCGCGCTTTTACGATATCAGCCTGCCGCGTCATGGGCTGGCGTTCGCAGGCGTCACCGGCCTCGCCTTTGTCGGCGGCATCGCCGCGCATGCCATCCGCACCGTCCGGCACAGGGCGCTCCTGTCCTGAGCCCGGGGTCCTACGACGAACCACGCGTGCTCGTGAAGCTGGGCAGCTTGCCGCCGGGATTGATGGAATAACTGAATCACGTTGCCGGCTTGTCCGGTCGGCAGCCCAGCCGTATCCGGGCCGAGGAAATGTCATGGCTAAGGGACAGATGCGCGGTAACCGCGAGTTGAAGAAACCTAAGATGGTCAAGGCGGCGCCGGTCACCACCACAGCACCTGCTGCCAAGGCCGTGCTCGATCGTATCGCCGTACCCAAGAAGAAAAACTGACTTCTTCTTGCCGGATCATTTTCCCGATCCGGCAGGCCCTTTGCATGCCCTGCGACAGAAGCCACTGGCCGGGGACAGATAACCCAGGCTCTTCGAGGTTTAACGCAGATGACAGTCCTCGATATCCCCGCCCGGCCCGAACGCCGTCGCCCGGCCACGCCGTGGAATGATACGGCTCCGGTGCGCGAAGAGCTGTTTGGCGTCGAACGGCTCGAACAGCATGCGCGGACCCTCGCCGCCGCTCAGCTCATAACGGGACGGCCGCCGGCCGTCCTGTCTTTACACAGGCGATTAAAAAGCAATGCAGCCGTGCTGCTGGCCGCCTATCGCGCCAGCGCCGTAGAGGTCGAGAGCGCGCGCGAAGTTGTCCCAGCGGCCGAGTGGCTGCTGGACAACTATCACCTTGTCGAAGAGCAGATCCGTGAAATCCATGACGATTTGCCACCCAATTACTACCGGCAATTGCCAAAGCTCGCCGAAGGGCCGTTTGCCGGCTATCCACGCGTGTTTGGACTGGCCTGGGGCTTTATCGCCCATACCGACAGTCACTTCGATCCAGAAACGCTGACGCGTTTCATCGCGGCCTATCAGCAGGTTCAGCCCCTGACCATCGGGGAGTTGTGGGCCGTGGCAATCACCCTGCGCATCGTGCTGGTGGAAAATATGCGCCGGCTCGCCGACCAGATTACGGCTGGACGCAAGGACCGGGCCGAAGCTGATGCACTGGCCGATCTCGTGCTCACCGGCGACAGCGTCAATGCGGTGATCGGGCGAATGCCTGACAAGCCACTGCCCGAATTGTTCGCGGCGCAACTGGCCAAGCGCCTGCGCGACCACGACCCCAGCACCACGCCTGCGCATGGCTGGCTCGAGGCGCGGCTGGCCAGCCAGAAAAATTCCATCGAAAACGTTGTCCAAAACGCCCAGCTGCGTCAGGGCGCGTCCAATGTCACCGTGCGCAATATCATTACCAGCATGCGCCTGATTTCCGACATCGACTGGGCCGATCTGTTCGAGCGCGTCAGCCTTGTAGATGCCGCGCTGAACCAGAACGGCCACTTCCCCGCGATGGATTTCGCGACGCGCGATCTCTATCGCAGCGCCATCGAACATCTGGCGCGCGGCTCGGAGCTGTCCGAACTTGAGATTGCCCGAGCGGCTGTCGAAGCGGCAGAAGCCGCCGGAGGCGTGGACGCCTCGGCAATCGAGGCCGAACGGCTGAGTGATCCCGGATATCACCTGGTGGCCCAAGGCCGCCCTGCCTTCGAGCGCACCATAAAATTTCGCCAACCCGTGCGCCTGCATCTTGCCCGGCTGATGGGCCATATGGGCATTGGTGGCTATGGTGCCGCCATTGCCGCGGCGACCCTGGCTTTGGTGGGCATCCTCCTCTGGCCGGTCTGGGGCATGTCTCCCGCCGCCGGCTTGCTTTACCCGCTTCTGGCCCTGGCGCTCCTTCCCGCCAGCGAGGCGGCCATGGCCATCGTCAACCGGGCCGTCAGCTGGGGCGCTGGAGCATCGAGCCTGCCGGGCCTCGAACTGGCCGGCGGCGTATCCGAACAATTCCGAACCCTGGTCGTCGTGCCGACCTTGCTCGTCAGCAGGGCCGAACTGATCGAGGACATCGAGCGGCTAGAGGTTCATTATCTCTCCGGAACTGGTGGCGACATCAGCTTCGCCTTGCTGACCGATGGGCTCGACGCCGACGCCGAGACCCTGGAAGGCGACGATGACCTGCTCGCTCTCGGCCTTGAGACCATTGCGGAACTGAACCGACGCCATGGACCGGGTCCAGCGGGCGACCGCTTCATGCTGCTCAACCGCAAGCGCCGTTTCAATGCCGGCGAAGGCGTCTGGATGGGCTGGGAGCGCAAGCGTGGCAAGCTGAGCGAACTCAACCGCCTGCTGCGCGGCGCCACCGATACCAGCTTCGCCACTCCGGATGGCCAGGTACCCACCGTGCCCGCCAATGTCCGCTTCGTCATTACGCTTGATTCCGACACGCGATTGCCACGCGATGCGGCGCTGCGTCTCGTGGGCAAGATGGCCCATCCGCTCAATCGGCCGCGCCTTGGTGACGCGGACCAGCGTGTGGTCGATGGATATGCCATCATCCAGCCCCGCGTCACCCCATCGCTTCCCGTTGGCGCCGACGGATCGCTCTATCAGCGGGTGTTTTCGGCTCCCGGCGGCATCGACCCCTACGCGGCGGCGGTTTCGGACGTCTATCAGGATCTGTTTGGGGAAGGCTCCTACACCGGCAAGGGCATCTACGATGTGGATGCCTTTGAAGCAGCGCTGGATGGGCGCATCCCCGAAAATGCCCTTCTGAGCCATGATCTGTTCGAAGGCACCTTTGCGCGGGCTGGTCTGGCCTCTGACGTCGAGGTGGTCGACGATTTCCCCTCCCGCTACGACGTGGCCGCCCGTCGGCAACATCGTTGGACGCGTGGTGACTGGCAATTGCTGCCCTGGATCGCGGCGAGTTCGGCGCTTCCGGCGCTTGGGCGGTGGAAGATGGCAGACAATCTGCGGCGCTCGCTTGTCGCCCCGACGGCGTTCCTGATGCTTGTGTTTGCCTGCCTGATGCCGCTGCACACTGGATTGTTCGTGGCGGGCTGGGTCCTTGCGGCCCTCGCCGTGCCGGCAATTCTTCCCGTGTTGTTCGCCATCCTGCCGCATCGCAGCGGCATGCAGTGGCAAAACCATCTGCGCACGCTTGCGAGCGATGCCAGAACCGCCGTGCTGCAGGTCCTTTTGGGCCTTGCCTTCCTGCCCGATCAGGTCTGGCGCAATGGCGATGCCGTGCTGCGGACCCTGTCTCGGCTCTGGATCACCCGCAAGCATCTGCTCGAATGGACCACCACCGCCAGCGCAGGTGGACGCACAAGGCTGACCTTGACCGGGTTCTATCGCGACATGGCGGGCGGCACGGCCTTGGCTCTGGTGCTGCCCGCGCCGGTTCTGCTAGTGTCGCCCTCGTCATGGCCACTGGCATTAGCCCTGGCCTTGCTCTGGCTAGGCGCACCCGCAGTTGCGCTCTGGGTCAGCCGCCCGCCCCCAAGACCGACCGGCAAGCCGCTGAACGGCGCCGATGCCGACTATTTGCGGCTGATCGCTCGCAGCACTTGGCGCTACTTTGAAACCTTCGTCACGGCGCGCGAAAACATGCTGCCGCCCGACAATTTTCAGGAAACGCCGACCCCGGCGATCGCGCATCGCACCTCGCCGACCAATATCGGGCTTTACTTCCTCTCCATCGTCGCGGCGCGGGACTTCGGCTGGACCGGCAGGCTCGACACCGTGGAGCGGCTCGAAGCGAGCTTTGCCACGCTCGCCAGGCTGGCCCGCTTCAAGGGGCATTTCTTCAATTGGTACGACACGCGTGACTTGCGGGCGCTCGATCCGGCGTATGTGTCTTCGGTGGATAGCGGCAATCTGGCCGGACATCTGATCACGCTGGCCAATGCCTGTGAGGACTGGGCGGAGACGGCTCATGCCGAAACCCTCAGCGGTTTTGCCGATGCTCTCGCGCTGGCGCGCATGGCTCTGGTTGACCACCCTGCCGAGGTGGTCGAGGCCATTACCCCGGTCCTTGATGAGATCGCGGCCCTCCTTGCCGGTCCGCAATCGCTTTATGCAATGACGCCGACGCTATCGAGACTGTCGGACAAGGCATCCAGACTCTCCCGTTCGTCACAAACAGGTGGCCCTGACACCGACCTGTCCTATTGGACAGCGGCCCTCCGCACTCTGCTCGACGAAAAGGCCCGCGACCGCGACCTCCTGCACCGCGATCCCGATGCGCTTGTTGTGCGCCTGCGGGCACTGGCCGGCGTCGCCCGAAAGACGGCGCTGGACATGGACTTTGCTTTCCTGCTCGACCCGGACAGGAAACTCCTGTCCATCGGCTATTCGCTGACGGACAATGGGCTCGACACCAATTGCTACGATTTGCTGGCGTCCGAAGCCCGGCTTGCCAGTCTGTTCGCCATTGCCAAGGGCGATGTCACGACACGGCACTGGTTCCGGCTGGGACGCGCCGCGACCCCTCTCGGGAATGGATCGGCGCTGATCTCCTGGTCGGGCTCCATGTTCGAATATCTTATGCCCTCGCTGGTCATGCGCGCACCGGCGGGAAGTCTTCTGGACGACACCAACCGCCTCGTCGTCGCCCGCCAGGAAGCCTATGGCCGGGCCCGCAACGTACCATGGGGCGTCTCGGAATCCGCCTATAGCGCCCGCGACTACGAGTTCACCTATCAATATTCCAATTTCGGGGTCCCGGGGCTGGGTCTCAAGCGCGGGCTTTCCGCCAATATGGTGGTCGCTCCCTACGCCACAGGCCTTGCTGCCATGGTCGATCCCGCGAGCGCAGCGACAAATTTCCGGCGCTTCGACGATATGGACGGGCGCGGTGTTCACGGCTTCTACGAAGCGCTCGACTTCACCCGTTCCCGCCTCCAGGAAGACGAAGGCTATGCCGTCGTGCGCAACTATATGGCGCACCATCAGGGGATGACCATCGTGGCCATTGCCAATGTGCTGCATCATGGACGCATGCGGGCCCGCTTCCACCGCGAGCCCATGATCAAGGCGAGCGAATTGCTGCTCTCCGAGCGCATGCCGCGTGGTGTCGCCACCGGACATCCGCGCGCCGAGGAGGTCAGGGCCTCCGCCCGTCTGGCGCTCAGTCCAGCCCCTGTCGGACGCCGGTTGATGCTGCCGCGCGGCGGTGCTCCGGTGACCAATTTGCTGTCAAATGGCCGTTATGCGGTCATGTTGACGGCCTCGGGCGGCGGCTACAGCCGCTGGCGCGACATTGCCGTCACCCGCTGGCGCGAGGATGCGACACGCGATGACAGTGGCGCTTTCGTCTTTCTCAAGGATACCCAGAGCGGGGCAATCTTCTCGCCAACCACCCAGCCGCTGAATGAAGCTGCCGCAGCCTCGGTGATCTTTGCCGAGGACCACGCCCAATATCTCCGCCGCGACGGCTCGCTGTCCACGGAAATGGATGTCCTGGTTTCAGGTGAAGATGACGGAGAGGTGCGCAGGATTTCCCTCGCCAATAGCGGTCGGCGCGCTCGTGAGGTCGAGGTGACCTCCTATGCCGAACTGGTGCTAACGACACCCGCGATCGACAATGCCCATCCCGCCTTCGCCAAGATGTTTGTGCAGACCGAATATCTGCCTGAGTTTGGAGCGCTGATCGCCACCCGACGCCGGCGTGCACCCAGCGAGCCCGAAATCTGGGCGGCTCATTTCGCTGTCGTCGAAGGCGAGGTCATCGACGACCCTCAATACGAATCCGACCGGGCCAAATTCCTGGGCCGCAATCGGTCCATCAGCAACGCTTCTGCTATTCATGGCGGACGGAAATTATCCGGGACCGTGGGTACTGTGCTCGACCCGGTCTTCTCGCTGCGACGGCACTTGCGCATACAGCCCGGCAAGGTCGCGCGCGTGGCCTTCTGGACACTGGTTGCGTCTTCGCGGGCGGAACTGCTCGAACTGGTCGACAAGCACCATGATCGCAGTGCCTTTGAGCGCGCCAAGACCCTGGCCTGGACCCAGGCACAGGTTCAGTTGCATCATCTCGATGTCACGCTGGATGAGGCCGCAGATTTCCAGCGACTGGCGGCGCCGATCCTTTACGCCGATCCGCGCTTCCGACCCCCCTCCGATGTCATCGCAGCCGGCGCCGGCCCGCAATCGGGATTGTGGCCCAATGCCATCTCTGGCGACCTGCCCATCGTGCTGTTTCGCATCGATGCGGTCGAGGACATGCCGCAACTGCGCCAGATCCTGCGTGCCCACGAATATTGGCGGATCAAGCGCCTGGCCGTCGATCTCGTGATCCTCAACGAGCGTGGCTCCTCCTATGTGCAGGATCTGCAGAACGCCATTGAGGCCGCCCTGCGCTCCAGCCAGTCACGCCCGCGCTTTGATGACAAACCCGCCCAGGGCTCGGTGCATGTGCTCCGGACGGACCTGATTACTCTGGAGACCCGCACCCTGCTGAATGCGACGGCCCGGGTAGTGCTTGCCGCCCGTCGGGGCTCCATTGCTGACCAGTTGGCCATGCTCACCGAAGCCAGTGAGCAGCCGCTACTGAACCTGCCGCCTGCCGTCGCAGAACCTGCCGGCGAGACAGTCGAGCATCCCGGCGACCTTGAATTCTTCAACGGGCTCGGCGGATTTGCCCGGAACGGCACAGAATATGTCACCGTGCTCGATAATGGCGCCACGACGCCCGCCCCCTGGATCAACGTCATTGCCAATGACGGTTTTGGTTTCCAGGTGTCGGCAGAGGGCAGCTTTCATACCTGGGCGGGCAATAGCCGCGAGAACCAGATTACCCCCTGGTCGAACGATCCCGTCACCGATCCGGTGGGCGAGGCGATCTATCTCAAGGACGACGAAAGCGGGGCCTTATGGAGCCCCACCGCGCAACCGATCCGCAATACAGGGCGCTATGTCGCCGCCCATGGCTTCGGCTATTCCCGCTTTGCCCATCAGGCGTATGGCATCGAGAGTGAACTGGTCTGCTGCGTCCCGCTGTCCGATCCGGTGCGGATTTCGCGACTGACATTGACCAACCGTTCCGGCCGTGCGCGGCGGCTCTCGGTCACCAGCTATGCCGAGTTCGTGCTTGGTATCCAGCGCGGTGCAACCGCCCCCTTCATCATCACCACTATCGATCCGCAAACCGGCGCCATGATGGCCCGCAACAAATGGGCCATGACGTTCCCCGGTCGTGTCGCCTTTGCCGATATGGGGGGGCGCCAGACCGCCTGGACCGCCGACCGCACGGCATTTCTCGGGCGCAATGGCAGCGCCTCCGCCCCCGCGGGGTTGGCCGGTGACGCGGCTCTCAATGGAAAGACCGGCGCCGGCTTCGATCCCTGCGCGGCGTTGCAGACGGGAATCGAACTGGCAGCGGGCGAAAGCGTGGAAATCGTCTGCCTGCTCGGGGAGGCGCAGTCCGAAGAGGCAGCGCAGGCGCTGGTCGAGTACTATCGCACGACCGATCTCGACCCGGTGCTTGCCGATGTGAAGGCGCATTGGCAATCCGTGCTCGGCGCCATCCAGATCAAGACACCCGACCGGGCCATGGACATCATGCTCAACGGCTGGCTGCTCTATCAGACGCTGGCCTGTCGCGTCACCGCGCGTTCGGCCTTCTACCAGGCTAGCGGGGCCTACGGCTTCCGCGATCAGCTTCAGGATGGTATGGCGCTGACCCTGACCCGTCCGGAGGACACCCGCCACCACATCCTGCGTGCAGCAGGGCGGCAGTTCATCGAGGGCGATGTCCAGCACTGGTGGCTCCCCCATTCGGGCCTGGGGGTGAGAACGCGCATTTCCGACGACCGCGTCTGGCTGGCCTTCGCCGCCGCGACCTATGTCACCACCACCGGGGACGCGGCGATCTTCGATGAGACCGTTCCGTTCCTGGATGGCCCGAAACTGGCCAAGGGCGAGCACGACGCCTTTTTCCAGCCCATGCCGTCAGAGCACGCCGCCTCGCTGTTCGAGCATTGCGCGCTGGGTCTCGATCAGGCGTTCAAGCTTTCCGGCAGCCATGGCCTACCCCTTATGGGCACTGGCGACTGGAACGATGGCATGAACCGGGTCGGTGAAGGCGGGCAGGGCGAAAGTGTGTGGCTGGGCTGGTTGCTGCTCCGCTCCGTGGATCTCATCCTGCCCTTTGCCGATGTCCGCGATCCCAAGCGCGCGAAGCGCTGGAGGGGGCAGGCGGTCCGGCTCAAGGCATCGCTCGAGCGGGACGCCTGGGATGGTGCATGGTATCGGCGCGCCACCTTCGACGACGGTTCATGGTTGGGGTCTAAGGACAATGACGAATGCCGGATCGACTCCATCGCGCAGACATGGGCGGTTCTATCTGGCGGCGCCGATCCGATCCGCGCCGGCGTCGCCATGGCTTCGCTGGAGCAGCATCTAATCCGCAAGGACGACGGGCTGGCCCTGCTGTTCACACCGCCCTTCGATACGACCGAGCGAGACCCCGGTTACATCAAGGGTTATCCGCCGGGTCTGCGCGAGAATGGCGGCCAATATTCCCACGCCGCCATGTGGGCAATTCTCGCTTTCGCCCGGTTGGGGCAGGCCGAGAAAGCCCACGACCTCTTCGCCCTCGTCAACCCCATCAACCATGCTTCGACGCCCGCCGCTGCGGCAGTCTACAAGGTCGAGCCCTATGTCGTGGCCGCCGACGTCTATGCCGTCGCCCCGCACACCGGACGTGGCGGCTGGACCTGGTACACCGGCTCAGCCGGATGGATGTATCGCGTCGGCCTGGAAGGCATTCTCGGACTGCGCCGCGAAGGAGACATGCTCATCATCGAGCCTTGCCTGCCTGCTCCCTGGCCGGAGTATTCCGCGACGCTCAACGTGGCCGGCACCCGATACGAGGTTACGGTGCGCAATCATGCCCTCTACCCAGCTTCGTGGGGCACAATGATGTTGGATGGTGTCGACGTACCGCTTAAGCCTGGGCCAGTGCGTGTGCCTCTTGATGGTGGGGATCATGCTCTTGGCATCAATCTGGTACCAAAGCGGCGCTAGGAAGCCTCTGAGGCAGACGTCCTGACTTATCGGTTGTTGCGTCCGAGCGTCAGCATGATGGCTGGCGGTCCGCAATGGGAGCATCCATAGATTGCGATCTGATGGACGTCCGGCGGCCTATGGTCCGCTGTCGACTCCTTCAACGCTGGAACCGCACAGGCCGGAGACGGCCTTCACTCATCATGAGCGAGTCCGGCGGGAAGTGCAGGGGCTTCCAAAAATCTGCTAGGCATCAAGGCGCCCCATGCACTGACCCGCTCCGCGGGAGGGGTGCGCGCGGTCAGTTCAGCGTGATCGTTTAGGTCTTTGAGCGGCTGAGGTCGCAGTCGGACCATGGAGTTTCTTTCGACGAGAGGAACTCCCCATGGCTACGTTGCCGACCGCTGCTCCCGCCACGCCGCTCCGCCAACGCATGCAACAGGACATGCTGATGCGCGGCCTTGGTGTCCACACCCAGCACGATTACGTGCGTCACGTCCGGCGCTTTGCCGTCTTTCTGGGGCAGAGCCCTGATGTGGCCACGGCAGACGATCTCCGTCGCTACCAGCTTTTTCAGTATGAGAGCGGCGTCAGCCCCTCCGCGATCAATGGCGCGGTCTCGGCCCTGCGCTTCCTGTTCGATGTGACGCTGAAGCGGCGGGATCGGTCGCGGGCCCTGGTATTCACCCGCTATCAGCGCCAGCTGCCTGACGTGCTCAGCATCGAGGAGGCTGCCCGGCATCAAGTACAAAGCTGCGCTCGGGGTCGCTTATGGCGCGGGCCTGCGCGTCTCCAAGGTGGCCCATCTCAAGATCGATGATATCGACAGCGCCCGCATGCTGACGGGTCTCGCTAGGTCCGGTAAGTGATCGTCGATGGCAGGTCTGCTCGGCCGTGAGGCAGACCCTACGAACTAGACTGATCGCAGCCATCAGCCCGGCACAGGCGATTATTTACGCGGAAGGCCCCAGTTCTTGCGGCCTTCCTTAGCATTTGTATCAAGTCCCAGGCCTTTTCCGGCAGTGATATCGCCGGTCGAACCGCCGAGGTCAAACCCTGGACGATCGACCTTCTTTTGGTTCTTGTCTGACTCTGGCTTGTCAGCCTGATCTTGCTCGGGCCTCTGATTGGATGGAATGTCCTTATATTCGTCGACCTGAACGCCAGTGCTGTCTAAGCTTTGTCCGGGTGGCCTCTGGGCCTTGTCGCGGTTGCTGAGGATGTCGTTCTTGCGAACTTTCGCATCATCAAGCTCCGACATTGCTCCCGAACCGCTTTTCTGACCTGCTGTCATTACGTCATCCCTTCGGCGCCGTGGCGCGGTTTACAATAGGATGTAACGGCTGGATGGCTAAAGGGATGCATTGCCAATGAGAGAAATGCCTTCTAGCCCCTTGCTCGTTCCGGCCAGATGGTGTGTTGAGGGACTGGGCTGCGCAAATCGTGATCGCCTCTGGCTCGCACACGCTGGCCAAATTTATACTTCCGCCAAAACAGGACCGTCCGCAGTCGGCTCCACATAGGCCTGGAGGATTGTAGGGCAGTGGGCTTCCGGTGACCCGCCGGGCAGATGCGCGCCCTCCATAAGTTGCTTAAGCGGCATTGTGTTGCATCCAAAAGCTGAGCCTCGCGATGCAGTAGGGCACTCCATGCATTGCCAGTGTGGAAGCTGATTGGCTTGATGGCGCTATCGGCCCAGCGAGTGGAAATAACTTACTCGACCGGGCCAAGGTCATCCTGCCTTGCAACCTCTTGATCGACGGCTTTGATGTGCTGCCGTCTCCGGCGATGTCGCACCAGAACGCCCAAGGCGAACACCGGCACAAGGGCGACGCCAAGCACCATCGGATAAGCCAGTACCCTGAGGCTATAGAACATGCCGAAAGACACGACCCCGATGAAGGCCAAAGTCACTGCGACAACACCATAGGTCAGCGCAGTTCCTTCGGGATGAGGGGCATATTTGTTGGCGGCAGCTGTTGCCTGGGCTCGTCTGCGGTGCTCCATCCGGCAATGTCTCCAAGGTTATCCAGATCGGGGCAGGTCAAAAGTCCGCCGCTTGAAAGCGGCGCCCACTTCTCGATGCAGTCCGGGAAAAATCTGCGCTCTTGTCATGCCGACCGAGGTTCAAGACGGCCCCTTCGAGCTCGGCGATCGAGGGGGCTTCGGCACTTTTTTCCTCAACGCACCTACATCAAACGGGGTTGCGACATGGCCCCCACGGCACGGCCAATAGCATCGCTTCAGACAGCGGGCCTAACAATCTTGGCAAATGTGTTGGGGCATACCCGACATCGCGAACAGATGTTGAAGTCTGTCGGGCGTATCGAGAGCTTTTTCTCACTCGGGCGTACCCACCCCAGTTGAGATGTTCCGGGTAAACGCCCGGCGCAAGGGATAGTCCTCGGAGAAATAGAGATTGCGGATGGCATCGCCGGCATATCGAATTTCGTCGGATTCGATAAGCGAACTGGCCTGCAGGCCTAATGGAAGAACTTCGACCGCAAATTGGATGGCTTCAGCCAACGAGGGGAACCGCTGATATCGAGCTACGCGCGGCGTGCGATGGTTTCGTCCAGGAAAGAGTTCGGCTGGTTCATCATAATTGATCATTTTCGGTTTCCTTGCGAAGTCGTCTCATTCGGCGCTGGGCAGCAACGACTATGATATGGGGAAGTGTGGAGCCACGGGCCAAAGGGGTCCGTATCGATTGCGCGAAGCTGACTGGCGATAGCCGACATTGTAAGGCGTAGGGACAGCGGTGCTCTAATTCTGGAGCCAGACCACTTGTTTGACTCCGAGATTGCCTCGCCGGATGAGTAGGGGCTCGGAAATTGGAGGCCACCTAGGCCGGATGGGTGCGCGGAGCGGTCTAAATCGTGTCGGCGATTTCTCGGTGACTGATAACCACAGAGGTGCCAGGGTGGGCGTCACTAAGCTGTATGTCCGCTTGAAGATTCTTAGCCAACGCTTCGACGATACCTGTGCCAAGGCCCGGCTTGGATGCATCGATCCCTGTTGGCATACCGATTCCATTGTCGGTGACCGAAAGGGTCCAGTCCTCGCCTGTCGCGTAATACTCGATCAGAATCTTTCCCTCGCGCTCATCGGGGAAGGCGTGTTTGAGGGCGTTGATGACCAGTTCGGTTACGATAAGGCCCAGGCTGACCGAGACGTCCGCGTCCACAGCGCTGCCATCAACATTGACCTGAATCGAGAGCCGCTCGGGTTCAGCAATCATGGACGCGCCAAGGCTCTGAGATAGTTGCGTTAGATAGGCATGGAGTTCGACGTCTCCGCCCGTAGATGATGAAAGGTGCCGCTGCAGGGCAGCAATCGACATCACCCTGTGGTGGGCATTCTGGATGTGCCCGCGGGCTTCCTCCGACTGAACGCGGCGCGCGCTCTGCATGAGCACACTGGCGATAATCTGCAGGCTGTTGGCGACCCGATGTTGGATCTCCTGCAACAATATAGCCTTGTCACGGACTAGGTTATCCTTTTGACGGGCCTCCGCGCGGGCGTCTGTGACGTCGGCTATCGCCAGCAGAAGGCGGAGGTGATCCTGATCGCCGTCATCGAGCGTGCGCGCATTGACGACGAGCTGTCGCACCTTCTGGTTCGGCCGTTTGAGCTCGATTTCGTAGGCCTCAATTTTTGCGCTTCCTGAGGCAGTGGCCCTCAGCAACGAGACGAGCCTGGGCAAGGCCCATTCACCGTTTCCAAGCTCGACAAGGAGCTTGCCTGACACGGTTCCAGGATCAACGTCGAAGGTCCTGCAGAATGAGGAGCTCGCTGCGATGACCTCCAGGTCTTCGGACAGGAACAGCAGCGGTTCATTCGATGAGACCACCACGGCAAGTGTACTCGCGGCCTCGAAATGAGCAGTTGGACTTTTTGACATGTTGAGGCCCCATGGGCCGGAGACTCGCGGCGCGGGTCATTACTCGGCAGCTTTGGTCTGGACGTTAGATTGAGGCAGCCTCGACAAGCGTATCACAGCATAGTCAGCGCTTTTGGTTCAGTTGAGGGTGCCGTTGACATCCCGCTGGTCGATTTGGGCGGACGCCAAATCAGCGATGAAGTTGAGCCAAATCTATTTGGCTACAACGACGCTGCTTTGCGGGATATTGCCCGTTATTCGATTGACGCCGCCGACACTCAACAAAACCAAACACAGGAACATCGAGATCAGCAATGGGGCCCTGTCTCGGAACAGCTTTTTCATAGATCATCAATGAAAAGGGACAGGACGCCGCCTTGGCTCATCGAGACGGCCACCACATCGTCTGTGGTCAGCCCTGCTGCCTTCAGCACGGTCTGAAAAGTCGGGTTCTTGTCGATCTGTCTATGAAGGCTGGCCAGAGCCTCTAGTTCGTCTGCGCTTGGTACGGGACCCGGCGCGCCCTTCGACAGATAATGGAGGTCCGAGAAGCGGACGACGCGAGCAGCGTTGGCAGTTGCAATTGCCACACTCATCCTCGTCTCTACTTGGGCGGGAGGACCTTGAGCTGCTGCTGGGTACGTAGGCAAAATGACCAAGGCACATAAAATGATCAACTTCACCAAGCTTGCCTGAGCTTTTCTTGCTCGGGCGCTAATTGGTGCACAACGGCCGCGCTCACCGACTGTGGTGTGCTGTCTGATTTCTGGTGATAACATAATGCGTCCTTTCAAGACGCGCTCTATCGAGAACCTCCATAGGTCCTCGGCGGCGCAGGCACGTTGGCTGCCCACTTTAATGCAGACACTATTTCAGGGCCCTCGGCAGCGTGGTGAATTCACGAAATTCGCTCGCCAACAAAGTCACTTAGTGTTCAGGAGTGACCATCTTTCTCGTCATGTGCCTTGTCACCTTTCTCGTCATGTGCCTTGTCACGAGCGAGAGCTGCGGTCAGCTGTTCATGCGTCACGAGCCACGCAGAGACACTTCCCCCATCCGTGATCATAATGGTCGTCGTGGTGCGGTACGCCTCCCAGGAAACATCCAGAGGCACCCGTTCAGTGCGAAGCGCGTAGGTTCCTGCGCGACAATGGCCATCCATCCCTGGCAACTTGAACGCGTGCCTAAAAGTTATGGTCGTCGAGGTTTCGTGGGGCGGCATTTTGGTGCTCCCTGATCTCTGCTGCACGCCAACAAATCTGCAACTCACTGGCGAACCGACGGCGAATGCACGGGGCAGACGCCAGCGAAGCCTGTTCCGTTAGTTTGTGGATTTGTCGACAAACCCTTCGAGTGCACCGCCTTCATTCTCCCACCGGGATACTGGACGGCGCGCTTGACAACCTGTTCCCACATCTGGGCGCATATTTTGACGCTGCATCCAGCGCCGGACGTCCACGGTCGCGTCCTCGCTGGTCCGGCCAGTGCGCTCAATGACGAGAGCACAAAGCTGACCTTCTGTCGTTATGGAGGCCAAGTCGGCTCGTGTCAGCGAGGGCCATTCACGGTGCGCAGCGGCCCGCAAGTGGATCTTATGTGACGACGAGCCAACATGCTCTCCCTTATGGAAGCTAAACATTGCATTCTCCGGAAGAACGTTGAGTGCCGAAAGGCGGAGCCAAGAAGGGCCAACTCGCGACGTCTGACTACTCAAATGGACCTTGCATGCCCATAGTACAAGGCAGCAGCACTGACGTGCTTCTACCTTTGAGTGCTCGGATTTCGGTTCATGGTCGCAACTCTCAACATCAGAACTAACCTGAACGGCTGCTAACCCGTCATTAATTCCGGAAAGCCGCCAGTCCGCAATCGGCCCCTACCCTGCCCTTCCGCCAGCTTGGCCAATGACCGAAATGGGCCGTTGGCGGACTGGCCGCTATGCGCGCCTAATGTTGGAAAGCGGACCTAGTCTGGACTTGTAGTCATGCCGAGCCCGCGCCTTTCAGAAAGTAGGGATGTCGTTGTGCTCATTTCCTGCTGCAACCAGTGAATAAAGGCGTTCACTATGGGCTTTCGCGCCCTATGGTCAGGCTCCAACAGATAGTAGCCCCGGCCCGACGCCACCCGGGCCGAGTGAACCTCGACAAGCGCGCCTTCCACCAACTGATCGGCAATCATCGCCTCTTCTGCGATGACAATTCCCATGCCTTTCTCAGCGGCACCGTAGGACAGGGCCGAGTTGAAGAGAATCGTCCCGCGATCGAGCTGGAAATTGGGCACCCCGGCACCCGCGCACCATAAGGTCCAGTCGTCCAGGCGCCGCATGGTGTGAATGATCATATCGGTATTGCCCGCAAGAAACCTTCCCAGGTCTGTCCTGCGCGCCACTTCCGGGGACGCGACGGCGATCAAGTCGATATCGAATAGCTTTGTCGTCAGATATCCGTGCCATTGGTCCTGGCCTGTGGTGATGGATACATCTCCCACACCATCGAACTGGCCGCCCGGCTGTTCCACGGCGGTGACAGTCAGGCTCGCCGAAGGCCAGGCGCGCTGAAAGGACGACAAGCGGGGCAGCAGCCAATAGGACGCAAATGTCGGCGTAGTCTTGACCACAAGCGCATCCGGCCGCGCCAGGGCGCGAACCGTTTCAAACGCACTTTCCATCTCTCGGAGCGCGTCCACGGTAAGACTGCGATAGAGGCGACCCAGCTCTGTTAATTTCACATGCCTCGCCTCACGACGGAACAATTCCCCGCCAACCCTGTCCTCGAGCAGGCGAACTTGCTGGCTGATCGCGGCCTGCGTCAGGTTAAGTTCTTGAGCCGCCTTGGAAAAGCTTTCGAGTCGAGCGCTGGCCTCAAAAGAACGCAGGCTGGCAAGTGAGGGAAGGGGCTGAGGCATCTATTAGTCCGGCTTATGAAGGAGCGTAGTTAGTTTTGCTTGAACCGGATCAAATTGCCAATACGCTAATCAACGTGAACTTTAGCCTAATAAATAGGCAAATTGGCGCTGACAAGGAGAATGGCAATGTACGGTTGGGAGAATTTTCTCAGCGAGCGGGACAAACTGCATGACCAGCAATGGGGCAAGAAGGAGCTGTCGGGATTTGGCAGCAAACCCGCGCTGGTATTGATCGACATGTACTACAGCGTCGTGGGCCTCACGCGCGAACCGATCTTTGAATCGATGAAGACTTGGCCAGGCAGCATGGGCTTGGAGGGGTGGGCGGCCGTGGACAAGACCGCCGAGCTGCTCGCCGTCGCGCGTGAAACCGGCGTTCCGGTCGTGCACGTCAAGGGCCTCGACAATGGCATGAAGCCCTGGGTGCACCGCAAACCACGGACCTCAACGATGAGTGCCGAGATGAAGCGCAAAGGGCAGCAGATCTGTGACGAGGTTGCCCCCATTGCCGGCGAGGTCGTGATCGAAAAGACGGCACCGAGCGGCTTTCAGGGGACGCCGCTGGCTTTCCACCTGATTTCGATGGGCATCGACACGGTCATCCTGTGCGGCGAATCCACCAGCGGCTGCCTGCGCGCCAGCGCTGTCGACGCCGCCACCCATCGCTTCAAGGTCGGTGTGCCGATGGACTGCGCCTATGACCGCACCGAGGCATCGCATTGGATGAACCTCTACGACATGCATCAGAAATACGCCGATGTGGTCGATGCGGAAATGGCCAAGGCTTACTTCCGCAAGCTTGCGGCCAGCACGGAGCCCGCGCTCACCCGCATGGCTAGCTGACCAGTCCTACGCTCCCGCCGCTCCCTCGACGGGGGCGGCGCTGCCGCCCCATCCACCTCTTCGAGGAACGACAATGATTGGCAACATCCGCAAACTGCTTGCCGCGAGCCTGGCCCTGTTGGCATCGATAATGCTGGTTCTCAGCGCTTCATCGCCGGCCCTGGCCCAGGGCAAGACACTGACCGTCCGCTTCTATGACGATCCGGCTGGGTTCGATCCGGCTAACATCTTCCGCATCGAGAACGAGAACCTGGCCTTCAATATCTTCAGCGGGCTGACAACGTATGATGGCGAAACCGGCGAGATCATTCCCGATCTGGCGACCTCCTGGGAAACGACGGACAACAAGACCTGGACGTTCAAGTTGCGCGAGGGTGTCACCTTCCACAAGGATTATGGTGACTTCACCGCTGCCGACGTCATCTACAGTTTCAATCGCGTCAAGGACCCCGCAACGGCCTCGCCCTACGCGTCGGAGTTGTCCGGCATTGCCAGCATGGAGGCACCCGACCCCTACACATTGATCATCGAGCTGGACGCGCCTAACGGGAATTTCCTGCATACGGTCGCCAATTACCATCAGGGTCAGATCGTCAGCCAGAAGGCAATCGAGGATGCCGGCGACCAGGTGCGGTGGCAGCCAATTGGCACCGGCCCCTATTACCTGGACTCGATCGACGTAAGTTCGCAGATCGTGCTCAAGCGCCATGAAGGCTACTACAAGGGCCCCGCACCCATCGAGACGATCGTCTTCAACATCATCAAGGACGAAGCGACTGCAACCATCGCCCTGCGCAATGGTGAGGTCGACCTGGTGATGCGCTCCAACAAGGAAGAAAACCTCGAAGTGCTGGAGGCCGAAGGCTTCACCATGAACTCGGTGAAGGACTATGCGGTGGTCATCGGCGTGCTCAACCCAGAGTTCGAACCCTTTGCCAATTCGCTTGTCCGCAAGGCCATGGCCCATGCCGTCGACTACGCGTCGATTACCCAGGCCATTTCGCCCAGCCTGACCCAGCCGCACAATTCCATGCTGCTGCCCTGGATGGACGTCTATACCGACGACATTCCCACCTATGAGTATGACCCCGAAAAGGCCAAGGCGCTGCTGGTAGAGGCTGGGTATCCCGATGGCTTCACCTTCAAGAACCTGGGCACCTCGGCGCAGGGGGTAACCGAGCTGCAGCAGTTCCAGATCGATTTCCTCAGCCAGGTCGGCATCAATATGGAAATGGAGCTGGTCGATACGCCTACCTTTAACCAGCGGCGCAATGCGGGCGAATTCGATATGGCGTCGCGCCTCCTGCCGGCGGTCAATCCCGACATGATCCTGTTCAGCTTCCTGCACCCTGACAACATGGTGCCCAACGGCCTGAACGGTGCCCGCTACGACAACCCTGAAGTCACGACCCTGCTCGAGACGGCGCGAGCCGAACCCGACAAGGAAGAGGCCTTCGAAATGTACAAGAAGGTGCAGCAGATCGTCGCCGAAGAAGCCGCCTACCTGCCGACCTATTCAAACAACGTCTTCTGGCCCGGCAAGTCTGAGGTCACCGGGGTGCACATCAACTACCTGGCCCAGGTCAACTTCTACGACGTCGACATCGCCGAATAGGAGCGCCCCGCCATGGCTGAATATACCGCAAAGAAACTGGTCCAGATGCTTATCACCGTGCTTGGTGTGATCACGCTGGTCTTCTTCACCCTCCGGCTCATACCCGGCGATGCGGCTTCGGCCATGGCGGGCGACACACTGTCCGGCGAGGCGCTCCAGGCCCTGCGTGACCAGATGGGTCTGGATGAACCCCTGCTCAATCAGTATCTGGGATTCCTGCGTGACCTCGTGACGGTGGATCTGGGCGAAACCATCACCACCCGCATTTCCATCGCCGAATTGCTGCTGCGGGCACTGCCGATCACGCTCAGCATTGCGCTGGCAACAATCTTCCTGTCCATCGCCATCTCCATCCCGCTTGGAACCCTTGCGGCCTTCATGGCCCACAAAGGCCGCAACTGGCTCGATAACGGCCTGACCGGCGCTGCCATGATCATAGACCTCATGCCCTCGTTCTGGATGGCGCTGGTTCTGCTGCTGATCTTTTCCCTTGGCCTGGGCTGGTTCCCGGCTTCTGGCCAGCTCAACTGGAGCGACCCCTGGGCGCTGACCCTGCGCCTGGCGCTGCCGGTTATCGTCTTGTCTCTGTCGCAGGTGGCGACGCTGGCCCGGATCACCCGCACTGCCGTGCTGGAAGTGCTCAATGAGGACTATGTGCGCACAGCCCGCTCCTTGGGGTGGTCCGAGCTTCGGGTGCTGTTCCGCCACGCGCTCAAGAACGCTGCCCTCCCCATCGCCACCGTGGTCGGCCTCAGTTTCGGCAACCTGCTGGGCGGCACGGTAATCGTCGAGTTCATCTTCACCATTCCCGGCGTCGGCAACCTGCTCATCGCCGGCATCAACAGCCGCGACTACCAGCTCGTACAGACGCTGATCGTCTTCTACGCCCTGCTCTTCGTGGTCATCAACTTCGCGACCGACCTCATCTACAAGACCCTCGATCCTCGCGTGCAGTTCTAGGCAAGGATACCTCCCATGACCGACATCATGCTCACGGCGACATCGGCACCCAAGACCGGTCCCCTCGCCATTCTTCTGGCCGTCGCGCGCCACCCCCTGCTGTCGCACGCCAAGGTGAGGCTCGCGCTGCTCATTCTGATCCCGATCCTGGTCCTGACCGTTCTCGCGCCCGTCCTGCCGATCCAGAAGCCGCTCGAAACCAATCTGCGTGCCATGATGCAGTTTCCCTCGATCGAGCATGTGTTCGGCACCGACAAAATGGGAAGGGACATCTTCAGCCGCACCCTGGCCGGGGTGCAGATCTCCCTGCTGGTCGGGTTCAGCGTTGCCTCGATCGCCCTGGCCTTCGGCATGGTGCTGGGCACGCTGGCCGGCTTCTATGGCGGCTGGCTCGACCGGGCGGTCATGACAGTCGTGGATATCTTTCTGGCGTTTCCCTCCTTGCTACTGGCCATTGGACTGGTCTCGGTGATGGGGACCGGCATCGTTCCGGTCATCCTTGCCATATCCCTGGCAGACGTGCCGCGGTTCATCCGCCTGCAGCGTTCCCAGGTACTCAGCCTGCGGTCCCGCGCCTTCATCGATGCGGCCCGAACTGTGGATGCCTCTCAGTATTGGCTGATGACCCGTCACATCGTGCCCAACACGATTGCACCCATGTTGGTAGCGGCCAGCATTGCGGCGGCTAACGCCATCCTGGTCGAAGCCAGCCTGAGCTTTTTGGGCCTGGGCATCATGCCGCCCCAGCCATCCCTGGGAAATATCGTGCGGGACGGCCAGACCTATCTCGAACAGGCCTGGTGGATCTCGACCCTGCCGGGCGTGGTCATCTTGCTGATCGCAATTGGCCTGCACTTCCTCTCGGACGGTGTCCGCGAGTTGCTCGACCCACGCTCGCACTAACCGGAGGCGACCGAGATGAACTACCAGGCTCCCGTCAAGACCACGTTGCTCGAAGTGCGCAACTTGCGCACCGAGTTCCAGACAGCGTCAGGCATTGTCAAGGCGGTGGACGGCGTGTGCCTCACCATTGAGCGCGGCGAACGCGTCGCCGTGGTGGGTGAAAGCGGCTCAGGCAAGAGCGCCATGGCCATGTCCATCCTCCGACTGCTGACCCACCCGGGAAAGGTCGTTGGCGGCGAAGTGCTGCTGGATGGACGTGATATTTCTCGCCTGAGCGAAGGTCAGCTCAACGCCATACGGGGGCGGCTGGTCGGAACGGTGTTCCAGGACCCCATGTCCTCGCTCGACCCAGTCATGCGCATCTCCAAGCAAATGATCGAGCCGATCATGCGCAATTTGCGTCTCAGTCGGGAAGAAGCGCGCGCCGAGGCCATCAAATGGCTAGGCAAGGTGGGAATTCCCGAGCCCGAGCGGCGGATCGAAGCCTATCCCTTTGAAATGAGTGGAGGCATGCGCCAGCGGGTGATGATCGCCATGGCCTTGTCAAGCCGGCCGCAACTGGTCATTGCCGACGAGCCGACAACGGCGCTCGACGTGACGATCCAGGCGCAGATCGTCGAAGTGCTCAAGACGCTCACCGCCGAAGCGGGCGCTGCCATGATGTTCATCACCCACGACCTGGGGCTGGTGGCGCGCTTCGCCCACAAGGTGGCGGTGATGTATGCGGGCCGCATCGTCGAGTTCGGCCGGGTGGAAGACATCTTTGCTAATCCGTCACACCCCTACACACAGAGCCTGCTCGGCACCATACCGAGCACAACCATGCTCAAGAGCGAACGGCTTCCCCAGATCTCGGGCTTGCCGCCGGACATGCGTCAAGAAATCACGGGCTGCGCCTTCAAGGATCGATGCGCGGCCACCCATGACCGATGCTTTGACGAAGCGCCGCGCCTGACAGATCGCGGACATGAACACACGGCGGCCTGCTGGGCGCCGCATGGTCTGGACCATGCTTTGGCGACGGGGCAGCAGCACGTGCCGCGGCTCAACAAGCCATTCGAGCCCGATGGCAGTGTCGTGGTCGAGCTCAACGCTCTCAGGAAGCAGTTCGCCACATCGCGCAAAATGGTTGTTCGCGCGGTCAACGGCGTCAACTTGCGGGTCCACAAGGGTGAGACGCTCGGCATCGTGGGCGAAAGCGGCTGCGGCAAGAGCACTGTCGCTCGCATGCTACTTGGCCTCGAAAAACCCACATCTGGCGATATCTTCATTGCCGGCCTGGCCCAGATGGTGTTCCAGGATCCAGCGGCTTCGTTCAATCCCAAGATGACCATCGGCGACATTGTCGCCGAGCCGCTGGTGGTCAAGTCGCGGGGCAGCAAGGCCGAGAGACTCGACGCGGTCAGGCGCCTGATCAGCCAGGTTGGGCTCGACCCTGCCTTTGCCGAGCGCTACCCTCACCAGCTGAGCGGCGGCCAGCGCCAACGAGTGGCGGTGGCAAGGGCGCTCGCGCTCAACCCATCGGTCGTGGTGGCCGACGAACCGACTTCGGCGCTCGATGTGTCGGTGCGCGCCCAGATCATCAATCTGCTGGTCGACCTCAAGCAGGAATTGGGGATCAGCTTTGTCTTCATTTCCCACGACCTGCTGACCGTCCGTTACATCTCGGACCGCATCGCGGTGATGTATCTGGGCGAGGTGGTGGAATATGGGGCGGCCGAAGAAGTCTTCGCCGATCCGCGCCATCCCTATACGCGCGCGCTGATCGACGCGGTCCCGGTCCCCGACCCGGCGGTAGAGAGCCGCCGCGCGTCAACGCCTCTCGAGGGCGAATTGCCCAGCCCGCTCAACCTTCCCAAGGGCTGCGCCTTTGCCTCGCGTTGCCCGATGGCGACTGATCGCTGCCGCGCCGAAAAGCCGGCCTTGCCCGACCATGACCTTTCAAGACAGGTAGCCTGCCACTATGCCCACTAACCTTGCGTCTGATGATGCCGGAGCGCGCTTCGCCCGGTTCGGCGTTGTCGGCGGCGGTGTTTTCTTCACCATCCAGGGTCTCGCCAACCCCTTCTTTGCGCTCTACGCGACCGAACTGGGGGCATCCACCTTTGCGGTGGGGCTGATGGTGACGCTCAAGGCTCTGCTGCCCATCGTGATTGCCATGCCGGCGGGTCAACTCATCGACTCCATCGGACCGATGAAGATGCTGAAATACGGCTCCTGGTTCCTGCTGACCTCGCTGGTCTGCACCGTGTTTGCCACCGGCATTCCGCTGCTCGCCCTCTCCCAGGTTCTGATCGGCGCCTCCGTCATCATCATGGCATCCTCGTTCCAGGTTCTGGTGGCCCATGGCGACCGGGATCGGCGCAACGATGCGATCAAGAAATACTCCATGTGGATGTCTGGCGGGGGCATGCTCGGCCCCGTCATTGGCGGTCTCATCGCCTCGGCCTTTGCCGTCCCCAATGATGGCTATCGCGCCGCCTTCATTGCGTCGCTGATTGCCTGTGTGCTCTTCATGATCGCCCTGTTCTGGCTCAGCACCAAGTATCCACATCCTGACGCCAGCAATGTGCGGGTGCGAGACGCCTTCAGTCCTTCGGGAATCCTTTCCAGCTACAAGCGCGGCATTGGCCTTGCCGGATCGCGCCCCGTGCAGTTCGGCCTGACCGGCACCTTCCTCGTCATGTATATCCAGGCGCTCTATATGAGCTTCCTGCCGCTCTATCTCGCTCAGAACGGCTTCGCCACTTTCCTCATCGCGGTCACGGTTTCGCTCAAGGGCCTGGCCGGCATGCTGTCGCGCTTCGCCCTCAACGGCCTGATGAAGCGCTATTCCCTCGAGTGGATACTGCTGGCGGCCGGCACGATCGCCGCCTTTGGCGTCGTGCTGACACCTCTGGCGGTGGTAAACCCTGTGACCATGCTGCTGCTTGCAGCCGTCATCGGTGGGGCGGTCGGCGTAAACCTGCCCGTCAGCATCATGATCATGGTGGACGCGGTGGGCGAAAGCGAGCGCGGCAAGCTGATGGGTCTGCGCCTTTTGGCAAACCGCTTCTCGCAGGTGCTGAGCCCGGCCATGTTCGGGGTCCTGGGCCAGCTCTTCGGGCTGACGGCGGCCTTCTACAGCGGTGGCGCTGTATTGGTGGCGACCGTGCTTGGATTCTCTGCTGTAACGGTCAGCCGCGGGCCGCTGAAGGCGCCGGCCAAGCCGGTCGAGCCGGCGGAGTAAGGCATGAACGCGCTCTTCGGCGACTTGCCGGTTTCCCCAGCCACATGGCGAGAGACACTCAAGGCCATGCCCTACCTGCCCGTTGCGTTGGTGGCTGTAGCCGGGCACATGATGCTGTTCGGCATGCTGACGCCGGTCATGGCCATCTATGCGCAGAGCTTTGCCGTGCCCGATTGGCAGATCGGGCTGATGATCACGGTCTTTGCCGCAGGCCGGCTGGTGGCGGACCTGCCCGCCGGGCACTTCGCCTCGCGTGTTGGCATCCGGCCCTTGCTCGGCATCGGCCTGCTGCTGTGCTCGATGGGGGCCGTCATGGGCGCGGTTGCGCCGGGCTACACAGTCCTTCTGGTCGGACGCATCATGCAGGGCGTGGGATCGGGCCTCTTCATGACGTCCGCAATGATCTACCTGGCGCAGAACAGCAGTCGGCGCACGCGCGGCAAGGTCATGTCGATGTTCCAGGGAGCCACCCTGACGGGTGGCGCCTTCGGGCCCAGCGTGGGCGGACTGGCCGCCAACCTGTTCGGTCTTTCCGGGCCATTCTGGGTCGCCGCGATAATCGGCCTGCTCTCGGGCGTGTTGCCCCTCATGCTGTTCAGGGACTCCAAGGTGCATCTGGACGAACCCCACCATGCGGGCTCGCACAGCATGCTGGGCCTACTGCTGATCCTGCCCTTCCTCTGCGTCCTTCTAGCCAATTTCGGCTTCTTCCTGACCCGCACGGCAGGACAGTGGCAGTTGGTCCCGCTGCTGGCTGACCAACGCTACGCCATTGGACCTGATCAATTGGGTCTTGCCATGTCGCTCTCGGCCGTCGCCAACCTGATGTCCTTGCCGTTGGCCGCCTATATCGTCGACCGGATGCCACGCGCCGCCATCATCTGCTTCTCGCTGGTCGCCACCGCGGCAGCCCTGACCGGCATCGCCTTGGCCCAGAGCCCTGCCATGCTATTCGCCGGCATGATTGCCATCGGCCTGGCGACCGGCATCGGCGGGCCGGCTATTGGCGCTCTTGCTGTGGATGTCGTGCCGGCCCGCCAGCAAGGCGCCGCCATGGGCCTGCTCCGGTTCGGCGGAGACTTCGGCTACCTCATCGGCCCACTGGCCATCGGCGCGGTCGTTGACTTCGCCAGCATCGGCTACGACGGCGGCCTATTCATCAACGCCCTGCTTCTCGCCGCTTTCGGTGCCGTCTTCCTTCTCGGCGGGCGGCACCTACTGACGACCAGACCACACGAGCATTCATCTTCACACCAACTTGGGAGACCTATGACCATGACGGAACGCATCTGGGACAAGTATCTGAGCGAGGAAGACAAGGCGGTCTTCGCCTCGTCCGGTTTCGGGTCACTGGCAGACTGGGGCAAACGCCCGGCGCTGCTCATCATCGACGTCAACTATGCCTTCTGTGATGAGAAACCCACGCCCATCCTCGAGAGCATCAAGAAGTGGCGCACTTCCTGCGGCGAATATGCGTGGGAAGCCATGCCGGTGCTGCAAAAGCTCATCGAGACCTGCCGGGGCAAGGGCGTCCCGATCATCTACACCACCGGAACCCAGCGCCCCGACAAGTGGGATGCTGGCTCTTGGGCCTGGAAAAGCTCGCGCCGCAAGGAAGAGGCTTTTACGGCCGCGCCGCTGCTCACCAGCGACGGGCAGGACGGCAATGAAATCATCGCTGATATTGCACCCGGCCCGCGCGATATCGTGATCCGCAAGCAAAAGCCCTCCGGCTTTGCCGGAACGCCGCTGGTCTCCTACCTGCAGCTCCTCGGCTGCGACAGCGTGATCGTCACCGGCACCACCACCTCCGGCTGCGTCCGGGCCACCGTGCTGGACGCCTTCTCGCTGAACTATCGCGTGACGGTGGTCGAAGATGGCTGCTTTGACCGTGCTCAGGCCAACCACGCCATCAATTTGTGCGACATGCACGCCAAATACGCCAATGTGATGCCGTCCGGCGAGGTGATCGAACACCTCAACAGCCTCAGCCAGGGCATGTATGACCTACCGTCCGGCGCCGGCATGGAGCGTGTCGCGGCGGCGGAGTAACCTCTTCCCCTCCGTGCCGCCTTGGCACGGAGGTCTCGTCTCTTCCGTCAGTTGAAGAGTTTTCTGCGAGCTTTGGCCAGCCCCCAGTGGCGGCCCTTGATGCCGTGTGATGTGGTCCCGGGATATATTGGTCGCCTGAACCCTGGACTAGTCTACCTTGGGTCAAGCCAAGCAGGCGCTTGTGTTCGAGACTACTGTTGCGTGGTGCTTTCACACGACCTACCGGTCCGCAGGTTCCCTTGGCCGAGCACAAAAGTGACCGTCATTGAAGGGCAGCTTTCAAGAATTCGCAAGGGCTGGTCGAACGACTGGAATGGGGCGCGGTGCTGCCGAGGTAGAGCGACCACCCAAGCTCCGATGCCGCAAGCACTTCATTGACGCGGTGCAACGCCTCGCTCATTGGCCTGCTATCGGAGGAGTTCACTCACACGATCATGAGCGCTAGAAAAACCCGAAAGCGAGATCGTGAAGATCATCTCTTGGCCGCGATCGGTGGTGGCTATGACGTCGAGCCGACTACCGGCCCTGATCGAGGCGACCGTGTTGGCTTCGAACGCGACATCGACGACGCAGCCCACTGGCAGGCAGGTGCGGAAAGGCTGGGCAGCGCCAGTGCTTGCTTCGTCGAGCCGCAAGGCAACACCGCTAGCAAGATCGAGGCCGAAGGGCAGCACCAGCGCGCCATTGACCGCAATGGTATCGCCGCCATTGGCGAGTTCAATGCTGACAACCCGCTGGCGGGACTCACCGTTCACCTGTGTCTGTGACATCGCGCAATGAACTACACCTTCAGGTACCGCACAGGTGACCTGCCAGTCGCCATGGCTCTCGCGAAGACTAGAGGCATTGCCGGGCAGGCCCGCCTCCTGAGCCGAGGCAATTGATGTGGAAATAGCCAAGGCCGCAACCGAAGCAAGGCAAAGTCTTGTGCTGGGCATGCGTATGACCTTCACGTCTTGACGGAGGGACGCCCGCCGCCTCAACAACTGGAGCGGCGGGCGTAGGTTTTGCGTGCGTGCGGAACGCTGCCAATACTCAAAACCGTACGCTGAGGCTGGCCTTGGCCGAATGGTCCTGGACGCGAGAACCGAACTGACCGCCATAGGTAAAGACCAGTGTGGAATTCTCCCTCAGGTTCAGGTCGAGCCCGGCTTCTAGTACGAGTGTGTCCTGCGCCAGGGGTACGCCCGCGATAGCGAAGTCGTCGCCGCCCGAGGCGAAGCTCATCTGCGAGGTGGGCACATCGCCAAAAGCGTGCCGCCAGCCGACCATGCCGCGCAGTGTGACTTCCTCGTCGCCAAGCGCCAAATCGGTCTCGGCGCGCAGGCCGAGCATGGTGAAGGTCGCATCGAGGGTGTTGGACGCCGCGCTGAGTGCCGCCGCACCACCGCTTTCGGTGAAGCCATCGGTCGACAGGTTCACATAAGCGAGATTGGCAAAGGGCTCGAACCTGGCAGCACCTGCCTCGAAGCTGTAGGCCGCTTCGCCCCAGGCTTGCAGGGTGCGAGCGCTGTAGGAGGCAGAAAGACTATCCGAAAAACCGGAGAAGGCAACTGATCGCGAGGTGTCGAGACTGTGCCAGCTATGGGCCGCTCCGCCCGTCATGGTGAAGGCGTCCCATTCTCCGCCGCCATAGACGCCCAACGTATACGTATCGGCCGTGCCCGAGGATGCGCGATCGTCGACGCTGAAGCTCGACCGGGAATAGCCGCCCAGTACACCGAAGCGCGCCTTGTCCCAGACCAGCGCGTCGCCGCCCATAAACAGCCCGCCGATATTGCGGCCCGTTGCGGCTGCATTGCCGTCGCTGTTCCACCGGCTCCAGGACCCGAAGCCCTGACCCCACAGCCCAGAACTTTCGGAGACCTGGTCCTCGATCTGGGCGTTGTCGTCAGCTCCCACGCCGCCAAGCGCCACACGCAGCCGGTCCATTGCCGCCTCGCGCGGAAAGCGGCTGTCTTCAAGAAGTGCCGTCTTGGCCGAGGCATGGATTTCGCCGGAAAGCTGATCGAGGGCTATTGGGGCCTCCGTATTGGTGAGAACAGCCACGGCGTCGAAAACGCTATTGCCGACTCCGAGCGAAAAGGTGCCATCCCCCGTCGCGCATTGATTGTCGCTCATGCCGCCAAGGCAGAAGCTTGTTGCCAGCTCCGAATTGAGAAACACAGTGTTTGCGTCATAATCGAGCGTGAAATAAAGGAAAGCGTACCCATCGCTCACTGAATCGAATTCGCCGTTCACGCCACCTGCCGCTGTCATAATGGTATAGGTGGTGCCGGGCGTGTAGGTCGAACCATCATCAGTACCGTTTTCCGGCATGACATGCACGGTGCCGCCATTGATGTCCGCCACGCCGGTGACGTTGAGAACATCATTGTTAACCCCTGCGAGATTACCGCCATCGTCGAGCTCGATCTCGTAGGTCGAGCCGGCATTGAAAGTGGCGGATGCCGCAGTCATGACGCCGATGGAATTGCCTGGCGCCAATGTGCCGTCGGAATTGATGGTGACGGCGCCCGCGGTGCCATCGCCGCCAAATATGCCACCGTTGACCACCACATCGCCGACCAGGCCCATATTGCGCAATGTGCCATTGGAAACCGTGGTGCCACCCGTATAGGTGTTATTGCCGCGCAAGACCGTTGTGCCCGACCCCATATGATTGACCGTGGTCGATCCAGTGATGGTGACATTGGTGCCGGCCACGAGGCCGTCATTCGTAAAGTAATAGTTGGCTTCGTTGTGATTGAAATTAATGATCGCCGTGCCGGAACCACCATCCACCGTAAGGGCGTCAACCTGGCCCGCCGCGTCACCCGCGCCGATATTGAGTGTGCCGATGGTGGGCACAGCATCAGCCAATGTCAACTGGCCAGAGCCAACCATGACTCTTCCGCCATTGGAGAGGGTGAGCATGCCATCGCCCTGCCTCCCCACGACCATGCTGCCGGTGGTGGTCCAATTGGAACCGATGCCATGAACCGTGACCTCGCCGACACCACCCGGCGCAGTAGCGACAGAGCCCGTCGCAGTGTTGACCGAGCCAGCACCGGAAATAGCGAGTGTGCCGCGACCACGAAGGCCCACGCGCAAATCGATGGCACCGTTCCAGTTGCCACCACTCACAGTTACGATGCCCACTCCGTCGCTTTCGGCGCCTATCGTGCCGACGCTGCCGACGCCACCATTAACGGTGCCGCCATTGATGATATTTACCTCTCCGATGCCGGACTCGCCGACAACCAGATCGGCATTGTTCCAGACCGTTCCCAGGTCTTCTACAGTGACAATGCCGTGGCTCGTAGCAGCGCTGCCGACAATCGCATTGCCATTGGTGACCGTGCCCGAATTGGAAATGTCGAGCCTGCCGATGCCATCATTGCCGACATCGAGAGTGTTGGCGATGGTCCAGGTCGCCAAGTCCACCCTCACGTGACCAAAGCCGTCGGTTGAAGCGCCGATAACGCCTGAATTGCTGTTAACCACGCCCCGATTGGAGATGCTCAGCAATCCTTCCCCCTGGTCGCCGACATGGAGACCGGCCGTACTCACCCAGGTTGATCCAAGACCATCGACATTTACATGCCCGAGACTACCCTCGCGATCGCCGATCCGAGCCGTGCTGTTGCTAACGTCGCCGCTGTTTGTAATGTTCAGTGTGGCTTCGCCACTGTTTCCGACAATCAGTCCGCCGGCATTGATCCAGGCGGCATTGCCCCCATTCACATTCACAACGCCCTCGCTGCCGGCTTCGTCGCCGATGATGCCCGAGCCATTCTGAACTTCGGCGCCATCGGTAATGTTCAGATTGCCAGCACCGGCAATCCCGACATAAAGGGAGTTGCCCTGAAGATCCCAGGTCGAACCCAGATCGTCGACTGTTACCGTACCCGTACTGTCATACCCGATACGCCCCGTATCGCTAACAACGCCGCCGCCATTGGTAATGGTCAATGTGCCCGTACCATTGTCGCCTATCGTCAGATCATCGCCAACATTCCAAGGGTCCGGTTGCGTCCCGCCGCCGCCGCCAATAACGGTTTCGCTCGCGCCACCCTCGATAACTTGCTGCGCATGCGCTGGATAACTGACAAACAGACCGAGGGCCGTCGACGTCAACAGCGCCCCCAATGCGGTTCTCAGGCGCCTTCCACCCGCGACGAGGAAGGATGTTCCGCTGGTCATCGATATGTGTCCCCAATGCATTACGTTGCTGCATGAGGGATAATGCGTCGCGAAGATTCAGACTTGGGGGATGCGGCAGGGGTGAGAGCCGCTATGGGAGATTTCAGGCGGAAGGGTCTGCAAGTCCTGAAGCGCGTAAATCCGACGGGGTCATCGCATAGCGACGGCGAAATGCATGATTGAACCATGACAGATCGCCAAAACCGCATTCATAGGCGATTGCCGTAATGCTGCGATGGCGCAGAGCAGGGCTGGACAGCAACCCATGGGCTCGCTCCAGTCTTTTGGTGAGCACATGATCTGTAAAGTTCGCGCCCGCTGCGTAAAACAGGTCGCGGATCGCTCGCGGTGAAATGCCGTGCCTGCCGGAAAGCCAGTCCAGGCTCAATTCCGGATGCGCAAGATTGGCCTCGATGTCCGCCTTGATCCAGGCAAGCTTTGCCGCCCGCGCGCTGTTCTTTGTCGCCTCCGCGGCATCTCGGGTCGGGCCGAGCGCCAGAATGAAGAGATCGGTCAGCGTCTTCTTGACCTGGGGAAGCATGTTGCTGTCGAGTGGCCCGATATCGCTGGAAAGTGTCCTTGCATAGCTGCAAAGGAGGTGGAGCGCAGCAGACTGCGGCACGCCGCCATAGAGGAGATGATTGAGGTCGCTGACACCCTCTGCCACCTGTGCGCGAGGGACGCATATGACTTGGCTGTCACTCCCTAGCGCCCATGCGCGAAACCTTTCCTCATTGCCCCTGAGGAGCACTGGGCCTCCTGCGCGAACGACAACGTCATCCTGTCCGTGAGGGCGGTCAGGCAAGTGCATGCGGATCGGTTGTCGCCCACGCGGCACAAGCAGGCTCAGATCGTCATTCCCGTCCCGGGCAACATGTGCTTTCTGACGTACGGCAGCGACACCCGACAGCCGTTCTGAACTGACATAAGCGCCCGGCATGACACGCAGCGAATAATCCAACGACATCCGCTCATCCTCGTGCCGGTCCATGAAAAGACCGATATGCGGTTCAACGATCTCAAGAAACTTTCCTGCTTCATGCGGACCAGCTTCTTCAAATGCCAGTCGATAAAAGTGCCCCACCGTCAAATGCGATCACTCCATTTTTTGTACTGCCAAGTTATTCTTCCAGAACTGTCGCGAATACGAACCGACCTTAATAGGTCGGCGGAAATTGACTGCTGTCAACATTAAGGCGGCGACATGCTGGCTTTGGTCATCGCACAGCAAGCGCAAGCAAATAAAACGATCTACCGCCATGGCTGGCTCTCGCGAACCAGCAATCAGAAGATTGCGCACGGCACCATCTTCGGCATTGCACCCGCGCCCGGAGCCGTCTTGCCCGTTTTTTCATGCTAATCTGCACGACATCGGCAGATGCTGCAATGATCGAACCGTACCGCTCGGCATTGGCGATACGGGACCCCGTTGCGGTCGAGTTCTGGCGTGCAGATTACCAGTTGCCTTGTAGATGAGCGAGACCTTGGTGCGCCGGAGCGAATGGTGCCATCCTACCCTCCTTCTTACGGAGATCGATGGCAGTCACTCACTCATCCGCCAACCGGGCATATTGCCTGGTGCTCAGGTGGGCGTTCGGATCGGCTCGACTTGGAAAGGCGGGATCCTCTACCGAGCCCCCTCGCCTTTCGAGCCACGCCAGCAAGCTTGTTCTCGCATCGCTCGTGATCTCGAACTGCACCGGTCCGGCCGGTCTTCTGCTGGATCACCATCGCTCGGGCACGAATGTCGTGACCGGCGGCCAGCGTACCGATCTAAAGTTTGACAAGATCGCAACCACGCAACTTGCTGTCGATAGCCAGATCAAACAGCGCTCGGTCGCGCATCCGGCTCTCCCGATCCAGAAAGAACCGGATTGCCCAGATCTACCGGACCTTGAGCGCCCGCTTGGCTCCGAATTGCCGACCGGCGTTCCACGCCGGCCGACCTCTGGCGGCGGGGTCATATTGTGAGATACCCATTTTTGTTCTCCTTTGGCCAACATCGGCCAATGGGCGAACGATTGTGGCGTGGCAGTCGGAGACAGGTCCCAGAAAACTCATGATTATTTCCCTGAGACGGCGACCGAAAGGTCGGTGATGCGGCCCGCACAACAATAGCGGCTATGGTGATGATATGATCACGTAGCCATTCAGGGTAAGTTCTCCCTCAAGAGTTTGGACGGAGCGTCCGAGCAGTTTGTTTCCTGAGTCGGTGGTACAAAGAAACGTCCAATGTCCATCTCGGAAGCCTTTGGGTATTTCGGCGTTGGTGGCCGCCGGAAGGACAAGAACCTCTGGCGGGCCACCTATATTGCCATCCACTTCTGCGACGAAAATATTGACTTTCATCTGCATATGCTGGGTCGGTTCTGGGGTCCGACCATCTTGGCTAGGTCGCGGATTTATCGATAAAAGTGCCCAAGGCTCCCCCCTCGTTTTCCCATCGCGAAACGGGGCGACGGGCCAGAAACCCGGTACCGATGTCCGGCCGCATGTTTTGCCGCTGCATCCATCTGCGAACCTCAACGGTTGCTTCGGCCAGCGTCCGCCCGGTTTTCGCTGACACCACAGCAACCAATTCATTCTCGGTTTTCACGGGAGCGAGTTCCGACGGTCCAATCGATGGCCATTCGGTACGGGCGGCTGCTCGCAAGAGTGTCTTGTGGAGCGACGCCCCCCGGGACTCACCATTCTTGGAACTGAACATCTTGATCTCCTTGATGACGCATCGTGCCACCTTCGACGCTCATCCATACACGTCGTAACCTCAAGGCGCGTTATCAAGGCAGCAATACTGCCCGATTTCGGAACTCATTTCCCACCAGAGAATTCTAAAACAGAATAAATAAATACTATTAGCATGCACGAAGGAAAATGCCGTGATATAAGGCCGTCATCAATCGAACAATCATCAAAATTATATTGTTCCCGTTAAATTATTTTATTCGATAATGTCGCAATAACTTTCTCGCTGCCCACCGTGCGAGCGTTGAAAATTTGGAAAATAAACCGTGCCACCACAACAGGATGAGAGAAGAGATTAGAATGACATTCCCCACCAAGGTCATACCATTTCGTCGCCCCGGCCAATCCGAAAATCGGGTTCGCGCACCCAAACACGATGACTATCCTCGCTTCAGCCGGGAACGAGACAGGCCGGGTCTTCCTTTGCATATTCTGGCAAAGGAGAATCCCGATGGGCGAACACTCTAGCCGGTTGGTGACGTTTCAACACAACTTCGTGCTGCCTGGCATGGCTCAGCCCCACGCGAAGGGCACTTTCGAAGTTCTCGTTTACGAAGAACAGCTCGATGTGATGTGGGCCGCCTCACGCTCGACTTTGAGCATTGTTCTGCCTTACCCAGGATACGTCGAGGCCATGCCCGTCACTGCCCATGACCTGAGTGAGGCAATGCGGAAAGACCAGCAATCGTGCATCCGGTCTGGATACTCCTGACACTGAATAGCGGGGGCGCAGCTCAATCCCAGACGATCGTTACTCCAAGGAGTTCGCCGATGCGTATACTCGTCGGCTGCCAGCTCACTTTTGAGCTTGCCCAGGCAACGCCAATTATTTCCATTCTCAACGTCCACTCATCGCGCGTCGCTGACCTCGAGACGCCAGACCATTTGGTGACGGACCCGCCGCTGGAAGTGGAAGGCTATCGGGACAGTTTTGGCAACTGGTGCAATCGTCTTGTGGGACCAGCAGGTCTGCTAACGCTGAGAACACAGACGGTTGTCCGCGATAGCGGCCAATGGGACGAAGCCACCCCCAATGTCGAACAGCTACCGATTCAGCGACTGCCGGCCGAGTGTCTACAGTTCCTCCTTGGCAGCCGCTTCTGCGAAACCTCGCTGCTTTCCGATTTTGCCTGGAAGGTGTTCGGCCCAACGCCGCTGGGCCGTGAGCGGGTGCAAGCCGTTGTGGACTTTGTTCACGGGCACCTGCGTTTCGACTATGATCATTCTAGGCCAACACGCACGGCATATGAGGCCTATAATGAGGGTGTCGGGGTCTGCAGGGATTTTGCGCATCTGGCCATTACGCTCATGCGCTGCCTCAATATTCCTGCGCGCTATTGCACAGGCTATGTCAGCGATATCGGCCTGCCGCCACCCTATGCGCCGCAAGACTTCGCAGCCTGGCTCGAAGTTTTTCTCGGCGGGACCTGGCACACATTTGATCCACGAAACAACGATCCCAGGATTGGACGCATTTTAGTGGCGCGCGGACGTGACGCGGAGGACGTGCCTTTGACGCTGACATTTGGACCCAACACACTGGTAAACTTCAAAGTGATCACGGAAGAAGCTCCAGAATTGACACCCGAAGGCAAGCCGAACGATTAAGCGACATTTTTACGTAGCCGCACAAAAAAGGCCGCCCAGAGGCGGCCTTCTGAAACTGCGGTGCTGAAGCTTACTTCTGCAAGACCAGGTTGATCGCCGATTCACGACCATCGCGCCCAGATTCAATTTCATAGGAAAGCTTGTCGTTTTCGTAGAGGCCGTCCACGCCCGAGTTCTGAACTGCGGAGATATGGACGAAGTGGTCCTTGCCGCCATTGTCGGGGGTGATGAAGCCAAAACCCTTGGTGGTGTTGAAGAATTTGACGGTGCCGGTGAAGCCAGCCATATGGATATTCCTTGAAGCTCGGAGCCAAAGCAAAACGAGCGTTTCCCTTCGCGACATGCAAAAGGGCCTATAAACGTTCGCAAAGTGGATCAGTGAGCCAAGGACCGGAAAGAACCGGCTAGAGGCAGCCGACTTGGGCTGAAAACGTATGATGCCTTTATTGCATCAATATGTACTGCCGACAAGGCAACCTATTTATTCGGCTTCTTCGGCGCCACCAATGCGCGTAACTGTCTCGAGAGAACGCCGCCCGTGACAGTGGATATGTCATATCCTTCCGCCCTTAGGGCAGACTTAATTTCGCCGACCGTGCGAAATTTGCCGCTACCAGCGAGCTGGAAGGCGCGTTCAATTGGTGAAGCTCCGATTGTCATTTCAGAAGCCTATATGGAAAGCGTGCGGCCCGAAAGCACCTGCTAAGCTGCCGCCGAAGCTTCATCTATCGGCCGCAGTCGATATTCTTTCGGGCAATGTTCGCTACTTCGCAGGGCGGGGAGCGCACAACTTATGGTTACGCGTCTTCGTTGGCAGGGCGCATACTCAGGGGGGCCACCCTGTCCGCTGTGAATTGAAGACGCCTGCAAGAACGCGGTGATGGACCGGCTCTTGGGCCCAATCCCGACTATCATCCGTTCTCACGGACACGCAGGACCAAGAGCCTTTTAGGCCCCGGCCCGCGTCATTAGGATTACCACTGACGATATGTTATAGTCCAAATAGGCGGCGATCATGCCGTCCACTCCGAACTGATCGGACCATCATGAACACCCCTGAATGGATTAAGCCCGCGGCCTATGGCGCGGTGGCCGGAGGCATTGCCGTGGCCATCGTCGGCTTTATGTGGGGAGGCTGGGTCACGGGCGGTTCTGCGGACGCCCGTGCACAAGCCGCGGCAGATACCAGTCGCACGGATCTCGCGGCCGCAATATGCGTCCAGAACTTCCTGGCCGACGAGGCCGCAAGAGAAAACCTGACAGAAATCAAACAGATCGAGAGTTCTTCACAGCAACGTACCTTCATCGAGAGCGGTGGTTGGGCTGTCATGCCGGACAGGGAGGCAGTCGCCAGACCCACCGCCACGTTGTGCGCGCGCATGCTTTCTGGGCTTGATCCGATCGAGCTGCCCGTCGTGGAAGATGGGGAGGTGATCGAAGAAGGTGAAGTCACTGAACGGGACGCAGCGATGGAAGCGCCCTTGCAATCGGCGGCGGAAGTCGCTGGCGAGCCGCCCGCTCAATAGCGATTAAGAAGAGGCCAGCGGTGCTCGCCCTCCGTCACACCCGATCGATATTGGGCGGCAGAGGGCGCATCTTGTGCCCGGACCGGCGGTTCATAATGGGGCGTGCGAGCGGTCGATCTGGTGGGTGCGACGCCCCATTGGCCCAGCACGACCTCCTCTTCACCATCTAGTCAACAAACCGACCCGACCGAAACGCGCGGTTGAGTGAGCGTCTGTCTCCAGAATGAGGCGCCGCTTTTCCATTCGCCTTGCAAAGCGGAGATTGTCTGTCGGTCAGGCGCAGCCGTCTCAAACGGATCGACATTAACGTTGAGCTGACGCGGTGTGCCACCGACGACGGTGGCGCTACCAACGCCGGGAATATTGGCGATACGCTTTGCAATAACGTTTTTGGCCAGCGCGGTGAGATCGCGATCGGTCATCGTGTCGGACCTGACAGCAAGCGACATGATGGGGCTGGAATCGAGGCTGAAGCGCAGAACCTGAGGATCGCCAACTGCGGCCGGGAAACCCGACCGCACAGGATCGAGCTTGTCGCGAACTTCCTGGGCCTTGTTCAGCGAGCTTTCGCCCAGCACGAAGGTCAGGGTTACCGTTGCCCGACCCGATTGTTATCATGACCTTGTTAAGGCATTTCTCTTTTATTTTCCGATGATTAGGCAGAGCCTGAATTTTGCTCCGAATCCAGGTTCCCCAGCCAGTCCCTTTCCGAAAACCTGCCGTGGCCCCCTTCCGCAACGCCGTTCCACACATTCGTTGCGATGGCCCTAAGACATCGCTCCAGAATCGCTCGCCGCCGCTCCTTTTGGGAACGACGGCGAAAGGGATTGTCAGACGGTCGCGGCCCTGTTCCGCAGCGCTTTTGCAGCTGCAACGAGATTTTTCAGTGACGCCTTCACCTCGGGCCAGGCGCGGGTCTTGAGGCCGCAATCGGGGTTGACCCAGAGCTGGTCGGGCGGAATGGCCCGAGCGGCCTTGCGCAGCAGGGCTTCCATGTCCTCCCGGCCGGGGACGCGGGGTGCATGGATATCCCAGACGCCGGGGCCGATGTCGTTGGGATAGTTGAACGTGCCGAAGGCTTCGAGCAGTTCCATGTCCGAGCGCGAGGTTTCAATCGAGATCACGTCGGCATCCATCTCGGCGATGGCAGGCATGATGTCGTTGAACTCGGCATAGCACATATGGGTGTGGATCTGCGTGTCGTCGGCCACGCCCGAAGCCGAAAGGCGGAAGCAATCCACGGCCCAGCGGAGATAAGCGTTCCAATCGGCCCGGCGCAGCGGCAGGCCTTCGCGCAGCGCCGGTTCGTCGATCTGGATGATGCCGATGCCCGCCTTTTCGAGGTCCAGCACCTCGTCTCGGATGGCGAGGCCAATCTGGCGACAGGTTTCCGATCGGGGCTGATCGACGCGCACAAAGCTCCATTGCAGGATGGTGACCGGTCCGGTCAGCATGCCTTTCATATGCCTATCGGTCAGTGAAGCAGCAAAGGCCGACCAGCGGACTGTCATCGGTGCGGGGCGCGAAACATCACCGTAGATGAGTGGCGGCTTGACGCAGCGCGACCCATAGGATTGCACCCAACCGTTTTTGGTGAAGGCGAAGCCATCGAGCTGTTCGCCGAAATATTCCACCATGTCATTGCGCTCGAATTCGCCATGCACCAGCACATCGAGTCCCAGAGCCTCCTGAATGCGAACGGCTCTTTCGGTTTCCTGTTCCAGGAAGCTGTCATAGCCGGCTTGGTCGAGCTGCCCTTTCTTGAAGGCGGCACGCGCCTGGCGCACCTCGCCCGTTTGCGGGAAGGAACCGATGGTGGTGGTCGGATAGGCCGGCAGATCGAACCGGGCCTTTTGCCGGTCGCGGCGGACGGCGAAGGGCGAAGCGCGCTCGAGCGGGATCGCCTCGGCGGCGCGCGCCTTGAGGGCGGGCTTATGAATGCGCGGCGAGGCCCTGTGCGCCGCAACGGCCACGGCGCTGGCTTCGAAGGTGGCTTTGGCCGCGCCCCTGCCCCGCTTCTGGGCCAGGGTGAGCGCGGAGACCTCTTCGAGTTTCTGCCGGGCAAAGGCCAGCCAGCTTTTCAATTCCGCGTCCAGCGCCGTTTCCGCCTCAAGATCGACCGGGCTATGTAGCAAAGAACAGGAGGGCGCGACTTCGAGCCGGTCCGGACCGACATGGTCCCAGGCCTTGCTGACCAAGGCAAAGGCCGCGTCGAGATCGGTGCGCCAGATGTTGCGACCATCGACCACGCCGATGGAGAGTGTCCTGTCCGCAGGCAAGGTTTCCAACACGCCATCGAGCTGGCCCGGCGCACGTACCAGATCGATATGGAGCCCCGCCACCGGCAGATTGGCCGCCAGTTCGGTATTGTCGCGCAGATCGCCGAAATAGGTGGTCAGCAGGATTTTGGGACCGGCTTTGCCGAGCCGGGCATAGGCTGTTTCGAAGGCGGCCTTCTGCCTGTCGCTGAGGTCGAGCACCAGCGCCGGTTCATCCACCTGCACCCAGTCTGCCCCTTCTGCCGCGAGTTGGGCCAATAGCGCCTCATAGACCGGCAGCAGTGGCTCGAGCCGGTCGAGCGGATCGAACCCGCCATCCTTGGCTTTGGCGAGGCTGAGGAATGTCACCGGCCCGAGGATCACCGGCCGTGTCTTTATCCCCAAGGCCTTCGCCTCGCGGAACTGGTCGAGCGGCTTGCTGGCGTCGAGTGCAAAGCGCTGATCGCGATAAAGTTCGGGGACGATGAAGTGATAATTGGTGTCGAACCATTTGGTCATCTCCATGGCCGGCGCCGCATCGGTGCCGCGGGCCATGGCGAAATAGCGGGTGTCGGCATCGGCAATTGTGGCGAAGCGCGGCGGGATAGCGCCGACCAGCACCGCTGTATCAAGCACATGGTCGTAGAGCGAAAAGTCGTTGGAGGGGATCACCTCGATCCCGGCCTCGTGCTGCAGGCCCCAGTGGCGGGCGCGGAGCTGGGCCGCGGTCGCGTGGAGCGCGGCAGCACCGCTCTCTCCCTTCCAGAAGGCTTCGAGGGCCTTTTTGAGTTCGCGATGAAGGCCGATGCGGGGAAAGCCGAGATTGGCTGAGCGGGTCATGGAAAATTCCGTTTGCGAATAGGCGCTCGGGATCGCCCGTCGACAAGACGGTGCGGCCGGACGCGTGGCGAAAAAAGACAGGCCCGGCGCTGGCGTCAGCGCGGGCGGATCAGGGCTGGGTTGGGGTCAAAAAAGACCGCTTAGCAGCGTCGCATTCGGAAGTGGTGACGGATCGTCATGGTCGTGTCCTCCGGCCGATCCACCCGATCGGCTGACAATGGATATTCACGCCCATGGTAGGTCTCCTGGCTCGCGGATCGAGCCGGGCATTCCCCTTCCCGGCCGGGATGGGCCAGTGGGACAATGAACACCCGTCTCCGCCAACAGTTGCGGGGGCAGCTCCGGACTTGGGGTTTTGCGCCCCGCACCGGCATTCCCTGTTATCCCCTCGCGGGGACCATGGACCTGTGCAGGATGGCGGAGGGGGGATGGCGTGTCAACAGGGATATAAAGATTTCTTTATATCCTGGTTCGATGTTTATCGTCACGTTCCCTCGTCAGCCCTCGCCCCTTGAGGGAAAGGGACAGGATTTCTGCGTTCAGCAGAAATCCAGGGTGAGGGGTTCTCTCCGAGCTATCGATGCCGGCCACTATGTCGTGGGCCCCTCATCCGCCTTTCGGGCACCTTCTCCCCTTGAGGGAGAAGGAAATTCGGGAGCCCGGGAGCCAACAAAAAAGGGCGCCTCGCGGCGCCCTTTGCGGAATCTTCTCAGGCTGATGCCTCCGCCGCCGCTACTGCAGGGGGAACCCGGGCAGGAAACTCGTAGATAAACTTGAGGAGCATCTCGGCGAATGTGATTAGTTCTTCCGCGTCACCCTTGCCCATGGGCGAAATCTCGTGGGTGGCCTCGTTTCCTTTCTTGCGAATGTGATCGACCCAGGCCCTGCCATTCGGCGGCACATAGTGGTTGTCCGCAAGGTACTGCACATATGACACAAATGGCTGACCTTCTTTGGCGCCGTTGGTCACTGCGATGTTCATTAACAGCTTCCTGCAGGCTAGGACCGCCGCAGTATATGCAGACACGCTGCTACATCGCCGCGCTTCGTCGTAAAGATCGTGCAGAAGCGGCGGCACATTTTGCACCGGTCTACCCGGAGATAAACCCGGCGTCGGAACATTACCATGAAGAAACGTCGGCTTGAAGCAATGAGGGCAAACAAGAATCTTCGCTATGTTTCCTTCGATCTTTTGCCCACTTTGATAGCCCCGATCAGTAGCAACTGTGTTGTTACAATAGCCACACACGTATGCAATTGAGCTAAGTATGCCGATGTTACTCCATGCCGTCTGGCTCATCTGGCGCTCCTAGACGCGATTGCCTCAAAAATCCCAGTCTTCGTCCTCTGTGGCAATCGCCTTGCCGATGACGTAGCTCGAGCCTGAGCCGGAGAAGAAGTCGTGGTTCTCGTCGGCATTGGGCGAGAGGGCGGAGAGGATGGCCGCGTTGACCTTGCAGGCCTCGGGCGGGAACAGGGCTTCGTAGCCCAGATTCATCAGCGCCTTGTTGGCATTGTAGTGGAGGAACTTCTTGACGTCCTCGGAAAGGCCGACGCCGTCATAAAGCTCTTCGGTATAGCGCGCTTCGTTTTCGTAAAGCTCGAACAGGAAGTCGAAGGCGAAGTCCTTGATTTCCTGCTTGCGGGCGTCGCTTAAGCGCTCCAGCTCACGCTGGAACTTATAGCCGATATAATAGCCATGCACGGCCTCGTCGCGGATGATGAGGCGGATGAGGTCGGCGGTATTGGTCAGCTTGGCGCGGCTCGACCAATACATGGGCAGGTAGAAGCCAGAATAGAACAGGAAGCTTTCAAGGAAGGTCGAGGCGATCTTCTTTTTCAGCGAATCCCCGCTCTCATATTGGGCGAGAATGAGCTGCGCCTTGCGCTGCAGGAACTCGTTTTCCTCACTCCAACGATAGGCATCGTCCACGTCCGGCGTCAGGCACAGGGTCGAGAAGATAGAGGAATAGGAGCGGGCATGCACCGCTTCCATGAAGGAGATGTTGGAGAGCACCGCTTCTTCATGCGGGGTCTGCGCATCGGCCATCAGCCGCACCGCGCCGACACCATTCTGGATGGTGTCGAGTAGGGTCAGCCCGGTGAAGACGCGGATGGTCAGTTGCTGCTCTTCCGGCTTCAGCGTCGCCCAGGACGGGATGTCGTTGCTGAGCGGCACCTTTTCGGGCAGCCAGAAATTAGAGGTCAGTCGGTTCCAGACCTCGAGGTCCTTGTCGTCCTGGATGCGGTTCCAGTTGATGGCGCGGACGCGACTGACCGTTTTGGCGTGCATATTCATCGGTTTGGGTGCCTTTTTCTCAGAGCGCGCAGGAGACACAGCCCTGAACCTCGGTTCCTTCAAGGGCAAGCTGGCGGAGGCGGATGTAGTAGATGGTCTTGATGCCCTTCTTCCAGGCGTAGATCTGCGCCTTGTTGATATCGCGGGTGGTCGCGGTATCGCGGAAGAACAGGGTCAGCGACAGGCCCTGGTCGACGTGCTGGGTCGCCGCCGCATAGGTGTCGATGATCTTTTCGGGACCAATCTCATAGGCATCCTGGTAATATTCCAGATTGTCATTGGTCATGAAGGCCGCCGGGTAATAGACGCGGCCAATCTTGCCTTCCTTGCGGATCTCGATCTTGGAGACGATCGGGTGGATCGAGGAGGTCGAGTGGTTGATATAGGAGATCGAACCGGTCGGCGGCACGGCCTGCAGGTTCTGGTTGTAAAGGCCGGTCATCATGACCTTGGCCTTCAGATCCTTCCAGTCTTCCTGGTTCGGAATGTGAATGCCGGCCTTTTCGAACAGCTCGGCTACGCGAGCGGTCGCCGGGGTCCATTCCTTATCGGTATATTTGTCGAAATAGCTGCCATCGGCATATTTCGACTTGCCGAAATTCTTGAAGGTCTCGCCGCGCTCGGTGGCGATCAGGTTCGAGGCGCGCAGGGCGTGATAGGTCACCGTGTAGAAATACATATTGGTGAAGTCGACGCCTTCTTCCGAGCCGTAGAAGATGCGTTCGCGGGCCAGATAACCGTGCAGGTTCATCTGCCCCAGGCCAATGGCGTGGCTTTCGGCATTGCCCTTGGCGATGGAGGGCACGGACGAGATATTGCTCATGTCCGAAACAGCGGTCAGCGCTCGGATTGAGGTTTCGATGGTCTTGCCGAAATCGGCGCTGTCCATCGCATTGGCAATGTTGAGCGAGCCCAGATTACAGGAAATATCCTTGCCCATATGCTCGTAGCTCAGGTCCTCGTTGTAGATCGAGGCGTCGCTGACCTGCAGAATTTCCGAGCAGAGATTGGACATGGTGATGCGGCCGTCAATCGGATTGGCCCGGTTCACCGTGTCCTCGAACATGATGTAGGGATAGCCGCTCTCGAACTGGATCTCGGCGATGATCTGGAAGAATTCGCGCGCCTTGATCTTTTTCTTCTTGATGCGCTTGTCCTCGACCATTTCGCGGTACTTTTCGGTGACCGAAATCTCGGTCATCGGCACGCCATAGACGCGCTCCACGTCATAGGGCGAGAACAGGTACATGTCCTCGTTTTCGCGGGCGAGTTCAAAGGTGATGTCGGGGATCACCACGCCGAGCGAAAGCGTCTTAATGCGGATTTTCTCGTCGGCATTTTCGCGCTTGGTGTCGAGGAAGCGCATAATGTCGGGGTGGTGGGCGTGCAGATAGACCGCGCCGGCACCCTGGCGCGCGCCAAGCTGGTTGGCATAGGAGAAGCTGTCTTCAAGCAGCTTCATCACCGGCAAAACACCCGAGGACTGGTTCTCGATCTGCTTGATGGGAGCGCCCATCTCGCGAATATTGGTCAGGCTCAGCGCCACGCCGCCGCCGCGCTTGGAAAGCTGCAGCGCCGAATTGATGGCCCGGCCGATGGATTCCATATTGTCTTCGACGCGCAGCAGGAAGCACGAGACGAGTTCGCCGCGCTGCTTCTTGCCGGCATTGAGGAATGTCGGGGTGGCGGGCTGGAAGCGGCCGGAAATGATTTCGTCGACCAGACCTTTGGCCAGGACTTCGTCACCGCGCGCCAGGGACAGGGCGACCATGCAGACGCGGTCTTCATAGCGCTCGAGATAGCGTTTCCCGTCAAAGGTTTTGAGGGTGTAGCTGGTGTAATATTTGAACGCACCCAGGAAGGTGGGGAAGCGGAACTTCTTGTCATAGGCGTAATCATAAAGATCGCGCACGAAGTTGAAGCTATATTGATCGAGCACGTCCTGCTCGTAATAGCCTTCTTCGACGAGATAGGTCAGCTTCTCGCGCAGATTGTGAAAGAACACCGTGTTCTGGTTCACATGCTGCAGGAAATATTGGTGCGCCGCCTGCCGGTCCTTGTCGAACTGGATTTTGCCCTGCTCATCATAGAGATTGAGCATGGCATTGAGCGCGTGGTAATCCAGCGCCGGCTCGTGCTTATCCTGCGAAGACTTACCGGCCGGCCGTTCTTCGGTGCGGTCTAGTGTGAGCGTGTCCAAAACCGTTCCAGTCCCTGTCTGACATTGGCGACATCCTCTTCCGTTCCGAGCAGCTCGAAGCGGTAGAGAAGCGGCACGGCGCATTTCTGGCTGACAATGTCGCCGGCAATGCAATAGCCCGTGCCAAAATTGGTGTTTCCCGCGGCGATGACGCCGCGGATGAGTGCGCGATTATGCGCGACATTGAGAAAGCGGATGACCGGCTTGGGCACGGCCCCCTTGTCTTCCCCGCCGCCATAGGTGGGCAAGACCAGAACAAAGGGCTCGTTCACGACCGGCGGCTCGCTCGCAGCGTCCACCGGCAGGCGGACCCCGCCCACACCCAGCTTCTCAACGAAGCGGTGGGTGTTTTCCGAGGTGCTGGAGTAATAGACGAGGCCGCTCATGTCCGGGCCCTTCCCAAAATCAGGCGAGGTTGCCGATCATGTCGGGGCGGAAGCCGGCCCAGTGCATATCACCGGCCACGACCACGGGAACCTGACGATAGCCCATCTCTTCAACGCGCGCATAGGCGTCGGCGTCGGCGGAGATGTCGACAACGGTATAGTCGAGACCCTTGCGGTCGAGCGCACGGGTGGTGGCGGTGCACTGGACGCAGGCGGGCTTGCTGTAGACGGTGATGCTCATCGTAATCCTCACAGGACTGATATTGCACGGAGGGCTTGCGCCATCCGCTGGTGGACGTTTGGGTGCAAGGCAGGCCTACTGGCGTGGACACGACCCGGCCCCGCAAAGGGCCGCTCTGGCATCGCTTCAAAGATAAACGCGCGAACCATCGCTTCAGTCATCCCCAAGTCACGAGCGCGCACGCGCCCGCCTGCCGTAATCCGGCTTCGTCCGGTCTGTCGTTGACGCTGTTACCAACCCCGGGCCCGCGGGAGGGCGGACCCAAGAACTTGCCCCGTGCCCCGGCCCTGCATCGGTCATGTCGCCGGTGCTTGTTCCGAGGGCTTGTCCGAAGCTTGAAACCAAGCGCCGAACCGAGGATCAGGTTCCCTCGATTCATCGGTTGCGTCAACGCTAGAAAATCACAACACCTAGTGCCCCACCCCTTCATTCAAACAAGGGATGGTATGGGTAATATGTGGATTATGGGGACAAATATCAAGCAAAACAGCGCTGTTGGGACGCCGATTTGATCGCTGCTTCACGCGCCTAAACCAGGCTCTGAATTGCGCTAGATTCCGCCGCTAAAGCCACGGAAAATCTCACTGTTCGGCGGCCGAAAACCGCGCTTAACGGCGCATTCACCATAGGGGAAATTCCCGATTCTTTCCCGGCGCCAAAACTGTCAAGCGCAGAATTTTTGTCACCTTTGCGACAGTGCGAAAGAAATCCACCGCTATCCACATGCTGTGTTCAGGACCCCATGCCACGACACCATACCTGGTGTGCATGGATTGCGGGCCGGAACACTGGGTTAGCCCTGCCGGTCCGGCGCGGCTCGCCCGCCATTGTCCTCCCCCTCCGCCGTAAACCATTTGGACACTTGCCGCGGGACATCCCCGCCCGCCTTCGTTAAGGTTTTGTCAACCATAGGAGGCTGGGGCATGCGTGTTCCCAATGCAGGACAGGATCTGACCGAGCGCCGCATCGTGCGCGAAGCCAAACAGTTGGCCGAACGCCTCCTGGCCGATTTTCCCGAGCCCAAGGGGCTGACGTTCTGGCAGGTCTATCGCGATCATGGATTGGCCCTTGTCTCCGCGCTGCGCGGCATGACCGTCCGTTCCTGATCATCGCGCTATGCCGAAAGCCCCCTAACAAGAGCCTGTATGCGCGCCGTTCCGGCATTGTTCATTCTGCTCATTTCCAAGTCCCACTTTAGCCGCCGATGCATTACTGTCCCCTCTTGAGGGAGGACGCATGCGCATATTGCTGGTAGAGGACAATGACGATCTGGGCGAGGCCATCGAGAAGCGGCTGCGCTCGGCGGGACATTCGGTCGAGTGGGTCCGGGATGGCGACGACGTGCTGCCGGCCGCTGAAGCCGAGCCGTTCGACGCTGTCGCGCTCGATCTGATGTTGCCCAATCGCGATGGCATCAGCCTGATCGCCGCGCTGCGCAGACAAAAGTTCAATGCGCCGATCCTGGTCATGACCGCGCGTTCGGAAATCGACGACAAGGTCAGCCTGCTCGATCTGGGCGCCGACGACTATCTGGTCAAACCCTTCGACTTGCGTGAACTGGAGGCCCGGCTGCGCGCGCTTTTGCGCCGCACGGGCGGGCAGGCATCGAGCACTGTTTCGGTGGGCAATCTCGAACTGGATCTGGCTGGGCTCAATGCCTCGGTCGCCGGCAAGACGCTGGAGCTGGGTCGCCGCGAATTTCGGCTGCTCGAAATCCTGGTCGCCCATGCCGGCAAGGTCGTCGCCAAGGAGAGGCTGATGAACCAGCTCTTCAATTTCGACGAGAATGTCTCGGTCAATGCACTGGAACTGCACATCTCGCGCCTGCGCAAGAAGCTCGAACACGCCAATATCGAGATCGGCACGGTGCGGGGCGTGGGCTATGTCGCGCGGGTCCAAGAGTAGATATCGGTGATCAGGACCGGCACAAAACCCTTCTCCATCCGCCGGCGCATTTTCGCGCTGGCCGTGGCCCTCTTGCTCGCCGCCTCTGTGGTGCTGATCATTTTCATCCGCGACTATGCCGAACGTGCTTCGGACCGGGCCTTTGACCGCCTGCTGGCCGCCTCTGCCCTGACGATTGCCGGAGCCGTGCAGGTGGAAAACGAGGCGGTGGTGGTGGAAATTCCCTTCGCCGCCTTCGCCATGTTCTCCGGGCAGGACCGGGTCTTCTACGCGGTCGAAGATCCCGATGCGCGCACCGTGACCGGCTATGAGGACCTGGCCGCGCAGATGGGCGAGACGGTCTCGGCGGAACCGGCCTTTGCAGATATGCGCTATCGCGGCGAGACAATTCGTGTCGCCAGTGTCGGGCGCCTGATTTCGACGCCGAGCGATACCGGCTGGGTCACCATCCATGTCGCCGAAACGCAGAATCAGCGCGAGGCGCTGGCCAATGAGATCCTGTCCAATGCCGTGCTTCCGGTCCTGGCGTTGACGCTATTGGCCATTGGCCTGGTCTGGTTCGGCATTTCGCGCATGTTTGCGCCCCTGACCCAGCTCGAACATGAATTGCGCGCCCGCCCGCCCGACGATCTGTCGGCCATTACAGTGCCGGTGCCCAACGAGGTTGCGCATCTGGTTTCCGCGCTCAATGGCTTCATGGCACGTCTGCAAAAGGCCATGGAGCGGGTCAGCGGGTTGGTGGCCGAGGCCGCGCATGAAGTGCGCACGCCACTGGCTTCGCTGCGCGCGCAAGCCGAGGTTGCCATGGACGAGCAGGACCCCGAGGCCTTGAGGCGGCGCATTGACCGCATCCATACCGGCGCTGTGCAGGCGAGCCAGTTGGTCAGCCAATTGCTGATGGAGGCGACCATTTCCCATCGCATGGAGAATAGCGAGATCGAGACCACGACTCTGGCCTCGGTGATCGAAGATGTACGCCAGCGCCTGGACCCCGATCAGGCGCAAAGATTGCAGATTGACCTCGCCCCCGCCGCCGCCGAGGCGCCCTTGCGCGGCGACCGCGTGGCGCTGCGCGAAATGATGCGCAATGTGGTCGACAATGCCCTGATCTATTCGCAAGGCCGCGTCGACATTCTGGGCCAGATCGAGGGTGATCGATTGCTCATCAGGATCAGCGATCGCGGCCCCGGCATTGCCGATGCCGAAAAACCGAGCGTTCTGGAGCGGTTCAAGCGGGGCCAGAGCAGCAATGGCATAGTGGGCTCAGGGCTCGGCCTGTCCATCGTCGCCCGGGTCGCCCAGGCCCATAAGGGCCGTCTGACCCTGCTCGACCGCGAGGGAGGCGGCCTGACAGTTGCCATTACTCTGCCCCTTTCGCGCCGTGGCGCCATTGCGCCGCCGGGCATGATCGCCGCTATTGCGCTTGGTGGAGCATTGCTGCTGGCCCCGGCCCCGGTCGATGCGGCCACGACCATCTATCCGGCCCGCGATGGCTCCTCCGATATCGTGCTCAATATTCTGGGCGTCACCGACACGCCGCTTTTCGCGCATTTCGTGGAAAGCTTTCAGGCTCAGCACGCCGACGTCACCGTCGCCTATGAGGAGACGGACTCGCTGCCCCTGTTCGAGAACTTCCTGGCCGGCACGCTCGAAACGCCGCCGGACCTGCTCATCAGTTCGGCCTCCGATCTGCAATTGAAGCTGGCCAATGACGGTCATGCCCTGGCCTATGACAGCCCCTATCTGGCTGACCTGCCCGATTGGGCGCATTGGCGAAACGAGGTCTTCGGCTTCACCTTCGAGCCGGCCGTCATCATCTATAATCGCGCCCTGATCGACGATGCGGAGGTGCCGCGCACCCATCTCACGCTGGCCGAGCTGCTCGAGACCCAGACCGAGCGGTTTCGCGGCAAGATCGCAACTTACGACATTGCCCTATCGGGCGTGGGTTACCTGCTGGCGGCGCAGGACCAGACCATTTCATCCACCTTCTGGCGCCTGGCCAATGCCTTCGGGCGGGTCAATGCGCGCTTTTCTGGGTCGAGCCCCGCCATTCTCAATGGCGTGGCCGATGGCACGCTGGCGCTGGGCTACAATGTACTGGGCTCCTATGCCTTTGCCCGTCAGTCCGAGGGCGCACCCATCGAAATCGTCGTGCCGGACGATTATGTGCTGGTGCTCACCCGCTCCATGCTGATCCCCAGGGATGCGCCCCATGCAGAGTTGGCCAAGGCTTTTGTCGATTTTGCCCTGTCGCCCGCCGGACAAGCGGTGGCTTCCGGTCCCACCGCTCTGGGCTCGGTCGTGCCCAATGGCTCGGGCGACTGGACCAGCGAGGCCATTGCCGGGCGCGGGCGGGGCGTCATCCAGCCGATCCCGCTCGGCCCTGGCCTTCTGGTGGCGCTCGACACATTGCGACGGCAACGCTTTCTCGACACCTGGCAGGAAATCGTCTCGCCCAAGCCGTGACCGTTTTGGCTGGCCATCGGTTTTCGGCACGGCCTTTTGACAGCGCGAGAAGACTTTCCGTCAGTGCATAGCTGGGGTGACCAATCAACCCCTACCGGTTGGGTCGGGTAAGGTCCATCTAGGGGACATGGAACGGTCGGGATGATCCAGACCGGACAGGAAGGATTGGACAATGAGCACCCCGCGCAAGAACAAGTTCTTTGCGACCCTCGACACTTTTGCCACCGTGTTCGGCAGCGCTGCTGCTGTGTCGGCGGCGGTCGAAGCTGGACGGGCGCCCAAGGCCAAGCACCTGAACAATCTGGGCATCGACCCGGTCGCGTTCCGCAACATCGGCAAGATTTAAGCTCCGCTTCCAAGCGTAGTAGCTGTTGACGCGGGGCTTCGCCTCCTCCCTCGGCACGCCCCAGCGTCTGTCTCGCCGGTATGACAAGCCCGGCTGCCAGTTTCCCTCCCTGGCAGCCGGGCTTTTTTTGCGCCTTCGACACGGCATGAACTCAAACTGAATCTCGGACTCAGTTCCAGTTCAAACCGGGACGGTCATGTAGCCCTCATTCAAACCAGCCGGGCGCCCCAGCCCGCCCAATGAGGAGATCGACATGACCCCCAACACCCTTCGCGCCATCAGCACGACAGCAGCAACCCTGGCCGCCCTGCTTGCATTCACGCCACTCGCCCCGAGCGTCGCGATGGCTGACGATGACGACCTGATCTGTTTCGAATATCAATTGCCCAATGGCGAGGACGAGCTCGAATGCGACACCCGCGGCAATTACAAGGCCGAATGTGCCCTGACCGATCCGGATAACACGACCGATTTCTGTCAGGACATCAATTCCGAGTTCAAGGGCCGCGAAGAGGCGCCGCAATCGCTCTCCGATAGCGGCGGCGGATCGCCCGACCCAGTGCCGCCCGCCCGGCCTTCGGGCAAACTCAGCCGCTAGGCCCCACCCCGGCCCCGCACGATGCCTTTCGCAGCATTTGGCGGGGCCGGTTTTGCGTTTGCGGCTCAGTCTTCGTCTGTCGCCAATTGCCCCAGCACGCCGCCCTGCCCGCGCAACCGCATGATCAGCGGCACGCCAACGGCAATGATCGCCACTATATAGAGCGTGATCGAGATCGGCGAGGTGAAGAGGATACCGATATCGCCTTGGCTGATGGCCAGCGCCCGGCGCAATTGCTGTTCGGCCATGGGTCCAAGAATCAGCCCCACGACGACGGGCGCAATCGGATAGCCGAAACGGCGGAGCAGATAGCCCAGCACACCAAAGGCCAAGAGCAGCACCAGTTCGAAGCTGATCCGCACCGGCCCGAAGCCCATGGACATGGCCCCATTGGCGCCCAAAGTGCCCAGGGTGGCGAAGGTCAGGATACCGGCATAGAGCCAGTGCTTGGGTATGGTCAGCAGCCGCACCCAGAGGCCGATCAGCGGCAGGTTGAGCACCAGCAGCATGAAATTGGCGACCAGCAGGCTCGCGATCAGCGCCCAGACCAGCGGCGCATTATTGGCGAACAGCAATGGCCCCGGCTGCAGGCCGAATTGCTGGAAACCAGCCAGCATGATGGCCGCCGTGGCGGTGGTGGGCAGGCCCAGCGTCAGCAGGGGCACCAGAGTGCCGGCCGCTGAGGCATTATTGGCCGCTTCGGGTCCGGCCACGCCCTCAATGGCGCCGTTGCCGAACTCTTCAGGCTTTTTGGAGAAGCTCTTTTCCGCGCTATAGGAGAGGAAGCTGGCCACGTCCGCGCCGCCCGCCGGCATGGCGCCGATGGGGAAGCCGATGAAGGTGCCGCGCAGCCAGGAGGCCCAGCTCCGCTTCCAATCTTCAATGGTCATCCAGACCGAGCCTTTGACCGCCGTTACCTCGGTATTGGCCTGGTCGCGGTCCGATGCGGTCTTGAGCGTCTCGCCGATGGCGAACAGGGCCACCGCCAGTGTGGTCACTTCAATACCATCGAGCAAGTCCATGACACCAAAGGCCAAACGGGTTTGGCCGGTCTGGAGATCAATGCCGATAAGCCCCAGGCCCAGACCGATGAACAGCGCCGTCAGGCCGCGCAATGCGGAATCCCCGAAGGCCGCCGAAACCGTCACAAAGGCCAGAACCATCAGGGCGAAATAGTCCCATGGCCCGAAGGACAGGGCGAACTTCACCACGAAGGGCGCGATGAAAGCCAAGCCCAGCGTGGCCAGCAGACCGGCCACAAAGGAGCCGATGGCAGCGGTGGCCAGTGCCGGTCCGCCCCTGCCCTGGCGGGCCATCTTGTTGCCCTCGAGCGCGGTCACGATGGAGGCGCTTTCGCCCGGCGTGTTGAGCAGGATGGAGGTGGTCGAGCCGCCATACATGCCGCCATAGTAGATGCCGGCGAACATGATCAGCGACCCCGCCGGATCGAGCTTATAGGTAACGGGCAGGAGCAGCGCCACGGTCAGCGCCGGGCCGATGCCGGGCAGCACGCCGACGGCCGTGCCCAGGGTCACCCCGATCAGCGCGTAAATGAGGTTGTGCACCTGCAGGGCGGCGAGGAGGCCCTGGGCGAGCAGATCGAAAGTTCCCATCAGAAGCTCCCCGTGGTCAGCAGGCGCTCAAGGGCCCCGGCCGGCAGAGACAATTGCAGTCCCTTGGCGAAGATGAACCAGACCACGAAGGCAAAGACGGCGCCGATGGGAATGGTCTGCCAGAGCGGCCCGCGCCCGAAGGCCCTGGCCGTAAAGGCGAAGAGTACGCCCGTGGCAATGGAAAAGCCTGCAGTCGAGAGCAGCAGGATTTGCGCCAGAAGACCGGCGACGATCCAGAAAATCGGCGCGTAATCGTCCTTGGATCGCTCGGGAAAGCTGCCGCGCATGGCCGAAATCACGGTGCCTATGGCCAGGAGCACAAGGCCGCTGGCGATCACATAGGGAAAGACGGTGGGCCCGACGCGCTGCTGCAGCGGGGGCAGGCGCATCTGGCTGGTCTGCCAGAAAATGACGACGGCAAGGCCGGCGAGAATAGCGGCGATGACAAGCGCCGCCCCATCGGGGCGGCGCTCGCGGCTGGAGGAGCCAGTTGTCATTGGACCAGGCCGATATCTTTCAGGATGGCCTCGGTCGCCGCCTTGTCAGCTTCAAGCTGGGCGGCGAAGGCATCGCCGTCGAGATAGGTGTTCACCCAGCCCTTGGTTTCAAGCGCGGTGGTCCAGGTCTCCGACTCGGCCATGGCCTTGATATCGGCGGTGATGGCTGCTTTCTGCTCATCGGTAATGCCGGGCGCCGCCGCAACCATGCGCCAGTTCTGCACGGCCACGTCGACGCCCTCTTCCATCAGGGTCGGGGCATCAAAGCCGGGCACTCGGGTATCGGTCGAGACGGCCAGCAGACGCAGCTCGCCCGCCTCGATCTGCGAAGCAAATTCACTGACGCCCGAGACGCCGACCGTCACCTGACCGCCCAGAATGGCGGCAAGGGCCTCGCCACCGCCCGAATAGGCGATGTAGTTGACCTGGGTCGGATCGACGCCGATGGCCTTGGCAATGAGCCCGGCGGCAATGTGGTCGACGCCACCGGCCGAACCGCCGGCCCAGGCGACGGCACCGGGATCTTCCTTGAGCTTGGCGACCAGATCGTCAACGCTTTGAATATCCGAGGCCGCCGGCACCACGAGCGCCACCGCCTCACCGGTCAGCCGCGCAATCGGGGTAACATTGTCCAGCGTCACCGGCGACATATTGGTCAGGATGGCGCCAACCATCACATAGCCACCAACGATCAGGGCATTGGGATTGCCGTTTTCCTGCGTGGCGAACTGGGCCAGGCCAATCGTGCCGCCGGCGCCGGGAACGTTGGTCACCTGCACATTGCCCGAAATGCCTTCGCTCTGCAGGGCATCCTGCATGGTGCGGGCGGTCTGGTCCCAACCGCCGCCAGGGCCGGCAGGCGCCATGATGGTATAATCGGCGGCGAAAGCAGGTGCGGAAAGGGCGCCGGTTACCAGCGCCGCGAGAAGCAGCTTGTTCATAGTTCCTCCCTAGAACAATTGCGAACGTCGTTGCGTCCGTAGCAGGAAGCTTAGGCGCGCTCCCTGTCACCGTCCTGTCAGGCAGGTTAGGCCTTTGGGATAGGTCGCGGCAAGACGGTCCGGCCCCGTCCGCCCGGCATCGCCCGCAAAGACGCCCCCTCCCCCGGCCGCGTTCCCATCGCTTCGAGATTGCCCGGGCGGGCGCAGGCAGGCTCCGTTGGGCCCAGCATTTTTTTGCGCGATTGGCGAAAAGAACGCATCGTCACGCTTTGTGCCCTTGCAGGCGCGATGCTAGTGGAGCGGCGATGACGTTTCTCGCCCGCCTCCTACCCAATATGGTCCCGGTCAGCCCGCTCGAGCGGCTCCGCGCCGCTATGGGTGCCTTTGTCGGCATCCTGGCGACCGCCGGGGTGACGGCGCTGGCGCTCGGCCAGGGCCAGGAGCTGCCGCTCTTGATGGCACCGATCGGCGCCTCGGCCGTGCTGCTGTTTGCCGTACCCGCCAGTCCGTTGGCGCAGCCATGGTCCATTCTTGCCGGCAATTGTCTGGCCGCATTGGTGGGGGTCAGTTGCGCCATGGTGCTGGGCGGCACGGCCGTGGCAGCGGCGCTGGCGGTCTCGGTCAGCATCGGCCTGATGCTGACCTTCAAATGCCTGCATCCGCCCAGCGGCGCGGTGGCGCTTACCGCGGTGATCGGCGGTCCGGCCATTACCGAACTGGGCTATGCTTTCGTGGCCTGGCCGGTGGCCATCAATTCGATCATGCTGCTACTCACCGCGGTGGCGTTCAACCGCATGACGGGCAAGCAATATCCGCATCGCGCGGCCGCCACGCCGGTCGCCAGCGCCAAGGTGATCCCTTTTGCCCCCAAGGTGAGCCTCGGGATCTCGGTGGATGATCTCAAGGCCGCGATCCGCGAGCGCGACGAAGTGGTGAGCGTGGACCCGATGGACCTCGAAAACATGCTCGAGCGGGCGGCCTTGCTGGCGTTCCTGCGCCGCTCCGGCGGTCTCACCGTGGGCATGGTCATGGCGCGCAATGTGGTCAGCGTGCAGCCGGGCACTTCGCTGCGCGTGGCCCTGCGCGCCATGCGCAGCCACGAGATCAAGGCCCTGCCGGTGGTGGACATGGCCGGGCATGTGGCCGGCATCCTGACCCAGACCGATATTCTCGAAAAGGCCGAATGGGGGCCGGCTCACGCTTCGTCGGGCCTGGGCTGGCGCTTACGGTCCATATCGAATTCGGACCGGCCGCTGCGCGGCAAAGTCCGGGACGTGATGAGTGCAAACGTGGCGAGCGTCACCGAGGCGACGCCTATTGCCCTGGTGGTCAAGCTGATGCTCGATACCGGCCACCATCACCTGCCCGTGGCCACCGGCAACGGGCAATTGCAGGGCATGGTGACCCAATCGGACCTCATTGCGGCCCTGCTCGGCGCCGATACCAAGGGGCTGGCCCTGATCGCCTGACGCCCGCCGGAGCGTTTGAGCCTAAAGAGGTGGCTCAGGCGCGGGGATCGACGACAACCCGGCCCTTGATCTGCCCGCGCAGGATTTGTTCGGCCTTATCCGGCAATGCTGCCAATCCGACCGCCTCGACATTGTCGGCATAGGCGGCCAGGTCGAACAGGCCCGTCAGCCGGGACCATGCCGCCATGCGCGCGTCGAAGGGCTGCATCACACTGTCAATACCCAGAAGGTTCACGCCGCGCAGCAGGAAGGGCAATACATTGGTCTTGAGGTCTATGCCCGCCGCATTGCCAAGGCTGGCAACCGATCCGCCATAGGCAATCTGGCGCAGAAGCTTGCCCAATATCTCACCCCCCACGCAGTCGATGGCCGCCGCATAGCGTGCCGATTCCAGCGGCTTGTCCGGCTGTGCAAGGAACGCGGCGCGATCGACAACCTCGCCAGCGCCCAGCGCGCGGAGCATATCGGCATGCTGGGGGCGTCCGGACAGCGCGGCAATGCCGTAGCCAAGGCGCCGCAGCAGGGAAACGGCGATGGATCCCACGCCGCCGGCCGCGCCGGTTACCAGGACTTCGCCCGAGGATGGGGTTAGGCCTGCCCATTCCAGTCGGTTGATTGCCAGCATGGCGGTCAGTCCGGCGGTGCCGATGACCATGGCGTCCCGCGTGGTCAGATTGGCCGGCAGCGGCACCAGCCAGTCGCCCTTGACCCGGGCCCGCTCCGCAAAGCCACCCCAATGGGTTTCGCCGACGCGCCATCCGGTCAGCACGACCCGATCGCCGATACGATAGCGGAAATCGTCGCTTTCCCGCACGGTCCCGGCAAAATCGACCCCTGCAATATGGGGATAGGTCCGCACCAGGCCACCCTTGCCCGTCAGGCATAGCCCATCCTTATAGTTGAGCCCGGCCCATTCGATGTCCACCGTGACATCGCCCTCGGGCAGGCGCGAATCCTCAAGCGTCTGGACCTCGGACGAGACGGTCCCGTCCTCGGCCTTTTCTGTCAGCAGGGCACGGAAACTCATGGGCTTTTCTCCTCTTGCGGTCACATAGTCCTGTGATCTGCAGGAACTCTAGCGAAGCACAGGTGCGGCTGACCAGCCCCTGGGCGCTTTGAAAGCCCGGCTGGCCGCTAATAGATATCCCCGCCCCCAAAACCTCCCACATACTGTCCCCGTCCTCACCGACAACACGCGGTACCGACGAAGTGCCGGGTGAGGAGGCAGGCCGCACGGTGTCGATCGGGCGGAGGCGTGTATGCTGACCACCGGTCGCTCAACTGAAGCGAACGGCAACAGGCGGCGATGGATGTTTCGGCATCCGGGCCAAAAGTCTGTGCCGCTCGTGGATGGGATGAGCAACCCGCAAGGGGGCCGCTCGATGCATGCGTCCGAAATCCTGTTCGTGGGAAGCGGCTTTCGCCTCTTCTTTAATTTAACCGAGGCGAAAGCCGCTTTTCACCGTGCAACCGCGAGGCAGCAATGCCAGGGCGGCGCTCCGTCGCGCCTACCCCGCTGCCTCGGTCGCGGCGATCGCTGTCATGTTGACGATACCGCGGCTGGTCACCGTCGGCGCCAGGATATGGGCTGGCTGGGCCGTGCCCATCAGGATGGGACCGATATGCAGGCCATTGTTCATCTCCTTGAGCAGGGTCATGGAGAGGTTGGCCGCCTCCAGATTCGGGAAGATCAGCAGGTTGGCTTCACCCTTGAGCACGGAGTCCGGAATGTAGCGCTCGCGCAGCTCGGCATTGACCGCCAGGTCCCCCTGCATCTCGCCCTCGACCACCAGGTCCGGCGCCTCGAGTTTGAGCCGGTCATAGACGGCGCGCATCTTCTCGCTGCTCTCGCCGTCGCGGGAGCCAAAATTGGAGTAGCTCAAGAGGGCCGCCCGGGCCTCGAGGTTGAAGCGCTTGAGGTGGTCGCGGGCCTGCAGGGCAATCGAGACCAGTTCGTCCTCGCTCGGATCAATATTGGCATAGGTATCGGCCAGGAAGAAAACGCCGCGATTGAGGATCAGCATGGAGAGCGCCGAGAGCTGCCGTGCCCCCGGCGCCACGCCGATCACCGAGTGAATGTCGCGGGCATGCTTGATGAAGCGCCCCTGCAGGCCGCAGATCAGTGCATCGGCCTCGCCCCGCCGCACCGCCAGCGCGCCGATAACAGTGGTATTGGTGCGCACAATGGTGCGGGCGGTATCGGGGGTCACCCCCTTCCGTCCCACCAGCGCGTGGAAGTCGGCGACATAGTCGCGATAACGCGGATCATCCTCAGGATTGATAACCTCGAAATCGGTTCCCGGCCGAATGGTGAGGCCGAAGCGCTCCAGCCGGTTTTCGATCACCGATGGGCGGCCGATCAGGATCGGCTTGCCGATGCCATCTTCGAGGATAACCTGTGCGGCCCGCAATACGCGCTCGTCCTCCCCATCGGCAAAGGCGATCCGCTTGCCCGAGGCCTGGGCCCGCTCGATCATCGGCTTCATCACCATGCCCGAGCGGAAGACGAAGCGGCGCAGCTGGTCCCGATAGGCTTCGAAATCGGCGATGGGACGGGTGGCCACACCGCTTTCCATCGCCGCCTTGGCGACGGCCGGGGCTATACGCAGGATAAGCCGCTGGTCGAAAGGATTGGGGATGAGATAATCGGGCCCGAAGATTGCCGGCACGCCATGGGCCGTGGCTTCAAGCCCGGGTTCATGGGCGAGTTTGGCGATGGCATGGGCGGCTGCCGCCTTCATCTCCTCATTGATGATGGTAGCGCCGCAATCAAGCGCCCCGCGGAAGAGGAAAGGGAAGCAGAGGACATTGTTGACCTGGTTGGGATAGTCCGAGCGTCCCGTGCAAACCAACGCATCGGGACGCGCCTGTTTGGCCAGTTCCGGCATGATTTCGGGGACTGGATTGGAAAGCGCCAGGATCAGCGGATTGGGCGCCATATCCTGCATCATTTCGGGTTTGAGCGCGCCGGCCTTTGACAGGCCCACAAAGATATCCGCCCCCGCCATGACGGCGCTAAGCTCTGTTTCGTCGGTGTCCTGCGCGAAGGCACCGCGCCAGCGATCGACCGAATTGTCGCGCTTTTTAGTCACCAGGCCCTTGCTATCGGCGATCCAGATGTTTTCCCTTTTTGCTCCGACCGCGATCAACATGTTCATGCAGGCAATGGCCGCCGCCCCTGCCCCCGACGTCACGATCTTGGCCTTGGCGATGTCCTTCTTGACCAGGCGCATGGCATTGATCACCGCGGCGGCAACGATAATGGCGGTGCCATGCTGGTCGTCGTGGAAGACGGGGATGTTCATCCGCTCGCGCAGAGCTTCCTCGATCTCGAAGCATTCGGGCGCTTTGATGTCTTCGAGGTTCACCCCACCAAAGCTTGGTTCGAGCGGCGCGACGACTTCGATGAAGCGCTTGGGGTCCTGCTCATTGACCTCGATATCGATGGAATCGATGCCGGCGAACTTCTTGAACAGAACCGCCTTGCCTTCCATCACCGGCTTGGAGGCCAGCGCGCCGATATTGCCCAGGCCCAGCACCGCCGTGCCATTGGAGATCACTGCCACCAGGTTACCCTTGGAGGTGTACTTGTAAGCATCGGCCGGATTGGCGGCGATTTCCTCGCAGGGAATGGCGACGCCGGGCGAATAGGCCAGGGACAGGTCACGCGTATTGGCGAGTGGCTTGGTCGCCACGATCTCCAGTTTCCCGGGCTTGGGAAACGCGTGAAAATGCAGCGCGGCCTCGCGCAAACTTGCGGCCTTGTCGTCAGACATTGATCTCTCCCCTTCTTGGCGCGGATAGTCTCGGACCTGGCCGCGTTCCCCCGCGGCAAAACTGCTCCAGAACAGGTCTGCGTCGCCAGGGGAAGTTATGCCTTAGTCGCATTTCGAAAGGATCGAACATTCGGGATCAAAACCATGGACCGCACCCGTCGGGTTGATTGGTTCATATTTCCTGATAGACAGTCAACTATTCCGCCGAAAACATGGTAGAGGCCGTATGAGCCGCAATTTTCTGGTTATCGACCCCGAAGAAGGCATCGACGTGCTCAAGGGCCTGGCATCGCCCATCCGGGTGAAGATGCTCAAGCTATTGCATGTGGAAGGGGCGATGAACGGCAATGACATTGCCGAAAAGCTGGGCCTGCCGCAGTCGACCGTCTCGACCAATCTGCAAATTCTGGAAGGCGCAGGCCTGATCCGCACGGAAACGCAGAAGGCGCGCAAGGGCAACCAGAAGATCTGCCATTCGACCTTCGATGAAGTGCTGGTGATGTTCAAGGACGACATCAGGCCGCTCAGGGCGAATACGATCGAGGTATCGATGCCGCTCGGCCTTTATACGAGCTGCGAGGTCACGGCGCCCTGCGGACTTTGCTCGAGCGAGGGCATTATCGGCCTGCTCGACGTGCCCGATACCTTTCTCGACCCGGATCGCATGAAGGCGGGACTGATCTGGTTCACGCGCGGCTATCTGGAGTACCAATTCCCCAACAATGCCAAACTGGCGCAAAACACCATAGAATCCATGGAGTTCATGCTCGAACTGAGCTCTGAGGTTCCCGGCACTTCGGCCGATTGGCCAAGCGACATTACCCTTTCGATCAATGGCACCGAGATCGGCACCTGGCTCTCGACCGGCGATTTCGGCGACAAACGCGGGGTCTATACGCCCGATTGGTGGAAGCTCAAGGGCAGCCAATATGGCAAGCTCAAGAGCTGGCGGGTGACGCTGGACGGCACCTATGTCGATGGAATGAAGATCTCGCCCGTGTCGCTGCACGACCTGGATCTGAGCAACCACCATTCGATCCGCCTGCGCATTGCCGTAAAGCCGGATGCCAAGCATCCGGGCGGGATCAATATTTTCGGCCGCGGCTTTGGCAATTACGACCAGGATATCGTGTTGCGCCTTCAAACCAGCGCCTGACTTATCCCCGCATAGGACAGTTTGCGATACGCTATCTTCGCTGCCACAAATGGCGGGGTTTGCCATGACGATCCTCAAAAATCATATTTTTGAGCTTGCGCGCCAGCCATGCCACCGCTAAAACGCCATTGCTGATATAAATCAGAAAAACGGAATTAGTGGGAGGGGCCGGTGAAGGCGTCCGTCATTGCCAACAAGGAATACACGATCTCCAAAATTGATGATCGTGTCTATGGGGCTTTTCTCGAACATCTGGGCCGGGCGGTCTATGAGGGCATTTATGAGCCCGACCACCCCACGGCCGACAAGGATGGCATGCGTGGCGACGTGGCCGAACTGGTCAAGAAGCTCAATGTCCCCGTTGTGCGTTATCCGGGTGGCAATTTCGTTTCCGCCTACAATTGGGAAGACGGTATCGGGCCGCGCGAGGAGCGCCCGGTGCGGCTCGACCTGGCCTGGCACACCTCGGAAAGCAATGCCGTGGGCGTGCATGAATTTGCCGATTGGTGCGCCACGGTCGGCACCGAAATGATGCTCGCGGTCAATCTTGGCTCGCGCGGCGTCGATGAGGCCCGCAATTTCCTCGAATATGTCAACCATCCCGGCGGTTCATACTGGAGCGACCTGCGCATCAAGAACGGGCGCAAGGAACCCTGGAACGTCAAGATGTGGTGCCTGGGCAACGAGATGGACGGCCCTTGGCAGGTCGGCCATAAGGATGCCGACGAATATGGCAAACTGGCCGCTAACACCGCCCGCGCCATGCGCATGTTCGACAAGTCACTTGAACTGATCGTATGCGGATCGTCGCATATGGATATGCCCAGCTTCCCCGATTGGGAACGCATTGTGCTCGAGCATACCTATGACCATGTCGACCACATCAGTCTGCACATGTATTTCGCCAATCGTGACGACAATACACCCAACTATCTGGGCCTGAGCGAGAAGCTGGATCGCTATATCGAGACCGTCGCTTCGACCATCAAGCAGGTGAAGGCGAAGAAGAAGTCCAAGAAAGACATCACCATTTCCTTCGACGAATGGAATGTCTGGTACCATTCCAACAAGAAGGACCGCGAGATCCTTGACGGCAATAGCGGCTGGCCGCATGCGCCGGGCCTGTTGGAGGATATCTACAACTTCGAAGACGTGCTGATGGTGGGGTTGATCCTCAACACCTTCATCCGCCGTTCCGATGTGGTGAAGATTGCCTGTATCGCCCAGCTCGTGAATGTGATCGCCCCGATCATGACCGAAAAAGGCGGGCCCGCCTGGGCGCAGACGATCTACTATCCCTATTATTTTGCTTCGGTTTTTGGCCGCGGCACGGCCTTGCAGCTCAAGACCAGTTCGCCGGGCTATGAGACCACGCATGCCCAGGACACCGCTTTTGTCGACGTCTCGGGCGTGCACAATGAAGAGGAAGGCACCCTGACCTTCTTCCTCGTCAATCGTCATACCAGCGAAAGCATCGAGACCGAGGTCAGCTTGCAAGGCTTTGAAAATGCAAGCGTTATTGACCACCAGGTGATGACGCATCCTGATCTCAAGGCTGTCAACACGGCCAAGAATCAGGACGAGGTTGCGCCGCGCAAGGGTGAAGGTGCCACGGTGAATGGCGACCGGCTCTCGGTCGTACTCCCGCCCTATTCCTACCAGATGGTACGCGTGAAGATCTGACAGGGATGGGTCCTGGACCCGCTTCATGTACGGATTATGAACAGCGATTTTGTGAAGGCGCGCCCCTGAAAAGGCGCGCCTCTTCGTATTGTGTATCATAGTTTTGGATTTGTATCACAAAGTCCATTGACAGCCCCGACCCCCTAGTTAAGTATGACTTATCGCGCGGCTAAAAGGCCTGCGCGCAAAGAGGCACAGCAAGGCGCCTCGCTATGGGAGGACATCAATGGATAGACGCAGTTTTCTGATTGGCACGACCGCTGTCGGCGCACTGATGGTGGCCGGCAAGGGGCTGGCACTGGCGCAGGACGCGGAAGGCTCCGCGCCGGACCTGACGCAGTTCCCGCGCAGCGAAACGGTCATCGTTCACAATCCCGAAGGGATCATCCGCAATCCGGGTTGGTTCAACCTGTGGGCCGTTGGCGCCGGTAATGGCACCAGCAATGGCCTGCACAACCTGACCACCGACACGCTGTGGTTCATCGACCCCGATGCCGGCATCGAGGGCGCAAGCGAGAACGCCGTCTACAACTCGCTGGCCGACGATCTCTGGCAGTATAACGACGACTTCTCGGAAATGACCGTGAAGCTCAAGCAGGGCATCTACTGGAGCGACGGGGTTGAGTTCACCGCCGACGACGTGGTGTTCACGGTCGAAAAGCAGGCTTCGACCCCCGGCACGCCCTATAATGGCGCCTTCTCAGTGCAGGTTGCCGAGGTCACTGCACCGGACAGGTACACGGTGCATTTCAAGCTCAACAAGCCCAATTCCCGCTTCCATACGCTGTTCTCGGTGCGCTGGACCGCGGCATGGATCATGCCCAAGCACGTCTATGAGAAGGTCGACGACATTCTCAGCTATGAGGCCAATCCGCCCGTCTCGATCGGCCCCTACACGCTGCATTCGTTCGATCCGAACGGCACCTGGTATATCTGGCAAAAGCGCGAGGACTGGGAACGCACGGCGATGGGCATGATTGCCGAGCCCAAGCCGAAATACATCATCTACCGGAACAATATTTCCACGGACAACCGCCTGATCGAGATCCGCAATGGCAATCTCGACATGGTGCACGACCTGACGCCGGAAGGTACGTTCTCGGTGGTGCAGCAGGACCAGCAGATCCAGGGCTGGTTCCCGGGCTTCCCCTATGCCCACCCCGATCCGACGCTGGTGATGGCGATCTTCAATCACCAGAACCCCAAGTTCCAGGACAAGCGGGTTCGCTGGGCCCTCGCACTCATGCTCGACGCACGCGCCATGTCCATGGCGTCCTATCGCGGTGCGGCCACGCTCTCGGCCATTTCGGTGCCACCCACCGGCACCCATCCGCGCGACTACCACGCGCCTTTGCAGGACTTCCTGATCAATTACGAGATCGACACGGGCACCTCCAAGGTGAAGCCCTATGATCCCAATGTGGGCCTGCAAATCGCCGATATGGTGCGGCCGCAGTTCGGCGACGCGGTGCCGACCGACGAAGAAGCCGTACGCAATGCCTTCGGCTATGGCTGGTGGAAGCAGAACATTCCGGCTGCCGAAGAGCTGCTAACCTCTGCCGGCTTCACCAAGAACGGCAATCAGTGGATGATGCCGGACGGCCAGCCCTTCGAGTTCTCGGTGATGGTACCGCAGGAAGGCGTGGTCAATCGCCTTGGCGTGATCATTGCCCAGACCTGGGCCCAGAACGGCATTGGCGCTACCGCCGAGGTGGATGCCGATACCTGGGGCAGGCAGCGCGTGGGCAATTACGAGTGCAATATCGCCTGGGCCGTGGAAACCTGGGGCGGCCACCCCGATCTCAGCTTCTTCATGGACAGCTATCACTCGGCCTATGTCGCCGCGCCGGGCGAATCCCAGCCGGATCGCAACTGGATGCGCTGGAAAGACCCGCGCCTGGATGAAATCATCGAAAAGATCCGCGGCATCGACTTCAATGATCCCAAGGGCATCGAATATGGCCATGACTTCGTGAAGCTGCATCTCGAAGAAATGCCCAATATTCCGATCATGGCCTATAATGTGTTCTCCATTCAGTCGAACCGGTTCTGGACCGGCTGGCCGGATGCGAACAACAATTACGCCAACCCTGTGACCAACTGGTCCAATGGCCGCTATATCTTTACCCAGATCTCGCCGGTCGAAGGGGCCAGCTAACAGCTCCCGGGTGGCTCGGCGACGACCGAGCCATTCACAGGGGCGTGCTCCGTGGCGCGCCCCTGTGCCCATAGCGGGTCGCGTGACCCATTCGGACGCCCCTGGACAAGCAGGGACGTCCGTTTCAGTGCCGGCACAAAGTTGCGGCCTCCACCCCGATAAGGACGGCCCTGTGGGCCAAACCGGAACACGTCGGTGGAGCCAATTCTGCGTTTCCGGCCCTGCCCCATCCTCCTCCCCCAAAGGGGTGGTGTTGACTCCCATCTGCGGCGGCGCCGAACCCCGCCGGCAGCGGACCTAAAGGACGATTGGCCCCGAATGCATTCTTATCTCTGGTTTGCGGGAAAGAGATTGCTGCAATTGCTTGCAGTTATCTTTTTCGGCGTCTCTGCAATGTTCTTCGTGACCTATCTTTCTCCAATCGATCCGGTCGAGCAGGTGCTCGGGCGCCTGTCGGCCCGATCCAACCTGTCGCCGGAGGCCATAGCCTCGACGCGCGAAGCACTGACCGCCATGTTCGGCACCGACCAGCCGATGATGACGCAATATTTCAATTTCTGGACACGTGTGCTGCGCGGTGACCTGGGCGCATCGCTGATGGCTTTTCCGACGCCGGCGATGGAGCTGGTCATGCGCGGCATGCCATGGACGCTCGGCCTGTTGCTGACCTCGACCTTCATCACCTTCGTGATTGGCAATGTGATGGGCGGCCTGGCCGGCTATTTCCAGAACAACCGTTTCTTCAAGGCCTTCGGCATTGTGGCCATGGGCATCCAGCCGATCCCCTACTACATCGTCGCCTTCATCATCCTGATCATCTTCGGCTTCCTCTGGCCGGTGCTGCCGATTTCGGGTGGCTTCGGCATGGACGTGCGGCCGGCCCTGACGCTGCCCTTCATCCTTTCGGTGCTGCAGCACTCACTGCTGCCGGCACTCTCGCTGGTGCTGGTGGGCCTGGGCGGCTGGTTCATCGGCATGCGGGCGCTGGTCAGCAATATCGTGACCGAAGATTATGTGACCTATGCCGAACTGGCGGGGGTCAAGCGCAGCACGGTCGTGGGCGGCTATGTGATGCGCAACGCGCTGGTGCCGCAGATCACTGCCCTGGCCATGGTCATCGGCGGTGTGTTTTCGGGCACGATCATTACCGAACAGGTATTCAACTATCCCGGCATGGGCTCGCTATTGGTCGATGCCGTCAATGCCGGTGATTATTCGACCGTACTGGCCGTGTGTACCGTGTCGATCACCGCCGTCGCCACCGCCATTTTCATCGTGGATCTGCTGCACCCGCTGCTCGATCCGCGCGTCAGGGCGGAGTAGTCGCCATGTTTTCCGTTTTCCGCGACCTTGTCCGCTACAATATCGAGTTCACCATCGGGCTGATCCTGGTGGGCATCATGGTGGTGTTTGCCAGCATGTCCTTCTTTGCGCCAATGGATCCGTCGCTGATCTATATGGCCATTCCCGACCAGCCGCCTTCGGCGCAATACTGGTTCGGCACCAATTCGCGCGGGCAGGAACTGTTCTGGCAGCTCTCGGCCGCGTTCAAGAACAGCCTGCTGTTCGGCATCACGGTGGCGGTCCTGAGCCGCATCATCTCCATCACGGTGGGGCTGGCCGCCGGCTATATCGGCGGCTGGGTCGACCGGGTGTTGATGTTCGTGAACGACATTTTCGTGGCCGTGCCGATCTTCCCCATTCTGGTGCTGTTCTATTTCGTGCTGCGCAACAATATGGACAGCTTCACCATGGCGCTGATCCTGGCCTGTTTCGGCTGGCCGTTCGACGCCCGGCTGATCCGATCGGTGGCATTGGGCCTCAAGCATCGCGAGTTCACCCGCCATGCGGTGTTCGCAGGCATGAGCACGCGCAAAGTGCTGCTCGAAGAGCACCTGCCCTATGTCATGCCCATCGTGTTTGCGACCTTCATGAACAATATGCTGTGGTCCATCGGCATGGAGGTGACGCTGGCAGTGCTGGGCTTCACCAATATCAACAATCCGACCATAGGCACGGTCCTCTACTGGGCCAATTCCCACTCGGCCATGGTGGTTGGCGTATGGTGGTGGATCGTCATCCCAGTCATTCTGATCGTCATGACCTTTCTGGGCCTGTTCCTGCTGGCCGTCAGCATGAACGAATATATCGATCCGCGCAGCCGGCTGCGGAGGATGGGCGCATGAGGGTTTTGCTCGAGACCGCTCCCCTCTCCCTTGAGGGGAGGGGCTGGGGGTGGGGGTCGATCAGTGGACCACGCAGCCACCCCCTCCCCGGCCCTCCCCTCAAGGGGGAGGGTGCCAAGGAACCGCACCATAGGGGCGCGAAAGAATGAGCCTGCAAGACAACCCCGAAATCCTCAAGGTCGAAGGCCTCAAGGCCTATTACCAAATGAACTATTTCGGCGTGGCGCGCGAGGTGCGTGCCGTGGACGACATTACTGTCACCATGCGCAAGAACGAGGTCTACGGTATTGCCGGGGAAAGCTCCTCGGGCAAGACGAGCTTCATCAAGGTGCTTGCGGCCGCCATTCGTCCACCGCTGCGGGTGGTCGAGGGCACGGCGAAATACAATTTCTCCAGCGGGCCAATCGACGTGGCCCATGCGACGCCCCAGCAGATCGAGGCCGTCCGCTGGAAGCATCTAAGCTATATCATGCAAGGCTCGATGAGCGTTCTCAATCCGGTCCGGCGCATCGGCAGGACCTTCCAGGATTTCGCGCAGCGCCCGCTTGGTCTCAAAGGTGAAGCCTTCGAGGAGCGCGTGATCAAGCATCTGGCGCGCCTGAAGCTGCCACCGGACGTGCTGCGCGCCTATCCGCATGAATTGTCGGGCGGCATGCGGCAGCGCGTGACCATTGGCCTGGCGACGGTCTGCCACCCCGAATTCATCATCGCCGACGAGCCGACCACGGCGCTGGACGTGGTGGTGCAAAAGGAGGTGCTGAGCCTTATCCGCGATATTCAGAAGGAAATGGGCGCCTCGGTGGTGTTCGTGACCCATGACATGAGCGTGCATGCCAATGTCGCGGATCGCGTGGGCATTATCTATGCCGGGCGGCTGGTCGAGGAAGGCCCGACGCGCGATATGTTCTTTGCGCCCAAGCATCCCTACACGGCCCATTTGGTGGCCAGCCTGCCCCGCATTGGCGATACCCAGCAGCGCCCGGCGCTGGAGGGGCGGCCACCGAACCTGGCCGATCCGCCGCAGGGCTGCCGGTTCCATCCGCGCTGCCCGCTGGCGGTGGACAAATGCCGCAAGGAGGTGCCGCCGATGGAGACCATCGGACCGGACCATCGCACCGCCTGCTGGCGCTGGAAAGATGTGGAGCCACTGGTCAATGTATCCAAGCCTGCAGGGGTGATGGCATGAGTTCGCTTCTCGATGTGCGCGATGTCAGCAAGCATTTCACCATGGGTGGGCTATTCGGCCGCAAGACGATCGATGCGGTGAAGAATGCGAGCTTTTCGCTGAGCGCCGAAAAGCCGGAAATCTTCACGATCATTGGCGAAAGCGGCTCGGGCAAGACGACGCTGGCTCGCATGATCCTGGGGCTGGAAGACCCTTCGAGCGGGGAAATCCTGTTTCGCGGGGAGAAGGTCGACCGCCATGCCGGACGGGCCAAGCGCCTGGATTTCATGAGCCATGTGCAGCCGGTGTTCCAGAATCCGTTCGAGGCTTTCAATCCGCTCAAGCAGATCGAGCGCTATCTCGAAAGCACGGCGCGGCGTTTTCTCAGGACCAGCGACAAGGCCGTGATCGACAAGGCGATGGACGAAGCGCTGCAGAAGGTGGGATTGAGCCTGAAAGAGGTGCGCGGGCGGTTTCCGCATGAAATGAGCGGCGGGCAATTGCAGCGCTGCGCCATTGCGCGGGCGCTGATCCCCAATCCGCCGCTGCTGATCGCGGACGAACCGGTTTCGATGGTGGATGCCTCGCTGCGGATGAGCATCGTCAATCTGCTCAAAAGCCTGCGTGACGACCTCAAGGTCTCGGTGATCTACATTACCCATGACCTGGCGACGGCCTATTACATCTCCGACCGCATCATCATCATGCAGCGGGGGCGGGTTGTGGAAATGGGCGATGCGCGCACGGTGTTGGACAAGCCCGAACATGCCTATTCGCGACTGCTGAAAGCCTCGGTCTTGTCGACAGACGATGCCGGCGACGGCAAGCTCGCGACCGATCCAGCCATGCTGGAAATGGCCAATGACAGCGTGGGGCGAAGCGGCGAACTGGTGCTGCGTCCCGACGGGCGGCATGTCAGGATTTACGCATGAGCGCCCCAATTTTCCGCGATCCGATAGAGGATGGTGCCGCCGATCCGGTTGTGGTCAAGCGCGAAGGCACGAACGAATGGTGGATGTTCTACACCAATCGCCGGGCCAGCGCCGATGAACCGGGATTTGGCTGGATTCACGGGTCGCCGATCGGCATTGCCGTGTCGAGCGATGGCGGCGCGAGCTGGCACTATCGCGGCACGGTGAAAGGGCTGGACGCCCCGGGGGATGATGGGCTCAACACCCATTGGGCGCCGGAAATCCTTTGGGCCGAGGGGCAGTATCACATGTTTCTCAGCTACATCACCGGGGTGCCGACGCATTGGAAAGTGGCGCGGACCATTACTCATTTCACCAGTCCGGACCTGGAGAACTGGACGCGGGTGGGACCGCTGAAACTCTCGAGCCAGAATTGCATCGATGCCTGCGTGTTTCGCAGCCCCGACGGGCTGTGGCGGATGTGGTACAAGGACGAAGGCCAGGGTTCGAGCACCTGGAGCGCAACCAGCACGGATATGATGACCTGGTCGCTCGAAGGGCTGGTGCTGCCGGGTTCGCCTGACGCGCCGCCTCATGAAGGGCCCAATGTGTTCGAGATGGGCGGTTCTTATTGGCTGATCGTGGACGAATGGCGGGGCCAGGCGGTCTATCGGTCGGACGATACGATCGCCTGGGTCCGCCAGGGTCTTGTCGGGGGCGAGCCGGGCGCGGACGCAATGGACAAGCGCTATGTCCGGCACGCCGATGTGGTGGTCAATGGCGATCATGCGGTCATGTATTATTTCACGCATCCCGAATGGGACGAGCGCAGCCAGACCGACGGACCGCCCGATGTCGCGGCGCGGCGCACGGCGATCCATCAGGCCCGCTTGACGGTGGTGGACGGCAAGCTGGTGTTTGAGCGCGATATTCCGAGCGATCTCGGCCTATTGGCGTGAACTAGCTGGCCGCTCCGGCTTGACGCGTGGCGGCCGGGTGGTCTTCGGCAAAGACACGGTCGCGGCCGCCCTGCTTGGCCAGATAGAGACGGGAATCGGCGCGTTGCATCAGCTCGCCCGTTGGGTGGGTGCCATCGCCTGCGGCAACGCCAATGCTGACCGTGACCCGCATGCCGGGCGTAAGCGCCTCCCAATCGGCATTGGCGATCGCAACGCGAATGCCCTCGCAGAAGGCGGCGGCGGTGGCCAGCGGCGCCTCGGGAAAAATCAGCGCAAATTCCTCCCCACCCAGCCGGGCCACATGGCCGTGGGTGGCGATCTGGTCGACCATGACGCGGGCGACCCGCTGCAAGACGGCGTCGCCCGCAATGTGGGTGTGGCGGTCGTTGATCCGCTTGAAATTGTCCAGGTCGACAATGGCGACCGCCACCGGGCTGCCGGCCAGCCGCTCGAGGATCTGGTCGAAGCTGCGCCGATTGGCGATGCCCGTCAGCGGATCGGAAAGGGCCTGATCGGCCAATTCGGCGGCGCGGGCCCGCAACCGGTCAGCTTCGGTGCGGATTTCCTCGACACGGGCGCGGCGGCGGGCGGCTTCGCCGGATTGCTGGACGAAAAGCCTGTGATAGTGGCGATGCATGGAGAGGGCCGCGGGGGTGTCGCCCATGGCCTCCAGAATGCGGCTCAAGATTTCGGCGGCGTTGACCTGGTGGTCGATCTGCCCCTTTGCCTCGGCCAGTGAAAGCGCATCGGTGCAGGCGGCGAGCGCCTGCCGGTGCTGACCGGCGGCATGGCGCACCTGGCCAAGCGTATAGAGGTGATGAATATGCAGGCTGGCGCTGACCTCGCCGGGCAAACCGGCCCAGCGGTCGAGCAAGGCGGTTGCTTCACCATTGCGGCCGTCAGCCGACAAGAATTCGGCGCCGTTGCAGAGGGCGACGCGCAAAGTCCAGAGGTCTCCGGCACTGGCGGCCAGGTCGGCGGCGGCCAGGCTGTGCTCGATGGCAAGGGCGCGGTACTCTGCCGCGCGGGCGGCCCGCCCGACCTTGTGCTCCAACTCACCCAGTTTAGCGTGAGCAAAGCCCTTATTGAGCGTATAGAAGGCAGCAGCCGTCTTGTTGCCGGCCGCACTTGCCAAATCCACCGCCTGCTCAAGCAGGGACAGCGCCAGTTCCGACTCCTGGCACACCGCGAGGACGACGGCGCGAACATTCAGTGCAAAGGCGAGAATGGCCGGCGCGGCCAGACGCTGGGCCAAATCCAGCGCCTCACCGGAGAGATCGAAGGCCTCATCGCCCAGGCCAAGGTCGAGGAAGAGAAAAGCTTCGACCGCCAGGGCGCGAGCCAGCTCCTCGGAATTGCCGAGCCGACGCCAAAGCCATTTGGCGCCAACCGCGCATTCCAACCCTTGCTCCGGATCGCCCATCTTGAAGCAGGTCCAGGCGATTTCGCACAGGCTGGACGCCATGAGATGCATATTGCCGGTGGTTTCGGCGTCGGAATAGACGGCCTTGAACTGCCTGAGCGCCTCATCCAGCTCCCCGGCCCGCAGCAATACGGTGCCGGCGGCAAAATGTTCGCTAAATTCTGTAGCAATGACCTGCACGCCGAAAGCCCGGACGAATCGTTGGTGCAGTTTAGCGCAGAACCGCGTCCCGGCAGCCCAAGAAACGAGCCCTTCGGGCCCAGATACCTAGCGCCGCCGCTGGATCAGTCAGACCCATCAGTCTCCCGATCGGGCTGCCAGACCGGGTCGGGCTCGCGTATGAGCGGGCCCATACGGGAGATATCGTCGCCGCGCCGCATGGCGATATTCATGCGGAACGAATTGCCGATCCGCTCGGAGCGCTCGACGAAGAGCGCGGCAATATCGGGCGGGCAAACTTGCTGCACCGTCTCGCGGAACAGGCGCAGCCAGCGCATGAAGTGAAGGTCAGAAAGCTCGGGAATAGCCATGTGCTTGGGCATGGGGCGGCCGTTGTAGCGCCCCGAACCAAGCAGCATAGAGCTCCAGAAGTCGGCAATCTTGTCGAGATGGGCCGGCCATTCGGGCTCGGGAATGACCCGGTTGAAGACTGGCCCGATAACGTCATCGCGGCGCGCGCGGGCATAGAACTCATCCACCACCCTGCGGATCAATTTTTCGTCCAGCCCTTCGGGTGCCTCCCAGCCGATGCGGTGCAATTGGGTGCCCGGAGGGGGGCGGTCAGGCTGACGCATTCGTGCTGGTCCTTATGGAATAGGTGCACCGGCGGCCGCCGCTGACGATATGGTCCTGCCGTTCCACCTCAACATCGGGCCCGAGCACGGCGCGAAAGACGTCAATTTCGGCGCGGCAAAAACCCTGGCAGGCGGTGGCGGCGGCGCAGATGGGACAATGGTTTTCGACCAGCAGCACCGACCCGTCCGGCTGTTCGGTCCAGGCCGCCATATAGCCTTCCTTGCTGCGCAGGTCGGCCAGAGCGGCCACCCTGGACTTGAGATCGGGCTGGGATCGCACCGCCGCTTCATAGGCATTGCGGGTATCGGCTTCGCGCTCAGCGATGATGACATCGAGGGCTTCCTCCCCCAAATGCTTTCGCACGATGTCGAGGAGTTGGACCGTCAATGCGGCATGGGTATCGGGGAAGCGGGCTTGCGCCGCCGGCGTCAGGCTCCAGAGCTGGGTTGGCCGGCCAACGCCGTTGCCGGCGTTTCTCGCCTCGACCAGCCGCTCCTCGGCCAGGCGCAGCAATTGCTGGCGCGCAGCCTCGCTGGTGGTGCCGAGGGTGCTGCCCAGCGCGGCGGCCGACAGCGCACCATGCATTTTGAGTGTCATCAGGATGCGCTCGGCCGGATTACGCGGCGACCAGGACGCATTTTCCAAGGTTGAGCTTGACATATCAGTTGAAAGGGTTTTCAAAGCCATTACTTGGAAATTAGCCGGACTTGTCCGGACATGCAAGCCGATTGCGAAAGGAAGCTTTTATGACCTTCTCATTGCCCGCCCTGCCCTTTTCCGCCAATGCGCTGGCCGATGCCGGGATGAGCCAGGAAACGCTGGAACTGCATCACGGCAAGCACCACCAGGCCTATGTGACCGCGCTCAACGGCTTCGTTGAAAAAATGCCGGAACTGGCCGGCAAGTCGCTTGAGGACATCGTGGCCTTCGCCAAGGAGAAGGCCGATCTGGCGCCCGTGTTCAACAATGCCGGCCAGCACTGGAACCACATCCATTTCTGGCAGGCGCTGAGCCCGAATGGCGGCAAGGTGCCGGGCAAGCTGGAAAGCAAGATTGTTGAAGATTTCGGCTCCGTGGACGCCTTCAAGGACAGCTTCAAGACGGCCGCGACCACCCAGTTCGGCTCGGGCTGGGCCTGGCTGGTGCTGGGCACCGACGGCAAGCTCAAGACCACCAAGACGCCGAACGGTTCCAATCCGCTGGCCACGGGTGAAGGCAAGGTCCTGCTGGGCCTGGATGTCTGGGAACATTCCTATTACGTCGATTTCCGCAATCGCAGGCCGGACTATGTGACCAACTTCCTCGACAAGCTGGCCAATTATGAATTTGCCGAAGCCAATCTGGGCTGATCTTTTCGTGGCGAGCCCCGCCTGAACGTGCGGGCTCACCACCCTTCCACGGCCCCTCGCCGGGGAAAGAGCATGCTGGCATTTTCGCCGGCGACATTGCACCGATAGCGTCTTTCCACCATGACTATCCTTATGCCCGATTTCGACCTGCCCGATACCATGGCGCTGAGGCCACTGCGCAGGCCGGCCGTCAATGACGCCGAGTTTCGCTCGGCCATGTCGGGCCTAGCCTCGAGCGTGCATGTGGTGACGGCGCGGCGTGGCGATGAACGCATTGGACGAACGGCGACCTCGGTGCTTTCGCTGTCCGCGCAGCCGCCGGCCATTCTGGTTTCCATCGATATTGTGAGCCGCCTGGCCGACCTGATCGCCAAGACAGGCAGTTTCTCGCTGGCCATGCTCGCCGCTGGGCAGGAGGCCATTGCCGATGCCTTTGCCGGTCAGGTGGAACCGGCTGAACGGTTCAACGTTGGGCAATGGGGAAGCTGGCCATCGGGGCAGCCGTTTCTGCATGGAGCGGTCACGGCCTTGGACTGCGAGGTTATCGGAGCCATGGAGACGGGCACTCATGTGCTGTTTGCGGGCGCGATCGTCGAGGCCGAGACCAGTGCCGTTGCCAGCCCGTTGCTGTGGCACCGCCACGGCTATCGTGCCCTGCGCGGCGCGGACTGACCGGGGCGGGGCTGGCAGCGCCAGGCCCGCTGCCCTATATTTAACCCGGATAACGGGAAAAGATCGTGCCGCGATACTATTTTCACTATCGTACCGAAGACGCGCTGATCCGTGACGACACCGGCAGCGAGCATCCCAATCTGGAAGCGGCCGAGCAGACCGCGGCGGAAATGGGCCGCGCAATTATCGAGAAGGTTGCCGGCGAAGGGGGCAAAATGGACGCCCCGCGCTCCATCGAGATCACCGATGCGGCCGGCCAGGACCTGCTCTATGTGGTGTTCTGGGCCGGCCCGAAGGTGGGCGACGGACCGGCAACACCTATCGAGCCGGCCACGGTGCATTAGAACTGTTCGGTCACCCTGCCGATCCTCGGGTTGAGGCCCGAGGAGCAAGACCGTGGCTACTTTTGTCCGAGACGTTCAAGCATCGCTCCGCCCGTTCAGAAATTGCCCTCGAACACCTGGTCGAATATTCCGCCATCGGCGAAGAAGGTCTTTTGGACCTCGCGCCAGCCCCCGAAATCGTCGACACGGGCAAGATCAATTTCGGCAAACCCAGACAATAGTGCGGGATCTATGCCCGATGTATCGGCCGGGCGGAAATAGTGTTTGGCCGCCAGCGCCTGGCCCTCAGGCGAATAGAGATAATCAAGATAGGCCTGAGCCAGATCGCGCGTGCCGCGCGCATCGACATTGCCATCCACAATGGCCACAGGGGGCTCGGCAAGGATGGAGACGGAGGGCGTGACGATCTCGAATTGGTCTGCGCCCAGTTGGGCCAGCGTCAACAGGGCCTCGTTTTCCCAGGCAATCAATACGTCGCCCAGACCGCGCTGGGCAAAGGTGATGGTCGCGGCGCGCGCACCGGTATCGAGGACCGGAACATTACGGAAAAGCTGCGCGAGATAGTCACGCGCGGTCGCCTCGGACCCGCCTGGCTGCTTCAGCGCCCAGGCCCAGGCCGCCAGAACGTTCCACCGCGCGCCGCCGGAGGTTTTGGGATTGGGCGTGATGACATCTACGCCTTCGGCAATCAGATCGTCCCAATCGGCTATGGCCTTGGGATTGCCCTTGCGCACCAGGAAGACAATGGTCGACGTATAGGGCGCATTGGCATTGGGCAGGGTTCCGCGCCAATCGGGCCGTATCCGACCGGTCGTGTCGGAGATCATATCGATATCGCTTGCCAGCGCCAGGGTGACCACGTCGGCGGGCAGCCCTTCTATAACGGAGCGGGCTTGCGCGCCCGAGCCCCCATGCGTGGTCTGCACGGCAATGGTTTCGCCCGATTGGGCCAGCCAATGTGCGATGAAGGCCGCGTTGAACTCTTCATAGAATTCGCGGGTGGGGTCGTAACTGACATTGGTGAGCGTACGCGACTGAGCCAAAGCGGTGGCGACAGGCGCCAAGCTTATGGCGGCGGCCAAGGCCAGGCGAGCGAGAATGAGAGCGGCGGTTTTCATCACAAACCTCCTCGTTGATGACCTCAATACGCTACCAATTCGGTATAGTATAACAAGGTCGCCAACCACCATCCGGAACGCCGCGGATGACAATAAACACTCCGCCCGCCTGCTATTCTGAAATTATATTTCGACGGGATGCGTCTCTTTTCCTGATGTCGGAAAATCGATCTGCGCATGATCACAAACAATAATGGCAGCCAACTTGGCTGCCATTTGCAAAAACTCTGTCTAGTCTAGCCCTATACCGGACCTAGAACATCAGACCGGCATAGAGAGTGACCACAAAACCAAAGACCAGGGCGGCGACGAGGCCGGCATAGGACACATATTGGGGCAGCTTGGGCATCTGGGTGACCTGCTATTGCGACTGATCAAAGACTACCAGATTGCTAGAGTTTAACAAGTGGTAAACCTGTTGTCGGGCGGGGACTGGCGGAAACAGTTTGCCGAATTCTGACGTTCCAGTGAAACGGCTTGCCCTGGAGCGCCGGACTGAGCGTCCGGGCACTCATTAAAAAGGCGGTGGAGACACTGTCATTTTGGACGCTTAAGGTGAGGCGGCGAGTCACAGGGGAGCATGGCATGACCACGACAGTCGAGGCGCGGTTGCTGGAACTGGCAAAAGCGCGGGCCGGGACCGACGAGAGCCTGCAGCGCCTGCTCATAGCGGCCATATCGGCCGCAGATGCCGATGACCTGGAAAAGCAGGATCCGCACGCACTGATCGAGGCGCTGAGCGCCAGTCATGAACGGCTGAAGGGCGTGGCGCCCGGGGCGACCGAAATCGCGATCACCCTTCCCGGGGAAGCGGGCGAGCCGATGCTGCTCGACATCATCTGTCCCGACATGCCGTTCATCGTCGACAGTGCGCTGGCGGCGCTGCGATCAATGGGTGGGACAATCCGGATGTTCGCCCATCCGGTTCTGCATATGGAGAACGGCAAAGTTGTCGCCCAAGGCGGCAATAGCGTGAGCATGCTGCATATTCAGAGCGATCCGGTTGCCGATATCGGAGCGCTGAGGGCGGAAATCGAGGCGACGCTGCTCGACGTTTCGCGCGCCGTCGCCGACTGGCAGGCCATGATGGACAGGGTGCGGCGGGCATCTGATGGGCTCAGCCAGCTCAAGCCCGCTCAGCGCGACGAGGCGGAACGGTTCATCGAATGGCTTATCGAGCATAATTTCACCTTTCTCGGTATCCGCGAATATCGGCTGGAGGACGGCGCGCTAAAGCCGGTGGCGGATTCAGGGCTGGGCATATTGCGTGACGAAACGCTCAAAGTGCTCCGCAGCGGTCCTGACTATGTGGAGAGCACACCGCAACTGGTCGATTTCGTCGAAGGGCCGGAGCCCCTGCTGGTCACCAAGGCCAATGTACGGGCCCGCGTGCATCGGCGCACCCATATGGACTATGTCGGGATCAAACTGTTCGACGCGGCGGGGGCGGCGAGCGGCGAATTGCGGGTGGTGGGGCATTATACGGCGCAGGCTCTGGCCACGCCGCACACCGAGGTGCCGATCATCCGGCGCAAGATCGCCGAGGTGATGCGGCAGTCCGGCGTCGACCCGCTAGGCCATGCGGGCCGCACCCTGCTTGGGGCGCTGGATAGTTATCCGCGCGATGAACTGTTCCAGATCGACACGGCGCAATTGGCGGAGTTCGCCGGGACCATTGCCGGTCTTTATGATCGGCCGCGCGTGCGCGTTTTGCCGCGCATCGACCGGTTCGACAATTTCGTCTCCATTCTCGTTTACGTGCCGCGCGACCGCTATGACGGGACTGTCCGGGCGCGGATCGCCGATTATCTGGCCGGTATCTATGACGGGCGGGTCTCGGCCTATTATCCCAATTTCCCCGAGGGCGACCTGGTTCGGCTGCATGTCATTATCGGGCGCAATGGGGGCGCCACGCCGCGGCCTGAGCGCCGGGAGCTGGAGGTGAGCGTAGAGGCCCTGACCCACGATTTTTCCGACATGCTCATGGCGGCGGCGCCCGAAGCGGGGCGGGCCAGCGACTGGAAACAGGCCTTTTCCGCCGCCTATCAGAGTCGAAACAGCGCCACCGATGCCTTGCGCGACATCGGCGTCTTCGAGGGCCTAGGCGACGATGGCATTGCCATTCGGCTTTCGACGCGGATCGGCGCGGATGGCACGCTCAGCCTCAAATTCTACCATGAGGGCACGGCCATTCCGCTTTCGGACCGGGTGCCCATGCTGGAGCATTTCGGCTTTCGGGTGATCGACGAGCGGACCTATACGATCGTGCCGCGCGACGGGGTCGCGCGCTATCTGCACGACATGGTGATCGAGCTCGCCGAGGATGCCGGCATCGACATATTGGCGCGGGCCGAAGCGATCGAGGCCGGGCTGCTGGCCGTGTGGAACGGCGATACGGAGAGCGACCAGCTCAACTCGCTGGTCACGCTGGCGGGCCTGGACTGGAGCGAGGCGGCGCTCTTACGGGCACTTTCGCGCTATCTGCGACAGGTCGGCACATCGCATTCGCAGCGCTATATCGCGCAGGCCATGGTGACGCAAAGGGGCGCGGCGGCGGCTCTGGTGGCGCTGTTCGCGGCACTGCATGATCCCATGCTTGCGGATCGTGAAGCAGCGGCAGAGACGGCGCGCGGCCAGATTGCCGCTGAACTCGACCGGATCACCTCACTGGACGAGGACACAATCGTCCGGCGGTTCCAGAACCTGATTGAAGCGTCGCTGCGGACCAATGCCTGGCAACGCAACGAGCAGGGCCACAGGCGACCGGCCCTCGCCATCAAATTCGACAGCGGCAAGGTGGAGGGCATGGTTGCCCCCCGGCCCTATCGCGAAATTTCGGTCTATTCGCCGCGCGTCGAAGGCGTGCATCTGCGGTTCGGAGCCATTGCCCGCGGCGGCTTGCGGTGGTCGGACCGGCCGGAGGATTTCCGGACCGAGGTGCTGGGGCTGGTCAAGGCGCAGCAGGTCAAGAACGCGGTCATCGTGCCTGTCGGTGCCAAGGGTGGATTTGTGCCCAAACGACTTTCTGCCGGCATGGCGCGCGAAGCGTGGCTGGCGGAGGGCACGGAAAGCTACAAGATATTTGTCGGCACGCTGCTCGATGTAACGGACAATCTGGTCGAGGGCGTGGTGGTTCCGCCCGCCGACACGGTGCGGCGAGATGGCGACGATCCCTATCTGGTTGTGGCCGCCGACAAGGGGACAGCGAGCTTTTCCGATATCGCCAACAACATTGCCATGGCGCGCGGCTTCTGGCTGGGCGACGCTTTCGCCTCGGGCGGTTCAGCGGGCTATGACCACAAGAAGATGGGCATAACGGCCCGCGGCGGCTGGGAGGCGGTGAAACGTCATTTCCGCGAAATGGACCGCGATATCCAGAAAGAGCCCTTCACCGTTGTCGGCGTGGGGGACATGAGCGGGGATGTGTTCGGCAACGGCATGTTGCTCAGCCGCGAAATCCGGTTGGTGGCGGCATTCGACCATCGCGATATCTTCATCGACCCCAACCCGGATGCGGCGGCGAGCTTTGCCGAGCGCGACAGGCTGTTCAAGCTGCCGCGGTCCAGTTGGCAGGACTATGACAAAAGCCTGATCTCGCCCGGTGGCGGGGTATTTTCACGCGCGCTCAAATCCATTCCGCTGAGCGCCGAAATCAAGGCCCTGCTTGGCCTGGACAAGGATGCGGCGACGCCGGCCGAGGTGATGAAGGCGATCCTGATAGCCGATGTGGACCTGCTCTGGTTCGGCGGTATCGGCACCTATATCAAGGCGGCTGACGAGGATGACAGCGTGGTGGGCGACCGCGCCAATGATGCGATACGCGTTACGGCCGCCGACATTCGCGCCAAGGTGGTGGGCGAAGGCGCCAATCTGGGCGTGACCCAGCGCGGGCGTATCGCCTATGCACTCCGGGGCGGACGCATCAATAGCGATGCCATCGACAATTCGGCCGGCGTCAATTCGTCCGACCTTGAGGTCAATATCAAGATCGCCATGGCTTCGGTTGTCGCGTCGGGACAATTGGCGATGGCGGAGCGCAATGCATTCCTCGCCTCGATGACCGAGGAGGTGGCGGCGCTGTGCCTGCGCAATAATTACCTGCAGACCCTGGCCATATCGCTGGCCGAACGCGCGGGGCTGGCGGAATTGCCCGACCACCGCGTGCTGATGGAGGACCTGGAAGCGCGCGGTCTGCTCAACCGGAAAGTGGAGTTTCTCCCCAGCGATGCGGTAATGGATGCGCGGGCGACAGAGGGCAAGGGCCTGACCCGGCCGGAACTGGCCGTTATCCTGGCCTATGCCAAGCTGACCCTGTTCGATGATCTGCTGAACGGCACCGCCGTCGACGATCCCTATCTGGCTGGCGAACTGTTCCGCTATTTCCCCGAGACGCTGCACAAGAGCTATCCCGAGCAGGTTGAAAGCCATCGGCTGAAACGCGAGGTGATTGCCACGGTGCTCGCCAATGCCATGATCAATCGCGGCGGGCCCGCCTTCGTGTCCGAACTGACGGCAGCGACCAGCGCCAGCGCGGGCGAGGTCGCACTGGCCTATGCGGCGGTGCGCGATGCCTATGGCCTGAGCGCCTTGAACGCGGAAATCGACGCATTGGACGGCGCCTTGCCCGGTTCGGTGCAATTGGCTCTCTATGCACAGGTGGAGGCCCTTTTGCGGCAGGAGGCATTGTGGTTCCTGCGCAATGGATCGGTTACCGAGGGGCTGGCCGAGCTGGTGGCGCGACACCGCGAGGGCGTGGCGCAACTGATCGCGACAGAGGGACTGCTCCCTGCGGACCAACGCCACTTGCTTGACGTTCGGATCAGCAATCTCGCAGCGCAGGGCGTTCCCATCGCTCTTGCGGAGAGTATCGGCGCCCTGCCCTTCCTCAGCCATGCCAGCGACATCGTCCTGGTAGCCGAGCGCAGCGGTGTTGATGTCGTGAGTGCAGCCAAGGCCTATTTCGGCGTGGCCGGGCTGTTCGACCTGTTCCGTATTATCGAAGATGGCCGCGCCATCATTCTGGGTGACCGTTTCGACAGGATGGCGCTGGACCGCGCATTGGCCAATCTGATGCGGGCGCTGCGCGACCTGACGTCTGACGTGCTGGCGGCGGGCTCGGTTGACGACTTCGTATCGCGCGGCTCGGTGGGCGTGGCCCGCAGCGTCGCTGCCGTCAAGGAACTAACGGAGGGGGGCATCACCGTTTCGCGTCTCAGCGTGGCTGCCGGTTTGCTCGCCGACCTGGCGCGGGAATCCTGAAGGGACAGGCGGCCAGTCAGGCCGCCTGGCTCATTCCCAGGAATTGCTGCAATTCGGGGGTCTTTGGATTGGCAAAGACCTCTTCGGGCGGCCCGATTTCGTGAACCCGCCCCTGATGCATGAAGACGACGCGCGAGCAGACGTCGCGGGCAAAGCGCATTTCGTGGGTGACCATGACCAGGGTCATGCCCTCGGCGACCAGCCCTTTGACCACGGCCAACACCTCGGCCACCAGCTCAGGATCGAGCGCCGAGGTGATCTCATCGCACAAAAGGGCGATGGGCTGCATGGCCAGGGCCCGGGCGATAGCCACGCGCTGCTGCTGCCCGCCGGAGAGCTGGTCGGGATAGGCGTCGAACTTTTCACTCAACCCCACGCGCTCAAGCATGTCGCGGGCGATGGCGGCGGCCTGCTCCTTGGGTGTTTTCTTGACCACCATTTGCGAGAGCATAACGTTGCGGCCTGCCGTCAAATGCGGGAAGAGATTGAACTGCTGGAAGATCATGCCGACCTTGAGACGCAATTCGCGCAGAGCGCTGGCATCGGTCAGCAATTGCGCTCCGGACACCGAAATCGACCCGGAATCAATGGTTTCCAGGCCATTGATGCAGCGCAGCAGGGTCGACTTGCCCGAGCCAGACTTGCCGATGATGGCAATGACTTCACCCCGGGCAATATCGATGTCGATGCCCTTGAGCACTTCGTTTGAGCCGAAGCTCTTGCGGACGTCAGTGATGGCTATGAGCGACATTGAGTCTTTTCTCCAGGATCTGGCTGGCCTTTGAGAGTGGCCAGCAGAGGCAGAAATAGATGAGGGCGACCAAGCCATAGACCAGGAAAGGCTGATAGGTGGCATTGGTGACGACGGTGCCGGCGCGGGTCAGCTCGATAAAGCCGATGATCGAGGTGAGCGCCGTGCCCTTGACCACCTGCACCGAGAACCCGACCGTGGGCGGGATGGCGACCCGCATGGCCTGAGGCAGGATGACGTAGCGCAATTGCTGGAAATAGCCCATGCCGAGGCTGGACGAGGCTTCCCACTGGCCCTTGGCAACGGACTGCACGCAGCCGCGCCAGATCTCGCCAAGAAAGGCCGCCGACCACAGGATCAGCGCCAGACCCGCCGCCAGCCAGGCCGGGACCGAGATACCGAACAGGACCAGCCCAAAAAAGGCGAGAAAGAGCTGCATCAGCAGCGGCGTGCCCTGGAACAGTTCGACATAGCCGCGGCCCACAAGACGCAGCCAGGGCCGACTGGAAATGCGCGCGAACAAGATCAACAGCCCAACGAGGCCACCACCGGCAAAGGAGACCAATGAGAGCACCACGGTCCACTGGGTAGCGATGAGCAGATTGCGCAGGATGTCGAAAAAGGTGAACTGGGCCATCACACCTTCCTCCGCGGGAAGATCAGCCAACCCACGCCGTCAAGCAGTTTGCGCAGCACTATGGCAAGGGCCAGATATGTCAGGGTCGCGATCAGATAGGTTTCGAAGGCCCGGAAGTTGCGCGACTGCACGAAGTTGGAAGCAAAGGTGAGGTCTTCCACAGCGATTTGGGAGACCACCGAAGAGCCGAGCATAACGATGACAATTTGCGAGGCCAAGGCCGGCCATATCCGTTGCAGAGCCGGCACGAGCACAACGTAGCGGAAGGTCTGCAGCGGTGTCATGGCGAGGCTCGCGCCAGCCTCGAACTGTCCGCGGGGCGTGGCCTGAATGCCGGCCCGGATGATTTCGCAGCTATAGGCGCCCAGATTGACCACCATGGCGATATTGGCGGCCTGCAGGGCGGTGAGTTTCAGCCCCAATGACGGCAGGCCGAAGAAAATGAAAAAGAGCTGGATGAGAAAGGGCGTATTGCGGATCAGTTCCACATAGGCGGCGACGGGCGGCTTGAGCCAGCCCGGTCCAAGCGCACGGACCCAGGCGCAGACGATGCCCAGCAGAACGCCGAGCGCGGCACCGACCGCGATGAGTTCAATGGTGATGGCCACACCATTGACGAAGACCGGCAGATAGTTCGCCAGCCAATCGAAATTCCATTGATACTGCATTGACCTCGCCCGCTTCAGATACGCTCGCGAAAATGCCGCCCGATCAGAGCCGGACGGCATTCATTGGCTTTAGAGGTCAGCCGGCAAATCGGCCTTGAACCAGGTCTGTGAGATGGCGTTGAGTGAGCCATCGGCCTTCATGTCGGCGATGATGGTGTTGACCGCATCGAGCAGAGCCGGCTCGTCCTTATTGAGGCCGACATAGCAGGGCGAGTTCTTGACCAGGAATTTGAGCTCGGGACGCCGCTGCGGGTCGCGCTCGAGTATTGCGGCAGCAACCACATTGCCGGTGGCGATCACATCCACCTGCCCGGACAGGAAGGCCGATATGGTGCCGTTGTTGTCCTCGTAGCGACTGATCTCGACGGTTTCGGGCACCAGCTCGGTCAGCGTCAGATCTTCCACCGAGCCGCGGGTGACGCCGACGCTGACGCCAACCAGGTCTTCAGGACCGGAGAGGGTAAGGTCGGCCTCGCCGAAGACGCCATTGTAGAAAGGCGCATAGGCATTGGTGAAATCAATCACCGCTTCGCGCTCGGCATTTTTGCCGAGGCTGGAAATAACCAGATCGACCCGGTCGGTCTGCAGATAGGGAATGCGATTGGCGCTGGTGACCGGCACAAGCTCGACGCCGACGCCCAGACGGTCGGCAATGGCCTTGGCCATATCGATGTCATAACCCACAGATTCCATGCTGAGACCGACGCTGCCGAAGGGCGGGAAGTCCTGCGGCACCGCCACGCGGATCGTGCCCCGGGCCTTGATATCGTCAAGCGCGTCGGCATGGGCGGGAACGGCGGCTGCGGCCAGAAGGCCGGTTGCAAGACATGCGATGAATGTGCGGCGTAGCATTAATTTGTCCCTGTCTTCTGTTCGAAGCTTTGTCAGTCGCCATTCGGCTTCCGTCGCCGTTGAGTTTGCAATTGCCGTGCCAGAAGCTAACCTGCTGGTATCGCCTATATTGTCGATATGGAGAGCGCCGTTATGAGCATGAGCCTCGCAAGCGCGTCGCTCAATTGCTCAGTTTTTAGGCATTCTGCAAAAACTTGCAGACCTGCATCCAAATTCAGCAAAGGAGTGAGGTCGATCGATCACGCCAGCCGGACGCGGCTTCCATCGTCACCTTCCCCTTTTGAAAGAAGGCGCCGCAAATCGGGCTCATGGTGAACTGCTCTAGGCCGAAAGTCGGCCTTGCCTGGCGAAGCCCGTTTGGGAGAGTGGGCGCAACAAGGAGATTTGCATGACCGACCTGGCTCATTGGCTCAAGGGCCAGACCGCGGACCACTCGCTTGCCAGCGCCGTGCTGTCGATGGCTGCTGCAGGAGCCGAGCTTGCCGACATTCTCAGGCTGGCGCCCATTGCCGGACAGACAGGACTTGCGGGCTCGGACAATGTGCAGGGGGAGGCGCAAAAGGCGCTGGACGTGATCTCAAACGACATTGTTTTGAATCACTTGCGGCAAAATCCGGCCATTTCGATTCTGATCTCGGAGGAATTGGATGAAGCCGTTGATCTATCGAGTCAGGGGCCGCTCATCGTCGCTACCGATCCCCTGGATGGATCTTCAAATCTGGACGTAAATGTCACTGTCGGAACGATCTTTTCTGTTCTGGCGAGCGAAGGTGGCCTTTTGCAGAAGGGGCGCAACCAATTGGCGGCCGGTTATGTCGCCTATGGTCCGGCGACGAGTCTGGTCGTGCGGATCAGCGGCGCGACCAGCGTGTTCACGCTGGATAGGAACGGGGCGTGGCTGCAAACGCTGGCGGAAGCAAAAGTGCCCCAGGCTTCGGGCGAATTCGCCATCAACACGGCGCGGGAGCGCTTCTGGGATGCGGCGACGACGGGCTATGTGAAAGAAAGCGTGGCAGGCGAAACCGGGCCGGCCGGCAAGCGCTACAATATGCGCTGGGTCGGCTCCATGGTGGCCGATATCCACCGCATTCTGATGCGCGGCGGCATCTTTCTCTACCCACTCGACAGCGAAACGAAGGCCAAGGGTGGGCGGTTGCGGCTGCTCTATGAGGCCAATCCCATGGCCTGGCTGATCGAGGGCGCGGGAGGACGTTCGACGACTGGCGCGCAAGGCATTCTGGATATTGAGCCCGAGCACATTCACCAGCGGGTGCCGGTGATCCTTGGATCGGCCGATGAGGTGAGGCGGGTGGAGGAACGGTACGCGCGGGAATGAGCCGTGGCAGCCTGGCATGGAGGTCAAGGCGAGAATTGCAACGTTCTTATTGATTGGGTAGAACCCGTGCGGAGATGAGCCGGCGGTCCGATTGCGCCGGATGGGAGAGACCTTTGAACACGATCGCCACCACCCTGCCGGAAACCAATTGGGGCGCCTGGCAGAAACGCCCCTTCCATCGCCAATATCTGATGACGCAGGCGAGCCGGTTGTTCGACTTCTTCGAGGCGGCATCGCTCAATCCCAAGGGCGGATTTTTCGAATTGTCAGATGAGGGGCTGCCCCTGACGCCTGACAATGCGGTGCGACAGATTCACGTCACGACCCGCATGATCCACTGTGCCACCATAGGTGGCCTGATCGGGCGGCCCGGATCGGACGAAATCGTCGATCATGGCATGCGTTATCTTTGGGAGAAGCATCGCGACCAGCGCCATGGCGGCTATGTCTGGTCTCTCAATGACGATGGTTATGTCGACGCCAGCAAGCAGGCCTATGGCCATGCGTTCGTGTTGCTGGCCGGGGCGAGCGCCAAACTGCTTGGCCATCCGCTGGCCGACAAGGTGATCGCCGACGCCACAGAGGTGATCGAGCAGCGCTTCTGGGACAAAAAGGCCGGGGCGGTGCGCGAAGAGTTCGCCAATGATTGGGGGCAGATCAGCACCTATCGCGGTCAGAATTCGAACATGCACCTGACCGAGGCCCTGATGGCCGCCTATGAGGCGACAGGGGAAAAGGAATATCTGAAAAAGGCGACCAGGATCGCCGACCTCATCATCAACCGCAACGCGGCCAAGCTCGACTATCGCGTGGCCGAGCACTTCCATGAGGACTGGAGCCTGGACAAGGACTATCTAGGCTCCGAGATGTTCCGCCCCTCGGGGACCACGCCAGGGCATGCGCTAGAGTGGTCGCGCCTGTTGTTCCAGCTCTTCGTGCTCTGCCGCAAGGAGCATAGCTGGATGACCGAATGCGCGCGCGGCCTGTTCCGCCAGGCCATCGAGCTGGGCTGGGACAAGGTGCATGGCGGCTTCTTCTACACGCTGGACTGGAACAACCAGCCGATCATGCGCGAAAAGTTGTGGTGGCCCATTGCCGAGGCGATCGGCGCGGCCGCCTATATTGGCTCCTATGACCATGACGACTTCTACCAGCTCTGGTATCGCAAACTGTGGGATTTTGCCGAGAACCATGTGATCGACCATGAGCGGGGCGGCTGGCACAGCGAACTGACCGAGCAATTGGTGCCCACTTCGCGCCTGTTTGTCGGCAAGCCCGACCTTTACCATGCACTGCAGGCCTGTTTGATCCCGCTTTATCCGGTGACCGGCAGTCTCACTCACGGGATTATCGAGCAGGATCACCCCAAGCGCCTCTAGAGCATTTCTGACAACCATTGCCCGATCTTCGCGTTTGCGTCAGACAAAGCGGAGACACGGCAATGACTTTTCTGGATGGCAAGGTGGCGCTGGTAACCGGCGCAGGATCGGGGATCGGCAAGGCAACGGCGCTGAAGCTCGGGCGGGAAGGCGCAGCGGTTGTCGTCATGAGCCGGACACGCAGTGAGGTCGAGGCGACGGCCGCGGAGATCGAAAACGCGGGTGGCAGGGCCTGGGCTGCGGTGAGCGATGTCACGGATGATCAAGGCATGCGCGCGCTGGTGGCCGAGACGCTGGGCCAGTTCGGACGGCTCGACATCGTGGTGGCCAATGCCGGCATCAATGGCGTGTGGGCGCCCATTGAAAGCCTGACACCGGAGGAGTGGGACAAGACCATCTCGGTCAATCTGCGCGGCACTTATCTCACCATTCACCACGCAGTGCCAGCACTGGAGGCCGCCGGCGGCGGCGCCATCGTCGTAGTGTCCTCGATCAATGGGACGCGTACCTTCACCTCGCCCGGCGCGAGCGCCTATTCGGCAAGCAAGGCCGGGCAGCTCGCCATGGTCAAACAATTGGCCCTGGAGCTGGGGAGGCGGAAAATCCGTATCAATGCCGTGTGTCCCGGCGCCATTGAAAGCGACATCAAGGACAATACCGAATATCGCGACAGCGAGAAGGCCGGAATTCCCGTGACCTTTCCCGAAGGCGATATCCCGCTGACTCAAGGCAGGTCGGGCAAGGCCGAAGACGTTGCCGATGTTATTGCCTTCCTTGTCTCGGATGCCGCACGGCACGTGACCGGCAGTCCGGTCTGGATCGACGGAGGGCAGAGTTTGCTGCGCTAGGGTTCTGCGGCACAAAACCATACCCTTTAGCGCTGTTGTCAGGCTGGGATGCGCGTCGTAAAGCACAAGCCAAACAAATGTTTCCGGTGAGTTTGCATGACCGCCCTGCCCGCTCAATTGCCGCGCCTGATCGTGGAACGTGCCGTCGCGGCAGCGCTAGAGGAAGATTTGGGCCTGGCCGGCGACCTAACGAGCCAGGCGACATTGGCACCTGATGCGGTAGCAAAGGCGACGCTTTCGGCGCGCGAAGCCGGGGTAATTGCCGGCCTAGATCTGGCCGCCGCTGCCTTCCGGCTGGTGGGCGACGGGGTGCTTTTTTCTCCCCGGCTCGGCGATGGCGACCGCATTGACGCCGGCGGGATAGTCGCCGAGATTTCGGGCCCGGCACGCCTGGTGATGTCGGGCGAGCGAGTGGCGCTCAATTTTCTCAATCATCTGAGCGGCATTGCCACGCAGACACGGATTTATGCCGATGCCATTGCCGGCACGAGGGCGCGCATTTGCGATACGCGCAAGACCACACCGGGATTGCGGACCTTTGAGAAATATGCGGTCCGCTGCGGTGGGGGCAGCAATCATCGCTATGCGCTCAACGACGCCATCCTGATCAAGGACAATCATATCGCTGTCGCAGGCAGCGTCACGGCTGCCTATAAGGCCGCCGAGGCTTTTGCCGGGCATCTGGTGGCCATCGAGATCGAGGTGACGACGCTAGCGGAACTGCACGAAGCGCTTACTGCCGGTGCGCGGGTGATCATGCTCGACAATATGGACAATGAACTGCTGCGCCAGGCGGTCGAGATCAATGGTGGCCGCGCGACGCTCGAGGCATCGGGTGGCGTCAAACTGGAGCGCCTGCGCTCGATCGCCGAAACCGGCGTTGACTATATTTCAACCAGCCAGATCACGATGGGCGCCACGCCGCTCGACCTGGGACTGGATGTGGTGATCGGCGAGGCCCAACCATGATTGGCCTGGCCGGTTCGCCGACAGTCACGGACATCGCCGTGGATGCTGCGATCATCGCGGCCGAGGTTATCTGCGATGTCTATAATCGCCCCATTCATGTGGTGACCAAGGATGACGGCTCGCCGGTAACCGAAGCTGATGCCGCTGCCGAGACTGCTATCATCCACCGCCTGTCGGAAACTGGCCTGCCCGTGCTGGGCGAGGAGAGCGTCGCCGCCGGCATCGTGCCTGTATTGGGTGAGCGCTATTTCGTTGTCGATCCACTCGACGGCACCAAAGAATTCATCAAGCGCAATGGCGAGTTTACCGTCAACATTGCGCTGGTGGAGCATGGCCGCCCTGTCATGGGTGTGGTGCTGGCGCCGGCAAGTGGCGACATTTTCGTGGGCGATCAAAGCGGTGCCTGGAGCGGTCGGGTTGTCGAGGGTGCGGTGGTGGATCGCCGCGCCATCCGCGTCGGCTTGCTGCCGCGCCCACGCATAGTGGCCAGCCGCAGCCATGGCCATGCCGCGCTGGAGCAATTGTGCCGGACGCTGGATGTCGAAAGCGATGTCTCTGTGGGGTCCTCGCTCAAGTTCTGTCTGTTGGCGCGGGGAGACGCGCAGCTTTACCCGCGATTTACCCCCACATGTGAATGGGATACCGCGGCCGGACAGGCTGTGCTTGAAGCGGCAGGCGGCGCCGTGCTGACGCTGGACGGTGCGCCCATGCGCTATGGCAAAGGGGAGTTGAAATTCCTCAACCCCTATTTCGTCGCGGCGGCGAGCCGGGACCTGGCCTTGGCCGGGGCCAGTGAAATGCGGCGTCTGATCGGTTCGTGACGATTGGTCGCGTTGCGGGCGCGACTGTAAAGGTTCTTGTTAGGTATCAGCAGTTAAGCACCAGACATGCAATCTGTGCTTAACCGATCTGCGCATTGTTCTGTCCCGTAGTGCTTGCAGCAGGCACCACAGCCATATATAGGCCGAGCATATATCGGACCGAAATATGATCACGGGATCGCGCGCATGAACGTCAGAACGCTCTGCCTTTCCATTCTCTATGATGGAGAGGCCAGTGGATACGACATTCGCCGGATGTGTACGGAAGGCAATTTCGCCTATTTCGTCGAGGCTAGCTATGGCTCGATCTATCCGGCATTGGCGCGGCTCGAGGATGATGGCCTAGTGGCCAGTCGGACCGAGCAGCAAGCGGGCAAGCCATCGCGCAAAGTCTACACCATTACCGAGGCCGGCAAGGCCGCTTTTTGCGCCGAACTCAGCGAACCGCTGGGCGAGGACATGTTTCGCAGCCCATTCCTGCTATTCGCCCGCTTCGCACATATTTTGCCGCGCGAACTGGTGGAACAACGCTGCAATGAATTCCTCAAACGGTCCATTGAGGGCCGGGAAAAACTGGACCAGGTGACTACTGAGCATAGCTGCAATGCAGCAGATATGTGGGTCATTAATTACGGACGTGCAGTATTGAAGGTTGCGGAGGAGCATTTCCGCACCCATATGCACGAACTGATCACAATGGCGCGAGCCGAGCCGCACAAAGGCGCGGCGGAATAAGGGGCGAGAAATACTTCATGCGTGCACTGCTTTCTTATGGGCTGGCCCTTGCTATCCTGCTGCTTGCAGGTGGCTGGCTGGCAACCGGAACTCTCGTCCAGGGCGGACAGGGCCCAGGCAATGGCGAAAAGCCGATCATTTCGGTCATCGAGGGCGAGGAACATGGCCCGGTGGCGACGGCGCTGAGCGATGCCGGGCTGCTGGCCGAGCATCATGAGCCCGAAGTCGACCCGGCACTGACCATCGCCCAGCGCAATGAAGAAACGACCGGTGCCAGCGCGCCGCTGCAGAGCGTGCGCATCCAGCGGTTCACGGCCCAGTCCATGCCCGTGGAAGTGCCGCTGCGTGGCCGCACCCAGGCCAAGGCAACCGTGACCGCCGTGGCCGAAACGGCTGGCACTGTGGATGTGGTGCATGTCACCAAAGGCCAGCGCGTGGATGTAGGCGATCCGCTTTGCACCCTTGACCAGGGCACCCGCGCGGCAGCCGTAGCCCAGGCCGAGGCGGCCCTGGCGCAGGCGCAGCTCAATTTCGACACCAATGCCGATCTGCGCGAGCGTGGACTGGCGGCCGCCAATAGTGCGACGGCCGCCGAGGTAGCCCTGGCCCAGGCCCAGGCAGGTCTGGACAATGCCAAGGCGGAACTGGATCGCACCGAGATCGTGGCCAAGGTGGCCGGCCTCGTGCAGGATCCGGTCGCCGTGGCCGGGACCATGCTCAATGTTGGTTCCCCATGCGCCACGATCGTGCAGCTCAACCCCATCGTCTTCACCGGCATGGTGCCTGAGGCGCATATCGGTTTGGCTAAAACCGGTCTTGAGGCCACCATCAAGACGGTTACCGGCCAGAGCGTGGAGGGCGAGGTGACCTATGTTTCCTCGGTTGCGGACAATGCCACCCGCGCCTTCCCCGCGGAAATCGAAATCCCCAATGATGACTTCGCTATCCGCGATGGCGTCACCGCCGAAGCAATCGTCAATATCGGCACGACGCCGGGGCACCTGCTGCCACAATCTGTCCTGACCCTGAATGACGATGGCATTCTGGGTGTGCGGACGGTGGAAGATGGCGTTGTGGTCTTCTACCCGATCACCATTGTGAGCGACACGCGCGAAGGCGTGTGGGTCACGGGCCTGCCTCTGATTTCCGACATCATTACCGTCGGACAGGAAAATGTGAATGCCGGACAGGCCGTCGACGCCAGCCCGGTGACCGCTGAAACCACTGCAAGCTAGGGACGCCAGCCATGCTCGATTTCATCGAAAGAATCCTCAGGATGCCGCGCGTTGTCCTGACGATTATGGTCATTGTGCTGGCCGCAGGCACGACCGCCTATATATCGATGCCCAAGGAAAGCTTCCCGGCCATCGACGTTCCCTATCTTTATGTCTCGATCAGCCAGTCCGGCGTTTCCCCGCGTGACGCGGAGAACCTGCTAGCCAAGCCGGCCGAGGAAGAGCTCTCTAACCTGCCCGGGTTGAACAATATCAGTTCGACCTCGACCACCGGGCATACTTCGATATTCCTCGAGTTCGACATCAATACCGACAAGGATCAGGCCCTGGCCGATACCCGCGCCAAGATGGATGCGGTGAAGGCAAAGCTGCCTGACGAAGCCAATGATCCGGTCGTTTCGGAAATCGACTTCATCGGCCCGATCATGTCGGTGGCCGTCTATGGCACCGCGCCGGAAAAGGAACTGGTGCGTCGGGCGGAGCAATTGCAGGACGCCCTGGAAGCCATTCCTGAAGTGCGGGAGGCCAAACTTTCAGGCGCTCGCAAGGAACAGCTCGAAGTGCGCGTGGACCTGCTGCGCCTGGAGGCTTACGGCCTGACCGCCAGCCAGCTCTTCGACGCGCTGGCCCGCAACAATATGGTGGTTGCCGGTGGCACTCTCAATACCGGGCAGGGTTCGTTTAATGTTGAAGTGCCGGGCCTGATCACCACTGCCGAGGACGTTTTCAACCTGCCGCTCAAGACCGACGGCAATACGGTTGTGACCTTCGGGGACGTTGCCACGATCACCCGTACCCTGGCGGATGCCACCGAATATACCCATGTCAACGGCTCCCCTGCCCTGATCATGGGCATCTCCAAGAAGCTGGGTACCAATATTATCGACACCTCCAACAAGGTGCGCGAGGTGACCGCTGAGGTCGCCAAAGACTGGCCGAGCGGGGTTGCCTACTCGTTCTTCCTGGATCAGGCGGAAACCACGACGGCCCTGTTCCGTTCGCTGGAAGCGGCGGTGCTGACTGCGGTGGCCCTGGTGCTGATTACCTGCGTTGCGACGCTGGGCGTGCGGCCTGCCATCATGATCGGCATGTCGATCCCGCTCTCGTTCATGATGGCGTTTCTGGTCGCGCAGGGCCTGGGCATGACCATCAATATGATGGTGATGTTCGGGCTCGTGATTGCGGTGGGCGTGCTGGTCGACGACCCGGTGGTGGTGGTCGAATATGCCGAGCGAAAGCTGCAGGAGGGCATCCCCAAGCGGGAAGCCTTCATCATGGCCATGCGCAAGATGTTCGTGCCGGTGGTCGGCGCCACGGCGACGACGCTGGGTGCGTTCATCCCGCTGCTGTTCTGGCCCGGCATTATCGGCAAATTCATGAGCTATCTGCCGACGATCGTGATTATCGTGATGGTCGCCTCGTTCATTTCGGCGCTGATCTTCATGCCGGTTATCGGTTCGCTTATCGCCTCCACGCATGTGGACGAGAAAGAGAAGGCCAAGGCCGATATCGTGATGTATCCGGACAAGTTCGACGCCAAAAAGGTGGGCGGCCTGACCGGCATCTACGTGCGGACGATGGAAAAGCTCCTACATTGGCCGCTGCCGACGCTGGCCGTAGGCTTTGCGATCATTGCCACCATTTTCGTGTCCTATGCGATGAACCCCACCGGCTCGGAGGCCTTCCCGGCATCTGAACCCGAATTTGCCACGGTCGCCGTTGTGGGACGCGGCAACTACTCGCCGGAAGAAATCCGCGACATGCTGGTGGAGATCGAGAACGAGCTCACTCAGGTCCAGGGCATCCAGGACGTGATCATGCAGTTCGGCTCGAACGGCGCCTTCAGCACGATGCCGCCCGACACGATCGGCAATTTCCAGCTTCAGCTCACCAAGTGGAGCGAGCGCCTTCCGGCCGAGAAAATCTTTGCCGACATCCGTGATCGGGTGAAGGACATTGCCGGTCTCGACATCCAGCTGCTGGCGGCCGAGAGCGGTCCGCCGGCCGGCAAGGACATCAATATGCGGGTGGAAAGCACCAATTATGATGACCTTGTTCCCGTCGTGACGGCTATCCGCGACCATCTGGCAAGCTGGCCGGAAGTGGTGGATCTCGAGGACGGACGGCCCTCGCCCGGTATCGACTGGCAGATCACCGTCGATCGCGCCGAGGCCGGCAAGTACGGCATCGGCGTGCGCGAACTGGCACCCTATGTGCAGTTGGTGACATCGGGCGTGAAGCTGGGCACTTATCGCGATGCCAATACCGGCGATGAGCTCGATATCCGGGTGCGCCTGCCCAAGGACGAAAGGACGTTCGACGCGTTCGACTCCATGCGCATTGCCACCGCACAGGGGCTCATTCCGGTTTCCAACTTCATCGAGCGGCAGGCCGTGCCCAAGGTGGCCAATATTGCCCGCCGCAACCAGGTCTATACGATGAATGTGGCGGCCGGGCTCACCGACCTGCCGGAGGGCGTCTATGCCGCCGACAAGGTGAAGGAACTGCAGGCCTGGATTGACCAGCAGGATTTCCCTGATCGCGTAACGGTGGAATTCGGCGGTGCTGAAGAGCAGATGGGCGACGCCAATGCCTTCATCATGCAGGCCATGGTCATGGCGCTGGCGATCATCTTCTTCGTGTTGCTGCTCGAATATAACAGCTTCTACCAGGTGATGGTGACCCTGACGACGGTGGCCATGTCGGTGGCCGGGGTGCTGCTGGGCATGCTGGCCACGGGAATGTCCTTCTCGGCCATCATGACCGGGCTCGGCATCGTGGCGCTGGCAGGCATCGTGGTGAAGAACGGCATCGTGCTGATCGACACCTATAACGATTACCACCGGCACCAGAATGTCGAGGCGGTCAAGGCCATGCTGCTCACCGTGAGCCAGCGCGTGCGCCCGGTGCTGCTGACCGCATTCCTGACCGCGCTGGGCGTTATCCCGATGTGGGCCAATGTGGAGTTCGACTTCATCCGCCGCGAGATCGTGGTGGGCGGTATTGCCGGCTCCTGGTTCGTTCACCTCTCGGCCGCGCTGGTTTCGGGCCTGTTCTTCTCGACGGCCCTGACGCTAGTAATGGTGCCGGTTATGATCACCGCACCGACCGTGATGTGGGCCCAGATCAAGTGGCTCGGAACCATTTTTGCGGCGATTGGCGCCTGGCTCGCCAGCCCCTTCCGCCGCAAGGAAATGGCTGCGCCCGCGGGCTTTGACGGCATGGCCGTGGAAATCCCGGATGATATGGACAGCGCCAAGCGCTACATCGTTTCCAAGGATGCAGGCCTCAAGGAAAAAGAGGCCAATGGCGTCACGGTGGTGAGCAGGAGGGATGCGGCGGAATAACCGCATCGCTTCAGTGAGTGAAAAAAGGCCCGCAGCGATGCGGGCCTTTACTTTTTAGCCATTTTAGCTGAATATTAAGTTAGCTAATTCAGCTGATGGAGCCGACCATGGGGACCATGTCCGCAACCGATGCCAAGAACAAGTTTGGGCAATTGCTGGAATTGGCCCGAACGGAGCCTGTCCGTATCCAGAAAAATGGCCGTGATGTTGGTGTCATGGTTTCCCCCGAGCAGTTCGCTGCCATGGAGAAGCAAGGCGCTATGCCCAAGGTACGCCCTGCGATCGATGAGCTCATGCAACGCAGCATGGAGCGGCGCAAATCGCTCTACGAGGCCTTGGCCAAATAAGCGATGTCTATCACCTACCTCACGCTGGATGAGGCCCTGCGAATACATGAATTGCTGATTGAGACATTCGGTGGCGCGGGTGGTGTACGCGATCCGGGATCGATCGAAGCTGCACTGCTGAGGCCCCAAACGGGCTACTATGCTGACCTGGTGGAAGAAGCTGCCGCGCTATGGGAAAGCCTGGCGATGAACCATGGCTTCGTTGACGGAAACAAGCGCGTCGCCTACGCCTGTGTAGAACTTTTCCTGCAGTTAAATGGCGCTGACATTGCAGCCGAGAACGACGAGATCGAGCGCTTCATTTACGGCCACCTTGAGGCCAGGACGTTCCACAAGGACGTGTTAGAGGCATGGTTGCGAGGGCATACGACCTCGCTTGGCTAGGCAGACAAAAACGCCTCGAACAATGCCCTGATACGGGCCGTCTGGCGCAGTTCCATGGGGGTGAGCAACCAGATGGCGATGGAAAAAGCCGGCTCGTCGGCCAGGCGAGTGAGACCGGGCGATTGGCCGGCGAGAGCTGAGGGTACCAGCCCTGCCCCCAAACCGGTTTCGACGGCTCGATACATCATCAGTGGTGTCGGCACGCTGGCCTGCGGCCGGGCAGTGGGATGGACGCGCCGGAGCCAGCGGGCAGCAGGCTGGCTGCAATCGCGATTGCCATATTCGAGCCAGGGCATGGTTTCGGGATCGGCGGCAATGTCGGCGCGGGCATAGGGATAGAAGTCGAGCTTGCCCAGTTCCCGTCCAAACAGATGGTCGTCAGGCGAATTGGTGGCGCGCAGGGCGACCTCGGCTTCGCGCCTGGACAGGTTGCGCAGTTCCGACCCAACTTCGACAGCCAGGTCGATCTGCGGGTGCCTTGCGCGGAAACGGGTCAGGACGGGCATGTAGAGCCAGGCCAGCGCGTCCACCGTTGTCAGTTTGATATGACCTGTCAGACGGTGATCACGGCCGGTAATGTCACGTTCCAGCCCTGCCAGTTCGGCCTCGATCCGCCGCGCACTTTCAAGCAGGCGTTCGCCTTCCGGCGTCAGCATGACACCATCGTCCCGCCGATCAGCCAGGCGGGCGCCGAAATGGGCTTCGAGCTCCTTGAGCTTTCGCGAAATGGTTGTATGCGCAACGCCGAGCAGCCGCGCAGCTCCGGTGAAGGTGCCAGCGCTCTCGAGTGCGGCGATGATGGCGAGATCCGTAGAACGCATTGAACATTCCTGCACATTCAACGCCAAAACATGTGCGTTTACTGTGCGACAATGAACCATGATATTCCGCGCATTACCAGCCAGGAATGCTCATGATGTTTGCCTCCATCCCCCTGCTCACCGCCGGTGCCCTTGTCTTTATTTCGGCCGCCGTCCAGCACCTGAACACAGTCGGATCAAGGGGACTGGCTTTCATCTTCACGGACCGATCGACCCCGCTTGGCCGGGAGGGATTTTCAGGGAGGGCAGCAAGAACGCTGCAGAACAATCTGGAATCGGCGGGCATGGTCGTTCCTGCCGCCATGATTCTCGTTGTGACAGACGCGGAGAATGCTCTCATTACCGGGGCTGCGTTGACCTACGCCGCTGTTCGTATTGGGTTCACGCTGAGCTACTGGGCTGGCATCAACAAGCTGCGCTCGTTCTTCTGGGGCGTTGGCATGGCCACGATCATCGTTCTCACTCTCAACGCGGCCCTGGCCGTTCTGCAATAGGGCAGTTCAGTAGTAGCCAGGTTGCCGCGCCTTTGCCGCCTCCCCCTTTTGGGGAGGATCGAGGGATACCGGTCGTCCGCAAGGCCGCCGCCACCCCTCCCCTCCATGGGGAGGGCGTGAGAACCGCGATAGAGTGAACGTGAAACGATCCGAGGAGTGGTTGACTACTCCGCGGCAGGAAGGCCGCGCTTGACGAAGCCGTCGGGGTCATCCTGTGTACGTGCCAGAAGTTCGGCGGCCTCATTGGCCTCGCGCTGGCGATTCCACATCTGAGCGTAAAGGCCCGCCTGCTGCAGCAGTTGCGCGTGATTGCCCCGTTCGGCGACCTGCCCATCCCGCAAGACCAGAATCTCGTCGGCATTGACCACGGTGGACAGACGGTGGGCTATGACCACGGTGGTGCGATTGCGCGACACCTCGTCAAGAGCGGCCTGAATGTCCCGCTCGGTCTTGGTGTCGAGCGCGGATGTCGCCTCATCCAGGATGAGGATGGAGGGTGACTTAAGAATAGTGCGGGCAATGGCCACGCGCTGCTTCTCGCCACCAGACAGCTTCAGGCCGCGCTCGCCCACCGGGGTTTGGTAGCCCTTGGGCAGAGTCTCGATGAAATCGGCGACCTGCGCCATGCGTGCAGCTTCGCGCACTTCGTCGGCCGAAGCACCGGGACGACCATATTCGATATTGTAGCCGATGGTATCGTTGAACAGGACCGTGTCCTGCGGGACCATGCCGATGGCCGAGCGCAGGCTTTCCTGGGTGACGTCCCGCAGGTCCTGGCCATCGATGGTCACGCGCCCGCCTGTCACATCGTAAAAGCGGAACAGCAGGCGCGAAATGGTGGATTTGCCCGCGCCGGTGGGGCCGACAATGGCCACCGTCTTGCCGGCAGGCACTTCGAAGCTGACGCTTTTCAGAATTGGACGATCGGGATCGTAGTGAAAGCTAACATCCTCGAAACGGATGACCGGACCCGTGACGGCAAGGGGCCTGGCCTCTGGCTTGTCCTGGATCTCGGGGTCCTGATCGAGCAGCTTGAACATCTCTTCGATGTCCGTAAGGCCCTGGCGCAACTCACGATAAACGAAACCGATGAAGTTGAGCGGTCGATAGATCTGCATCAGGAAAGTGTTGAGCAGGACGAAATCGCCCAGTGTCAGCCTGCTATCCATGACGCCCAGAATGGCCATGATGGAGATGATGAGGAACCCGCCGTAGAAAATGACGGCCTGACCAAAATTGAGGAAGCCGAGCGAGCTCCAGATGCGAATGGCCGAGCGCTCGTAGCCTTCCATGGCCTTGTCGAAGCGCCTGGCTTCCATCTCCTCATTGGAGAAATATTTGACCGTCTCGAAATTGAGCAGGCTATCGATAGCCTTGCCATTGGCATCGGTATCGCTGTCGTTCATGGCCCGGCGAATGGAAATGCGCCAGTTGGAAGCCTTGATCGTGAAATAGAGATAGGCCCAGATCATCACGACCAGCACGCCAAGATAGCTGATGCCAAAAAGCCAGACGAAAATGACTGCCACCACGACGAATTCGACAATGGTGGGGGCAATGTTGAGCATGGCGAAGCGGACGACCGTCTCGATGCCCTTGGTACCACGCTCGATAACGCGGGAAAGGCCGCCGGTGCGCCGCTGCAAATGAAAGCGCAGAGAGAGGCGGTGCATATGGTGGAAGGTCTGCAGCGCCAGCTTGCGCACCGCGTGCTGACCGACACTGGCAAACCACACGTCACGCAGTTGCTGGAAACCGGCATCGACAATGTTGCCGACTACATAGGCGATGACGAGAACCAGCGGTATGGCCAGCCCCAGGATCAGCGTCTTGTCGGGACTGGTCCCATCGAGACTGTCTATGATCCCTTTATAGGCGAAGGGAATGAGCGTGGTGGCGACCTTGCTGGCCAGTAGCGCCGCCAGCGCCATGACCACACGCATCCGCAGGTCGGACCGGTTTTCGGGCCACATATAGGACCAGAGATTGCGAACGGTCGAGAATACCGAGCCTTCGTCCGCGCTGACGGACGGTTTCTTTTCAGCGCTGTCTAAAGCCATCAGGCCTGTTCCGTTTCCTTGTTGGCGGCGATGGGCGCCAGCCCCTTGAGGAGACCTCCGAAGGCCGAGTTGAGTTCGGCCAGCCTGTCATGGCGGAGGCAGTAGCGATTGCGCGTGCCATGCGGCTTGCGCTCGATAAGCCCCGCATCGAGCAGGACCTTGATGTGCTGAGATACAGTCGATTGCGCCAGGGTCAGGCTATCAGTGACGTCGGCGCAACAACATTGGCCCTGCTGCTGGGTAGCCAAGATACGCAGGATTTCCAACCGTACCGGATGCCCCAGGGCACGCATGGTATTGGCAATGTCATCGTCACGCATGGCGCAGTGCTCGGCAGGTGGCGACCGCGACAGCTTGTGGGCCCCGCGATCAGTTCAATCGGTGAATTGCGATGAAAGATGGGGGCTGTTGCGGCGAAAATCAATAGGTGGAAAAAAACGGCGCCGCCTGGCGCCGTTTTGGTGTGGATTATGGATCCAGCGCCTCCTGGGGCAAATCGAAGACCTGCCCCGGATAGATGCGGTCCGGATCACGGATTTGCCCGGTATTGGCCTGGTAGATCGTCGTATATTTGAGGCCTTCGCCATAGACGCGGCGCGCAATGGTCCAGAGATTGTCGCCACGACGGATTATCGCCTTGCCCGACGCGAAGCGCTGCGCTTCCGGATCGCCCAGCGACACCGCGACCATTGTGGGCACTGCGGCCTCGGCGGAGGCCGGTTCGGCAGGCTCGGATGACGCTGGCTCAGGCTCGACCGCCTCCGCAACCTCCGGGGTTGTCTCAGGTTGGGCTGCGGCCTCGACTGTGGTCCCCTCTTGCGGGGCGACCGGCTGATCCCGGGTGGCGGCGGGTTCGTTTTCGGCGACCGGTTCGGTCGCTTCTGCCGGCTCACTACTCTCGTCCGTCTGCGCAGGGGCGGCGGCCGCCGGCTGCTGGTCGACCGGTTCGGTTACCGGCGCCTGAGCAATGTCGACCGGTGTTTCGGCCCCCGGCACATCTACCACGAAATCCACCTCGGCCCGCGCGACAACAGCAGCCGAATTGGGGTCGAGCAGATCGGCGCGAACCCGCTGGTTCGGCGCATCGAGCACCGGCCCTGCCTCGATCAGCCAACGGCCCTCCTCCACGGTGGCATCGGCGACGAAAGCATCGTCGACATAAAGGCGAATGATGCCACCTTCCGGACCGGCACCGGCGAAGAAGGCGCGGTCATTTTCGATCTCAATGGCGTCGATAGTCGGCGGCATTGCGGCCACCTGGCTCTCCGCGGGCTCTGGCGTGGCCGCGGCCACAGGTTCAGCAGCGGGCACGGCCGGTTCGGCCTCGGGCTGCGCTGCCACTTCCATTGCTGCAGCGGATTCCGTCTCGTTGGCCAACGGGGTCGGCTCGGCGGGCGCTGCAGCCGGTTCTGGTTCGACAGTATCTTGGACCTGCGACGGCTCCGCGCTCTCGGGCGCGGCAGATGACGCCGATGGTTCGACAGCAGCGGCGCTTTCCGGCGATGGCGCATCTGGCAGTGCCGCGACCTCCATGGCGGGTTCTGCGGCCGGCACACTTGGGGCGCCGTCATCATCGGCGGCGGCGGCTTCAACCGATTCCGCCGTTTGGGCGGGCTCGGTCGCTGTACCGGCTGGCTCGGCGTTGGTCGCATCCTCAGTGGCTGTCTCCGCCTCGGGCGCTGCCGCAACCTGCGTCGGGGCGGTCAGGCCCTGGAGCACTTTGCTGGCCTCGCCAGGCTTGCTGGCAACCACCAGGGGCTGGCTGGTCTTGTCTTCGTTGATGACGACGATGAAGGAATCCTCGGCCGTGCCGGGCTTGCCCTCTTCGCCCAGGGTGATCTCAAGCCCGCCGGGCGCGAGTGGCGTGTCGGGCACGAATACCCAATCGCCGCTGGCTTCCACCTCGACAGTGCCGAGCAGGTTGCCATTGGCAAAGACCTCAACGCGGCTACCCGGAGTACCACTACCAGCAATGACCACGGACCCATCGGGCTCAGCGCGCAATAGGCCGAACGTGGCCGCGACCAGTTGATCGACATTGGTGTCTGGTTCGAGGTCCGCTGGGGGCGTGACGTCCAGCGCGGGTTCGGCCGGAACGACCTCCTCCTCATTGGCGGTCACTTCGTCCGCGGGGGCGTCTGCTTCGGCAACCGCTGGCGCGGCCGGGATCAGGCCCACTTCGGCCATTTTGCCGCGCAGGCATTGCCCCATGCCATCGGGGCTGTTGAAACAGGTGACAATCGATGGACCGGACAGAACGCCAAGAACAACGAGTAGAGTGACTGCCGCTGCCCCGATCGTCAGAGCCAGAGGTCGTTTCGGAGCGGTTTCGGCCAGTTTGCCCTCCCGGTATCGTCCAATTAGCCGGCGATCGCTCTCGCCCGGCTGGTGTTTGCCCCCGTCGTCGAATCCTGAGCCGCAGCAGCCTTCAACAACTTGTATGTGATTGATTCATACAGAGCTTCAAACGAGGCATCAATGATGTTGGGCGATACGCCAATGGTTACCCAGCGCTCGCCTGTTCCATCGCGACTTTCAACCAGTACACGGGTGACCGCGCCCGTGCCGCCGTCCAGGATACGCACCTTGAAGTCCACCAGCTCCAGATCCTCGATCTGCGAGGAGTATTTGCCCAGATCCTTGCGCAGCGCCTGGTCGAGCGCGTTGACCGGACCATTGCCTTCGGCCACGGACATGAGCAATTCGCCATCGACCCTGATCTTGACCACGGCCTCGGTGACGGTGATTTCCTCGCCCATGGCATTGTGCCGGCGCTCGACCATGGCCCTGTAGTTCTCGACATCGAAAAAGTCGGGCAGCGTGCCCAGAACGCGGCGGGCCAGCACAGCAAAGGAAGCGTCGGCGCCGTCATAGGAATAGCCGCGAGATTCGTGCTCTTTGACAGTGGCCAGCAGCTTTTCGAGGCGTGGATCGTCTTTTTCGATGCTGATATTGTGGCGCGCCAGCGCGGTGAGCAGGTTGGATTTGCCCGCTTGCTGAGAAACCATGATGGCCCGTTCATTGCCCACGCTTTCGGGCGGCACATGCTCGTAGGTGGAGAAATCCTTGAGCAGGGCAGAAGCATGAATGCCTGCCTTGGTGGCGAAGGCGGACGCTCCGACATAGGGCGCCTGCCGGGCGGGGGCCCGATTGAGCCTGTCGTCAAAAGCGCGCGAAATGTGGGTCAGGCGTTCGAGATGCTCGGGCGTGACGCCGGTTTCGAAGCGCTCGGCATAATAGGGCTTGAGCACCAATGTGGGGATGAGCGTCACCAGATTGGCATTGCCGCAGCGTTCACCCAGGCCGTTCAGTGTGCCCTGGATCTGGCAGACGCCAGCTTCGACAGCCGCCAGGGCATTGGCGACAGCCTGGCCGGTATCGTCATGGGGGTGGATGCCCAGCCGGTCACCGGGCGCCACGGTCATGACGTCCTTGACGATTTCGCGCACTTCGGCGGGCATGGTGCCGCCATTGGTATCGCATAGCACCACCCAGCGGGCGCCGGCCTCAAGGGCTGTCTTTACGCAACCAAGCGCATAGTCACGGTTGGCCTTATAGCCATCGAAAAAATGCTCGAGATCGACCAGGGCTTCCTTGCCGGCCGCGATGGCAGTGCGAACGGAATCCGTGATGCCTTCAAGATGCTCGTCGGTGGTGGAGCTCAGCGCCAGCTCGACCTGATAATCCCAGGCCTTGGCGACATAGCAGACCGCGCCCGCCGCCGAATTGACCAGCCCCATGACGCCCGGATCGTTGGCCGCGGAGCGCCCCGCCCTTTTGGTCATGCCAAAGGCGGTGAACACAGCCTGTCTGGTCCGAGGTGCGTCGAAAAACGCCGTATCGACCGGGTTGGCGCCAGGGTAGCCGCCCTCGATATAGTCGACACCGATCTGTTCGAGCATTCCCGCAATGGCGATCTTGTCCTCGAGTGAGAACTCGATGCCGGCGGTCTGCGCGCCGTCGCGCAGCGTGGTGTCGAAAAGATAGAGGCGGGTGCGGGACATAGGGGGCCTAACTCGGAACTACTGCTTTGGGGGCCAGGTGTCGGTGTCGTGATCGGGGTGCTGGTGCGAACTGGCCTGAATGGCGCTCCACCAAGCCTCGCGATCCGGCGCCTCAGTAATGCCGCCGTCTTCGATGGACGGCAGTGTCTCAAACCAGGGTACCCGGCTTTCATTGCCGGTGTTGGCGTGCGGCGGGAACAGTTCGGGATGATCGAGCGAACCGATGGTGAAATTGACGCGATTGCCGGTGGTATCGTCGTAGAAAAGTGGCGTGCCGCATTGGGCACAAAAACCGCGATCGACATGATCGGAAGACCGGAAACGGGCCGGGGCGCCACGCGTCCAGGTGATCGCTTCGCGCGGCGCGGCAACCAGCGCGGCAAAGATATTGCCAACGGCCTTCTGGCACATGCGGCAATGGCAGATGTGGGAATTGTCCATCATCTCGGTGGCATGATAGCGCACGGCGCCGCATTGGCAGCCGCCACTGACCTCCATTTTGTAGCGATCCATCAGCTCTCCTCCTTGATTGGCCAATCATTGGTATCGTGATCGGGGTGCTGGTTGGAATGGATGCCGGCCATGAAATCGCGCCATTCGTCGCTGACCTCGTGCCGCTCAGGCAGGCTGGTCAAACCATCAAAGAAGGGCAATTTGTCGGTGAGATTGACCTGAATTTGAGGGGCGGCGACGGTCGGATCGTCAAAAGCGCCGATGGCCAGTTCCAATCCGAAGCGGGTTTCGTAGGCGAGCGGGGTGCCACAATCGCCACAAAAAGCGCGACGGGCCGCATTGGAGCTTTGGAACCATTTGGGTTCGCCGCGGGTCCAGGTGGCGTTATGCGCTGTCACCAAGGGTCCGAAAAAGCCGCCAAAGGCCTTTTGGCACATGCGGCAATGGCAGATGGAAGGACGGCCGAGCCGAGTGACGCGGAATCGCACCGCGCCACACTGGCAGCCACCCGTATAAGCTTCAGCCTGGGGCATGACACACCACTTCGATATTGTTGCCATCGGGATCGATGACAAAGGCCGCGTAATAATTGGCGCTGTAGTGCTCGCGGAGGCCTGGCCCGCCATTGTCCTTACCGCCAGCGGCGACGGCCGCCGCGTAAAAAGCGTCGACCTCGCCCCGCGTTTCAGCGCGGAAGGCATAGTGCCGGCCAGGGCCCACTTCCCGGCTTTCGGTCAGCCAGAAGTCGGGGTGGTCCTTGCCATAGCCGCCCACCTTGAAGCCGCCGGTAAATTCTTCCGGCACCTGATTGAGCAAGGTTATGCCCAGTGGCCCAAAGATTGCGTCATAGAAGGCTTTAGCCTTGTTCCAGTCCGCGACGAGGATTCCGACGTGATCAAGCATGATTCCAACTCCGGTTTAGGGAGTGGGGATATGGGTCGAACCGGGTGACAGAGAGTGGCAGGAGGGTCACCGCTTGACCTCCCATTTCGTCTGACGCTGCCCAGCCTCGTCCTTGTAGTCCATCAGGGCGATGCCCTGTTCGGCCAGTTCGTTGCGGATAGCGTCGGCTTTGGCGAAGTCTTTGGCGTTGAGGGCATCGAGGCGAGCCGATATCCGGCTTTGAACTGCGTCGGTTTCGATCCCTTCACCCGAAAACCAACGCGTTGCCGTATCCGTTAGCAGACCCAGCAGGGCCGCGCTGGCCTTGAGCGAGCGCATGGCGGGCATGGACCCCTTGGCGGCCTCGACACGTAATTCATGCAGCGCCCGGACAGCTGCCGGAGTATTGAGGTCGTCATTGAGCGCGTCGACCATGTCAGCGCAGAAAAGTCCGCCTTCGGCCGACACGTCGCCCACGGCGCGATACCAGCCATTGAGCAAAGCCTCGGCCTCATCCAACCGCTTCACCGTGAAATCGATCGGTTCACGATAGTGCGTCATCAGCATGGCCAGGCGCAGGACCTCGCCGGGCCATTTGCGGCCGCCGAAGTCTTCGGTTTCGAGCAGTTGGTGGATGGTGAAGAAATTGCCCAGGGACTTGGACATTTTCTGGCCTTCCACCATGAGGAAGCCGTTATGTACCCAGACATTGGCCATGGCGTGTGAGCCGTGAGCGCAGCGGGACTGAGCGATTTCGTTCTCGTGGTGGGGGAAGATGAGATCCAACCCACCGCCGTGGATGTCGAAAGTCTCGCCCAGATAGCGCTCGGACATGGCCGAGCATTCGATATGCCAGCCGGGACGGCCGCGGCCCCAAGGGCTGTCCCAACCAGGTTCGTCGTCCGAAGACAGCTTCCAGAGCACAAAGTCCGCCGGGTTCTTCTTGTGCGCATCGACTGCGACGCGAGCGCCAGCGAGATTGTCTTCAAGGTTGCGGCCGGAAAGCTGGCCATAATCGGGCATCGACTGCACGTCAAACAGCACTTCGCCACCTGCCTCATAGGCATGGCCGCGCTGGATGAGCGAGGCGATCAGCTTTTGCATTTCGGCGATGTTTTCGGTGGCGCGTGGCTGGATCGTCGGCTCAAGGCAACCCAGCGCCGCAACGTCTTTCTGATATTGTGCCGCCGTGGTTTCGGTGACCTTGCGGATGGCTTCATTGAGCGGCAGATCGGGATGGTCGCGCAGGGCGCGAGCGTTGATCTTGTCGTCGACGTCGGTGATGTTGCGCACATAGGTGACGTTCTCGGCACCATAGATATGGCGCAGCATGCGGAACAGGAGATCGAAAACGATGGCGGCGCGACCATTGCCGATATGGGCAAAGTCATAGACCGTGGGACCGCAGGCATAGAGACGCACATCGACCTCGTCCATGGGCGTGAAGGGCGCCTTGGAACGCGTGAGCGTATTGTAGAGAGAAAGCTGCGGCTTTGCCGTGGTCATCGAAGGGTCCTGTCGGCCAGACAATATCGATCGCTCTGGCGGGAGAGCCTCTATCCACAGGATGCTATCGGGATGAAGAAGACCGCTCCGCCAACGCTTGGGTTAGCAGGTAATAATGCAGCCGGTAATGATGCATTTGATCTTCATGGCGCGGAGATTGGCCGGGCGCCGCCAATAAATCAAGCAAAAACAAAAAAGGGCGGTCCGAAGACCGCCCTATCGCTTTGGAGGCGAATTGTTTGGCGGGAGGCGGTCAGCTCCGGAACTGCTGGTGGCACTGGCCACAGGTGCCCATGAGCGTCTTCAGAGCCGCAGCATAGCCGGCTGCGTCGCCGGCCTCAGCGGCCGCAAGACCGGCCTCGGCAGCGGCCTGTCCTGTTTCAGCGATGGCGGTGAAGGCATCCCAGTTTTCCCAGATGGCCGGCAGGGCCTTGCTGCTGCCCACAATGGAGCCTTCGGGGAAGAGAGCGGGAATGTGGCTGTAATTGTCCCGCAGCGTTGTCATGGCGGCCACCGCCTCGGCGCCGGAGAGATTGCCCGCTACGCGCAGGATGCCGCCATCCTCTTTCATGAGTCCCTGGCGCATTTCGACTGCCTCCTCAGGGGTCGCTGGTGGTGTGAAGGCGTCCTGCGCGATTGCCGTAGCGACGCCGATGACTGCAAAGGCAGCTAAGGCAAGAGCGGTAACCTTACGGTTGAGCATCAAATGGTTCCCTCAAAGATGATGTTGCACCGAAGCGGGCCCCTCTTCCCGTCTGAGGCACGATTGCATGGCTTTGTGACGCCCCCAACGGGCACACGCGAATGTTATCGGCTAGTCCGACAGAAGCACGACAGATTGATCGATATCACCAAAAACCGAGCGGCCATCGCCGTTTACGGCGCCGATCCGGACCTGGTCACCAGGCTGCAGGAAAGGTGTACGCGCTCGGCCATATTTGGCCTTCTCTGCCGTGCGGGCTTCGGCAATGCACGCAAAGCCAATGCCGTCCGGCTTGAGGGGCAAGGTCTGGTCATGCGGATTTGACACCGTTCCGCCGCCAATAATGGTGCCCGCAGCGAGATAGCGCGTGCGCGCCGCCTCGACGATGAGGTCGGCGAAATCGAAATGCATGCCCACCCCGGCATTGGGGCGGCCATAAAGCTTGTCATTGACCTCGACGCGAATGGGCAGATGCAGGCGATTGTCCTGCCAATGGGCACCCAGGCTCGCTGGCGTGATGGCCACTGGCGCAAAGGCGGTCGAGGGCTTGGCATGGAAGAATCCGAAACCGTTCTGCAGGTCGTCAACAACCAGCCGGCGCAGGGAAACGTCGTTGAGCACGGTCACCAGCCGAATCGCGGCCGCTGCCTGTTCTCGGGTCGCGGCCATGGGCACCGGCCCGATGATCACGCCCACCTCGGCCTCGAAGTCCAACGCCAGATCGTCGGACGGGACCACGATCGGTGCGGTCGGAGCCGACAGCGAATCGGAGCCACCCTGGTAGAGCAACGGACGGATCGATTGCAGTTCCTCGTCTTTGCTACCTTTGAGAGACCGTACCCGTTCCAGATGGCTCATGTAGGCCGAGCCGTCGATCCACTGATAGGCGCGTGGCAGTGGCGCATGGGCGGATGTCGGATCGAATACCTGCCCGGCAATTTCCCCCGCATCGAGTTGTTGCGAAAGGGCCGTGAGGGCAGGCTCGGCATGCTGCCAATCGTCCAGCGCCGCCTGCAGGTTGGGCGCGATCCGCCCCGCAGATACGCAGCGCGAGAGATCGCTTGAGACGACCACAAGCTGGCCATCGGGGCGGCCATTGCGCAGGGTGGCAAGTTTCATGGGGCGGTCTCCTTGGTGGCGGTGTTGCGCGGACGCGCTACCGCTGGGCAAATCAGGCGGGTATAATGTTGCCACATGGCCTAGCGATCAATTAAGGGCGGCTGAACGCAGGCGGTTGCGACCCGCAGACGGGAAAATGGTGTGAACTTCAATTCTGTGCGGCTGCGGCCCTTCCTCCTTCTGATCCTTACGGCGTTGCTGCTGGCTCTTGACGTGCGGGCGGCCCATGCGCAGGCGGCGCAATGCGCGCAGCTGCAATCTGCGCTGGCCCAGTTCGACCGCAATAGCGACTTCCAGCGCATGGGAGGCGATTCCAATGCGGCGCGGCAATTGCAGCGGCAGGTGCAGCAGGCCGAGAGCCGTTATATTCGCGAGGGCTGCAATGACGATGCCCGGGCCGGGCGGGTTTTGACGCGCCAATGTCAGCTCATCGCAAGGGACGTGTTGAGCCTGAGAGATGATTATGCGCAGGTGAGCCAGGCGGTCGAGAACGCCAATGCCGTGGCCCAACAGCGCGAGGCCATCTTACAGGAAATGGCCCGCTTCGGCTGCAATGCGGGTTCCAGCGCCACCTTCACCCGCGAACGGCAGAATATTTTCAACCGCATTTTCGGGACGACGACCGAGAATGACTTCACCAATGGCGACTTTATCGATGGTGGCGATTATTGGGGCTATCAGGGCTATAATACGGTCCGCACCGTCTGCGTGCGGCTGAGCGACGGCTACTTCTGGCCCATCAGCTATGCCACCTTGCCCGACTATGTCGGCAATGACGCGATCAGCTGTCAGCAGATGTGTCCCAATACCGCGGTGGAGCTCTATTATTACAACAATCCGGGTGAGGAACCCGAGCAGATGCGCAGCATCAATGGCGTGCCCTATATGTCGCTGCCCAATGCCTTTGCCTATCGCAACGCCTTCGACAAATCGGCAAGCTGCAATGCGGCGCCTGTCGCCGATGGTTCTGTCACGGTTGTCGCCGCGGAGGATGGAAGCAACCGGGCCATGCTGGACATTAACGGCCTGCGCATTCCCATGCCCCTGCGCGATCCGCGAGGCGTTACCCCGGTGCAAGCGGCGCCAGTCGAACAGGTCGCCACCGTTGCACTGGCCGATGTCCCTCTGCCCCGTCCGCGCCCGGCGGGTCCGGGCGAAATCGCCCGCCAGCGCAGCGCGCCGGCCGAACCCGACTTGCGGATCGTCCGGCTGGGCGGGAAAAGTGTCAGGGTAGTCGGTCCAGACACGCCTTACGCCCAAGCAGGACAAGCAGGGACTTGAGTTCTGGGCCGTCATGGCGGCCTGTCAGCGCCAGCCTGAGCGGCATGAACAATGCCTTGCCCTTGCGGCCAGTGCTGGCCTTGAGCGCGTTGGTCCAATGGCTCCAGGTCGTGTCGTCCCAGGGTTCGGGCGGCAAAAGTGCCTTGGCCAGCGCCAGAAATTCGCGATCCTCTTCAGCGATGACTGGCTCGACAGGGCCGGTGACAAGCTTTGACCATTCCGCGATGTCGGGGAACTTGACGAGGTTCTCGCGCAGCAGCGTCCACATAGCCTCGCCTTCAAGGCCTAGCGCACTTAGCCGAGAGGCCGCCGCCTCATAGGGCATGGCATGGAGCATGCGGGCGTTGAGCGTATCGAGTTCGGCCGGGTCGAAGCGGGCCGAACCGTGCGAGATCATCGAAAAATCGAGCTTTTCGGCAATCGCGTCGAGGCTCTCATAGGGTTCGACCGAAAGGCTGGTGCCGGTAAGGGTCGCGACGATGGCGATGGCGATCGGCTCGTATCCCTCGGCGCGGAAATCTGCAATGGACTGACTGCCGAGACGCTTGGAGAAGCCCTGCCCCTGGGCATCCGTAAGCAGATTGTGATGGCCGAAAATCGGCGCCGAGGCGCCCAGCGCCTCGAATATCTCGATCTGCGTGCCGGTATTGGAGACGTGATCTTCGCCGCGAATGACATGGGTGATGCCCAGGTCGATATCGTCGACGACCGAGGGCAGCGTGTAGAGATAGGACCCATCGGCGCGGATGAGCACAGGGTCGGACATGGATGCGGTATTGACCGTCTGCGGTCCCTTGATGAGGTCGTCGAAATGTATCGGGCGGCCATCGAGCTTGAAGCGCCAATGGGGCGCGCGCCCTTCGGCTTCAAGCCGCGCGCGAGCTTCATCGGTCAGGTTGAGCGCGGCACGATCATAGATGGGCGGCTTGCCGAGGAGCCGGGCGCGGGCCCGCTTGCGGTCGAGTTCCTCCTCGGTCTCATAGCAGGGATAGAGACGACCGGCGGCGATCAGCCGCTCGCGGGCAGAGTCGTAAAGCGCAGTGCGCCCAGACTGACGGACCAAGAGGTCAGGTTTGACCCCGAGCCAGGCCAGATCGGCCTCGATACCATCAGCGAATTCGCGGGTGGAGCGCGCCAGATCGGTATCGTCCATGCGCAGCACATAGCGGCCGCCTTGGCGGCGAGCAAAGTACCAATTGAGCAGCGCGGGCCGGGCATTGCCCAGATGGATGCGACCGGTGGGGGACGGCGCCCAGCGAACGGTTACGCTCATCCGACTGTCCCATCCTTATAGCCGTTGGTGATAGGGTATTTGCGGCCCTGCCCGAAGGCGCGCGGGGTCAGCTTTGGGCCGGGCGCAGACTGGCGGCGTTTATATTCTGCGATATTGAGCAGACGCTCGATGCGCCTGACCAGGGCCGCATCGTGACCGCGCGCGACGATTTCGCCCAGAGCCATTTCCTCTTCGACAATGCAGGTCAGGATATCGTCCAGAACCGGATAGGGTGGCAGGCTGTCCTGATCTGTCTGGTCGGGGCGCAATTCGGCGCTGGGCGCCTTGTCGATGATCGATTGGGGGATGACCTCCCCTGCCCGACCAAGGCAGTCGCCGGGCACGTGCTTGTTGCGCCAAGCGGCCAGGGCATAGACATCCATTTTGAACATGTCCTTGAGCGGATTATAGCCGCCATTCATGTCGCCATAGATAGTGGCATAGCCAACGCCCATTTCGCTCTTGTTGCCGGTGGTCAGCAGCATAGAGCCAAGCTTGTTGGACACAGCCATGAGGATGGTGCCGCGCATGCGCGACTGGATGTTTTCCTCAGCAGTGTCGACAGGCCGATTGCCAAAAATGGGCTGGAGCTCGTTGACCGCATTGTCCACCGGATCACCGATAGCGACCACGTCGTAGCGCACGCCCAGGCGGTCAGCACAATCCTTGGCGTCGCGCAGGCTGGCCTCGGAGGTGTAGCGATAGGGCAGCATGATGGCGTGGACCTTTTCGGGCCCAAAGGCATCGGCGGCCATGGCCGCGACAACGGCACTATCGATGCCGCCCGAAAGGCCAAGCACCACATGGGAGAAGCCGTTCTTGTGGACATAGTCGCGCAGGCCCAGGACACAGGCGCGCCAAGGCGCCTCCTCGACCGAGGTCAGCTCCCGGACATGCCCATTGGTGCAGGTCCAGCCCTCTTCGCCGCGCACCCAGTCCGAAACGATGAAATCGGGTTCGAAAGACTTGCCCTGCAGCACCAATTTGTCGCCCGGCTCCATGGCGAAGGAGGCACCATCGAAGACCAATTCGTCCTGCCCGCCGACTTGGTTGAGATAGAGCATGGGGACACCATCCTCGGCCACGCGGGCGCGAACCAGATCCTTGCGGATATGCTGTTTATTGGTCCAATAGGGCGAACCATTGGGGCATAGCATGATCTCGGCGCCACGCATGGCCAAATGCTCGCAGACAGCCGCATGCCAGATATCTTCGCAGATCGGAATACCGACCGAGACGCCCTTGATAGTGACGGGCAATGGCAGCGGGCCGGGCTCGAAATAGCGCTTCTCGTAGAAGACATCGCTATTGGGCAGTTCGCGCTTGTAGCGCAGGGCGGTGATCTCGCCATTTTCCGCTACCAGAACGGCATTATGCAGTCCAGTCACATCGAGCCAGATGGTGGGTAGCACGAGCACCACATCCGTGCCCTTGGTGTCCGCAACCAGATCACGCGCAGCGGCCACAGCGTCCTTCACGAATTGATGCTTAAACAGCAGATCGTCCGGGAAATAGCCGGTCAGGAACAGCTCGGAGAGCATCAGAATGTCCGCGCCCGCTGATTTGGCATCATCAAGAGCCTTGCGGGCCAATGCCAGATTGCCGGAAAGATCACCGACTTTTGGATTGAGTTGGGCAAGCGCGATGCGGAGTTGGTCGGTCACGTGGAACTGGCCTGGGTGCGGAAAACAGGACCATCCAGCTGCAGGCCGGATGCGGCGCAAGGATTAGCCGCTCACCCCTGCCAGAGCAAGCGGGGCAATCACTTCTTGCCCCGTGGTAGGGGTTTGGCGAGACATTGCACCCAGAATCGCACATCAATTCCTGCCGGAGACGCAACCAAACCGCCGTTTGCGTATTCCAGGTAGACCATTACTATTTAGTATCGTGCCTGAAGACTGCTTGAGATGACCTATCGAATTCTGATTGTCGAAGACGAGATTTTCGTCGCGGCCGAAATTGAGGACGTCGTTGCCGACATGGGCCATGTGCCGGTGGCAATTGCGGCCGACCAGAAAACGGCGCTCGCTCATGCAAATCAGGCCGATATCGCCCTGGTGGACCTCAATCTGCGCGACGGCCCAACCGGAACGACAATCGGCAGGATGTTGGCGCAAACCCACGGTGTCACAGTCGTGTTCATTACGGCCAATCCTTCGCAATTGGGCGACGGAGTGCCGGGCACTTTGGGTGTGCTGACCAAGCCCGCAAATGATCGAGACATTCGGGATGTTGTTTCGTTTGCAGTGGCCAAGAGGGCCGAAAAAGACGCGAAACCTCCGGCTCGCATGAAACTGTTCGACTGGGGCGGGCCGATGTCGTTCGCACACTAGCTCGGATAGGGCGCCGTCCGCGATCGAAGCCAGACCTAGCTGAGCGGCGCTGACGACAAGCGCGACGACCGGTCGAGCGCGTCCGGAGGCACAACGACGTAGACGACAAGACCGTCGGCATTCCATTCGCGCCGTAAAGTGCCTCGCATTTGCCCCTCAACAGACAGGCTCACAAGCCGCGAACCAAAGCCGCCCGGCCTGTCCGGTGTGGCGACCGTCGGCCCGCCCTGTTCGCGCCACGTCAGGTGATAGCCGTCATCGCCCTTTCGTCCCGAAATTTCGATCGTACCGTCCTGTGTGCTCAAGGCGCCGTATTTGGCGGCATTTGTCGCAAGTTCGTGAAATAGCAGGGCCAATGGCGTCGCCGCAGCGTCATCGACCAGGGCGTCGTCCCCAATGAACCGGATGCGCGACAATCCCTCTGAGTTCTCGCTATAGGCTCGCATGAGCCGCTCAATCAGAGCCGAAAGCTTTCCTTGGCCCGATGCGCCGCGCGCCGTGTAATTCTGTGGCCGTACAAAATCGTGCGCTTCGCCAAGGGCGTAAATACGTTGGCGCAACTGATCCGCAAATGGCTTGGCATCCGGATCATCACGTGCTGACAAAGCGATAATGCCGTTGAGGACGGCGAAAATGTTCTTGATGCGGTGGCTGAGCTCCTGAGCCACCAGTTCTCGTTCCTGAGCAGCCAGGCGCGATTCATGGATGTCGGTGCAGGTGCCAATCCAGCGCACGATCCTGGAATCCGCATCGCGAATGGGCAGCGCTCGCCCCAGTGTCCATCTGTATTCGCCGCTATGGTGTCGAAGCCGATATTCGATCTGATAGGGTTCGCCGGTGGCTAAAGAGTGGCGCCATTGCTGCCAAGCCCGCGCCTGGTCATCCTGATGAAACATGCCGTTCCATCCCTCGCCGTCCGTCGACCCAACCGGCACGCCTGTATATTCGTACCAGCGCGCATTGTAGTAGTCGTGGTGCCCGTCGGGACGGGTCGACCACACCATTTGCGGCACGGCGTCGGCCAAGGTGCGGAACTGCAGCTCGCTCTCCGCCAATGCGCGTTCCGCAAGCAGGCGATCTGTTGTCTCGTGTACGATGCACAAGGTGCCCATTGATTGTCCGCTATCACCAACAATGGGGCTGTAGTGCAGATCCATCCAGCCCGATTCGAGCCGCCCGTGACGGTTTAGAACAAGCTCCTGATCATGTAGAACCCAGGCCTCACCGCGCAGTCCCCGTTCGATATTGGTCCGATTGAAATCGGCGATTTCAGGCCACGCCTCCAAGGCAGGCATGCCGAATATGGCGGGATGCCTTTGGCCGGCAAACTTTGCGTAGGCGTCATTGTAAAGGAGAATGCCTGACTGGCCGACCAACATGACCATGGGCGTCGAGGCAACCATGATCGTGCGGACGCCACCCTTGAGGCTCTCGGACCAGCCCGGGATTGGGCCCAGCTCGTTCTTCGACCAGTCGAACTCGTTGAAGAGTTTTACTGTTGGGTCTTTTTCCAGATGATAGCGAAGTTCAGGCGAAGCATTAGGAAATAGCGAGTTCGGCATGGACCACTCAGATTGATCGCGACGCTACCGAGACAAGCTGTTTGATGCGCGCCGAGATCATCTAACGCGCAACTCACGATTTGGTTCAAATCAATTATTCGCCCGCGAGGCGACTTTCGCGCGGCGGCTTTTGGGCGTGAACCTCCTCAGCGACGAGGAAGGCTAGTTCCAGCGCCTGACTGGCATTGAGACGCGGGTCGCAATAGGTGTTGTAGCGGTCCGAAAGCGTGGCCTCGGTGACCGCGGAAACGCCTCCGACGCATTCTGTCACGTCATCACCGGTCATTTCGATATGCACACCGCCGGCATAGCTGCCCATTTCGCGATGCACCTCGAAGAAATTCTTCACTTCCGCCAGCACCCGGTCGAAGGGACGAGTCTTGAAGCCAGTCGATGCCTTGATGGTATTGCCATGCATCGGGTCGCAGCACCACACAACGGTACGGCCGGCCTTCTGAACAGTCTCGATCAGACGCGGCAGATGCTCATGCACCTTGTCGGCGCCGAAACGCGAAATCAGGGTGATACGGCCGGCTTCGTCGGTGGGGTTCAACCGGTCGAGCAAGCGCAACAGATCGTCATTGGCGAGGCTGGGGCCACATTTGATGCCAATAGGATTGTTGATGCCTGCGAAATATTCGACATGGGCCTCATCCGGATTGCGCGTGCGATCGCCGATCCAAAGCATGTGGCCTGAGGTGGCGTACCAGTTATTGGTGATCGAATCCCGGCGCGTCAGCGCCTCTTCATAGCCCAGCAGCAGGGCTTCGTGGCTGGTGTAGAAGCTCGTCTGCTTGAGAGCGGGCGTGTTCTCGGGATTGATGCCGAGCGCCGACATGAAGGTGATGGCGTCGTCGATGCGACGGGCCACTTCCTCAAAGCGTGCATCCCAGCTCGACCCTTTCATGAAACCCATGGTCCATTCATGGATGCGGGTCAGCTCCGCATAGCCGCCCATCGAGAAGGCGCGCAGCAGGTTCAGCGTGGCCGCCGACTGGCGATAGGCCATCAGCAGGCGATTGGGATCGGGCAGACGGGCCGCTTCGGTAAAGGCAATGTCGTTGATGATATCGCCGCGGTAGGACGGCAGTTCGATGCCGTCGATGGTCTCGGTATCGGCCGAACGCGGCTTGGCGAACTGGCCGGCCACGCGACCAACCTTGACCACGGGCTTGGACGCGCCATGGGTCAGCACTACCGCCATCTGCAGAAAGACGCGGAAGAAGTCGCGGATATGATCGGCGCCGTGTTCAGCAAAGCTCTCGGCGCAATCGCCGCCCTGCAGCAGGAAAGCCTCGCCACGAGCAACAGAGGCCAACCGGGATTTCAGCTCGCGCGCCTCGCCAGCAAAGACAAGCGGGGGAAAGCTTGCCAATTGGCGCTCGGCGTCTTCAAGCGCAGCCGGATCGGGATAGGCCGGCACCTGCCTGATCGGCTTGTTGCGCCAGGAGCTGGGGGTCCAGGTGGTCATTGTCAGTCTCGCTTCACGCCGGGCACGGCTAATGCGGGCGCTCTAGCAAGCCAGAGCGCCCATGCCAAGGAGAAAGGCTCAGACCCGCTTGCCGTCACGATAGACGTAGGTGGGGGCCTTGAAGGTTACGAGCTCCTCGGCGGCGGAGGGATGCAGGGCAATAGTGCGGTCGAAATCGGCCTTGGTGGCGCCCATGCCCACGGCAATACCAACGAGCTGGATCATCTCGGCGGCGCCAGGACCCAGTAGATGAACGCCGAGCACCCTGCCCTCGTCCTTTTCGGTGATGAGCTTGAGAACCATGCGCTCGGTCCGGTCGGACAAGGTGTTCTGCATCGGGCGGAACCGGGCGACATAGACATCGATGTCGTCATGGGTCGCGGCTTCCGCCTCGGTGAGGCCGACCGTGCCGATCTCCGGCTCGGCAAAGACGGCCGTGGGGATCAGCGAGTGATCAACCTTGAGCGGATTGTCATTGAACACTGTCTCAGCAAAGTACCAGCCTTCGCGAATTGCCACGGGGGTAAGCTGGGCGCGATTGGTGACATCGCCGACCGCGTAAATGGAGGGTACCGAGGTCTGCGAATATTCGTCCACGGCAATCGAGCCGTGCTCCGTCAGCTTCACGCCGGCGGCCTCCAGACCCAGATCCGCAATATTGGGGCGGCGGCCGGTGGCGAACATAACGGCGCCAAAGGGCGCTGACACGCCATCGCTGAAGGTGACTGTAATATCATCCCCGGTCTTGGCCAGCGATTTGACGTTGGTCTGATAGATGAGACGAATGCCCCGCTCGGTAAGGCCCGCTTCGAGCCCACGGCGCATGTCTTCGTCAAAGCCGCGCAAGATGCAATCGCCGCGATAGATGATCGTCGTATTGACGCCCAGGCCGGCGAAAATGGTGGCAAACTCCACCGCGATATAGCCGCCACCCTCGATCAGGATCGAATGCGGCAATTTCGGCAGATCGAAAGCTTCATTGGAGGTGATGCCCAATTCCGCGCCGGGAATATCGGGAATGAACGGGTGCGCACCGGTGGCGACAAGGAGATATCTGGCGCTCAGTTCGCGCCCGTCACGGACGAGGCGAATGCCGTTGGGACCGGTGACAACGGCGCGGTCGCGGATGATTTCGACGCCGGGCTTTTCAAGATTGCTGGCATAGGCATGCTCAAGCCGCGTGATTTCCTTTTCCTTGGCGGCAACCAGCGTGGGCCAATCGAAACTGGCGTCGACCTGCCAGCCAAAGCTCTCGGCCACATCGAACTGGTCGCGGAACCGAGCGGCATAGACATAGAGCTTTTTGGGCACACAACCGCGGATAACGCAGGTGCCGCCGACGCGGAACTCCTCGACGATGGCCACTTTGGCGCCGTAGGTTGCCGCCATCCGCGCGGCCCGTACGCCACCAGAGCCGGCTCCGATGACGATAAGATCGTAGTCAAAATCCATTCAAGCCCCCTGCGCGATTGTTCGCATGACAGCACATCAATGCCTTCATCGTCTAATACCGATGAATATGGGACGCGCTTCGCATAAAAAAAGACCCCGCACAAGGCGGGGCCCTTATCCGAGAGGCTGTCGCTCCTGGAGCGAAAAGCGTTCCGATTGCATCGGAACGCCGCTTTCTATTTGTCGTTGCGGTGTTTTTGCGGAAAACCGCTACCCACTTTTCCGCGCGCCGCTTTAGAGCTCGACGCCGTTGTCACGCAGTTCGGCGCGCACCTTGGCGAAGAATTCGGTCCGCAGATTGTTGGTGTAAACCTGCAGGACGCGGCGAATGTCCTGGTTCAGATCGGAATTGGCCTGAGCAAGCTTCTGACCGACCGGAGACTCGTAAAAGGCAACGATCTCGGTCAGTTCCTCAAGGCTGAAATAGACGGCGTAGACGCGGGCAAACTGGTCGAGCAGTTCGCCTTTGCGGCCATTATATTCCTTGATCACTTCCCCGATGGCATCGCTGGTCTGCTGCTGAATTTCGGGATTCTGAGTGACGATCTGGCGCAAGGTATCGATGCCGATTTCCACCACCGTGGTCTCAAAAACAGCGCCACGATCAGTCAGATCAATATATTTACGCGCCATGGCAAGCTGCTCGGGGGCAACTTCCTGGGCCATGACCGGCGCCACGGCGCCAACAGTGCCGGCGATGAATGCGGCCATTACCATGGCCTTGGCGCCCTTTGCCCAGTTTCGATTTGTCCAGAATGCCATCTTGTCTCGTCCCACGCTGGTCATTTGCCCTTGAGAAGTGTTTCTACGCCATTCGGCGTTGCCACATAAGCCTTGCGGCACATTTTGAGGAATAGTCCATGCTGGACGACGCCCGGAATGTCCAGCAGCTCGTTTGAGAGCGCTTCTGGCTGCGAAATGCGGCCAAAAAAAGCATCAAGGATGAGATGTCCCCCATCGGTGATGAAGGGCTCGCCGGCCGCTGTTACCCGCATTTTGAGCTCGCCCTGCGCGTGGTGACGTTTCATCACCGCTGCAATGGCATGCCGGGTCGCTCCCAGTCCGAAACGGTTGACCTCCACCGGAAGGGGGAAGCGGCCCAGCGCTTCAACGATCTTGGAGCTGTCGGCAATCACGATCATGGCATCGGAGGCCGCAGCTACAATCTTTTCGCGCAGCAATGCGCCGCCACCGCCCTTGATGAGATTGAGTGCGGGATCGATCTCGTCGGCACCATCGACCGTCAGGTCCAGACGATCGAGCGTGTCCAGATCCGACAGGGGAATACCGCATTCCCGCGCCTGCTTCGCCGTCGCCTCCGAGGTCGGAACGCCAACGATGTCGAGCCCCTGTGCCACGCGCTCGCCAAGCAGATCGACAAAATGGCGGGCGGTCGATCCGGTGCCCAGCCCCAGCTTCATCCCGGAGGTTATTTCGGCGACCGCACGGGCCGCGGCCTCGCGCTTCAGTGTTTCGCTCATCTGGTTCATCCTCGGCCAATGCCGGGCGGTTTGGCAGGGGCTCGCCTGCAAAGTCAAGCAGGCAAAAATATCGCATTGAGGGATTGGTAACCCGCAGGTGTAACCGACTGGCAACACAATATGGCGATGATGGGCCATCTATGGCGAAAACGGGGCAGCACCCTTCCAGCCAAATACGAGACCGAGTAAGTAGCGCAAATCGTCGCGGGCGCGAATCAGGCCAGCGCATTTGAGAGGCCAAGTGGAAGCATGAGCATCATCAGAATTGCATTGGCGATCAGCATGGCGGTATTGCTGTCTTTAAGCACAGTGCTGACGTCCAGTGCGGCTTTGTGGTATAATCCCGATACCAATCAGTTCGAAGAACGCTCCGCGAGCGGCAACCGCAGCGGCGGCAGTCCGATCCGCAAGCAGATCGTGGACTATTCGACCAATTACAAGCCCGGTACGATTGTCATCGAGACCAGCGAGCGCCGGCTTTACCTGGTGCTGGAAGATGGCAAGGCGATGAAATACGGCATTGGCGTTGGCCGTGACGGCTTCCGCTGGTCCGGCACCCATCGCATTACCCGCAAGGCGGAGTGGCCGGGCTGGACGCCACCGCCGGCCATGCGCAAGCGCGTTCCCGACCTGCCGGCCTATATGCCGGGCGGTCCGGATAATCCGCTCGGTGCCCGCGCCCTCTATATCGGCTCCACCCTCTATCGCGTGCATGGCACGTCCGAACCCTGGTCGATCGGCCAGGCGGTGTCCTCGGGCTGCATCCGCCTGACCAATGACGACGTCACCGATCTCTATGAGCGCGTAAAGGTCGGCGCCCTGATCGTCGTCCGGCACTGAACGGAAACAAGTTTTGTAAGAAGAGCCGCCAAATTGGCGGCTCTTTTCTTTTGTGCGCTTTGCCTGGCCGCGCCGGCCCGCTACACTGCGCCCATGACCGTCTCGTCCACTCCACAGCGCCCCCTGATCGACAGCTTTGGCCGACGCATTTCCTATTTGCGTATTTCGGTGACGGATCGGTGCGATTTCCGCTGTGTCTATTGCATGGCCGAAGACATGACGTTCCTGCCCAAGAAGGACATTCTGAGCTTTGAGGAAGTGGAGGCCATCGCCAATGCCTTCATTACCAGGGGAACCACCAAGATCCGGCTGACCGGCGGCGAACCGCTGGTTCGGCGCGATATCATGGCCCTGGTGCGCAGCCTGGGTGGGCGCATCGGCAATGGCCTGGACGAATTGACTATCACCACCAATGGCAGCCAGTTGCAAAAGCATGCCGACGGGCTGTTCGCGGCCGGCGTTCGGCGGATCAATGTTTCGCTGGACACGCTCGACGAGGCCCGCTTCGCCCAGATAACCCGACGCGGACGTTTGGGCGATGTGCTTGCCGGCATCGGCGCCGCCCAGGCGGCGGGGTTAGCTGTGAAGATCAACATGGTGGCCATGCGCGGCGTCAATGACGACGAGATCGAGACCATGATGGAATGGGCCCATGGCGGCGGCATGGGCCTGACGCTGATCGAGGGCATGCCGCTGGGCGAGGTGGGCATTGACCGGGTGGACACCTATCTGCCGCTGCGCGAACTGCATGACAGGCTCTCTCAGCGCTATGGCTTTACCAAGCTGGACAAGCGTACCGGCGGGCCTGCCCGCTATGTGCATGTGGCAGAAACGGGCGGCACGCTGGGCTTTATCACGCCCATGAGCCACAATTTCTGCGAAAGCTGCAATCGTGTTCGTCTGACGGCGACCGGCCAGCTTTTCCTCTGTCTTGGGCAGGATGATCAGGTCAATCTGCGCGACGCCTGGCGAAACGGCGGGCCAGCGGCGCTGGACGCGGCGCTCGATCACGCCATGATCATCAAGCCCAAGGGGCATGACTTCATACTGGACCGGACGCATGACGCACCGGCAGTGGCTCGTCATATGAGCGTTACCGGCGGCTAAGCCACTCTTTGCGGAGCGCGCTCGATCAATTCGACCAGAACGCCATCCGGGTCCCGGACGAAGGCGACACGGCGGATCATTTCGGGATTATAGGCGTCGCGCGGCGCCTCGGCGATTTCGACGCCCGCCTGGGCAAGCATTTCAATCATCTCATCGACATTGTCATAGGCCAAGGTCAGATGGCGCATCCCCGCCTCTGACATGGGCACATCGCGAAACCGCCCTGCTCCGCCCTTGGGTGCCACCACTTCGAGCATGCCGCCGCCAGCATCGAGAAATGCCAGCTCGCCGCCCTCATTGGGCTTACGCAGGACAAGATGCAGGCCCAGAAGGCCACAATAGAAGGCGATGGTGCGGTCCATATCGCCCGACGTCATCCCGATATGCTCAAAGCCGAGCAGCATGGACGATGCCTATTTGTCGTCGTCGGAGATGATCGCGAAATCGAGCGGCAAGGCGGTGGTATATTTGATCTGGCCCATGGCGAAGGCCGAGCTGACATCGGTCAAATTAATCTTGCCGATCAAGCGCTTATAGAAGGCGTCGTAGGCGCCGATATCAGGCACGACAACGCGCATAAGATAGTCGACATCGCCGCTCATGCGATAGAATTCCACCACTTCGGGGAATTCATCGATGACACCGGAAAATTTGCGCATCCAGGCGTCGTTGTGCTCATTGGTTTTGACCGAGACAAAAACGGTCACGCCCACATTGACCTTTGCCGGATCGAGCACGGCGACGCGGCGCTGGATGATCCCGTCTTCTTCCATCTTCTGGATACGCCGCCAGCAAGGCGTCGTGCTGAGGCCAACCTTACGGCCGATCTCGGCCACGGGCATGGTCGCATCCTTCTGCAGAAGGGTCAGGATTTTCCGGTCAATCTTGTCCAATGCCATTTCGAGCCTTTGAAATCAGATTTTACGTCGAGCGCATTTTGCAGCCGCGCGCACCACCACAACTGCCATACCAGCGAGGATGGCGCAATATTATTGCTCATTGCAATTGATCGAAAGTTGCAGGCCTTACTTAACCCTGTCTCGCGCCGTTGAGCCAGCGCTATCTTTGCGGCCAGGCACAATGGCGCGAAACACGGGACAATCGCGCGACGATTTCATCCCCTGTTAACCACGGCGCCCCTAAGGTTCGACGGTGAGCGTCGCGAGCGCGTTCTTGTTCGCATCATTGAGTAATGAGTAAGTTTTCCATGTCGGTCCACGACACCAGTGTCCGTGCACGCCCCGGACGCGACGGCAAGCGAACAGCACAGAAAGCGGTGCTCGAAGCCCGCCAGCGGCTGACGTCGAGCTCAGGCACGCGGGCTGACTTCGATTTCGAACTCATGCATGACTATGCCGATTCCCGCATCGGGGCGGCGCTGCCCATGGCAGCAATTGTCTGCATTCTGGCCATTGTGGCCAGTTTCTGGGTCCCGATCATGGTCACCGCGATTTGGGCGGGCCTGGTGATCACCAGCCTTCTGGTGGTCGTGGTGACGGCGCGGCGTTTCAAGGGCACCGACCCGGCCAAGTTCAATGCAGCACGCTGGACTACCAAATTCGTTGCTGCCGAAAGCATCGGGGGTGTGGCCCTCTCGCTTCTGGCCCTCTTTACCTTTGTGACTGACCCCGAAGCGTTGGCGCCGGTGATGTTCGCCATGGTGCTGGTCAGTATCGCCAGCAATGCCATTGCCACTCATACCCTGCCCCCGGCCACGCTGATGAGCACGTTGCCCGTCACGATCACCGTATCGATCTCGCTGATCGCGCTGGGCGGGACGCTCAATTATACGCTGGCGGCGGTGGCCATCTGTGGCGAGATATTTTTCGTCTATCTCGCCCGGCAATTGCATCACTCCGAACTCGAAACGATCAGCCATCAGGCCGAGAAGGACACGCTGATCTATGAGCTGGAAGAAGCGCGCAACATGTCCGACGAGGCCCGGCGGCATGCCGAGCAGGCCAATATCGCCAAGAGCCAGTTTCTGGCAACGATGAGCCACGAATTGCGCACGCCGCTCAACGCCATTATCGGGTTTTCCGAGGTGCTCAAATCCGAGTTGTTGGGGCCGCACCAGGTGCCGCAATATAAGGAATATGCTGGCGACATTCACGCCAGCGGCCAGCATCTGCTCAACCTCATCAACGAACTGCTCGATCTCAGCCGTATCGAGGCGGGCAAATATGAACTCAATGAAGAAGTCGTCTCGCTGGTCGATATCGCCGCCGACTGCCGCCGGATGATGGAGCTGCGCGCCAAATCCAAGAATATCGACCTGGTCTTCAGCGTCGGCGACAATCTGCCAAAGATCTGGGGCGACGAACGTGCCATTCGCCAGGTGGTGCTGAACCTTTTGTCCAACGCGATCAAGTTCACCCCGCAACAGGGCAAGGTCGTGCTGGTGGTGCAGCGCAGCGGCGATGGCGGGCAGCTCATCTCGGTCAAGGACAATGGTCCGGGCATTCCCGAAAGCGAGATCGAGACGGTTCTGTCGTCTTTCGGTCAGGGCTCGCTGGCGCAAAAAACGGCAGAGCAAGGCGCCGGGCTCGGCCTGCCGATCGTCCAGAAAATCATGGATCTGCACCAGGGCCGCTTCGACCTTTACTCCAAACTCCGCTTCGGCACCGAAGTGATCGCAACCTTCCCGCGTGCCCGGGTGATGGATGCGCTGGCGCCGGTGGTTGAAAAGCGCAACAAGCTCGAGATCTATTCGGAAGCCGGCTGAAGGACGCTGCCTGGCTCGCCTGCCGAATTTTCGCCGTGATCGCGGTGAGGATCGAACGCCCCGGAGGGCCGATGACCATACGCGCGATTCTGACTGCCGTTCTGCTGTTTGCGGTGCCCGCAGGGGCGGTCGCGCAGGACGTGGCACCCCAGGCCGGCGATGCGGCCGGAGCGCTTTTCGACACCAGCTACCGGCCGTCTCCGACCTTGTCGGCTCGAATACAGCGCGAATTTCTGTCGAGCGTCCGTTGGTCTGCGGGCGCGGACGCCCGCGACCGCCTGCTGGCGGCTTTTTCCGAACGGTCTCCAACCGAAATCTGGCAGGAGCTCGTCGCGCCCGATGGCCTGACGACCAATAATGTGACCGACGCGCTGACCGCCTACTGGATCCTCAACTGGGTCGCGGCCAATGGCGCCTATTCCCTCGAGATCGACAGCCGCCCCGTCCAGAAGCAGTTGGCCGAAGCCTTCGCCAATGATGCCAATTTTCGTGCATTGAACGATCAGCAGCGCCAGGAGATGGCTGAGGGTTACATTCTCAATTTCCTGGTTGAGCATGCTGCGCTCAATGTGGCGCTGGAGCAGCAGGACGTGGAGACTCTCACCCGGCTTGGCACTGCGGCGGTGCGGCGGTTCCGGAACCAGATGAAGATTGACCTGCTCTCGGTTGTGCCGGGGCCCGAGGGTTTCGTGGCCAAGCATATAACGGATTAGGCGGACTTTCCGCTGACGGCGGCGCTTTGGAAGGTCGCCATATTGTTGTGCAGGTGCAGGGCCGTCTTGGCCATGACCGCGGCAAGAGCCGCGCCACTGCCCTCGCCCAGCCGCATGCCCAGATCGAGCAGACCGGTCTGCCCCATACGGGCCAGCACATCGGCGTGGGCGCCTTCGGTCGAGACGTGGGCGAACAGGCAGTGATTGATGGCCGCGGGATTGATGGCATGAGCAATCGCAGCAGCCGCCGTGGCCACATAGCCGTCGATAATGACGGGCACTTTCTGGTGGCGAGCGGCGACCAGTGCGCCCAGCATGGCACAGATTTCGCGGCCGCCGAGGTGGGCCAGGATGGCCAGCGGGTGATCGAGCGCGCTGCGATGGAGCGCCAGGGCGCGATCAACGGCGTCGGCTTTGCGCTTGAAGCCTTCGTCATCGACGCCGGTGCCGCGGCCGACCCAATCGGCGCCATTTCCACCATATAGGGCCGCATATATGGCCGCAGCAATGGTGGTATTGCCGATGCCCATTTCACCCAGGCAGATCAGATCGGGTTTTCCGGCAACCGCCTCCATGCCATAGGCGATGGTGGCCGCGCACATTTGGTCGTCGAGAGCCGGTTCCTGCGTGATGTCGCCGGTCGGCAGTTCCAGCGCCAGTTCAAAGACGCGCAGATTGATCTCGTGCAGCCCGCAGATCTGCGAAATGGCCGCGCCGCCATTGGTGAAATTGGCAACCATCTGTGCGGTCACTTCGCGCGGGAAGGCAGAAACGCCCTGATCGGTCACGCCGTGATTACCGGCAAAGATCGTCACCATGGGATTATCGAGACGCGGCTTGGCGCGATGCTGCCAGCGGGCCAGGAACTCGACCAGATATTCGAGCTGGCCCAGAGAGCCGGGCGGCTTGGTCAGTTGAGCGTCTCGTTCACGTATCGCCTCGACGGCCTTCTCATCGCCATCGGGCACGGCCACGAGCAGTTCGACAATGTCGGCGAAGACGGGATTGAGTGGCATGGCAGGTCCGGCGCGATATGGTAGGAAGGCGGGGTCTTGTTGCCCATAACGGAGCGAAAAGCAATTGACCCAGGAGCGGGCGGAATCCGGCGCAGGTGACCGGATAGACGATAGCAGCCGCGACACCTATCGCCCGACGCCAGCCGGGCGCAGCCTGGGCCTCAAGCACGATATGATCATGGCGCTGCGGTTCTTTTCCCGCTTGCCGACCGGGGAGACGCCCCATGAAAAGCCCGAACTGGGGCGAATGGCCATGGCGCTGCCCTTCGCCTCAGTCATCATGGGCATTGGCCCGGTCGCGCTTTTGGGGGGCACATGGCTGGGCCTGCCAGGCTATTTTGCGGCGGCCCTGGCTGTCGCCGCCATGGTCATGGTGGGGGGCGGCATGATGGAGGACGCGCTGGCCGACGCCGCGGACGGGCTGTTCGGGGGCTCGACGCCCGAACGCCGCCTCGAAATTTTGAAGGACAGCCGCCATGGCACATTTGGCGTGGCGGCGCTATGCCTGTTTCTGGTGCTCCGTGTCACCGCCATTGGCGGCATTGCAGCGCTGAACCCGCTGGCGGCGGCAGGGCTATGGCTGGCGGCCAATATTGCCGGGCGGTCCGGCGCATTGTGGGTAGCCGTTGCCCTACCCCCGGCGCGCGCCGATGGCGCATCGGCCACCGCGGGTGCGTTGCCCGCCTCACGTTTCGCAATCGGCGCCGTATTGGCGCTGCTGCTGGTTTTCGTGATTGGCGCACCGGCTTCGAGCCTATTGGGCGTCATCGCCGCCGTATTGGCGGTGGGGCTGGTCGTGTGGGGCTGGACAGCACTTTGCCGCGCGCTGGTGGGCGGACAAACCGGCGACCTGATCGGGGCCGCGGCGGGCCTTGGGGAAATCGCCGCGCTCACCGTTCTGCTCATCTTCGCCTGACGCCTTGAAATTGACGCGGCGGCGCCCTTAATCCTGAAGATAGGCAAGAGGGCAGCAGGCACATGATTTTTATCGGCATCGCGTTGATCGTCGCCGCGGGTATCGTGCTGCTGATCAGCGCCGATGCCGGCAGCCTTATTGGCCTGACACAGATGCAGACGGCCCAATTGATGCCGCTGCTTGTGCTGCTCATCATCTTTGCAGGCGGGCTGTTTACGCGCCGCCATCGGGCCTCCGAGCTGCTTGGCGGCCTGATGCTGTGGGCGGGTCTTTTTGGCGTGGCGATGGTCACCTATGCCTATCGCGATGAACTGCTGGGGGTGGTCGGGCGCGTTGCCGGCGAGTTTCAACCCAGCGTCGCGCTCGTGGACAGCGAAGCGGGCACGGCGACCTTCCGGCGTGGCATGAGCGGACATTTCGAGGTCAATGCTTCGATCAATGGCCATACAACGCCGATGATCTTCGACACCGGCGCCAGCGCCATCGTGCTGACCATTGCCGATGCGCAGGCGGCGGGCGTCAATGTCGAGGGGCTGCGCTATACCGTGCCGGTTTCGACTGCCAATGGTCGCGGGCTGGCCGCCCGGGCGCGGCTGGACAGTGTCGAGGTGGGCGGCATTGCCCGGCGCAATCTAACCGCCTTCGTGGCCGCTGAGGGTGCGTTGGACACCAGCCTGCTCGGCATGACGTTTCTAGAAACACTCAGCCGCTACTCGGTAACGCAGAACTCGCTCGAACTGGTCGACTAGTCACGGCGCGCGCCAATAAAAAGGGCCGGTCGCAGGACCGGCCCTTTCCGTCTCGTCAGATTGCCGATCAGCTAACGGCGAACTGAATCGCCTGACTGCTCACAATGTACCAGGTGACAAACAGCGCGTTGATGAACGCGCCCGGTAGATAGCTGCCAGTGCGCCGCCAGGCGAAGGTCGAAAGGAACGCGACGATAGCCAGGAGCGGCACGAACTGCATGCCGATCACGGTGTTTAACGGCTCGTTGGCGCTGAACAGGTGGCCCGTGAACAGCAGCGTGAGATATTGCAGGCCCATAAAGAGGATGAAGCCCACGATCATCACCGCCACGTTGGACAGGTATTGAGCCAGGCGGCTATCGGTGCGCACCGAAAGGCCTGTGTGAAGGCCACGCAGGGCGAGGACGAAATAGACGGTGAACGGCACCAGGTAGACAAGCGCGATCTTGGTGCGGACGAGGTCGAGCGGCTTGAGTGCCACCACCCAGAAGCGGAAGTCCACCTTGAACAGGAAATCGGTGGCGATAACGGCAATATAGCCAATGCCCACAGTGGCCAGGGCGATCAGGACTGATCCCCAGATATCACCGCGGCCCTCGACCTTGTCGCCTTTGAACACAAAGCCCAGAGCGAAGATGATGAGACCGTTGAGGACCGCCCAGAGCGCAACCTGACTGGTAAAGCTTTGCGGCAGGATGGCGGAGGCCGGGAAGACCAGCGTGGCCCAGTAGAAGAACGGATAATAGGTCAATACCGGGATGAGGGTGGCGAGTGCGAAATGCAGCCACCATTTGCCGCTGCGCTTGGCATAGGCGGTGCCGGCGGGCTCCTTGCGCAGATGGGCGAAGGCCTGGCTGCGCAGCAGCATGTCAAAGGCACCGGCCAGCAGCACAACAAAGCCAATTAGCGCGATCAGCGTGCCAATTTCCTTCCAGAGCCAGATCTGGTCACCGGGCGGGATGGGCTGAGCGCCTTCCAGGGTCTGGTCGAACCAGGCAATGGCGTCGCCAATGGCCTCGGTCGAGAAGTGATCGCCCGGGTGGGTGGTATTGGGCTGGTGCAGGATGCGGGCGGTGCCGTCTTCGATGGAACCATAGACCTGGCCAACCACGACGGGTTCGGTGACGCCGAAAGCCGTCTGCAGTTTTGCGCTCTCGGGCATGTCCTGGGCGCGTTCGACGCCCCACATGAAGCCGGAAAACTCGTCGAACTTGGAGAAGACGACGGCCAGGTTGCGCGGCCAGGTGGTGTCGCCTTCCTTGGCGAAGGGTGCGCCGGTGCTGGAGCCTTCCAGCACGATTGCCTTGTATCCGTCCGGCATGGCGGCCGCAGCGGCAAGGACCGTCCAGCCACCCATGGAATGGCCTTCAAGGCCGATATTGTCGGTATCAACGAAATCGAGCGAGCGCAGATAGGCCAATCCTCCTGGACCGCCAAAGCCATTGGCGAAGGCCGGGGCATCGGAATAGCCGTGCCCGCCCTGATCGAGCGCCAGCACGACATAGCCGCGGCGGGCAAATTCGATGGCGAACCCATCCTGGGTCTCGCGGCTGTTGAAGTAGCCATGCACGGCCAGGATGGCCGGCGCTTTGTTTTCGGCGGAGACGCCGGGCGGCACATAGAGCAGGCCGCTCAGGACCTGGCCATTCTCGCCGTTAAAGCGGAGATCGCGAATGGTGATGCCGCCAGAAGTCTGGATGAAATGCGCAAGCAGTGCGCCAAGCAGGATGATGACCCATCCCGCATGAAACAGACGATTTCGTATTTTCATTTGAGAAGCTCCCCCAGCGCTGCTGAACCGATTCAGCAGCTCATATGAGGCTCGCTTATACCATATGGCGAAACAAAACGAAACAAAACGAAAGCACTATTCACATGACACAATGGGGCAATGCCGGCGTCGGCGCCGACAATTGATGGTGTAGGAGAGGACGGTTCAGACCGCGGCAGGAAGCGGGGTTCGCTCGACCGCGTCGAGGGCGCGCGCAAAAACCTCGGGCCCCGCATTGGGCCGGCAGGCATCCACGCTCATGATCTGGCGGAATTGACGCGCGCCCGGACGCCCGTTTGCGAGGCCGAGCATGTGCCGGGCAATGGCATTGAGCCGGGCGCCCTGGCGCTGCTGAGCCTCGGCATAGTCAGCCATGGCAGCCATGATAGCGGCCAGATCGGGCACCGCCCTTGTGTCGCCGAAGAAGCGCGCATCCACCTCGGCCAACAGCATGGGATTGTGGTAGGCGGCGCGACCAAGCATGACGCCATCCATATGCCCCAGATGCTCGGCTGCTGCCTCCAGCGTTTCAATACCGCCATTGATCATGGTGGGGAGCGGCGCAAGACGCGCACCAAGCCGATAGACACGCGGATAATCGAGCGGAGGAATGGTGCGATTTTCCTTGGGGCTCAGACCCTTGAGCCAGGCCTTGCGGGCATGCACATAAAGCGCATCGACACCGGCGGAAACCATGGTATCGGCGAAGCGGTCCAGGCTTTCCTCAGTATCCTGGTCGTCGATACCGATGCGACACTTGACCGTTACGGGACGGTCGGTGGCGTCGCGCATGGCGCGTACGCAATCGGCCACCAATTCCGGTTCGGCCATGAGGCAAGCGCCGAAGCGCCCCGATTGCACCCTATCGGAGGGGCAGCCGACATTGAGATTGATCTCGTCGTAACCGAAGCTCTCCGCAATGCGACAGGCCTCGGCCAGTTCGGCCGGGTCCGAACCGCCCAATTGCAAGGCAACGGGATGCTCGACATCGTCAAAGCGCAGGTGGCGTTCAGCGTCCCCATGCACAATGGCGCCGGAATTGACCATTTCGGTAAATAGCAGGCTGTGGCGCGTGAGCAGGCGATGCAGGAACCGGCAATGCCGGTCCGTCCAGTCCATCATGGGCGCGACGGAGAATTTCCTATTTCTAGCAATCATTTATCTACGGCGAGATTGTACGAGCTGGCACGGTCGGCCTCTGTGGTATGCGGACTCATTTTCATTCAACTTCAGCGTGCAGACCGCAATATCCCACTCGACAGGTCCGTCGCGATTTCTTTGCCCACCGGACACTCCCGAAATTTCTCCGCAAGCTCGGTTCAGGCGACGTAGCCTTGCTGGTCATGCCAATAGAAACAAGTCAAAAATGTGCCAAGGCTATCTATTTGCAGGATTTGGCGGACCACCTTGATCGGTCATCCCGCCCCTGTGGGGAGGATCAGGGATGGGTGCCTGTCCGCGACGTCGTGGTCGGCAACTTGTCTTTGAGGCGGGATATTGGCTCTTCAATCGCGTACCAGGAGACAGTCGCCAGCAAGATCGAAAGTGCTGAAATGACCACGAAGGTTCGGGGGTCCGTTACGAAAAGCTCCGGCACGACCTGAACGACGAGCCACCAAACCATCAGATGGTAGATGTAGACACCGTAGCTAATGGTGCTCAGAAATCGGACGATCGGGTTTGAAAGCACCCAGCCGATGAGGCCGCCATAGCCATGGAAGGCGCCCACCACGATCGCACACAGGGCGGGCTGCATAAGGAGGCGGTATGTCTCGGAGTGCCCGAAGCCTTCCCACAAGAACAGGGGGGATGCCAGTACGACAATGCTGGCTAGCAATGCCGGCTGGGAGCGCAGGACTTCCGCCACTTTGGCGTTGGTCGTGAGGAGATAGGCTAGCGCGCCCGCCGCGATCGGGTCGGCGGAGAACACGAAGAAGGTCCACCAGCCGTTGACCCCAAGATGACCGCCATTAACCCTCAGGAAGATCGTTCCAACAAGGATCCCCAGAACCACGACATAAATCCGCTGAATGGGAAGCAATAGAATGACCAGCGGCCAGATTAGGTAGTATTGCTCCAGAACGTTCAGGCTCCACAGATGTCCAGCGATCCAGGGCTTTGTGCTCTGAGTGAGAGAGAAGTAGATATTGGACAATTGCAGCAAGTGCCAACCGAAGCTGGCCCGAAATCCGTCCATGTCGAAGACGAGAGCGAAGAGTACCAGCACCAGGAGGGCGGGAAACAATCGGATGGCCCGCCGCGCATAGTAATTGGCGACGTTTACCTTTCGACCACTCAACTTGGCCTTATAGAGAATGTGGGTGATCAGAAAGCCGCTCACCACGAAGAACAGCGACACTCGCAAATGCTCAGTCAGCGGATCATTGTTCCAGAAATGGACGTAGAGCACCCCGACCATGGCCAGAGCTCTCAGGCCATCTATCTGCACGCGGCGCGCATTCGTCGCCTGATCGCTTGGAGCGGAGGCAGCTGGCAGTGCGGTCGTTGTCGCGATCTCGGCTTCAAGCATCGGCGTTCTCTAGAGCTTTGAACGGATAGCCGCGGCGCCTGGCCTTAAGTCTCGGGAACGGAAGTCTTGTGGTGCACAGATACGGTGCAGTTCTTCAACCTGTCAGCGGCGGGCGGCCAAAGACTAAGTAGTCAAGACCAGATTAGCATGCCGAAAAGGTCAAACACCAGTGCCCCGTTTGCGCGCCACGCCCGTGCGCAAATCTGCTGGCCTGCCCGTCCGGGGGCTCTATCGCCGACGGCTAGTGCGCTGCCCACAGGTGAAGCGCCAGTTAAGTACCGCCCATAGGCGCGATGGCAAAACGCCGAGCGCGTTCCAGAGGGGTCGCGATTTCTGCAACCTGCTGCTGCACAGGCGAAAGCTCCATGTTTTACGGGCCAGGGCGGCATCGCCGCCGTTTCGTCATGGTCCGAAATAGATCGGAAGTCGCGCTGGCGCAATGCGCCAACTGATTTGGATCAAAGTCCCTGCCCTTGCGTTGTGTCAGTGTGTGAGCACATTAAGCGTCAAGGGAGTTCGCCATGTATTCCAATATCGTGTGTGGTGTCGATGGTTCGGACCTGTCCAGCAAGGCCCTGCGTCATGCGGTGGCCTTAGCCGCCAAGACGGGTGGGAAGGTTACCGCGGTAACGGTGACGGAGCCTTCGATCATCGTGGCGCCGGGCGCCGAAATCATGATGGTCGATACCAGCGCCATTATTGCCGATCTCGACAAAGCCAAGGCGGAATCGGCGAAAGCCATTCTGGCGGATGCAGACAAGATCGCCGGCGAAGCAGGTGGCAAGATTTCTGGCATGCATGTGGCCAATAGTCCGGCCGCCGAAGGCATATTGCAAGCGGCCAAGGAGGTGAATGCCGATCTCATCGTTATGGGTTCGCATGGGCGGCGGGGGCTGGGGCGCTTGCTATTGGGCAGCCAGGCCGCCGAGGTTCTGGCCCATACCGAACTGCCGGTGCTCGTGGTGAAATAGAACTAACATGTCAGCGGTGGCATGGTGGCGGAAAATGGGCTAAAGCCGCAACATCTGTTCTTGCGGGCTTGCCATGACCGAGACCATTCCCCACCACGTCGCCGTCATCGATATTGGCAAAACCAATGCCAAGGTCGTCCTGATCGACACCAGGACAGGACAGCAGGTCACCTCGCTTGGACGCCCCAATACTATCCGTAAGGAAGGGCTCTATCCGCATGCCGATGTCGAGGGCCTGTGGACCTTTATTTGTGGTGCGCTAACCGCCCTGCACGCCGAACATGGCATTGACGGGATTTCGATTACCACCCACGGGGCGACGGGGGCTTTGCTTACCGGCGAGGAACTGGCGCTGCCAGTGCTCGATTATGAGTTCGACGGACCGGAGGAAACGTCCGGCGAATATGACCGGGTGCGCCCGGACTTTGCGGAAAGTCTCTCGCCGCGCCTGCCCAATGGCCTCAATTGGGGGACGCAATTATTCTGGCAATCGCGGCGGTTTCCCGAGCAGTTCGCGACGGTTACCGCGATTGTCCCCTACCCCCAATATTGGGCCTGGCGGCTGACGGGCGTGCTGGCAAGCGAGGTCACCTCGTTGGGCTGCCACACCGATCTTTGGGCGCCCGATCGGGGCGATTTTTCCTCTATGGTGGAGGCGCTAGGTTGGCGGGCATTGTTCCCCGAGGTCAGGCCCGCGGTCTCCATTATCGGCACGTTGCGCCCAGAGATTGCCGCACAAACCGGCCTGCTGGCAACGACGCCGGTGACCTGCGGCATTCATGACTCCAATGCGTCGCTGGTGCCGCATCTGGGGCAGCATGATGAGCCCTTCACCATCGTCTCGACCGGCACATGGTCGATCCTGATGACGGTTGGCGGCGGCACAGCCGCGCTCGATCCGCGCAAGGACAGCCTGGCCAATGTAGATGCCTTCGGCCGCGCCGTGCCGACCGCGCGCTTCATGGGTGGACGCGAATTCGATGTGCTGGTGCCCGAGATTACAGAACCGAGCCGGGCCGACATAACCTTTGTTATCGACAATGATGTGCAGGCATTGCCGTCCTTTGTTCCCGGCGTCGGGCCCTTTGGCGAACGGGCGGGCAATTGGACCGTGGACCCAGACAGTTTGACGCCCCGACAGCGGACGGCTGCCGCCTCGCTCTATCTGGCCCTTATGGCGCGAGCCTGCCTGGATCTGTGCGGCCTTGGGCGCTCTATCACGCTGGAGGGGCCACTGGCCCGCAACCGGCTCTTTGGAGCGATGCTCGCTTATTTGACCGGCGTACCGGTAGCGGCGTCGGGCGACGCCACTGGAACCAGCCTGGGCGCCAGCCTGTTGTTTGGTGGACAACTGCCCAAGACTGGTGGCAGCCATGCATTGGCGCCACTGCAGGCCGAGGGGCTGGATGACTATGTAAAGAGGTGGCGATCGCGCGTCGTGCCCTAGATCACCGTCCGACAGGCCAAAGCCGAAGGAGACTGCCATGACCACTCGCAGACATCGTGTCGTAATCGTGGGTGGCGGTTTCGGTGGGCTGGCGGCGGCCAAGGCTCTAGCGCGCGTCGGTGTCGAGATCGTACTGATCGACCGGCGCAATCACCATCTGTTCCAGCCGCTGCTCTACCAGGTCGCGACAGCCGCGTTGAGCCCTTCGGAAGTAGCCTGGCCCATCCGCCATCTGCTGCGGCACCAGAACAATGTTCGTGTGCTGATGGGCACGGTCATCGGGATCGATATCGAACAACGCCACGTACTGCTCGAAGATGGCGAGCCCGAACCCTTTGACAGCCTGGTATTGGCGACCGGGGCTCAACACGCCTATTTCGGCCACAACGAATGGGAAAGGTTCGCGCCGGGCCTCAAGACGGTCGAGGACGCCACGGCGATCCGGCGCAAATTGCTGTTGGCCCTGGAAGCGGCCGAGCGGGAAATCGATCCCGACCGGCGGCGCGCCCTGCTCACCTTCGCCATTATCGGCGCCGGCCCGACCGGGGTGGAAATGGCGGGGGCGATCATCGAATTGGGGCGGGCCAGCATCAGGGGGCAGTTCAATTCGCTCGAGCCCAGCGATTTGCGGGTCGTGCTGATCGAAGGCGGGGAAAGGGTGCTGCCCAACTTCGCCCCGGACCTGTCTGATTATGCGCTTGCTGCGCTGAGACGAATGGGCGTGGAGGTCGAGCTGGGGCAGATGGTCAGCGCAGTCGATGCCGAGGGTGTCAATTATGGCGAGAGGCGCCTCGCGACGCATACCGTCGTCTGGGCCGCAGGCGTTGCCGCTTCGCCGGTGGCCAAATGGCTCGGCATAGAAGGTGACCGCGCCGGAAGGGTGACGGTTGGACCGGACCTGTCCGTTGCCGGGCTGGACAATATTTACGTGATTGGCGACGTGGCCAGCGTCATGCAGGACAATGGCAAGCCGGTTCCGGGCGTCGCTCCCGCGGCCAAACAGGAAGGCAAATATGTCGCCCACGCGATCGAGCAGAAGCTCAATGGCCAAACGCCTGACCCATTCCGATACAAGCATGCCGGGGATCTGGCGACCATCGGCAAGAGTTCGGCCGTGATCGATTTCGGCTTCACCAAGGTCACGGGTTGGCTGGCCTGGTGGCTATGGGGCTTTGCCCATATCTATTTCCTGATCGAAACGCGCACACGCATCTTCATCACGATGAGCTGGCTGTGGATTTACCTGACCGGGCAACGCAGCGCCCGGCTCATCACCCATGGTGATGCAACCTGCGCCAGGCCGCTCGAAGAAGTGGACGAAAATCAGCGCTCGGAGACCACCACCGTCTCCGGCTTGGCCAGTCGCCGTTCGCGCAACCAGATATAGAGACCGGAGCCGATGACGATCGGTGCGCCGACATAGAGCCAGATATCGGGTGGCTGGTTGAAGATGATCCAACTTGCCGCAGCGAGGAAGAATATCTGGAAATATGAAAACGGCGCCAGAACCGTGGCCGGTGCGAGGCTGGATGCTACGGTGATGAGCTGGTGTCCGACGAAACCGAAGACGCCGATGGAGAAGAAGACGAACCAGCCATCGGGCGTGGTTGGAAACGACCAGAAAAAGGGCACCACCGGCAACAGGAAAACCGTTGCGAAAATGCCGACGTAAAACTGGCTCGTCGCCGCGCTGTCATAGCTCGAAACCTTGCGCGTCAGCAGCATGTAAAAAGCGGTACTGAGCGCCGCTGCAAGCGACAGAAGCGTGGCGGGATGGAACGCGTCCGTGCCGGGGCGCACGATCACCAGCACACCCAGAAAGCCGACCGCGATTGCGCTCCAGCGGCGCCAGCCTACCTGCTCACCCAGCAGCGGCACCGACAGCGCGCAGATCAGCAATGGCACGGTGAAGGCTATGGAGCCGGTGACAGTCAGCGGCAGATATTGCACCGCCAGGAAATTGCACCCTGTGGCGCCCAGCAAAGCGAGGGCCCGAAAGAATTGCAGCTTCAGATTGGCGGAGCGGACCATGGACCGGCCATGGCGTGGCAGATGGATGGTGGCGACCAGAACCAGGTGGATGGCGTAGCGCAGGAAAACGATCTGGACGAAGGAGATGCCGACCATGCCCAGCCATTTGGCGGAGGAGTCGATGCCGGTGAACATGAAATAGGCGGCAAGGGCCAGGCCGATGCCCAGCAAACGCTGTTCGGCGGGCGGCGCATAGGGACGAGACATTCATAGATCCAGAGGCCACGAGGATGTGCGGCCGCCGAACAAGCTGAACAAGAGCGCCGCCCAAGTCAATGACCGGGCGGCATATTCTTGTATGGAAGCCTATTAAAACGTCTCGGCTAGATGCCGCAGCTTCAGCGATCCCGTCAGGTCTGCGGCACTGACCGAAGCGCCATGGCGCGGGATGAAGGTCAGCTCCACCGGCCGGCCCGGCAGCAGGGTGATGGAATTGTCCGAGAAATAGCCGGGCACATCAACGCTGGCCGTGGCGAAGAAAGCCGGTTTATCCGACTGCACCGTCAGCACCGCCCGACCGTCGCGATCGGACCATTTGGCGTCAATGTCGGCGCCGACCAGTTCATAGGCCTTGTAGGGTTTGGGGAAATAATCGTTTTCGCCCAAGATATTGCCCTGCGCGTCCTTCCAGATGAAATAGAGGAACTCATCTTCGCCCAATTCGCCGAAGGCGATCTCGGTGACGGTGATGGCGGCATCTGGACCGACGGCCGAGTTGCCTGAGAAAACGGTACGGCTTTGACCGGTTACCTTCACCGCCAGAACTTCCAGCGCGATCGACACCGGCTTGCCCGTATCGTTGATGGCCCGCAGGGCGATCTGGTCGGGCAGCTGACCTTCGACGGGCGTGCCGCGCGAATTGGTCTGCACCGTCGTGATCTGCGGCACTGCGACGACATTGACCGGCAGGAAGAAGCGCCGCGCCATATAGTGCATCAGCTTCCATTGCCCGCCATAGTCCAGGCTCGACCAGCTTGCCACCGGCCAGATGTCGTTGATCTGCCAATAGAGCGTGCCCATGCAGCGCGGCTTGGTGGAGCGCCAATATTCGATGGCCGTCTTGATGGCGAGACCCTGCTGGATCTGGGAGAGGAACACCATCTGGTCGAAATCGCGCGGGAAGCGGAAATAGCGCGTCATGGTTTCGAGGATGCGCGCATTGCCACCGGCATTGCGCTGGTGGTTTTCCATAACCGGCGAAGACGGATTGCGATCCTTTGCCTCGGCAAAGGTTTCGATGACATTCATCGAGGTGAAGGACTGGAAGCCGAATTCGGAGGCAAAGCGCGGATTGACCGTGCGGTAAGCTTCAAAGCTCTTGGCCGAGTGCCAGACATCCCAGTAATGCAGGTCGCCGCGCGTGTCCGAGTGCCAGCCATCGGAGAAATCCATATAGCCCAGCGAGGGTGAGGACGGCCAGAAACGGCGGGCCGGGTCCTCATCCTCGACGATGCGGTGCAGCATCGAGTTCAGCCGGTCATAATTGGCGATATAGCGTTCCTTGTCGGCTTTGGTCTCGGGATACCAATCGAGGGAACCGATAACCTCGTTATCGCCGCACCAGAGCGCGATGCAGGCGTGATGGCTGAGGCGCCGCACCTGCTGGGTGATTTCGGTCTCGACGCTTTTGAGGAATGTCCGGTCCGATGGATAGCTCATGCAGGCGAACATGAAGTCGTGCCAGATCAGAATGCCCAGTTCGTCGCACAGATCGTAGAACCAGTCCGGCTCGTACTGCCCGCCGCCCCAGATGCGCAGCATGTTCATGTTCGCCGCCTTGGCGCTTTCGAGCAGGTCCCGCACCACAGCCGGCGTGGCGCGGCTGGGAATGGCATCGGCTGGGATCCAATTGGCGCCCATCATGGTAATGTCGCGGCCATTGATGCGGCATTTGAAGGAGTGGTCGATTTCGTCTTTCTCTACGACCCAGTTGAGATCGCGCAGGCCGATCTTGCGGGTGGTGATCTCTCCCTCGACATTGGTCACGAGGTCATAGAGCGGCTGCTCGCCCTGCCCCGCCGGCCACCAGATGCGGGGGCTGTGAATGGTAACGTTGCGGGTGAAGACGTTCTCGCCCTTTTGCACCACGACCTTGTCGGTGATGACCTGGCCGTCAATGCTGTGCTCGAGTTCAACCTCCCCATGAGCAAAGGCGAAAAGGCGAGTCTTTATCGAGAGTTCGACCGCGTTCTGGCCATGAGCCTGATCGACCTGGATGCTTTCCTGGCGTGCCAGGCGCGACTTCCTGAGGCTCATGGTGCCATAGACGCCGATCGGCATCAGGCAGATGCCCCAATCCCATCCCGCATGGCAGGCCGCCTTGCGGATGAAGTTCATGTGGATGCCCTCCAGACCATTGGTCTGGTAGTTTTTGGTGAACGGGATCGGGAAGGGATGCGCGTCGGCGCGCGCCTTGGCGACATCGGGGGCGATGTCGAAGTCGATACGCAGCGTGTTTTCGCCCGCATGCACCTTGCCGGTGACGTCAATGTCGTTGCGCACAAAGCTATTGTCGGTGCGGGCGATTTCCTCGCCATTGAGGAAGATCGTGGCGATGCAGTCGACCTCAGCCAGTGTCAGGGTCAGATAGCCATCGATGTCCGCGCTGGAGGCCGTGAAGCGGCGCTCGACGCTCCAGGCCGTCTCATTGACCCACATGACCATCTTTTCGTTTTCACCGAAATAGGGATCGGGGATCAGGTCTGCGGCCAATAGGGCGTGATGCACATCGCCGGGCAGAACCATGCTCGTCTCGATGCCGTGCGCCTTCGCGGTCAAGGTGAATTCCCCGCCCAGATCGAGGGCGGAATTGTGAACGGCGATGGCCATGGACGTCTCCTCCGAATTCGGCGAAAGCCGAAGCGCAATGGCCAATAGCAGCGCCTGCAATCGATTTCAATGCAACGTTGCAGGGCAAATCGCCCCTGGCGCCGTTGAAATCAGGCCCACGCGCGAGCATGCGTGACGGCCCTTGCCGGACCAGCCGCCGCCGAAAACGTTTTTACAAATAAATTAGTATTTGCCCGACTAGTCTCGCTGCACGAAACGCGAGCGCGATGTCGATGATCCGACGCATCTTCAAAATAGTGTCGACGCCGGCCGAAACGCCTGAACTCGTCCTCGCCCAGTGGCGCGCGCTCAGCGGCCAGGTGCCTCTGATGTATATCATGCTGGTGTCCAATACGCTGATCGTGGCGTGGACGCATCTGGCCGTAGCGCCGGTGGAACTGACCCTTTATATCCCCGGTGTATTGGCCACATTTTGCGCAGTGCGCATGGTCCTGTGGTGGCGCGGACGACACAGGGTCCTGGACCTGGACAAGGCGCGCATCCATCTGCGCGCAATGATCTGGATCGGCGCGGCGCTGGCCATTGGTTTTACGGCGTGGAGCTTCGCCCTGTTTCCCTATGGGGATGCCTATCTCCAATCGCAGATCGCCTTTTATATGGGCGTCACCACAATCGGCTGCATGTTCTGCCTGATGCATGTACGCGTCGCGGCCTTGGCCGTGGGTCTTTGCGTGCTTGGCCCATTCACCGTGTTCTTCATCGGATCGGGACAGGAAACGCTGGTGGCCGTCGCGATCAACATGATCATCGTGGTGGCCGTGCTGCTGATGATCCTGCTGGGCAATTCGCGCGATTTTGCCGATCTGGTCGCGTCGCGCAGCGCCATTGTGCAACGCCAGTTGGAGACGCAAAGGTTGGGCGAGGAGAACCATCGCCTGGCCACTCGCGATGCTCTGACCGGCCTGCCCAACCGCCGCAGCTTCGACCGCCATCTCAGCGACGCGCTTCTCAGGGCCGAGGCCGAAGGGCGCGAGATTGCAGTTGCGCGGATCGATCTGGATCGCTTCAAGTCGATCAACCAGATCTTTGGGCAATTGGCCGGCGACCGCGTTCTGGTAGAAGCGGCGCGGCGGCTGGACTCGTTGCGGCGGCCGGATACGCTCGTGGCCCGGCTGGAAAGCAATACATTCGGCCTGATCTTTGAAGGCCCGGTGGATCGCCAGACGCTGGCCCATGCCGGTGACGTTCTCTGCGGTGCGATGCGCCTGTCTTTCGAACAGCCCGGCGGTGTCATTCACCTGACCGCTTCGGCAGGTTTTGCCGTGTCCAAGCTTGGAGACAAGGCCGAGTGCCTGTTTGATCGCGCCGATTATGCCCTGTCGGCGGCCAAGCGGGAGGCGCGCGGCAGCGCCGTCGTCTTCTCCGAGGTACATGCCAGGGAGATCAACAGAGTGCGCCATATGGAGCACCTGTTGCATTCGGCCAATCTCGATGATGAAATCTATGTGGTGTTGCAGCCGCAATATGACGTATCGCTCGGAGCCACGACGGGCTTTGAGGTGCTGGCGCGTTGGCGCAGCCCGGAATTGGGTGAGGTCTCGCCGGGCGATTTCATTCCCATGGCCGAACGGACGGGGCGCATCAGCAAGATCACCCAATGCGTCCTGCGCCAGGCGCTGGCGATCAGCCAAATCCTGCCGCCCAGCATTCGCCTGTCGGTCAATCTTTCGGCCAACGATATCGGGTCGACCACCGCCATAGAGCAGATCGTGGCCCTGATCGACCGCAAGGCCGGGCCTTGCCGGATCGATTTCGAAATTACCGAGACGGCCGCCATGCGCGACCTTCAGCAGGCCAATCAGTCGCTCCTGACACTGCTTGGCCTGGGCGCCCGGATCGCGCTGGACGATTTCGGCACCGGACATTCCAGCCTCACCCATGTGCAGCAGCTTCCATTGCACCGGATCAAGATCGACCGCAGCTTTGTAGCCGAGGTGCCCAACGACATAGCGAGCCGCGCCATCGTCAAAACAATGATCGACCTTTGCCGCAATCTGGGCATTTCCTGCGTCTTTGAGGGCATCGAAACCGAGGAGCAATTGCGGACGCTGGTGTCGCTGGGCGGCTCGGTCATGCAGGGATATTTCTTCGGCCGCCCCATGGCCGTCGCCGAGCTGGACGACTATCTGAGGCGCGAGCGCTCGCTGAGCCGCCTGGAAGGACGCTCGGTCGGCTAAGGGGCGGAACCGAAGTTCCGCCCCTTTTTTTTGAACTATTGCGCCGCCTCCACGGACTGCTCGGCATCGAGGAAACCGCCCGACTGGCGCGCCCAGAGCTGGCTATAGATGCCACCGCTGTCGACCAGTTCGGCATGGGTCCCCTGCTCCACGATCTCGCCTTTGTCGAGCACGACGAGTCTGTCCATCATGGCGATGGTGGACAGGCGATGGGCGATGGCAATGACGGTCTTGCCCTCCATGAGCATCTGCAGCTGCCCCTGGATGGCGGCCTCAACCTCGGAATCGAGCGCCGAGGTCGCCTCGTCCAGCACGAGGATGGGCGCATTCTTGAGCAGCACCCGGGCGATCGCGATGCGCTGGCGCTGGCCGCCGGAGAGCTTGACGCCCCGCTCGCCCACATGCGCGTCGTAGCCCTTGCGGCCCTGTGGATCGGTGAGGGTCTCGATGAAGTCCGCCGCCTCGGCCTGTTCGGCGGCCTGACGCATCATCTCCTCGGTCGCGTCTGGGCGACCATAGAGGATGTTTTCACGAACCGAGCGGTGCAGCAGCGATGTATCCTGGGTCACAACGCCAATATTGGCGCGCAGACTGTCCTGCGTCACGCCGCCGATGTCGTGACCGTCGATGAGGATACGGCCATCGGCCCGGTCGTAGAAGCGCAACAGCAGGTTGACGATGGTCGATTTGCCCGCGCCCGAGCGGCCCACAAGGCCGATTTTCTCGCCCGGGCGGACATGCAGGTTCAGCCCGGAAATGACGCCGGAACTCTTGCCATAGTGGAAGGCGACATTTTCGAAGCGGATGTCGCCGTTCACCCGGGGCAAAGGCTGGGCCTCGGCCTTGTCCTGCACGACACGCGGCAACGAGATGGAATTGATGCCGTCCTTGACCGTTCCGATATTCTCAAACAGCGAGGACATCTCCCACATCACCCACTGGCTCATGCCCTGAAAGCGCATGACCAGGCCCAGCGAAACGGCTAGCGAACCGGGGGTCATGAAGCCACCCATCCAGAGCCAGATACCCACCGCTCCAACCGAAAACAGCAGAAGCGCATTGGACCAGAGCACCAGCATGTTGAGCACGGTGAACAGGCGCATCTGCCGGTAGACAGTGTCGAGGAAGCCGTCCATGGCCTCCTTGGCATAGGTCTCTTCCCGGTTGGAATGGCTGAACAGCTTGACCGTGGCGATATTGGTATAGCTGTCCACGATGCGGCCGGTCATCATGGAGCGCGCATCGGCCTGCGCCTGGGAAATCTTGCCCATGCGCGGGATGAAATAGATCATCATCGACACATAGGCCGCCAGCCAGGCGATGAAGGGGATGGCCAGGCGCCAATCGGACGAGGCCGCCAGGATCACTGCGCCGGTGAAGTAGACGACGACATAGACCAGCATGTCGAGCAGCTTCATCACCACTTCGCGCACGGCGAGGGAGGTCTGCATCAGCTTGGCGCCGATGCGGCCGGCAAATTCGTCCTGGAAATAGCTCATCGACTGCCGGATGAGATATCGGTGGGCCATCCAGCGGATGCGCTGGGGGAAATTGCCCAGCAAGGTCTGATGCATTGTGAGCGTCGAGACCAGCATGATCGCGGGCAGGACGATGACGATCATCGCCCCCATCAGCGCCAGCTTCCAGCCGTCGGTTTGAATGAACGTGGCCGGATCGGCGCCGGCAAGCCAATTCACCACATCGCCGATAAAACCGAAGACGATGATTTCGCCAATGGCCACCAGGGCCGCGGAAAACGCCATCAATGCCAGCCAGCGCTTGGCGCCGTGGCTATAGTGCAGACAGAACTCAAGCAGACCCTTGGGGGGCTCGACCGGATCGCCTTTCGGATAGGGATCGAGTCGTGATTCAAACCAGCGCAACATGTTTCAAGACCATTCTTTGTTCGCGACATCCGAACTGTTCGCCCACACCCTTGCGACCTCAACCGCGGTTGAGGTCAAGGCATATATGGCCGACGGCTCGAACCGTGCGGAAATTTTGGAACCATCGCTCGTGCAACCGAAACGTGCAGAGGAGCGACGTGCAGGCGACCTTCTAGCATCATCCTCCCCAATGCCGTCCCAATTGAAGGCAAAGAGCATGCTATGCAGCCGAGAGCCGCATAGGATACACGATAACGACGAGTCGACTGTCACCAGACAGACACAGGCCCCACCATAACCAACGTCATATTTGGACCGTTTCATGCGTATCGAGAGCGAGCAGACCGTTTACCTCAAGGACTATGCCCCCACGCCGTACCGGATCGTGTCAGTAGAGCTTGATTTCAAGATTCTCGAGGAGAGTACCCGCGTCCGGGCGCAATTGACCATCGAGCCGCGGAAAAAGACCGCGCCGGGCACGCCGCTTGTGCTTAACGGCGATGAACTCAAGCTCGATTCAGTGGCGCTGGATGGCGCGCCGCTGAAGCAGTCCGCTTATGCGAGTGATCCCAATTCGCTAACGCTGGTAGAGCCGCCGCACCGCCGCTTCGTTCTCGAAACCGAAGTGACGCTGAAGCCGGAGGCCAATACCAAGCTGATGGGGCTCTATCGCTCCGGTGGAACCTGGTGCACGCAGTGTGAGCCCGAAGGGTTCCGCCGCATTACCTATTATCTCGACCGCCCCGACATTCTGGCTCCTTTCAAAGTCCGCATGAGTGCACCCAAGGCGGTGGCGCCGGTTCTGCTGGCCAATGGCAATCTGGTGGATCAGGGCGAATTGGGCGACGGCACTCATTTTGCAGTCTGGGAAGATCCCTTCCTCAAGCCCGCCTATCTCTTCGCTCTGGTCGCAGGCGATCTGGGATCGATCAAGGACAGCTTCACCACCATGAGCGGGCGCGAGGTCGAACTGGGCATCTATTGCGCCCATGGCAAGGAAGCGGAATGCACCTATGCCATGGACAGCCTTAAGCGCTCCATGGCCTGGGACGAGCGCCGCTTTGGGCGCGAATATGATCTGGACGTGTTCAACATCGTCGCCGTTTCCGACTTCAATTTCGGGGCGATGGAGAACAAGGGTCTCAATATCTTCAATGACAGACTGGTCTTTGCCAAGCCCGAGACCGCGACGGACGCCAATTACCACGGCATTGAGCGGGTCATTGCGCACGAATATTTCCACAATTGGACCGGCAATCGCATCACCTGCCGCGACTGGTTCCAGCTCTGTCTCAAGGAAGGCCTGACCGTTTTCCGCGATCAGGAGTTCACCAGCGACGAGCGCAGCCGCCCCGTGCAGCGCATTCATGACGTGCAGAACTTGAGGACCAGCCAGTTCCCCGAGGATGGCGGCCCCCTCGCCCACCCGCCGCGCCCGGACAGTTTCCGCGAAATCAACAACTTCTATACCACCACGGTCTATGAGAAGGGTGCCGAGATTGTCCGCATGCTGGCTACGCTTTTGGGCGAAGCTGGATTCCGCAAGGCCATGGATCTCTATTTCGAGCGCCATGATGGCGATGCCACGACGATTGAAGCCTTTATCAAAGTGTTCGAGGACTCCAGCGGCCGTGATCTCAGCCAGTTTGTGACCTGGTATTTGCAGGCCGGGACGCCACAGATCGGCGTTTCCGACAATTATGACGCGGCGAGCCAGACCTATACGCTGACGCTGACGCAGAAGGTCGACCCGACCCCTGGCGAGCCAACCAAGAAGCCACTTTTGATCCCGGTCCGCTTCGGGCTGATCGGCCCCAACGGCAGCCCCATGGGTTGGAATGGGGTTTCCGGCGGTACCGTCGAAGGCGACCTGATCCTACTTGAGGGCGACAGCGCCACCCTGACCTTTACCGGCGTCGCCAATAAGCCGGTGCCTTCGCTGTTCCGGGGCTTTTCCGCGCCGGTCAAGGTCAGCACCAATCTCGGACAGGCCGAATTGCTGTTCCTTGCGCGCCATGACAGCGATCCCTTCAATCGCTGGGATGCCCTGCAAACGGCCTCCATAGCGCTGATCGCCAATGCGGCACAGGGCAAGGCCTGGTCCGATGCCGAGGTAGACGCCTTGCGCGCGGCGCTGGTCGATACGCTGGACAATCCGGACCTCGACGACGCCTTCAAGGCTCAGGCGTTGAGCATTCCCGCTGAGACCGTGGTCAGCCGAAACATCGGCAGAGATGTCGATCCAGATGCCGTATCGGAGGCCCGCAAGGCCCTAATTGCCGCATTGGTTTCGCCGGTAAGCGACAAGCTCGCTGCCGCCTATGCCGCGCTTGGTACAAATGCCCCCTATAGCCCTGATGCCGGACAGGCCGGCCGGCGCTCGCTGCGCAACGGCCTTCTGTCCTTGCTGGTGGCCGGGTCGGCGCAGGGCGCAGCGCTGGCCGCGCAACAATTCCATGATGCCACCAATATGACCGATCGATATGCGGCCATGGCCATTTCTGCGCATCATTGGACCGCGGATGCGCCCGCGCTGCTCGGCGAGTTCCGCACCCGCTTTGCCGGCGACCCGCTGGTGTTCGACAAGTGGCTCACGGCCTCGGCCCAGGCTCCCGATCACGAGGTGATAGAGCGGATGCGCGCCATTCTGGCGGCCCCAGACTTTCCAAAGACCAACCCCAATCGCCTGCGCTCGCTATTGGGCAGTTTCGTCATGAGCAATCCGACGCAGTTTGCGCGCGTAGACGGTGCCGGCTTCCGGTTCATTACCGAAGCGGTTGTCGAGATCGACAAGGTAAACCCGCAGGTGGCCTCGCGCATTCTGACCGGCTTCCGCATCCTGCCCATATTGGAAACGTCGCGCCGCGAAGCCGGCCTCGAAGCGCTGCGCGCGCTCAAGGAGCAGCACAGTCTCAGCCGCAATGTGGGTGAGATTCTGGACCGCATTCTGGCCGGCTAGGCACAATCCGGGGGACGGCAAGGCCCTCCCCCGGGGCACCTCCCATGCCGAAATCCATGCGATCGCTCTTTGGAAGATTTTTTCTTTCGGCTAAGTGATTCAGCTGACTCCGCTTTTTCCAATTCCGCCCAAAACGGCCCAGGCGACGCTCTGGACAAGCGATGCCGACCTGATTCATACCTTGTTAAGGGCAAGGTTGGTTTGGGTCTAAACCCCTTCAAAGGATGGAGAATTTTATGCGGTCGTCGGAAGCATCCGGCGCCGGCGCACTTGGATTCCGCGCTGGCTCCAGGAAAAGACCTTCAAGCGCCCCGCATCTTATCGGCACCCTTTTCGCCTGGCATTTTTCTCGCACCTCAGCTGCGGTTGCGGCTACCGCGTTCCTCGCCGCCAGCCTCTTTATCGTCTATGACGTCACCCGCACCTTTGCCGGCATGCAACATGAGCTGGCGGCGATCGGGGAAATGCTGGCGGCCGATATCGCCCTGCGCTCCCCGGCCGATGCGCAAGCGGTGCTCGATACGGCCGCCTATCGCAGCGGCGGCCTGATCAAAGCCAGCCTTGCCAGCGACGCTAAGCCCGGGCCTCTCGCCCACGCCGTCCCAGCCGGCGACCATGGCCTGCTCGGATTGGAACTGGACCAACTCGCGGCACTTTCCGGCATCACCGGGCGCGGCGCGGCGGCATTCGCGCTGGCTGGGCTCTTGACGCTAGCATCGTCGCGCCGCCGCAAAGGCATGCCGGCACCCGAGGAGCGCGAGAGCTATAGCCAATTGGCTTCGGCCATTCCCATGGGATTGGCCTGCTGGACCGGTACCGGGCAACTGATCGTCTGCAATGACCAATATCGCAGCCGTCTCGACCTCGATGACACCAGGGTCACCTATCACCAGGCCGTCAGCCGGTTGATTGCCGGCGGCTATATGAAACTGGTGCGCGAAGACCATAATCTCCGCCTGCTCGAGCTGCATTGCGGGGACGGGACATGCCTGCAAATCGACGAGCGCCCGCTGGGTGATGGCGCTTTCATGACGCTGGTCTCGGACATTACCGAGGTCAAGCGCACCGATGCCATGCTACAGGCCGTCCGCGAGGAACAAAGACTGCTGGCCCGCCGCTATCACGAAGAAAAGCTCAAGGCCGAGGCGGCAAGCCGCGCAAAGACCAATTTCCTGGCGCATCTCAGCCACGACATCCGCACGCCGCTCAACCACATTATCGGCTTTGCCGAACTGATGCAGCACGAGACCTATGGGCCGCTAGGCGACAGTCGCTATGTGGACTATGTCGAAACCATCAAATCCTCAGGTGAACATCTGCTCACCTCGTTCGCTGCCATTCTCGACCTGGCCGAACTCGAGGGCGGACGCAAGGCATTGCGGCAGGAGCCGGTGTTGCTTGATGAGGTCCTGAATGCGGTCGCGGCCCGTTTCCATGGCCAGGCCCAGCGCGCCGGCATCAGCCTGCTGACCGGACGCGAGACCGGCGCCGTCCTGCGTGGCGATCGCCTTGGGCTGATCCGCATGATCGGCAATATCATGGACAATGCACTCCGGTTCACGCAGGCTGGCGGACAGGTGACGCTGGCCGGCTACGCCGCAGACGATGGCGTGGTGATCGAAATCAGCGATACCGGCATAGGCATGGACGAGGGCCGCCTGGCCAGCCTCAGCCAACCCTTTGCACTGGGCGATGCCAGTTTTACCCGCGATGGCGTCGGCCCGGGCCTGGGTATTTCAATCGCGCGGGCCATTGCCGAACTCAGCGGCGGAAACCTGGCCATCGATTCCAGCCCGATGATCGGAACGACCGTGGCGATTTCCCTGCCGATCGAGCCGGCCGCGGTTCATCTGGCTGCCTAGAGCACCCGCGCTCGCTCATACCACTGCTCGGCCGCTGCCTGCACGGTTGCCTGCATCTGCGCGACATCCAGTTCAAGACGCACAAAATCGGGATAATTGGCCAGGTGGGCGAGCAATTCCCTGAAAGCGGGAGTCCAAGCCTCTTCCTTGAAGGGGCTGACCAAGGCCGAACTCATGACCTGCAGGATCGTCGAATAGACCGCATGGATTTCGGCCAGCCGCTGGCCCTCGGGCACGAGTTCAAGCTCGCCGAGCCGCGCCAGGACGCGGGCCGTTGTGTCCTGCGGAAGGGCAATATTGGCTCCGGCAACCAATTGCGCCGATTGAGCGATAAATTCGAGATCGACCAGCCCGCCGCTGACCAGCTTGAGGTCGAATGGGTGGCGCGGCTTGCGCTCCCGGGCCATCAGGGCTCGCATGGACACGACATCATCGATGGTTTTGGCATTGTCGCGCGGCCGAGCCATGATCCCGGCGATTTCCGCGTCGACCTTGCGGCCGAGGTCGCCAGTGGAGGCCACCACACGGGCCCGGCTGAGGGCGAGGTGCTCCCAGGTCCAGGCATTGTCCTTGTGATAGGCGCGAAAGCCCGCAAGGCTGGTGGCCAGGGGCCCCGAATTGCCCGAGGGACGCAAGCGCATATCAGCCTCGTAGAGCACACCTTCCGCCGTTGGCGCAGACACCGCCGCCACCAGTCGCTGGGTCAGGCGGGCAAAGTAGTGCGGTGTCGACAATTGCCGCTCGCCATCGGATTCGGTGTCGGGCGCGTCGTAGAGCAGGATAAAGTCCAGGTCGGAAGCGAAAGTCATTTCCCGGCTGGCCATCTTGCCAAAAGCCAGCAAGGCGACTTCTGCGCCCTGGATGCGCCCGTGACGGGTCGCAAATTCGTCCTGGACCTTGTCGAACAGCCGATGCAGCAGGGTTTCGGCCAAAGCGGTGAACTGCTCCCCTGCCCCATGCGCGCTGACTGTGCCGGATAGCAGACCTGCGGCCACCAGGAATTTCTGCTCCTGACCAATGATGCGGGCCCGGTCGATCAGTTCCTCATAGGAACGTGCGTCCGCCAGAAAGGCATCCACCTTGGCTACCAGCACATCGCGATGGGTCACGTCATTGGCAAAGGCCGGATCAATAAGGCCGTCCATGACATGGGCGCGATGAATGACGGCCTCGGCCATGCGCGGCGCCGAGGCCATGAATTGCACCAGCAAGGTGCGCAATTGGGCGTGGTTGCGCAGCAGGGCGAATAGCTGCACCCCCGCAGGCAGGCGTCCCAGGAAATCGTCCATGCGGGCCAGAGCCTCATCGGCATTGCCGGCGCGCCCCAGGGTCAGCAGCAGGGCCGGCAGCAATTCGGTCAGGTGCGCCCGGGCCGCTGAGGTCCGCGTGGCGGCATAGCTGCCATAGTGCCATTTGCGAATGGTCTCGATGGCCTTATGGGCATCGGCAAACCCCATCACCGTCAGCGTCTCAAGCGTTTCAGGATCGTCATCGCTGCCGGTGAAGACCAGATTGCCCTCACCCGATCCGAGCGTCTCGCCCTCGGTAAACAGCTCCGCATAATAGCGGGCGACGCGTTCAAGGGCCGTGCGATAGGCCGTTTCGAAGGTTTCAAGGTCGGCCTCACCCATCAGCCTGCCAATAAGGGCCACCGCCTCGGGCGTATCGGGCATGACATGGGTCTGTTCGTCGCGCAGCATTTGCAGGCGGTTCTCGATGGCGCGCAGATACCAATAGGTCTGGGTCAGCTCGTCGGCCGTCTGCTGGCTGATCCAATCTGCTTGTGCCAACGCCGCCAGGGCTTGCGCGGTGGGACGCACCCGCAGGGTCTGGTCGCGCCCGCCCGCGATCAGCTGTTGGGTCTGGGCGAAGAATTCGATCTCACGAATGCCGCCGCGGCCGAGTTTGACATTGTGCCCTTCCACCCGGATATCGCCGACCTTTTTGGATATGTTGATCTGGCGTTTCATTGCCTGGATGTCGGCAATGGTGGCGAAGTCGAGATGCTTGCGCCAGACATAGGGCGCCAAATCCTTGAGGAAGGCCTCGCCGACGGCCTTGTCGCCTGCGCAGGCCCGGGCCTTGATCCAGGCGGCGCGCTCCCAGTTTTGGCCGCGCACTTCGTAATAGGCGAGCGCGGCATCGGCGGATAGCGCCACAGGCGTCGAACCGGGATCGGGGCGCAGGCGGAGATCGGTGCGAAACACATAGCCGCCGGCCTGCCGGTCCTCCATCAGCCCCACCAGCTTCTGCACCATGCGCGAATAGATCCTGGTCGCCTCGGAGGGGTCGGCCAGTACAGGCTTTTGCGGATCGAAAAACACGACGATATCGATGTCGGAGGAATAGTTGAGTTCGCGACCGCCATGCTTGCCCAGGGCAAAGAGGGCTAGGCCGGAATTGGCGGCCCTGGCCTCGTCGGGGGGGATCGCCAAGTGACCTTTTTCGGAAGCCTGCCGCATGAGCAGGTCGAGAGCAGCTTCAAGCGCGGCATCGGCCAGATCGGACAAGGCTTCGGTGGCGCGGGCCGTTGTCCAGGCGCCGCCCGTTTCTGCTATAGCCGCCAATAGCGCGGTCCGCCCCTTGGCGCAGCGCAGGGCATGGGCGACGTTCTCCTCACCGTCTTCGCGTCCGGCTCGCCCGACTTGCGTGATCAAATCGGCAAAGGCCCGGTCGGGGCCGGCATCGAGCGCCTCGACCAGCCATGGCCCATGGGCCCGCGTCAGGTCGAGCAGATAGGGCGCTGCCTCCAGCAAGGGGCCAATAGCATCGCGCCTTGAGCGCAGGGCGGCTGCGCAGGCTTCAGGCATATCGGCCAGCAGAGCCTCGAATTGCGGCATGTCGGTGGGCGGAAGCGGGGCAAGAATTGTGCTCATAAAAGAGGCATAGCCCGGCCCCATGGCCCCGACAAGACGGCAGGTTAGCGCCTGGGGATTTCAAGCACGGCGCGCACGCCGGGCGCATTGTCATCGATGGTGAAGGTGCCCCCATGCAGCCGCGCCACGGCGTTGACCAGCGACAGGCCAAGGCCCGAGCCGGGCTCGGAGCGGCTCTTTTCGAGCCGGACAAAGCGTTCCAGCACGCGCTTGCGGTCCGGCTCGGGAATGCCCGGGCCATTGTCGGCAACGCAGATGCGGACCTTGCCGGCCTCAGCGGCCAGGTCGACGACGATCCTGCCCGGCGTCCCGTCCTCGGGGCGCGCATATTTGATGGCGTTTTCCAGAAGGTTGACCATGGCCTGGCCGACAAGCTCGCGATTGGCCTTGAGCGATATGCCGCCCTCGATATTGGTTTCGACGACGATGCCCTCGTCTTCGGCGACGGGGCCATAGAGCTCGGCAACGTCGGCCACAATATCGCTGATATTGACCTCGGACAGGGCGCCCGAGGGTGCACCGGCCTCAACCCGCGCGATCATCAGCAGGGCATTGAAAGTCTGGATCAGGCGATCGCTCTCGGCGATCACCGTCTCAAGCGCCTGCTCACGGGTTTCCACGCTGGCGGTGTCTCGCAGGGCCGCCTCCGCCTGATTGCGCAACCGGGTGAGCGGGGTCTTGAGGTCATGCGCCACATTGTCGGTGACTTCCTTGAGGCCCTGCAAAAGCTGCTCGATGCGGTCGAGCATGGCATTGAGATTGGTGGCCAGCGCATCGAATTCGTCATTGCGCTTGGTGACCGGAACCCGCTCGGAAAGATTGCCTGACATGATCTTGGTCGAGGTCTGCTGAATGGTGTCGATGCGCCGCAGCACGCGCCGGGCCGTAATGCCGCCCGCGACCAGCGAGAACAGGATGATGCCAACGACGCCGACGAGAAAGCTCTGCAGAATAATGGCCGAGTAGCCGCGGCGCTCGACTACATCGCGGCCGACGACCAGGCGCATCCCATTGCCCAATTCAATCGAGCGCACCACCGCGACACCCTCACGCTGGCGCGGCGGGCGCAGTTCATCGGCATTTGTGCCATCGCCCAGGGGGTTTGGCCGCTCGTAATCGAAGCTGTAGACACCGGGCGTGATGACGACTTCGGGCGGCACGTCGGTCACATTGCCCAGGAGGTAAAGGCCGGTTGCGTCGCCAAGGAAATAGATGCCCGGTCCAGGCTGGGTGGACAGGCGATTGACGGCAAAGGCCAGCGCGCGGATACCCTGATTGGCCTCGATACGCTGGAATTGGCGGATCTCCCGATCGATATCGTCGGTTTGCTGGCGCTGAATCTGCACGCTCGACTGCCAGCCGATAAAGGCCATGAGCAAGATGGCAAAAACGATGAAGATGGCGATGAAGGTGGCAGTCAGCCTGACGGTGGATGTTCGCCAGACCTGGGCGAAGCGGCTCACGGGCTACTCCCGGATCATATAGCCGGCGCCGCGCACAGTGTGGAGCAGCGGATTGGCATGGCCCTTGTCGATCTTGGATCTTAGGCGCGACATGTGCACGTCGATGACATTGGTCTGGGGGTCAAAGTGATAGTCCCAGACATTTTCGAGCAGCATGGTGCGGGTCACCACCTTGCCGGCATTTTTCATCAGATATTCCAAGAGGCGAAACTCGCGCGGCTGCAGCAGGATATTTTCGCCCTCGCGTTCGACCTTGCGGCTGAGGCGGTCCAGGGTCAGGCCGCCCACTGTATAGCTGGTGGCCGCTTCCGCTGGGCTGGAGCGGCGGGCGAGCACTTCGACGCGGGCCAGAAGTTCGGTGAAGGCATAGGGTTTGGTCAGGTAATCATCGCCGCCGGCGCGCAGGCCGGTGACGCGATCGTCGACCTCACCCAATGCCGAAAGGATCAGAACCGGTGTCTTGTCGTCTTCGGCGCGCAGGCTTTCGACAATGCTCAGGCCATCGCGGCGGGGCAGCATGCGATCGACGATGAGCACGTCGTAATCCATGCCCGATGCCATTGCGTAGCCGGTTTCGCCATCAGCGGCGTGGTGGGTCACATGGCCTGCTTCATCGAGGGCCTGGACGAGATAGCTCGCCGCTTCGCGATCGTCTTCGATGAGCAGGATTTTCACGGCTGACGCTCCGTATTGAAGGGGCGGCCCCAGGTCAGCCCCGGGGCCGTTGGGCATTATTCAGTATCGCCAATCGGCAAGCCGACAAAGCGAGCTTCACCGTCACGGGCGACCTTGATCAGCACCGTATTCAGGCCGCGATCCTGAACTGCCTGCACCGCGGCGTCGAAATCGGCCGGTTCGGCCACAGGCTTGTTGTCGACCTCGAGAATGACGTCGCCGGTGGCGAAACCACGCTGCGCGGCGGCACTATCTCCATCGACATTCTGCACCAGCAGACCGCCCGAACCGTCGCCATTAGGCACCAGGGTCATGCCCAGGGCCGTGGCGGCTTCAGGCAGGGCCTGGGGCGGCACGGGCTGGTCCGGCGTTGCGGCAACGGCGGCTTCGTCGAGCTGCTGGAGCTGGACCTGGATCGAGGTCTCGGCGCCATCGCGCCAGATGGTCAGGTCTACGGTCGAGTCGGGCGCCTTGCTGGCAATGGTGCGGCTGAGGTCGAGCGCATCGTCGATCTGTTCACCATCGACCTTGAGGATGATGTCGCCCGATTTCACACCGGCAGCGCCGGCAGGGCCATCTTCGGTCGGCTCACGGACAATGGCGCCGCGGGCATTGGACAGACCGACGCTGTCGGCAATGTCCTTGCTGACGTCCTGGATGGAGACACCCAGATAGCCGCGGGTCACCGTGCCATCATTGATCAACTGGTCCACGATCTGCTTGACGGTATGTGCCGGGATGGCAAAGGCGATCCCGACATTGCCGCCATTGGGCGAATAGATGGCCGTGTTGACGCCAACCACTTCACCATTGGTGTTGAAGGCCGGGCCACCGGAATTGCCGGTATTGACCGCCGCGTCGATCTGCAGGAAGTCGCCGTAATTGGAGCCGCCGATATCGCGGCCAGCGCCGGAGATGACGCCAACGGTCACAGTGCCGCCGAGGCCGAAGGGGTTACCCACGGCAACCACCCAATCGCCCACGCGGCTGGGCTCGTTCTCGAAGGTCACGAAGGGCAGATCCTGGCCTTCGATCTTGAGCACGGCCAGATCGGTACGCTGGTCGGTACCGACGATTTCGGCAACCTGCTCGGAGCCATCTTCAAAGACCACGGTAACCTTAGTGGCGTCTTCGACCACGTGGTTATTGGTTACGATGTAGCCGTCCTGGGAGATGATAAAGCCCGAGCCGGCGGCCATGAAGTGCCGCGGCGCGTTTTGGCCGCCAGGTGCACCCGGCCCGTTGGGCCCGCCGAACTGGTCGAAGAAGTCGCGGAACGGATGATCTTCGGGCAGATCGGGGAAATTGAACTCGAAGTTAAAGTCGCGGCCGCCGCGCTGGATGGTGCGGCTGGGGGATTCGGCTTCCACCAGGATCGAGACCACCGCCGGTTTGACGGCGTCCACCAGGTCGGCAAAGCCTTGCTGCACCGAGGCCTGTGGCACGACGATCTGGGCGGCGTTCTGCATCTGCGCATTGGCGGCCTGGCCGGTCAGAATCAGGGCCGAGCCGACACCGCCGGCACCAACCAGCAAGGCCAGGGCGGAAGCACCCAACCAGCGGCGCGTACGCGAAAGAATAGTCGAACGCATGGAACGTATCTCCTTCGTTAAGCTCTCAACAGCTTATGGCGATACGTATGGAACGACGCGCCTTTCTGCGAAGTTGCGCCAACATTAAGCTTTAGCAATGTTGCAGGCGGGAATGTGTCGCAACTAGGGGCGATTTTCGCCTTGATTCAGGGCCTCGAGCGCGGCGGTCTCTTCGGCGGTCAGGGCCTGCGGAGCAGACGCGGCGGGCCGGCGGCGGGCCAGGAGCAGGACCATCAGGCCAGCCAGCAATAGCAGCGGCGCGGCGGCCCAGAGCAACAGCGTGTGCGCCCCCAGGCGTGGGTTGAGCAGAACATATTCGCCATAGCGATCGACAATATATTGCTCGACCTCCTGATCGGTATCGCCCGCCAGCAAGCGCTCGCGCACCAATAGGCGCAGATCTCGGGCAAGGTCGGCATCGCTGTCGTCAATCGACTGATTCTGGCAAACCAGGCACCTAAGGCCCGCCGAAATATCGCGGGCCCGCTGCTCGAGGGCCGCATCGGGCAGAATTTCGGTCGGCCCCACCGCCATGGTGACCGGCGACAGGCAGAGGAGCAAGCAAGCCAGAAGCGCGCGCAGTTTCATTGGGCCGCCTCGGGGCGTGGCTTTCGCGCCGGCTGGGGTGCGCCCAGGCGGATGCGCCGGTCGGTCAGCGAAAGAGCCCCGGCCGCCGCCATGACCAGCGCACTAATCCAGATCAGCAGGATATAGGGCTTGTGCCAGACGCGGACGACATGGGTGTCGTCCAGGGGCTCGCCCAATTGCAGGTAAAGCTGGGACAGCCCATAGGTCTGGATAGCCGCTTCCGTAGTCGGCATGCCGCTGGCCATATAGGTTCGCCGTTCGGCCACCAGTCGGGCCACTCCACCATCCGGTGCCGTGACCGTAAAGCTGCCCGCATCGGCCAGATAATTGGGGCCGTTCATTTGCTCGAATGTGTCGAAGGCAATCTGGTATCCCGACAATTCGGCCGTCTCGCCCGGGTTGAGCGTCGTCACCAATTCGGTCTCCCAGGCCGATACGGAGACGATCCCAAGCACGGTCAGGCCCAGCCCCAGATGCGCGATAGCCGTCGACCAGATCGAGCGCGGGAGCCCTGCCAGGCGTCGCAGGCTTTCACCAAACGGAATACGGCCCATCCGGCTACGCTCGATCAGTTCGGCCACGGAACCAAAGGCCACCCAGAAGCCCAGCAGGAGCCCGAGCGGGACCAGTGAAATCGAATTTCCGGCCAGTGCGGAAATCAGGATGGCGAGAAAGACCGCCAGAGCGGCAAAGCCGATCAGCCTCTGGCCGGCCGCCACGAGGTCGGCGCGCTTCCAGGCCAGCAGCGGCCCGAATGGCAGAACCAGCAGCAATGGCGCCATCAGCGCCCCGAAGGTGAAGTTGAAAAAGGGTGCGCCCACCGAAATGGTCGTGCCGGTCAGGGCATCGAGCAGGAGCGGATAGAGTGTGCAGAACATATTCGCCATAGCGATCGACAATATATTGCTCGACCTCCTGATCGGTTATCGCCCGCCAGCAAGCGCTCGCGCACCAATAGGCGCAGATCTCGGGCAAGGTCGGCATCGCTGTCGTCAATCGACTGATTCTGGCAAACCAGGCACCTAAGGCCCGCCGAAATATCGCGGGCCCGCTGCTCGAGGGCCGCATCGGGCAGAATTTCGGTCGGCCCCACCGCCATGGTGACCGGCGACAGGCAGAGGAGCAAGCAAGCCAGAAGCGCGCGCAGTTTCATTGGGCCGCCTCGGGGCGTGGCTTTCGCGCCGGCTGGGGTGCGCCCAGGCGGATGCGCCGGTCGGTCAGCGAAAGAGCCCCGGCCGCCGCCATGACCAGCGCACTAATCCAGATCAGCAGGATATAGGGCTTGTGCCAGACGCGGACGACATGGGTGTCGTCCAGGGGCTCGCCCAATTGCAGGTAAAGCTGGGACAGCCCATAGGTCTGGATAGCCGCTTCCGTAGTCGGCATGCCGCTGGCCATATAGGTTCGCCGTTCGGCCACCAGTCGGGCCACTCCACCATCCGGTGCCGTGACCGTAAAGCTGCCCGCATCGGCCAGATAATTGGGGCCGTTCATTTGCTCGAATGTGTCGAAGGCAATCTGGTATCCCGACAATTCGGCCGTCTCGCCCGGGTTGAGCGTCGTCACCAATTCGGTCTCCCAGGCCGATACGGAGACGATCCCAAGCACGGTCAGGCCCAGCCCCAGATGCGCGATAGCCGTCGACCAGATCGAGCGCGGGAGCCCTGCCAGGCGTCGCAGGCTTTCACCAAACGGAATACGGCCCATCCGGCTACGCTCGATCAGTTCGGCCACGGAACCAAAGGCCACCCAGAAGCCCAGCAGGAGCCCGAGCGGGACCAGTGAAATCGAATTTCCGGCCAGTGCGGAAATCAGGATGGCGAGAAAGACCGCCAGAGCGGCAAAGCCGATCAGCCTCTGGCCGGCCGCCCAACACCGCGCCGACCGCCGTCGCCAGGAACAGATTATTGAGGATCAAGGCGCCTTCGCGGCTGATCGGGGCGAACAGGCCGCCCTGGCGCAGAGCAGGCGAACGCATGGCAAACAGCAGAAAGGCGCCGCCAATCAGGATCGCCAATATGGTGAGGATGACGAGGCCTCGTGTGGGGTCGCTGGCAAAGGTGTGGACGGATGTGAGAACGCCGGAGCGCACCAGGAAGGTGCCCAGAAGCGACAGGGAAAACGTGATGATCGCGAGAAAGATGGTCCAGATCTTGAGCGCATTGCGCTTTTCCATGACCAGGGCCGAATGCAGCAAGGCGGTGCCGGCCAGCCAGGGCATGAAGCTGGCATTTTCCACCGGGTCCCAGAACCACCAGCCGCCCCAGCCCAGCTCGTAATAGGCCCAATAGGAGCCCATGGCGATGCCCAGGGTCAAAAAGGTCCAGCTCAACAGCGTCCAGGGCCGCACCCAACGCGCCCAGGCCTGGTCGATGCGGCCCGATACCAGCGCGGCGATGGCGAAGGAGAAACAGATCGAAAAGCCGACATAGCCCGCATAGAGCAGCGGCGGATGAATGGCGAGGCCAATATCCTGCAGGACCGGGTTGAGATCGCCCCCTTCCAGCGGCGCTGGCGAAAGGCGCGCGAATGGGTTGGAAGTAAAGAGCGTAAATCCAGCAAAGGCGGCCGTCAGCAGACTCTGCGTACCGAGCACCAGATTGGCCAGGTCGGAGGGCAGGTTGCGGCCAAAGGCTGCAACAAGAGCACCGAACAGCACCAGTATGAGCACCCAGAGCAACACGGAACCTTCGTGATTGCCCCAGACCCCGGAAATCTTAAAAATCAGGGGTTTGAGCGAATGGGAATGCTCGGCGGCCAGAGCCAGGCTGAAATCGGAGACGACAAAGGCCTGCACTATGGCCAGGAAAGCCAGGGCCACTAGAACGAATTGCAGAATGGAGGCCTGGCTCAGTGCGGCTGTCAGCCGATCGCCGCGACGCCATAGAGTCAGGCCGCCAATGGCCGACACCGTTGCGATGGCAAACGCCAGGATCAGCGCGAAATGGCCGAGTTCGATGCTCACTGCGCACCGGCCTCCGGCCGCCATTCACCCTGGGCCTTGAGCGCTTCGACGACTTCCTTGGGCACATAGTTCTCGTCGTGTTTGGCCAGAACATTATTGGCCTCGAAGCGACCGTCTGCACCCAGGCTGCCCTCGGCAACCACCCCCTGCCCTTCGCGGAACAGGTCGGGCAGAATGCCGACATAGTGGGTGACGATATCGTGTCCGCCATCGGTCACGGTAAAGATGTTCTCTCTTCCCCTGACGCGTCCAGCTGCCCTCCTTGACCAGGCCGCCCAATCGGATGGCCTGCCCTGGCATAACGTCGCGCGCGACAACATCGCTGGGCGCATAGAAAAACACGATCTGGTCCCGCAAGGCAGTCAGAATAAGAGCCGTGGCAATGGCCAGCACAATGGCCAATCCGCCGATAACGGCAAGGCGCTTTTGTTTGCGGGTCAGGCCGCGACGGCGGGCATTGGCCGGCATGGTCATGGACGGTCTCCGTTAAGCGTCAGGCCTGCACCCAGTGCAAGCGTATCGAGTTCGCCCCGATCAAAGGCGGCGGGATAGGCGGCAATAGCGGCGTCGAATGCGCGCTGGGCGTCGTCGGTGGCGTTGAGAACGAGATAGGATCGCACCAATTGTGTCCATTCCTCGATCGTGCCGCCTTCGCTGTACAGGCGGTCTGCCAATCCGCCAACCATGCCCTTGATCATCTCCGCCTGTTGCTCGGCGGTGGCATCGACGCCGTCATTCAGCGCCACTGCCAGGCCCTGCCGTGCGGCCGGCAACCAGGGCTCGTCACCACTGGCCAGATCGATGGCCTGCTGCCAATAGGCGCTCGCATCATCATAGCTGCCCGACCGCATGAGCTCGGCCGCCAGATAAAGTCTGGACCGCGTATGGGTTTTGTCAATCTGGGCGGCGGCGCGCAGCAGGCCCATGGCTTCCTCGGAACCAGCGCCGCCGGCATCGAGCAACAGAGCTTCCGCCAGATCGGTTTGCAGATCGGCCGTAGGTCCGGACAATGCCAGCACCTGCCGGTAGGCACGCGCAGCGTCGGCAAAACGCCCCATTTCCAGATAGGCCGGCGCGATGACCTGCCAGCCCCGCAGGTCGTCCGGCGCTTCGGTCAGCCGCGCTTCTATGCGTGCCACGGCGTCTTCCAGATCGATGTTTTGCGCGGCAGCCTCCGGCCGCTCCGACAATGGCTGCACGGGCAGGTCCGGCCGCCCCAGAACCGCATAGAGCGACAGGCTCAAAACGGCTATAGCCGTTACCCCAAGGAGCAGCAGCGGACGGCCAAGGTCTTGCCCGCCCCCGTGGTTCGGCCTATTGCCGTGGCGCAGCACTTCACGGGCCAGTTCGCCGCGGGCGGCCTGGGCCTGCTCGGCATCGAGTTTGCCATTGCCTTCATCGGCGTCGATGGCCGCCAGAACCGTGCGGAAATGCTGTTTGTCGTCAGCCATTTCGTCTTTGCGCGCGTTGACCGTTCGTCCGGCCGCCGCATAAAACAGGGCAGCGCAGGCAATGGCGGTAACGGCAATGGCGATCGACCAGAAAATCATGGGCCCCAAACGCTTGTCTGCCAGACGCGGCAAGGCATGGCCCTCTATAAGCCGAATGCGGCAAAAAACCACCAAAACAGCGCGTGATAAGATGGACGCATTGCCACAGGGGCGTGTAGTCGCGGGCTTATTTGCCGCATGAGCGAGCCCGATTTCGATTTCGCGGTCTTTGGATCCACGCCGCTGGCGCAATTTCTGGCAGGCCTGCTGGCCGGCTCTCACAACAAGAAAGTCCTGCTGGCGGGAGAAAGCCGCGCCAGCTATCGGCTGCCGCGCGGCATCGATCTGTCAGTGGCGCCGATAACGCGACCCCAAAGCTGGACCATCCTCGTCGGGACAATCCCTGAAGCATCGCGGCTCATGAGCCGTATTGCCGGACGCGGCACGCTCTCCCGCGTCGATCCGATCTTTTTTGCGGAGGGGCCGCGAGAGATCGAGGCGCTTTCCCACATCAGGCATATGGCGGTGGGATTTGGCGTTGCCGCCGAGCCGGTTGCGCAATCCACGCTTGGCGGCAACCGCGCAGGCATCGTGCTGCGCGACGCATTCAGGCTCAATCGCGCCCAGATGGAAACCGGTCTGGAACCATGGCTTGCGCAAAGTCAGGTGCGGCGCCTGACGCCTCAGTCGGTCAATGTCGATAAGGACGGCCGGGTGGAACTGGCGCAGAACGGCATGGTTTTTGGCGCCCGGCAGGCCGTGCTTGCAGATGACGAGGCGATCATGGCCTGGCTGCCGCTGCGCCAGTGGCCGACGCTTTTCCGGCGCCGGCAGCATAGCAGCATCCTGACGGCGCCGACGCGACCGCTGACGTCCTCGATAATGCTCGAGCTGGATTGGGGATTGTTCCTCACTCAGCAGCCCGAAGGCGGAGTGGCAGCGTTCGGGCCGGGCGAACGGGCAGAGTTCTCCGCGCATCTGCAGGGCCTTTTGGGCGAAGACAGGCAGATCGTCCAGGCCGGGCAGACCAGCTATCCAGCCCTTGTCACCCGGGATGGCGCACCGGCCTTCGGGCGGGTGGAAGGTCACGGTGCCGATATTGTCGCCGGTACGGGATGCTATGGCGCTTTCATCGCGCCCGCGCTCGCCCGCTGGCTGGCGGGAGCCGCGTCCCGCGCCGAGGCCCATTGGTTCGAGCAGCATCTTGTCGACAGAGACAATCGAAGCACGGCGGTGGCCGAGTTCCCCGGTTTCGGGGGGGAGCAGGCCGAGTGAGACCTCAAATCAACCGCCTGCCGGAAACGGCTCCCCGAGGCTTTGCCGGCACTGCCATTGACCGCTCTCGCCCCTTGCGCTTCCGGTTGGACGGGCGGCTTGTGTCCGGGTTCGCCGGCGACACGGTGCTGAGCGCGGCCCTGGCGGCGGGCATCGATACAATTGGGTTGCACCTGGACAATCCCATCGGCCTGACCATGCGCGCCGCGCCGGCGATCAGCCATGAGAACCTAGCCGATGATCCGCAATCGGCGCTTCCCATGGCCAGAACGCCAGCGCTGGACGGCGCCGAATTCGTGACAGTCGGGGTCGAGCGCTCCAGGGGCCTTGCGCGGCTCTTCCAGCCCGGTCGCACTTTGGGACTGACACTCAGCGCCACCCAGCCGCTCACCCGCCCCTGGAAAACTACACCGGGCGGCCGGCCGCAAACAACCGACGTCCTGGTGATAGGCGGCGGTGTCGCCGGACTTTCGGCCGCTCTTGCAGCGGCCAGGGCCGGGTTGGCGGTGACGCTCGTCGAAGCGCGACCGTTTCTCGGTGGCCAATCCGGCCTGTTCGGCACCCAGGAGGGCGAAGACGCCCCCGATGAAAGCATGTCGCGCCTCAGCACGGAGGTGGCGGCAAGCGAGGCAATTACGGTGCTGACATCGACGCATGTCTTTGCCATTCGCACCGGCCTGGCCCGCATCCATCAGATTGACGTCGAGGAGGGGAAGGTCCGCGGCCGGGTCATCGACATCACGGCGGGCCACATTGTCATCGCGACGGGGTCCCTGGAGCGTCTGCCGATCTTCGGTGGCAACAGATTGCCGGGGGTCATGGGCACGCTGGATGCCTATGAACTGGCGACACGGTTTGGCGTCTGGCCGGGCCAGAACGCAATTTTCGCCACCGGCAGCAATCCGGCCTATCGCCTGGCCATGCTGACCAGCGATGCAGAAATTGGCATTGGCCGGATATTGGACAGCCGCCCCCAGGCCAATTCGCGTTTCATTGCCTTCTCGCGCGCCTATGGCATCGTGCAGTCACCGGGCACGATCGTGTCTTCGGCCGGCATGGTGAGAGCTGGCGGCACGCTGTCGGTTCACGCGCAAACCTCAGGCGCAGCGGTGCTTGTAACCGACAGGCTATTGGTTTGCGGCGGCTGGCAGCCGGACCTGACCCTTTGGCATATCGCTGGCGGCACCAGCCGGTGGCATGGCAATCCGGGCCGGCTGGAGGCAGAGGGGCAGTTGGAGGCGATCGCCCTGGCGGGCAGCGCCGCTGGATATCTTACCCGGCGCGGCTGCATTCAGAGCGGCGCCGACGCCATCGATCAATTGCTGGGTCGGACACGCCGTCCGGTCGAGGACCCGGTCGTCGATCCGCTCTATGAAACGCCCGATGGCCCCACGTCCATTGCCAATCCGGTCGCCGGAGGACCCCCCGCTTACCTCGACGGCAGTAGCGGCCTCCTACCCCGTCCCGAGCCGGCCAAGCCCCGGTTGCGGTTGCAGTTCTGGCAGCCCGCGGCCCGTGGCCTGACGCTGCTTGCGGAGGCCCCGCAGCCGCTCACGGCCAGCGAGGTCGCGGCGGGCGTCGACCTCAAGCTGATACCCGAGCCGGCTGCCGGCATTGTCGCACAGGAGCGCGTCGCCTCCATCTCCCTGGCCGCGGAAACCAGCATGCAACAAGCCGATGCCTGGGAACCCATCGGCGACAAGGAAGTGCCAGCCTATCTTACGGGACGCTTTGGCGAGGATGCGCGCCTTGTCCGCCTGGTGCCGGACGAGCCTCGCGCGCTCGACGCAGGCGCACTCATCTTCCCGAACTCAGACACGGACCATCCGGCATTGGCGGTCGGGGTCGTGCTCAGGCATACTGCGCTTGGGCCATTGGCCCTGGTGGCTGCGCACGGCGCCGCCGCCGATTATCCGCTGACGGTGAGGGACAAGGGCCAGATCGTGCGCGTCCGCACTGCCGCGATTGACGATTGATCAGGCCCGGCGTTCCGCCGTTGCGCGAGCGCGCCGCAGCGTCTCGGCATAATCGGCGTTGAAGCGCACCTCGGCCATCTTGATGGCTGCATCGAGCCGCGCGCCGGTCATGGCATCGCCCGGATTCTGGCGCAGCAGGTCCAGATTGCGCTGGATATGCAATTCAAGCGCCTGGCCGGTCTGGCTCCAGGCCTGGTCGAAAACGGCATTTAGAGCCAGCGAATCGCGACAATCGCGGACCGACGAGAGCAGATAGACCCCGTTGATCGCCCCGAGCAGCCGGTCATTGTCGATCCGGTCTGCGCCCTCGCGCGGCCGGCGCATGGCCTGGTTAAGGTCCGTGGCCACCTCTTTGAGGCGCGGCTCGACCCGGTCGGAGACCATTTTCGTGATTGTCGAGAGAACCTGGGTCGCGCGGCTTCCGCGGGCAAATTCCACATAGCCGGTCAGCGAGCGCACCAGGCGGTGAAAGCGCTCCAGACTGCGGCAGACCATATCGATGTCAGCAAGGGGGTCCGCCAAGCTGCAAATGCTTCAGCTGGTTCTGGGCATGAGCCAGAACCGCATCGAGCAGAGGCGAAAATCCATTGCGGGCGATGACCTGCTCGCCGGCATTGCCGCTGAGCTTGATGACAGCGGTGATGAGCCGCGTGGGATTGGCGATCTGGCCCATGGCGGCGTGAAAAAGCAGCGCGGCCAGCACGGGATCTTTCAGCGGCATCGACTGCAGAGCAACACCAAGGGCGGCATCGTCGCTCATCGCGTTGACCGCCTTGCCGAAGCCCTGCGCCTTTGGCAGCAGGGCGCGGGCCCTAAGGGCGGCCATAACCACGGCCACCTCGTCGCGGAAATTGTCACGCCCGGATTGAGCCCGCAGGCGGCGCAGGGCCTCATTGTCGCGGTCGACCTTCTCCACGGCCGCCTTCATGCGCGACAATATTTCCGGCATCAGCGGCTCAAGATCGGCCGCGCCGAAATTGCCATTGGCGACGCCGTCGGCGGAAATGAGGTCCGGGCAAAGGTCGCGCGCGACCCAGGTCCATATACTTGCGGCCGCTTCGGCGCTGACCGAGCCGCCAAAGGCAAACAGCACCGGCTCGTTCACCAGAACAGGGTCGATCACGCCGCAAAAGGGCCGCGGAACGCGCGCGCCAGCCTTTGCCTCAACCCTGGCAGGTGAAGGCGCGGCAGCGGCGGGGCTGGTGGCAGGTTGGCTCATAAGCATTTCGGGTCGGGAACACGATCGGTCACGACCCTATAGGGCCGTGGTAAACAATCCTTTTCCCGACGCCGAATGCGTTTGTCAGGCGGCGCCCTGGACCACGTTCCAGTTGCCGTTCACTTCGCGGCAGGCGGTGCCCTTCTTGACATAGTCCGTGCCACCCACTTTGACCGTATGGGTGAAATCGCGGCAATCGAGGTTGTTCACGCGCACATAGGGCCCGACGGCGACCGAGCCCGTTGTGCCCTTGTCGCCGGCCCATTGGCGCGGCGCACCGGGACGACCGAACTGCAGGGCATAGAACTGGGCGCTATTGGCCTCGTTGGAGTCCTTGGCGCTCATCAGGGCCAAGGCTGCGGGGTCCACAAAGCCATTGGCAATGCTGGTGGTCAGCTTTGCGGTCTGCACGGTTTGCGCGGAGGTCGGCACCAGAGGCTGCGTCACCATGGGCTGAGCGACGACCGGCGCCTGCACGACCCGTGTGGTGCCGGTGCTCGAACAGGCGGCCAAGGCCAGGGCGAAAATCGGAAGAGCAAAAAGAGAAATACGATTCATCGGTTATTTGGCCTCTGGTGCATTCAATTGGTTCTTGTTGTCGCAATGCGGCGAAAGTGCGTCAGGTTCCGGGCGGCCTGACGAGTCCACCCAGCCGGGCCGTCGGCAGCTTCAGCTCCACTAGCAATCCGCCCAGTTGCGAGCGCTTGAGCTCAAGCTCACCGCCATAGACATCGACCAGTTCCTTGACGATATCCAGTCCCAGTCCGGTTCCCGGGGTTTTCTCATCCAGCCTGACGCCGCGACGCAACACTTTTTGCGCGTCGGCCTCCGACAATCCGGGGCCATTGTCGTCGATACGCATCAGTAGTTGGGTGCCTTTGTCGCTGCGGACGCTGCTCAGCCGCACGCCCACCTGGCCATTGGACCATTTGCAGGCATTGTCGAGCAGATTGCCCGCCATTTCCTCTAGGTCGGCCTCATCGCCCCGGAACCAGGGGAGCGAAGCATCGGGCCGCTGAAAAGCGATGGTGACATCGGGGTGGATTTTGCGCATCACGCGCGTCAGGCGCAGCATGATCATGGTGGCATCGGCCTTCTTGCCGACCACTGAAGTGCGGGCTGCAAGCCGCGCCCTTTCGAGATAGGTCGAGACCATATTGCTCATTTTCTCGGTCTCGGAGGCCACCACATCGGCCAGCGCGCCCTTGCGCGCATGCGCCTCGTTGCGCAGCACTGCAATGGGTGTCTTGAGCCCATGAGCCAGATTGCCGACCTGATTGCGGGCCCGCTCGATGATCTGCACATTGGAGCGCAGCAATTCATTGACCTCTTCGGCCAGCGGGGCGATCTCGGTTGGATAGCTGCCAGACACTTCGGCGCTTTCACCCTCCCGCACGGCTTCCACCGCACCGCTGAGGCGCGCGATCGGCCGCAATGCAATGCGCGCCACGATCGCGCTCATGATCGCCAACATGACGCCTACGGCGCCCAGCACAATAAAGGTCTGCCCCCGGAAATCGGCGACCAGCTCCAGCATCTCGGTCAAATTGCCCGAAACCGTGATGCGGTAGCTGCTATCAGCCAGCCTCACCGTGCGTTCCACCATGCGCAATTGCGTGCCGAAGGGATCGTCGATCACCTCGGTGCTGCGGCCCATGGTGTCGGCCGCGGCGCCGACGCCGGGCAAATCGATACCGACCACCGATGTCGAGAGGTTGATCAGCTCCCCCTGCTCGCCACGGATGATCCAGTACCAGCCCGAGCGAGGCCGTTCGAAACGCGGATCGGCAAGGGCAATGGTCGCATCGCGCGGATCGCCGGTGTCGAGCAGCGCCCCAGCCAGGCTTTCAACGTGGAAGTCGAGCGTTTCGGTCAGCGTTGTGTCGAGCGCGCGCGAATAGAGATCGGTGAGCAGGATACCGGTGGTGACCAGCGCAAGCACCAGCCACCCGGCAGACAGCCAGAACAGCGATGCAGCGATGGACCCTTTGCGCAGCATGTCAGAGCTTTGTCATGTCAGCCGCGGGACGCTTCAAGCGGATCAATCCCCAAGGATCTGGTAGCCCAGTCCGCGCACGGTCTGGATGCAGTCATCGGGCAGCTTTTTGCGCAGACGCCCGACAAAGACTTCGATCGTATTGCTGTCGCGGTCAAAGTCCTGATCGTAAAGGTGTTCGGTCAACTCCGTGCGCGAAATCACCTTGCCCTTATGGTGCATGAGATAGCTCAATAGCCGCAATTCGTGGCTCGTCAGCTTCACCGACTGGCCATCGACCGTTACCTTGCCGCTGCGGGCATCCAGGCGCACGGCACCACAGACGATCTCATTGCTGGCATGTCCCGCCGCACGGCGCACCAGCGCCCGCACGCGGGCCAGCACTTCTTCCATATGGAATGGCTTGGCCACATAATCGTCGGCGCCGGCGTCGATGCCCTGCACCTTGTCGCTCCAGCGGTCGCGGGCCGTCAGCAGCAGCACCGGTGTTGTCTTGCCGGCCCGGCGCCATTCTTCGAGCACGGAGAGCCCATCCATCTGCGGAAGGCCGATATCGAGGATGATGGTGTCATAGGGCTCGGTGTCACCCAGGAAATGCCCCTCTTCCCCGTCGAATGCCACGTCAACGGCATAGCCGGCCTCGGTCAGGGCCTCCTTTATCTGCCGATTGAGATTGACGTCGTCTTCAACAACCAGAATACGCATGATCCGTCCCCCGCTGGACTCACCGCTATTGCGCGCTCAGCGTCAGATTTTTTGCCTGACCATCCGGGCTGAGTACACCGATAACATATACCAGCGCTCCGCCTTCGTCACACACCTGAACATTGAGGATTTCCGAGCCGGCGTCCACGCCCGCGCGTGCCAGCACCGTGTCGAGCGACGCAATCTGTCCGGAAGACACCGCTTCCTGAATCTGGCGCTTGTCGAGGCAGGCCTGGGCCTGACTCTGGCCAGTGCTTGCCAGGGCAAGTGCCAAAGCCAGGGCCAGGGCGATGGGAGCGGAAGGTTTGGGGGCGTTCGTTTTCATGAGCCGATTATTAGCGGCTGCAAACTGAATGGGACATGAATGCGGCAAAGCACCCCCGATTTCCACACATTTACCCTCAGGCTTTCCCGATATCGCCCTTGAGGCCGCGCCGCAGGAACAGAATCGCCAGGGCTTCCAGCACCAGGCTGCCGGACGAGCCGCTTTCGAGCGCCGGCAGGTCGATACCCGCCATCTGCGCCAGCCCGGCCAGCAGCATGAAGGCGGCAACGATATAAGTCTTGTAGCCTGAAAGAATGTCCATGATCCAATCTCCTGAGGTTGATGAACTGCTTTTGGGCGCTTCCGCCAGGGCGGCCGCGCGCACGGTTTCGACGCGGCCCGTCCAGCCGCGCCCAAAAATCGGGAAAGTCGAAAGCGCCTTGAGGAAACCGAGCCGGCGGTCGCACAGCGCCTCGATCAATTTGGCCGCGTCCCGCCGCGCCAAAGCACCAAGCGTCAGCGGCCCCACCCGGCCATCCACCGCCACGGCAAGAATGCTCTGCAATGCGCGAATGGCCCGGTCAGGGCCCGAATTGACCGCATAGTCGAACATGGCAAGGTCGACGCCCGGCGGCATCTCCTCGGCCCGGCACTGGTCCCAGTATCCAGCCTTATAGATGACCGCCGCTTCGGCTCTGCCCAGTTGCTTGACTTCGATTTTGGGCAGCGCCCACCATGGCGATATGTTGCGCCAGCGGGCCAGCGTCTTGCGCGTTATGCCCATATTGGTGGCCCCGCCGGGATCGGCGGGGTGGTCCACATATCCACCCTCATGTCTCAAGATCTGTGTCAGGCAGGCCTCGAAGCGCGCATCAGCCATGAAATTCTCCCAAACCGGCATGCCCGGCACCGAAGACCGGACTGACCTGCCGCACCGTGAATGCAAAATCGTTCGCCGGGCCGCCGAAATCGGCTGCCTGTTCACTCGCCCCATAAGTGACGGTGGTGCCTGCCGAGGTGAGCGTGCGGGTGGGTAGACCGGCATCGACAATGTCGATCAGCCAACTCTCCGGCAGGTGCTCGAGAGGCGCCTCGCCAATGCCCCAGCCATCGGCATCGGCCCGGCTGCGGCGCGTCCAGCGCAAAACGATGTCGCCACCAGGAAGCGTCACGCCCGAGAGGTGCACCGGCGCCATTGGCAGTGCCGGAGCGATGCCAAGAGTTACCGGCAGCACTTGACCGGCACCATCGCCCGGGCTTGTAACGCGCAGGTTCCTGGTCTCTCCGATCCAGCTCGCGTCGATCGGGATGGCACCCGTATTCTGGTCGAACACCATGATCCGCCGCCCAATCGATACCGGACCTATGGCGTGGCCGGACCCGTCGAGTCCGCGCAGCAGGTTTGTTAGCCTGTACTGACCGGGGCCGATGAGTTCGGCCGAGGCGAACCCCAGAACCTCCCACGCGCCGGCATCAGTTTCGACGATCAGCCGGTTGCTGCCGGAAAGAACCGATAGCGGTTCAATATCGGCCAGATGCCCCGACCACAGGTCGATATCGAGGCCCGGCCCGCGATCCCAGCGTCCTTCCTGACCCGGCAGCAGCAGGGACGAGAGGGTTTGTCCGAGCGCTGCGGGTCTTGCCAGCCCAGCCAGCGCCCCGTCGGTGGCATCATCGGAAACCGTCACCCGCCCGGGCCATGGTTTTGCATAGGCGCCCACGACGAGCCGGCTCCGCAGCGGATCGGACGGCGGGGGCGGCAGATGCGCGGTCGCAATTGCCGGCGCGACGGCCGCGAGCGGCATGGGTAATTGCCCGCGCGGCCGCTCGACACCGCCAGCCAGAGCGTCACCCCGCCGCAGCGCTATGGCCGATATGCGGCGAACCGCACCATCGCGAATTTCGCTGACCATAAATGGCTGCTCGGCCAGGCCGGTCAGCGTCAGTCTGTCTCCGGGCTCGATCGCCAGCCGGTCCGGGGGCAGCGCGAATTCGATCCCGTCGTCGCCGGCGGACCGCAGATCGAGCAGGCGTTCGGCAGCCCGGCGGGCGGCCGAATTGTCCAAAACGATCGGCATGCTTTGCGACAGTGTCGGACCCGGTCCTGCCCGCAGGGCTGCCGAGGTCGCTGTGAGGTAGTCGCGCTCGCGGTCGAAATGCCCTAAGGTGAGACGTGTCGGTTTTTCCGCGCCGTTGCCGCGCCGCCGCGACAGCACTGGCGCCTCGGTCTGTGCCAAAGTCTCCGGCTCGATATGGGTCACCGTGCCCGGTCCGTGGGCGATGCCCACCAGCTTGTCCTCCCGCGCCGCGAGGGTCTGCCCCGTCAGCTCCAGGATGGGTTCGATGAGATCGCGTGCCGTTCCGGTCCCTGAAACGGTCAGGCCGCCGATCAACGGTGCGGACGGCGCGGCCTCGATGGGGCAGGCATATTCAGCGGCGACAGTGGTGGCCAGTTCGTCGCTGGCCAGTGCGCCCAGTCGACCTGTCAACCAATGGCCCGTCGCATGATTGACCCCATCGGACCATATGCCCGATTGCGCCGGAAAGGCCGGAAAAGGCCGCGCATCCCAGGTCCAGCAATAGAGCCGCCCGGTATCGACCATGCCCGCGGGGTTGACGTCCGTATTGTTCCAATGGCGGTGATGCGCCCGCAAGACCTGTCGCTGGATCAGAGCGTCAGGCGTCCCATTCGAAAAGTGTGGCCGGCCGTTTTCGGCGCTTTTGGCATCGTCGAAAATATTGGGCTGATTGGCTCCCTTGTCGACCGCGCCGCACCCGACTTCGGTTAGCCATATCTTCTTTGACCCCGGCACCCAGGCCGTCGGCGTGGCGCTGCGAACGCCATCCGGGCGGTCGAAATGCTGCTGTCCCCAAAAGGCGGCGATATCCTTGTAGCGCCATATCCAGGCTTCGCCATACGCCCCGTCGGCAATCGGCGTTCTGGTCTGCGCCCGCCGGTCCGCGTCGCTGGCATAGTACCAGTCGAAGCCCTCGCCGCCGGCAATATTGGCTTCCAGATAGTTCAGCTCATAGCCGGTTCCGGCCAGCGCCAGGTCAAGATGGGCCTCGCCATCGCGCCAATCGGCCAGCGGCACGTAGCAGTCGATACCAATGGCATCGATATTGGCCGATGCCCAAAGCGGATCGAGATGGAAGAATTTCGCGCCGTCCTTCTGACAACCCGAATATTCGCTCCAGTCGGCCGCATAGGTCAGCTTTGTCCCCGGCCCGACAATCGCGCGCACATCTGCGGCCAGGTCCACCAGCGCCTCGACGAATGGAAAGCTGTTGCCCGCTCCCTGCACACTGGTCAGCGCCACCATTTCCGACCCGATCAGCATGGCATCGACGCCACCGGCCACTGCCGCCAATTGGGCATAGTGCAGCACCATCTCTCGGTAGCCGGGCACAAAGGCGGCAGTCTGTGCGCCGGCGGCGGCCGTGCCATCGGGCGAACCGGGCCGGCCCGGCGCCGGTGAACAGGTCAGCCGTCCGCGCCAGGGATAGGCCCCCTGTTCGCTGCCGCCATAGGGATCGGCAAGGCCATTGCCCGGTGCGATGTCCATCAGCACGAAGGGATAGAGCGTCACCTTGAGACCGCGCGCCTTGAGATCGGCAATGGCGGCCCGTACCGATGCATCGGATGGCGTGCCGCCATAGGCTGGCCCGCCGTCATGGCTGGTCACCACCTGGGCCGTGGCGCGGGTGATACCACCCACGCTCCATTCCGTGCCCTCGATCGTGCGATCTGCCCCTTCGACGCGCGGCGCTATTGTGCAGGATCCGCAGCGCAGATCGTCGCCAAACCAGCTCACCACCAGCGCAACATGTTCGAGATTGGGGCAGAGCGCCTGCAGCTCGTCGAGCGACCAGCTCCAATTGCTGGTTCCGGCGATCAGATGCGCATTTTCGCTGGTGCCCGCCCCCGGTCCCACCACGCGCACGCGCGGCGTCGGATCATAGCCGAATTCGGTCGCCCCCGGAATGATGGTGACCGCGCGGATGGCCGGCTCCAGATCGCCCACCACGCGGCATAATTCGGCCGAAAGCTGGGGAATGCGGTTGCCGAACCGGCTCAGGGGCAGGTTCTCCACCACCAGATAGCAGAGCCCGCGATAGGCAGGCGCCTTGCCCGGGCCCTGAACGGCCTCGATCAGGCTGTCCGGCGTCTGGTCTTCATCCCCATGATAAAAGCGCAGATTAAGCCCGCGCGTATCGAGCAATTGCCCATCCGCCCAAATCCGCCCCAAACGCGCCACCTCGCCCTCACAGAAGGCGATGGCAAAGCTGGCGAGGATTTCCTCGCTCTCTTCCGGCGCGGGTGACAGGCCCTTGGACCCGGCGGTTTCGCTGACATGGCGTATCAGCTCGCGCGCCCAGATGATGTTGCCCGAAAGGCGCCCCCAGCCATAAAGCCGCGGCACCGCCAGGCCTTCGCTCGACGCCCCCAGCCGGACGTCGAATAGCGGCCCCTCGGCCGCCTGGTCCCGCTGGCCGAACAGCAGCCCATCAACGGCACTGCCCGCCAAGGCGCCAAGCGCCCGCCCAACGGTCGCGCCGATAGGACCGCCCAGCAGCCCACCGGCAAACTGACCGGCAACCGATAGTGCCAGTGTGGCCATGTCTTTGTTCCTTTTTTCGAACCATCAACACCCGTTGCGCCGCCCACGGGCTCCACCCGAGGGCCCGCCGACGCAAGCACTGGTAATTTGGTTGGGGTGCGAAGTGGCCCTCGGATCAAGTCCGAGGGCGGCGCGGTTCAATCTGCCGCATCGGTGCTACTGCCCGGAAACCAATAGAACCCGCTCACCCGGCTCAGCCATGCCGCCGTCAGATTGGCCTCGACCACGCCCAGATGTTCCTGCGCGTGGATGAACCTGTCCGGCGCGACCAGAATGCCGCAATGGCGCGGCTCGGCGGCCCCGCCGAGGCGAAACAGCACGATCTGTCCCGCCTCGCCCGGACCGGCTGCAGGCATCAGAAATCGCTCGGCCGCCAGGCGCAGGCTTGCGTCGTGCCCCTGGCCACGCCAATTGGCGCGATAGGCCGGCACAATGGCCGGCTCATCGCCATATAGTTTACGCCAGACGCCGCGCAGCAATCCCAAGCAGTCGCAGCCCGCCCCCAGCGTCGAGGCCCGGTGCCGATAGGGCGTGCCCAGCCAGGCCCGAGCTGCGTCGACAATTTGATCCTGCATCACGGCACCACCGCCCGTCCGTCCATGTCATAGCCGGCGCGCGGATGGCGCAGCACAAAGTCGCTGCCCGGAATATGCGGAAAACCGCGAAAATTGACGGCATTGGCGAATTTGGACTTGCAGGTCGCAAACCGGCGGTCGCATCCCACATGCACGTCCAGACTGTCCCCGATGGCGCACCATTCGCCCACGCGCTGGCCAAAGCCGAGCACGTCGCCATCTGCGTCGCGGCGGTGCGTCAGCACGGGATCGCTCAGACCCGACCGCTTTCCACTCGTCCAGCGCGCGGTGCCAAAGGCAAACCACCCCTCCTCGAAACCCGAAAGTCCGCTGACGCGCAGTTGAAAGTCGTCAATCTTGCCGACCACCATCGCTTCGCCTTTGTGCCCGAGCGCATCGAGATCGATCCCGCAACGCTGGTCGCCGACCATGGCGTCACACAGCCCCTGGAACATACGTCCTCTGGTCACGTTCAGGCCCTGTTGGGGCGAGCGCAGTTCAGCCCGGAACAGGCCATCCTCGCGCACGATCTCACCGATCGTGTCGACCCTCAGACGCACGCGCTGCCCCGGCTCTGCCCAATTGAGAAGCCAGGTTTCCACCCGCGCACCATCATAGCGCCCGAGCAGAATGTCCTCTTCGGCAATCGCGTCACTATAGAGAATGCCGAGCACCTCCCCGGTCTCCACCTGCTGACCCAGTCGTGACGGCACTTCGCCGCCGTCCAGCCCGTGCATGGGGCGGCATTCGGTGCCTTCGACGATGAGCGCCAGGTCATGGTCGGTAAAGCCCAGCACGATCCCATCGCTGCGCAGCACCCGCCAGCAATGGGCGGTGGTGGTCTCCCCTTGGTCCAGATGCGCGGCCAGCGCCTCTGGCAGCGTCCTCATGGCAGGATCTCCACCAATGGAATATTTGGCACTTCGGCTCCATCGAAGCCGTTGAGCTCAATATCAAGCCGCTCGGTATCAAAGCGCACCGGCACATCGAACAGAAAGCCAGCCGAAACGCTGGCGCCTGCTTCCGGGGCGCTGTCAAAGCTGATCTGACCGGTGGTCCCGTCCACGCTCCATCCGCTCAGCGCCTCCACACCATCGACCGCGACGCGGACGCTGCCCGCGACCGGCTTGGCAATGGGCCGCAGATAGGGGATCGAACGTGCCCCCATAGGTCTTGCTCAGTTGAAAGACCGTTTGAACGCCATCGCCGGTGCCGAGCACCTGGTCAGCCGGTTGCGGCAACGCGCTCCCCGAAGAATGGTCCAGCCCATCGCGCCACAAAAAACCATGCAGACGGCCGCGCCTTTCCTCAAAAAAGGCCAGCACGGCCTGCATGTCGGCCCGAGACTTGACGCCATAGCCGGCATTGTAGCGCCGCCGCGAATGCGCCCAGCGCCCATTGCGCGCTTCGCCGCCCCCGGCCAGCGTCACAATATCCGTCTTTCGCTCCGGCCCGCCCCGCGCCCCAAGCGCAATATCGAGCGGGAAACGAACATTGTGAAAAGCCATCTATTCGATCTCCATTGTCGCACCACGGCGCACAGAATCCGCGGCCTGCAGGCCCGCATCGCCAGAACATCAAGTGCTGCGGGAGCCCCGCCGCACCGCTCGCAACAACATCGCGCTCACTTCCGCTTCGCTGGCGGCAAAGCTGCGCGCGTCGCTCGCGGTCACATTGAAGGTGACATTGACCACTCCGCCGCCACCACCGGTCACGCCCAACCGCCCATCGGGCCCGCGCTGCAGGGGCATGATCGCTTCCGGCCCTGCCTCGCCAGCCAGACCCAACCCCTGCCCAAGCGGGAAATAGCTTGGCGCGGCTATCACGCCGCCCTTGGCGAATGGGGCCACCGTTGGATTGGTCGCGGTGAACAGGTTTTCAACCAGCCCGCCGACCAGCGTTCCCAGCGGTTTGAATGCAGCTTTAAGAGCAATGTCGGCAAAGGCATTGGCGATGTCGCTCAGGACAGAGCGAAACGACTTCCCGTCTGTCACCGCCCCGCGAAAAGCCCGGCTGACCGCGCTGGCGACACCTTGAGCCAGGTCGCTGATCCGCCCCAGCTCATCATTGACGTCACTCAGCTCGTCTCGAAACGTATTGCCAAAAAGGTCACCGGCCATCGGGAAATTGCTCCATCAATCCATCGAGTTCGCGCCGTTCCAGCGGCCCGGCCCGATCGCCCATCACTGCGCCCCAGGCGCTGGCCAGCTCGCGTGGCGTCATCGCCCAGAAATCGCGCGGCGGCAGGCGCAACACGCCCAGCCCAAAGCCCATTGCCTGTTTCCAGGGAAAGGGCCTCATTCGGTCTCTCCAAATGTCGCCTTGAGCAGGCGCACAGCGATTTCCGCCGCACCGCGCAAGCCGCCTTCCACGCTCATGCGAGCCAGATCGTCGTCGCTCACGGCATTACCGCCGCCTCGCAGACCGGCGCCCAGAATGGCCGTCAGGTCCTTGGCCGAGACCCGCCCCGCGCCAAACCGCTCCGCCAATCCGGCCAGATCCCCCGCCCCCAGCCGCGCTTCCAACTCCGCCAGCGCCCCCAGCGTCAGGCAAAGCGTTCTCGTCTCGCCACCGATCTCGGCCGCGATTTCACCACGATGAATATTCGTCATTGTTGCCCTCTAAATCGCCGCGAACGTCACTTCGCCCGCGCTTTCCAGCGCCAGATCGAAGGTCACCTCCCCCGCGTGGTCGGCGGAAAATTCCAGCGCCACGATCTGAAAGGGCCCTTCCACGGTGCCGAAATGCGGCAGGATGAGCTGCCAGTTGCGGATTGTGCCGGCAAAGAACAGGCTGCGGATTGTAGCGTCCGAACTTTGGTCCTTGAACACACCAGCACCCGAAACCGAGGCCCGCTTCACGCCACCTCCGGCCAGCAGCTCGCGCCAACGCCCGGCGCTTTCCTGATCCGTGGTGTCGACGCTGGCCGCATTGAAGTTGAGGCTGCGGGTACGAAGTCCCGCCACTGTGAGAAAACTCCCCGACCCGGTCTGGTCGAGCTTTAAAAGCATGTCCTTGCCGCTTTGCGCTGCCATGGCATGTCTCCACTATTCGCTGAAAAACCGCAAAGTCACCGCTGCCCGGGCCTGGCCGGTGGCCGTATCCACGCCCGTTTCGGTGCGTATATGTTCGCCATGGGTCACCGTCAGTCCGGCTGGCACGATCCCCGCCAGCGCCACGGCAATGACCCGTTCGGCAATATCAAGCGCAGCGCGCCGACTGGGCTGGTCGCTCCAGCAATGCAGTAGCAATCGGTGCTCCTGGCCCGGCGACGCATCGCCATCATGTTGACGCATGTCGTGCCGGTCGATCACCACATAGGGCACTGGCCGGTCGCGGGGCGGTGCGTCGAATACGCCCCCTGCCCCGATCAGCGCGGTCAGTGTTGCATCGGCGTCCAGCACGGTCACCAGTGCCGCCTGCAAACTCGCAATCGGGTGCATGGTCTACCCCGTAAAACTGGTTTCGCTGCAGGCGCAGCTGAGATAGGCCCGCCGCCCATTGAGGTCGGCCATGCTCACCACATCGAGATTCCGGCCGCGATAGACGATCCGGTCACCCGGGGAGACATCATTGCGGAAGCGCAGGACCACGCTATGAGAGATGGCGACCACCCGCCCATCGGCATTGGTGCCCTGGCGGCCCGAAAGGCTACGCACCCGGGCCCAGAGATGGGTCACCGGCACATAGAGGCGCTCATGCCCACCGACGCCATCGCTTGAGGTTTCGCGACGCTTGAGTTGGACGCGGTCGGTCAGCGTGCCGATGGCCGGGATCTTCTCCCCGCTCATAGCCGCACCCGCTTATAGCCGGCCACAGCCCGGTTAAAACCCGGGGGCACGATAGCGCCCGAGCCGGCAACAATCACCGCGTCGCGATGCTCATACCAATGGGCGACCAAGCCCAACAATGCCTGCCTCAGGTCGGCAGGCACATCGCCCGGCGCGGTGCCATAGCCGGCGACATAATCAATTTCGAGCCCCTGGCGCTCCTGCAGTGCGGGCATACCGACCACGACGCGGGGCACAATCAGCCGATCGGGCTCGCTCAGAAACTGCGCCAGCGCGATGTCGTGGCTGCCGCCATTGTCGTCGGTCGCGGTAATAGCCGTCACCGAAATCAGTGGCGAAACCGGCAGCTTCGCGGTCCCGCCTTCGGGCCAGTCATCGAGCACGACCCGCCAGCTCTGAGCCAGCAGCGCCTTGCCGGTCACGCCTTCAATATGTAGCCGTGCCGCTCCGATCAGCGTGGTGATCAGTCCGTCTTCCGTCGTGTCATCGACCTTGAGAAAAGCCTTGGCCTCGGCAAGCGAAACCGGCTCCTCGGCGGGCCCCGCCAGGAGATATGCAGTCATGTTGTACTTCCCGATATTGTATGGGGCACGGCGCGAAGTGAGGGTCGTCAGCCTGAGTCAGGTGAAGGGGAGGCCCGAGCACCGGAGCGGAGCGTACTATGAGTACGTGAGCACCGGAGCGCAGGCCCTCCCCTTCAGATGAGCAGGATCACGGCTCTCACGACACGCCGAATTTCAGCAGCTTGATCGCGTCATAATCGGCGATCCCGCCGCCAACCCTCTTCGTCGTGTAGAACAGCACATAGGGTTTCGAGCTGAACGGGTCGCGCAGCACCGAGACGCCCTGACGATCCACGATCAGATAACCTCGTCGGAAGTCGCCAAAGGCCAGTGAGAACGAGTTGGCGCCGATATTGGGCATGTCCTCGGCCTCGACCAGCGGGAAGCCCATGAAGCTGGCGCGCCCGTCGGCCGCCGCTGCCGGTTGCCAGAGGTAATTGCCGTCAGCGTCGTTGAGTTTGCGCAATGCCCCTTGCGTCTTGCGGTTCATCACCCAGGTCGCGTTCTGGCGGTAGCCGGCCTTCAGCGCATAGACCAAGTCAATCAGCACGTCGCTGGCATTGCTCGCTGGCAGCGCCCCGGAAACGCCGGTGGCGAGATAACCCAGATTGCCCCAGCTCCAGCTCGCCTCGGCCACCTTGGTGGCGTTAAGGAAGCCATTGGGCTTGTTGCTGCCGTCACCGGTCACGAAAGCCGTGGTTTCCTGCGCCGCAAAGGCCGCATTGACCTCGTCGGCAATCCACTGGCCAACATCCACCGCCGCATCGTCGAGAAAGGCCGAGGTGGCCGCTGGCATGGCATAGAGTTCGGTCGTCGGGTAACTCAGCTCCGCCAGGGTCTGGCTATTGGTGGTGGGACGTGCCGCCGCCTCGCCTACCCAGCCGGTTGCCGGGCCGGATACCGTAATCGGCCGCTTATAGACCGAGCCCGACACCTGCCGCACACCGGCAATGGCGCGAATGGGCGAGATATGGGTCATCAGCCGCGTGATCTCAGTCTCGACTTCGGCCGGCACCACATAGCCGCCATCGGCATTGACGCCGATCTGCAGCGCCTTTTCCTCGCCATGCTTCACATAGGCCGAAAAGGCTTCCTTGTATTCGCCGTCGGGCAGGCTGCCGCCCTTGCCCTCAATGGCCGGGCGCCCGCGTTCGGCGCTCAGGCGATCCATGGCAGCCTTGTGCCCGTCAATGACGCGGTTGAGCCGCTCAAGCTTGCCCTCGATCAGGCCGTCGGCCGTACCGCGCTTTTCGATCTCCTTCAGACGCTGGTCATTGGTGGCCTTGAATTCCTCGAATGCAGAGGAGAATTCGGCGAAGAGCGCGGCAATATCGCCCCCTGCGCCGGCCTTGGTTTCAAGGCCGTCGTCGATCCGATCCATGTCGGTTTCCTTCTATCGGTTGCGGATAGTTTTCGTGGCGGCGGCAATGGCCGCGCCGGCGGTGAGGGGGGCGGCGATGCGCGCGTCCTCCATCATCGGAAAGGTGACGATCGAAACCTCATAGAGGTCGATCTCATGCAGCAGGCGGTTGCCGTCCCGGCGGCTGGCCTTGACCGTGCGGAAGCCGATGGACAATCCATCGAGCGCCCGGTTCTCAATGAGCCGCCGCAGCGCATCCGAACGCGGTACGCCCGGCACCAGCCGCCCACTGACGAACAGGCCGTGACCGTCCTCGCCCATGCTCTCCCAGGTACCCACCGGCTCCTTGGGGTCATGCTGGAACAACAGCCGTATCCGGCCACGCCGCTTGGCGAGGCTTTTCGCAAAGGCCCCCGGCAGGACGATATCGCCGCCACTGTCGAGCCTATTGAACACGCTCGCATAGCCGGCAAACCGCCCTTCCGCGTCTATGGGAATGGCACTCATCCGCGCTTCGTCCCACTCGAACGCGGCCGGGGTGCCGCCCGTTGCTTGTCGGCCAGCGTGCCGGCCAGGTTCCAGGCAAATTGCCGGAACGTCTGCTGCGCGCCCTCGCGATTCTGTTTATCCGTCATGGGCTTAGTCCTCCTTCCGGAAAAGCCGATTCAACTGTGCGATCTCCTGCACGAAGTCGTTGAAGTGTTGATTCACCTTCGCCATCTCCCTCAGGCTCCACACGAGCAAGGCACTCGAACCGCTTGCCCAGAGGAAGAGAGCGAGATGAGCCAGGTCGCCGCGCTCGATGACGGTTTTTGTCAGCTCGTCCATCCGTTCAATCCCGATCCGTTCCCATGCCCACCAGCTCCCGCTTCTCCGCATCGCTTAGGAAGTCGGCAGACCCCACGCGCGCCCAGAGCGCCGCTCGGTCCTCGGCCAGCGCCTCGACACCCTCGAAGTCCGGAACGACTTCTGCCCCTTCAAAGGCCGGTCCCAACCACTCGCTCAGTTCCTGGCTCACCCGCACCACCAGCGGCACCAGGGTCTGCCGCCACAGCGCCCGATTGGCTTCGGCCAGGTTCGCGTAAGTGTTGTCGCCCGGAATGCCGAGCAGCAAGGGCGGGACGCCGAAGGCCAGGGCAATGTCCCGCGCCGCCGCGTGCCGGGCTTCGATGAAGTCCATGTCGCGCGGGCTGAGGGCAATGGTTTTCCAGTCGAGCCCGCCATCGAGCACCATGGGCCTGCCGGCATTGGCGGCGCCGGAAAACTGGGCTTCCATCTCCTCTTTCAAGCGGTTGAACTGCTCCTCGGTCAGGCTCCCTGCCCCTGCCGAATAGACCAGCGCCCCACTCGGCCGCGCCGCATTGTCGAGCAGTGCCTTGTTCCACTGGGCCGAGGCATTGTGGATGTCCAGACTGGTCTGCGCCGCCTCCAGCGGCCCCATGCCATAGTGGTCGTCGAGCGGATGGAACAGCGCCATATGCAGCACGCCGGGAACGGGCAGCGGCTCCTGCGAAATCCGCGTCGCCCTGCCCCCGGCCTTATAGTCATAGGCCACCGGCCAGCCATCGCGCCCGGCGACCACGCTCATCCGGTCCGGCCGCAACACGAACAAAGTCCGCACCGCGCCATCAACGATTCCGGCCTGCAGATAGGCATTGCCGGCCGTTTGGAGATACGCATAGACGGCCTCGAGCATTTCGGCGCCCGATTGCCGCCCATTGGGCCTTTGCAGCAGCGCTTGCAGCGGATGCTCGCTCACAGTCCGGCCATCGGCCTTGACCACCAACGGCACCCGGTTCGCCGCCTCGGCAATCAACCGCACGCAGCGATAGACCACGGGATTACGCATGAAACCCTGATTGACCAGGCTCGCATAGCCCCGCCCGCTCCACTGTGCAGGCCCCAACTGGCTCAGCGTCAGCATGGTATGCCCGGCAAAACTCTTGGTTTCGCTGGGCATGTTCGTCCGTCCGCCAAACAGGCGGTTCAGGAAGTTGGGCATCTTTTGTTCCCTCGGATACGGAGAAGTCCTTTCCGGAGCAGTCCGGATTTCGACATCCCCCAGAATCGTTCAGCCTTCGGGCCAGCAATCCCCAATGAGGTGGTTCCCAAATGGCCAAGAAATCCCCGTGGCATTCGGTCAAGGCCGATGTTCACCACAACAATTCCAACTGCAATACGGGCAACAATATCGAGGCCGAAAACTGGCGTTCGGGTACCGGCGGAAAGCCTCTTTGTGCCGAATGCGCCCGTTTGAGTTAGCGCGTTACGACTGATCGCCCGCTAGAGGCCGCGGACCCGTGGCCTTGTCTCATTCAGCACCAATTCCGTCAGCGCCCAAACGAGCGCATCGACGCGGTCGGGCGAGTGCCCTTCGGCTTTCCCGTCCGGCCCGAAAGCGCAAAGCTCATCTTCGAGCGCTGTCAGCCCGGACACATGGGACACCAGTCCGCGCGCATAGAGCGCCGCCACCGGCTCGGCGCGCACCCATTTACCGCGACTGGCCCGTACTGTGCGCACCGGCACTGCACCATCGACTTGTGCCAGCACCTGCCGCACCAGATCGCCGCCCTGGTTGACCTCAACGACGATGCAATCGGCCTCATGGGCATGAAACGCCGCCACCGCTCGCGCCGCCCACATGTCCGGGCGCACACCCCTGAGCGTTGCATCTTCCAGCACCACGGCGCCTTCGCCTGCCCGTCCCGCCACGACAATGCCGCAGGCGTCCGAGCGCTCTGTACCCGTCACCGGCGGATCGACGGCGACAACGATCCTCTCCATTGCTGCGTCCCCGGGCGGGTGGAACATGCGCCGCTGCCAAAGGGCATCGGGCCGGTCCTCGATCATCTCACCATCGAGTTCCTGCCGGCCCAGCACGGAATCCTTGTAGCGCGCCACCACCGCGGCCATAAAGGCGTCCGCCAGGTGCTTGTTCACCTTGGTCTCGGCGCTGGTGATCACGGTCTGCTTGTCGGCCATCAGGCGCTTCGTCAGCTTGGTGCTGCGCGGCGTGGTCGTCACCAATTGGCGGGGCCGTGTGCCCAGCCGCAGCCCGAATTGCAGCATGTCGAAGGCCGCCTCGGCCTTTTTCCATTTGCCGGTCTCATCGCACCAGGCTGCCGCAAATTGCGGCCCACGAAAGCGTTCAGGCTCCGAGGCCGGCAGTACATGGGCTTCCACGCCATTGGGCCAGCTCAGCACATTGCCGCTGAATTTGGGCCGGTTATCGGGCGGACAGACCCTCAATATGCCGCTCTCGCCGCGCACCATCACCGCTTCGGCCTCGGTCATGGTTTCACCCACTAGGGCAATGGGACCAATGCCCTGATCGACCAGCATGCGCACCCATTCAGCGCCTGCTCTTGTCTTGCCGGCGCCGCGCCCACCCAACAACAGCCAGGTGGTCCAGTCCCCGGCCGGCGGCAATTGATGCGGCATGGCCCAGACGGGCCAGTTAAAGGCGATGTCACATAGTTCGCTGTCTTCAATGCCCGCTGCCCAATCGAGCAGGACAGACCGCATTGTCACCATTGGGTCAGATCATTCCCTTGGTAATGGCGTTGATGCGCTCTTCAAGCTTGCGGCGCAATTCGCTGGCCTCACCAGGGTTCCGGGAACTGCCAGCGGGTCTTGCCTCGGCCCGCTCCAGGGCAATCAGTTTGTCCAGATCGCGCACCAGGTCGCTCAGCACCTTGCTTTCGGCGCGATTGCCGTTGTCCATTTCCGCCTCCACCATATCCATCTGCCGCTCGAGCAGCCCCATGAGGCGCCCCACCAGCAATTGCCGGTCCAGCGCCTCGCGACTGCCCGGCCGCACCCACTTATTGGCTCGCGCGCGCCGATCGAGTTGCCCGCGATGCAGCTTGTAGCGATGGGCGATGCCGTTGCAGGTCATCTGGCCCGCCTCATAGTCCGCCCTGACCGAAGCCCAGGGCACGACGTCGCCGGCGCGGTTCCGCTCCGGGTCATATCCATCCATGTCAGGAACTTTCATCCGGGCCGCTTCAGCGCGGCCGCATCGACCCAATTCGTCGACTATGCCTGAACACTACCAGACCGGCGTCACGCGGGGATATCTTGCATAAGTTCTGGAACGATGAGCACGCCGCACCATCGCTTTTCTGAGAAGCCGGGGAAGACAAAGCTCGCAGAGGCGGGCCCCGGCTGGCCCTATTCAATCGTTCCTGCGGCCTTGAGCGCAGCCTTGTCGCTCTTGGCGCTCATCGCGGCGGTGCCCCGTTCCACCGCATCCTTGATCATGCCCTTGGCCGCACTTTCCAGTTCCGGCCGGCAGCGGGCCAGGGTCTTTAGCCCGGCAATCATGCGCAGCATCACCTCGATACTGCCCGCGCCGTCGCGGGCAATCGGCCGGAAGGCATCGGCCATCAGGTCATTGGCACTGAGCGGGGCAACCAGCACGCGCTCATATTTGAGCTCGCTGTCTTCGTCGGGCCGCTCGGTCAGGACGCGCACAAGCGTGCTGACAACGGCAATAGCCGTGCCCGGATCGTTGAAGCCCGGCGAGAGGGCCTTGCCCGCAATTTCGGAAAGCACGATCAGCCCGAATCGCGGATCGCTGTCGAAGGTGCGTGCCGAACCCACGGTGAAAGCGCCCGCCAGCTTCTCCGCCAATGCCTCGTCGACCGATCCTGCCACCAGAACCAGTGGACGGTCCGGCGCTGCATAGGCGCCGGGCCGCGAAGTGATGGTGATCAATAGGTCATTGTCCTCGGCATGGTCCTGCAGCCGCCCGATATCGATATGCTGCACATAGCCGGTCTTGCGCGAAAAAACGGGGTGCCCCGATGGCTCGCCCGCCAGTTCCCGGCACCCGAGCAGGCCCTTGCCCGGCACGGTCCGAAAAGCTTTTTCCGCCGCTTCTCCGGCTCGGCTCACGGTCTCGGCAACCCTGCCAATGGCCGACATCTGGCCGATCCAGCGGATCAGCGCTGCCACCACCAGCACGACCACCGCCAATGTCACCACAAACAGCAGCAGCCGCCCCGCTTCGCTGTAAATACCGGCCGACAGCCCGATTATGCCCACGACTGAAAACAGGAAAGCGCCGATAAAGACCGATATCGAGGTCTGTGCGCGCCGGTCTCCAACAATCAGCGGCACCGCCCTTGGCGAGGTTTGGGACGAAGCGCTGGATAGCGCACTGACAATGGTGGAGAGCGCGAATACCGCCACGGTCAGCAGGCTCGAGGCCAGAACCGTGAGAATGGACTCGACCGCTTCGGACGACAGCGTGAAGGGCAGGCTATCGGGTATCAGGCGGGCCATGCCGAAGGCGACCAACAGGGTCATCACGGCCGCGAGCGAAAATGCCGCGGGCAGAAACCACATTCTCTGGGCGATCTGCCGGAACTTGAACGCAATCTGGCTCAATGGATTCTCCCTTGCCAGAGGAGCAAATCCTCATGGCTCGATTTGGTTGCGCCCGGCCCGCCCACGCGCCCCTGCCCCATTAGGCCCCAAAAATCCGTTTGGCCTCAAGGGCGAGGCCCAACCCGACACTGCCCAGCACATCGGTCCGCACCACTTGCGCCTCGGGCAGAAGCGCCCGCAACCGTCCATAAACCGCCGGCACCAGGGTCGACCCGCCCGTCAGGATCAGGCTATCGATCTCCTTCGCCGAGAGGCCCGCCAGCCGCAGGGTTTGGGCAATAGTCTGTTCCAGCCGCCCGATTGAGGCGGCCAGAGCCTCGGCGAGCTGCGCGCCGGTCATGAGGGTTTCGATCCGGCGGTCGCGTACCGCAAAATCGAACCGCACCGCGTCGCCATCCGACAGCGCAATCTTGGCGTCTTCCACCGCACCGATCAGCCGATGGCCGAGCCGGTCCTCCACCAGCATGACAAAGGTTTCGACTTTCTCGGCCTCCCGCGCCTCGCGGATGGTCGAGCGCAAGTCGCGCTGCGCCTTGGCGTCATAAAGCCGGTTGATGCGATGCCATGTGGAAAGGTCCACATAGGGTGCGACCGGCAGGTGCCGCTTGCCGTCAATGGTGCGTGATCCAAGCCCCAGTTCCGGCATGACCCGGCTCATCGCCAGCAGGCGGTCGAAATCGGTGCCGCCGATATGCACACCCGCCGTTGCCAGGATGTCGTCGCTGCGATCCGCACGCCCAGCCCGTTCCGGCGCCACCCGGACCAGCGAGAAGTCAGACGTGCCGCCGCCCAGGTCGACGATCAGGGCGATGCGCTCCCTGTCCACCTGTCGCTCATAATCGAGCGCCGCAGCGATGGGTTCGAACTGGAATTCAACATGGGCAAAGCCTTGGCGGCGCACTGCCTGTTCAAGCTGGCGCTGTGCTTCGGCATCGGCGACCGGGTCGTCATCGACAAACTGCACTGGCCGTCCGACCACCACCGCGTCCAGTTCCAGGCCAGTGGCCGCTTCGCCGCGCGCCTTCAACTCGGCGACGAAAATCCCCACTATGTCATCGAATCGATAGACACGGGCGCCCAAACGGACGCCGTCATCGAACAACTTCGTGCCCAAAACACTCTTGATCGAGCGAAGCAAGCGCCCATCGGCGCCCGAGATATACTCGCTCAGCGCCGCGCGCCCGAAATGGATGGTTCGGTCTTCGGCGCCAAAGAACAGCACGCTGGGCAAGGTGAGCTGCTCCCCTTCCAGTGGCAGCAGGTGCGGGGCGCCATCGGCCGCAATGCGCCCCAGCGTGGAATTGGACGTGCCGAAATCGAGGCCGCAGGAAAGGGTCATGGTGCCATCCTTCGCAAGAAACGTGGAAAAGCATGACCGGGACCGGAAAGGTCACCCCTCGGTCAGGATCATGCTCTGGCAATCAGACGCGGCGACAAGGCCGTCCGGGGGGGACGTAATCGCACTCCGCCTGCGCGGGGACGGGCGTTTTAGGGAAACGGGCGCCTCAATGCAACCGGATCGTCGCTACGACGAAGCGCGTTTGGAAGGGAGGTCGAGTTTAAACGGTGCTACGCCGCCTGGCGCCGCTTGTCGTCGCGTCCACGCAGGTCGACAATTTCCAGCCGGGCCAGACCCCGTCGCTGGGCCTTCTTGACGGCCTGATTGGCGGCATTGAGCACGGCGCGATCCAGCTTGCCCTGCGGGTTCACCACGGCGATGCCGGTGCTCAGGGTCACAAGGCCGGCATGGCTTTCGCGATTGGGCACGCCCTGCCGGCGGATCGCGGCGGCAATCTTGCTGGCCAGGTCACGCGCCATCAGCGCGGGCATGTCGGGTAGGATCAATACAAAGCCGGCCTGGCCGTTGCGCAGGCAGGTATCGGTTTCGCGCGGGAGCAGGCTGGCCAGCGTCATTTCGACGGTTTCGATCCCTTCCTCAACCGCCTCGTGGCCATAGGTGGAAAAATAGCCGGCATAGCCGTCGATTTCGAGAGCCAGCACGCACAGCGACACATTGCGCTCGGCGCAATAGGCCCAGCCGCGCCGCAATTCCTCGTCAATGCGCTGTGCCAGGCGCGATTTCTTGTTCGGATTGCGGGCAATGGCCGCCTGTCCATAGGGTGGCTCGCGCACCTCGGCGCCACGGGCCAGCGCCGCGCGAATGCGCGCCCAAAGGCCGTCACTGCCGCTTGTGGTCACTCTGTTCATCAAGCCTGTCCTGGGCCATTGCCGGGTCGTCCAATCTGGCCACAACTATGGTTAACAGCAGGTAACCATCTCTTGCTAAAGACTTTCCGGCGGCTCCCATTCGGGCCAAACGACGGCATGCTCCTCCCATTCCTCCGGATCGATCTCGGTTTCGAGGAAGGTCCGTCCTTTGACCGAAACGCCCACATCCACCACCGTCTGCGGGTCGCCGGACACCAGCGGATGCCACCAGGCCAGCCCCTTGCCCTCGGCCAGACGCCGATAGGCGCAGGTGGTGGGTATCCAGGGAATTTCGCGCACATTTTGTGGCGTCAGCTTAATGCAGTCTGGCACGATTTCCTTGCGGCGGGGATAATTGGTGCAGGCACAGGTGTCCCCGTCGAGCAGCTTGCAGCGCACATCGGAGGTTATGAGCGTGCCGGTATCCTCGTCTTCGAGCTTGATCAGGCAGCAGCGCCCGCAGCCATCGCACAGCGCCTCCCATTCGACAGGGGACATTTGCTCGAGCGTTTTGTCTTCCCAGAAGGCCATGTTTACCGTTTGCCGTTCATGCTGTTGCGGGTTTGCGCTTGCAGCTAACGCAATGCAATCATATTCCAGCGATTGTGTTGCCTTGTCCGGCCATTGCGGACAATCCTCCCCGTAGAGGGGCGTTGGGGTTCACCGTGCAGGATCCGTTCTATACCAAGGAAAAGAAACGCAGGCCAAAAGCCAGCATGCTGGCCGCCGATGCTTGGCTCGATTCCTCACTCTACGAATTCTGGCAGGCGCTTGGGCGCGGCTATACGCGCTTTCAGGATTTCATGTCACGCTTTCATGTTTCGGGCATAAAGCGGTTCTTGGTCGAAATTCTGTCCGATGCGCTGAGCTTTGGCGCCATTGGTTGTGTGCTGATGACGGCGCTCGCCCTGCCCGCCTTCGACATTATCGACCGCGGCGCCTTCAATAAGGCCGAAGATTATTCCGTCGTCTTCCTCGACCGCTTCGGTAATGAGATCGGCCGGCGCGGCATCCGGTCCGACGACAGCGTCGCGCTCGACCAGATGCCCGATTACCTGATCAAGGCCACGCTCGCCACCGAGGACAGGCGATTTTACGAGCATTTCGGCATCGATGTGGTCGGCACGTTGCGCGCCCTGGCTAGCAATGCGCAGGGGGAGCGCAGCACCCAGGGTGGTTCCTCGATTACCCAGCAGCTCGCCAAGAACCTGTTCCTGTCCTCCGAGCGCACCATCGAGCGCAAGATCGTCGAGGCCTTTCTGTCGGTCTGGCTGGAATGGAACTATTCCAAGGACCAAATTCTCAAGCTCTATTTCGATCGCGCCTATATGGGCGGCGGCAATTACGGGGTGACCGCGGCGTCCGAATTCTATTTCGGCAAGCGCGTGCAGGACATCAATCTGGCCGAAGCCGCCATGCTGGCCGGCATGTTCAAGGCGCCGGGCAATTACGCGCCCCATGTCGATCTCGCTGCCGCGCGCGGCCGCGCCAATCTGGTGCTGACCAATCTGGTGGCCGCCGGTTTCCTTACCGAGGGTCAGGTCACCGCCGCCCGCCGCCATCCGGCCGCCGCTATCGACCGTACCAACGATATCAACTCGCCGAACTATTTCCTCGATTGGGCCTTCGAAGAAGCCAAGGCCATTATCGAAACCACCAATGCGCCCGGCAACAATTTCATCGTTCGCACCACCATCGACACCACCCTTCAGGCCTATGCCGAAGAGGCGATCACCTCGGTCATCCGTGAACAGGGCGAGCAATATCGTGTCGAACAGGGCGCCATGGTCGTCACCGACACCCAGGGTGCCATCCGGGCCATGGTTGGAGGCACTGACTATGCCAAGAGCCAGTTCAACCGTGCCATCGTGTCCAATCGCCAGCCAGGCTCTTCCTTCAAGCCCTTCGTCTATGCGGAGGCCTTCGAGCAACTCGGGCTGACCCCCAACGATACCATTACCGACCGGCCGGTCTGCATCGGTAATTGGTGCCCGCAGAATTATGGCCGTTCGTATCGCGGGCAGACCACCTTGCTCAGCGCCTTTGCCGCCTCCATCAACACCGTCCCGGTTACACTTTCGATCAAGACCGGTCGCGAACCTATTGCCGCGCTCAGCCACCGCATGGGTCTGCGCCAGGATTACGAAGTAACCCGCTCGCTGGCTCTGGGCGTGGCGCCGGTCTCGGTCATCGACATGACCAGCTCCTATGCGGTCTTTGCCAATCATGGCTACAAAACGCAGGCTTATGGCCTCACGCGCATGACCACCCTCAATGACCAATTGGTCTGGGAGCGCGACCCGGAGGAAGGTCATGTCCGCGTTCTCTCCGAGCAGACCGTGGCCAATATGAACCTGATGATGCGCACCGTCGTGACCGGCGGCACCGGGCGCCGCGCCGCCATTGAGGGTGTGCCGACCCTTGGCAAGACCGGCACCACCACATCCTATCGCGACGCATGGTTTTGCGGCTTTACCGGCAATTATGTTGCCGCGGTCTGGTTCGGTAATGATGATTACCGCCCCACCAATAATCTCACCGGCGGCACCCTGCCCACTATTGCCTGGCAGAAATTCATGGCGTTCGCCCATACCAATATCGAGATTAAGCCGGTCTTCGGCGTCGATTTCGAGCCCCCTCAGACCATCGTCGCCGATACCGATCCCGCGGAAGTCGAAGACATCGCCGAACGCCCACCCAGCCTCAAGCCGGCAGCGGCCCGCAAGCTGCTCGATCTGGCTGGGCGGCTGGAAGCGGCCGGAGCGGCTGTCGCGCCCATGCACGACACTGCGCAGGCGACGGTTGCCGGCAGCAGCGCGTTCTAATCAATCCGGCATTCGCCGATAGGTGCCGGTGAACGTCACATTGTGCCCGCCACACATCATGTTGTCCTCCGCAACGATGACCTCGCCGCGCAATTGCAGGGCGATCACGCAGTCATATTCTTCTGCCGCCCGCACGGGGATGGGGCCGTTCGGTCCCACGGCGAATTCCAGTCGACCGTCGGCCCGCACCCAGTCCTCCGGGACATGGGCGGAAATCTCCCCGACATTGATAGCGCCGCGTTCGACACGCTCAGGGTCTTGGGCGCCCCAACTGGCGAATCCCTCCACAAAAAGGCCTCCGCGTTCATCCAGCGCAATGTATATGTCCTGTTCAACGCTGGCCGACCAATCCCCCACCCAAAGCGAGAGGTCTACGGCTGAAACCTTCTCCTTTCCGGTGGCGGCGCCTGTCGCGGCGGCAATTGCAATGACCAGACCCAGGCTCGCGCCAAACTTCCCCTTCATCAGGCTCTCCTCCCAAACCGGTGCATAAATACCTTCCGCATAAAGCGCTGCATTGCTACAAGCCTAAAGGTCCCTAAACGCATCTGGCCCAGCCAAATATGCCCAAAATGCAGAGAAGCTGACCCTTGCGTTTTGTCCTGCGCCTCCTCATGTCCATCGCCGTCGCCCTCGCTGTCGGCTTCGGCCTGAGCTATTACGCGCTCACCGATGGGCGGCTTTTTGGCGCGGTGTCGGTAGGGCCATGGACGGCATGGCCCGAAATCGGCTCACCAGCGCCCAATCCCTATGCCCGTGCCCATATTACACGCGAGGCCGCATTGCAGCTTGGGCGCAGTGAGGGGCTGCAATTCATTGCCACCACCGATAGCGATAATGCGCCGCTCGATCTGGCTTGTTCCTACCTCATAGCCGGCCATGTGCCCGTATCGACATTCTGGACGCTGTCGGCGGTCGATCCCAATTGGGTCAATATTGCCACTCCCGGCGGAGATGCCGCATTGCGTTCGAGCGATATTGTGCGGCAGCCGGACGGCGCCATGAACATCCATGTGGGCACTAGGCTAAGGCCGCAAAACTGGCTGGAACTGGCCGGCAGTGGTCCGTTTCAATTCGTCCTGACGCTCTATGACACGACGGCCTTGTCCGGCTTCGCGTCGTCCGATACGGCCATGCCCTCCATTACCCTGGAGGACTGCGCATGATCCGTACGCTGCTCTGGCTGATTGGCGGATTGCTCCTCGGTGGCATTATTCACATCGCCACCATCCTCGCCCTCCCCCTTTTGGCGGAGGAGACTGCCTGGTCGCGCGTGAGCACCTTTGAGGCGAAAAACCGCATGGTGGTGCTCGACGCCATGACGCAGGGCGCGCCCAATCCGCTGCATCTGGACCCCGAGTTGAGCTACGGGCTTTGCCAGATCGACCTGTCCGATGGTCCCGCCTATCTCAATGGCGTCTTGCCTGACGCATTCTGGTCCGTCGCCGTTTATGATCAGAACGGCATCGTTATCTATTCCACCACCAATCGCGATGGCATCGGCCAGACCGTGGACATGGGCGTCTTCAATCCGGCGCAGACGCGTCTCCTGGCCCAGCAGGAGATCGATATCACCGAAGGCCTGCTGATTGTGGAGGCAGCGAGCAATGACCTGTTCGTTCTCGTCCGCCTCTCGGCTCCACATGCGGCCATGCGCGCCCGGTTCGAGGCCGAACTCTCTGAAATCAGCTGTGGGCCACGGGCATGACCATTGATCGCTTCGAACTGCGTCGCAGGAGCGACGATCTGGTCTATGTCTTTGTGCGCGCGGCTGAACCGGGTGGCCGTAGCGGGTTCCGGCGTGCGGACGGCGATTACTGGATCGTCTTCGAGCCCGATCTGGGCTGGGTTGCCTGGAACGACGAAAGCCAGGACGTCGCTGGCCGTCCCTGGAACACACTGCCGACCGACCAGCCGCTTGACGCCCCGCCCGAGGGCGAATGGGTCAGCAAGAAGGGGGCCAAATCTTACGTCTATGATCTGGTCTACATTTAGCGCATGACGCCTGAAAGTTTCGCCGCTGCCCTGACCCGAATCGTTATCCACTACCTCGACGAAATCGCTTCGCCGCGCGAGCATCTGTCGCTGCTTCGCTGGCAGATGGAGCAAGATCACCGTCTCGATCTGCGCACGACCTTTCCCGGCCATGTCACCACCAGCGCTATTGTTCTTTCGCCCGACCACCGTCAGACCCTGCTGATCGATCACATCACGGTTGGCCGCTGGCTGCAGCCGGGCGGGCACTATGAGCCGGCCGAGCATTTCCACCAATCGGCCCAGCGCGAGGCGGAGGAGGAAACCGGTATTAGCGGCCTTGCGCTTCATCCCTGGCATGCGGGCGGCGACCTGCCCTTCGTCATCGACAGCCATGACGTTCCGGGCAAACCGGCCCGCAACGAGCCGCCTCACATCCACCACGACCTGCAATATTTGTTTGTCGCCGACCCGGCCAGCCCGCTGATCGCCCAGCGCGAAGAGGTGCATGCCGCCCAATGGCGCGACGCGGCCATGCTTCAGGACTTCGCCCCAAAAGCGGCGACCCGCCTCAGCGCGATGACACCCCTGGTTTAGTCCATCTGGTCGTCCAGAAACGGCCGCATGGCCGAAGCATGGAGCGCGGCAAATTCAAGCCGCCTGATCCACTGTAATGCATCTTCGTCGCCGCTATCGGCCGGGGCTCCGAATGCCTCGATCGTGCGATAGGACAGGGCGTCGGATGCCGTGTAGCCGAGCCGAAGGCCGGCTCGGCGGGCCAGCAATGGCCACTCGACATCATTGGCCAGCGTATCGACCCGGCTCTGGCTGACGACAAGATCGGCCGCCGCTGGCGATAGGCGACGAACCGCAAACATCAGGTCCCAATGCTCGCCCGTCAGAAGTGCATAGGCGTGATTGACCAGGTTCTCTGTCTCCCGCAGGCGCCGAGGTCCCTCGGCCAGCGCGGCTGCAGATCGCCCGACCACCAGCATATCTACGTCCGGATCCACCGCCAGCACGCGCTTGAGGTCGTCAAGGCCATGTTCGACCCAGCGCATCAGATGGTCGAAATCCACGTAGAGCACATGCCGTCCATCGGCGGCGAAGGCGACAGCATCGCGACGAAACCGGCCGATATTGGCCTCGGCCGCTGCGTGGGTCATCACGCGCCCCCCCAGGTCCCGCACCGCCGAAAGCACTTCGGGGCGGGTCGCGTCAGACACGTTAACGGCAATGGAGGGGAACAAGGCCCGCAATTGCGGGTCCAGACGGGCAACCGTTTCGGCCGTTCGTCCTACCGGATCGTGCAAGGTCGCGCCCAGTACAACGTCCATGGTCCCTATGCCTCTTTTTCAGAACACGCCCGCGGCGGCGTTTATCGCCCTGCCTTGTCGTCCACCGGCAGAAGCGCGTCCACGAAGCCAGGTTCCGCATATTGAATACTCCCATCCGGCAGCCCCAGAATGCGGTCAATCGCAATGCCCTGCCAGCGCAGGGCGCTGTCCAGTTCCGCATTGGCCCTCTGACGATCTGATTGGTTCCTGGCAGCCAGGGCCCCGGCCACGGCGTCCTGCAGCATGCTGCCAAGCGCCAGGATCGCCTGCGCGGCCTGGCGCGCATTGGGCACATTGAAGCTGCCGTCCTGCCGTCCCTCTTCGATTATCGCGGAGAGCAGTGGCAGAACGATGCGGATATTGGCGCGGTTGATCCGATCGTAGAGCACGATGTTCTCTGCCCGCAGCACGGTGTTGAAGGCCGCGATGATGCCCTTGGCATTTTCTTTCTTGAACCGGCGCATTGCCCGAAGCGACTGATCGAGCCGCTCAAATGCGTTCAGGCCGGGTATCGCCATCACGTCTTGGATGAGCGCTATGGAAACGGATGCCAGCCGCTCGCTCATGGCTTCGAGCACATCCTCCTTGGACGCGAAATGATGATAGAATCCGCCTTTGGAGACGCCCGCGGCCAGCATCAGGTCCTGTACCGTGGTTGCATCAAAGCCCTTGCTGAAAAACAGCGCCTGGGCGCGATCCAATATCTGTTCACGTCGCTCATTGGCGCTGAGATAAGCCCTGGCCAAAGTCGTTTCCTCTTGCAAACCAACCGTCGGTCTGTTTATGTTGCGTGCCGCCGAACAAGTCAAGGAGCATTTCATGGCCGTGACAGCGCATGTGGACGATATCATCTCCGTCCACGATCTCAGCTACGTCTACAAGGGCCAGGCCAAGCCTGCCGTGAACGGCGTCAGCTTCGCGGTGCGGCGCGGTGAAATCTTTGGCCTTCTAGGGCCTTCGGGCGCCGGCAAGAGCACCACGCAGAAGGTCCTCACCCGGCAGCAGCGCGGCTTTGGCGGCCAGGTCGCCATCATGGGCAAACCACTCGATGCCTGGGGATCGGATTATTTCGAGCGCATTGGCGTCGGCTTCGAATTGCCCAATCACTATCTCAAGTTCACCGCCCGGGAGAATCTGGATTTCTTCGCCTCGCTCTATGCGCGGCCCAGCCGAAGCCCGGCCGAGATGTTGGCGCTGGTGGGTCTGGAAGATTATCTCGACAAGCGCGTCGAGACCTTTTCCAAGGGCATGCGCATGCGGCTCAATTTCGTTCGCGCCCTGCAGCACGATCCGGAACTGATCTTTCTGGACGAGCCCACGGCCGGGCTCGATCCGGTCAATGCCGGCATCGTCAAATCGCTGGTTGCCGATCTCGCCCGCGCCGGCAAAACCGTGGTGCTCACCACGCACAACATGAACGACGTGGACCAGCTCTGCGATCGCATTTCCTTCATGGTCGATGGCCGCTTTGCGGCTCTGGACACACCGCAGGCGCTCAAATCGGCGCATGGCCGCCGGATGGTTGCCGTGGGCACGGCGGATGCGCAAACCGCTGAATTTCCGCTGGACGGGCTGGGCGACGATCCCGGCTTTCTGGCCTTGCTCCGCTCGGGCGCTGTCGAACGCATCCATTCCCAGGAGGCGAGCCTCGATAAGGTCTTCACCAATGTAACAGGCCATCGTCTGGACCAGACCGAACCGGTGGCGGCGCAATGAGTGCCACCCTCAAACGACTGATCGTGTGGGACATTCAGTTACAGGCGCGCGAGAACATCTATCTATTCACCGTCTTGACCACGCTGGGCTTCGCCATCTTCCTCAAGCTGCTGCCGCCCGAGGCGCCGCCCACCATTTTCACGCTGGTCCTCTTTTTCGATCCGGCCATTGTCGGGGCCAGCTTTGTGGGCTCCATCGTCCTGATGGAGCGCAGCCAGAACACGCTTTCGGCGTTGGCCGTTTCCCCGGCCCCGGTGGGCAACTATATCCTTGCCAAGGTCGCCACCCTGACCCTCTTGGCCATTGTGGGCAGCCTGTTCCTTCTGGCGGTGGCCTATTGGGTGCCGCCCATCGACATGGTGTTGCGTTTCACCCTCGTGCTGGCTTTTACCGGGGCGATTGGCGTATTGGGCGGTTTCCTGATCGTTGCCGGCGCGAATTCGATGAACCATTTCATCGCGCGGGCCATGCCGATCACCATAATCCTGTTTCTGCCTCTGGCTTCCCATTTCGGTGTGGTCACCGGGATCTGGCAATGGCTGCTTTTTGCCATCAATCCGGGTCACGCCATGCTGCGGGCCATGCTCTGGGCCGCCCAGCCGTCCGCCGTCAGCACGGCCGATATCGTCTATGCCTTTGCCTATATGGCGGTGATGATCGTCGTCTTCTATCGCTGGACGATCGGCGTCTACACCTCCGAACTCAGCCGGGTCGAAGATTAGGAGCCACGCCATGAACCGCGTCCTGTCCGTCATCGGCCACGACATCGTCTCGATCACGCGGGACAGCATCATGATCAATATCGTGGTGATGATGATCGCCCTGGCGACGATAGCCTCGATCCTGCGCCATATGGGGCTCTATCCCGAATGGTGGCACAATACCCAGCTTCTGCTCCTGCTCACCTATATGCCGGGCATGGGCTATCTTTTCGCCATGCTGATCGTGGATGAAATGGATAGTGGCGTGAACCAGGCCCTGCTTGTCAGTCCGGCCTCCGCCATGGGTGTCCTCTGGGCGCGTGTCGCCCTGCCCACGGCCTTTGTGCTGCTCTATGCCTTCGCCTTCATCTATGCGGCGCGCGCCATCGACCTGCCGTTCCACCAATGGCTGGTGCCTATCCTCACACTATCGCTGGCCGTGTCCTGGGTGACCCTGCTCATCCCCGCCATTTCGCACGACAAGGTGCAGGCGCTCGGTCTGTTCAAGATACTCAATCTCTATGTCGCCATTGCCACGGTCGGTCTCTTCATCCCGCAGGATGCCTGGTACCGGCCGGTCCTGTGGCTGACCCCGGCCAGTTGGGCGCTCAATGGGATTGAGGCCTTTGTCGGGGGCAACGAGGGCCTGGGCTATGCCTGGTCGTTCGGCGGGCTGGCTTTCTTCGGGGCTCTGGTCGCCCATGCCGCCTGGCTCTATCTCAGGCGCCAGGCACGCTAAAGCAAGGCCTGCACCACCAGCCCGCCGAGCGCGCAGACGGCAAGGGTGCGCAGCACGCCCCAATGCAGGCCGAACAGCGCCATGCCGGCGACAATGGTCAGCGCCACAGCGGTCCAGTCCAGCGTCGTCCAATTGGGCCAGGCCAAGAATAGGGGCCCCGCCTCGATGCGTCCGACCTCGCGGAACAGCACATGCAGGGCGAACCACAGGGCCAGATTGAAGATAACGCCGACCACCGCCGCGGTGATCGCCGCCAATGCCCCCACCAGCGCCACATTGGACCTCAGCCGCTCGATATAGGGGGCGCCAAGGAAGATCCAGAGGAAGCAGGGGACAAAGGTGACCCAGGTGGCAAGACTCGCGCCCAGCACTCCGCCCCAGACATTCGGCAATCCCGCCGGGTCGCGAAAGCCGGCCACATAGCCGACAAAACTGAGCACTAGAACCAACGGTCCCGGCGTTGTTTCCGCCAGGGCCAATCCGTCCAGCATTTCGCCCGGTTGCAGCCAGCCGAATGTACCCACGGCCTCGCTCGCCACATAGGCGAGCACGGCATAGGCGCCGCCGAATGTCACCACCGCCATCTGCGAGAAAAACCCCATAATGGCGACGAATGCATTGTCCCAGCCCCATAGCAGGGTCAGCGGCACCAGCGGGGCGACCCACAGGCCACCCCAAACACCCGTCACCATCAGGGCGCGCCGCCAGCTCGGGTCGACCTCCGACACGTTCTGGTCGATTACAGCGGCCATTTGCGGGGCGCTCGCGTTGGACTTGTGCCCCCCTCCGGTCAGAAGGTCCGACCGCTGCCTGGCCACCAGATAGCCGACGAGACCGGCCCCCAGAACCACGAGCGGAAACGGCACTGCAAAGGCAAACAGCGCCAGGAAAGCGAATGCCGCCAGGCCATAGGACAAGCTGTTTTTGAGCGCCCGGTGCGCAACCCGGATCAGGGCTTCGACGACGATTGCCAGCACAGCGGCCTTGAGGCCAAAGAAGATCGCGTTGACCCAGTCCACCTGTTGAAACAGCGAATAGCTGGTGGCCAATGCCAGTATCACGAAGAATCCCGGCAGCACGAAAAGCACGCCCGCGGCCACACCGCCCCGCCAGCCATGCAGCAACCAGCCCACATAGGTCGCCAATTGCTGGGCCTCGGGTCCGGGCAACAGCATGCAATAGTTGAGGGCGTGCAGAAACCGGGACTCCGATATCCAGCGGCGCTCCTCGACCAGTTCTTTGTGCATCAAGGCGATCTGTCCGGCCGGTCCGCCAAAGGACAGAAGGCCGATCTTGGCCCAGACGCGGAGTGCCTCCGAAAATGAAGGATAGGCAGGCTTGGTGTCGACCGTCATGGTACCCTATAGGCTGGCAGCTGGCCCTACTTGGGTAGCACGACCTCCCGATCATAAACCATCGTCTGGAAGCGTGACGGTATGGTGACGCCATGGCCGCTGCCGCTTCCCGAATTGGACGAGCAGAAGTCCCCGCGATTGGCTCGGTCGACCCATGGCCGCATGCGTCGCAAATGTTCGTCCACACTCATGGATTGCTCATGCGGCGTTTCGACCAGCAGATGGTCGAGCGCATAGGCATAGCTCTGATAGCGGTAGTTGAGGGCCCGCACGAACCAATCGATATGCCATTGGTTTTCGGTGCGCCGCGCCGCGACATTGTCTGCCACGCTTTGCTCTATGCCGCCCAGTTCGGCCAGTGCCACCTGCCTTTGCCGATCCACTTCCAGGACCGCGCAGATCGATTGGAACGTGGTCGGGACCGTGTCGATATCGGCCAGGATGTGGCGGCCCACAGTGTTGTATCGTGTAGGCGAGGATTGGTATTGCGTCGTCCGCAGCCAATTGTAGTAGCGCTCAATGCCATAGCGGTAATCGCGGGCCGGCCCGATACGGGTGCGCTGCAGCTCCACCGAAGAATCGAACATCCAGTCCCGACTATGCGCCGCGATCAGGAAGCGCCAGGTCCGGTCGTGCATCTCCCGTTCCTGGTCGGTCTGGTTGAAATTTGAAACCGGTTCCTTGCGATTGGTCGCAATCAGCTTGCCGGCATAGGGCATGACCGTGTCGTGCAGCACACCTGGCTGGGCGCGTCCGAAATCACCCACCGGCCGCGCCACGCAGCCGGCCGCAAGCACCGCCATACCAATGCAAGCAAAGATGCGGAGCCAGGCTCCGCAGGAATTAGACACGTTTGCGCTTGCGCCCGTTATTGCTGTGAGTAGTCGGTGGCGGCGGCGTCCCGCGTTCATAACGCACCCCGGTGAAAATCAGGATCTGGGCGTCGCCGGAAACTTGCCTCCCAGCGCTGACGGACTTCTTCCGCCCCTCGAACTTTAGCAGCTTACCCAAGCTGGCCTCCATCATGCGCCGCTCCCCCGTCCCTAATGGGGGCAGCGAGTTCAACAGTTTCGTCCCGGCGCGACGCCCCTCGCGCTGAGAGCCATTAAGAGATCGTCAAGGTTAACAGTCTGCTAACGAATTGGCGGCAAGAGTCTGACTTGCATCAAATTCGATGCAAACGTTGAGTCGATGGTTCCGCCCGAAATGCTTGGATTTCAGCCCTACGAGACCTTTCAGCTTCTGATCGAGACGGGTGGCGTGGACCGTACCAACACCCTTTTGATCGCTGCTTGCGACGCCTATGCGCGGCGCGGCAAGCCGACGGTTCCCGAAATGGAACAATTCGAAGCGCTGGCCGCCAGGCTGTTTCCAACTGCCGGCCCGCAGGCGCGCGCCAAGGGTGCCGCCATTCTGGGCCGCGCCGAGATGCTGTCCCCTGCCCTGGAACGGCTGGTGGTTGAAAATATCGGCGAGGACCTCATTGCCTTCCTTGAAAGCGCAGTCGAGCTCTCCGACCAGACCATGCTGGATATTATCGCCCGCTATGACGTGCTGGCCTGCGCCACGCTGGCCGCGCGAGCTGATCTCAGCAATGTCGTTCTGGCCAAGCTTTTCCAGATGAATTCGCGCAAGGTCTACCGCGCCCTTGCCGCCAATACCCATATCGTGCCGCGTGGGGCCTATCTCAGCGCGCTTGCACGCTCCGCGCAAATGGATCATCTGGTCGCCGAAGCCCTGGGCCGCCGCGACGATTTCGACGCCGCCCTTCTCGCACCGGCCTTTTTCGACCTTTCCGATACGCATCGGGTCAAGGTCATCGAGGCCTTTGCCAATCGTACCACGCCGGTCGCGCCCATTTCCCGCACCATCGAGCAACTCTCGGTTGCCAGTGGCGAATTGACCAAGGCGTTGATGAAGCTGTTCTCCGAAAATCGCCGCCCGGAAGTCACGCGCCTGCTCGCGCAAATCACGGGCCTGGACGAGGTGCGTTGCGGCCAGATCGCGCATGACGTGACCGGCGCATCCCTCTTTGTCATTCTGCGCGCCTTTGGCGCCACCGCCTATGACGGGCTCAAGGTTCTCATTCATGCCACCAGCCATGACAGCGAGCGTTCGCGGGCATTGGCCGATTTTGCCACGCTTTTTGGCGCCGTTTCTTCCGAATCCATGGCCTATCTGATGAGCGCCTGGCGCGGCGAGGTGAACCTGCTCGAGCTCTCCAAGCCTCAGCACCAGCCCTTCACCCAGCCCAGCAAGCGCACGCCATCAATGTCGCCGGCCCACAATCCGGTAGTCGAACAGGCCATCGAAGCGCTGGCAAAGATCGGCGTGCGGCGCGCCAGCTAACGACATTGTCAAAATCAAAAGCCCCCGAACAGCGTTCGGGGGCTTTTGCTATGTGCCGAGATCCTTGACCATATCTATGCCAAGATCGTCGCCGCGCATATCGATGCTCAGCACCCAGAGATCGGGGTCGAAGGAAATTTCCTGCTCGATGCGCTCGCGCACCTTGCCCGGCTCGACCCGCTCGAACCGGCGCTGGAACATCTGCCCGGCGCTATCGCCCCGGCTTACTGTCGGAGCGGGCGTATAAAGGGAACGTGTGCCATCGAGATGGTCCACCTCGATGAAGATCTGGCCAGCGATCGGATCGCCCCGACGCGCGACAACGCACATATTGCCCATGTCGTTATGACGCCGCACAAAGGCCATGCACCAGAGATCGCTCCGAAGCGAGGCCACTTCAGATGGTCGCGCCTGCCTGAAGCAGGAGCTCAACCAGATCGGGCTGCACCTGGCCGGTCATCTTGTAGCGGTGGAAATTCTCGAACTCGCGGATGGCGCGCGCCGTCTCGGGCCCCGGCTTGCCGTCGATCGGCCCGCGGAAGAAACCGAGGCTGGCCAGCCCGGTCTGAATCTGGGTGACCAGAGCCGCGTCGGTGGCCGGGGGCACATTGGCGGGCGTGGTCACCGGCGTGGTGCTGGCGACTTGCACCGGCACCTGGGCGGCGGGCTGCACCGCGACTGGCTGGGGCTGGGCCTGAACCTGCGCACTAAGGCTGGGCAGCGCTGCGCGAGGCGTCGGTGGGTTGGCCGCAACAGGCGCCGCACCGCGGGAGCCGCCATCGAGGCCGGCAATGATCGAATCGATGGTATTGGCGGCGCTCTGCGCCACATCGTCGAACACCTGTTCGGCAGGCGAAAGCGCGGGCAGGCGCGCCACGACCTGATCCTGCTGCTGCACAACCGGCGTTTGCACCACAACCGGCTGCGGCGCCACAGCCACCTGCTGAATGGGCTGCGCCTGAACCACAGGCGCCGCCACCGCGGCCTGAGGCTGGGGCGCAGCCGTCTTGGTCGCCCGACCGTTCGCGTCAGCGCCCAGAATCACCTCGAACACCGCCGGATCGTTGGCGCCGGTCGGCGTCATGCCATTATTGGCTTCGAAAGCCCGGATCGCTTCGGCGGTCTTGGGGCCGTAATAGCCATCGATCTTGCCGGTAAACAGATTGAGCTCGAAAAGCTTTTTCTGCACCGCAAACATCTGCGCATTGCCCACGGGCGCATCCGGAATGACTGGCTGGGCGCTAACGCTGCCGGTCGTTTCCGGCGCGACGGCCGGTGTGGGAAGCACTTGGGGCAATGGCTGGACCGCGCCGGTCTGGGCCACTGGACGCTCAACCACGGGCGTGGGCAGCGGCGCCACTTCGCTGCGCGCCGGCGCAAAGAAGGGTGAGGGATGCTCGGTCGTCTGGAAAAACAGCGCATTGCTACCCGCCAGTGCCGTCATCGTCACCATGGCCAATATGCCGGTCGAGGCCAGCGGCGCCCGCATATAGCGCGAAAAGGTCCAATGCCCCGCGCGGCTCAGGGTGCCGAACAGGGCACTGCCAGCCATAAGCGGCAGTTGGGTGAGGGTCGAAGCCGTCATAGTGCTTTTCTTTTTTCGTCTGGCCATGAAGTGGGGGCCGCAGCCACGGGCTCGCGATGGAGTTGCAGAATATCGGCAGTTTCGCCCGGTTTGGTTGCCGGACCGTTTATAGGCAGCAAAACAGTGATGGTTGTCCCCGCCCCCATCTCGGACATGGCCCGCAATGTGCCGCCATGCAGCTCGACCAGTCCCTTGACGATGGAGAGGCCCAGCCCCGTCCCCTCATATTTGCGGCTCAACCCGTCCTGCACCTGGAAGAAGGGTTCGCCGATTCGCGCCATGGCTGCCGGCGCCATGCCAATGCCCCGGTCGCGCACCGAGAAATTGATCGACTGCCCCTGCCGCTTGACCGAGACGGTGACCAGGCCACCCTCGTGGCTGAACTTGATCGCATTGGAGAGCAGGTTGATCACGATCTGCCGGCACACGCGCTCGTCGGCGATCATGGTGGGCAGGCCCGCCTCGATCTCGGAGACCAGGCGCACATTCTGTTCCTGAGCCAGGGGCTCGACCATGGAGAAGCAGGCGGGAATGATGTCGCCAGCCTCCATGGCTTCGGCCCGGATCTCAAATTTGCCGGCCTCGATCCGCGACATGTCGAGCAACATGCTCACCACTTCGAGCAGATGCTTGCCGCTTTGCTGGATGAGATCGGCATATTCCTTATGCGTGGGCGAGAGCTCGCCGCCGATGCCGCCCGCCATCATCTCGGAAAAGCCGACCACGGCATTGAGCGGGGTGCGCAATTCGTGGCCGATCGTGGCCAGGAACCGGGATTTGGCCTGCGAAGCATCCTCGGCCACGCGGCGCGCTTCGGCCATGGCGGCCTCCGCATCCTTTCGGGCGGTGATGTCGCGTACCAGCGCGATCACGTCGAAATGCTCGCCGGCCCCGGCGTCATCGATGATCGGGGAGAGCTGCATTTCCACCCAGACAAAGCGGGGGACGCTGGTGCGCGCATGCGGGTCATCCTGGCGCAGGCGCAGTTCCACCATGCGGCTGCGGCCGTCCCGGGCGGCATCCGCCAGGCCCGTGAGAAAAGCGGGGCGATCCATGATATGCAGGCGCTCGCCGAGCTTGTGGCCCACAATCTGGTAGCGCGGGCAGCCAAACAGGGTTTCGGAGGAGCGCGAGGCCAGAAGGATATTGCCCTCGACCGAGAGCCGCAGGACCGTATCCTGAACATGCTCGATCAGATGCCGGTAAGCGCTGATCTGCGCCTTGTCGTGCACTTCAAAGGCCCCATTGATGCGGTGCGCACTGAAGGCCACCACGATAAAGGCCACCAGAAAGCCAGCGGCCGAGCTGGCCATCAGCACCGGAGCATCGACCGGTGTTGCCGGCAGCTCGAGCAGCGAGGCGGCAAGGCCCAGCGCGACCACGAGCGGCAAAGAGCACCAGCTCAGCCGTCGCAATGGCCTATGCGCGATCAGCGCTGCCAGCACCGGCCCCATAACAGCCATGGCAAGGCCCGCATCGCCCAGCCTGGGATCGGCAAGTGTCAGCACCAGGCCGGTGGCAATCAGGGTGGCGACCTGAATGCCGGCAGACGCCTCGTGCTGGCCGCGCTGATGCAGGGCCAGGCTGACAAGGCCACCCGCCAGAACCATGGACGCCAGCAGGAACGGCAGCGAAACGCTGGTCAGCAGGGCATAGATGGCCGGGATCATGGCCAGGAGGGCCGCGGCGGTCAGCAGTTTTGCGGTATGGGCGATGGTGGCGCGACGCAGCGTTTCGGACCAGTTTTCAAGGCTGGCCGAAATGGGGGCGCTTCGCTTGCTGGCTCCGAAGAAGGTGAAGCTACGCATCAACAAAAACTCACTAACCGACGCCTGTACTAACCGGCCCGACAGGACCGCCTGACGGCTCTTCCCCGAGCCGCTCATGCCCGACTGAGATCGGGTCTTTGTTGATCGCAAGCCTCGGTCAGCAACCGCTAAGACGACCTTAAGCCGGCACCGTCCGCGGACCGTTTGATCGGTATTGGAGGGGTGTTTCGGCAGTTAGCGTAAACAAGGTCTTTCCCTTCTTGCCGGCGCCGATTGCATTTGCCTCAAATTTTATCGACTTGTCCCAGCGCCGCTTAATCTGCGGTCCCTAGAGTGCCCCCTATCGGCCATTGTTGGCCCCGTTTTGGACTTGTAGACCATGTTCCTGCTGCGCTCGGCATTCTGGCTTACTCTCGCCTTCCTGGTCATACGACCCGGCGTGGATGTCGGTGCGGCCGCAACCTCTTTGTCCACCCAGGCCATGGCGCGCGGCAGCCAGTTCGTGGCGGCCCAGATCGAGGCCATCGATTGCCAGGAGATCCAGTGTCTGGGCGGCAAGGCCATGGCCAGTGCCGCCCTTCAATCCTCCCCGCTTGCCGGCGCCCCCATGCATGCCTCGCCGGCAGGTCATGCGGTTCCCCTGCCCCGACCCAGGCCGGACCGCGCGGGATAACAGGCGCCCCGGCGCCAAAAAGCTACCCCAGGGGTCGTGTCACTTCCCCAAGCGACGCTACTCCATAGGCCCCTGGCCCCTGCCGCAGATGCGCTGCCCCGCATCTGCGGCCTTTTCTTTGTCCGCTCTTGGCTCTGGCAATGGCGCCAGCCATCGCCTAGATAGAGCGCATGACACAGCCACAGCCCTTTCAGGACATCGCCGAAAACCTTTCCTTTCTGGACGATTGGGAAGACCGCTACCGCTATCTCATCGAGCTCGGCCAGGCCCTGCCCAAGCTTGAAGCGGCAGAGCGCAACCCGGCCAATAAGGTCAATGGCTGCGTGTCACAGGTCTGGCTGGTCGCCGAACCGCATATGGTCGATGGCGCCCCCGGCCTGCGGTTTCGCGGCGAGAGCGACGCCATGATCGTCCAGGGCCTCGTGGCCGTCCTGCTGGCGCTCTATTCCGACCGTCCTGCCAGTGAAATAGCCACAACCGATGCAATCGCACTGTTCGACGAGCTCGGCCTGCGCGAGCACCTGACCACGCAGCGGTCCAATGGCCTGGTGGCCATGGTCAATCGCATTCGTGGGGAAGCCCAGGCCGTCCAGGCCTAAACCGGGGGTCGTTCAGGCCTAGGCAAAGCGCCGCAGCCGCTGCATCAGCGGCTTTTCGATCATCGCATAACAGGCCCAGCCCAGCGCCAGTCCACCGGCCATTGCCAAAGCGACCGCAGCCACCACGGCAATGCCGTCGCCGGGCTCGAGCATTTTGAGCACGAGGCCCGCAAAGGCGCCGACGGCGAAGATATGAACCAGATATATCGAATAGGACGCATCCCCCAGGCGCTCGAGCAGGTGCAGGCGGGGCAAATGCGATTCGGTGCCGATAAAGAGCGCGGTGGCTGCCGTGGCGAAGGTCAGGAAGCCAAGAAAGGCGGTTGAGTCCTCGACATGCCCGCGATCGAACCAGAAGCCTTCGATCAGCCCGGCCAGCGCAATGACGGCCAGGGGAATGGCAATGGCCTTGGACATGGTGGCCAGCCGCCCCTCGACATGGGCCAGGCCGAGCCAGGCCCCCGCAACGAAGGCCAGCGGCATATAGCTGGTGTAAAATGCCGGGATCGGACCTTGCGGCTGCAGCCAGAAGCCGATCAGTGACAGCCCGATATAGGCCAGGCTCAACGTGATGACGCGTTGCCGGGCCCGCAGCGCCGCCAGCAGCGCGAAGCTGACATAAAAGAACATCTCATAATTGAGCGTCCAACCCAGCTTGTAGAGCGGGTGCAGGCCGTGGCTCACCGGGTTATAGAAGGGGATGAAGGCCAGCGAGAGCAGTAGTTGCTCGCCATCGAACACAGTGGTCTTGAACAGGCTTGGCACCACCAGGGCCAAAAAAGCGGCGAGCAGGGTAAAGCCCCAATAAAGCGGCACGACACGCAGGACGCGGCGCTTGAGGAAAGCCCCGGCCTCGAACTGCCCCTGTCCGGTCACGGCCACCATGATGAAGCCGGACACGACAAAGAACATGATCACACCCAGCCAGCCCAACCGTCCATAGGCCAGCGTCTGCTCGGCGAGCGGATAGAGCAAGGCATGCGAGGCCAGGACCAGAATGGCCGCCAGTGCCCGCAGCGATTGGATAGACATGATCTTGTTGTTCACGGAAGCGCCTCAAAGGACCTATCGTAAAATATCACAAGGCGCGGGCCGGCCAACATTACCAACGATTACATCGTTAACGCTCCGGCTCGGCGAACATTGCCGGCCTTTCGGGCAGCCAGGTGCGCATGTCCCCCGCGGTCCTGCCTACCGCTGCCGCGTCCAGGCCAAATGCCCGCGCCAATTGCTCCAGCCCAATGCGCAGAACCAGCTTGGCGCTGCGCCGCGGCCAATTGCGCTCTGCCTCGATCTGCTGCAACCCCTTGTCGTAAATACAGACATCGCAGAGCACGCCCCAGCAATCGCGCGGAAGCTGGGCGGCCAGGCGCGACAGATATTGCCTTGCCCCTTCGGCGCCGGCCGCGAGATCGGCCTGCGCATTGCCCGATCCCCGCTCGCCGATCCGGGTGGGGTCATAGGACATGGTGACGCGCTGGCGCAGCCTGGCGCGGGCGAAGCTGCGTGTAATCCGGCGCGCCGCCTCGGCATGGTGCGGGCCCAGAAAGCCGGGTTCTCCGGCAGCGCCGAGCAAGCGGGACACGGCCTCGGGCAGTTCAGACATGGTCCGCCCCCACCAGCGCCTGCAATTGCCGTTCGAGGTCGCTCACTTCCGTGTCGAACCTCACATCGTCGCGCATGTCCTCGATAAGGCCGCAGGCATAAGAGACTGTTGTCCTATCACGACCAAAGGCCTGGCCGACTGCGGTCAGGCTTTCGCCGAGCACCACATGGGCCAGATACATGGCCAGTTGACGGGCTCGGGCCGTTTTGATCCGGCAACGGCTGCCATGAAAAATCAGGTTGCTATGGACATTTGCGTGGCGGGCGACGAGGCTGACCACCAGGGCGACCTCTCCCTTGTCGATGCCGATTGGGAGGAGGGCAGAAGATTGGCCAGTGTGATAATGTTCCATCGTGATGCTCCACCAGATAATAGGATGATATTCCTATATTCTGATCGAAGCCAGCCACCCCGGGGATAAGTCAGTGCGAAAGAACTGGTGGCCTGGAGCGTTTCCAGCAAAAGTGGCAACGGTTTTGCGGTTCGGAAACGCGATAAAACAAGAACCTAGAGCAATTTCAGCGTTTCAACGAATCGGTGAAATGCTGTCGTGCCGGATAAAAGAAAATGGCCGCCCCGAAGGCGGCCATGAGATATGGGCAGAGCGGTCTGAAAGGACCGGTCAGCCGGCCTTGCGGCCCAGACCATTGTCCTTGGCGAGCTTGGAGCGCGTCGCCGAGTAGCTCGGGGCGACCATGGGATAGTCGGCGGGCAGGCCCCACTTCTCACGGTATTCTTCTGGAGACAGGTTATAATGGGTCCGCAGATGACGCTTGAGCGATTTGAACTTCTTGCCGTCTTCCAGACAGATAATGAAGTCATTGGCTACAGATTTGCGGATCGGCACTGCGGGCTTGAGTTCTTCGACTGGCGCCGGAGTCCCGTTGACCTGCAGTGTACGTAGTGCGCCATGAACCTCGGCGATCAGCTTGGGCAGATCGCTCGGGCTAACAGCATTGTGGCTAACATAGGCGGAGACAATCTCCGTGCTGAGCTCAACAAGATCGGCCTCGGCCGTTGCGAACGCGCCGGTATCGTCGTTCATTTCTCAACCTTCCATATTTTACTGGGTAGCAACAAGGGCGGTCACTAACCACTACAGCTTGGTATGGCCCTTTACTGGCCTGCGCAAGCCCTGAAAAGGATACTTAACATGTAATATGGTATAGAATTAAGGCGAAGCACTACTTTCTTTTCTTATGGCCAATTCATCGACCGTCGTTTCATTACAGGGCCGGTAGCCGGTAAGATAACTCGCCCGCGCCAGAAGGTGGGCGGAAACAGGCGTGGTCAGCAGCAAGAACAAAAATCCAATAATCGCGCGAATGGCAATTGCCGCATCTTGGCTCAGCACGGCCACTGCAAGCAGTACCAGCCCACCGCCTACTGCGCCTGCCTTGGAAGCGGCATGCATGCGCGTATAGAGATCGGGCAGACGGACGACACCGATTGTGGCGAGCAATGTAAATGTCGCGCCCAACAGAAGCAGTATGCCGCCAAGATAGAGTTCCCATCCGTTCAGCATTACTTCGCCTCCCCCTTGGCCATCTCGTTCTTGGCGCCGCGCAGCAGAATGTAGCGGGCCAGGGCAACGGTGGCGAGAAAGCCCAGCAAGGCCAGGGCAATGGCAATATCGAGATAGAGCCAGAGGCCGGTGCGAACGGCGATGGCGCCGACGAAGCCCATGGCCACAACGGCCAGCAGGTCGAGCGCCAGCACCCGGTCGGACAGGGATGGGCCGATGACAATCCGGACCAGCGACACCAATAGGGCCACGCCGAGCAGGATGAGCGAGATCAGCGTCGCCCATTCCATGAAAATGGCTGCGCTCATTCGAACACCTCCCGGATTTTCTTTTCGAAACCGTTGGCAATATCGGCGATCATGGCGTCCTTGCCGGCCATGTGCAGCGCATGCACGTAAAGCACCGATTTATCCGCCGCTACGTCGACCGAGAGCGTTCCCGGGGTCAGCGTGATCATATTGGCCAATAGGGTGATTTCGGCGTCGGACTGGACCGTAAGCGGCACGGCGATAATGGCCGGCCGCACTGCATTGGACAGGTCGGGGCGCAGAACGACAAGGGCCACACGCACCGCACTGACGAACAATTCGTACAAAAACAGGAACGCGAGCGAGATGATCCGCCGAATGCGGCGCATCGCGCTGGGCCGGGCGAAAGCCTCGCGCAGAACCAGCACGGCCACGCCGCCGACAATAGCACCAAGGACCAGGTTCAGCCCCGAAAAGCTGCCCGATATTCCGGCCCAGACAAGGGCCAGTATGACGACCAGAAATGCCGCGTTCATGGGTTCACTCCTGCAAGGCCAGTCGCCTCGACATATCGGGCCGGATCAAGGATGTCCCCTGCCCCCACCGCAATATTTTCCAAAAGCGGCCCCGGCCACAAGCCGGCCACGACAATCCCGGCAACCAATAGTCCGGTCGCCCCCAGGGCCAATTGTCCGCGCCGCCCGAATGGTGTCAGCGTCACCGCGCCATGTTCCGATCCATTCCCCTCGGGGCCGGACCGCCAGAATATATGCGCCCATAGGCGCGTCCCGGCGATCAGCGTCAGAACCGCGTTGATCATCAGCGCCAGGACCAGCGCCCAGCCGGTCCATGTCGGGGCGGTTCCCGTCACCCCTTCGGCCAGGCCCGCTTCGAGCAGCAGCAATTTGGGCCAGAAACCGAGGAAGGGCGGCACGCCGGCAGCGGCGAGCACCAGCACCAGAAACAGGATCGAAACCGGCGCATTGGCCGCGTAGAGGCCGCCCATCTTGCGCGTGTCGGTTACCCCGGTCGTTTTCTCCACCAGGCCCGCGACCATATAAAGAGCAGTCATGGTCAGGATGGCATGGAAGATATAAAGCCCCGCCCCGGCAACGCCGTTGAGGCTGGGCATGGCCAGTCCGGCCAATATCGCGCCGATGCCGCCAATCACGACAAAGCCCACGGCCCGGCGCAGATTGGTTTCGGCAATGGCGCCCAGCGGCGCGATCAGCAGCGTGCCGATGGCGATAAGCGCCAGGGCCGGTTCGAGCATTTCACGGCTGGCCGGCAGAACGGCGACCAGCGCCCGCAGCATGGCATAGGCGCCGACCTTGGTCAGCAGCCCCGCAAATAGAGCAGAAATGGCCGCGGGCGGGGTATGATAGGACGCCGGCAACCAGGCATTAACGGGAAAGGCTGCCGCCTTCATGCCGAATGCCAGCAAGAGCAGGGCCGCCACGCCCGCCATGGCCGCCGGGTTTGCGGCCGGCGCGACGCGCATGATGTCCGACATATTGAGCGTGCCCAAAAGCCCATAGAGCAGGCCGAGCGCGAGCAGGAAAAAGGTCGTCGCCAGGAAATTGAGGAAGCCATATTTAACCGCCCCATCGAGCTGCAGCGGCCTGCTGCCCTGCACGATCAGGCCGAACGAGGCGATCAGCATCACCTCGAACCAGACATAGAGATTGAACAGGTCCCCGGTGAGAAACGCGCCCGTCACACCGGCCAGCAGCAGCAGGACCATGGGATGGAAGGCGTCGCGGCCATCGGCATCGGCTCGGTCCATTTCGGCATAGAGCAGAATGATCAGCGTCACTACGGCGGCGGCCAGGGCAAAACTGGCCCCGAAAATATCGGCCGTCAGGCTGATGCCGAAGGGCGGCAGCCAGCGCCCCATGGTCATGCTGACCGGACCATTGGCGACGATCTCGCTCAACAGGACGATTTCGCAGGCGATGATCCCCAGCACGACGATCACCGCGCCAATAAGCGGAATGCCATTGCTGCGGCGGAACATCATCAGCCCGGCGGCGCCCATCAGGGCCAGCGCGATGGGCAGCACAATGACCCAGTCGGCGGCCGGCGTGACCGTTTCGAGCATGGCCTGCGACAGGTCGGTAGCGGGTGCGGAAGTGGCCATGGGTCAGTAGCTCAGCGGCGGGTTGGGCGCATTGTCCGGCTCGGCCAGGCGCATGGTGTCGGTATTGTCGGCATCCAGGCTCTGATAGGCGCGGAACGCCAGGACCAGCAGAAATGCAAACATGGAAAAGCCGATAACGATGGCGGTGAGGATCAGCGCCTGGGGCACCGGATTGGCAATCGGCCCGGCCGGAACCTCAAGCCCATCGGGCACGATGGGCGCTACTTCCCGGGTCAGGCGTCCAGCCGTGAAGATCACCAGCAGCACGCCATTGCCGAAAATGGTCAGCCCGACCAGCATGCGGATCACCGAGCGCGACAGCAGCAGATAGGTGCCCACGGCAATGAACAGGCCCACAAGGGCGGCGAGGATGTAATCCATGGTTAGAGATCCTCCTCGCGGTCGCTTTCCAGCGACAGGGCAATAGCCGACAGGGTACCGAAGACGACGCAATAGACGCCGATATCGAAGAACATGGGGGTCGAGAGCGGAATGATGCTGTTACCGAACTCGACATAGAGCCAGATGCTGGTCATGAACGGGGATTGGGTGAACAGGCTCATCAGGCCCGACAGCCCGGCCAGCACCACGCCAAAGCCGGCAATAGCCATGGGATCGAAATAAAGCGAGCGGCGCACCGCCCGCACGCCGGCGGCCATGCCGAATACAGCAATGGATGCGGCCGCGATCAGTCCGCCGATAAAGCCGCCGCCCGGTTCGTTATGGCCGCGCAGCGTCACATAGACCGAAAAGACCAGCATGATGGCGACGATCAGCGGCGCCAATGTGCGGAAAATGACCGTGTTCATGACGCAGCCTTTCGCGATTTGCGGACCCGCTTGGGCTTGGCCGGCTCGGCGGATGGCGGCACCTGCGCTGTCAGTTTTCTCTGGCGCCGCAGCAGCGCCAGAACGGCCATTCCCGCCCCCATGACCACGGCGATTTCGCCCAATGTATCGAAGCCGCGATAGTCCACCAGGATCACATTGACGATGTTGTGCCCGTGGGCAATGGGCACGCTGGTGGCGGTGAAGAAGTCCGAAAGACGCGTGTCGAGCGTGCCATTGAGCACCAGCATGAGCAGCAGGCTCACGCCCAGCCCGCAGACGATGGCCAGCGTACCGTCGCGGGCCCAGTCTTCAAACGGCCTATGGTCACGCTGGTCGAGCCGCAGCCGCGTCATCACAAAGGTCAGGATGACCACGGAAAGAATTTCCACCATGAGCTGGGTGAAGGCCAGGTCCGGCGCGCCGAACAGCAGGAAGATCAGGGCGACGGCCGTTCCCTGCACTCCCAGCGAGAGAATGGCGATCAGCCGCGAAGGCGCAATCACCACCGCGATCAGGCCCAGCACTGCCAGCGCCAGCACGCCCCATTCATAGGGCTGGAGCGCCGGCACGATCAGCCGCTGGCTCCAGTCGCCCAGTTCGGCCGTGGGCACGAGCCAGTCGAGACCGCCCCAGATCAGCATGGGGCCGAAAAGCGCCACCGCCAGCGCACCGAACACCACCACCAGGTAGAATTCGAGCTGCCCGTGATGCAGGAACCGCGTCACCGCTCCAGAGAAGCGGATCAGGCCAAACATGACGTGATCGAAGACAGTGTCGGCCGTCCAGCCCAGCGCCTTGTCGAACCGGCGCAGCACGGTGCGGATCATATCGGCCTGCCGATAGACCAGCACGCCCAGGCCCCAGGTCGCAGCCGACAGCCAGAACAGCAGGCTTGTTACGTCGAGCGCCAGCGTCAAATGGCTTTCCACCTCGCGCCCCAATATGGCCGTCGATCCCGGCACCAGCACATCATGGCCCAGCCAGTCAGGCAAAATGCCGGCAATAATCCCGCAGGCGCCCAGAACGAGTGGGCCGGCCAGCATGGCGATGGGCGCTTCATGCGGCTTTTTCGGCGTCGCAACCGCTTCGCCCAGGAATGGCCGGATCATGACCAGCATGGCGATACCGGCCAGCATGGCATTGCCTGCCACCAGCACGATGATCACCGCAATGGCAGTCCATTCACCACTCATCAGGCCCAGATACATCTCTTCCTTGGCGAAATAGCCAATGGTCAGGGGCAGGCCGACCATGGACAGCGCCGCCAGCGCCGCGCCGATGAAGGTCGCCGGCATCTTCTCGGCCAGGCCGCTCAGCGCCGTGATTTCGCGCGTGCCCGCCTCGTGGTCGATGGCGCCCGCCACCATGAAGAGCCCGGCCTTGTAAAAAGCGTGGGCGACGAAATAGACCACCATGGCGGCAATAGCGTAGGTGCTGCCCAGGCCGATCAGCAGCACCAGAAGCCCCAGCGAGGCAATGGTGGTCTGCGCCAGGATTTGCTTGAGATCGGTCTGTTTGAGCGCCCCCAGCGATCCCCAGATCAATGTGACACCGCCAAAAATCACCAGCACATTGGTCCAGATATCGGTGCCGCCCAGTGAGGGGGTCATGCGCGCCAATAGATAGACACCGGCCTGCACCATGGTGGCGGAATGCAGGAATGCCGAAACCGGCGTGGGCGCTTCCATGGCATTGGGCAGCCAGAAATGCAGCGGAAACTGCGCCGATTTGGTGAAGGCCGCGCCCAGGAAACAGATCAGCACCAGCACATAGAGATCGCTGCCGCGCAACACCTCGCCCATGGCGCGAACCGCGCTCATGTCCCAGGCGCCGGCCATCTGGTAGACCAGGATCGCCCCCGCCAGCAGGAACATGCCGCCAATATTGGTGATGACCAGCGCCTGAATGGCGCCGCGCCGCGCTGCCTGGCGTGAATGATCAAAGCCGATCAGCAGGAAGGAGGTGACCGAGGTCAGCTCCCAGAACAGGAACAGCGCGAGCAGGCTGTCGGCCAGCACCAGCCCCAGCATGGCGCCCATAAAGGCCAGCATATAGCCCAGAAACCGCCCCTGATGGTGGTGTCCGGCAAGATAGGCTCCGGAATAAAGGATGATCAGCGTGCCGACGCCCGAAATGGTCAGCGCGAAGATCAGGCTCAGGCCATCCACCAGAAAGGAGAGATTGATGCCATAGGCCGGAATCCATTCCATCGCCGTTGCAACGGTGTGGCCGTGAATGACCGTGTCGGCAAAGCCAAGCAGGTAGATGAAGATGCTGGCAGGAACGATGGCCAATATCCAGCCGGCATAGGCGCCTGCGAAGCGGTGGATATAGGGTGCCAGAAGGGCAGCCACGAAGGGCGCAACGGCAGCAAGCCCAATGCCTGCCTCAAGAGACGACCCCAATGCTGCCACTCCTTTCACGCCAAAGGCGATTCAACTGGATTTGGTTTGCGACCTTACCGATTAGGACCCATGGAACAAGCGGAATCGGCCCGGGTGCGACCATAGTGCCACGGCTTTTCAACCAATTGAGAGCCTGATTGGAAATTCGCTGGGGCGAGACAAATGGCGGAATTTTCCAGAACCGGAGCGCAGCGTACATTGGGTACGTGAGCACGGGAAGCGCAGAAAATGCCGTCAGTTGGCCGTCCCAGTAGAATTTCCGGGCAGGCTCTGAGGGGCTGGCAATGCCGTTGCAGGCGGCCTATGTCCTCTCTCAGCTTTCCCGTGGCGGCCTGCCCGCCGATCTGTCCGGAGACATCATGACCAAGGCCAACCCGCCTGTTGCCAAGCGCATCGCCCACAGCCACACGCATCACAATATTACCCGTGACGACCCTTATGCGTGGCTGCGCGCCGATAATTGGCAGGAGGTCATGCAGAAGCCCGACACGCTCGACAAGGACATCCGCGCCTATCTCGAAGCGGAAAACACCTATTATGAGACCCGGTTCGGCCAGCCCACCGCCGCCCTTCAGGACAAGATCTACAAAGAGATACGCGGCCGGATCAAGGAAGACGATAGCGGCGTCCCCTCCCCTCATGGCCCCTGGGCCTATAATACGCGCATGCTCGAGGGCAAGCAGTACCCCTTGATCGTGCGCACGCCGCGCGAAGGGGGCGAGGAGACCGTGCTGCTCGACTGCAATGTCGAGGCGGGCGATGGCTATTTCGGCTTTGCGGGCGCCAGCCACGACCCTTCGCACCGTCTGCTGGCCTGGGCCGCAGACCGGGCCGGCTCGGAATATTACGATATTGTGCTGCGCGACCTGTCCACCGGCAAGGACAGTGCGGAAGTCATTGCCAACACGGCCGGTTCTTATGTCTGGTCCAATGACAGCCGCGCCATTTACTACACCGAATATGACGACAATCACCGCCCCTTCCGCATCCGCCGCCACGATATCGGCACCGATCAGGCGTCCGACCCGATCATCTACGAAGAAAAGGACCCCGGCTTCTTTGTCGGCGTAGGCAAGACGCAGTCGGACAAATTCATCGTCATCGACGCTCACGACCACCAGACCAGCGAAGTCTGGCTGATCGACGCCGCGGCCGGGGGCGAACCGCGCTTGGTGGCGCCGCGCCTTGTCGATCGCGAATATGAAATCGAGGAGCGTGGCGGCCTGCTCTATATCCGCACCAATGCAGACGGCGCCGAGGATTACAAGATTGTCACCGCACCGGCGGACAATCCCGCTGCAGAGAACTGGACCGACCTTGTTCCGCATCGTGAGGGCGTATTGATCCTTGATCTGGCGATCCTCACCAACCACATGCTGCGGCTTGAACGGGAAGACGGGCTGCCGCGCATCGTTTCCCGTGACCTGCGCAGCGGCAAGGAAGAGATTGTCGGGTTCAAGGAAGAGGCCTATTCACTGGGCATGTCGACCGGCTATGAGTTCGACACCTCGGTTTTCCGCCTGACCTATTCCTCGCCCACCACGCCCAGCCAGGTTTTCGACGTCGATCTCGAAACCGGCAAGCGCACGCTGCTCAAGACCCAGGAAGTGCCCTCGGGCCACGATCCGGCCGATTATGAAACGCGGCGTCTGTTTGCCACCGCCCCCGATGGCGAACAGGTGCCGGTGACCCTGCTCTACCGCAAGGGGATCACGCTCGATGGTGCAAACCCGACCCTGCTTTATGGCTATGGCGCCTATGGCATGAGCATGCCGGCGGCCTTTTCCGTCTCGGTGCTCTCGCTGGTGGATCGCGGCTTTGTCTATGCCATTGCCCATATTCGGGGCGGGATGGACAAGGGCTATCGCTGGTACAAGCAGGGCCGGCGCGAGCACAAGACCAATACCTTCACCGATTTCATCGCCGCCGCCGAAATGCTAATCGAGGCCGGCTATACGCAGAAGGGCCGGATCATTGCCAATGGCGGTTCGGCCGGTGGCATGCTGATGGGCGCCATCGCCAATCTCAGGCCCGACCTCTGGGGTGGCATTATCGCCCAGGTTCCGTTCGTGGATGTGCTCAACACCATGCTCGACGACACATTACCCCTCACCCCGCCCGAATGGCCTGAATGGGGCAACCCGATCACCTCGGCTGAGGACTATAATCGCATTGCCGCCTATGCGCCCTATGAAGCGGTCTCGGCCCAGGCCTATCCGCCCATCTTCGCCCTAGCCGGCCTCACCGACCCGCGCGTCACCTATTGGGAGCCGGCCAAATGGGTGGCCAAGCTCAGGGCAACCAAGACCGGCGATGCGCCGCTCTATCTCAAGACCAATATGGGCGCAGGCCATGCCGGCGCTTCGGGCCGCTTCGACCGGCTCAAGGAAACCGCGCAATGCTATGCCTTCGCGCTTGAGATGCTGGGCATGAAAGACTAATCCGCCACCTTGCCGCTCGGACGAATTGTTGATAATTCTCGCGAATGACCGACAATTCGTCCAGATCCGATGATGCGCTGAGTGATGTCCTGCAGGATTTTCGCCTGGCCGGGGTCAGTTATGGGCGGTGCGAATTGCGCCATCCCTGGAGCATCAGCTTTCCGCGGCAGGATTTGCTGCGCTTCCACTTCATCAGCAAAGGCCCTTGCTGGATGTGGGCAGAGGCCGAAGGCTGGCGGTCGCTGGGCATGGGCGATCTGATCCTGCTCCCGCAGGGGATCGAGCATATTCTGGCCGGCGCGCCCGGCCCCTGCGAGGACAGTGTGGCCAAGTGCCAGGTCATCCGTCACGGCGGCAATGTGTGCGAGGTTGTGCAGCCGGGTGAGGGTGAGCAAAGTGTCATCTTCAGCGGCTCGATGGCGCTTGGCGCCTACGCGTTGCATCCACTCATCCGCCTCATGCCTGCTGTCATCAGGGGCTGCGACGTGGCGGCCAACGATCCGGTAGTCACCCCGCTCATCGAAGCCATGGCCAGCGAGGCCAGCGAGGCGAAAATGGGCAGTGCCACCATGCTCTCGCGCATGGCCGATCTATTGACCGCCCGGCTGATCAGATGCTGGGTCAACAAGAACGAGAATGCGACATCGGGTTGGCTGGCAGCCATACGCGATCCGCAAATTGGCCGCGTCCTGGCTGCCATGCACCGCGATCCCGGCCAGCATTGGACCCTCGACACGCTCGCCGAGCTGGCGGGCCAGTCGCGATCCGCTTTCGCCGAAAGGTTCAGCACCATTCTGGGCGAAGGCGCGGCGCGTTACCTGGCACGATTGCGCATGCAATTGGCGCAGGAATGGCTTGCCCAGCATGGCATGGCGGTTGCCGATGTCGCCGACAGGCTGGGCTACGAATCCGAGGCCAGTTTTTCGAGGGCCTTCAAGCGCATAACCAATCATTCGCCCGGTGCGGTCCGGCGGGCTAAGCCTGGACGAATTGATATGGAATTTGGATTTTAGGCCACATATCGTCCAGACGCACATCGTTATGAATGTCTCCCCATTCATGGAGACTCATTGATGAGCGATACTTCCCTTCCCTTTGAGGATGAGACCAATTCCGCCCTGGGCCAGGGCGTAAAGCAGTCCAGTTGGGCGGCCAGGACCTGGATGGCCATGCTGGCCATGCTGGTCACCAGCTTCTCGCTGGTTTCGGCGGAGTTTCTGCCTGCCGGCCTGTTGACCCCGATGGCGCGCGATCTGGGTATCACCGAAGGCACGGCGGGCCAGGTCGTCACCGCCACTGCGCTGGTTGGCGCCTTTTCTGCGCTGTTCAGCAATGTGTTGATCGGCCGGCTTGACCGGAAGCTGGTGATGGTTGGCCTCAGCGCCCTGGCCATTGCCTCCAATCTGCTGGCGGCTTTCGCCACCGATTTCTGGCTGCTGCTCGTGGCGCGGGCGGGCCTGGGCATTGCGCTTAGCGCATTCTGGGCGCTTTCGGTGGCCGTGGTGGCGCGTCTTGTCGGCACCGGCGCCATCGGCCGGGGCATGGCCATGGTCAGCCTCGGTGTATCCCTGGCGACCATCGCCGCCCCTTCCATGGGCGCCTTGGTGGGTGACTGGTTCGGCTGGCGCTTTGCCATGGTCATTACCGCCGCTCTCTCCGGCCTGGCCCTGCTGCTGCAACTGGCCAGCCTGCCCAACCTGCCCTCAGCGCAGGGAAACAGCGTGGCCGACGTGTTCCGCCTGCTCAAGCGCCCCGGCATCCGCATGGGTATGCTGGCCATCATCCTGCTCGTTGGCGGGCATATGACCGGCTCGGTCTATGTGCGGCCCTTCCTCGAACAGATCACGGGTCTCACGACCAACGAGATTGCCATGGTGCTGGGCGGGTTCGGCGTCGCGGCGGTCTTCGGCACTGTGGCGGGCGGACGGCTGGCCGATGTGAATGCGTCCTGGGCCGTGGCGGTCACGGGCGCCATCCTGGCATTGTCCGCCCTGGCGCTGGTGCTTCTCGGCTCGGGCATGGTTGCGGCCTTTGCCTTCTCCGCGCTTTGGGGCTTTGCCTTCGGCATGGCGCCGGTGGCGCTTCAGGCCAATCTCTCGCGTTCGGCGCCCGACGCGCTGGAGACTTCGGGCAGCCTGATGGTGGTGTCCTTCCAGGCGGCCATTATGAGCGGCGCCATCCTCGGCGGCTTCATCGTGGACAATTATTCGGCCCTGACCAATCTCATGGTGACGGCCGTACTGGCAGCCCTGGTGGCGGCTCTCGCACTGATGCCGCGCAAGGCCTGACGCTTTGGCCCGCTCCTGCCGGCCGGGTCCGGGCAGGTGCGGGCGCGTCGGAACAATCCCAAGCAAGTGATTGTTGTGTCATCGCGTTCGGCCTATACCAGTGGCCGAACTTTTCCAGCGTCTATTCCAGATGGAGGCCATAATGACCACCAAGTTCACACTGCCCGAGCTGCCCTATGCCTACGATGCCCTGGCACCCTATATGTCAGCCGAAACCCTAGAGTTCCACCACGACAAGCACCACCAGGCCTATGTCACCAACGGCGAAAAGCTGCTGGAAGGCTCGGGGCTGGAAATCCTGCCGCTGGAAGACATCGTCAAGGAGAGCTATGGCAAGAATGCGGGCCTGTTCAACAATGCCGGCCAGCATTACAACCATGTGCATTTCTGGAACTGGATGAAGCCCAGTGGCGGCGGCTCGGCCCTGCCCGGCAAGCTGGCGGCCAAGATCGAGGAAGATCTGGGTGGCTTTGACAAGTTCCGCGCCGATTTCATCGCCGCCGGCACCACCCAGTTCGGCTCGGGCTGGGCCTGGCTGAGCTTCAATCACAAGGCCGGCAAGCTCGAAGTCACCAAGACCCCCAATGGCGAATCGCCGCTGGTCCATGGCGGCATTCCGCTTCTGGGCGTGGATGTGTGGGAACACTCCTATTACATCGACTACCGCAATGCGCGCCCGAAATATCTCGAAGCCTGGTTCGACAGTCTGGTGAACTGGGAGCATGTCGAAAAGCTGTTCGAAGAGGCAACTGCCTGATCCGGCATTGCCCTTTTGCGACAAACGGCGGGAGCGATCCCGCCGTTTTTCTTTTGTCGGGTCACTTGCCCCGTTTCGTCTCCGGACGCGAAATAATATAGCCCGCGCTCCCGCCCAGAATGGCGGCTCCGGTAAGCCATAGCCAATAGCCGGGCCTGGCGCCGATCCAGAAAAACACCACGCCCACCGCAATGCCGCAGCAGGCCAGCAGCTTGGCGCGGCGCGGAATGGCGCCATTCGTCCGCCAGGCCCGGAGCAAGGGGCCGAATCTGGGGTGGTCGAGCAGCCAGCTTTCCAGGCGCGGCGAGGAGCGGGCGAAGAACCAGGCAGCCAGGATCAACAGAGGTGTTGTCGGCACCAGCGGCAGGAAGGCGCCGGCAATGCCGAGCGCCGCCGAGGCCAGCCCAAATACCAGATAGATATGTCTCATGCCCGGTCCCCGGCCCTGCCCAAAACGGTCACCGCTATCAACCAGACCCAGCCCGCCCGGGCAACCGGCACACTGCCGCAGCCCTCCGGCACGGCCCGTCCCCGTTCACCCTGCTCACGATCTCTTTTTGAGAAGTGGAACCACACCCTTCAATCCGCCATTGAGCCATGTTAACGAAGCTTTAACGATAAGAAGGGGGCGTCGTGACCACAACGGGCAAGACCATTGCCATTCTGGCCGCAAATCCGGCTCTCAGCGCCGTTCTGACCATGGTGCTGGCGGGCGACTCACGCCTGCGCGTCCGGCCCTTCGACAGCGAAGCGGGCCTGTTTGCCTATATGCGCATTGCCCCGCTCGACATGCTGGTGGTCGATTTCGACCGCGAGGGCCGCCCGGCCTATGAAATGGTCGAGGCCATTCGCCTCGATCCCGCCTTCGTCTCGCGCGACCTGCCGGTCGTCGCCATGACCCGCGCCATCACCCCGCCCATGCGCCAGCAGGCCATCAGTGCGGGTATCGACGAAGTGCTGATCAAGCCCATGTCCCCACGCCATTTGCTGCAGCGGGTGCAGGCGCGCCTGCTCAACCGCAGTGTGGTGGGCGCCCTTGGCTTTGGTTATCGCGGTCCCGAGCGGCGCAATCGCGTGCCCATGCGGACGCCTGAGCCGCATCCCGCGCGCCGTTATACCGACAATGTCGTGCCGCTCTTTCCCGATCGCCGCGCCGCGCGCCCCGATCAGGGCCCGTCGAACTAAGCCCCGACACAGACCACCCCCACCCTCATTCCCCCCTATCAAGGGGAGGGCGGCGCAGGGAAAGGGGCCAGTGTTCATCGATCTCCCTCCCCCTTGTGGGGAGGGTAGCGAAGCTGGCCGCAGGCTTTAGCGAAGCTAGGGTGGGGGAAATGGCGGCCTATCCCCTGGACTCCATCAATCTCTGACGGGGCCCCTCCCCTCCCCCTTGAGGGGAGGGGAGGGGGGTGGGGGTCCATCGGTGACCCACAAAACCACCCCCACCCTCGATCCCTCCCCTCAAGGGGGAGGGAGGCGCAGGAACCGCCGATTCCGACCCAATCCGGAACGCCGCTAGCGCGCCTGTTCGCTCACCCAGGCCACCTTGTTCCAGAGATCCTCGACATTGTCGGTAAACTGGACATTCTTGTCATAGCCCGAAACCGAGGCGGCCAGCACATCGGTGGCAAAGCCGCGCAGCACCTCGAAAGCCCGGTGGCGGTTGAGCATGACGACCGGCCGCACCGGGCCCGATGCCCAAGTGCCGAACAATGCCGATATCGAGGCCAGCGATCCGGGCAGCGCCACAAAGACCGAGGCGGCATTGGCCAGATAGGCCAGACGCTCCGCGCGTTCGGGCAGCACGGTGATGGGCAGGCCATCGAGCGCCTGCGGCAGCACGATACTCGCATCGGCCACCACGTCCACGCTGCCCCCGGCGGTCCGCGCCGCGGTGATCAGCGGCACGGGCAGCGCGCCACCTTCCGCCAGGCACAGCATGCGCGCGCCTTTGCGGGCGAACATGCGGCCGGCCTCACCCATCAGGCTGGCGCGTTCGGGATCGCCATGCCCCTTGTCGGAGGCGAAAATGGCAATGGTCAGGCCGGTCTTGCTCGGAACCGCCATCAGCGCCGCCCCTTCAGGCCGCCCAGAATACCGCGCACCAGTTCACGCCCCAGCGTATTGGCCACGGTGCGGGCAAAGGAGGTCATCGCCGCCTCTGTGGGCGATTGGCGGGTACTGCGGCGCGGCGTGCTGGCCTTTTCGGCACGCGCCTGTTCCCGGGCCAGTTTTTCAGCCTCCTCGCGCTTCTGCTCTTCGAAAGCGGCGCGCTCTTCGGCCAATTGTTTGTCCCGTGCCCGCTTGTGCAGCACTTCAAAGGCCGATTCGCGGTCCAGCACCGTGTCGTAAAGTCCGCCAACGGGCGAATTGGCCAAGGTCGCATCCCGCTCGGCTGGGGAGATTGGCCCCACCTGGGCCGAGGGTGGCCGGATAAAGGTGCGCCCCACCATGGAGGGTACGCCCTTCTCCTCCAGCACCGACACCAGCGCCTCGCCGATCCCGAGCTGGGTGATCACCTCTTCGGTGGAAAAGGCCGGATTGGGCCGGAAGGTCTCGGCCGCCACCCGCACCGCCTTCTGCTCGCGCGGCGTATAGGCGCGCAAGGCGTGCTGCACACGATTGGCGAGCTGGGACAACACACTTTCGGGAATATCGACCGGGTTCTGGGTGACGAAATAGACGCCGACGCCTTTGGACCGGATCAGCTTGACCACCTGTTCCACCTTGTCGATCAGCGCCTTTGGTGCGTCGTCGAACAGCAGATGCGCCTCGTCGAAAAAGAACACCAGCCTGGGTTTGTCCGGGTCGCCCACTTCGGGCAGTTCCTCGAACAGCTCCGAGAGCAGCCAGAGCAGAAACGTCGCGTAAAGCCGCGGCGCCTGCATCAGTTGGTCTGCCGCCAGGATCGAGACCACACCGCGCCCATCGGCATCGGTGCGCATCAGATCGGCAATGGCCAGGGCCCGTTCGCCGAAGAAATTGTCGGCGCCCTGCTGTTCCAGCACCAGCAGCGCGCGCTGGATAGCGCCGATCGAGGCCGTGGTCACATTGCCAAAGCGCGCCGAGACTTCCCTGGCCCGCTCCTGGATATCCACCAGCAGGGCGCGCAAATCCTTAAGGTCGAGCAGCAGCAGCCCTTCCTCGTCAGCGACGCGGAAGGCGATGTTGAGCACGCCTTCCTGGGTGTCGTTGAGATCGAGAATGCGGCTCAGCAGCACCGGCCCCATTTCCGAAATCGTGGCCCGTACCGGATGGCCCTGGCGGCCGAACAGGTCCCAGAAGATCACCGGAAAAACATCGTCGGCAAAGTCGGTAAAGCCGATATCCTCGGCGCGTTTGGTCTGCCAGCCCTGCGCCCGGCCCATTTTGGACACGCCGGACAGGTCACCCTTGATATCGGCCGCAAAGACCGGCACGCCTGCGGCGGAAAAACCTTCCGCCAGCACTTGCAGGCTCACTGTCTTGCCGGTGCCCGTGGCCCCGGTAATCAGCCCATGGCGATTGGCATATTTGAGCTTGAGATATTCCGGCTTGTCGCTCACGCCCAGAAAAATGCTGCCGTCCACGAGCATATAGCGTCACCTTTGCTGTTGTCGCTTCCGGTTATAGCCGGGTGCGCGGCGCCGGAACAAGCGAAGTGGCCCACTTGCCTGTGCTTTGCGGCGCCCGCGCATGTCGATCTTGCCATTTGGCACAAATTGTCCTAATTATTGCCAATAGGAGAGTTGTAATGCTGCAAGAGCTACCGCGTACCGAGGCGCTACCCGACAATGCCATGCTCACGCAGGCGGAAGTGTCGGCCATGGCCCGCGCCGTGGTGCGCCTGTTTGAAAATTGGGGTCTGACCGATGCGGAGGCCCGCGATATTCTGGGGGGCCTGGCCGCGCGGACCTTTGCGCGCTGGAAGGCGGGAGAGCCGGGCCGCATCGATCGCGATCTGGCGACGCGCCTGTCCCTGCTCATGGGCATTCACAAGGGTCTGCGTTATCTCTTCGCGGATCGGACACGCGGCTATGCCTGGGTCAAAAAGCCGAACCAGCATTTCGACGGCCGCACACCGGCGGATATCATGGCCGAAGGCAGCATTTTCGCGCTGGCCCGGGTCCGGAGCTATCTCGATGCCGAGCGTGGTGGCTGGTGACTGATGCACCGCCGCTGGCGCGGGTCGTCTGGCCCAAGGCCTATCGCCTGATCCGCTCGATCCACCCGCCTATCGACCTGTTTGAAGACATTGCCGATCCCCGCGATTGGGAGGCCCTGGCCTCGGCCGAGTCCAAGACCAATCCGCGGCTCTGGGAACATCTGGGCCATCTCGATCTCGTGCCGCCCGAGCGGCGGGTCAATGGTCCCGGCGCCAGCTATCTCATGGCTCCTTTTGTCCATGTCAGCCGCGACCGCCCCGGCCGGTTCACCGATGGCAGCTATGGCGTCTATAGCGCCGGTAATGCCGAAGAAGTCGCCATTCGCGAAGTCGCCCATCACCATGGGCGTGCCATGGCGGCCAGCGATGAGGAGCCGGGCTGGACCTCGCAATTCCGCATGCTGGTCAACCGGCTTGATCTCGACCTGCACGATGTAAGGGGGATCGACGCCATCCATGTCCCCGACGATTATCGCGCCTCGCAGGCGCTGGGCCGGCAGCTTCGGCAAAATGGCAGCAATGGCCTTGTCTATCGCAGCGTGCGCAGCCCCGGCGGAGAATGCGCCGCCATCTTCTGGCCCGACCTCATGCCCGCACCGGTGCAAGCCGACCATTTCGACTATCACTGGGACGGCAAAAGGGTCGACCGCATCCGCAATTGCGCGACGGGCGCGATTTTTGGGCTTTGAGGCATTTGCGCCGGGCGCCTCGCCTCCATCGCCCCCTCCCCCTTGAGGGGAGGGTAGCGCCGCCGGGTCCTGCAAGGGCCCTGGCAGAGCTGGGGTGGGGGTGGGATTGTGCATCACCAAAGCGACCCCCTCCCTCAATCCCTCCCCTCAAGGGGGAGGGACGCGAAAGAGCCATCGGCTCGGTAGATCATTGGCGCATAGGCCGAACCAATACGCCGCCTTAAATCCCCACCGTCCGCATTTCGCCGACCACGGTGCCCCGCACATTCCTGATCGGCTGACGCGCGAATTGCTCCAGAACAGCCTTTTGCGCCGCGTCGGGATCCGCATATTTCAAGAGCAGCGCGGCCACCATGGTGTGGCTGGCGACCATATTGCCGTCATCGCATTTAAGCGCATAGCCCCAGCCCATGTCGCGAATGGCGCCGCATTGCACGCCCTCGGCGCCACCCTTCTGCATCACTCGGCCCTTGAAGGCTTCCATGACCAGGGTGTCGAGATGCCCGGTTCCGGCCACCAGATGGGGGTGGCTGGTTGCCGCATCGAACAGTTTCTGCGCCCCGTCCGCGTGGCCGCTATCGAGTCCCCTTCCCGTTGCCATGCGCGCAAAGCCGCGGGCCCAGGCCCGCAAGGGCGCAGCCCAAGTGGGAATTGAACACCCGTCGGTGCCGCAGCGATCCTCGGTCAGGTCCTCACCGATCACATATTCCACGGCCGCGCGCACTGCCTTTTGCACATCGTGCTCCCGCTCGACATAGCCGGTGGTCGGCACGCCCATGGCCAGGGCTACGCTCAGCATGCCCGAATGTTTGCCCGAGCAATTATTGTGCAGCGCGCTCGGTTCCAGCCCGGCCGCGCGCAGCGCCTGGCGCGCCTTGTCATTGGTGGGCATATGGGCGCCGCATTCGAGATCGTCGACCGACAGGCCCATGCGATCGAGGAAATGGGCCACATTGCTCACATGCCCGTCCTCGCCGTGATGGGAGGCGCAGGCCAGGGCCAGTTCTTCCCCGCTATGGTGGAAGCGCTCGGCGGCGTGGCGGTCGAAAATCGCCAGGGCCTGCATGGATTTGATGGCGGAACGCGGAAAGATCGGGCGCTCGATATCGCCGCCAGAGGCGATCACCTGGCCATCGGCATCGACGATGACAAAAGCGCCGCGATGGCGGTTCTCCACCCAATTGCCGCGCACGGCCTCGGCGAGAATGGGATTGGCGTCCATAAGAAAACTCCGGTCTCTGCTGTCCAACACGAACAGCAAGAGCACCGGAGAAAGTCAACATGCATGGGTAGGAGGTACGCAGTACTAAATTCAGATATCCCAGTCCTGAACCGGAACGAGAAAGCGGGAATTGACCCAACCCTTGGTGCCGCCGCGTTCGACCAGGCACCAATCCGAGCTGTTTTCGACTTCGATGCAGCGCTCGACCCAGACATGCAGTCCGGGGGCGAAGCTGCCCACTTTCTGGGAATAGCTGGCGGGCCATTTGCGCACATTGAGCCGATCCCATTCGGCCACACCGGTCACCTGACCGAGCGTATCGACCTGGTAGCCGGCGGCCATTGCGGGTTGCACGGCAAAACCGGCTGCGGTGGTGATGATCAGGCCGCACAGGGTCGCGACCAGAACCTTTTCCTGCGCCTTGTTCATTTGAAGAGCCCTCCAAAAATCTCGTTGTTGGCACCACCCTGGCACCCCGCCTTTGAACCCATGCTGATCTCGATGTTCAGCTAGCGTTCATGAACGGGAGCCAGGGCCTCCTCATCGGGTCAGTTCATGTCCCGCTGATGGACGTAAAGGATGACGCTGTTGCGGGCGCCGAAGCGCAGCGAGACGACGTCATATTCGTCGTAACCCTTGGCCTCGAGCGCGTTCATCAGCAGGCGATTGCGGGCAATGGGCTCGCGCAGAACATTGACATTGCCGTTGATGAACAGCGTGCCATAATTGTTCTTGCCCGGAACCGTCAGGTCCTCACAGACCGGGTGCAGCCAGACGCTGCGGTCGCGAATACCGTCAATATCAAAGACATTTACGCGGCGCATATGGCCCATTTCGTCGGCACAATTGTGCTCATTGTGCGAGGTGGGATAGTTCGGGCCGCCGGGAAAATTCGCCGCAGCGAATTGTGCGCTGCTGGGCAAAACGGTCGCGACGGAAACAAAGCCCGCGACCAAGGCCAAAGTGGTGAGTTTCATCATTTTCATAACTCCTTGGTGCTGTTGGAGCGGCTCATTGTCCGAGCCGCCTGTTGATGTCGAACATCAACCCTGCCCAGGGTTATGCTGCCGCCAGCTTGAACCGGCGCTGAGGCCCCTATTCATCATTTGTTAACGTGCATGAATGCGGCCAAGACGGTTGGCAGGTCTCGCGTTCCGCAATAGGCTTGACGCCAGAGAGACGCAGAAAATTTGCGTGGAATAAGAGGAGGTTCGAATGGCCAAGGTGTTGGTGACCGGGGGAAGCGGCAAGCTGGGTCGGGCTGTTTTGCGAGACCTCGTGGAGCACGGCTATGACGTTCTCAACCTCGATCAGCAGGCCCTCAGCGAACCCATCTGCCCCAGCGTACGCATCGATCTGAGCAATTTCGGAGAGGTCGCCGGCGCCATCCTGGGGGGCGTTGATGAACGCGGCGGGCCCTTCGATGCCGTGGTGCATCTGGCCGCCATTCCCGCGCCGGGACTGTCCGCCAATTCGCGCACGCTGACCAATAATGTTACGGCGAGCTACAATGTCTTTGAAGCCTGCCGCCTGGCCGGCATCAAGAACGTGGTCTTTGCCTCCAGCGAAACCGTACTGGGCCTGCCCTTCGACAATCCGCCGCCCTACGCGCCGGTGGACGAAGACTATTTCCCGCGCCCCGAAAGCGCCTATTCGCTGGGCAAACTGCTCGACGAGACCATGGCAGCCCAGTTCTGCCGCTGGGATCCGGAGCTACGCATGGTGGGCCTGAGATTTTCCAATGTGATGTATCCGGAAGACTACAAGGCCTTCCCAAGCTTCGACAGCGATCCGCGCAAACGCAAATGGAACCTGTGGGCCTATATCGACGCGCGCGACGGGGCGCAGGCGGTACGCCGGGCCATCCAGGCGGAGTTCAAGGGCTTTGAGGCCTTCATCATCGCCAATGCAGATTCGGTCATGTCCCGGTCCAATGTCTCCCTGCTTGCCGAGGTCTTTCCCGGGGTCGAGCAGAAGGGCAATATCTCCACCAATGGCACCCTGCTCTCCATCGAGAAAGCCAAACGCATGCTGGGCTATTCACCCCAGTTCAGCTGGCGCAACGAGATAAAATAACGAGCCAATCCGGCAGGCCCGGCGGCGCGGCAAGCATTTTTGCATCGAAAATGTGCATGAATGGCACTTGTGCTTTTTGTAAGCAAAGGCATAAGTGCCACTGATGCCGAGCCCCGACCTGTCCATCTTGATCATCGACGAGAACCGCATCCGCGCCTCGATCATCGAGGAGGGTCTGCGGGAGGCGGGCTATGCACGCGTTGCCGTCATCCACGACGTCAACGAGGTCGGACGCACTATTGCCCTGACCATGCCCGATGTCATTTTCATCGACCTGGAAAATCCCAAGCGCGACACGCTCGAGCACTTCTTTTCCCTGACGCGCGCCATTCAGCGTCCGATCGCCATGTTCGTCGACCGCTCTGATGGCACCATGATCGAAAAGGCCGTCGAAGCCGGCGTCTCGGCCTATGTGGTGGACGGCCTCAAAAAGGAGCGGGTTAAGCCCATCCTGGACATGGCCATTTCGCGCTTCAACGCCTTTTCGCGCCTCACGCGGGAGTTGGAAGAGGCCCGCAGCGCGCTCGAGGAACGCAAGATCATCGACCAGGCCAAGGGCATTCTGATGAAGACCAAGGGCCTGAGCGAACCGGACGCTTATGCGCTTTTGCGCAAGACGGCCATGAACCAGAACCGGCGGCTGATCGACATTGCCCAGAGTCTCATCACAGCCGCCAATCTGCTTGGGCCATAGGAAATCGCCATGTCCCTTCCTCACCTCACCGCCGGTTTTCTTCCCCTTTTGGACAGCGCCCTGCTGGTGCTGGCCCGCGAACTGGGCATTGCCGAGGAGGAAGGCTTTACGCTTGGCCTGACGCGCGAATCCTCCTGGGCCAATATCCGTGACCGTACTGCGCTCGGACATTTCGACATTGCCCTGGTGCTGGCGCCGATGCCGATTGCCGCCAATCTCGGGCTGACGCCCATAGCAAAGCCAATGATCGCGCCAGTCATGACCGGCCTGGGCAATAATGCCATTACCGTCAGCGCCGCAATCTGGTCGGCCATGGCCGATGCCGGGGCGCCTGGCGATCTTGCCGCCGGCCCCGCTGGCCGGGCGCTGGCAAAAGTCGTCCAGTCCAGCACCCGCAAGCTGCGCTTTGGCGTGGTGCACCAGACCTCCTCGCACAATTACGAGTTGCGCTATTGGCTGGCGGCCAGTGGCATTCATCCGGATCGCGATGTCGAGATCGTTGTCCTTCCGCCGCCCTTGCTGCCAGAGGCGCTGGGCACGGATGGGCTGGATGGCTATTGCGTCGGCGAACCCTGGAACAGTGTCGGGGTTGCCCAGTTCGGCGCGCGGATCGCCACGACCAAGTCATCCATCTGGCAGCGCAGCCCCGACAAGGCGGTCGGCATGCGCAGCGATTGGGCCAAGCAGAACCCCGATCTGGTTGCTGCAACAATTCGCGCCATCTACCGCGCCGGCGAATGGTGTCAAAGGCCGGAAAACCGCTTGCAGGCCGCCGAGATCATGGCCAGGCCCGCCTATCTCAATCAGCCCGTCGATATCGTTTCACGCGCCCTGACCGGGCAGATTGACGGCGGCGTTCATCAGGTCACCATTCCCGACTTTTATGTGCCGCATGAGGGCGCCGCCAATTTCCCATGGAAGAGCCACGCGCTCTGGTATTACAGCCAGATGGTACGCTGGGGCGAGGTCACGCCTAATCAGGCTCGCGCGGAAATAGCCGCCGCCACCTTCCGGCCCGATCTCTACCGCGCGGCACTCGCCCCTCTTGGCGCATCCTTGCCCGCCGACGATTATCGTCGTGATGGCGACCAGGCCCAGAGCCACACCATTGCCGCCGTGACCGGCACCATGCAGGCCGGCCCCAACCGCTTTTTCGACGGTAAAGTTTTCGATCCTGACGCGGTCGACAGCTATATTCAGTCCCAGGCGACCAAGTAACGATCAATCCGTGCGCAAAACCCTTGTTTGCTCAAAATTTGATCACATGACCTGACCGATCTGCCACTGCAACGTGCAACCCGCTGCCACAGCCCGGCAATCGTCATTCCGGCCAATGCATTGGGATTGCACAATTTTCGCAAAACACGGCCATTTGGCACGCTTCGTGCAATGTGAAGGGCGAATGAGCTCCTCCCAAGACGGCTCACACACTATCGGCGTCCGATGACGGGCGCTCCAATGGCAAGGTCGCCAACTGGCTAGCGTTCGATCGGATGGATCGGCGCGCGGATCAGTTGGCGACCTTTTTGTCGTTTGGAGCACGGCTTGGCTGCCGGTTGTCGACACAACACGGAGACGATGATGACTGCGACTACCCGCCCCACGCCGCCACGCCGCCGCCTCAAGCCGTTGCTGGCCGGACTTGCACTGGGCCTCCTGGCCAGCACCGCCAGCAATGCGGCCATGCTCGACGTCGAAAAGGACGAGCTGAAGTTTGGCTTTATCAAGCTCACCGACATGGCCCCGCTCGCCATTGCCTATGAGCTTGGCTATTTCGAGGACGAAGGCCTCTATGTGACGCTGGAACCGCAGGCCAATTGGAAGGTGCTGCTGGACGGTGTCATCACCGGAACCCTGGATGGTGCTCATATGCTGGCCGGCCAGCCGTTGGCCGCCACGATCGGCTATGGCACCAAGGCGCATATCGTCACTCCCTTCTCCATGGATCTCAATGGCAATGGCATTACCGTCTCCAATGCCGTGTGGGAGCTGATGAAGCCGCATCTGGAAATGGATGCCGAGGGCAAGCCGGTGCATCCGATTTCCGCCGCCGCGCTGAAACCTGTGATCGATGAATTCGACGCCGAAGGCCGCCCCTTCAATCTGGGCATGGTCTTTCCCGTCTCCACCCACAATTACGAGCTGCGCTATTGGCTCGCGGCCGGCGGCGTCAATCCAGGCTATTACTCGCCGGAAGATGTTTCGGGGCAGATAGCGGCCGATGCCTATCTCTCGGTGACCCCGCCGCCACAAATGCCGGCCACGCTCGAAGCGGGCACGATTGACGGCTATGCAGTGGGCGAGCCCTGGAACCAGGCCGCGGTGTTCAAAAAGATCGGCGTGCCGGTCATCACCGATTACGACATCTGGAAGAATAACCCGGAGAAAGTGTTCGGCATGACCGCCGAATTCACCGAGGCCAATCCCAATACCACGCTGGCCATCACCAAGGCATTGATCCGCGCGGCCAAGTGGCTGGACGAGAATGACAATGCCAATCGCCAGGAGGCGGTGGAAATCCTCTCCCGCTCCGAATATGTGGGCGCCGATGCCGAAGTGATCGCCGCCTCGATGACCGGCACGTTCGAATTCGAAGCCGGCGACGTCCGTGACGTTCCCGATTTCAACGTTTTCTACCGCTACTTTGCCACCTATCCCTATTATTCGGACGCCGTCTGGTATCTCACCCAGATGCGCCGGTGGGGGCAGATCGCTGAGGACCAGCCCGATAGCTGGTATGACGAGGTCGCCAAGTCCGTCTACAAGCCCGAAATCTATCTCGAAGCCGCACGCCTGCTGGTCGAGGAAGGGCTGGTCGACGAGGCCGATTTCCCCTGGGACAGCGCCGGCTATCGCGAGCCGACCGCCGAGTTCATCGACGGCGTCACCTATGATGGCACCAAGCCCAACGCCTATATTGACAGCCTCGAAATCGGCCTCAAGACCGGCGACAGCGTCGTCGGGGCCGAAGTGGTTGCCGCCAACTGACATCCTCGGGTGGCCGGTCTCCGGCCACCCTCATCCCTGAGGACCGCATTATGACCCTTGCAAGCGAAGCCCCTGCCCCGGCCACCGAGCGCCGGCAGAAGCTGTTTACCGCCATCAATCGATCTGCCGCCTGGCTCAGTGCACTTGGCTTTGGCTGGCTTGTTCCGCTGCTCAGAATTGCCGCCGGCGACGATCCGCGCGAGCAGATGGGCGAGTTGCGCGACAGCCTGCTCTTCCCGCTTATGGGCATAGCGGCTTTTCTTTTGGCCTGGGCGATCTTCGCCCCTCAGGTGCAGACCTCGCTTGGCGCCATTCCCGGCCCGGCGCAGGTCTGGGAACAGGCCGGCAGCCTTTGGCAGGATCATGTGGCCGAGCGGCAGAAAGAGGCTGACTTCTACGTCCGTCAGGACGAGCGGAATGCCGAATTGATCGCCGATGACCGCGCCGACGATGTCAAGTGGCGTGCTTATACCGGCAAGCCGACTTATCTCGACCAGATCGTGACTTCATTGAAAACTGTCGGCCTCGGCTTCCTGATTGCCACGATTATCGCCGTGCCGCTCGGCATTGCCTCGGGCCTCAGCCGCCCCTTCAATGGTGCGCTTAATCCTCTGGTTCAACTCTTCAAACCGGTCTCGCCATTGGCCTGGCTGCCTATCGTGACCATGGTGGTCTCGGCGCTCTATGTCGATGCCAGCGACGCCTTTCCCAAGGCTCTGGTCATCTCAGCCGTCACGGTAACGCTCTGCTCGCTCTGGCCGACCCTGATCAATACCGCGCTTGGCGTGGCCTCTATCGACAAGGATCTGGTCAATGTGGGCAAGGTGCTGCAGCTCTCGACGCCCACAACCATAACCAAGCTGGTTCTGCCTTCGGCCCTGCCGTTGATCTTCACTGGCCTGCGGCTGTCGCTCGGTGTTGGCTGGATGGTGCTGATCGCCGCCGAAATGCTGGCGCAGAATCCTGGCCTAGGCAAATTCGTCTGGGACGAATTCCAGAACGGGTCGTCCACCTCGCTGGCCCGCATCATCGTGGCCGTGCTCACTATCGGCATTATCGGCTTCCTGCTCGACCGGGTGATGTTCACCCTGCAGACCGCCTTTACCTTCTCCGGCAAGCGATAGGACCAGATCATGGCCCCCATTCTCCAGCTCTCCGGCATTTCCAAGCACTTTGGCGAAGGCGCCAAGCGCGTGGATATTCTCGATAACATCAATCTGGACGTCGAGGATGGCGAATTCGTCGCCATTCTCGGTTTCTCGGGCGCGGGCAAGACCACGCTGATCTCGCTGATGGCCGGACTGTCCGAGCCGGATTTGGGCGGCGTCATCTATCGCGGCAAGGAGATCGATGGTCCGGGGCCGGAGCGTGGCGTGGTGTTCCAGTCCTATTCGCTCATGCCCTGGCTCTCTGTTGCGGGCAATGTCGACCTGGCAGTCAATGCCGTGCACAAGTCCAAGTCGCGCACCGAAAAGCTGGAGCTACGCCAGCGCTATGTGGAAATGGTCGGCCTCGGCCATGCCACCGACCGCCGGCCCGCCGAACTGTCCGGTGGCATGCGGCAGCGCGTTGCTGTGGCCCGGGCACTGGCCATGCAGCCAGAAGTGCTGCTGCTCGACGAACCGCTTTCGGCGCTCGATGCGCTCACCCGCTCCAAGCTTCAGGATGAGTTCGCCCAGATCTCGGAAGCCGAGAAAAAGACCATTGTACTCATTACCAATGACGTGGACGAAGCCATCCTTTTGGCCGACCGCGTGATCCCGTTGACACCCGGCCCCGCGGCTACGCTCGGCCCCGATTTTCATGTCGGCATCGAGCGGCCGCGCGATCGCGCCGCCCTTAATGGCGATGACCGGTTCATCAGGCTCCGTCGCGAGATTACCGAATATCTCATGGATGTGGGTGCAGCCCGCAATCAGTCCGGTGATGCCGATCTGACCCTGCCCAATGTCCTGCCCATTGCCCGTGGCAAGTCGGCCCGCCTGCCTAGCGCCTATTCCGCGGCGGCGGCCTCCGAAACCCAGGACGATTATGTCCGCTTCGATGAAGTCTCGAAGGTCTATCCAACGCCCAAGGGTCCGCTGACCGTGGTGGACCGCTTCGATTTCCAGATGAAGAAGGGCGAATTCGTCACCCTCATCGGTCATTCGGGCTGCGGTAAATCCACCGTTCTGTCGATGGTTGCCGGGCTCAACGACATTTCGGGCGGCACGATTGCGCTCGATGGCAAGCCGGTGGTCGGTGCCGGGCCCGAGCGCGCCGTGGTGTTCCAGGCGCCTTCGCTCATGCCCTGGCTGACCGCTCGGGAAAATGTGGCGCTGGGCGTGGATCGGGTCTATCCCAAGGCCAGCCCTGCCGAGCGCCGGGACGTGGTTGAATATTACCTCAACCGCGTGGGCCTGGGCGATGCCATGCACCGTCCGGCCTCCGAACTGTCCAATGGCATGAAGCAGCGTGTCGGCATTGCCCGCGCCTTTGCGCTTTCACCCAAACTCCTGCTGCTCGACGAACCGTTCGGCATGCTCGACAGTATTACCCGTTGGGAATTGCAGGACGTGCTTATGGATGTCTGGGCACGAACCCAGGTCACCGCCATCTGCGTCACCCATGATGTGGACGAGGCTATCCTGCTCGCCGACCGCGTGGTCATGATGTCCAACGGCCCCAATGCACGCATCGGCAATATCATGGAGGTCGACCTGCCCCGGCCGCGCTCGCGCAAGGCATTGCTGGCCCACAAGGATTACTACGCCTATCGCGAGGAACTGCTCGACTTCCTCGAAGCCTATGAAGGCGGCGCCAATCCCGATCAGGCCACCCTTGACCATATCAAGTCCAAGCGTCTGTCGCGCGGTCAGTCGGTAGCGGCGGAGTAAGGGACGACACCGCACAATAATAGTGCAGCTCCGAAGAAATTTTAGAACTGCACAATTTTTGAACACAAAGGTGGCGATTGCGGCGGCGGACCCGTGGGAATTCGGCATCCCGGCCCGAGACGATGGGTCTAACCATCGGATAGAGCACAATAAAATCGTGCCGGACCATTCTGGCACGGTTCCTGCAACGAAAGGCGTGAAGGGGCTCCTCCCAAGACGCCTTCGACACAAGTGACGTCCAAGGTTGGGCGTTTAGAGGCAAGGTCGCCAACGGATACGAACTGGTCAATGGACCAGAGACGTGTCGGTTGGCGGCCTTTTTGTTTTTCAGACCTGATTTCTGGAGCACGAAATGGAAAAACTGGTCGTCGTAGGTGCAGGGATGGCTTCGGGCCGCGCCCTGGAACACATCTTCGAAGAAGCCCCGGGCCGGTTCGACGTCACGCTGTTCGGCGCAGAACCGCGCGGCAATTACAACCGCCTGATGCTCTCACCGGTCCTGGCCGGCGAGAAGGAATATGAGCAGATCATCACCCATGACAGCGCCTGGTATGAGGCCAATGGCGTGCATACGCGCTTCGGCGAGACGGTCACACTGATTGATCGCGAGCGCAAGGTGGTGGTCAGCAAGCTTGGCGAAACCCCTTATGACAAGCTGATCATTGCGACCGGCTCGGCGCCCTTCATCATCCCCCTGCCCGGCAAGGACCTGCCCGGCGTCATGGCCTTCCGTGACCTCGACGACGTCAACCGCATGGTCGATGTCTCCAAGCGCCCCGGCGCCAAGGCCGTGGTGATCGGCGGTGGGCTGCTTGGTCTCGAAGCGGCCGCCGCGCTCAATGCCCGTGGCATGGAAGTGGTGGTGCTGCACCTGATGGGCCATGTGATGGAGCGCCAGCTCGACCCGGCTGCCGGCTATCTCCTGCAGCGCGATCTCGAAGCACGCGGCATCAAGGTGCATTGCAAGGCCCAGACCAAGGCCATTCTCGGTGAGGATCGCGTCGAGGCGGTGGCGCTTGAAGACGGCACCGTCTATGGCGCCGATATCGTGGTCATGGCCGTCGGCATCCGTCCCGAAACCCGCTTGGCCGTCGACGCCGGCATTCATGTCGAGCGTGGCATTGTCGTCAATGACCAGATGGTCACCTCCGACCCCGACGTGCTCGCCCTAGGCGAATGCGTCGAACACGAAAAGATCGTCTATGGTCTCGTCGCTCCGCTCTATGACCAGGCCAAGATCCTGGCGAAAACCCTCGCCAAGGTCGATGCCGCCTTCCGCCCGGTGCAGACCGCGACCCAGCTCAAGGTGACCGGCGTGTCGGTCTATTCGGCCGGTGATTTCGCCGATGCCGAGGACCGCGAGGAAATCGTGCTGCGCGATGCCACTTCGGGCATCTACAAGCGCCTCGTGCTCAAGGAAGACAAGGTTATTGGTGCCGTGCTCTACGGCGAAACCGCCGATGGCCCATGGTTCTTCGACATGATCCGCAAGGGCACCGACACGCGGGACATGCGGGACACTCTAATCTTTGGCCAAGCCTATCAGGGGGGAGCCGCGCTGGACCCTATGGCGGCCGTTGCAGCCTTGCCGGATGATGCAGAAATCTGCGGCTGCAACGGCGTATGCAAATCCACGATCACCGGCACGATCGTTTCCAAGGGCCTGACTGACCTCGATGGCGTGCGCGCCCATACCAAGGCCTCGGCCTCGTGTGGTTCATGCACGCATCTGGTCGAAAAGCTCATGGCCATCACCCTGGGCGACAGCTACAACCCGGCTGCCGTCAAGCCCATGTGTCCCTGCACAGAGCACGATCACGGCACCGTTCGCCGCCTGATCGTGGCCAAGGAACTGAAGTCCATTCCTGAAATCATGCAGGAATTGGAGTGGAAGACCTCCTGCGGCTGCGCCAAGTGTCGTCCGGCTCTCAATTATTACCTCGTGGCCGAATGGCCCGGCGAATATGAGGATGATGGTCAGTCGCGCTTCATCAACGAACGCGTCCACGCCAATATCCAGAAGGACGGCACCTATTCCGTCGTGCCGCGCATGTGGGGTGGCCTTACCAACCCACGAGAATTGCGCGCCATCGCCGATGTCGCCGACAAATTCCACATCCCGACCGTCAAGGTGACAGGCGGGCAGCGCATCGACCTGCTTGGCGTCAAAAAGGAAGACCTGCCCGCAGTCTGGGCCGATCTCAATGCCGCGGGCATGGTGTCTGGCGCCGCCTATGCCAAAGGCCTCAGGACCGTGAAAACCTGTGTCGGCTCGGACTGGTGCCGCTTCGGTACCCAGGACTCGACCGGCCTTGGCGTACGCCTTGAAAAGTTCATGTGGGGTGCCTGGACCCCGGCCAAGGTCAAGCTCGCCGTCTCCGGTTGCCCGCGCAATTGTGCCGAAGCCACCTGCAAGGATATCGGCGTTGTCTGCGTCGACTCTGGCTACGATATCCATTTTGCCGGCGCCGCCGGCCTCGACATCAAGGGCACCGAACTCCTCGGCCACGCCAATAGCGAAGACGAGGCACTCGAGATCATCGTCGCCCTCACCCAACTCTATCGCGAGCAGGGGCACTATCTCGAACGCATCTACAAATGGGCCAAGCGCGTCGGCAATGACAGCATCAAGGCCGCCATTATCGACGACCTCGACAAGCGCCGGCACTATTACGACCGCTTCGTCTATTCCCAGCAATTTGCCCAGGTCGACCCCTGGGAGGAACGCGTCAATGGCAAGGATGCCCACGAATTCGCCGCCATGGCCGAATTCGGGCTTCCAGTGGCAGCGGAGTAAAGCGCATGACCGAATGGATCGAACTGGGCAGCGTCACTGCCATCCCCGTGCGCGGCGCCCGCTGCGTCAACACCCCTTCGGGCAAGATTGCCGTTTTCCGCACCGCCGAAGACCAGGTCTTTGCCGTCGAGAACCGCTGCCCGCATAAGGGTGGCCCGCTCTCGGAGGGCATTGTCCACGGTGCCTCTGTCACCTGCCCCTTGCACAATTGGGTCTTCGATCTTGCCACCGGTGAGGCCCAGGGCGCCGATGAGGGATCGGTGCGCACCTATCCCGTCAAGGTTGAGCACGGCACTATCTATATCGCCCCCGATGTCCTGATGCAGATGGCAGCGGAGTAAGCATGGTGGAGCAGTCGACGGTTCGCACCACCTGCCCCTATTGCGGCGTCGGCTGCGGCGTGCTCGCCACCCCGCAAGCCGACGGCACGGTGAAAATTGCCGGCGATCCAGACCACCCGGCCAATTTCGGCCGCCTGTGCTCCAAGGGCTCGGCCCTTGGCGAAACGCTTTCGCTCGACGGGCGCCTGCTGCATCCGCAAATCGCTGACAAAAGAGTTACTTGGGACGAAGCGCTCGACGAGGTTGCCAAAAACTTCAAGCAGACTATTAGCGAATTTGGCCCCAATTCCGTTGCCATTTATGGCTCCGGCCAGCTGCTGACCGAAGACTATTACGTCGCCAACAAACTGATGAAGGGCTTTGTCGGCACGGGAAATATCGACACCAATTCGCGTCTTTGCATGGCCTCCTCGGTGGCCGGCCACAAGCGCGCTTTTGGGTCGGACACGGTGCCAGGCAATTATGAGGACCTTGAAGAAGCGGACCTCATTGTGCTGGTCGGTTCAAATCTCGGCTGGTGCCACCCGGTACTCTATCAACGCATCGTCGCGGCCCGCACTGCACGCCCCGAGATGAAGGTTGTGCTGATCGATCCGCGCCGCACAGTCTCTGCCGACATTGCCGAAATGCACCTGCCGGTAGCGCCCGATGGCGACAGCGCGCTTTTCGTCGGATTGCTCGCCCATCTCGACCAAGTCGGGGTCACCGATAGCGACTATATCGCCGCCTATACGTCTGGCTTCGAGGCCGCGCTCCTGACCGCCGAGGACTGGACCGTCGAGCGGGTCGCTGAGGCCACCGGCCTTTCCCCGCTTTCCATTACCCGCTTCTACGACCTGTTTGCCCGCACCAAGAAGGTCGTCACCGTCTATTCCCAGGGCGTCAACCAGTCGGCAGCGGGCAGCGACAAGGTCAATGCCATCATCAATTGCCATCTTGCCACGGGCCGGATCGGCAAGCCCGGCATGGGCCCCTTCTCGGTCACCGGGCAGCCCAATGCCATGGGCGGACGAGAAGTTGGCGGGCTGGCCAATATGCTGGCTGCCCATATGGATTTCACCCCCGATGCGATTGACCGAGTGTCGCGGTTCTGGGGCAGCACAAACATCGCCACCGAGCCCGGGCTCAAGGCCGTCGATCTCTTCGCCGCCATAGCGCGGGGCGAGATTAAGGCCGTCTGGATCATGGCAACCAATCCGGTGGATTCCATGCCCGAGGCCGATGCGGTGCGCGCAGCGCTCAAGGCCTGCCCCTTTGTCGTCGTGTCCGACATGAACCGGAATACCGACACGATGGAACTGGCCCATGTGCGGCTGCCCGCCGCCGGCTGGGGCGAAAAGAACGGCACCGTCACCAATTCGGAACGACGAATTTCTCGCCAACGCCCGTTCCTGGCCCTGCCGGGAGAGGCGCGCCCCGATTGGTGGATCGTCAAGGAAGTCGCCCGGCGCCTGGGCCATGGCAAGGCCTTTGCCTATTTCAGCCCGGGTCAGATTTTTGCCGAGCATGCCGCCCTCTCCGCCTTCGAAAATGACGGCAGTCGCGACTTTGATCTCAATGGCCTGTCCGGCGTAGACTACGAGACCATGGCGCCCGTGCAATGGCCTGTCCGCAAACGGCCAGCTGCCCGCATGTTTGGCGATGGCAAATTCTTCACGCCCGATGGCAAGGCGCGCTTCCTGCCGATCCAGCCGCCGCCGCCTTTTGCCCCGGCGCCGGGCAGTTTCATTCTCAATACCGGCCGCGTACGTGACCATTGGCACACCATGACGCGCACCGGCAAAGCGGCGCGTCTATCGGCGCATATGGCCGAGCCCTTTGTCGAAATTCATCCGGACGACGCCAACAGATTGGGCATTCGTCGCGCCAGTCTGGTGTGCCTTTCCAACACGCACGGAACGGCCCTGGTCCGGGCCCTCGTCACCGACCGCCAACAGCGCGGCCATCTATTCGTGCCCATGCACTGGACCGATCAATTTGCCAGCAATGGTCGCGTGGACGTCCTGGTTACGGGCAAGGTCGATCCGGTATCGAACCAGCCGGCCTTGAAAATGGCGCAGGTTCACGCCGAGCCGGTCGGGGTGCGCCTCTATGGCTTTCTCGTCGCTGCAGGAAAGCCAGCTCTCGACACCGATTACTGGGCCGCCGCCCCTGCCCCCAAAGGCTGGCGCGCAGAAATAGCCCTTTTCGACGAGCCGGCCAATTGGGATGATTTTCTGGCCGATACTTTTGGCACCACGACGCCTTTCCAGTCCATTCGCGACGAGCGCTCCGGTCGCCGCGCCTTTGTTCTGGTCGAAGACGGCCAGCTTGTCGCCGCGCTCTACACCTCGCCCGATCCGGTTCTGGTGTCCCGGCAATGGGCCGTCGACATGCTCGGCGAGCGCGATATCACCGCATCTATCGCACTGGCGGGGCGGCCCGGCGCCGACCGGCCCGATGGCGGGGCCATTGTCTGTTCCTGCATGGGCGTGGGCATCAATACCATTACCGAAGCCGTGACCCGCCACGGCTGCACCAGTGTGGAAGCCGTCGGTGCCCTCACCCGCGCCGGCACCAATTGCGGCTCCTGCCGCGCCGAAATCAGGGGAATTGTCGATGCAAACCGTTTCGTCGCCGAAGCCGCAGAATAATCCGGGCCGCATAACGCCCCTGGCGGTCCTCCCGGTCTTTTTCGATCTGCGCGGTAAACGCGTCGTCGTCATCGGCGGCGGTGAGCCGGCCGCCTGGAAGATTGAGCTTTTGGCCGCCGCCGGAGCGCAAGTGGATGTGTTTGCCGAGGCGGTTTGTGAGGAACTCCGCAGTCTTTTGCAGCATCGCACCCCTCACCCGGCCCTTCGGGCCGACCTCTCCCCAGAGGGGCGAGGTGAGGAGGCATCCTGCAAGCCGCAGCCCAGCGGCTCCATCGTCCCCTCGCCCCTCCGGGGAGAGGGTCTGGGTGAGGGGTCTGTCATCCTCCACCCCCGCCTCTGGACGCCCGCCGACCTCGAAAACGCCGCCCTCGCCATTGCCGATATCGAGGACGACGCCGAGACCCAGGCTTTTGCCGCTGCCGCCAAGGTGGCCGCCGTCCCCTATAATGTCATCGACCGCCCGGAATTCTGCCAATTCCAATTCGGCGCCATCGTCAATCGTTCGCCCGTTGTGGTGGGCATTTCCACCGCCGGCGCCGCTCCCATTCTCGGTCAAGCCGTGCGGCGGCGTATCGAAACACTGTTGCCGCAGACGCTGACGCTATGGGCCCAATTGGCTGCAAAACTCCGCGAAACGGTCATGGGCAAGCTCAGCGCCGGACCGCAGCGCCGGACCTTCTGGGAACGATTGGCTGAAAACGCCTTCGGCAATCGGGCGCCCGAGGCCATGGACGAAGACGTCACCTTTGCCGCCCAGCCGGCCGGTGGTCGCGTCACGCTGGTTGGCGCCGGGCCGGGCGATGCCGATCTTCTGACCATCAAGGCCGTGCGGGCCCTGCAGTCGGCCGATGTCATTCTCTTTGACGATCTGGTGTCATCCGAGGTTCTGGAACTGGCCCGCCGTGAAGCCAAGCGCATGCTGGTGGGCAAAAGAGCCCAGCGCGAAAGTTGCGACCAGCGCGACATCAACCAGATGATGCTGACCCTGGCGCGCCAGGGCAAGCATGTGGTTCGGCTCAAATCGGGCGACCCGATGATCTTTGGCCGCGCTGGCGAAGAAATCGAGATGCTGGAAAGCCATGGCATTGCTGTTTCGGTGGTGCCGGGCATTTCGGCCGGCCTAGCCTTGGCCAGCCGTCTTGGTGTGTCACTCACCCATCGCGATCACGCCCAGTCTGTGCGTTTCGTCACCGGTCACTCGCGCAAAGGCGCACTACCGACCACCCTCAACTGGGCCGCGCTGGCCGATCCGGCCACCACCTCGGTCTATTACATGTCCCGCCGCACCTTGCCCGGCATCGTCGAAGAACTTTCTGCCAAAGGCATGAGCCTTTCAACGCCCGCCATCATCGCTGGAAGCCTGGGGCGTCCGGAAGAGCAAATCTGGCGGGGCACGATCGGCGACGCCATTGCAGCCGTCGAGGATTTTCCACTATCCGCGCCGACCATCTTTGCGGTGGGCGACGCGCTTCAGCACCGGGCTCTGCAGCGCCACCTGTCGCCTGAACCCTGTGAAATGTCCGTAAGCTCTGCAGCGAATATGTGACTTTTTACTGAAAGATCGGCGCGATAAGCATTTGATTAACCAAGCTTATGCACTTTGCCTTCACCATAATTGGGGGTTAAAATGCATAAATTCAGCAAGATACTCACGGCAATAATTGCCACCGCAGCCTGTTCCTCGGCGGCCCACGCCGCCGACCTCATTCAGGATTTTCCGCCCCTCTATGACATCCCCAGCCAGGCCATGGACTGGAACGGCTTTTATGCCGGCGTGTTCGCCGGATATGGCGCAGGGCGTCCCACCAGCGACGTGACACCGATCAATGTCGAGGGCGCGCTCCTGGGTGGCACGATCGGCGCCAATGCGCAGTATGGCTCCTTCGTCCTCGGCGTTGAAGGCGACCTGGCCTGGAGCAACGTCAAGGGTAGCGCGACCTGTGTCGGCAACCCGACTTTCGATTGCAGTGGCAAGCTGGACTGGCTGAGCTCCGGCAAGCTGCGCGGCGGCGTGGCCCTGGACAATCTGCTTTTGTTCGGCACTGCCGGTATTGCGGCCGGCGGCATCACCGCCTCGGTCGATCCGATCCCCGGTGGCGCAAGCGGCAGCTTCTCCTCCACCGTCTGGGGCTGGACCCTTGGCGCCGGCGCCGAATATGCCGTCAGCGAGAATGTCAGCGTCAAGGCCGAATATAGCTATTACGACTTCGCCACGGTCACCGCACCGGTCAACACGCTCACCACTGTTGGTACCACAAATATCGACGCGCACGCCCATGTCGCCAAGCTGGGCGTCAATTACCGGTTCTGATGCCGGCGGAAATCCAACGAAAAGGGCGGCCCGAGAGCCGCCCTTTTTCATGTCCGTAAGACCGATCACTTCATCCAGAAGACTGGCGTTAAATCGGTCGAGATGGGCTCGTTCTTGTCATTGGTGGCCATGATGTCGGCCATATGGGCCCACCAGCGCTGCATCACTTCGGTATTCGGCAGGTCGGCCATGGTGTGGTCCACTCGCCGCCAGAGGACGCCGAAAAGCGTATTGGTCTCTTCGTCAAGGTGGATGGAATAGTCCTTCACGCCCGCCTCGTGCAGCAGGTCCACCAGTTCAGGAAAAATCTCGTCGTGGCGCCTTTTGTATTCGGCGGCCATTCCGGGATTGAGATGCATCTTGAAGGCGTGCTTCTCATAACCATTTTCGAGGATCATGCGCGACGTTCCTTGAACATCTTCCAGAGGATTGGCAGTGCGATCACCACGATCAGCAGCGTTCCGGTAAAGATGGTCATGACGATGCCGGGCACATTGAGCAGGCCGAGGCCGAAGGTCACCAGCCCAATGATCAGCGCTGCCAGCACGACGCCGATGATCGACCCGGCCCCGCCCAAGATCGAGACGCCACCCAGCACCACCATGGTCACCACATCAAGCTCGAAGCCTTCGGCGATTGAAGGCCGCGTGGAGCCAAGCCGTGCCGTTAGCAGCACCGCGGCAATGCCACTCATCAGGCCGGTCAGGCAAAAGAGGACGAATTTTATGCGGTCGACGCGCACCCCCGAAAAGCGGGCGGCGGTCGCGTTGTTGCCGATGGCGAAGACCCGGCGACCAAAATTGGTGTGGTGCAGCAGCACGTAGAAAACCATGGCCGCGACAAGGAACAGCACCAGCTCGAACGAAATGACCCACACTACATAGCCCTGGCCGAACCAGGAAAAGTCTTTCGGATAGCCCTTGAAGCTCTGGTCGCCCAGAATGATGAAGGCGATACCCCGAAAGAGGCTCATCGTGCCGATGGTGACCACAATCGAGGGCAGTTTCAGCCCGGTCACGAGAAAGCCGTTGAAGGCGCCACACAGCACCCCGACACCCACGCCCACAGCGACCAATGTTGGCGTATCGGCACCATATTGCAGGGCCAGCCCCATCAGCGTTGAAGCCAGAGCAATGATGGAGGCGACGGACAGATCGATCTCACCGGTTATGATCACCAGCGCCATGGCCAGGGCAATCAGGCCCTTCTCGGTGAAATTGAAGGTGAGGTCAGAAAGGCTCCATTCATTGAGGAAGTAGGGAGAGGCAAAGCTGTTGGCGATGAAAATGCCCAGCGCCACCAGAACCAGCAGGCTCTCCCAACTCATCACGGCGGATTTGATCGGATTGTCGAGCCGATCAGGCAAGCGCCGGCCGGTTGCAGTCATGTCGGTCATGCGGCCACCTCGGCCTTTTTGAGAATGATACGCCCCTTGCTGCGTTCGCTGGTGGCGTTGAGCACCACAGCGAGCAGAATAGCGAGGCCCGAAATGGCCATCTGCCAGAAGGGCGAAACGCCGATGACCGGCAGGGCATTATTGACCACGCCGAGGAACAGCGCGCCCAGAATGGCGCCACCGACAGTGCCGATCCCGCCGGCAATCGACACGCCACCGATCACGCAGGCTGCGACAACGGTCAGTTCATAGCCCCCCGCGCTCTCTGTCGAGGCGATCACATATTTGGACACATAGAGATAGCCAGCGAGCCCCGACAAAGCACCCGACAACACGAAGGCCAGGAACTTGGTGCGTCCCACATTGATGCCGGTATAGACCGCCGCGACCGGGTTGACGCCGATGGCGTAGAAGGCCCGCCCCCATGGCGTGCGGGTCATCAGGAGATAGACCAGCGCCGCCACGACAATGGCGAACCAGCTCAAGACCGGCAGGCCCAGCAAGGTGCCACGCTGCAGCTGGATGAAATCCTGGCTCATCTGCGCCGCATTCACCCAGGTGCCGCCAGAAGCCACGAAGGCAAGGCCCCGGAAAATGGTCAGCGTGCCCAGCGTCACCACGATGGGCGGAATATTGAGCTTCCAGACCAGAAGACCATTAAAAGCGCCCAGACCCGCTCCGACCACGACACAGCCCGCGATCAGCAGCGGCACTGGAATGAACGGAAAGGCCGCATTGGTCAGCGCCACCAGCATGCCGGTCAGGGCCAGATTGGAGGCGACCGAGAGATCGATGGACCGCGTGAGGATCACCGCCATCTGGCCGAGCGCCAGCATCATCAGGATCGACGTGTCGTTGAAAATCGTCAGCAGATTGCTGGGCTGGGCAAAGCGCGGGAAGCGCCAGGTCACCAGCGCAATCACGGCGAGAATGGCCAGCGCCAGCCAGAGTTCGCGGGATTTCAGAAGCCGGTTCATGCCGCCTCTACCTCGATAATTCCGGCAGCTAGGCGCACCAGCGTTTCGGGCTGCAGGTTCTTGTTTTCAAGCGTGTCCACAACTAGCCCCTCGCGCATGACCACCACGCAGTCGCTCATGCCCAGCACTTCGGGCAATTCGGAAGAAACCATGATCACGCTCAGCCCCTGCGCCACCAGTTCCCCCATGAATTCATGGACGGCGGCTTTCGAGCCAATATCAATGCCCTTGGTCGGTTCATCGAGAATGATAACCTTGGGCAGGGTCGCCAGCCATTTGGCGATCACCACCTTCTGCTGATTGCCGCCCGACAGGGTCGAGACATTCTGGCTGAGCGAAGAGGCACGCAGGTCGAGCCGCTCGGTATAGGTGCGCGCCAGCCTGAATTCCTCGGTCATGCGCAGAAAACCGGATTTGCTGGTCTTGGTGAGGCTGGGCAGCGAGACATTCTTGAATATGGGCTCGCCGGTAATCACGCCCTGCTTGCCGCGCTCTTCGGGGACATAGACAATGCCGGCCTCCACCGCATCGGCGGGAGAGCGCGGGGCAATGGTCTTGCCGTCCAAGACGATTGAGCCCCTCGAGGGCCTCGTCATGCCGAACACGGCCTGCATCACTTCCGAGCGACCGGCCCCGACCAGACCGTAAAATCCAAGGATCTCGCCCTTGCGCACCGAGAACGACACCTGGTCGAATTCGGTTGGGTGGCTGAGCCCGGACACCTCAAGCACCGTCTCGCCAATGACGGCCTCGCGCGCCGGGAAAATCTGCTCAACCGCGCGCCCGACCATCATGCGGACAATCTCGGATTGCGGCGTGTCCTTGATGAAGCCCTTGCCCACCTGTTCGCCATCGCGAAACACGGTGTAGCGGTCGGCAATGCGATAGATCTCGTCGAATTTGTGCGAGATGAAAAGAATGGCTTTTCCATCCTTTTTCAGGAGCTCGACCAGCACATAAAGCTCCTCGATTTCCTTCTGGCTGAGCGCCGCGGTCGGTTCATCCATGATGACGACCTGCGCATCGACGCTCAGCGCCCGCGCGACAGCCACCAGATGCTTTTTGGCGATGCCCAATTCCTTGAGCGGCATGGACGCGTCAATGCCCGCCGCCATGGAATCGAGCGTCAATTGCGCCTCATGGCGCATCGTCTTCCAGTCGATCATGCCGAAGCGGTTTTTCGGCGCATGGCCAAGATAGATATTCTCGGCGACGCTCAGCTCATCGAACAGCACGGTTTCCTGATGGATGGCGGTTATGCCGGCATGGGAAGCGGAATGCGCTGTGGGCAGCGATACAAGCTGACCATTGACCCTGATTTCCCCGGCGTCCGGCTGATAGATGCCGGTCATGGTTTTCACCAGCGTCGACTTTCCTGCGCCGTTCTCCCCGATCAGAGCGGTCACCTGCCCGGCATAGAGCTCAAGCGACACATCATGCAGCGCCCGCACACCGGGAAAGCTTTTCGATATGCCCGAAAGGGTCAGGATGGGGTCGGTCATGGATTTCACTTTACCAAATACCCCCACCCTCAATCCCTCCCCACAAGGGGGAGGGAGGCGATGGGCAAAACGCTTCGGTCTTGCGCATCCCTCCCCTCGATGGGGAGGGATTGAGGGTGGGGTGGGCCGCGCGAGCGGGTACCCTGCGCGGTCCGGGCCGCGCAGGGAATGTTCAGATCAGTAGATCTTGGAGAACTCTTCGATGTTTGAAGCGTCGAACTGGAAGGGTGCAGCCATGGCGGCAGAGTTGGTGTCGTCCAGCGTCACTTCACCAACCTTGCCGATGGAGAAGGTTGCGCCGGGAGCGGCTTCTTCGCCTTCAACCAGGGCATTGGCCAGATAGACTGCCGAATAACCCAGGTCGATCGGGTTCCACAGGGCCACGGCCTGCGAAGCACCATTGTCGATGAACTGCTTGAATTCGCTTGGCAGAGCGAGACCAGTGACATTGATCTTGCCGATCAGGTCCTGGTCGGTCACCACCTGGGCCGCAGCCACGACGCCGACCGTGGTCGGCGCAATGATGGCCTTCAGGTCAGGATAGGCAGCGATCAGGCCGCGAGCCTCTTCGGTCGACTTCACCGAGTCATCATCGCCATAAACGGTGGCGACCAGATTGATATCGGGGAACTTCTCGGGAATGGCGGCCTTGGCGGCTTCGATCCAGGCATTCTGATTGGTCGCAGTGGAGGCAGCCGACAGGATCGCCACATCGCCACCCTCGGGCAGGTAATCGGCGGCCAGCTTGATGATGGTTTCGCCGATCAGGTCGATATCGGAGGGGTTGAGGTGGATCTGGCGGCCTTCGGGGGCAACGCCGGAGTCGAAGCTCACCACCTTGATGCCGCGCTGCATGGCGCGCTGGAGCACCGGCACCAGCGCGTCCGGGTCGTTGGCCGAAATGGCAATGGCGTCGACCTGCTGGGCAATGAGCGAATTGACCACTTCAATCTGGGCTTCGGCCGTTGCCGAGGTCGGGCCGGTATAGATAACCTCAACGTCACCCAATTCGGCGGCAGCTTCCTGCGCGCCCTTGTTGGCAGCATCGAAGAAGCCGTTGCCGAGCGACTTTACCACCAGCGCAATGCGGGTTTCGGCCATGGCCGGTGTCGCTATCAACACGGCGGCGGCTGCGGTGGCAGCCAGCAATTTCCAGAGTTTCATTTCGTCCCTCCCAGGGTTCACGTCTTGGAACTAGTCGTTGTTTCAGATCAGGCCACGTTTGCTTCGGCCTGATCCGTAGTGTCCGCCACGATGAGCCTGACCCCTGCTGTTTCCAGCATCTGACGGTCATCATCGCGGATGCCGCTATCGGTAATGACAGCGGAAATTCGGCCGAGCCCGCACAGAATGAGGCTCGAATGTCCCGAAAATTTCGAGGAATCGGCCAGCACGATCAGCTCGTCGGCCTGCCCGATCAGCGCCAGTTCGGACTGCACGACCATAGGGTCGGCTTCCATCAGGCCATGGGCGCCGATGCCCTGGCAGCCGATGAACATGCGCTTGGCGTAGAAATGGCTCGCCACCACGCCGCCAAAAGGCGAGAGGATGACGTTTTGCTCGCGATAGACCGTGCCGCCGGGAATGACGACGGAATTGCGCGAATTGTGAATGAGGAATTCGGCGATGGCGAAGCTGTTGGTGAAGACGCTCATGCGCCGCGCCGTCAGGTGGTGCACCATCTGATAGGTGGTGGTGCCGCCATTGATGATGATCGGCTCGCCATCGCGGCACATTTCTGCCGCCACCCGGGCAATTGCGCGTTTCTGCGCGATATTGATCGTTTCGTTGACCGAAAAGGGCCTGCCGACCAGTCCACCCTGTGATGGGGGATTGATCGATTCAGCGCCACCCCGTACGCGGCGCAGCTTGCCCTGCTCGTCCAGGGCCGCAATATCGCGGCGAATGGTGGCTTCGGACGAGCCTGTCACTTCGCAAAGCTCCGCCACAGTCACCACGGGATGGGACTGCGCGGCGGCGAGAATGACGCGGTGGCGTTCCGTTTCGTGCAAAGCTGATACTCCTCAAGCGCATTTGCTTCCATCAATTCCGGGCAGAGTCAATCACAAATCCGCACCAAACCGTCACATTCGCGCAAATATGACGAAACATGATTGTTTCTGATTGACAGTGTTCGTCATTCTATGCCCATTTCCGGCCAATCAATATGCTGCCCCTATATCCGGGAGGAATCTGATGTCCACCGCGCCCAAGCGCCTCCAAAACCTGTGGGACGACGCCAAGGCCGCGTCCATGTCCGAGCCGGAGCGTCTCGTCTACCGCTCGAACCTGCTCGGCTCGGACAAGCGCGTTACCAATTATGGTGGCGGCAATACCTCCTCCAAGATCATGCAGAAGGACCCGCTGACCGGCGAAGAGGTCGAGGTTCTATGGGTCAAAGGCTCCGGCGGCGACAATGCCTCGATCAAGCTCGATGGCTTTGCCACGCTCTATATGGACAAGCTGCGCGCGCTGAAGGGGCTCTATCGCGGCGTGGAATTCGAAGACGAAATGGTGGGCTACCTGCCCCATGCCACCTTCAATCTCAATCCGCGCGCATCCTCCATCGACACCCCGCTCCATGCCTATGTGAACCGGCCTTTTGTCGACCACATGCACCCCGATGCGATCATCGCCATTGCCGCTTCAAAGAACAGCAAGGAACTGACCCAGAAGATTTTCGGCGACACCATCGGCTGGCTGCCCTGGAAAAAGCCGGGCTTCGAGCTGGGTCTGTGGCTGGAAAAATTCTGCATCGAGAACCCCGAGGCCAAGGGCGTGGTGCTCGAAAGCCATGGCCTCTTCACCTGGGGCGACACCCCCAAAGAGTGCTACGAAACCACCATTGCCATTATCAATCAGGCCATTGAGTGGTTTGAAACAGAAGCGGCCGGCAAGACGATTTTCGGTGGCGCTGCCAAGCAGTCTCTGCCTGCGGACGAGCGTCGCGCAATTGCCGCCCGGCTGATGCCGAAAATTCGCGGCTTCATCTCCGAAGATAGCCACAAGCTGGGGCATTTCGACGATAGCGATGCCGTGCTCGAATTCGTCAATTCCAACAATTTGCGGCCGCTGGCGGCCCTGGGCACCTCCTGCCCCGACCACTTCCTGCGTACCAAAATCCGCCCGCTGGTCGTGGATTTTGATCCGGCCAGTCCGGATGTCGATGCCGTCATCGCAGGTCTGGCCGACCAGATCGCCGCCTATCGCGTCGACTACCAGGCCTATTACGACCGCTGCAAGCACGACAATTCGCCCGCCGTGCGCGACCCGAATGCCGTGGTCTATCTGATCCCGGGCGTGGGCATGATCACCTTTGCCAAGGACAAGGCCACAGCCCGCATTTCGGGCGAGTTCTATGTCAACGCCATCAACGTGATGCGCGGCGCCTCGACCGTTTCAGAATATCAGGGCCTGCCCGAGCAGGAGGCCTTCGACATCGAATATTGGCTGCTTGAAGAGGCCAAGCTCCAGCGCATGCCCAAGCCCAAATCCCTTGCCGGCAAGATCGCGCTGGTCACCGGTGGCGCGGGAGGCATTGGCAAGGCCACGGCCGCTCGCCTCTTGCGCGAAGGGGCCTGCGTGGTGCTGGCCGATATCGACCAGACCGCGCTCGATGCGGCAACAGAAGAGCTGAGCGGCGTGTTCGGCAAGGACTTTGTCCGGCCGGTGAATATTAATGTCACCCGCGAAGAGCAGGTCATTTCCGGCTTCGCCCATGCCGTGGTTGAGTTCGGTGGCCTCGACATTCTGGTATCGAACGCTGGCCTCGCCTCTTCGGCCCCGATCGAGGAAACCTCGCTCGAGCTCTGGAACAAGAATATGGACATCCTGTCCACGGGCTACTTCCTGGTCAGTCGCGAGGCCTTCAAAATCTTCCGCGCCCAGAAGATCGGCGGCAATGTCGTTTTCGTCGCCTCCAAGAACGGGCTCGCCGCCTCGCCCAATGCCGCGGCCTATTGCACCGCCAAGGCGGCCGAAATCCATCTCGCCCGCTGCCTGGCGCTGGAAGGCGCGGAAGCGCAAATCCGCGTCAATGTCGTCAATCCCGACGCCGTGCTGCGCGGCTCCAAGATCTGGGCTGGCGAATGGCTGGAACAGCGTGCCTCGACCTACAAGACCGATAAGGACGGGCTTGAGGAAATGTATCGCCAGCGCTCGATGCTCAAGCGCTCCGTGTTCCCCGAGGACATTGCCGAAGCCATCTATTTCTTCGCCTCAGACGCCTCGGCCAAGTCCACCGGCAACATCATCAATGTCGATGCGGGCAACGCCCAGTCGTTCCCGCGCTGAGGATTGAGAGATGACCGAACACATTATCGACCCATCCACGATCGAAGCCGAGAACGCCCGTCGTGCCGCCGACCTCCATGTCGATTACGACACGCTGGGCGAACGCCTGGACCGCCGGGGCATTTCAATTGACGCAATCAAGGACAAGGTCGCGGCCTTCTCCGTCGCTGTGCCCTCCTGGGGCGTCGGCACCGGCGGCACCCGCTTTGCCCGCTTCCCGGGCAAAGGCGAGCCGCGCGATATCTTCGACAAGATCGAGGACTGCGCCGTCATCGCGCAGCTGACCCAAGCGACGAAAACCGTGTCGCTCCACATTCCATGGGACAAAGCCGATCCGAACCGGTTGAAGCAGGCCGCCAGCCGCTTCAACTTGGGCTTCGACGCGATGAATTCGAACACCTTTGCCGATGCCGCAGGGCAGATGCAGAGCTATAAATTCGGTTCGCTCTCGGCGTCAGACAGGGCCACGCGCGAACAAGCCATCGAGCACAATCTCGAATGCATTGAAATCGGCAAGACCATTGGCTCGAAAGCTTTGACCGTGTGGATCGGCGACGGTTCGAACTTCCCCGGCCAGACCAATTTTGCCGATCAGTTCGGCCATTATCTGGACGCCATGAAGTCCATCTATGCCGCCCTGCCCGACGACTGGCGCCTCTACACCGAACACAAGATGTATGAACCGGCCTTCTATTCGACGGTCGTCCAGGATTGGGGCACCAATTACCTGATCGCCAAGGAACTGGGCGACAAGGCCTATTGCCTGGTCGATCTCGGGCACCACGCGCCCAACGTCAATATCGAGATGATCGTTTCGCGCCTGGCTCAATTCGGCAAGCTTGGCGGCTTCCATTTCAACGACAGCAAATATGGCGACGACGACCTCGACGCTGGCGCCATCGATCCTTACCGCCTGTTCCTGGTGTTCAACGAGCTGGTCGATGCGGAAAATCGCTATGACGATTTCCATCCGGCGCACATGCTCGACCAGAGCCACAATGTCACCGATCCGATCGAATCCCTGATGCTCTCGGCGGCCGATGTCCAGCGCGCCTATGCTCAGGCCCTGCTGGTTGATCGCATGGGTCTCAAGGCCGCACAGCAGGGCAATGACGCCCTGGCGGCCACACAGGCACTGCGCCTTGCCTATCGCACTGATGTCGAGCCGATCCTGGCTATGGCCCGCATGGAACAGGGCGGCGCCATCGACCTGTTGGCCACGTATCGCGCCTCGGGCTATCGCGCCAAGGTCGCCGAAATCCGTCCCGAAATCGCGGCGGGGTCGAGCGGCATCGTCTAGTTTTCCGAGGCACCTCCCCGCCAAGGAAAAACAAGGGCCCGGTGAGCATTTCGCCGGGCCCTTCCTTTCAACGAACTAAGGTTTTACCAGCCCACCGAAATAGTCGAGCGCATAGGCCCGTACGCCGCCGACCTCGATCACCTCCTGCCCGCGAAAGCAAGCCGCATTGCCCTCGCTGCGGTCGCGATAGCGGCCATGCGGCCCGGTCCAATCGAAGCCGCCGAGGAAGCGCCCCTCGGCATACATGGCCGACAATGCTGCCTTGATGGTTTCCCCGGCCCGCGCGGCGTCGATGAGATCGGGGCGCGACACATGGCCATAATAGTTCATGGACCAGACCGGCTCCCCGGCCCGCCAGAGCACTTCCTGGCCCAGAAAATCGGTGCCGCCGAAATAGCTGTCGAGGTAGTGCCAGTCGCCATCGGACCAGCTCAGGTCATGCGATCCGCGCCGGCAGGACGGCATTTTGGCGCCGCCGCCGACATAGGTCGCAGCCTTGGCCCTGACGACCGCTGTGTTCAGTTCATGGATATCCATTGGGGTTCTCCCTGTTTCCGGGGAGGAACCTGGCGCCGCCAAGAGACAGACAATGTCAGGACGCCTCGCGCATATAGGCGGTAGCCTCCAATATCCAGTCGCGGAACTTGCGGATTTTGGGCACGTTGCGGCGGCTTTCGGGATAGACGAGGTAGTAGGCGCGGTCGGCCGGCGCCAGCAGCGTGAACGGCTGGATCAATCGCCCCGAAGCAATCTCGTCTCGAAACAGGATCGGCGTCAGCATGGCCACGCCGCGCCCCGCCATGGCGGCCGAACCCAACAGGCTCTGCCACCCCAGAAGGCTCAAGGGCCGCCCTTCGGCTGAATATCCCGGCACGCCCGCCGCAGCGAACCAGGTATCGAGCCAATCGTCCTGCGGGTCGAGAATAGGCAGTTTGAGCAGATCGGCCGGCGTCTTGATGCCGCCAATGCTCTGCGCCAGCTCCGGGCTCAGCAAGGGGGTAAAGTCCGCCTTGACCAGCAGATGGGCCACCAGGCCATTGCCCGGCGGACCTTGCAGGGTGCGAATGCCGATATCGAAATCGCCATGAATAAGATCGACCATGGTCGAGCCGCTATCGAGCCGCACGGCAATATCGGGATGGGCCAGTTGAAACAGCCCCAGATTGGGCGCCAGCCACTGCACGGCAAGCGTGGGCACGGCGGTAATGGAAAGCTGGTTGTCCAGCGCCCCTCGCGCATTGGCAAAGGCACCGCGGATCAGGTCGAACGCCTGTTCAATATCGGGAGCCAGCCGAGCGCCGGTTTCGGTCAATTCTATACGCCGGGCTTTGCGCACGAATAGCGGCGTGCCGACACGTTCCTCAAGCACCTTGATCTGGTAGCTCACCGCTGCCTGGGTCATCCCCAATTCGTCCGCGGCCCTGGTGAAACTCAGATGCCGGGCAACGGCCTCGAAGGCCCGCAAGGCGGTCATGGGCGGTAACGACATAGATAAAACCTCCTTATGCGTGATGACTGAGGTTTAGTTGGAATATCGCCAAATGAAGAGGCATTGTCATGAGGAAGTCAATCAGATCGAGGCGCTGACCATAAGGTCAGTGAATGCTAAAATGATGTCTCTTTCAGCTATTCTCGCCCTTCTCGTCCCCGTTCCTGCCGTGCGCGATGCGTCCCAAAAGCTCGCAAAGCGGCACCAGAAGCGAGAGGTGATCGCGCGCTTGCGCTGGGCGCCCCATCTGCTGCGGGATATCGGCTTTGACGAGCCGCTTCCTCCACCGACCGACCCTCGCTGGGTAGATCGGAGCCTGTGGGAGCGCTGAGGCTTGCCGTTTGCGGGCATTGGCCTAAAACAAGGCCCATGTCCAAGACCACGCCCGCAACGCAGGCCCTGACCAAGGCCGGCATTTCCTTCACCCTGGCCCACTACGATTACGATCCACACGCGGAGCGTGTCGGGCTGCAGGCAGCCGAAGCCATGGGTGTCTCGCCTGCCGAGGTCTTCAAGACGCTCATGGCCGAGCTCGACGGCAAGCCCGTTTGCGCCATCGTCCCGTCGGACGAAGAGGTGAATATGAAAAAGCTCGCCGCCAGCCTGGGCGGCAAGTCGGCCAATATGATGAAACCGGCCGACGCCGAGCGATTGACGGGCTACAAGGTGGGCGGCATTAGCCCCCTGGGCCAGCGCAAGCACGTGCCCACCGCGCTCGACGAATTGGCCACGCTTTACGACGAGATTTTCCTCAATGGCGGGCAACGCGGGCTGCAGATCCGCATCCGGCCGGACGACCTCATCAAGGCGCTCGATTGCGTCGTGGCCGATCTGGTGAGGTAAAGTCACGCCGGCCAAACGCCGCACGTTCACACAACCACCGAGCCGCCCTCGGACTTGATCCGAGGACCAGTCGTAACGGCCAAGGAGCGGCGAGCGGCACTCGGGTCTGGCCCGAATGCGGCCCTGCGATACCTACCGGCTTCGCCGCACACCTCTCCCTTTGGGGTGTGTTTAGCTTGCGCGCACCCGGTCAGATAGGAAGGATATCGGCTCCTTCGCCTTCCCTCCCCTTGATGGGGAGGGAACGAGGGTGGGATGACCTTCAACGACACCGCGTGTCCCAACCATCCAAAACGACAAAAGGCGCCCTTGTGGACGCCTTCATCGGATGACTTGGAGGGTCAAGTGCCGCCTTGCGGCGACGGTCGCTGGTTAGGCGACGTAGGTGCCGCGAGCGATGGCGCGGATGTCACCCTTGGTGATGCCGAGGTCGTGCAGCTGACGAGCGTCGAGGTTGTTCAGCTCGCGCAGGGTGCGCTGGTACTTGGCGTAATCGGCGATCTTCTTGGCGATGTTCATTTCGGTTTCCCCTTCGTTTGATGACCCTTATCTAGATCACTCCGGTCGTGATTAGTAGATGGCCATTCTGCACATCCGTTATGCACTGGATGCAAATGAAAGAGGCAATCTTGCCGCAATCCCGGCATGGCCATGGCGGAATTACGGCGAGGCTTCAACCGCGCCGGAAATCTCAATTCATTGAAACTGCAGCAAAAAACCGATCCCGAACTATGTCGGGACCGGTTTTTGGTGTTTTGACCAATTGGTCAACAGCTATGCGTCAGCGGGTAGCGGTTTGCCGCTTCTGCTCGCGCGCCACACGGCGGTCTTCGCGCATTTCAAACCACATGGCGTTGAGAATGCCGAAGCTGCAGGCCAGGCTCAGACCCAATATCCAGGAAAAATACCACATGAGCTTCTCCTAATAGGCGTTGGGGTTCTTGGAGAGATTGTCGCCGGTCACCGTGCCGCGCATCACCCGGAAGACCCAGGCGGTGTAGAGCAGCACGATGGGCAGGAAGAACAGCGTCACCAGCAGCATGATGAACAGGGTCATGTGGCTCGAAGAGGCGTCCCACAATGTCAGCCCGGCATTGGGCATGGTCGAGGATGGCAGGAAGAACGGGAAGATCGACACGCCTGCCGTGGCAATAATGCCGAAAATCCCGGCGCTGCTCCCCAGATAAGCCAGCCAGCGATTGCGGACCATAAGCCCGAGCACCGATATGGCCATGCCGGCAAGGCCGATGACGGGGGCAGAGATCATCCAGGGATAGAGGCCGTAATTGCGCAGCCAGCCGCCCGGCACCAGCTCCACGCTCTTGCCCAGCGGATTGATCGGTCCATTGGGATCGATCGCGCTGGTGACCACATGGCCGTTCATGGCGGCCACCCAGAGACCGCCCAGTGCAAAGAGCACGATGGTGGCTACTCCCGACCACAGGCCATAGGTCCGGGCCCTGTCGGCAATCGGGCCGGCGGTGCGGCCGATGATCAGGGCAGCACCATGGGTCACGATCATGCCCAGGCTGACAAGGCCGGCCAGCAGGGCAAAGGGCATCAGGAGCTGGAAGAAATTGCCCGTATAGAAGATGCGCATGCTGTCGTCGAAGTGGAACGGCGCCCCCAGCAGCACATTGCCCACGGCAACGCCCATGATCAGCGACGGCACAAAGCCACCGACGAACAGACCCCAATCCCATACGGCGCGCCAGCGGGTGTCTTCGATCTTGCCACGGAACTTGAAACCCACCGGACGCAGGATCAGCGCCAGCAGGATGACAAGCATGGCCAGGTAGAAGCCGGAAAAACTCACGGCATAAAGGGGCGGGAAAGCGGCGAAGATGGCACCACCGCCCAGGATCAGCCAGACCTGATTGCCTTCCCAGGTCGGGCCGATGAGATTGAGCAGAATGCGCCGCTCCTCGTCGGTTTTGGCGACGAAGGGCAGCAGGGCCCCGACGCCCAGGTCGCGCCCGCCCATAATGGCAAAGCCGATCAGCAGCACGCCCAGCAAAAGCCACCAGATAAGCCGCAGCGTTTCATAGTCGAGAGGAATGGTGCTCACGATCCAAGCTCCTTGGTTGCGGCATTGGCAGGCAGGGTGGTGATGACGAAATCGTCCTCATCGTCGGGCGTAAACAGCTTCTCCTTTGGCCCCGCCTTGATGATCCGGATCATGAGCATGACCATGATGATCAGCAGCGTCGTATAGACCAGCACGAAGAAACTCAGCGACAGCACAAGGTCGAGCACGCTGAGGCCCGAAGCCGCATAGAAGGTGGGCAAGACCCCTTCGACCACCCAGGGCTGGCGCCCGAATTCGGCAATGAACCAGCCCGATTCAATGGCGATCCATGGGGTGGGCAGCAGGAACACCGTGAACCATAGCAGCGGCTTATTGGTATCGATCCAGCCGCGCGAGGCGCGGTAGAACCACAGCCCGAAAAAGGCGATGAAGAAGAAGCCCAGCCCCATCATGATGCGGAAGGTCCAGAACAGCGGCCACACGGCCGGCACGGTATCTTCTGCCGCCATGGCGATTTGTTCGTCCGTGGCGTTCTGCACATCGTCGCGATAGCGCTTGAGCAGCAGGCCATAGCCGAGATCGGCCCAGTGTTCATCAAAGACCGCACGCGCGTCGGCATTATCGCCGTCGGCGCGGATCTGTTCGAGCGCGTCATAGGCGATCATGCCCGAACGGATGCGCTCTTTGGCATGTTCCACCAATTCATTGATGCCTTCGAGCTCTTCATCGAAGGACCGTGTGGTGATCAGGCCACCCATCCAGGGCACCGAGATCGACCAGGCGGTTTCCCCATCGGCGCCGGGAATGGCGACGACCGTCCAGGGCGCCGGCGCCGGTTCGGTGTGGAACGAGGCCTCGATGGCCGCGATCTTCATCTTCTGGTGTTCGGTGGCGACATAGCCGCTTTCGTCACCCAGCACGACGACCGACAGGGCCGAGGCGAGGCCGAAGCTGGCGGCCACCACGGCCGAGCGCTTGGCCAGTTCCACATGCTTGCCCTTGACCAGGAACAGCGCCGAAATCGCCAGAACAAAAACCGCGCCGGTCACATAGCCGGCGCTCACCGTATGGACGAATTTGGCCTGGGCGACCGAGTTGAAAATCACCGCCATGAAATCGGTGATTTCCATGCGCATGGTGTCGGGATTGAATTTGGCGCCAACCGGGTTTTGCATCCAGCCATTGGCGATCAGGATCCACAGCGCGGAGAAATTGGCACCGAAGGCCACCAGCCAGGTCACGACCAGGTGCCCCACCTTGCTCAAGCGGTCCCAGCCGAAGAAAAACAGACCCACGAAAGTGGCTTCGAGGAAGAAGGCCATCAGGCCTTCAATGGCCAGGGGCGCGCCGAATACGTCGCCGACATAATGGCTGTAATAACTCCAGTTCATGCCGAACTGGAATTCCATGACGATGCCGGTGGCGACACCCATGGCGAAATTGACGCCGAATAGCGTGCCCCAGAACAGGGTCGCCTTGCGCCAGATATCGCGCCCGGTCATCACATAGACGCTCTCCATGATGGCCATCATGAAGCTGAGCCCCAAGGTCAGGGGCACGAAGATGAAGTGGTACATCGCGGTAGCGGCAAATTGCCATCGCGAGAGGTCGACGACGAGCATGTCGGTCATGGCACGTTCTTGCTCTCTGTTTGCGGCGGCCGGAACGTGGGCCGTCTTTTATGTTCAGCCTAGCGCATTTAGATTGACCTTGGCCTTGATCCAGATCAAGGCGCTTGGTCTGGCACACTTTATAAGTGCACAATACCGCATTCGTTCTTTTTCGCGCGCGACCACACCCGGCCAGTGACAAGCAAACCCGACAAGACGAGCGCCAAGGCGCTGGATCGCCTGGCCCGCAAGGGTGGTGGCCTGGTGCTGGCGGCCATGGCCGCGCCGCTGATTGCGGGTCTGCTGCTGGTCTGGCAGGCATGGACCCTATCCGACATATTGGGCCGGGCGATAGAAGATGGCGAGCCGGTTGCCGCCCTGATTCCCGCACTTGGTCTGGTCATCGGCCTATTGGTCGTGCGGGCGCTGCTCAATGCCCTTGGTGAACAGGCGGGATTGGCCGGTGCCGAGGCGATCAAACGCCAGGTGCGGCAGGCGCTTTTTACCCAGCTTCTGTCCCGTTCGCCCCGCGCCGTCGACAATGCGCCTTCGGGCGTAGCCGGCGCAGCCATTGTCGACCAGGTGGACGCGCTTGAAGGATATTTTGCGCATTATTTGCCCGCCGCCACGCAGGCGGCTTTGCTGCCCCTGATCTTTGGCGCGATCATCCTGCCGCTCGACTGGCTGGCCGGGCTGCTGTTTCTGGTAACGGCGCCGCTCATTCCTGTCTTCATGGCCCTTGTCGGCTGGGGTGCGCAGATCGCGACGGACCGGCAGGCGCGCGCGCTTAGCCATCTTTCGGGCCGCTTCGCCGACCGCTTGCGCGGGCTGCTCACCTTGAAGCTCTTTGGTCGCGAGGCGGCGGAGACCGCCAGCATTGTCGAGGCCAGCGAGGCCCTGCGGCGGCGCACGCTCAAGGTCCTGCGCATTGCCTTTCTGTCCTCGGCGGTGCTCGAATTCTTCGCCGCGCTCGGCGTGGCCGGCATTGCTCTTTATGTGGGCCTGACCTTTATCGATTACCTGCAATTGCGCGCGAGCCCGCTCAGTCTGCAATTGGGCATGTTCCTGCTGCTCATGGCGCCCGAGGTCTATAATCCGCTCCGGCTTTTCGCTTCCCATTATCACGACCGGGCCACCGCGCGCTCGGCCATGGCCGAGATCACCGAGCAATTGGGTGTCACCGCCCAAGCGCCGGCGCCGCTGGCCGATATTGCTCCCCGGCCCGGCCCGGCCATGGCGCTCAACCTCTCCGGCGTCACCTTGCGGACGCCCGATGGCATGGCCAGCGTGGCGCTCGATCTGTCGCTCGCCGTGCCGGCCGGGCAGCATATTGCCCTGCTCGGCCCCAGCGGCACGGGCAAATCCACCCTGCTCGAAGCCATTGCCGGGCTACGGGCTTATACCGGCGACATCCTGCTCGATGGCCGCGAATTGGGCCAGTGGACCGAACCCGAACTACGCGGCCGCATCTTTCTGTTGCCGCAGAAGGCGCGCATCGTTCACGCCAGCATTGCCGACAATATAGCCATGGCCCGCCCCGGCGCTTCACGTCAGGAAGTGGAGCGGGCCGCCGCGCTTGCCTCTGTCAGCCATTTCGCTGCCGCCTTCCCCGAGGGGCTCGATACGATCATCGGCGAGGATGGTATTGGTCTTTCGGGCGGCCAGGCCCAGCGTGTCGCCCTGGCGCGGCTGTTCCTGCGGGACGCGAGCCTCATCCTGCTCGACGAACCCACCGCCCATCTCGATGGCGCGCTCGAACAGGAGATCGCGACGGCCCTGCTGAACTATGCCAAGGGCCGCACGCTGATCGTCGCCACCCATTCCCAGGCCCTGACCGCCCGGATGGACAAGGCCTATCGCATGGCCGGCGGCGTCCTGCTCAGCACGCCATTGCCAGCCTTGAAGCGAGATATCGCATGAAGGCGCTCCTAACCTTCCTGCCCCTGTTCCGTCGCCGCAGCCGGGCTTTGCTGCTCGCCCTGGCGCTGTCGCTGCTCACGCTCGTGGCAGGGGTCTCACTCCTGGGCACCTCCGGCTGGTTCATCACCGCAACGGCGCTGACGACGGCGGGGCTGGGCTTTAACCTCTTCGTCCCCTCGGCCATGGTCAGGGGTCTCTCCTTCGTACGCATCCTGGCGCGCTATGGCGAGCGGCTGGTCGGGCACAATGCCACGCTCAAGCTGCTGTCCGATCTCCGCGGCTGGCTCTTCGCGCGCCTCTTTCCGCGCCTGCCCCTGCCGGAACGCTCGCTCCGGCATGGCGACCTGGTCTCGCGCCTGACGGCCGATGTCGATGCGCTCGACACCGCCTTTCTTGTCGCCATCGGCCCGCTGATCGCGGCGGTGGTGGTGGGCGGCGTCATGACGATTACGCTCGCCCTGTTTCTGCCCAACGCCGCCCTGCCCTATGGGCTGGCGCTGGCGCTCGCTACATTCGCCGTGCCCGCCACCATGGTGCTGCTCGGGCGCAAGGCTGGGCGTGACAGCGTCTCGGCCCGCGCCGATCTGCGCATGGACGTGCTCGATGGCGTCAAGGGCCATGCCGATCTGACCGTGCTGGGGGTTCTGGGCACCACGGCGGGCCGGTTTGCCGATACCAGCACCAAAGCCTCGCGTTTGAACCTGCGTCTGGGGGGCCTGACCAGCCTTGGCGGGCTGGCGGTGCAATTGCTGGCCGCCTTTGCACTGATGGGCACGCTATGGGCGGGCCTGGTCGCCCTCGAGGCGCAAGCGATCGATGGCCCGCTCATGGCCGGGCTGCTACTGGCGGTGCTGGGCAGCTTCGAGGTCACCAGCCTGATCGTGCGCAGCACCGGCAAGGCCAGCCAGGCCATGGCCGCCGCCGAGCGCCTGGTCGCCCTGGCCGAGCTGCCGCCACCGGTCGTCGAACCGGCAGCGCCCGCGGCCATGCCCGAAATGGGCGATATCGTTCTTGACGCTGTGAGCTTTGCCTATCCCGGCCTGCCGCCCGTTCTCGAAGACATTTCCCTGGTCGTCGCGCCCGGCGAGCGCCTTGCCATTGTCGGGCCGAGCGGCGGCGGCAAGACCACGCTATTGCGCCTCCTGCTGCGCCTGGCGACGTCCCAGTCCGGGTCGATCCGGCTTGGCGGGGTGCCCCTTTCGACCCTCGGCAGTGCCGATATCCACGCTCACATGGCCCTCTTGAGCCAGGATAGCCCGGTCTTTATCGACACGATCCGCAACAATCTGCTCATCGGCCGCGCCGATGCCAGCGATGACGATCTCTGGGCGGCCCTGGCCAAGGCGCAGTTGGATGCCCATATCCGCGCCCTGCCCGATGGCCTGGACACAATTGCGGGTGAGGCCGGTCGGACATTGTCCGCTGGGCAGGCCCGTCGCCTCTGCCTGGCGCGCGCCCTTTTGTCCAATGCACCGGTCTTGTTGCTGGACGAGCCGACCAATGCTCTGGACCGGGAAACCGAAGAGGCCTTTTTCAAGGTTCTGGCGACCGCGGTCAGCGGCCGCACGGTCATCATGGTGACCCATGCCGCCCTGCCGGCGGGCACGGTCGACCGCGTCTTGGCGTTGGAAAACGGCACATTGGCCTGAAGCTTGCGACGAGCCGTCCCTAGCCGCAGCGCACTCTCAGCCGCGCCAGATCGGGCACCGTCACCTGGCGGTAATTGACGATCTCGATCACGCCATCGGCCTTGAGCTTGCTGATCTGCCGGCTGACCGTCTCAATGGTCAGGCCCAGGAAATCCCCGATATCGGCACGGCCCAGCGGCAGGTCGAATCTGGCGGCCGCCCCACTCTCGGAGGGGTCGATATGGGTGGCGATCAGATAGAGAAAGCTGGCAACCTTTTCGGCCGCGTTCTTGCGCCCCAGTGTCACCATCCAGTCGCGCGCTTCATCGAGCTCGCGCAGGGCCTGCATCATCACCCGGTGCTCCAGGGCCGCACTCTGCGCCAGCATGGTCTCGAAATAGGTCTTGGGGATCAGGCACAGTTCGACATCAGAGGCCGCTTCGGCGCTGACCCGGCTTTCGGCCGCGAAAGGACGCCCAAGCAGGTCGGGAGCAAATTGCAGGCCCACCACTTGCTGGCGGCCATCTTCGAGCACCTTGGTCAGCTTGATCACGCCGCGCAGCACATTGGCATAGCTGGCAATGGGCATGGCATCGGCCAGCAGTTCTTCCCCTGCCTGGCGGCAGACCCTGCGTGTATGCCTGGACAGGTCCAGCAATTGTTCGGCGGTGAGCGAACCGCAAATACCCTGGTGCCGCGCCTCGCAACTCTGGCACAGCACCGGAACGTCGGAATTGTGAATATCCTTGCGCAGTGTCTGCATAGTGATGCTCCTGACTGGGCAAGAAATAAGCTGTCATGCCGGAAGGAATAAGCCGCTAGAATGTCGCTGTGCCAACAGGTCGCATCGCAATCCGAGTCGCCCCCCGCGCCCCTTTCGTGCCGCTGGATCGAGCGGGGCGCAGGGGGGGTGAACATTCCCACCCAGCCAGGCTTGAGCGCTATGCGCGAATGGCAAGCGTTCCCGAGGCGGTTTTCGTCTCAGTTTTTTAGTTTCAGGGACGACAGCCGTCTCGGGACTCCGCTCTTTTAGTCAGAACCGCAGGCGCAGGGCGCCGTGTGGACCTTTGACATGCCTTGGAAAAATAGACGCCAACACGCCTTGACCTTACCATCATGGGAAGGTCTATATGTTGGCGGACGAGGTGAAAAACATGAATGAACACGTCCATCACAACCACGCATCCTCCCCTGTTTCGCTCGATATCGAGGGCATGACCTGCGCCTCCTGCGTTAATCGCGTGGAAAGGGCGTTGCTCAAAGTTCCCGGCGTCGAAACGGCGGCGGTCAATCTGGCCACCGAGCGTGCGACTATATCGGGCGGCGATATCGAGGCCCTGCTCAAGGCCGTCGAGAAGGTCGGCTACAAAGGCAGCGTCCGGCAACCGGACGCGCCCGCGCATGACCATATGCATCATCACGACGAGGACGCCGCCATTCTCAGGCGCGATGTCATCATTGCCGCCATCCCGACGCTGCCACTCTTTCTGCTGGAGATGATCGGCCATATCCACATGCCCTTCCACATGTGGCTGATGTCCGTGGTCTCCATGGATGTGTTGTGGGTCAGCTATTTCATATTGGCCACATTCGTCCTGTTCGTCCCCGGCCTGCGTTTCTTCAAGCTGGGCATTCCGGCGCTCTTGCGTGGCGCGCCGGAGATGAACTCCCTGGTGGCCCTGGGCGCGGGCGCGGCCTGGCTCTATTCGAGCGTGGTCACCTTCGCACCCCAATTGGTGCCGGCGGAAACGCGCTATGTCTATTTCGAGGCCGCGGCGGTCATCGTCACCCTGATCCTGGTGGGCCGCTGGCTCGAGGCGAAGGCCAAGGGCCGCACGGGCGAGGCCATCAGCCAGCTCGTGCAGCAGCAGGCCAAGACCGCGCGCATTCAGCGCGATAATGCGGCCATTGAGGTTCCGGTCGATCAGGTGCGCGTGGGCGATATCGTGCTGGTTCGCCCCGGCGAGAAGATCGCGGTGGATGGCGAGATCGTCGAGGGCGAAAGCCATGTCGATGAATCCATGATTTCGGGCGAACCCCTGCCCGTCTCCAAGGGTGTGGGGGCCAATGTCATTGGCGGCACGCTCAACACCTCGGGCAGTTTCAGCTTCCGGGCCACCAAGGTCGGCGCCGATACCATGCTGGCCCATATCATCCGCATGGTCGAAGATGCCCAGGCCGGTAAATTGCCGATCCAGGCGGTGGTGGACCGCATCACCTCGGTCTTCGTGCCCGTGGTGATCGGCCTTGCCATGCTGACCGCCATTGCCTGGTTCGTCTGGGGGCCGGAGCCATCGCTCACCTATGCCCTGGTCAATGCCGTGGCCGTGCTGATCATCGCCTGTCCCTGTGCCATGGGCCTGGCCACGCCCATGTCCATCATGGTGGGCACCGGCCGCGCCGCCCAGCTCGGCGTGCTCTTCCGCAAGGGCGAAGCGCTGCAACAGCTTCGCGATGCCAGGATCGTGGCTTTCGACAAGACCGGCACGCTTACAGCGGGCAAACCGGAGCTGACCGACCTCATTCTCGATGACGATTTCGAGCATGACGAGGTTCTTGCCCTGGTTGCGGCGGTCGAAGCACGATCCGAACATCCCATTGCCACAGCCATCGTGGCGGCTGCCGAAAAGGCCGGTTTGACGCTGGGCACGGTCACCGCGTTCAGCGCCAATTCCGGCACGGGTGTAACCGCGCGGGTCGATGGACGGCTGGTTTCGGTCGGGTCCCAGCGGCATATGAGCCATCTCGATTTCGCCGATTTTTCGGACGCCATCGAAAGCCTGGCCGCCGAGGGCAAGACGCCGGTCTTTGCCGCCATTGACGACAAGCTGGCTGCGGCCATCGTCGTGGCCGATACCATCAAGCCCACCAGCAAGGCGGTTATCAATGCCCTGCATGCCATGGGGCTCAAGACGGCAATGATCTCCGGCGACAACCGCCGCACCGCCGAGGCAATCGCCGCCCGGCTCGGCATTGACGAAGTGCGGGCCGAGGTTCTGCCCGCCGACAAGGTCGAGGTCATCAAGTCCCTGCACGCGGCCCACAAGGTCGTTGCCTATGTGGGCGACGGCATTAATGACGCGCCGGCGCTCGCCGAGGCCGATATCGGCATCGCCGTGGGCTCGGGCACCGATGCGGCCATTGAAAGCGCCGATGTCGTGCTGCTCGGTGGCGATCTCAAGGGCGTGCTCAATGCGCTCGCCGCGAGCCGCGCCACTTTGCGCAATATCTGGGAAAACCTGTTCTGGGCCTTTGGCTACAACGCCCTGCTCATCCCGGTCGCCGCCGGCGCGCTTTACCCCGCCTTCGGCATACTGCTCTCGCCCATGATCGGGGCGGGCGCCATGGCCATGAGCTCGGTCTTTGTGGTGGGCAATGCCCAGCGCCTGCGGGCCATTAAAGGAGTGGATGCATGAATATCGGCCAGGCTGCGGAAACGTCCGGCGTTTCCGCCAAAATGATCCGTTACTACGAGCAGATCGGCCTGATCTCTCCGCCTTTGCGCACCGACAGCAATTATCGGGTCTATGGGCCTGATGAGGTGCATGTGCTGCGCTTTATCAAGCGGGCGCGGACACTGGGCTTCTCGGTGGATGAAACGGCGGCGCTGCTGGGGCTGTGGCGGGATCGGTCACGCGCCAGCGCCGAAGTACGCGACATCGCCACCGGCCATATCGCCGCGCTCGAAACCAAGATTGCCGAACTGCAGGGCATGGTGAAAACGCTCAGTCACCTCGTGCATTGCTGCGCCGGCGACAATCGCCCCGACTGCCCCATTCTCGATGACCTGGCCGGCCTCCCGGCAGATCAGAAAACCAAAGGACACTGAAAATGACTGACAAGACCACCTTCATCGTCAACGACATGACCTGCAATCACTGCGTGGGCACCGTGCGCGGCGCGCTCGAAGACGCGCTGCCGGGCACCCAGGTCGAAATCGATCTGGGCACCCACAAGGTCAGCTTCACCGGCGACCGTGCCAAGGGCGAAGAGGCCATCCGCGAAGCCGGATATACGCCTAGTAACGCCTGAGAACGCACAAAACTGGTGAGCTCCCGCAACGCCAAGGCAGGCGGGCATCGCCCGGAACTCGGGCGGACAGATACACGGATTCCCGTGTCAGCGTGACGACAGGGCAAAGCCTTCGAATTCAATGCAAAAGGGGCGCCCGTACCGGCGGGCGCCCCTTCATCGTCCGTTCAAGCCCACCATTCGAGCCTTGTTCGCTCAATTCGCTCCACCGGAGCGAATTGCCCTTGCGGTCGCTCCAAGCTCTCATGGCCTTCCTGACTTGCGCGGCTCCACCGGAGCCACGCATTCGCTCTGCGAACCGTCTGCGAAGTCAGAACGGGCTATCGGGATCGAGGAATTCCTCGACATTGTCGGCGGTGATGACCGTCGAATCGAGGATATAGCGGCCGGCCACCTGGATGCCCCCGGTGAAGTGGGAGGTGGTCAGCTCGATAGCCGTGGCGATCATAGCCGGGCTGTAGCTCACATCGATCGGGACCAGCTTGTCGCCCGCCTGCACGCGCTGCAGGATCTGCTGCATGCCGGCGCCGCCGACGATGAACATTTCGTCTTCGCGGCCAGCCTGGCGGATCGCTTCGATAGCGCCCAGGGCGATGTCGTCGTCCTGCGCCCAGACGCCCTTGATGTCGGGGAAGCGGGTCAGGAAGTCCTGCATCACCTTGAAGCCGTCATCGCGGTTCCAATTGGCGAATTCGTCATCGAGCACGGTGATATTGGTGCCTTCGATGCCGGCCATGAAGGCGTCGAAACGCTGCTGGTCGATCGGGATGGGCAGGCCGCGCAGGATCACGATATTGCCGCCATCGGGCATGACCTGCTTGAAATATTCGGCCGAATTGGCACCCAGACCCGGATTATCACCGGCCACATAGAGGTTCTCTACCCCATCGATGCTGAGCTGGCGGTCCACCACGGTGACGAATTTGCCGGCATCCTTGACCTGCTTGATGGCCGAGGTCATGGCATCCGGATCGCCCGGCAGGATCACCAGGGCGTCGATATTGCGGGTCGAGACCATGTCCTCGATATCGGCGATCTGCTTGGGTGCGTCAGCGGCCGAGGCGAAGACATAGTTGACATTGGGATAGGTCGCCGAGAGCCGGTCGATGGCCTGCTGGGCGAAATAGTTGACGCCGCCGGTCCAGCCATGGTCGGCCGCCGGCACCGAGACGCCGATCGTGACGCTGTCCTGGGCATGCGCGACGCCGCCCAGGCCACCGGCGATCACCGCCACGGAGAGAAGGGATTTCAACAGTTTCATTTCAGTCCTCCCAAAGATGCCCTCAAGGGGCAATTTGAACTTTCGATGCGGGAGCCTCCGGCTGATCCTGTTCTGTCCGGACTGGCTCCAACCTTTTGATGCAGCGCGTCCTCAGGCGCTGCGCCGGCCACGCTGCAGCAGCACAGCCAGAATGATGATGACGCCTTGGAACGCGCCGTTGAGATAGGGGCTGATGAAGCTCTGCAGGTTGAGGATATTGCCGATCAACCCGAGGATGATCACGCCGACCACCGTACCCCAGACCCGGCCATAGCCGCCCTTGAGGGTGGTGCCGCCGATGATCACGGCCGCGATCGCTTCGAGCTCCCAGAGCACACCGGTCGTGCTGGAGGCCGAGCCCAGACGCGGCACGTAGAGCAGCACTGCCACACCCACCAGAACGCCCTGCAAGATGTAGGTGATCAGCCGGACATTATCGACGCTGATCGAGGAATAGCGGGCAACCTGCTCATTGGAACCGATAGCGGCGCAATAGCGACCGAAGGCGGTGCGGCGCATGACGATCTCCCCAGCGACCGCCACCAGCGCAAAGACAATGATCGGCCAGGGCACGCCAAGAAGGCCGTTGTAATAGACGGGCCGGTAAAGGTCGGCGATCTGAAAGTTGAGCGAGAGCGTGCCACCATCGGCCAGGAAGGTGACGAGTGAGCGAAAAATGCCCATCGTGCCCAAGGTCACGATAAAGGCTTCGATGCGCCCGCGCGTGATCATCATGCCATTGCCGATACCGGCTACGCCCCCCACGGCCAGGCCGGCTGCCATGCCGATCAGGATCACACCGAGCGAGATACCCATCGAGGGGATCAGCGCATTCATGACAATGATCATGATGCCGGCGACCACGGCCGCCATCGAGCCGACCGAAAGATCGAGGCCCCCGGATGTAATCACGAAGGTGGCGCCAATGGCGATGATGCCGATGAAGCTGGAGCGCGCCAGCACATTGGTGATGTTGTTGTAGCTGAGGAAATTCTCGTTGAGCGAGATGCCCAGCAAGACCAGCAGCGCCAGCGCCACCAGCGGGCCGATGGTCTTGAGATCGGGGCGGAAGCTCCGTCCCGTTTTGGCCGGAAGATCAGGCACTGATACGCTCATCATGTCCACTCTGTTTGATACCCGCGGCGTACCGCATAATTTCCTCTTCGGTGATTTCGGCCCCTTCCAGTACGCCCGCGAGGCGCCCGGAGCGCACGACCACGACGCGATGGCTGAGGCCGATGACCTCCTGCAGTTCAGAGGAAATCAGGATGATCGATTTCCCCTCGGCGGCCAGCGCTGCGATGATGTGATAGATTTGCTGCTTGGTGCCCACGTCGATACCGCGCGTCGGCTCATCCATGATGATGATGTCCGGTTCGCTCTCCATGGTCTTGCCCAGCATCAGTTTCTGCTGGTTGCCACCCGAGAGGCGCCCCACTGCCACCGAGGCATCGCGCGCCCGAATATCGAAACGCCGCACCGCCCGCTCCAGCGCGGTCTCCTCGCTGCGGCTGTCCAGAAAGCCATATCGGAGATGTTTGTCGAGGGTGAGCAGGGTGAGGTTGGGACGCAGGCCCATATTGAGCAGCAGCCCCTTACCCTTGCGATCCTTGGTCATATAGGCGATGCCGGCGTCGACCGACTGCGCCACCCGGGCGAAGTTGACCGGCTTGCCCTCCAGTTCCACCGTGCCCGCATTCCGGCGCGATAGCCCAACCACCGCCTCGGCTATGGCGGTACGGCCCGAGCCGATCAGACCGGCAAAACCGAGCACTTCGCCGCGCCTGAGATCAAAGGAGATGTTCTCGATCCCCGGAGCGGACAGGCCGCGCACGCGCAGCACCACATCGGCATCGACATCGGGCTCGTGCTTGGGCGGATAGAGGTTGGAGAGTTCGCGGCCAACCATCATCTGGGCAATGCTGTCAGGCGTCAGCGCTTCGGTGCCCACGGTCGTTATCAGTTGACCGTCGCGCAGCACGGTGACGCGGTCGGCAAGCTCCATGACTTCATCGAGCTTGTGCGAAATGAAGATGACCGCAACGCCGCGCGCCGTCAGCCGCCTGATCTGTTCGAACAGGGTCTCGGTTTCGCCCACCGAGAGCACTGCGGTGGGTTCGTCCATGATCAGCACCCGCGCATCGCGGCTGATCGCCTTGGCAATCTCCACCATCTGCTTGTCGGCGATGGAAAGCGATGAGATCCGCGCATCGGGATCAACCTGGACATGCAGGGTGTTCATGATTTCCGCCGAGCGGCGCTGCATCTGTGCGATGTCGAGAAAGCCGAAGCGCTTGATCTCGCGGCCCAGAAAGATCGACTCGGCCACGCTCAAATGTTCGGCCAGGTTCAGTTCCTGATGGATGAGCACGATGCCCATGGCCTCGGCCGCGCCATCGGGCGGCAGCACAACGGTTTCGCCGTCGAAACGAATGGTGCCGGAACTGGGCTGCTCTATACCGGAGAGGATTTTGATGAGGGTGGATTTGCCCGCGCCGTTCTCGCCGACAATGGCGTGAACCTCGCCTGGGCGAATGTCGAAATCGATGCTGAACAGCACCGGAATTTCACCGAAGGATTTCGAGATACGGCTTGCCGAAAGAATCGGCGGCGCATTGGTGTCCGGCGTCCCAGCCATCTCGCTCCCCTCCCCGAACCCGGGCCGCTTCGCGCAGCGCTCGTTTGTTCACAGCCTCTGATGTAAAGGTTTTCATGATTTGTGTAAAGGTTTACAGTGAGCGAATTCGGTTTATCGCTGTGGAGAGGCCGTAGTCAAAACCGCGGCGTCTGCTAAAGGCGGGATTGTGTTGGGTGATGGCCTGACGCGGAGGGCGGAGAGCCAAGTGTTGCAGCAAAAGCTGGCCACGATCGAAGATGTTGCTGCCATGGCCGGCGTATCCATTGCCACGGTCAGCCGTGCCATCAACGAGCCGACCAAGGTGGCCGACGCCACGCGCCGCAAGGTCACCGACGCGATTGCGCGGACCGGCTATACGACCAATGCCATGGCGCGTTCGCTGCGCATGCGACGCAGCAATATGATTCTCATTCTGGCCCCCGATGTGGGGGACCCCAATTTCTCCAACATCCTGGTGGGACTGGAGACGGAGGCCAGCAAGCGCGGCTATGGCCTGTTGATCGGCAATACCCAGAACGATCCCAGCCGCGAGACCGATTATCTGCGCTTCATCAGCTCGAACCAGGCAGACGGCCTGATCCTGTTCACGGGCCACCTGCCCTTTGGCCTGTCGCAACCGTCCCACCATACGGTCCTGCCGCCCATGGTGGCGGTCAATGAGCCCGTCCTGGGCCAGGACATTCCGTTTGTCGGGGTCGACAATTTCGAGGGCGCGCGCATCGCCGCCGAACACCTGATTTCACAAGGCCATCGCCGCATCGCCTTTGTCGGCCGCGCGCGCAATCGCGAGATCAACCGGTTGCGAGAGGAAGGCTATCGTGCCGCCCTCGGGGGTGCCGACATTGCGATCGATCCGCGTCTTATCATCGATGGCGATGGCACCACGGAAAGCGGCCGCGCCGCTGCGGAGTTGATGTTCGTGCGCGACGCCCTGCCCACGGCATTCCTCTGCGTCAATGACGCCACCGCCATGGGCGTCATTATCGCCCTCAATGCCCGGCGCTATGACCTGCCGCGGCAATTCTCGGTCATGGGCTTTGACGACATTTCCTTTGCCAGCTTCCTGACACCCTCGCTCACCACCATGAAGCAGCCGCGCCATCGCATGGGCGAGGCTGCCATGGAATTGCTGCTGACGCTTCTTGCCGGCGAAAAGCCGAAATCACGCGAAGTGCTGCTGCGCGCCGAGCTGATATTGCGCAATTCCGTATCGCGCCCCAATAGCTGAACTCAGTCGTCGCTCCGCCATTGCGGCTGCGGCTCGGCAAGGGTCTGCAAGTCCTCGACCGGCGCCCCGTCAATACGCATTCGGAGCAGGCGGGTCAGCTCGATGCCGGCGCCCAGAATGTCCTCTCGCACGCTGTCCAGGCGCGGAAACATGGTGGGCAGAATGCCCGAGGTCTGCTTGTAGATCAGGTGCACATCTTCGCCCACAACGACCCCCGCCTCCATCAGGCCGCCCAACAAGGCCAGCGCCCGCATTTCGCTGTCGCAAATAATGCCGTCGGGGCGATCCGGCGACCGCGCAAGTTCGACGCCCTTTACCCGCATCTCGGCTGGTGTCAGCCCCACCGTGCGTTCAAATAGCGTCGTTTCGATAGCGTTGCGCGCTGCCGCCTTGTGAAAAGCGGTGACGATATTGTGGTAATTGGTGGTGCTGTCGTCGCCGATCACCAGCAGGACGCGTCTACATCCCTTACCCGCGAGCCGCTCCACGGCCATGGTCGCGAAGGCTTCCGAATGAAAGTCGTGATAGGGGTGGGGAGTGAAAAATTCCGTCCGCCCGTGACTGACGAAGGGGAAGTCAGCGTCGATCATCATCTGAACCCGCGGATCGCGGGGACCGGTATGGGTGATGATCACGCCATCGGCATTTTTGTGTTCGAGAATGTAGCGGATGGTATCGGTGGACTGACGGTCGAATTCGGGCGTCACCGTCAGATGATAGGGCGTGCCCTTGATGGCCTGCCCAATGCCCTGGATCATCTGGCGGGCGAAGTCGATGGAATCCTCGGCGCCATCCAGCACCAGGGCGAGCACATTGGTCTTGCCGGTGCGCAGGCGCACCCCTGCCCTGTCAGGCACGTAACCCAATGCCTTGGCGGCCGCGGCAACCTTGTCCCGCGTATCCTGCTTGAGCGTCGTCCCGCCGCGCAGTGACAGGGAAACCGTGGAGAGGCTGAGGCCGGTCGCCTCGGCTATGGTCTTTAATGTTACGCGCCCTTTGGCCGGTGGCCCGGACCTGTTCTTTTGCATGCTGCTTCGTCCCCTGACGCTCTACATAGCAGAGGTAAGCGATGGAGTGTACCAGTCAATCCTGCAACGATGCAAACGATACAAATGCGGCAGATTCACAAGCACATACGCCACTATCTATCTGTAATACTTTCTTTTTTGCACGAATTAGGTGCTTTTCTCCGCCAATTGTCGATCTGAAATTGCAACGTTGCAGCGTTTGTGTATTGTTACGAACCTATGCCGGAAGAGGAGCCGGCCTGGGCCGCCGTCACTGGCGGCTAACCCACAGGGAGGAATTCATGTTCAAAAAAGTGCTTTTGACCGGCGTGGCATCCCTTGCCATGACCGCCGCCATTGCCGGGCCGGCAAGGGCGGAAGTGTCATTCATGTATGCCGAATGGATCGCCGCACTTGTCGAACCCGGTATCGAGGCCTTCGAGGCCGAGACCGGCGAAACGGTCAATGCCATCAAATTGCCCGGACAGGGCTATGACCAGCGCATTGCCCTGGATCTCGCCGCCGGCACGGCGGCCGATGTCAACCTGATGGATAGCTTCATGGTGTCCGAACTGGCATCGGCAGGCTATCTGCACCCGCTCGATGAGCTGCTCGCCGGCTGGGACCAGTTCCAATATTACATGCCGGGTCTGCTCGAAGTGGCCTCCTATCAAGGCCAGGTCTATGCCCTGCCCACCGATACCGATGTGCGCATGCTCTGGTACGATCTCTCAAACTTCGAGAAAGCCGGCATCTCCACGCCTTGGGCACCCAAGACCTGGGACGATGTGCTTGACGCCGCTCAAAAGCTCAAGGATGCGGGCGTGCGCTATCCATTCCAGCTTCCCGCCGGTACCAAGCAGGCGGAAGCGGCCACCATGCAGGGTGTCTATATGGCGCTGCTCGGCGCCGACGTGCCCGAGGGCGATCGCAACCGCCTGCTCAATCGCGAAACCGGCCAGTGGATCGGCGACAGCCCTGCCCTACGTCGCACATTCGACTTTTTCTATCAGGTCTATGTCGAACGCGAGCTGAACACGGCCGAACTCAACTATGCCACCGATATCGGCGCGGCTGTGCGCGCCGCGCTGGCCGCGGACGAGTTGGGCATTCTCGCCTCGGGCTCCTGGGAAGATGCGTGCCTCTGGGACTGCAATAATCCGCCGAGCCGTGAAGAGCGCGACGCTATGGTCGCATGGACACCATGGCCCGGATCGGGCGTGGAAGGCGCCAAGGCCACAACCAATATTTCGGGCGGCTGGACCATCGGCATCAATGCCAATGCGCCCGACAAGGACCTGGCCTTCAAATTGATCACCTCGATCTTCGACGAGGGTAACTTCAAGGCCTGGACGCTGGCCAATCACCGCATGGCGGTGCGGACCGATATTTCGGAATCCCCGGAATATACCGCCGATCCGTTCCTGGCCGAAGCCACCAAGCTGGCCGCGGACACGACCGGCCGCGACACGGTGCCGGGCTACCAGACCGTCTCGGCGCTGATCCAGCAGGCCACGGCCGATATTCTGGACGGCGTATCGCCTGATGAAGTGGTCGAGGAATATCACGACGCTCTGGTCGACGAATTCGGCGAAGAGAACGTGATCACCTACGAGTAACCCGACCCAACTGCCGGCGGCACCTTACTGTCCTCCAAGGTGTCGCCGGTCTTTCTCGTCTCGCCACGGCGCGGCTTTAAAGCCAGGCCGGACCAAAACTGCCCTAGCAAGAGGCGCCGATGAAGAACCAGGCCAATCCCTGGCTGACCAGCAATCTATGGGTCCTTGGGCTGGGCATGCTGCCCGCCATCCTGCTGATCGGCATCCTGCTCTATTTCACTGCCTGGGCCTTTGCTTTCAGTTTCACCGATCTGGCGCTGGTCGGGCGCAAGAGCGTCGAGTGGAGCTGGGTGGGCCTGGAAAATTTCGAGCGCCTGTTCACGCGGCGCGGGTTTCTGGAATCGCTCTGGACCACAGTCATTTTCGTCTTCTTCTCCGCCATTGTCGGCCAGTCGGTTCTGGGCTTCCTGTTGGCGGCGGCCCTGCGCGGCTCCCGCTCCACCCTGCGCAGCGTGGTGGAGGTCTGCATCATGCTGGGCTGGCTTTTACCCGATATCGTGGCGGCCTTTCTGTGGTCGGCGACCACGGCGCAGACTGGACTGATCAACCAGCTCATCATCCGGCCCCTGGGCCTGCCGCCGGTCAATTTCATCAATGACTATGCTCTGCCCGTCGTCACCATCGCCAATATCTGGAAGGGCACGGCCTGGTCCTATCTGCTGTTCACTGCCGCGCTCGACTCGGTCAGCCGGGAGGTGGTCGAGGCCGCCAAGGTCGATGGCGCCACGCCCCTGCAGCGTATCTGGCTGGTGCAATTGCCGATCATCCGGCCGCATATCGCCACCAATATGCTGTTCATCACCATCTGGACCTTCACCTATTTCCCGTTGATTTTCGCCATGACTGGCGGTGGTCCGGGGCGGCAGACCGAAACCCTGGCCGTGTTCCTGTACAATCAGAGTTTTTCACGCGGCAATCTGGGCTTCGGCTCCGCCATCTCCGTGGCCATGCTGGCTATTGTGGGCGTCCTGTCCTTGTTCTATCTGCGCATGCTGCGGGAGCCGAAGTAATGGAGTCCAACCAGCCCTCCCGCCTGACAGCCATTGCGCTCGCCTTTATGGCGGTCATCTGGGTCAGTCCGTTTTCCTGGCTTATTCTCAACGCCTTCAATCCGCTTTCGACGGGTCAGCTCGAAATTCCCCGCGTCGTGGGCTTGGATAATTTTGCCCTGGCCGTCAGCGGCAATGCGGGTCGGCAATTTCTCAATTCCATGTTGATTGCGGCCGGCACGGCAACGCTCAGCGTCATTGTCGGCATCTCCGCCGCCTATCCGCTATCGCGGCTGAAGATCCCCGGTCGTAATGCCTTCCTCTGGACGCTGGTCCTGCTGCGCATGCTACCGGCGGCGGGCGTCCTGGTGCCGCTTTACTTCACGGCCCAGCGCACGGGCCTGCTCAACCAGCTCGGCGTCATCATCGCGCTGACCATTCTCAACCTGCCCTTCACCTTGCTGCTTTTGAAGAACTTCTTCGACACTGTGCCGATCGAACTTGAGGAAGCTGCCTATGTGGAGGGCGCCAGCCTTTTTCAGATCGTCACACGAATCGTATTGCCCATGTCGCGGGCCGGTATCGCGGTGGTCTGGTTCTTCAGTTTCACCGGCGCCTGGAACGAGTTCCTGCTGCCGCTGATCTTCGCTCGCGTGCAGGATGCTTTCCCAATGTCGGTCGGGCTCTATGCGGCCTTCGGGCAGCAAGGCGCCATCAACTACGGGTTCCTCACGGCCTTTTCCATCATCTACGCTGCGCCGGCGGTCGGCGTGTATTTCTTGTTGCGGCGGAACATGAACACAGGGTTCGCCGGTGTCGGAGTTAAAGGATGACTTATTCCAATCCCCTCTCGTCCAAACTGGGTTTGCTGGACGACGATCTGAAACAAGAGGGCAAGCTGCTGCGCCTTTGCGCGGATCTGGAACAGAAAATCCGCACACCGATCAAGAACGTGCCTTTCCAGTGGTATGTGCAGCGCGCCGACAATTTTTCCGCCACGGACGCCCTCAAGGCCGACTGGCGGCAGTGGGAGCAGTTCGGCCGCCATTCGGTTTGGGCCAAGCATCAGGAGCACACCTGGTTCGCCGCCGAGATCACTGTGCCGGAGGAGGCGCGCGGCAAGGTCTTTGTCGCCAATTTCACCAGCCAGTGGCAGGACCGGCCCGGTTCCACCGATCCACAATGCCTTGCCTATCTCGATGGCAAGATCGCCCAGGCGCTGGACGGCAATCACACGGAACTCGTGATCGAGCGCGATGCCAAGCCGGGCAACAAGCATGTGCTGCTGGTCAATGCCTTCACCTTCTTCGACCGGCCCCTGGTCGGGTTCGAGGTGGATTTCTTCGTTCGCAATGAACGGGCGGAGAAGCTCTACTATGACCTGCAGACGCCGGTCGACGTTGCTATCCTGTTGCAGCAGAACGATCCGCGTCGTCACGCTATTCTCAATATTGTCGACCGCGCCCTGCGGGCCCTTGATCGCCGTGACGGGCACACGCCCGAATTCGAGGCCAGCCTGCCCGCGGCGGAGAAGATCGCGGGCGAAATCTACAAGCTCGTCGATACGGAGGCGCAGCCGCAGATCACTGCAGTCGGCTCAACCCATCTCGATGTCGGCTGGCTCTGGCGCGTCATGCATACCCGCGACAAGACCGGGCGCAGCTTTGCCACGGTGCTCAACCTGATGGAAGAGTACCCACAATTCGTCTTCATGTATAACCAGTCGGTGCTCTTCGATTTTCTCAAGAAGGACTATCCGGAAATCTGGGACCGCATGGTCAAAAGGGTCAAATCCGGGCAATTCGAGATCGAAGGCGCCATGTGGGTGGAGCCCGACGTCAATATTGCCTCCGGGGAGAGCCTCGTCCGCCAGATCATGCGCGGCCGCCGTTTCCATCTCGAGCATTTCGGCGTCGATCCCAAAACCGTCTGGCTGCCCGACACCTTCGGCTATTCGGCCAATCTTCCGCAGATCATGGACAAGTCGGGGCTGAAATATTTCGTCACCTCCAAGCTGAGCTGGAACGACACCGACCGCCATCCCTACGACACCTTCTTCTGGCGCGGCATTGACGGCACGACCACCAAGGCGCAGCTCATCACCGCCCAGAAATATGACAGCGAGCAGATTTTCACGACCTATAACGGGGACCTGTCCGTCTCCGAAACGATGGGCGCCTGGAAGCGCTATGAGCCCAAGGCGGCTTACAGCGAAGTCGTCATGTCCTATGGCTATGGCGATGGCGGCGGCGGCCCGACCCGCGCCATGATCGAGCGCGGCACACGCCTTGAGCGCGGCATTCCCGGTGCGCCCAAGGTCAAGCTCGAAGGCATCGTCCCCTTCCTCAACCGTCTGGGCAAGGCCATGGATGCCGAACCGGGCAAGTTCCCGGTATGGAATGGCGAGCTTTATCTTCAATATCACCGCGGCACCCTGACCTCGGTGGCCAAGAACAAAGCCAATAACCGCAATGCGGAGCGGCGTCTGCGCGAGCTCGAAATGCTCGGCGTCATTGCCCTGACGACAGCCGGCCACGCCTATCCCAGCGAGACGCTGGCCGAATTCTGGGAACTGGTGCTGATCAATCAGTTCCACGACATTCTGCCGGGCACCTCGATCCCGGAAGTCTATGTCGATAGCGACGCCGAATATGGCCGCATCTTCTCGACGCTGGATTCGGCCAATGGTCCTTGGCATGCCGCAGCGCAGGCCGCGGCCAAGCCAGGCCCCGATCAGCTCCGCCTGATCAACTTTACCAGCCAGACGCGGTCCGGTCTGGTGCATCTGGGCGCCGAGGTCGCCGAGACGGCCGCTCTTGCTACCGCTTCGGGTACTCAGCCCGTGCAGAAGATCGTCCGCGCCGACGGCTCAGCCGACACGGTCGCCGCCATTGCCGATCTGGCTCCCTTGGGCTGGACCGGCGCACAACTGGTCTCCGCTGGCTCTAGCAAAAAAACCGAGCTTTCGGTTTCGACCACCCATCTCGAAAATGCGCTGATCCGCGTCACCTTCGATAGATCCGGCGAAATCACCTCCGTCTTCGACAAGACCCGCCATCGCGAAACGCTCGCCGCCGGCGCCAAGGCAAACCGTCTCATTGCCTATGAAGACAAGCCGATGAACTGGGACGCCTGGGACATCGACCGCTATTTCGAAGAACAGTTCTGGTCGCTCGCCGATGGCAAGGCGGACATTTCCGTGGTCGAGACCGGTCCGCACCGCGCCGCGATCCGCATCGAACGGACCTACCAGAAGTCCAAGATCGTCCAGGTCATTTCGCTCACCGCCGGCGAGCGGCAGGTGGAATTCGACACCTTTATCGATTGGCAGGAACGGGCGCAGGTTCTCAAGGCGCAGTTCGGGTTCGATCTCAATACCAGTGAAATCCGCTCCGAGATCGCCTTTGGCCATGTCACCCGCCCGACCCATCGCAACACCACCTGGGACCGCGCCCGTTTCGAGGCCTCGATGCATCGCTGGGTCGATATCTCCGAGGCCGATTTTGGCATCGCCCTGCTCAATGACAGCAAATATGCCTATGACTGCCACGAGCAATCCGTGCGGCTGACGCTGGTGCGCGGCTCGACCTTCCCCCATCCGGAGGCAGACCTGGGCGAGCATCGCATCCGCTATGCCATGTTCGTGCATGAGGGTGTGGCCGACCTGGCCGCCGTGCCCCGCGCCGCCGAGCGTTTCAACAATCCGGTGGCCGTCATTGGTTCCCGGGCCGTTGTCGCGTCGCCCGCGCGCGATTTCAGCAGCTTCAGCCTTGCGGCGGTCGATGCACCGAACGTCACCATCGAGACCGTCAAGAAGGCGGAGGCGTCGGACGCACTGGTTCTGCGCGTCTATGAGCACGCCAATCGGCGGGCCGAGGCCACGATCACCTTCGGCCTGCCGGTCAAATCGGCCCGCATTGTCAATCTGATGGAGGAGGGCGATGCCCAGCCGGTCGAGGTCAAGGACAATGCCGTGGTCCTCAACCTGCGGCCGTTCGAAATCGCAACGCTGATGGTCGAGATTTGAGGAGAAGCAAATGTCCGATGTGAACCTCAGGGGTGTCCGCAAATCCTATGGCGCGCTCGAAGTGGTCCATGGGGTCGATCTCGATATCAAGTCGGGTGAATTCGTGGTCTTTGTCGGCCCCTCGGGTTGCGGCAAGTCAACCCTGTTGCGGATGATCGCCGGGCTCGAACCCATTACCGGGGGCGAGGTCAGCATTGGCGGACGGGTGGTCAATGACGTCCCCTCCCCGCAGCGCGGCATTGCCATGGTGTTCCAATCCTATGCGCTTTACCCGCATATGAGCGTCTATGAGAACATGGCCTTCGGCCTCAAACTGGCCAAGACGCCGAAGGCCGAGGTCGACCAGCGCGTGCGCGAAGCAGCCCGCATCCTGCAGATCGAACCTTATCTTGATCGCATGCCCAAGGCGCTGTCAGGTGGCCAGCGCCAGCGCGTGGCCATCGGCCGGGCCATTGTGCGCGACCCCAAGGTCTTCCTGTTCGACGAGCCACTGTCCAATCTCGACGCTGCCTTGCGTGCCCAGACCCGCGTCGAGATCGCCAAGCTGCATGACACGCTCGACGCCACCATGATCTACGTCACCCATGACCAGGTCGAAGCCATGACCCTGGCAGACCGGATCGTGGTCCTCAATGCCGGCAAGATCGAGCAGGTCGGCACGCCGCTCGAACTCTATCGCGAGCCGGTCAACACCTTCGTTGCCGGCTTCATCGCCAGCCAGCGCATGAACTTTGTCGATGTAACGCCGACCGCAGACGGCGTTATGCTGCCTGACAAGAAATTGCTGGCTATTCGCCACGCCGAGCTGGCCCGCGCCAAAACGCTCGGCGTGCGCCCCGAACATCTGGAACTGGCCAATGCGGAGACGGCCGATATCAGCGGCACGCTCACCGTGATCGAGCAGTTTGGCGAATATGCCCTGGCCTATATCGAGCTGTCGGGCGGGGAAACGATCACGCTCAAGCTCGATGGCGCGCCGGACCTGCATCTGCACGATGCCATCCACATCAAGGTGCCGCCTGACGCCGTCCACCTGTTCGACGAGACGGGCCGAGCGCTGCGCTAGAGCGCTTCCAGCAAAAGTGCCACGGTTTTGCGGTTCGGAAACGCGACGAAACAATGAATTAGCGCATTTCACCGTTTCAACGAAACGGTGAAATGCGCTAAGCGCCCGATCCCGTCACCGGCACCTCAGGCCGCGATCTCGAACGCGGCTCGAACCAGCCGGCGGGTGTAGTCCGTCTGCGGGTTGACCAGCACATCGCTGACGGGCCCCTGCTCCACGATCTTGCCGTGCTGCATCACCATGACGCGGTGGCAGAGAGCGCGCACCACTTTGAGGTCATGGCTGATGAAGAGATAGCTCAGCCCCTTTTCATCCTGCAGCTTGCGCAAGAGGTCGATGATCTGGGCCTGCACGGAAAGGTCCAGGGCCGAGGTCGGTTCATCGAGCAGAATGAATTCAGGCTCGAGCGCAATGGCCCGGGCAATGGCGATACGTTGGCGCTGCCCGCCGGAGAACTCGTGCGGGAAGCGGTTGAGTATTCGATCGGGCAGACCGGAATCGCGCAGCGCCTGGCGGACGCGCTCCACGCGTTCTCGCGTATTGGCGCCGATACCGTTGACGATCAGGCCCTCCTCGATGATTTGCCGCACCGACATGCGCGGATTGAGGCTGGCAAACGGATCCTGGAAAACAATCTGCATACGGCTGCGAAGCGGCCGCATGGCCTTGCGATCCTTGGTGTCGATGCGCTCCCCATCAAACAGGATTTCGCCGCCCTGATTGCCGATCAGGCGGATCAGCGCCTGGCCGAAGGTGGTCTTGCCCGAGCCGCTTTCCCCCACAATGCCTAGCGTCTCGTGGCGCATCAGGCTGATATTGAGGTCGTCGACGGCCTTGAGTTCGAAGAAATCGGGTTTGAAGAAACCACCGCGCTTGAGCGTGAAGCTCACTTTGACATTGCGCCCTTCGAGCACGGTATCATGCGCGCCCTCTTCGAGGGGCAGCGCCGTCCCCTTGGGTTCCGATGCCAGCAGGTGTTTCGTATAAGCATGTTGCGGATTGGCAAAGAGGGCTTCGGTCTCATTGTGTTCCTGGACCTGCCCATTCTGCATGACATAGACATAGTCGGAGAACTGCCGGACGATCGTCAGGTCATGGGTGATCAAAATCACCGCCATGCCGTATTTGTCCTTGAGGTCCTTGATGAGATTGAGGATCTGCGCCTGCACCGTCACGTCCAGTGCGGTCGTCGGCTCGTCGGCAATGAGCACTTCGGGCCGATTGGCCAGGGCCATAGCGATCATCACCCGCTGTCTTTGGCCGCCGGAAAGCTGGTGGGGGTAATTATGCAGACGCGCCCGCGGCTCGGGAATTTGCACCTCCGCCAATAGCTGTTCGGCCCGGTCCATGGCCTCGGCGCGAGACACCCTATTGTGCAGGTGGATGATCTCGCAAATCTGTTGGCCGATCGTATAGACCGGATTGAGCGAACTCATCGGCTCCTGGAAAATCATGGCGATGTCGTTGCCGCGCAGTTTGCGCATTTCGCGCTCTTCGGCCGCCACAATGTCTCGCCCCTTAAGGGTGATTTCCGTGCCCGGCAGAATTGTCGCCCGCTTGGTGAGCAGACGCATGAGCGTGCGGGCGGTGACCGATTTGCCCGAGCCACTTTCCCCCACCAGAGCGATGGTCTCGCCTTTATGAAGCTGGAAGGAGACGTCGCGCACGGCGTGAACCACGCCGCCTTCCACCTTGAAGTCGACAGCCACATTGCGGGCGTCCAGGATAAGATCTCGCCCATGCGTGCCCAGATCGAACCGTTCGGCCGGCGCCAGATTCTTGTCGGTCATGGCCATGTCCTCAATAGGGGTCGACAGCATCGCGCAGGCCGTCGCCCAGCGCGTTGAAGGCAAAGACGGTGATGAGCACGAAGATCACCGGCGACAAGATCCAGGGATAGGACCCGATCACCGAATAGGACGAGGTGTCCTGCAGCATCAGCCCCCACGAGATCAGCGGTGGCTTCACGGCAAAACCGAGGAAACCCAGGAAGCTCTCGAGCAAGACGACCGAAGGGATTGCCAGGGTCACCGCGACGATGATGTGGCTGAGCACGTTGGGCAGGATATGCCGCGTGATGATCCGCCCGTCGGACGCGCCCACCGCGATTGCGGCCCGGACATAGTCGATGCGGGCCAACGATAGTGTTTTCGACCGCACCTCGCGGCTCAACTGCGCCCAGCCGAGCGCCGCAATCACCCCGATGACAAAGGCAATGAAAACATTGGACGGTGCCGTCGCTGGAATAAGCGTGGTCAGGGCCAGATAGAGCGGCAATTGCGGGAACATCAGAATGAATTCCACCACCCGCTGCACCCAGGCGTCAAGCGCGCCCCCGATATAGCCCGACGTAATGCCAACCAGCGTGCCCACGATCGTGGTGATGGTCACGACCACCAGGGCGATCGTCAGGGTGATGCGCGAGCCGACCAGGCCACGCGAGAGAATATCGCGGCCGAACTTGTCGGTTCCCAGGAAGTGCGCGGTGCGCTCAGGGTCTACCGGCCCAAAGAAGTGGATATCGGACGGGATCAGCCAGAGCAGCCGGTATTGATAGCCGCGAACGAAGAAACCCAGCTCGGTGGGATTATCGTAGTCGGGGCCGACCAAAGGCTGGAACGTGATCGGGTCCAGTTCGCCACCCTCGGCAATCGGGAAGACGACCGGGATCGGAGAAAAGCTGCCATCGCCCCGAAAGAAGCTGACCTGGTCGGGCGGCGCGAAACCGATATCGGCGGCCTTCGGATCCTGCGGCGCAAAGAAGTCTGCAAACACAGCGACGATCAGCAGTAGCAGGACCAGGACGAAACCGGTCATGCCGATAGTGGAACGCCTGAAACGACGCCATACCAGCGCCAGATATCCTTCGTCCGAATTGCCCCAGCGGGTCTGCGCCTGGCTTGGCGCAGCCTCTTCGGCCGGTGTCGGCATCGGGCCGGCGGCATCGGGCGGCAGGGGAATGGACGTACCGGATTTAGGGTCATTCGAATGAGTCAATTTGCCTTCTCCCCGCCCAGACGGATCCTTGGATCGAGCAGCGCGAGCAGCACGTCGGATATGATATTGCCGATGATCAGGGTCACGGCGAGCACCATGACGAAGGTCGCCGTCACCCAGACGTCGCCCACACTCATCGAGCCCACGATTGCGGGGCCGACAGTGGCCAGGCCGAAGACGATGGCCACTTCGATTTCACCGGTCAGCATGTAGGGCAGAACCACGCCCTGATAGGCCACCAGGGGATGCAGGGCATTGGGCACGGCGTGACGCATAATCACGGCGCTTTCCGGCAGACCCTTGGCCCGCGCCGTTTCGATATACTGGCTGTTGAGCACATCGAGCAGATTGGCCCGCATCACGCGCATATTATAGGCCAGGCCACCCACCGTGGCGACGAAAACCACCGGCCAGACATGGGCAACCAGGTCGACGAACCGCCCCCAGCCCCAGGGCTGTCCACCCCAATAGGCCGAATTGAAGCTGCCGATTTCGTTGGCACCCAGGCGGAATACCAGGACGTAGAGAATGATGATCGCCAAAAGGAAGCGCGGGATCGTCATGCCCATGAAGGAAATGAAGCCCAGGACCGTATCGGTCCAGCTATATTGACGCGTAGCCGCCAGGATACCCAGGCTGATGCCGATGATCGAGGCCAGGATGTGGCAGGTGAGCGCCAGCAGGATCGTGCGCGGCAGGCGTTCGATCACCACGTCGCCGACAGGCTTGTTGTAAAACAGCGACTGCCCGAAATCGAAGCGGGTGACGATGCCTGTAATCCAGCGGAAATATTGAACGATCAGCGGATCGTTGAGGCCATTGGCCTCGCGATAGACGCGCGCCATGGCTTCGGCCTGCTCGGCGGTCGCGCCGGTGCGGTTGATCGCCATGGTCCGGATGTAGTCGCCATAATCGCCCGGGGGCGCCTGGATGATGAGGAACGTGACAATGCTGAGCAGTATAAGGATGGGGATGGCCCCCAGGATCCGGAAGGCAAGGAAGCGCAGCATCACACTCTCTTCAAATCGACACTAAATTTGGTGGTGTCCGGCGGCAGGGTGCCGCCGGACGTGACTTGCCAAGGCTTACTTGGAGATGGGTCCATTGCCCACGCCCGGTGTATTGGGCAGGGTATTGGGATGCAGCTCGTAATTGGACTGATCTTCGGCGGGGACGAAGACGCGCTCGCGGATGATATTGTCCTCGGCCCAGTTGAACTGGAAGATCGGAGCGCCGGCAGGGATATTGTCAAAGCGCTTGTTGATCAGCAGAGCACCCGGATACTGGGTCAGGCCGATGCCGTAGAGGTTCTGCGTGTAGAGCTGCTGATATTTCTTCATCAGCTCGGCGCGCTCGGCATTGTCCGAACTGGCGATGAACTGGTTGATGGTGTCCACCATCTCCTGTTCAAACGGCATCAGGTCGAGCGTGCCATCGGTACCGGCGCGGTGCGAGAACGCGGTGCGCGGACCAACCGGCGCCAGGCCCGAAGTGCCCTGCACCACCGAGACCAGGTCGGAACCATTGCGCAGCACAGCCCAGTCGAACTTGCCGCCCTGCTGGTACTCGGCCAGAGCGTTGCCGCTGACCGTGTCGAGCACGACGCGAATGCCGAGCTGCTCCATTTGCGCCTGCACGCCTTCGGCCAGACTCTTGTCGGTGGTGTAGTCGGCATTGACCAACATGGTGACCTGAACATCCTGTCCGCCGGCAACGCCTTCGGGGAAGTTCACAACGCCATTCCCATCCGTATCCTCAAGACCGGCCTTGGCGAGATAATCCTTGGCGGTTTCCATGGAGTGGGGGAAATAGGCCGTGGAGTCCTTGTCGTAGAAACTGGTGCCGGCATAGAGGCCACCCGGATAGGGGGTGGTAAACGGCCCCTTGACGAGCGATTCACCCAGGCTCTGGCGGTCCAGCGCATAAGTGACGGCCTTGCGGAAATCCAGATTGCGATTGAGGTCGCGGATGGCCTGGCTCAGTTCGTTCGGTTCGCCCCAGCCATTGCCGGAGAGGTTCGGATAGAGCGAATAGCCGATGGTTCGGGCGCCGAACTGCAGGCGCGCGGGGGCGGAATCCTCAGCCGAACGGCGCAGCGATTCCACGAAATTTTCCGGCTGCTCGAGGTTCGAGAAGTCCGCCGTACCGGCGACCGTCTGCACGTCGCGGTCGGACCAGGTGGACAAGCGATAGCTAACCTCGTTCAGATAAGGCAACTGATTGCCGGCCTCGTCGACCTTCCAATAGTAGGGGTTGCGGCGCAGCACGATCACGTCATCGGGACGGTATTCGACCGGTACCCAGGCGCCCATGACCGGGAAGTTCAGGAATTCCGGCGTAAAGGCGTTCTTGTAGTCTTCATAGGTATTGTCCGGATTGTATTTGGGGTGTTCCGGCTTGAGCAGATGCGACGGGCCAGGGCAGAACGAACCATAGGCCATGGCGTAGAGATACTGGGTCGGCCGGACCTCCTTGAAGGTCCATTTGATCGTATAGGCGTCGATCTTTTCGAGCGTGGTGCCCTCGCCAAAGCCCTCAGGCGTTGCGCCACCGGTCGGTGCGACATTGCTGTCGAGCACGTTGTCTTCCCAGTAGAACATCACGTCGTCAGCGTCGAATGGCTCGCCATCGGACCACTTCGCGCCCTCGATCAGGTGCATGGTCAGTTCGTGGCCGTCTTCAGACCATTCCCAGCTCTTGGCCAGGTTCGGCAGCGGCTCGAGTTCGTCGGCTTCGACCTGGAACAGCGGTCCGGTACGGGTCAGGCATTCATACATGCCGATATCGATGCCGCCCCAGCCCTGGATGGCACCGCCGATATAGTTCCAGCCGTCGGGGCGGCCGCCGATCACGTGGCGCATGGTGTCACCATAGACACCGACCCCGTCGGGCATATTGCCAGTCTTGAAAACCAGCGGTTCCTTGGGCAAGCGTTCGGCAACCGGGGGCAGCTCGCCAGCATCCACGAAAGCCTTGACGAAGTCGGGCTCGTGATATTCGGGCAGCGCCTTATATTCCTGGATATCGGATACGCTCACGAAAATGGGTTCGCTCTGCGCCGAAAATTCCGGCGGATCGGGCGGTGTTGTCCACTCGGTCTGCGCAAACACCGCCGCCATAGACACAGACAGCAGAAGTCCTGCCCCGCCAAGGGCATAGATATGTTTTCTCAATAGAACCTCCCATTGCATACGTGGCAAATTGGCGATCATGCCCCGGGCCGGTTTCTCCTATCCGACCCATGCCTCCGTGCAGGATCAAACCCTACCCCTTGCGGCAATCGAAGCAATCCGGAATGATAGTGACTAATTCCGGTTTTCTAAGAACTGCAGGAAAAGTATGACTCTTGTAGAAAGTCTGGGCCGCCCCGCGCGCACAAGGGAGAAAGCACCGCGCCCGACGCCGCGGCCGGATCGCAGCTTTTATGCCTCGGGCAAGGCCTTTGGACGCTTCGGCATCCGTGCATTCCCGCCGCAGATCATGCCTGAAGCGCACAGCCATGGCCATATCGAGTTCAATTGGCTAACGGAAGGCACGATGGACTATGTCTTCGACGGCGGGCCCTTGACCGTGGGTGCCAATCGGCTGGTCGCCTTCTGGGCCGGCATTCCGCATCAGACCGTCGGTTTGCGTGATGTGGACAAGGCGCGCCAGCTCAACATCTACCTGCCCATGGACGCGTTTCTTGAAATGCCGCAACTGGGCCGACTGACAGAGACGCTGATGGGCGGCGGCGTCATCCAGCTCACATCCGATTGTATCGGCCTTGAAACGCTCGAGCGCTGGTATGGCGATTATCGCAGCGGCAATTCCCTGCGCTCCGACCTGGTGCGAGCGGAGATTGGTACCATGTTCCGCCGTGCGGCCATAACTGGCTGGGAGACCCTGCTGCCTGCCTGGGTGGAAAAATCGGGCGCCCGCAGCCGCACGGCAACGCCTGTGCGCTATGTGGTGCGGATGGTCCGGCACATCGTTGAAAATATTGCCGATCCGCTATCGGTTGAAGACATCGCCGATGTGGTTGGGCTGCACCCCAATTATGCGACCAATCTGTTCACCAAGGTCATGCACATCTCCATCCAGAAATTCGTGACCCGCATGCGGCTGATCCGCGCCCGCAGCCTCTTGTTCGACAGCAATCTGGCCATTGCCAATATCGCGTTCCAGTCCGGTTTTTCCAGCCAGACCCAGTTCTACGAACATTTCCGCAAAGCCTATGGCATGACCCCCAGTCAGATGCGTGAAAACAAGATCGCCTGAGGGTACTTATCCAAGAATGGCGCGCATCGCCCGCTGAGAGTGGTCAGGAGCCTCGAGAAGCGGCGTGAGATCACTGACCTGATCGAGCGATCCTATCACCGGCAGCGCTCGCACCTGGGGATCGGCTATAGCGGTCACGGCGCTGGCGACAGCGTCGTCTGCGTTGATGGTGGCAAAAGGCCGACCGAAATAGTGTCCCACGATCGCTTCGAAGGGTGCGATGCCGAGCGCATTCTGATGCTTCGCCAGTTCGAGATAGGCACTTGCCAGCGCCTCGCCACGACCCTCCCAGTGCTCAGCCAGCAGGGCCCGCTGCAAATGAGGCGTCAGCGCTCCCGACAATGACAGCCTCGAGAACAGGCTGCCAAGCCATTTTGAATAGGGGGCGTAGCGGCGCTCGATCAGGAATGCCATGCGCATGACATCGCGGACCAGCCGCGCCGCGATGACGCGCGAGCCGAGATCATCGCCAGCCTGACCCGCCCTGCCGACAAATGCCTGTTCCTCGGCGATGCGTCGCCACTGGCAGGCGATCTTGTAGAACCAAACGTCGTCTGGAAAATAGGCGAGACGCTGCCGGGCCTGCTCCAACCGTCCGTCATCGTCCCGGAAAACCGAGCCCGCCGTAAAGGCTAGCAGTTTCTGTTCGGCGAAACCAAGCCAATGGCGGGGCGTCAATTCGTCAACGGATCGTGTGGCAAAACTCCCCTCAAGCTTGGCCTCGAGCGTGTGGCACTCAAGGCCATGGCGGATGTCACCCGCCGCCTCCGGACCATCTGCCGCCGGATGGGGGCGCCCCCTCCAACCAATGGGTTCACCGAGAAACCGTTCGGGCACTATCTGCGCAAACTCGGCCACCAGCCGTCGAGCGTGGGCGTCGAACAATTCCCGTGTGAGGATAATGTGAACCCGCGGCCCCCAATTGTGGTCTCGCGAGGTCTCGTCGTCGAGGCCGAGCAGTTCTGAGCCATAGCCAATCAACGCGGCGGCATGGGGCAGACCCGGCGCGGCTTCGGCAAGCCAAGGCCCGACGATATCTGCATAGAAGCGACGAGACAGCTCTATCCCTTGCATTATCCCTCCGCCAAAGCCGCTCCGGCGCCTGAGCCCTAACCCATTTCCTGCACAATGCGTAAAAACTCGGCATGCCCGAGCGCCTGCTGGGCCGCCGCCCGATATTCGCGAACCAGGCTGTCATAGGTTTCCCGCGCAAACTGGCGCAGCTTTGGATCGGCCGCCATCTCCTGACGCGCTACCGACTGATCGAGCAGGCCCAGGCCGTCCAGCACGGGATAGTGCAACTGCGTCTCCACATGCGGCAGGCCGCCCAGATAATTCGGAAAATGCTCGGCGCGCGGCATTTGCTTGCTCCAGCGCGAGAGACGTTCGCGGGTCTCGGAATGGATACGATTGGCCCGCACCTCGCGCCAGAACGGCGTATCGTCGCGCTCGGTGACGTAGTGGGTGTTCACGAAGGTCCGGAAATCATCGACCTGCCGGCCAACCCGCGCATTGTAATCGTCCCGCGCCTTCTGCGCGATCTTGTCGGGCCGGTCCATGTAGCGCTGCGCGAACAGCATCATCTGCACGATCGTGCCGTGAATGGAGGTGGATTCGAGCGGCTCCAGGAAGCTCGAACTCAGGCCCACGGCAAGACAATTGCCGATCCAGGCCTTTTCGAGCCGGCCAATCTGGAAGCGGATATCGCCCCGCACCTCGATTTCATGACCGAGCGCGGCTTCGACCTCGTCCTTGGCCTGCTCGGGCGTTGTGAACTCGTCCGAATAGACATAGCCACAACCGAACCGCGTCCGGGTCGGGATTTGCCACATCCAGCCCGAATTTTGCGCCCAGGCACGGGTATAGGTCGGCAATTCCTCGCCTTCCTTGACGTCGATCCAGAACGGCAGCGCCCGATTGACCGGCAATTCATGCGCATAGGATATCCAGGGCGCGTTCAGTTCCTTGACGATGAGCTGTTTGCGAAAGCCTGTAGCGTCGATGAAGAAGTCGCCTTGGAGGCGCTGGTTGCCTTCCAGCACAAGCGCGTTGACCTCCCCGGTCTCGGGATGCCGCTCGACCCCTTCGACCAACGCATCGACCTTGTCGACACCTTTGGATTTGCTCGCAAAAAACTTGCCGACCAAGGCCTGGTCAAAGTGATAGGCGTGGTGAAAGGGCCCAAGCGGGATCAGTCCTCCATCGGGCTTTCGCGCATAAGGCGCCTTCCAATGTTCCAGCAATGGCTGGAACATATGCATGTCCTGCACCGGCCGCCCGGCGGCCACGGCGTAGACATTGAGATAGTCCGACGGTGCGCCGCGCGGCGCCTCTATCACCTGGTGCGGGTCGTCGATCGGTCCGTAATAGGTAAAGCCCTTGCGCCGCCAATCCTGGTGACGAATACCCAGCTTGAAGCTGGCATCGGTTTTTCTGAAGAACTCGAACTCGTCGATGCCGAAATGCTTCAGCAGCACACGGAACGCTGCGGTGGTCGCCTCGCCCACTCCAACGGTTGGGATCTTGCTGCTTTCCACCACCGAAACGCGGAAGTTCAGGCCGCGTCGCCGCGCTTCATCCTGAATGATGAATGCAGCGATCCAACCGGCCGTGCCCCCGCCAACGATCACATAATGGGATGGTTTATCCATGCCCGTTCCTCCCCTTAAGCGCAGGCTAGATTTGGCAAAAGTCGGTGACAAGGGCCGAGCTCAATGCGCGTAAGATCATCTTAGGAAACCGCAAGTCTTCTCCATAACAACGAAAGCGGTTCGGTGTTGAACCGAACCGCTTTCACGACGTCAGGAGGAACGTCGGGGGGACCTAGTGATGCGCGCCGCTCATTTCGCGCAATTCTTCGACCGAGCGCACCCGCTTGCGGGCGGCGCCTTCCCAATCTCGGGTCTTGACCGTCGACTTGGCGATCCGCTCCTTGGCGGCCGGCACGGCATCGGCATATTGGGGCAGCCATTGCGCCTGGGCGACGACCATTTCGTCGACCATGGCCCAGACTTCATCCGGCGTGCAGATGGCGCCAACCAGCGGGTCATGCAACACGGCGAGCTTCAGCGTATCGATATTGCCGGTCATGGCAGCTTCGACCGAGAGACGCTGCACGGAAACAGATACCGAGCAGGTGGCCGCGCAGGCCGTCGGCAGGGTGATGCCCTCGATCATGTTGATGCCGAAGCGGTCGACATAGCCCGGGCTTTCGATGATCGCGTCGTCGGGCAGATTGGTGATGATGCCATTGTTGCGGCGATTGAAATGACCGCGATAAGAGCGCCCGGTTTCGATGGCCTCGATGATATAGCTGGCGTGTTCGCTGGTCCGCTTGTGTTCGGAAAGCGGCTTGTTGGCCTGCTCCTTGAACATCGGGAAGTCGGTCTCGAACCAGTTGCGGCGTTCGGTCGAATAGCGCAGGTAACCGCCGGTTTCGCCGTGGATCCAGTCGCTCATGTCGATCCAGCGGCCGATTTCTTCGGGGCGCTTGCGATACCAGGGCAGGTATTCGCTGAGGTGACCATTGCTTTCGGTGGAATAGACACCGAAGCGCTTAAGCACATCGATGCGCACCTTTTCCTGCTTTGAGTATACGGGGTGCTTCTCAAAAGCGGCGAGCAGTTCGTCGCTTTCGATCTTCCGCCCCTTGGCACGGATGTCGATATACCAGGTCTGGTGGTTGATGCCCGAGCAGACATAGTCCAGCTCGCTGTCGTCGACGCCCAGCACCTGCGCAATCTGGTGGGCGCCATGCTGAACGCCATGACAAAGGCCCACCACATTGACCCCGCCATACATTTCGGCGGCCCAGGTGTTCATGGCCATGGGGTTGGCGTAGTTGAGGAACAGCGCGCCGGGCTCGGCGACCTCGCGGATATCCTTGCAGAAATCGAGGATCACCGGGATGTTGCGCTGCCCGTAGAGAATGCCGCCGGCGCAGATAGTATCACCCACGCATTGGTCGACGCCATATTTGAGCGGAATGGAAATATCACTCGAAAAGGCCTCCAGGCCGCCCACCCGCACGCAGCTCATGATATAGCGGGCGCCCGTAATCGCCGCGCGCCGGTCGGTCGTCGCTGTCACCTTGGCGGGAAGATTGTTCACCGACACGATGGTCTCGATGATCTGTCTGACCATGTCGAGATTGTGCGGATTGATATCGGTCAGCGCGAATTCGCAGTCCACGAATTCGGGCACTTTCAGCAGGTCTGAGATCAGGGTTTTGGTGAAGCCGACCGACCCGGCGCCGATAACGGTAACTTTGAACGACATTGTTCCTCCAGAGGCACATTGGCCCTTCGCATTGCCCTAGAGCTAGCGCCACCGGCGTCGATCGTGTAGAGAAAGCTTGTGCGAAAACGGGTAATTTTGTGCTCACCACCCTGCTGAACAATGGTTTCGACCTCCGCCGCCTGGCGGTGCAGCGCAGCGCAGCGCCACTGCATTGCATGGTTGTCAGCGCGGGCTATGAGCAGCGGCGCAACGAAGTCTATTCCTGGGACGGCATGAAGCGCGGCACGGCGCCATTCCTGGTCATTCAACACACCACATTCGGGGAGGGGCGCCTCGACTATGCCGGGACGCAGCACAGGCTGACGCCCGGCAAGACCATGCTGGTGACCATGCCGCATACCCATCGCTACTATCTGGAGCGTGGCGGACACTGGGAGTATTTTTGGCTATTGCTCAATGGCAGAGAAGCCCTGCGCCTGGCCCGGGAAATTCTCGATAGCGCCGGTCCGGTGCTCACCCTCGATCCACCTCAGCTTGATCGCCTGGCGACCGCTGCGCTGGATGCCCTAACCATTGCTGATCCGTCGCCCGGCCAGGTCTCCGTCCTTGGCTATGCGGCAATGGCCGCTTTGCACGATGGCGTGTTCGGCGCTCGCCGGCCGGATGACGCCGCGCTGCCCCCGGCCATGGAAAGGGTCGTCGGCTTTGTCGACGACAATCTTGCCGCGGCCCTCCATGTGGAGCGCCTTGCCAATATTGCCGAGATGAGCCGGGCACATTTCGTGCGCCGGTTCACCTCGGCGCTGGGACAGTCACCATCCGATTTTGTGCTCACCCGCCGGCTTGCCCGTGCCGAGCGCTTATTGCTGGCCACCGAGATGGGCGTGGGCGAGATTGCCCGGCTGACCGGCTTTGCCAATGCGAATTACTTTGCCAAGGTTTTCAGAAAGAGGCGTGGCGCGGCTCCATTGGAGTACCGTGCCACGCGCTTCGAAGCGGGTTGATTAGCCTTCGGCCTGCAACCGTTCCAGGATCGCGTCGAACTTGGCCATGGAGACATTGGCGCCCCATTCCATGCCGGTATCGACCGTGGCATTGCGCATGTCGAAATCGGGGAAATTCGAGATCGACCGATAATAGGTCCTGCCGTCACGCTCCTCGAAATGATGCTCTTCGTAATAGCGCTCGTCTTCCTCGAACATGCCCTCGACCACAAAGGTATTGCGGATCATGGCCTTGGGCTCGACCTTGAGATAGGTGCCGAAAAAGGTAATCTCGGACCTGTCCGGCATGGTCGAGACGATCCGCCATTTGCCGCCCGTGCGTACGTCATATTGCACGACTTTGTTGGCCTCATGGGGCCCGAACCACTGCGCCACATGCTGCCCCTCGGTCCACACTTTCCAGACCAGGTCCAATGGCGCGTTGAACGTGCGCGACATGATGATCACGGGCCGGTCGGCCGGCAATTCGGTAGAGAATGGATTGGGAAAAGTTTGATCGTTCATGGCGATGTCCTCGTCAGTTCCGTGTGTTGTCTTTGGGGGTCTGCAATTGCGTCAGATAAGCGTCGAGCTGATCGAGGTTGCGTTCCCAGAAGCCGCGATAGGTCTCGAGATAGGTGGCCACCTCGCGCATGGGCGCGGCGTCCAGTTTGCAGGGGCGGTACTGCGCCTGTTTTCCTCTTGTGACGAGACCGGCATTTTCAAGCACTTTGATGTGCTTTGAGACGGCAGCCAGCGTCATATCGAAAGGCTCGGCCAGTTCATTCACGCTGGCTTCACCCGTCGACAGGCGAGCGAGAATGGCCCGTCGGGTGGGGTCGGCCAGAGCGGCAAGAGTGGTGCTGAGGGGATCGGCCATTTTCAACCCAACTATATAACACTAATTGGTATAATACGGATTGGTTGAATTCAGTCAAGGGCGTAGATGCGCAAACGCCCGCTGGCGCGGGCGTTCAAAAAACTCTTTAGGAGGATCAGCTTAGCCAGCGGCCACGGCGGTTCGCGGCATTCCGGAGAAGATTTCCGCCTTGCCGTCGCGGATAATGACGATCTCTTCGAGCCGCAGGCCGAACCGGCCCTGCAGGTAAATGCCGGGCTCGATGGAGAACACCATGCCCTCGTCGAGCGTCGTGTCGCTGGAGGCGGTGATGTAGGGCGCCTCGTGCACGTCGATACCCAGGCCATGGCCGGTGCGGTGCAGGAAATTGGGACCATAGCCGGCAGCGGTGATGACATCGCGCGCGGCCTTGTCGACGTCACTGGCCTTGGCGCCTGGCACCGCTGCAGCAAGCGCTGCTTCGACGGCTCGATCGACGATGGAATGGATCTGCCCATAGCCCTCAGGCGGGGCGCCGAAATAGCCCATGCGGGTCATATCGGACGGATAGCCATCGAGGCGGCAGCCGGTATCGATCAGCACGGCGTCGCCTGCCTTGAGCGAGGTGGTTCCGGTGTGATGATGCGGGAAAGCGCCGTTGGGCCCGAAGCAGACCGAACAGAATTCGGTCACAGCGCCATTGGCCTTATAGAAATCACCGATCAACTGCGCGACCTCAAGCTCGGTCATGCCCGGTTTCAATGCTGCGAAGGCAGCCTCGACCGCCCGGTCATTGAGCAGGTGCGCCGCCTTGAGGCGTCTATACTCGTCAGCGTCCTTGCGCGAGCGCAGATAGCCCACCGTGTCGCTGGTGAAGCGGCGCGTGGCGCCCGGCATGGCATCGAGCAGCAGCAGCGCAAAATCGGCGCGCATGGTTTCATCGAGCACGATGGAGGGCGCCGCGCGATCGATGCCTGTCGCCGCAATGAGCTCGGCAAGCGCCGCATCGGGACCATCGGCATCGGCCCAGGTGAAGAAGGGCAGATCGGTATGCTGGCGCGAACTATCGGCGTTAAGGGCGGGCATCAGGAAGCCGGCAAAGCTTTGGCTGACCATCAGCAGAACCGGGCGTTCGTCGCCATGGGGCGAGAGATCGGCCAGATATTTCATGTGGCTCGAAGGGCCGATGACCACCAGATCGGTGCTGGTTTCGGTCATGCGGGCGCGCAATTTTTCAAGGCGGGCGTCGAGCGTGGAATTCATGGGACCATTTCCTGAAACAAAACGCAGAGCCGGGCGGGAGGAGAATGCCCGGCTCTGCATGCGGCGGCCGAAGGGACCGGGCCGCCGCAAGCGATGGACCAAAACGCTTAGTTCTTGGTCACGAGACGGTAGTAGACGAAGTCCGAATTGGACCCGTTCACATAGCCTTCAACATTGTCGGCCATGGCGATCTGCAACTGGGCCTGGAACATGATGACGATCGGGCTTTCTGCCTGAACCTTCTTTTGAAGGTCGACATACATTTCATTGCGCTTGGACTGGTCGGATTCGGCCAGGGCGGCACGCACCTCCTCGTTCATCTCTTCGGGCACGGCCCAGGCGTTCCGCCAGGTGGTGGTGGCCGTATAATTATCGTCCGAATTGTCCGAGTTATAAGCGAAGGCCTTGGCGTTGGAATGCGGGTCCATGAAGTCCGGGCCCCAATAGAGCAGCATGGCCTCGTGCGTGCGGTCACGATATTTCGTGATCACCTGGGCACCGGTGCCGGGCAGGATGTCGAAATTGATGCCTGCCTCGGCAAAGCCGGCCTGCAACGACTGGGCCATATCAGTGAACGGCGCCGCATTGATCACGTCGAGGGTGACATTGATCGGGGTTTCGATACCGGCGTCGGCCAGGATCTGCTTGGCCTTTTCCACGTCATAGCTATAGGGCGTTTCGTCATAGGAGCCCGGGAAGCCCTTGGGCCAGAAGGCCTGGTGCTTTTCCATCTGCCCCTTGAGGAAGCTCTCGGTCATGCCGTCATAGTTGACCAGATAGCGCGCGGCTTCCCACACGGCCGGGTCCGTCAGACTCTCGGTCTTCTGGTTGAACGAGAGGAAGTGCACCGCAGCCTGCGGATAGGCTTCCACCTTGATGCCTTCGCCCAGTCCCGCGATCTGGTCGGGGGTCAGGTTCTTGGCCATGTCGACATCGCCCGAGGTCAGCAGCAATTGCTGGGTGGCGGCTTCCGCCACATGGCGAATGAGGACCTGCTTCATGGCTGGCGCGCCGGCGAAATAGTTTTCGTTGGCGGTAAGGCGAACCAGTTCAGCCGGACGGTAGTCGGTCAGCACATAGGGGCCAGAACCGGCCGAATTGGTGTTCAGCCAGGCATTGCCCCAGTCCTCGCCCTCGACATGCTGGGAGACCAGCACTTCATCGACAATCGAGGCCGGGCGCGAGGCCAGCACGTTGAGCACGAAGGCCGAAGCAAAGTCGCCATCCCACTTGATGGTAACCGTGTTGCCGTCAACGGTGACCATTTCGTCGATGTTTTCCGGCGTCCAGCCGAGCTGGGTCAGAATGAAGGCCGGCGTGAGGTTGAGATTAACCACGCGCTTGAAGGAATAATGCACGTCTTCGGCGCGAACGGGATTGCCTGAGGCGAAGGTCGCACCATCGCGCATGGTGAAGGTGATGGTCTTGGCCGCTTCATCGGCCGTCCATTCGCTGGCCAGGCCCGGCGCAAGAACAGTGGTGTCCTCGGCGGCATACTGTACCAGGTGGTCATAGAGATTGGCGTTGATTTCGCCGGCCGAGAATTCATAGGCCTGGGCCGGATCGAGCGCGACAATGTCATCGATATTCTGGGCAATCACCAGGGCGTCGGCCGGGGTTGCGGCGTAGACAGCGCCCGATGCCAGCGGCAGCGCGAGCGCTGACGCCAAAAGGGCCGTGCGGAAGAGCTTCATGTGCGTTTCTCCTTGGGAATGGGTTTCTTGCGAACCGGCTTATTGGCGCCGGCTTTAGGTTTCGCCACGACCGGACGCGGCCGCGCCGTGGAGCGAAAAAGGGCGAGCGTGCCGGTCCAGAGCAGGCGGGCCGGCCGGTCGGTATGGTTGGACCAGGAATGAGGGCGATTGCCGCGGAAATGCAGGCTGTCGCCCGCGTTCATCACCATCTCCTCACCGTCGAGGCGCTGGGTGATCGACCCTTCGAGGACGTAGAGGAATTCCTCGCCTTCATGGGCCACCGTCTCGGACCGATAGCCGGGCGGCACCACCATGAGGAAACTGGAGAGCTGGTTGCCCGGAAAATCCGCCCCCAGCCGCTCATAGATGATCGAGGAACCATCGAGCGAGAAGCGGCTGCGCTCCCCTGCACGGGTCAAGGCGTTGTGTGGCGCGGGGGTAGAAATAAAATAATCGATAGTAACGCCCAGCGCCCGTGCGATCTGCGCCAGCGTGCCAAGCGAGGGCGTAGCATGGTCGCGCTCGACCTGGCTCAGATAGCCCACCGAAACGTCCGCGGCCTCTCCCAGAGCCATCAGGGTCATATGCTGCTGGCGGCGGCGCGCACGGATCAGTGCCCCAACCTTGGGATGTCCATCCTCTTTGATCGCCATTGCACCAGCCACGGCCAACTCCACCAAAATTTTTTTGATATAAGCAAAGTTTCTTGTATGGTGGAAGCGAAATGTGAAACTTTTGTCACCTGCCGACGCGTTAAGTCAGCGGGTATAAGGGTTTGTTTTTCCGAAAGGATTTCGTGTGGCGATAGACGAGCGGAACAGCGCCCCGCCCCCTGGAGCATCCCCTGCCGGAAGGCATGCGATGCGGGTGGTATCGGCAACGGGCGGCTTTGCGATCACGCTGTTCCTGACCTTTCTGGGCCTTCTCGCCATCACCTTCTTTATTGGCCGCGTCATTCCCATCGATCCGGTCCTTGCCGTCGTCGGCGACCGCGCTACGCAGGCGCAATATGACGCCGCCAAAATCGCCATGGGGCTGGACCGGCCGCTATGGATGCAGTTCATCTCCTATGTAGGCAATGTCTTTACCGGCGAGTTCGGCATGTCGGTTTCGACTGGCCGCCCAGTGGTCGAGGACCTCTCCCGTTTCTTTCCCGCAACCTTCGAAATGGCCACTCTGGGCATTCTGATCGGCTGCGCCATTGGCATTCCGCTGGGCGTCACCGCCGCCGCCCGCCAGGGGAGTTGGCTCGACCAAATCATTCGCGTCGTTGGTTTGCTCGGCTATTCCGTTCCGGCCTTCTGGCTGGGCCTTGTGGGCCTTGCGGTCTTCTACGCCCGGCTGCGCTGGGTTGGCGGACCCGGCCGCCTCGACATTTTCTATGATGGGCTCGTTTCCCCCATTACTGGCATGATCCTGATCGACAGTCTGCTGCAGGGCGAGGTCGACATCTTCTGGAACGCGGTTTCCCATCTTATCCTGCCCGCGTCAGTGCTGGGGTTTTTCAGCCTGGCCTATATCGCCCGCATGACCCGCAGCTTCATGCTCGATCAGTTGAGCCAGGAATTCGTCACCACCGCCCGCGTCAAAGGCGTGCCCGAACGCGTGGTCATCTGGCGCCATGCCTTTAACCCGATACGTGTGCCGCTGATCACCGTGATCGGCCTCTCCTATGCTGGCCTTCTCGAAGGCTCGGTGATGATCGAGACCGTTTTTTCCTGGCCGGGCATCGGCAATTATCTCACCACAGCCCTGCTCAATGCCGACATGAACGCCGTGCTGGGCGCGACCCTGGTCATCGGTGCGGTATTCATCGTCATCAACAAAGTTTCGGACGTGCTCTATCGCGTCCTCGATCCGAGGGCCCGCTGATGGAAAATTCACTTACAGATCGACGGGCGCTTCTTCTCTTCTCCCCTGAGGGGAGAAGGTGGCGCGCAGCGCCGGATGAGGGGTTCAGGATCGCGGTCCTACCCGAGGATATTCACCCCTCACCCCAACCCTCTCCCCTGGAGGGGCGAGGGAGCCGGATTGCGTCTCGTGGCGCTGCAGGAGTCCACCCATGACCACCCGTGACTGGCTCCTTGCCGACAGCCCCACCTCCCGCCTGCAGGCCAATGCGGGTCGCGCCTATCGCGTGTTCACCGCTTTGATGCGCAACCCGCTCTCTGTGCTGGGCGGCGTCATCATTCTCCTGCTGCTGCTCACCGCGGCCTTCGCGCCCTGGATCGCGCCCTATTCGCCAATCGGGCAGGATCTGGCCAATCGACTCATGCCGCCTTCGGCAGCCCATTGGATGGGCACGGACGAGCTGGGCCGCGATATCTTCTCCCGCGTGGTGTGGGGATCGCAGATCACCCTCACCATCGTGCTGCTGGTCGCGCTGATTTCGGCGCCGCTGGGCCTGCTGATCGGCGCAATTGCCGGCTATTTCGGCGGGTGGGTCGATCGCGTCCTGATGGGATTCACCGACATTTTCCTGTCCCTGCCCAAATTGATCCTGGCTCTGGCCTTCGTCGCCGCGCTTGGCCCCGGCATCAACAATGCCATTATCGCCATCGCCATTACCTCCTGGCCCGCCTATGCGCGCATCGCCCGCGCCGAAACCCTGACCATCCGCAATGCCGAATATATCTCGGCGGTGCAGCTTGCGGGCGGCGGCCCCATCCGCATCATTGTCCAACACATTCTGCCGCTCTGCACCTCTTCGATGATCATTCGGGTCACCCTCGATATGGCTGGCGTCATCCTGACCGCGGCAGGCCTTGGCTTTATCGGCCTGGGCGCGCAACCGCCACTGCCCGAATGGGGCGCCATGATCTCGCGCGGCCGCACCTTCATTCTCGATCAGTGGTGGGTAGCCACCATGCCCGGCTTTGCCATTATCATCGTGTCGCTGGGCTTTTGTTTCCTCGGCGATGGGTTACGCGACGTGCTCGATCCCAAGAGCGAGGGGAAGTCATGATCCTCGCCATTCACGCGTTTGATGTCACGGCTCCATTGCATCCCTCCCCCTTGAGGGGAGGGAATGAGGGTGGGGGTCCATCAGTGATCCACTGGACCACCCCCCTCCCCTGCCCTCCCCCTCAAGGGGGGAGGGAGACCATCGCAAAAGGCTTCGTTTTCATTGGAGGGAACAAATGACCTCCCCCCTCCTCACCGTCGAAAACCTGCGCGTCAGCTTCCCCACCCATTCAGGTCGCGTCGAAGTGGTGAAGGGCATCTCCTTCACCCTTGGCCGCGAGCGGCTGGGCATTGTCGGCGAAAGCGGCTCAGGCAAGTCCATGACAGGCCGCTCGATCCTCAAGCTCATCCGCAAGCCCGGCGAGGTCAGTGCCGACAGGCTCGAATTTGACGGCATAGACCTTCTTCAGCAGACCGAAAAACAGATGCGCGCCATTCGCGGCGCCCGCATTTCCATGGTCATGCAGGACCCCAAATTCTCGCTCAATCCGGTCATGACCGTTGGCGAGCAGATTGCCGAGGCTCTGGTCACCCACCAGAAGCTGCCGCGCCGGGATGTGCAGGCGCGTATCATCGAGATGCTGCATGCCGTGCGCATCAATGACCCGGAGCGGGTGGCCAAACTTTATCCGCACGAGGTTTCGGGCGGCATGGGCCAGCGCATCATGATCGCCATGATGCTCATCCCCGAACCCGAATTGCTGATTGCCGACGAGCCCACCTCGGCGCTCGACGTCTCGGTGCAGGCGCAGGTGCTCGACATCATCGACGAACTGGTGCGCAACAAGGGCATGGGACTGATCCTGATCAGCCACGATCTCAATCTGGTCAGCCGCTATTGCGACCGGATTCTCGTCATGAATGCCGGCCGGGTGGTGGAGGAGTGTGCGGCCGGGCAGCTCGAAAACGCCCAGCATCCCTACACGAAGGGCCTGCTTGCCGCCATGCCGGTGATCAACGAAACCCGCGACGAACTTCCCGTGCTCGACCGCACGCAATGGGCCGGCACATGAACGCCATCGATCTTACCAATCTCGACATTGCCTATGGCGACACCAAGGTCGTCTTCGATGTGAACTTGTCTATCCCGGAGGGCGAGAGCTTCGCCCTGGTCGGCGAAAGCGGTTCGGGTAAATCCACCATCCTGCGCGCCATTGCCGGGCTTGCGCCGGATTGGACGGGCGGCATTTCGGTCATGGGCGAGGCCCGCAGCCATCACGTCGATCGCGCCGTGTCACGAAAAGTGCAGATGGTGTTCCAGGACCCCTATGGATCGCTGCATCCACGCAAGACCATCGACGCGGCGCTTTCCGAACCCCTGGCTATCCACGGCATCGGCAATCGGGGGGAGCGTGTGGAAGCCATGCTGGCCGCGGTCGGTCTCGACCAACGTTTCCGTTTCCGCTTTCCGCACCAGCTTTCGGGCGGCCAGCGCCAGCGCGTCGCTATTGCCCGTGCCCTGATGCTCGAACCCAAAGTCATGCTGCTCGACGAACCGACCTCAGCGCTCGACGTATCGGTGCAAGCCGAAATCCTCAACCTGCTCAAGCGTCTGCGGCGCGAGCAGGGGCTGACCTTCCTCATGGTCACGCACAACCTGCCCGTCGTCAGCTTCCTCTGTGATCGGCTGGCGGTCATGCGTCACGGCCGCATCGTCGAGATCGCCGACGTCGCCCAGCTCAAAGCCGGGGACCTCAAAGAATCCTATTCGCGCGAGCTACTCGCCGCGACCGAGAGCGCGTAGGCCAATTGGCACGGACGCTCTGAGACCACCAAGGACTATCCAATGACTTCCCATACTGAAGCACTTTCAAATTTTGACGCCGCCATTGCGATCGCCAAAACAGCTGACCAGGCCTACAAGGCCCTGCAAGACCTTACCCAAGCCACCGTGGGCGCCAAGCTTTTTACCATCATGACGGTCGACATGCAGGCCGATGTCGCCCGCCGTGCCTATACCAGCGACCCGGCGAACTACCCGGCCTCGGGCACCAAGCCGATCAATTACGGCCCCTGGTTCGATGTGGTGCACAAGCGGCGCGAATATTTCGTCGCCAACACCATTGAGGACATCGCCCAGGTCTTTTTCGACCACGAACTGATCAACACGCTGGGATGCCAATCGGTCATCAATATGCCGATCGTTCTGGGCGACGAGTTGGTGGCTACCATGAACATCCTGGATGTGGCCGGCTATTACACGCCCGAGCGTGTGCAGATGGTACGCGATGTCCTGTCGATCCCGGCCAAGCTCGCGGCTCTGGTGGCTCTCAACCGGGGAGAGCGAGCATGACCACCGATAGCCGCGCTGCTGCTTTCCGCACGTTCGAAGAGGCCCTGGCCCGCAACACCGATCCGCTCACTACTGGCGCCGCCCTGCACGAGCTCGCTCAGGCGCTGATCGGGGCTCACCTGTTCACGCTGACGGCCATCGAAATGGAGCAGATGCAGGTGCGCCGCGTCTATTCCAGCCATCCGGAGGTCTATCCGGTATTGGGTACCAAGCCGATCGTGCTCGACGACTGGTTCGAGGCCATGCGCACCGAGCGCCGGATTACGGCCATCAACACGGCGGCCGACATGGAAGGCCAGTTCCCCGATCTCGACCTCATCCGGTCGCTGGGCTGCAATGCCTCCATCAGCGTGCCGATCATGGTCGGCAATGAGCTCATCGGCACGATCAATGCACTGGACAAAGAGGGACAATATGGTCCCGGCGCGATTGAGCAAGCTGCCGATCTCATCGTCCCGGCAACCGCCGTCTTTCTTATCCTGCGCCGCCACTTCGGCGTGTGACCGCCAGATCAGGCTTGTAAAAAACTTCACTTATGAGCAAAAAAATTTTACCGGCCACTTGAGTTGTAGCATGGGCGGTGCTGCTATGCGGGACGGAGCAGATATGGGGGCGAATAGTGCGAGGCTCTGCTAAGGCAGTGGGTGCAAAGGAATGATCGGCTATTTGGCCCAGCGTCTGGGCATGATGGCCATCACGCTGTTCGCCATTATCACATTGACCTTCTTCCTCATGCATGCCGTGCCGGGTGGGCCCTTCGTGTCCGAACGCATGCTGGCGCCGGAAATTGCCGCCGCGCTCAATGCCAAATATGGGCTCGACCTGCCCATCTGGCAGCAATATCTCAACTATCTGGGCAATATCGTTCGTTTCGATCTTGGCCCATCCTTCAAATATCCGGGCGTCTCGATCAATTCGATGATCGCGGCCGGCCTGCCGGTCACGCTGCAAACCGGTTTGCTCGCCGTTATCTGCGTGGTGGCGCTGGGCGTGCCCCTGGGCGTCATCGCCGCGCTCAACCGCAATCGCTGGCCTGACACCACCGTCATGTTCATCGCCACACTGGGCGTGGCCATTCCCAGCTATGTCATTGCCACTGTTTCGCTTTATGTCTTTGCCCTGCGTCTGGGCTGGGTGCCGACATTCGGGCTCGACGATTGGCGCGGCTATTTCCTGCCGGTCTTTGCGCTGTCCGGCTTCTGGATTTCCTTCGTCTCGCGGCTGACGCGGTCGTCCCTGCTCGAAACCCTTGAGCAGGATTATATGACCACGGCGAGCGCCAAAGGCCTCAGGCGCGGACAAATTCTGTTCAAGCATGGCCTGCGCAATTCGCTTTTGCCGGTCGTTACGGTGCTTGGGCCAGTGGTGGCCAATCTGGTCACCGGCTCATTTGTCATCGAGCAGATCTTCGCCCTGCCCGGCATCGGCCGGCAATTCGTGCTCTCGATCACCAATCGCGACTACACCGCCATTATGGGCATCACCATTTTCTATGCCGCCATTCTCATGGTCATGATCCTCATTGTCGATCTGCTCTATGTCTGGCTCGATCCCCGCATCAAACTGACCAAGGCCACGGCATGACCGATATTACTCCGGACATGTGGGCCAGGGTGCCCGCGGGCGCAGCCGTGCCGCCTACACCGCCCCCTGCCCCCACCTATGGTCAGGATGTGCGCCGCCGCCTCTGGGCCAACAAGCCGGCCGTCCTTTCCATCGTCTTCATCGTCGCATTGGTGCTGGCCGCGTTTTTCGGACCGTATTTTTCGCCGCACACTTATTATCGGCAGGATTTGAAGCTCTCCAATATCCCGCCCGCCTTCGAGACCTATGCCGTCACGCAGGACGATGGAACGCAGATGCGCTTCTTCCTCAACGCGTCCAATTTCAACCTCTATGAGGTCGATGCAGAGGGTCATGTGCTGGGCCTGCTGCGCGGCGGCCGCAAGGACATCATCAAGAAAAGCCAGCCCTTCGAATTTGGCAACCAGGCCGTGACGCTGGATTATTCCAGGCTCCCAACCCGCTTACTGCTCGAAGATGGGACAGAACTGCGCCCTTCGGGTTGGAGCTGGAACCGCACCTATCTCTTCGGCACCGATCAACTCGGCCGCGACATTCTGGTCCGTCAGCTCTATGGCGCGCAGATTTCGTTGACTGTCGCCTTTGTCGCCACGCTGGTCAATTTCTTCATCGGCGTCTTCTATGGCGGCATTGCCGGCTATGTCGGCGGACGCGTCGATGCGGTGATGATGCGCATAGTCGAGATCATCTCCACCATTCCGCTTACGCTCTATGTCGTGCTGCTGATGGTCGTCTTCGATAGCGGGTTGCTCTCGATCATCGTCGCCATCGGCTCGGTCTTCTGGGTCGATATGGCGCGCATCGTGCGCGGACAAATATTGAGCTTGAAAAGCCAGGACTATGTCGCGGCGGCCCGCACCATGGGTGCCTCGCCGACCCGCATTCTCACCCGGCACCTGCTGCCCAATTCCATCGGCCCTATCATCGTCACCCTCACCATGCTCATCCCCTCGGCCATTTTCATCGAAAGCTTCATGAGCTTTATCGGCCTTGGCGTGACGCCGCCGCTGGCCTCCTGGGGTTCGCTGACCTCCGAGGCGGTCGAGACCTTGCGCACCTATCCGCACCAGCTCTTTTTCCCGGCAGCCGCGATCTCGCTCACCATGTTCGCCTTCAACTTCCTGGGCGACGGGTTGCGCGACGCCCTCGATCCGAGGTTGCGCGGATGACCCAGACCGTTCTTTCCGTGCGCGATCTCGCAACATCTTTCTTCACCCGCCGGGGTGAGGTGCAGGCCGTACGCGGCGTCAGCTTCGATGTGCGCCCCGGTGAAATTCTAGGTCTCGTGGGTGAAAGCGGTTCGGGGAAATCGATCACCTGCATGTCGGTTCTCCGCCTGCTCAAGGCCGGCGGGCGCATCAAATCCGGCAGCGCCAGTTTTGAGGGAACGGACCTGCTCTCGCTCGACGAGGACGCCCTGTCCGATCTGCGCGGCAACCGCATCGGCGTGATTTTCCAGGATCCGATGACCTCGCTCAACCCGACCCTCACCGTCGGGGAACAGGTCATGGAGGCCATCCTGCGGCACAGAAAGGTCAGCCGCGCCCAGGCAAGGGCGCGGGCCATCGAGCTGTTCGAGCTGGTACGCATCCCCTCGGCGGCGGCGCGGCTCAAATCCTTCCCGCACGAATTTTCCGGCGGCATGCGCCAGCGCGTCATGATCGCCATTGCCCTGGCCTGCGAACCGACATTGCTGATCGCCGACGAGCCGACCACGGCGCTCGACGTCACCATCCAGCGCCAGATCCTGGCCCTGCTCAAGGACTTGCAGCAGCGCCTGGGCATGGCGGTCATCCTCATCACCCATGATCTCGGCGTCATTGCGGAAGTCACCGACCGTGTTCTGGTGCTTTATGGCGGCCTCGTCATGGAAACCGCGCGGGTGCGCGACCTGTTCGCCGCGCCGGGACATCCCTATACGGTGGGCCTCCTCGGCGCCGTGCCGGACCTGCGCGACGATACCCATCGGCGCTTGACGCCAATTCCAGGCAGCCCGCCCAATATGCTGGCACCGCCCGCCGGCTGCCCGTTCGCGCCGCGCTGCCCCTATGCCATGACCCGATGCCTTGCCGAATTGCCACCCTTGTTCGGTGAAGGTCATCAGTCCCGCTGCTGGCTGCAACACCCCGACGCACCCAAGGTGGACGCCGTGCACGAGGTGGCCGCATGACCCGACCACTCCTCCAGTTGCGTGGCCTGCATAAGCATTTCCGCCTGCCATCTGCGCCTTTTACCCCTAAGCCGGTCCTGCGGGCCGTCGATGGTGTCGATCTCGATCTGATCAAGGGCGAAACGCTGGGCCTGGTTGGAGAGTCCGGCTGCGGCAAGTCGACCCTGGCGCGCACGGTTATCCGGCTGCACGAGCCGACTTCGGGCAGCATCGTCTTCGACGGCGAGGAAGTCGGCAAGGCGGGCGATCGCCAGATCGGCGCATTCCGCCGCCGCGTGCAGATGATCTTTCAGGACCCCTATGCCAGTCTCAACCCGCGCATGAGCGTGGGTGAGCTGATCGCCGAGCCGCTGGACATTGCCGGGCTTGGTACGCCGGCCGAGCGCCGCAAGAAAGTTGCCGACCTGCTCGACCGCGTCGGCCTGCCGGCAGATTCGGCCGCTCGCTTTGCGCATGAATTCTCCGGCGGCCAGAGGCAGCGTATCGGCATTGCCCGCGCCATTGCACTGGAACCCGACCTCGTCATTTGCGACGAGCCGATTTCGGCGCTCGACGTGTCGGTGCAGGCGCAGGTGGTCAACATGCTTGAGGACCTGCAGGCCGAACTCGGGCTGACTTACCTTTTCATCACCCACGACCTTTCCATGGTCCGGCATATCTCGGACCGCATCGGGGTGATGTATCTGGGCCGGATCGTCGAACTGGCCTCCAGCGCCGATCTCTATCACCGCCCCAGCCACCCCTATACGCGGGCCTTGCTCAGCGCCATTCCGGTGCCCGATCCGGCAGCGGCGCGGGCCGTCGAGCCGATGCAGGGCGAAATACCGAGCCCGATCGATATTCCCTCGGGATGTCGTTTCCGCACGCGTTGCCCCATGGCCAAAGACATCTGCGCAAAGGTCGATCCGCCACTCACCGATGTCGGTGGCGGACACCTTTCCGCCTGCCATTTCGCCGGGGAACTGGCGCAACAATCAACCGGGACCTAAGGTCCCAACAAAAGGAGAGAACGAGAATGAAGACAATGGTTCTGCCGCTGATGACGGCGGCATTTCTGGCCACCACCGGCGGCGTCTTTGCCGCTGGCGAATTGACCTATGTCGTCAACAATGAAAGCGCCAAATACGATCCGGGCACCACGGCCGAAACCTTTGCCGCGCCCATTATCGGCAATACCTTTGAGGGCCTTGTGCGTCTCGATGCCGAAGGCGAAGTGGTCCCGGCCCTGGCCGAGAGCTGGGATATTTCCGAGGACGGCCTGACCTACACGTTCCACCTGCGCGATGCGCTGTGGTCCGATGGCGAGCCGGTCAAGTCGTCCGATTTCGTCTATGCCTGGAAGCGCGTACTCGATCCAGCTTCGGGCGCAATGAACTCGCAGATGCTCTATCACATCGTCGGCGCCGAAGAGGCTTTTGGCGGTGGTGATGCCGAGGCCATCGCGGTCTCAGCGCCCGATGACAAGACGCTGACCTTCACCCTCAAGCAGCGCGTGCCCTATATGCTGCAATTGCTCAACTATCCGACCTTCTATCCGGTCCGCGAAGATGTGGTCTCGGCCGATCCGGAAGGCTGGACCCGCGATCCGGCGACCTTCATCGGCACCGGCCCATTCCGCGTCACCGAATTCAATCAGGGCGAGTCGGTCGTGTTCGAGAAGAACCCGAACTATTACGCCGCCGACGAAGTCAGCCTCGATAAGCTCACCTTCCGCCTGATCCCCGATCCGGCGACGGCGCTGGCGGCCTTCGAAGCCGGCGATGTCGATGGCATCGAGGCCGTCCCTGCCCCCGAAATTCCGCGTCTCTCGGTAGAATCGGACGCCTTTATGATCGTGCCGGCCCTGGGCACGACCTATGCCTTCTTCAACCCGCATCAGGCCCCGCTCGATAATCTCCATGTCCGCAAGGCCCTCTCGATGGCCATCGATCGCTCGGAGATCATCGAATTCGTGCTGCAGTCGGCGGACACCCCGGCCCTTGGCCTCGTGCCCCCGGGCATGGGTCTTGCCGGTGAGGACTTTACCGATGGCCGCGACAACTTCGGTCTGTCGGAGACTGCGGACGTCGAAGGCGCGCAGGCCGAGCTGGCCGAGGCCGGCTATCCCAATGGCGAAGGTTTCCCCGAAACCCTTTACGTGACCTATTCCTCGCCGCCGATCGAGAAGCTGCTCGAAGCCATTCAGCAGATGTGGAAGGAAAACCTCAATATCGATGTCGCCATCCAGGCGACCGAGTGGCAGGTCTATTATCCGGAAGTGCAGAAGGTCGAATACCAGATCGCCCAGATGGGCTGGGGCGCCGACTATCCGCACCCCATGACCTTCCTCGACAATTTCGTGTCGGGCAGCGCCAATAACCTCAATAACTGGTCCAATGCCGATTACGACGCTGCCATTGAAGCGGCCAAGTCCGCGTCGGACGAGGCGGCATCGCGCGATGCCATGCGCGAGGCCGAGGCCATTTTGATGAACGACCACGTCATCCTGCCACAGTACCACCGCTACAATTACATGATGATGAGCCCGGAGGTGACCGGCTTCTGGCGCTCGCCGCTCAACGTGCCCTATTTCCGCGACGCGGAAATCGCTGAGTAATCGTTCGGAATAAGGCGCAAAGGCCCGCGGGATTGCCCCTGCGGGCCTTTTTCATTGCTGCCGAAGTCAGCCCGCCGCGGCTATGAGCGAGGCATTGCCACCGGCGGCAGTGGTGTCGATACAGACATGCCGCTCCAATTGCAGGCGGCCGATATCCTGCGGTCCCGAGATGATCGGGACTAGCGCCCCTGTCCGCTGGCTCAAGGCAAGGCGGATGGCCTTGAGCTCTGCATCATCGCCGAACCAGGCGACCGCGTCGAACTGACTTCCCGATTGGAGCCGCTCGATATCCATTGGGGCCGTTTCGGCCCGGCAGCCGGCCTTTTTGGCTATTTCAATCTGCGCCGCCACGTCATCAGCCGTCGGCCCCAGGCACAAAAGCGTGCCGCGCGGCGCGACATGCAGACAATTGTTCTCGCCGGTCGGGCCGGGCAGGTCCCGCACGCCGTCCTGCAGGTCGCTGCCACCCTGGGTGAAGCGCGGCAAATAGTGCGGCCCGCCCGCCTTGGGGCCCGTTCCCGACAGACCCTCGCCACCGAAGGGTTGGCTGCCGACAACGGCGCCGATCTGGTTGCGGTTCACATAGATATTGCCGGCATGGACCATTTCGGTCAGCCGTTTCACGCGCGAGGAAATGCGGGTATGCATGCCAAAGGTCAGGCCGTAGCCGGAGGCATTGATGGCCGCAATGACCCTGGGGAGCTCGTCGCCCTTGAATGTTGCCACATGCAGCACCGGGCCGAATATTTCCTCAGGCATCTCTTGGATGCCGCTCACTTTGAGCACTGTGGGCGCCACGAAAGTGCCGCCCTCGGGCGCGCGCAATTGATGCAGGACGCGATCCTTCCGTGCCTCGATATAGGCCATGATCTTATCGCGGGCCGTCGCATCGATGATCGGGCCGACATCGGTCGAGAGGTTCCAGGGGTCTCCCAGTACCAGCTCATCCATCGCACCCCTGAGCATGTTCAGAGTATGTTCATAAACGTCCTCCTGGACGTAGAGAACGCGCAGCGCCGAGCACCTTTGCCCCGCGGACTGGAAGGCCGAGGCAATAATGTCGCGAACCGCCTGTTCCGTCAGCGCGGTGGTATCGACCACCATCGCGTTCAAGCCGCCCGTCTCGGCAATCAATGGGGCATGGGGCGAGAGATGCTCGGCCATGGCTTGCTCGATCCGCCTCGCCGTCGGCAGTGAGCCGGTAAAGGCGATACCGGCGACCGACGGATTGGATGTCAGCCGGGCGCCGACCGCCGGGCCACCCGGCAGGAGTTGCAGCGCGTCTGCGGGCACACCGGCCTCATGCATCAATTGCACAGCGCGGAAAGCGACAAGAGGCGTCTGCGGCGCGGGCTTGGCGAGAACTGGATTGCCCGCTACCAGCGCAGCGGCGATCTGCCCGGTAAAAATGGCGAGCGGAAAGTTCCAGGGCGAAATACAGACAAAAGGCCCGCGTGGCGGTGCCGTCAATTTGCCGGCCTCATCGGCATAATAGCGCAGGAAGTCCACCGCCTCGCGCAACTCGGCCACCGCATCGGCCCAGGTTTTCCCAGCTTCACGCGCGAGCAGGGCGAAGAATTCGGCGCTATTGGCCTCGTAGAGATCCGCGACACGTCGCATTACGGCGGTCCGCTCGGCCACGGGCACCATCGCCCAGGTCGAGCTCGCTGCCGCCACTACAGCCTCATCAACTTGTGTGGCGCTGGCTTCGGCAACACTGCCAACAAAGTCGCCATATCTGGCCGGGTTGATCACCCGTTCGGCAGTTCCGTTGCCCGCAATCATGGCGCCGAGCGGCGCGGCTCGCCATTGCGCGCCGGCAAACGTGCCGCGCGCATCTTCCATGGCCCCGAAGGCAATGGGGTCGGTCAGGTCAAGCCCCTGGGAGTTCCGGCGCTCGCCGAAAATGCGCTCCGGCGGGGCAATGGCCGCGTTGGGAATAGCCTGTCCCAAAGCCAGCAGTTTTCCGATGGGGTCTTCGGCAACCTTGGCGGCCGGAATATCCTCATCGGCGATCTGATAGACAAAAGAGCCGTTGGCGCCGTTCTCGAGCAGGCGGCGCACCAGATAGGCCAGGAGGTCCTTGTGCGCACCGACCGGCGCATAGATACGGGTGGTGGTCTTGTGGTTCTTGCGCAGCACTTCATGCAGTTGCTCGCCCATGCCATGCAGGCGCTGGAATTCATAGCTGTCATTGGACCGGCCCGCTTCCGCAGCCAGATGCAGCACGGCCGCCGCCGTATGCGCATTATGCGTGGCAAACTGCGGATAGATATGGGCGGCGTCGAACAGCCTGCGTGCCGCCGCGATATAGCTCACATCGGTTGCGGCCTTGCGGGTATAGACCGGATAGCCGGGCAGCCCCATCACCTGCGCACGCTTGATCTCGGCATCCCAATAGGCGCCCTTAACCAGGCGCACCATGATGCGCCGGTCCAGTCTGGCCGCCAAGGCTTCCAGCCAGTCGATCAGTGGCAGCACCCGCTTACCATAGGCCTGAACCACGACACCAAAGCCGTTCCAACCAGCCAACTCCGGCGTTTCCAGCACGGCCTCGATCACGTCGAGCGACAGATCAAGCCGATCGGCTTCCTCGGCGTCGATATTGAAACCCATATTCGCCTTGGCGGCAGCCAGGGCGAGTTGGCGCGTGGCCTGGACCAGTTCGGTCATGACCCGGTGGCGCTGCGCGACCTCATAGCGCGGGTGCAATGCGCTTAGCTTGACCGAAATGCCGGGATTATCCCGTACCGAGCCATGGATGCAATGCGGCGCCAGCGCGTTGATGGCATTGAGATAGGCATCGAAATAGCGGCGCGCATCGGCCGCCGTGCGTGCCGCCTCACCCAACATGTCGTAGGAATAACGGTAGCCGAGCGCTTCGGGCTTCCTGGCATGGACGATGGCCTCCTCAATGGTCCGCCCGAACACGAACTGGCCGCCCAGCAGCCGCATGGCATGGCTGACGGCGGTTCGGATCACCGGCTCGCCCAAACGGGCCACGGCGCGGCGAAGCGCGGATTTCGGTGCAATCTCTGGATCGCCCAGCACGTCGGATGTCAGGCTCAGCGCCCAGGACGAGAAATTGACCAGGGGGCTTTCGGAGCCGCCAAAATGAGCGGTCCAATCGGCACCACCGATCTTGTCATGGATGAGAGCATCGACGGTCTCGCTGTCCGGCACGCGAAGTAACGCTTCGGCCAGCGACATCAGCGCCAGACCTTCTTCGCTGTCCAGGCCATATTCGGCCAGAAAGCTCTCCATAAGCCCGAGTCTGGTGCTGGCCCGCACGGCTTCAACGAGGTCCACGGCCCTGCCCGAAATCCGGTCACGCTCGGCCTCGTCAAGGCCGGTCTCGACGATAAGATCGTGAACAAGAAGGGTTTCGTCGGCATAGAGCCTGTCGCGAAGGTGTTGGCGGGGCGAAGTTTCCGGCATGAGCGTCAATCCTGGTGAACAGAGCCATGATGCCAGAAGTGCTTTAGTCGTTTCGCCCTATCTGGTAACACTTTCCAGTCTCTTTGCTCTCAGATGAGCTTGATACTGAGTGAAATTCCTATGAAATCACCATCTGCCAGTCTATTGGACCATATCGACAAGCGCATCATTGCCGAATTGGCCAGCAATGGCCGCATCAGTGTGGCCGAGTTGAGCCGTCGGGTAAATCTCTCCAAAACGCCTTGCCAGGCGCGCATAAAGCGCCTCGAGCAGGAGGGCTATATTCTGGGTTATCGCGCGGTTATCGATCCGACCCGTCTGGGCCTGCCGCATGTGGCCTTTGTCGAGGTGCGCCTGAGCGACACGCGTAAGGCCGCGCTGGACGCTTTCAACAAGGCCGTGCGCGCGCTGCCCGAGGTCGAGCAGGCGCATATGATCGCCTCCAGCTTCGACTATCTGCTCAAGGTGCGCACCAAGGACATTGCCGCTTACCGCGAGGTGCTGGGCGAGAAGATTTCCGCCTTGCCCCATGTGGCACATACATCGACCCATGTATCCATGGAAGCGGTCAAGGACGATGCAGAATAGCATTGCCTTGCCAGGGCTTTGAGGGTCTGCCATTTCCAGATAATCACTGGTTCGAGGGCCAGCCATGAAAACCATTCTTGTCATCGGGATCGGCATGGGCAGTGCCGAACATCTGACCGTCGGCGCCGTGGAAGCGCTAAACCGGGCCGATGTGCTGTTCGTGCCGGAAAAGGGTGCCAATAAGTCCGACCTGGCCGACATACGCCGCAGCATTATTGCCCGTTTTGTCCGCAAGCCCAATCCGCGCCAGATCGGCTATATGGTGCCGCGCCGCGACGCGCAGAGTGCCGATTATGGCCAAGGCGTCGCCGACTGGCACCAGGCCCTCGCCGATATTTATGCCCTTCTCATCTCGGACATACCGGCCGATGGCACGGGGGCCTTTCTGGTTTGGGGCGATCCGAGCCTTTACGATTCCACCTTGCGCATTCTCGAATACGTTTCCGAGCCCATAGAGGTGGAAGTGGTACCCGGCATCACTGCTATCCAGGCACTCACCGCCGCGCATGGCATCACGCTCAACCGCATCGGCGAGCCGGTACTGGTCACCACCGGACGCCGCTTGGGCCGGGTCGAAACGGACACGGTCGTGATGCTCGATGGGCAGATGGCGTTCCGCGAGGCCGATCCGAACCTCGAAGTCTTCTGGGGCGCCTATCTTGGCTCACCCGATGAAATCCTGGTGGCCGGACGATTGGGCGACGTTGCCGAAACGATCGTGGAAAAGCGCACGCTCGCCCGCCAGCGTCATGGCTGGATCATGGACACCTATCTCCTGCGCAGGCCGGAGTAGTCCTGCTGCGCGCAGGCTGATAGAATTGCATTTATGCAGGACAGGTGAGTTCGGTGTGACGCAGCTCGGCGCAATCGTGGGTTCTTTCGGCGCCGCCCGGCGCGGCGCCTGCCCGACGCTGCACGAGCCGATGCAAACCGGCGATGGCTTGTTGGCGCGCCTGCGCGTGACACGGCGCGTGCTCGCCCCCCGGCAGCTTTTGGAGATCGCGCGGCTGGCGCAGATTCATGGCAATGGATTGGTTGAAATCACCGCTCGGGGCAATTTGCAGGTGCGCGGCCTAAGGCCTGATACCGCAAAGATATTTGCAGAAGCCGCCTCGCAGATAGTCGAGGTCGAAAGCGGTCTTGTCATTGACCTATCGCCCATTGCCGGAAACGATCCGCAGGAGCGGGCGGATCCCAGAGCGCTTGCCGGCCGGATCGGCGAGGCGGCCAAGGCGTTTGCCGGACGGCTTGGGCCAAAGGTAAGCGTTGTGCTCGACGGCGCTGGCCAGGTGTCGATGCACCGCTTGAAGGCAGATATTCGGCTCGTCGCCCAGGATGGGGAGCATTGGGTCATCACGCTGGGCGGCAGCAAGCCGCAGGTCGTGGATGAGGACGCAGCTATCGCGACCACCATAGCCGTGCTCGGCGCCCTGGCCGCGATCGGCCCCGACACACGGGCAACCGACCTGTTTGCGGGACCTGTCGGTCGCGATGCAGATGCCGACCCTGTGCAGGACTGGCGGGCGAAAGTGACGCTGGCACAAGGACATTGCCGCGCCGTGGCCCTGCCTTTCGGGCAAATGGAGAGCGCCGCTCTGGTGGCGCTTTGCGACAGGGCGGAAAGTGCCGGCCTATCGACATTGCGGCTGGCGCCGGACCACACGCTACTCGTCGACCATGCACCGGATCATTTCATCGAAGGCGCGGCCCGGCTCGGCTTCATCACCGATCCGAACGATCCCCGCTGCCGCATCAGCGCCTGCATTGGTAATAAGGGTTGCGCATCCGGCCTCATCGCGGCCCGCAAGATTGCCGCCAGGCTCGCGCCAAATGTCCCGCCGGGCCAGCATTTGCACGTATCGGGCTGCAGCAAGGGCTGCGCTCATCCACGCAGCACCGATATGACCCTGGTCGGTCGGGCGGACGGGATTGGTCTTGTCATCAATGGCCGGGCGGGCGATACGCCTCGCAGACTTCTGGACGAGGCGGCGCTTTTTGCCGGCACCGGTCCATTTCAGGACGGGCAATGACCCAATATGACTACATCAAGGATGGCGAGAGCATCTATCGCCAGTCCTTCTCCATCATTCGTGCCGAGGCCGATCTGACCGGCTTTGCCGGCGATGAGGCCGAACTGGCCATCCGCATGATCCATGCCGCGGGGATGATCGAAGCGGCGCAGCATTTTATGTTCAGCCCCGGTTTCGTCGCCGCTGCCCGCATCGCCCTCAATGCAGGCGCACCAATCCTGTGCGATGCGGAGATGGTGGCACGCGGCGTCACCGCCGCGAGGCTCCCGGCAGACAATGCCGTGATCTGCACCCTGCGCGATCCGCGCACACCGGCCATCGCCACGAGCATCGGCAATACCCGTTCGGCTGCTGCCCTGCATCTTTGGGACGAGCATATCGAGGGCGCCGTCGTCGCCATAGGCAATGCGCCGACTGCCTTGTTTCATCTGCTCGAAATGCTGCGCGATGGCGCTCCGAAGCCGGCCGCAATTCTGGGGATGCCGGTCGGCTTTGTCGGCGCCGCTGAATCCAAGGACGCGCTGGCGGCCAATTCTTACGGCGTGCCCTATGCCATTGTGCGGGGGCGTCTGGGTGGTAGCGCCATCACGGCAGCCTGTCTGAACGCTTTGGCGAGGGCGGGATTGTGAGCGGGAAGCTGTTTGGCGTCGGCACGGGTCCCGGCGATCCGGAACTGCTGACGCTCAAGGCCATCAGCGCCATAGCGTCGGCCGATGTCGTGGCCTATTTCGCCAAACGCGGCAATCCGAGCAATGCCCGCGCGATTGTCGCCGAATACCTGCGTCCCGACCACGTTGAGGAAGCGCTGGACTATCCAGTGACCACGGAGATCGATCGGCGTGAGAACGGCTACAAGATGCAGATAGAGGCCTTCTACGCCGAGGCGGCTGACCGTATTGCCATCCACCTCGATGCCGGCCGCACTGTTGCCGTGCTCAGCGAGGGCGATCCGCTGTTCTATGGCAGCTATATGCACCTGCACCTGCGCCTGGCGCCGCTTTATGATACCGAGGTCATACCGGGTATTACCGCCATGTCGGGCTGCTGGTCCGATGCCGGTCTGCCGCTGGTTCAGGGCGACGATATCCTCACCATCCTTCCCGGCACGCTGGACCGCGACGAGCTCGCGCGGCGGCTCGGCAATACCGAAGGCGCGGTGATCATGAAGCTCGGCCGCAACCTGCCCAAGGTTCGCGCTGCGCTGGCGGATGCCGGACGGCTGAACAACGCCGTCTATGTCGAACGCGGCACCACGGCCGCCGGACGGTCCATCGCCCTCAGCGACAAGCGCGATGACGAGGCTCCCTATTTCTCGTTGATCCTGGTGCCCGGCTGGAGCGCCAGGCCATGACCGGACGCCTCGTCATCATCGGCACCGGACCGGGCAATCCGGAACAGATCACGCCGGAGGCGAGCGCCGCCATTGCCACAGGCGAGCAGTTCTTCGGTTATGGGCCCTACCTTGATCGCCTGACACTCCGGCCCGATCAGCATCGTATCGCGTCCGACAATCGCGAAGAGATCGATCGCGCCCGCGCCGCGCTGGATGCGGCATCCAAGGGCGCATCGGTATGCGTCGTGTCGGGTGGCGACCCCGGTGTCTTTGCGATGGCTGCGGCGATTTGCGAGGCGGTGGAAACCGGTCCCGAGACCTGGCGGCGCCTCGAGATAAAGGTGTTGCCGGGCGTGACCGCCATGTTGGCCGCCGCGGCGCGGGCCGGTGCACCGCTCGGCCACGATTTCTGCGCTCTCTCGCTTTCGGACAATCTCAAGCCCTGGGAATTGATCGAGCGGCGGCTGCGCGCGGTCGCTGAGGCCGGTCTGGTCATCGCGCTTTATAATCCGATCTCCAAGGCCCGCCCCTGGCAATTGGCCACCGGCTTCAAAATATTGCGCGAGGTTCTGCCGGTGACGACGCCGGTCATTTTCGGCCGCGCCATCGGCCGTCCCGATGAGCATTTCGTGGTGGTGCCGCTGGGCGAGGCGCATCAGCAAAAAGCCGACATGGCCACCTGCGTCATCATTGGCTCGACACAGACTCGCATTATCGACCGGCCCGGCATGGACCCACTCGTTTATTCACCCCGGAGTGCCGAGCCATGACCGAACCATGGCTCTCCATTGTCGGTATTGGCGAAGATGGGCTCGACGGTCTGTCGCTGGGTGCACGCGCAGCGATTGCAGGGGCCACGCTGGTGTTCGGTGGCGAGCGGCACCTGGCCCTGATGGCGCCAATCATTTCGGGGGAGGCCCGTGCCTGGCAATCGCCCTTTTCGACCTCCATCGAGGAGGTGCTGGCGGCAAAGGACAGCAAGGTCTGCGTGCTCGCCTCGGGCGATCCGTTTCACTACGGGGTCGGAGCGACCTTGGCCCGACAGATCGATCCGACGCAAATGCAGGTTTTCCCGCAGCCTTCGGCTTTCAGCCTGGCCGCCGCGCGGCTTGGCTGGCCATTGCAGGAGGTTGTGAGCCTTTCCTTGCATGGCCGGCCGATTGACCTTATCCGCCCGCACCTGCATCCGGCGGCGCGCATTCTGGCGCTGACCTCGGACGAACATGGGCCGGGGGCTCTGGCGGCGCTTCTGGTGGAAGCCGGATTTGGCCGCTCGATCATCACGGTTCTCGAGGCCCTGGGAGGGCCGGATGAACAAATGCGGTCGCAAATGGCCGATGGCTTCATGCTGACCGATATCCATCCGCTCAATATCTGCGCCGTTACGGTCGCGCCCCTTCCCGGCGCGCATATTCTTCCCCTGACGCCGGGGATCGATGATGACCTGTTCGAACATGACGGACAGATCACCAAGCGCGATATCCGCGCTCTCACGCTTGCCGCCCTGGCGCCACGTCGCAATGAAACGCTCTGGGATATCGGCGCCGGTTCGGGCTCTATCGGCATCGAGTGGATGCTGGCCGATCCAAGCCTGCGTGCCATTGCCATAGAGACCGATCCGGATCGCGCCGCCCGCATTGCGCGCAATGCCCGCAAATTCGGCGTGCCGGAGCTGCGTGTGGTCAATGCCATGGCGCCGCTGGCCATGGCGGGCTTAGCCCCGCCGCATGCGATCTTTGTCGGCGGCGGCGGCACCGACCCGGGCGTCATGGACGCGGCGCTGGATGCCCTCCGCCCCGGCGGCCGGCTGGTTGCCAATGCTGTGACCCTGGAGATGGAGCATGTGCTCCTGACGCTCCTTGGCGAAAAAGGCGGCGACCTGGTCCGGCTGTCCGTCGCTCAGGCAGCTCCGCTCGGCACCATGCAAGGTTGGCGTCCAGCCATGCCGATCACCCAGTGGCGGTGGACGAAACCATGACCGTTCATTTCATCGGCGCCGGCCCGGGGGCCGCCGACCTCATTACCGTGCGTGGCCGCGACCTGCTGGCGCGCTGCCCCGTCTGCCTTTATGCCGGCTCCATTGTGCCGCCGGAAATGCTCGGCTGGTGTGGAACCGATACGCGCCTTGTCGATACCGCCCCCATGTCTCTCGACGAAATCGAGGCCGAATATGTCAGAGCGCATGAGGCGGGCGAAGACGTCGCGCGGCTGCATTCGGGCGATCTCTCCATCTGGAGCGCAGTGGCCGAGCAAATGCGGCGACTCGACCGACTCGGCATTCCCTATACGCTGACACCGGGGGTTCCGGCGTTCGCCGCTGCAGCCGCCGCCCTGGGACGCGAACTCACCATCCCAGCGGTCAATCAATCGCTCGTATTGACCCGCATTGGCGGCCGGGCTTCACCCATGCCAGAGGGAGAAACGCTTGGCGGTTTCGCCGCCACCGGCGCCACACTGGCTATTCACCTGGCCATCCATTCGCTGGCCCGCATCGTCTCCGAATTGACGCCGCTTTATGGTGGCGACTGCCCCGTGGCCATCGTCGCTCATGCCAGTTGGCCGCAAGAGGTGATCATCCGGGCGACGCTTGCAACCGTTGAAGAAAAGCTTGGCCCCGGCATCGAGCGCACCGCGATTATCTTCGTGGGCAGAGGCCTGGCCGCCGAGGACTTTCGCGAAAGCGCGCTTTACGACCCCGACTATCAACGCCGGTTCCGCGGACGCGATGGCCTATAAGAAGCTTTCATGGCGGCCTGGCCACCCCACCTCAAGGCCGTCCTCATCGCTGATGCCTCGGCAGGCATCAACAGGCATCCGCGCCTGTCAGAGCTTGGGATTTTTGGGCGGCACCGCCTTCAGGTGCTCCAGCAGATAGGTGTGGGTGGCCGCATTCGCAACGACAAGGCAACCAGTGCGTTCAAAGACATCCGGCCCCCTGCCCCACCAATCGGTAACAATGCCGCCCGCCTCTTCAACGAGCAGAATGCCGGCGGCGGTATCGACAAAGCCGGTTTCCTCGAAATAGCCGGTAAGCCGCCCGCAGGCGACATAGGCGCAGCTATTGGCGGCGCTGCCCACCACACGCACTGCGCCGATAGGGGCGCGAATAGCGTCGAGCCGATCATAGGCACCCGGATAGAGCTGCAGGTTCGGGGTCGGCAGGCCCGTGCCGATACACATCATGGCCACATCGCGCGAGGTGCTGACATGCAGGCGCTCGCCATTGAGGAAGGCTCCACCGCCCTTTTTGGCCGTGAACATCTCGTCGGCAACCGGGTTATAGACCAGACCGCATAGGGTCTGGTTGCCGCGCCTGAGAGCAATGGTGATTGTATAGTGCTGGCCGTTGAGGAAATTGGTGGTGCCATCAATCGGGTCGACAAGCCAGCGATGTTCGGGATCGGAGCCATCGACCGGGGCGAATTCCTCTCCCGTCAGGCTCCAGCTCGGGTCGATTTCAAAGAGTCGCTTGCGGATCAATTGTTCGGATTCCCGGTCCGCGTCCGAAACGAAGTCGCCGGGGCCCTTCACCCCGATCTCAAGATCGCGAAACCGCCGGAAATGGGCCTGGGTCAGCGCCCCGGCCTCGCGCGCCGCGGCGACCATGGTGTCGAGAGTGGCGTCGTAATCAATGCTCATGATGTGAGGGCCGCATGCAGCCCCTCCGGATCGTCGGTGGTTATCTGATCAACCTTGAGGGCTAGCAGCCGCTCGACCTGCGCAAGGCTTGTGGGCGTGACCTGGCGGATGGTCCAGGCATCGATCGCTTTGCCGGCCGCATGGATCGGCGCGACAATGTCAAACCCTGCATCCTGGGCGGCAAGCACCAGTTCAAAAGCCAGGTAGATCATGTCTGCCTGCGGAGCGGCCTCCACGGCTTCCCCTATGAAACCGGCGAAGTCGCTCGTGGCCTGCAGCCGTGCCAGGGATTCGCCATAGCATGGGTCATATCCGGTTCTGAGCGCGGGAACGGCGCGGGACAGCGCCCGAACGGCGCCTATATCTCCGCCCGACAGAATGAAGTGGTCCGCGATGGGGCCGACACTGTCGGCAAAATTGGCAATGGTTCGCTCGTCCAGCGCCGCCAGGTCTTCCTTGAAGTCCAGTTGCAGCAGCGCGCCTTGTTCAGGCTTCTGCCGGACCAGCAAAGCGCAAAGATCCTCGAGCAACATCACCTTGTCGGGCAAGACCTTGCCGTCATTGTCCCGCAGGTTCAGGGACCGGAGCGTCTCGGCCGAGGTCCTGCGGACCTGACCGCTGCCGGTCGTCTCCTTGTCCAGCTCGAAATTGTGCAGCACAGCGCAGCCGTGATCGGCATGTATGACCAGGTCGACCTCGACGCTGGCGCCCAGCCGCATGCCGTCGAGAATGCGGGCGCCGGTGAAAACCGGATCGGTCTGCCGGCGACGCGCCCTGTGCCATTTGAGCCGGGTCCTGTGCCCATGGCGGTCGATATGGAGCGGATCGGCCATGTCAGCTCCGATAAACGCGCGCATTGTCGCGATAGGCCGCAACGGCCTGCGGCAGCAGGTCTACCTTTTGACCTGCCTTGAACAAGTCGGGATGCGCGACCATGGATTTAAGGCGCGTGCCGTCCTGGAGATCGAGATCGACCAGTCCATGGGTGCCGTAATCGGTGACGCGGTGGACCATCGCCACGCCGGTATCGGAGGCGGACAGGTCCAGCGCTTCGGGACGTATGGCCAATGTGGCCGCGCCATTGGCAATGGGCACGTCTAGGCCGAAGCCGGCCCTGGCGAAGTGACCATTGCTGACCTCGCCCTCGATCAGGTTCATCGTGCCGACAAAGCCGGCGACAAAGGGCGTCTGGGGCTCACGATAAACCACATCGGGCCGGTCGATCTGCTCGATCCGGCCATCGCGCATCACCACGATACGGTCGGCCATCGCCAACGCTTCGTCCTGGCCATGGGTCACGAAAAGCGTCGTGATCTTGAGCCGCTGCTGGATGTCGCGCACTTCCTCACGCAGGCGCTCGCGCAAATGCTGGTCAAGGCTGGCAAAGGGCTCGTCGAGCAGCAGGATTTTCGGTTCCAGAACCAGCGAACGCGCCAGCGCCACGCGCTGCTGCTGTCCGCCGGAAAGCTGGTTGACGCCGCGCGTGCCATAGCCGGACAGGCCCACCAGATCGAGCACGGCCTCGACCTTGTGCCTGATCTCGTCAGAAGGCAGGCCGCGCAGCTTCAGGCCAAAGGCCAGGTTCTTGAACACATTCATATGGGTCCAGAGCGCGTGGCTCTGGAACACCATGCCGGTCGGCCGCCTTTCCGGCGGCAACTGGGTGATGTCTTCACCATCAATGGTCATGAGGCCGGAGGTGGGGCGCTCGAACCCGCCCACCATGCGCAACAGGGTCGACTTGCCCGAGCCTGACGGCCCGAGCAGGCAGACCAACTCGCCATCGGCGACGTCGAGCGAGAATTTGTCTACCGCGACCGTCGGACCGGCAAAGATTTTGGAGACGTCGGTGATTTTCAGAACGGACATATTATTTCCCTAGCCGCCAAAACCGCGGGCGAAGGCGCCGCCACCAATGACGCGGCGGGCGAACATGAGAGCGATGAAGGAAGGCACCCACAATATGACGGAAAGCACCGCGCCATATTGGATGACCATCTGATTGTTGATGAAGGAAATCATCAGTACCGGCATGGTGCGGATGCCTGGTGCCCCGATCAGCCAGGCGCCTTCGGTTTCGTAGAAGGTGCCGACGAAGCTGAGCAGCAGCGCTGCGGCGATTGTGGGGCCCGCCTGGGGCAGAGTGATCGACCAGAAGACGCGCAGGGGACCTGCCCCGACATCGCGCGCTGCTTCCTCCATGCGCCGGTCGACCGCTTGAAAGGCCGCCACCGGAATCCAGATCATGAACAGCAGGGTTCCGACCAATTGAATCAGTACGACGCCCCAGAAGGTACCAATGAGATTGAGCTGGAGGAAGATGGCGGCAATTGCGATCAGAAGACCGAATTTTGGGAAGGCGTGGCCGGCAAGGAACGAGAAAAACAGTATTGTCCGGCCGGGGAAGTCCATACGGGCAAAGGCATAGGCTGCCGGAAGGCATATGGCCGCCGACAGCAAGGTGACGACCGTGGACAATTGCAGGCTGAGGGTCAGCGCGGCCCAGACATCTGGCCGGGTGAGCGTCTGGTTCCAGAACCGCAGGCCGAATTGCTGCGGTATCACATTGGGATAGCGCCAGACCTCAGTAAATGCCCACGTGCCCACCACAACGAGTGGCAGGATAATGGCCAAGGACAGCAGGGCCGCAAATCCGACGCCGGTCCAGTCGAGAGGCGGGCGCGACGGCCTGGGGACCGTCGGGACAGTGGTAATTGGAGCAACGCGTTCCATCTCACTTCCCCTGATTGCGTGCGACCGAGCGCACGTAGAACAGCCCGAAGGCAATACAAAAGCCGAAGGTAACTACGGCCTGGGTGACGGCATTGATCGGGTCATTCACCTCGCGGAAGGTGCGGTTCATGAATGGCCCCATCATTTCGGGTGAGGCTGGCCCGAGCAGATAGGGCAGCGTGAAAGACGAGAAGATGCCCAGCACCGAGAAGGAAATGGCGACAAGGATCGAGTTCGAAATGCGCGGCAGGATGATGTGCCAGAAGACCTGCAGGCGGTTGGCGCCGACATCGCGCGCGGCTTCGATGGCATGGTTGGCAACAGAGCCAAGGCCGGAAAGCAGGATCAGCACGGTCAACGGAATATTGTCCCAGACGAGCCCGATCACTGGCCCCCAAGGGGTCAGGTAAGGCGTTCTGATCTTGGGCAGGCCCACCGCATTGAGCAGTATATCGACCATGCCATTGGGCCCCAGCACGCGAATGAAGGCGTAAGCCAGAATGATCGAGGGCACGAACATGGGAAAGATTGCCAGCGCCTGCACATAAGCGGGCAGCCGCCCCTGCGAGAAGCGCAAATAGAGCGCGATGGGCAGGCAGATGGCGAGCAGCAGGATGGCGCACATCAGTGTCGTCCACAGCGTGATCGCCAGATTGTCGATGCTGTACTGATCGGAGAAGAAGAAGATGTAGCTCGATAGATCGAAGCCGTAACTGCCCTCGGCGTCTGGCCGCCACATGGTGCGGCCAATGGCGTTGATGATTGGCCAGATGATCAGCCAGGCCATCAACAATACAGGGATGGCGACAAGCAGGAGGCCGGTTGGCCTCCTGCTGTCGGACTTTTCCATGAGCGGACGAACCGCTCCTTCAGCCGCTTCGGTGGTCACGAGTTGCGATCAACGTTTGGTGCAACATTGCGATACCAGCCATCGTTGATGGCGGCGCCCCAGTCCCCGCCCGGGAAGGTCGGGATGGAGGTGGGGACGATGTCGGCAAAGCGCTCGCGCAGTTCGGGGGAGACATAGTCCCAGCTGACGCCGGGGAAGCCGCCCAGTTCGGTCAGGATGGCGCTCTGGATTTCTTCGGTCAGCACGAAATCAGCCAGCTTGAGGGCAGCGTCGCGGTTGACGCCATTGTCGAGGACCACAGCGCGGGAGAAGCCGCCGGCCAGCGCAAGGTCCTGCAACTGAACCAGACCGGTATCTTCAGGCAGAACGCCCTGGCTGATGGCCTGTAGCACCTGGTCGGACCAGACCGGGGTCATGGTGACCACGCCCTGCGACAGCAGCTGGATCGACTGCGTATTGCCCGAGGAGTAAGCGCCATTATCGTAGAGCGACGGGGCGATGTCCTTGAGGATTTCCCAGGTCTTGCCCAGCGTCTCGTTGGCATATGCTTCCGAGTAATTGTCCAGGGTGAAGGCAGCCGGGTCGAGCCCATTGGCCTGATGGATGGCGCGACGAACGAAATTGCCGCCCGAACCACCCTTGTCGGGACGGTTGTAGACGAATTGGCCCGGATTGGCCTTGATCCAGGTGACCAGATCGTCCCAGTTTTTGGGTGCATCGGCGGCCTTGAGCTTGGTGCTGTCATAGGCGAGCAGAACCTGGCTGCCGCGATAGGGCAGCGAGTAATCGCCATCGAAGGCCAGCGGATTGACCTTGTCGTAGTTCGACAGGCCCGCTTCCTTCATGTTGACGTAAATGCCCGCGTCGATGGCGCCATTGGGCTGGTTGGGATCGTGGGTTTCGAAATAGTCGGCCTGCGGATCGGCACCGGACTGCTTGGCGGCGATGGCACGCTCGGCAATTGCGTTGATACCGGCACCGTCGCCTGCGTCCACCAGATTGATCGAAACGCCAGGATTGGCAGCCTCGAAAGCCGGCTTGACCGTATTGGTCCAGAAATCGAGAATATTGCTGTCCGAGCTGGTGTACCAGTCGATCACGCCTTCGGCAGCGAAGGACATGCGGGGCAGAAGGGCCATACCGGCCACTGTGCCCGCAGCGGAAATCATGAAGTCACGACGTTTCATGTTCTTTTCTCCCATCATGGCGACCGGGGCGGCCACCGCGCTAACTTGCTTGTCGCGCCTCCTGACCGGAAACGCTCCATCGTTGCCGAGTGCGGAGGCAGCGTATCGGCAAAGCCGAGATGACGACCCCGGATCGGCACCGGTTCGCCCGCCTCATGGGCCTCCTCCCTCTTGCTTTGGCGAACGGAAGGCGGTCCCAATCTCGTGCTGGGTTGCACCTGCCGCGACATGCCATCGCTTCAGCAAGACAACACCGATTAGCGATTGCACACAAGTGCATTTTCTCGCTGTCTCGAAGGAGTAAATAGGCGGCTTACATAACGCTTTGATGACACAGGAATTTTGCACACCTGTGCAAAATTTCAGGAACTATGTTGCAAGGCGCTCGTGACGCAGAAGAAATCGCGCATATTCGGGAGCCTATTGAGATACCCTAGGCCGCTCAGCAGGGACGCATACGAGGCCCTGACAGGCGGCCGACAAGCAGCCGCGTTTCACGTTCAGCCGGCCGCCATTGTCAGGCCCGCCCTCCCTTTGGGCGAGGGCGGCCGCGGGGCCGGGCCGAAGGTGGATGAACTAGAGCTTGCCCGGGCGAACCGACCGTCGCCAGACCGGTATGGGTTCGATCATGCGCCGCTCCGAAACGGCTCGACCAGGCTGGAGCAGCAGGTCCACGACTTCGTCAGCCATCGGGTCCAGCGGTTGGCGGAAAGTGGTCAATTGATAGGACGCCCAGCCCGCCTGCTCGATGTCGTCAAAGCCGATGACGCACAGGTCCTGCGGTATGGACAGCGCGAAATCCTGCCGCGCCACATCCATGAAGCCGAGCGCCAGCAGATCGGTAACGCAGAATACGCCGTCGGGCGCTTCGGATCGTCCGAAAACCCGACGGGCCGCTTCCTGCCCCGATCCATAGCTGGTCGGCCCGGCCTCGGTCACCACCACGGAAAGGCCCGCCGCCTGGGCGGTCTGTACAAAAACCTTCTCGCGCTCCACCAGGCTCGCGGTTCGGGCATTGGAGGTGATGAGGCCGAGCCGCTCGCAACCGGCGCGGCGCAGCAGGAACAGCGCCTCCCGCGCGGCCATGGCATTGTCGACGCCCAGATTACTGGACCCCTGCAACCGCTCGTCGCGGTTGATCAGCACCACCTGCTGACCATTGGCAAGGCAGGTTTCGATGAGCGAGGCGGGCGGTGTGCCGGACAGCACGACGGTCGCGTCAGCCCGATAATTGAGCGTCTGCCGGAGCGCGGCGGAGACGCTCTGGGTGTCGGTCCCGGTATTGATCACCATGGTGATCTTGCCCGCGGCCTGCAGCTTGCGCGTCAGGACATCGACCATGCGGGCCCTGATCGGCGTGGTCATGTCGGCCACAACGAGACAAACGATATTGCTGCGCTCCCGCAGCCCACGCGCCAGGTGATTGACGTGATAGCCCAGCGCATCGGCCGCTTCGAGCACTTTGCGCCGCGTGGCCTCGGAAACGCTGGCACCATCGGTAAAGGTGCGAGAAACCGCCGAGCGCGACACACCGGCCCGGTCGGCCACCATTTGCGCGCTGACAAAGGACGGAGGTTTCAAATCGCTCATGGAATAGCCGTGGCACAGGTTGGCCGCGATAGTGAAGTGAAAACCGCTGCACTCAGCAATCCCGCTAGAGCGGCAGCACTCGCGAGAATTTCACCGCGCCCAATGAAAAGCTGCTTTCGATCGAGGCGACGCCATCGAGCTGGGTCAGCTTCTCACGCAGAAAGTGCTCGTAGGATTCAAGGTCGGCGCAGACGACACGCAGCAGGAAATCGAACTGTCCGGTCATGAGATAGCATTCCATCACTTCCGGCCAGAGGCTGATGGCGGCGCCGAATGCATCGAGATTGCCGGCGCGCTGCTGCTCCAGCTTGATGGAAATGAACACCGAAACCGGCAGGCCGACGGCCTTTTGGTCAATATTGGCGCTATAGCCCGAGATCACCCCTGCCCGCTCGAGCTGACGCACACGGCGCAGGCAGGGCGAAGCGGAGAGACCAACCTTGTCGGCGAGCGCCTGAGCGGTCATGCGCCCGTCTTCCTGCAAGGCCCGCAGGATTTTCCGATCGGCTGCGTCGATCCCCGGCCTGGTTGATTCCGCCTCAGTTTGCGCCAATTTCGCTCATATCCTGCGCCGACTGCCATTTTGTTGGTCAGAATAGACGGAAATCGTCCTTCGACAAGTCGTAATGTCAGACATATCGATTGGAGGGGCGATATGGCAGGCAGGAGCATGGACCGCATCGAGGCCATTGAGGCGCTGACGAAGAAGTCGCTCTGGCTGGCAAGCTGGATGGTGCATCATGCCAATCATATCCGCCCCAATCCCGATGGGGTAAAGGTCGGCGGTCACCAGGCCAGTTCGGCATCCATGGCGGCCATATTAGCCACGCTCTATTTCGGCGTGCTGAAACCGGAGGACCGGGTTGCGGTCAAGCCGCATGCCGCCCCGATCTTTCATGCCATACAATATCTGATGGGCCGCCAGACCCGACAAAAGCTCGTCGATTTTCGTGCCTTTGGCGGCGCCCAATCCTATCCATCCCGCACCAAGGACACCGACGATGTCGATTTCTCGACCGGCTCGGTAGGCCTGGGCGTTGCCTTCACCGCCTTTGCCTCCATGGTGCAGGACTATGTGCGCGCCAAGGACTGGGCCGGGAAGGATCGCCCTGAGGGTCGCATGATTGCCCTCGCCGGAGACGCCGAGCTCGACGAAGGCAATATCTATGAGTGCCTGCTTGAAGGCTGGAAGCATGGCCTCAGAAATTGCTGGTGGGTCATAGACTATAATCGCCAGAGTCTCGATGGCGTGGTGCGCGAGGGTCTCTATGAGCGCATCGAATCCATTTTCAAGGCCTTTGGCTGGAAGGTGGTCACGCTCAAATATGGCGCCCTGCAGCGCACGGCCTTTGCCGAGCCAGGCGGCGAGAAACTCAGGGCCTGGATCGATAACTGCCCCAACGATCTCTACTCAGCGCTGATGTTCCGCGGCGGCGCGGCCTGGCGCGAACGTCTCAGCGACGAGATCGGCGATCAGGGCGAGGTGTCCGCCCTCCTTGCCCGCCGCAGCGACGAGGACCTGGCCACCCTCATGGCCAATCTGGGCGGCCATTGCGTTGGTAGCCTGCTCGACCAGTTCGAGAGCGCCGACAATGAACAACCGACGGTTTTCATCAATTATACCGTCAAGGGTTGGGGTACGCCCCTGGCGGGGCACAAGGACAATCATGCCGGGCAGATGACCTCCGCTCAGATCGAGCAATTGCGTGCCAGCCACAAAATCCGCGACGGGCATGAATGGGATCTCTTCGAGGGACTCGACGAGCCGGAGGCGCTGGCGTCCTTTGTTCAATCCGTCCCATTCAACACCTCTGCCTCGCGGCGCCTGACAGCCGCAGCCGTTCCAACGATCGGTCCCCAATTCATCGGCACCGGCACGACCTCCACCCAGGCCGCTTTCGGTCGCATTCTGGATGCTATCGCCAAATCGGACAGCGAGATGGCCCGCCGCATCGTCACCACCTCCCCTGACGTGACGGTCTCGACCGGGCTCGGCACCTGGGTCAATCGCCGCAATCTTTTCGCCCGCAAGGAGACAGCCGATCTGTTCCAGAAGGAGGCGATCCCCTCGACGCAGAAGTGGCGCTTTACCCCCGATGGGCAGCATCTGGAGCTGGGCATTGCCGAGATGAACCTGATGCTGATGCTGGGCGCCGCGGGTCTCTCCCACTCGCTCTTCGGTGAGCGGCTTTTGCCCATCGGCACCCTTTATGATCCGTTCATTTCGAGGGGCCTGGATGCTCTCAACTATGCCTGCTACCAGGACGCCCGCTTCCTGCTGGTCGGCACTCCATCGGGCGTGTCGCTGGCCGGCGAAGGTGGCGCGCACCAGTCCATTGCCTCGCCGCTGATCGGCATGTCGCAGGACGGGCTGGCCAGTTTCGAGCCGGCCTTTGCCGATGAACTGGCGGTGATCATGGATTGGGCTTTCGACTATATGCAGCGCTCCGGGGATGCCCGGCCTGACCTGGCGGACTGGCCACGCGATGTAACCGGGGGATCGGTCTATCTGCGCTTGTCCACACGGACACTGGATCAGGTGCCCCGAACGATCACGCCAGACCTGGCCGGTGACATCATACGCGGGGCCTATTGGCTGCAGCCGCCCTCCCCGCAATGCGAAGTTGTGATCGCCTATCAGGGCGTCCTGGCCAGCGAGGCCATCGAGGCGGCCGCGCGCATTGGCGGCGACAGGCGCAATGTGGCGGTGCTTGCCGTTACCTCGGCCGACCGGCTCAATGCCGGCTGGCAGGCCTCGCTGCGGGCGCATCTGCATGGCGACCATGCCGCAACGAGCCATATCGAAACCTTGTTGGCCAGCATCCCGCATCGCGCCAGGCTCGTTACCGCCATTGATGCGCATCCGGCCACACTGGGCTGGCTGGGCAGCGTTCTGGGTCATCGCACAATAGCGCTGGGTGTCGAACATTTCGGCCAGACGGGTACGGTCTCCGACCTCTACCGCCATTTCGGCATTGGTGCCGATACGATCGAATATGCCTGCCGGCGGGCTTTTAGCGGTTAGCCGGCAATTGCCCCGCCCGCCCTGGCCAACAGGCCATCACCGACCAGCGAGGAAAGGAAGATAGCAGACTTGCCAAGTTTGGATTGATTTGTCAGACATATGTCATATGGCAGATTTCGGGAACAATCTGCCTGTCGTGGCTACGGCGACGACAACACAAAGTGACCAGACCCGAGGGGAAGGGCCTGGCGCATCAGGGAACGCCTATTGCTCTGCACAAGGAGGGAGCTCATGCATATTTCACGGAAATTCGCCGCCACGCTGGCTATCGCCACGGCGCTGACGCTGCCGGCAATGGCCCAGGCCACAATCGTGGCGCCAGGCCAATCCACCACCGGCACCTATATGGACTACATGAAGACGGTCTATGACCGTGCTACCTTTGCCGAATTGCTGCAGGTGCCGATCGCAACCTTCGACAAGGAATTCGAGCTGACGCCCATGGCGGCGGAGAGTTGGAGCCAGTCCGAGGATGGCCTCACCTGGACGTTCAACCTGCGCAAGGACCTGGTCTGGTCCGATGGTGAACCCCTGACGGCCGAAGACTACGTCTTTGCCCTGCAGCGCGCTGCAACTTCCGGCTATGACTTTGCCTGGTATTGGGATTTTGCCGGCGGCATCAAGGGCTGGAAGGAAGTCACCGAAGGCACCGCCGATGTGTCCGCTCTCGGCCTTGTCGCGGTTGACGACCACACGATCGAGGTCACGACCACCGCGCCCAAGCCCTATCTGCCCTCGGTCACCAGCCTCTGGTACCCCGTGCCCAAGCACAAGGTCGATGAGCTGGGCGACGATTGGGCGCTCAATGTCGACACCATCGTTTCCTCTGGCCCCTTCGATCTCGAAAGCTGGGAGAAGTCCAACAATTCCGTCGCCCTGACCAAGTCCGACACCTATGTCGGGCCCTGGCAGGCCCAGATTGACCGGTTGGAAGTCGATCCGAGCCTCGGCGCGCCGGAAGTCGGTCTGCCCGCCTTCCTTGCCGGTGACACCGATTATTCCTTCCTCAATACCGGGCAGGTGCCGGTGGCCATGGCTGCCGATCCCGACGGCATCCGCAAGAACGCCGTCTTTGCGACCTCCTACCTCTCCTATGACCTGGAATCCGAGCCCTTCAACGACGTCAATGTCCGCCGGGCCTTCTACTATGCCATCGACCGCGACGAGCTGACCTCCACGGTTCTCAAGGACATTGCCATTCCGGCCGGCTCCATCCTGCCGCCCGGCTACCCTGGCTACAATCCGGACGTGGTCGCGCAGGCGACCTTCGACCCGGAGAAGGCCAAGCAGTTCCTGGCCGATGCCGGCTACCCGAATGGCGAAGGCTTCCCCGCGATCGAAATCTGGATTCGCGAGGAAGGCGGCTATAATGGTGCCATCGTTCCCGCCATGGCCCAATATCTGCAGGCCGAATTCAAGGATGTACTCGGCATTACCGTCGATATCCGCCAGCTACCGGGTGCGGATTGGATGGACGGATTGCGTGGCGCGAAGAATAATATCTTCATCGCCCCTTATGAATATGACTATCTCGATCCGTCCAACTTCTACGGCATCTTCTACAATGGCGGGCGCCACAATTATTTCGTGCCCGAATATGACGACCTGGTCGCCCAGGCGGATTCCGAGAGTGATTGGGACACCCGCTACGACCTCTATGCCCAGGCCGAACAGGTGATGATCGACCAGGGCCTGATCGTGCCGCTCGTGCATCCGATCACCACGGCGATCATTTCCAGCGATCTCGGCGGCGAGGCCTCCGAGCCCAATTCGCTGGGCTTTACGCCCCTGGACCGTCTCGGCCACTACTTTTTCACCCACCTGACGAAGTAATTGTCGATTGGCGCATCACACGATGCGTCAGCGTTCCAACAGGCGCCTCCCGGGCATTCCCAGTCGGGGGGCGCCGCCCAAGCGGGTCCCAGCCATGTCCCTCGTTGAAATCGAAGACCTGCGGGTCAGTTTCCGCCAATATGGCGGCACGATCGACGCCGTGCGCGGCATCAGCTTTACCGTTGAACCCGGCGAGAGCCTCGGGATCGTAGGGGAAAGCGGCTCAGGTAAATCGGTGTCATGCAGCGCGCTCATGCGGCTCTTGCCCGCCACGGCCGAGGTCAGTGCGAAAAAACTGGCGCTGGATGGCGTCGATGTCGGCAGGGCCAGTCGCGAAGACCTCGCCCGCCTGCGCGGCCGCTCCGCCGCCATGATTTTCCAGGACCCGATGACGGCCTTCGATCCGGTCTTCACCATCGGCCACCAGATCGCCGAGACCATTCAGGCGCATCGCAATGTCTCCAGGCGCGACGCGATCAGGGAAGCGGAGGAGCTCTTGCAGCGCGTCGAGATCAAGAACGCGGCAGACGTCCTTAACTACTATCCGCACCAGCTTTCCGGCGGCATGCTGCAGCGCGCCATGATCGCCATGGCCCTGTCCTGCCGGCCCAAAGTGCTGATTGCCGACGAGCCGACCACCGCGCTTGACGTCACCATCCAGGCGCAGATCCTGCAGCTCATCAAGAAGGTGCAGGCGGAGTTCGGCATGGCGCTGATCATGATCACTCACGACCTGGGCGTCATCGCCGAAACGGTCGACCGGGTGCTGGTCATGTACCGCGGCGAGGTCATGGAACAAGGGCCCGTGCAACAGATTTTCGATGCGCCGCAGCACGCCTATACCAAGCAGCTCCTCGCGAGCCTCCATGCCCGGTTCGAGCCATCGCGCGGCAGCGACAGCGACACACCCGCGCTCGAACTCAGGGGCCTCGCCAAGGCCTATCGCATCCGGCGCCGGCGCGGCCTGTTCACCGACTATGCTGATTTCCATGCGGTTAGGGAAATCAACCTGGCCCTGCCCAGAAACCGCATTGTTGCCATTGTCGGTGAGAGCGGATCGGGCAAGACCACGACCGGCATGATGGCCATGCGCCTCACCGATGTGACGCGCGGCCAAATCCTGGTCCATGGCCAGGACATTTCCACCTTGTCGCCCGAAGCGCTCAAACCCTGGCGCAGGAAAATGCAGATCGTCTTCCAGGACAGCTATTCGGCGCTCGATCCGATGATGACGCTGACCCAGATCATTGCGGAGCCGCTGCATATTCATGGGGTCGGCACTACGCGCGAGCAGCAGGAGATCGCCCTCTCCTGGCTGGAGCGTGTCGGCCTAGACCGATCCTTTGCCAATCGCTATCCGCACGAATTGTCTGGCGGGCAGCGCCAGCGCGTGGCCATAGCCCGGGCCCTCGTGCTGGAGCCTGACGTTCTGGTGGCCGACGAGCCGACGTCTGCGCTCGACGTCACGGTGAAGGCGCAGATCATAGGCCTATTGAAAAAGCTTCAGGCCGAGATGGGTCTTTCCATGCTGTTCATCAGCCATGACCTGTCCACGGTCAAATCCCTCACTGACAGCGTTGTGGTGATGTATCGCGGCCGCGTGGTCGAGGAAGCACCGACCGAACGCATTTTCTCGGACCCGCAGCACCCCTATACGCGCGCCCTGCTCGATGCTGTGCCGGCGACCAATCCACGCGACAAGCGCGCCCGCACGTTCCTCAGTGCCGAAGAAATCGATGCCCAGACCCCGCGCCTCACCACGCTGCAGGCGGGCGTGGCCCCGCATAGCGAACCCAAACTCGTTTCCATCGCCCCGGATCACCGGGTCGAGGCCTATGTGACCAATTGAGGGGATGAGGCCATGCTAAGCTATATCCTGCGCCGCCTCGTTTCGGTCGCCTTCACTTTCATTGTGGTCTCCCTCATCATCTTCCTGATGATGCATGCCGTGCCCGGTGGCCCGTTCGACGCTAATGACATGCCGGTTTCGGAAGCCGTTCGCGCCAAACTCATGGCCCAGCTCGGTCTCGATCAGCCGCTCTATGTGCAATATCTGCGTTACATGTGGGGCGTGCTGCAGTTCGACTTCGGCGTGCCCTATCAGAGTCCGGGCGAAAGCGTGCTGCAACTCCTTTCCCGTGCCTGGGTGCCCAGCCTCATTCTGGGCGGCCTCGGCGTGCTGATCGGCGCGCCACTTGGCATCCTCCTCGGTATGGCCGCCGCGCTCAATCGCAATAGCTGGATCGACTATCTCGCCTCGGCCGTCGCCACTTTGGGCCTCACCATTCCGGTCTTCGTCACCTCAATGCTGCTGATCCTGGTCTTCGCGGTCTGGCTCAAATGGCTGCCCGCCAGCGGCTGGCCGCAGCCGGAGCGTTGGATATTGCCGATTATCGCCTACGCGGCCATCCCGGTTGCCACCTATGCCCGCTACACGCGCTCGGCCATGCTCGACACGATGAGCCGGCCCTTCGTCACGGTGTTGCGGGCCAAGGGTCTCAGCGAACGCCGCATTGTCTTTCAGCATGTGCTGCGCAATTCGGCCATTCCGCTGGTTACGGTCTTCCTGCCCATGTTCATCGGCACGGCCACTGGCTCGATTTTCGTCGAGGCCATGTTCCGCGTGCCGGGCCTGGGCGCCTATTTCGTCTCCTCCATCGAGACGCGTGACTATCCGCTGGAAATGGCGCTGATGCTCATGATCACCTTCATGTACTGCATCGCTTATCTCGTCTCAGACATCGTCTATGCGCTGATCAATCCGCGTATCCGCGTAGGAGGCGCAGAATGACCGACACCATCGTTCCGCCAGCAGTTGAAGCCGCCCCGCCGCGCCAGCGCAGCCCGCTCTGGTTCGCCTGGCAGCGTTTCCTCTCCAACAGGGCAGCCGTCGCCGGCGGGATCGTGATGAGCGTGCTGATCCTGATGGCGATCTTTGCGCCGCTGATCACGCCGGTGCCGCCCGAGGCGCAAATGTTCCTCACCCAATCTCTGGCCTTTCCCTCGCCCGAGCACTGGTTCGGCGTCGATAATCTGGGGCGCGATTTTTATACGCGCATCGTCTATGGCGCGCGCGTATCACTTTCCATCGGCTTTATCGCCGCCGGCTTTTCGGTGCTGATCGGCATCCCGCTGGGGGCTCTGGGCGGCTATTTCGGTGGCCGGACCGACTGGGTCATCATGCGCGTGATCGAACTGTTTTCGGTGGTGCCGCCGCTGCTCGCCGCCATGCTGCTCGGCACCCTCACCCGCGGGGGCTACACTTCCATCGTCGCCATTGCCGCGCTGTTCGGCTGGGTGCAGGTGTGCCTTCTGGTGCGCGCGCAGGTCAAAGCCTTTCGTGAGAAGGAGTTTGTCCGTGCGGCCCAGGCGCTCGGTGCCTCACCCTGGTACATCATCCGCCGCCACCTCATCCCCAATTCCATCAGCCCGATCATCGTGGGCTTCGTGCTGGCCATCCCCCTGGCCATGATGCTCGAGGCTTCGCTGAGCTTTCTGGGCATCGGCGTGCCCCCGCCGACCCCGACCTGGGGGCAGATGATCAACGAGGGCATCAATTTCATGTTTTATTACTGGCATCTCGCCGTTTTCCCGACGGCGGCGCTGGCCATCACCGTGCTCGCCACCTCGCTTTTCGGCGACGGTTTGCGCGATGCTCTCGATCCCACCCTGAAAGGTCGCTGAACCGTGTCCGACAATCTCGCCCGGCATTTCCTCCTGCGTGAGGATGTGACCTTCCTCAATCACGGCTCGTTCGGCGCCTGCCCGCGTCCGGTATTCGAGGCCTATCAGGCCTGGCAGCTCGAACTCGAACAGGAACCCGTTGAGTTTCTGGGCCGGCGCCTGCATGACCTCTTGCGCGTGCCGCGTGAAGCGCTGGCGGAGGAACTCGGTTGCGATGCCAATGACATTGTCGGCGTGCTCAATGCCACGAGCGGCCTCAATATCGTCGCCCAATCGCTCGATCTCAAACCCGGCGACCAGATCCTCACCACCGATCACGAATATTCGGCGCTGGAAAAGACCTGGGCCTATATCTGCCGCAAGACCGGCGCCGAGATTGTCATGGTCAAGGTGCCCATGCCGCTCACAAGCGAGAAAGCCTTCACTGAGGCCATAGTCGGGGGCATGACGGAGCGCACGAAAGTGCTGTTCCTCAGCCATATCACCTCGCCCACGGCCCTGCTGTTCCCCATCGAAAATGCCATCAAGGAAGCGCGCCGGCGCGGCATATGGTCGGTGATCGATGGGGCGCATACACCCGGCCATATAAGGCTCGATCTCGACGCTATGGGTGCCGATTTCTATTCGGGCAATTGCCACAAATGGATGATGACCCCCAAGGGTTCGGCATTCTTGTATACGCGGCGCGACATGCAGGGCCTTCTTAATCCGCTGGTCATCAGCCACGGCTGGACCAAGGATTCCAAAGAGCCAGGCGCCCAGGGCGCCTTCGGCAATTCCCCCTATATCGACGAAATCGAAATCCAGGGCACGCGCGACCCCGCACCTTGGCTGACCGTCCCGGCGGCGATCCAGTTTCGTAATGACAATGAGTGGTGGGCGGTGGCCGACCATTGCCGGGCGCTGGCGCAGGACACGGCGCGACGCCTGGGCGAGTTGACCGGGCTCGCCCCCCTTAGCAGCCCCGAATTCTGCGCCCCACAAATGGTCGCCATGCCCATTCCCGAATGCGATACACTGGAGGTGCACAAGACCCTTTTCGATCGCTATGGCATCGAAATTCCGGTCTTTAAGTGGCAGGACACCTGCATCGTCCGTCTCTCGGTGCAGGGCTATAATTCACGACCGCAAATGGACAGGCTGATCGCCGCGCTGACCGAATTGCTCGACCTCAAAGCACCGCCGCTGGCGGCGCAAGGCTGACAAATCGGCAAAGATATGGTGTGAGTGGCCGATAAGCTGCCGCCACACCGGGAGGAATGGGCACCGATGAGTCGGGAAACCGCCCTGAGCTATCTTGAGCCGCTGGAGAACCGCACGCGCAATGTGGCGGTGCTGGATGCACTTGCCGAAATGGTGGAGCGTGCCGGGCTCAAGATCGGGGATCGCCTGCCGCCCGAAGTTTCATTGGCCGCCTCATTGGGCGTGGGGCGATCCACCATAAGAGAGGCGCTCAATCGCTGGGAGGGGCTAGGTATCATCCGCCGTCGCCGCGGCGATGGCACCTATCTTGCCGCCCGCGTCCAGACCTCGCGTGGCCTTGTGCCCACCATGGTGCGGCTGGAGGGCGAAGCGCTGCTGCGGCTGCTCGAAATCCGCCGGACGCTGGAAAATGACGTGGTTCGCAAGGCAACGCTGCATGCCACGGCCAATCAGCGCCGCGAAATCGGCCGTCTATGCGATGTGCTCCTGGCCGATGTGAATAGTGGCCGCCCCTGGCGCAAGGCCGATCATGCCTTCCACAACGCCATCTACGACGCCTCGGGCAATCCCATGTATGGCCAGATCCTGACCAATCTGGATCACGCCCTTGAGCGGGGTGAAATCTCGCCATTCAACCGCGACGCCTTCGGGCTTGATTCCTTCCCCATCCACCGCGATCTGGCCGACGCCATCGTCGCCGAAGATGCCGATCAGGCTGTCGCGGCCATCAATCGCATACTGGATTCGGTGGAAGATGAGGTCCGCGCCATCATCGCGGATGGCAAGCTGGTCTAGCTGTCTCCCAAGTCGCGTTTCCGAACCGCAAAACCGTTGCCACTTTTGCTGGAAACGCTCTACGGCAGCCAGCGCGCACTGCCGGGCAAAGGCATGCGCTCGACCTCGCGCAGCACCTCGATCATGCCGGCCACATTGCGCTCGGCGATGAGCCGCCCTTTCTCCGCCGTGGCCAGCGCCGCCTCGCCCACTGCCCCGCCCGGATTAATATCGGAGGCGATCCAGGCATAGACGTGCCCGAAAGCGCCGGTGGGCCGGAGATATTTGAACTGCTGCTCGTCCCGTGCGGCGATAGAGGGGAAATTTCCGGCGCGCGCCATATCCACCAGGTCGGGCCGGAAATGCAGGATCAGCGAGGTTTCCGAATCCCCGCCATGGATACCGTGGCGGCGTTCGAGATCGCTGAGCACCCCCTTAGGCGCGCCGAAGCGCCAGCCACTCTTGACTGCCAGCATGCCGGCCTCGACCCGCAGCTCGCGCGCGACGATGCCCATGATCTCTTCATTGCCGCCATGGGAATTGACGAAGACGATCTTCTTCACCCCGGCCCGCGCCACTTCGAGCCCGATCTGGGTCCAGGCATCGATCAGATTGGTTGCCTTGTGCGAGATTGTACCCTTGGCCCAGATATGTTCGTTGGACTTGCCCACGGCCTGCACCGGCAGGATGCGGATATCCATGTCGTCCGGTGCCTGCGCGGCGAGCAGTTCCATCATCGAGGTATTGATGATGGTATCGGTGCCCACCGGCAGGTGCGGGCCGTGCTGCTCTACCGCGGCAATGGGCAATATGGCGATGGTCTTTTCGGGGTCGAGATTGTCGAATTCGCGGGCGGCGAAATCGGTCCACCAGATCTTGCGCATTCTTGAAGTTCCTCAGGCAGGGCCGGCGGCAACAGCTTCGATCTCGACCAAGAATTCGGGGCGGGCGAAGCCGGAAACGATCATCAGCGTGGAGGCGGGATGGGGTTCGGCGAACAATGCATTGCGCACGGCCATATAGTCCGCCAGATGCTCCCGCCCGGTGACATAGGCATTGATGCGCACAATATCTGCGAGGCCCAATCCCGCCTCAGCGAGGATCGCAGCAATATTGTCAAAGCACAGTCGCGCCTGACCAGCACAATCAGGCGGAATGTCGCCGTCGGCTCCAATCCCCAACTGCCCCGAACAGAATACCAGCTTTTGCCCCGCAGGCACGACCACCCCGTGGCTATAGGGCGCGAAGGGCGGATGAATACTCTTGGGGGAGAGGGGTGTGAACATGTGGTCTCGTCAATTTAGACGCGAATGCTAGTGGCGCAATGCCGACCTGACCAGCCCTAGCGCTACCCACTGCACGCATAGCAGGCATTCCCTCAAAATGCCTAAATTTTAGCTTTCCATCTGCGCGCGCATGTCGAAAGGTAGGGTTTCGGCGGCCCCAGCCGTCAAACCACAAGCCGCGACGAGGGATTGCGGCACAGGGAGCGCAGAATGCAGATTTCAACCAAGACCATTCTCCTGGCCGCTTTGGCACTGGCTGCCTCGCCGGTTGCCGCCCAGGAACTGGACAAAGTCACCTTTGCCACCAATTGGCTCGCACAGGCCGAACATGGCGGCTACTACCAGGCCATTGCCGACGGAACCTACGCAGAATACGGCCTCGACGTCACCGTCATGCAGGGCGGACCACAATCGCCGGGCCGGCCGATGCTGGTCTCGGGCCAGGTGCAATTCTACATGGGCGGCGCGTCCGGCGCGATCAACGCCGTCAAGGAACAGATTCCCACCATTACCCTGGCCGCCATCTTCCAGAAGGATCCGCAAATCCTGATGTCGCATCCGGGCAAGTTCGCAAGCTTCCCCGAACTGGCGGGCGCCAGCAAGTACATCCTGGGCGCGGACGGGTTCACCTCCTATTTCTCTTGGATGAAGACCGAATGGCCTGAATTCGTGGAAGAGAAATACGAGCCCTATCAGTTTAATCCCGCTTCGTTCCTGGCCGACGACATGGCCATCCAGCAGGGCTATCTCACCTCCGAGCCGCTCGCCATCGAGCGCGAGGCCGGCTTTGCACCCGATGTGTGGCTACTGGCCGATCAGGGCTATACCCCCTATTCCACCACGATCGAAGCGATGAAGCCCTGGGTGGACGAGAACCCGGACATCGCCAAGCGCTTCGTCGAGGCTTCGATCATCGGCTGGTACAATTATCTTTATGGCGACAATGCCGCCGCCAATGAGCTGATCAAGGCCGACAATCCGGAAATGACCGATGATCAGATTGCCTATGGAATCGAGAAGATGAAGGAATACGGTATTGTCGTTTCCGGCGATGCCGAGACCAAGGGCATTGGTTGCATGACCGACGCCCATTGGACCGAATTCTACGACAAGATGGTGGAAGTGGGTGTCTACGAGGCGGGCCTCGACATCTCCACAGCCTACACGACCGAATATGTCTGCCAGGGTCTTGGCATGGACCTGATGTAAGCGATCGTCCTGCGATCCGAGGCGCGGGCAATCCCGCCCGCGCCACTCTGACCCTAGCCCGGGTTTGGTATTTTGACTGATCTGATTGAACCGGCCACGCAAACGGCCGCGACCGCTCCCGAGCGCACCGTCGTGTCGATGCGCAATGTGAGCAAGCTGTTTTCCAATGGAACGTTGGCGCTCAAGGATATGACCCTTGATGTGCGCCGCGGCGAGTTTCTCAGCCTTCTTGGCCCTTCAGGATGCGGCAAGTCCACCGCACTGCGCATCATTGCCGGTCTGGGCGCTGCCTCTTCGGGCAGCATCGACTGGCCCAGTTCCCGCATCAATGCCCGGGGACTGCCCGAGGGCGATGTCGGCTTTGTCTTCCAGGAACCGACGCTCATGCCCTGGGCAACTGTCTTGGACAATGTCTATTTGCCGCTCCGCCTGACCGGGGTCAGCAAGAGCGCCGCTCGCCCCCGTATCATGGAAACCTTGGCATCGGTTGGTCTGGCCGATTTTGAGAGCTCTTATCCGCGCGAGCTTTCGGGCGGCATGAAGATGCGCGTCTCAATCGCCCGTGCGCTGGTCACCAAGCCGCGCCTATTGCTGATGGACGAGCCCTTTGCTGCCCTCGACGAAATCACGCGGCAGAAGCTCAATGACGACGTGCTCCGGCTCTGGCGGGAGAGCGGCATCACCGTGATTTTCGTCACCCATTCGGTGTTCGAGAGCGCCTTTTTGTCCAACCGCATCGTCGTCATGCGCGCCCGGCCGGGCCAGGTTTGCGCTGACCTTTCCATCGAGACGTCGGCCACACGCGACGCCAATTACCGCACCTCGGAGGAATATCGCGCCACCACAGACCGTGTGTCGCGGGCCCTTCAGGACGCCATCATGCTGGGAGCGCAGGGGACATGACCGACGCCGTCCAGACCGCCAATATTGCCGAAGCCGGCACCGACAGCGCCGTCGCCATCGCCGTGGCGCGCACCAGCACGATCGAGAAGATCCTGCGCATCGCCATTCCGTTCATCATGGTGGTCCTGGCTATCGGCCTGTGGCAATTGCACATCGTGGTCAACCAGGTGCCGCGCTACATTATGCCAGCTCCGGGCGACGTGATTACCGCGCTCTACACCGACTGGAGCACGCTTTCGCCATCACTGCTCGTCACCCTGCGCATCACCTTTCTGGCCCTAGCCATCGCGTTGATCGGCGGCGTCGGCCTTGCCATCATTCTGGTCCAGAGCAAGTGGATCGAACTGGCGATCTTCCCATTCGCCGTCATCCTGCAGGTGACGCCGATGATCGCCATCGCGCCCCTCCTCATCATCTATATGCCGGACACGCAGTCGGCGCTGCTGACCTGCGCCTTCGTGGTCGCCTTTTTCCCGATCCTGTCCAATATGGTGGCGGGATTGAAAAGCGTCGATCATAACCTGCTCAACCTGTTCGAGCTTTATGGCGCCAATCGCTGGCAAACGCTTGTCTATCTCAAGCTGCCCGCCTCCCTGCCCTATTTCGCCGCCGGCCTCAGGATCGGTGGTGGTCTCTCGCTCATTGCCGCCGTTGTGGCCGAATTCGCGGCCGGTTCAGCCGGCAAGGGCTCGGGCCTTGCCTTCCGGCTGCTTGAATCGGGCTATCGCCTCAATTATCCCCGCCTCTACGCCGCTTTGATCCTTCTGATGATCACCGGTGTCGCGATCTTTGCCGCGACCTCGCTCATCGCCTGGCTGCTGCTGCATCGCTGGCACGAAAGCGCGATGAAGCGGGAGAATTGAGGATGACCCTACCCATTCCCGCTGACGGCCACTATGTCCTGGCCAATGCCGCCGTCCCGACGGCACTCATGGGTGATCCGGTCTCCGGGGCCCTGGAGCTGGTCGATATCACCATTGCCGATGCAAGGATCGCCGCCATCGGCCCCGCTGGTTCGGGTACCTTACCGCAACGTATCGATATGCGCGGCGATATCGTCCTGCCGGCCTTCGTGGACCTCCACACCCATCTCGACAAGGGCCATATCTGGCCGCGCAAGCAGAACCCCGACGGAACGTGGATCGGCGCGCTGATGGCCGTTCTGGAAGACCGCGAAGCCCATTGGGCCTCTGCCGATGTCGAGCGCCGCATGGATTTTTCCCTGCGCTGCGCCTATGCCCATGGCACAGCCGCCATCCGCACCCATCTCGACATGGCCCCACCCCAGCATGAGATTACCTGGGACGTGTTCGAGGCCATGCGCACCCGCTGGGCCGGGCGGATCGAGTTGCAAGGCGCCGGACTGCTGGGCCCCGACACCATCCTCGACGCGCCAAAGCTGCGGGCCGTTGCTGAGCGCACCAAGGCTGCGGGCGGCATATTGGGTGGCTCGACCGCCGTGCATCCAGAAAATCCCACCATTATGCGAACGCTGGTGGCCATGGCGGGAGAACTCGGCCTCGATATCGACCTCCACACCGACGAATCGCCCGATCCGACGGCCAATGCCCTCGAATGCCTCGCCGATGCCGTTCTCGAAAGCGGCTTCACTGGCTCGGTCGTGGCCGGCCATTGCTGCTCGCTGGCAGTGCAGGATGAGAAAACGGCAAAGCGGGTCATCGACAAGGTCGCCCGCGCCGGCATTGCCGTGGTCTCGCTGCCCATGTGCAATATGTACCTGCAGGATCGGGACAATGCGTCCGGTGTGCGCACGCCCCGCTGGCGTGGCGTGACGCTGCTCAATGAACTCAAGGCTGCGGGTGTAAAGGTCGCCATTGCCTCGGACAATACCCGCGACCCCTTCTATGCCTATGGCGATCTCGATGGCTTCGAGGTCCTGCGCGAAGGCGCCCGCATTGTCCATTTCGATCATCCGCAGATCGATGCTTTTGCCTGGACACGATCGGTCTCGGCCGATCCCGCGGCCATTGCCCGGTTTGCTTTTACCGCGGAGCTAAAGCCTGGCGCCCCGGCCGATCTAGTGCTGTTCAAGGGCCGCAATTGGACCGAGCTGATGTCCCGGCCACAATCTGATCGCACCGTGATCCGCGCCGGCAAGTCATTGGATACGACCCTACCCGACTATCGAGAACTCGACGACCTGATGGGATTATCATGAGCATTGCAGATTTCCGCGCTGAACTGGGTGACATCCCGCAGGAAGACAATCCCCGCATCGTCCAGCAACGCAGCCGCGACCATTACTGGTATTCACCGGTCCTGAAAGCCAAGCTCGACCACGTCACTGCCGAAGTCGTCGTTTCGCCACGCTCCACCGAAGATATCAAGACAGTGCTGCGCGCTGCGTATAAGCATAGCGTCGCTATTACCCCACGCGGCGCGGGCACCGGCAATTACGGCCAGGCCATGCCGCTCTCGGGCGGTGCGATGCTTAATCTGATGAACATGGACAAGGTGCTCGAGATCAAGTCCGACCGTGTTCGGGCCCAGGCTGGCGCTGTGCTGGAGAAGCTCGACCACGAGACCAGGGCCGCGGCGGGTGGGGAATTGCGCTTCCACCCCTCGACCTATCGCATGGCCTCGCTGGGCGGTTTCATCGCCGGCGGCTCCGGCGGCGTCGGTTCGGTCCGTTGGGGCGGGCTGCGCAATCTGGGTAGTATTCTTGGGTTGAAGATCGTCACCTGCGAGGCCGAGCCGCGCGAACTCGATCTCAAGGGCGAAGACATTCTCAAGGTCGCCCATGCCTATGGCACCAACGGCATTATCGTCGAGGCCGAAATGCCACTGGCCCCGGCCTATGACTGGGTCGACATGATTGTTGGCTTCGACCACTTCATGGATGCCGCCGCGTTCGCCGAGGCCGTCGCCTTGCAGGACGGGCTGCTGGTCAAGGAGGTCGCGCCCTGCGCCGCGCCCATTCCGGAAGCCTATTTCAACCGCCACAAGCCCTATCTCAAGGACGGGCAGTCGGTCGTCCTCCTGATGGTGGCACCGGTTTCGGTCGATGCCATGGAGCTCTTCGTCCAGCATCACAAGGGCGATCTGGTTTTTCGGGCTGACCAGGTTCCAGACGAGGAAAAGCGCCGCCTGCCACCGGTTTACGAACTGGCCTGGAACCACACCACACTGCGTGCCCTCAAGGTCGATCCGGCCATCACCTATTTGCAGACGCGCTATCCCAGCCTCGAACATGTTGGGAAAATCGTCGGCATTCTGGGCGACGAATTGCCCATGCATATCGAAATGACCCGCCAGGATGGCCAGGTGACCTTCGCCGGTCTGCCCCTGGTGCGCTATACGAGCGAAGAGCGCCTGGAAGAGATCATCCGCATCCATGAGGACAATGAGTGCAATGTCTTCAATCCACACCGCTATACGCTCGAGGAAGGCGGGATGAAGCGCACCGATCTTAAGCAGCTTGCATTCAAGCGGGAGGCTGATCCCAAGGGCATGCTCAATCCGGGCAAAATGGTTGCTTGGGAGAATCCTGATTTCGACTTCAACGCCGGCAAAGTCTGGCTGTTCGACGGGCTCAATACGGTGCGGCAGAGCGCCTGATGCGAGTTCACGTCATTCATGCTCATCCGGTCGAGACAAGCTTTAACCGCGCCTTGTTTCACGCCGCGGTCGACAGCCTGGAGCAGGCCGGGCACGGCGTGGATGCGCTCAACCTTTACGACGAGGATTTTCCGGCCGTGCTCAGCCGCGAGGAGCGGTTGGGCTATCACGATGTTCCGGGCAATCTGACCGAACTGACCAGGCCCTATGTGGACAGGCTTACCGCGGCTGAGGCTCTGGTCTTTGTCCATCCGGTCTGGAACTACGGCTATCCGGCGATCTTGAAAGGCTATTTCGACCGGATTTTCCTGCCGGGCGTGACTTTTACCATGCAAGGCGGCGGCGATCGCGGCAAATTGGTGCCCGGTTTGTCCAATATCAGGAAGGCCGCGTTCATCACCACCTATGGCGGCGATCGCTGGCGCACCCTGGTCATGGGCGATCCACCGCGCCGCCTCGCCATGCGCTGGGGTTGGGTGACGTTCCAGACCAGGCCGAAATATCTCGCGCTTTACGACATGAACAATGTCACGCAGCAAAAGCGGCAAGCGTTTCTTGGACGGGTTAAAAAGGAAATGGGACGGTTCTAGCTGGCTGCCCATCTCCCTTTGGAAATCTCGTTGGCGATCGCGGGTCGCCGCGCTCATGCCGCTGCCTCTCTTAGCAAACTGCCTGCCCGTCTCAGCACCCGCCCGGCCATTGCCCACATCGTTCAAATCGTTCAGTATGAATTGAACGATACTTAGAGGTTTGGATTGAAGGCGAGCACACGCTTCATCGAACAAATGGGATTGATGGCCCAGGAGCGTGGCGAGCCGCGGATTTCAGGGCGGATTCTGGGACTACTGACCGTGGAAGGGCGGGAGCTGAACCTGGTTCAGATCAGCGAGCGGCTGGAGATCAGCCGGGCCAGTGCCAGCACCAACGCTCGTGACCTGGCACGCAAGGGCATCCTCAAGCTGACAACCCGCACTGGAGATCGGCAGGACTATTACCAGCTCGCGGGCCTGTCTCCACTGGATGTGGTGGGCGACCTGGCCGCCCAGTTCGAGCGGCAGGCGCGATCCATCAAAGGCTGTGTCGAGGACATGCGAGCGGAAGATTCGGCGGCTGCGCAACGCGCCGCGGCGGTGCAGAGCTTTCTGGAGAAGTCTGCCGATATTCTTGCACATTGGGCGAAGGCGCTCGGCGAAGCGGAAGATCATGAAAAGGACGGGAAATGACCGACGCGCATAAGAAGCCTGAATGGGCGCAAAGCCGCCGCGAAAAGGAAAATGCCGCGCGTATTGCCCAAGGGCTGAAGCCAAAGCGGCGGATAACACCCTGGGTGGTACTGGCCATCATCGTCGCGGCCATTACCGGCTTCGTAGTGCTGCGGTTGCAGGACACGCCGGTTCCCGAGCCGGCGAACGCAGAACCTGTGACCATGCAGATCCGTCAGTCCGAGACGACAGTCATCGAACCTGCGACTTTACGTGAGACAGTCAAGGTCACTGGCACATTGGTGCCCGCCCGCCAGTCCGATGTGGCCTCGCAAGCCTCAGGCCGGGTGATGGCCGTGATGGTGCGTCCGGGTGACGAGGTCAACGAAGGCGATGTGCTGGCGCAGATTGACAGGGCGCCGCTCGAATTGCAGCTCAACCAACAGCGCGCCACCGCCAATGCCACCCGGGCTCAACTCAATTCGTCCGAACAGAGCCTGGAACGGACCGAGGAATTGGCCCGACAGGGGCTTGCCAGCCCTTCGACACTCGAACAGGCGCGCTCTGCGACCGAAGCGCTGCGCGCCAATCTGACAGCGCTCGAAAGCGCAGTGGCCGCTGCCGAACTAGCGCTTAACAATGCGACCGTGCGGGCGCCGCTCGACGGCATCGTTTCCTCGCGGTCAGTTGATACGGGCCAGACCGTGGCGGCCGGCACGGCGCTCTTTACCATCGTGAACCTGGATGAGATGGAGTTCGATGCGACCGCATCGGTCACCTCGAGCGCCCGCGTCACGCGCGGCCAACCGGTGAAAATCGGCGTTACCGGCCTGGACGGGCAAGACTTTGACGGCACGGTTACGCGCGTCAATCCGGTATCGTTGAGCGGCACGCGCACCGTGCCGATCTATATCGAGCTGAGCAATGAGGAGGGCATGTTGAGGGGTGGCATGTTCGCCACGGGGCACATCACGGTCGATCAGGCGGACAATGCCATTGCCGTTCCGGCCGCAGCGCTACGCGAGGACGCCGAAGGCCAATTCGTACTCAAGCTGGTCGAGGGCACGCTGGAACGCCAAGGCGTGGCGCGGGTGCGCGAATGGGAACGCGGGCGGTTGATTGAAGTCACCGGACTGGGCGTGGGAGACACCATCGTTTCGGCACCGCTGTCTGAGCTTGAGGCCGGAGATAGCTACACGCTCGTGGAGGGCTGATCGATGTTCCTGACCCGTATCAGCGTCAACCATCCCGTTTTTGCCACCATGATCATGGTGGCGATCCTGGTGTTTGGCATCTACTCGTATCAACGCCTGCCAATCGAGCAATTGCCCGATATCGATCTGCCGGTCGTTGCTGTGGTCGTGAGCTATCCGGGAGCCTCGCCCGAGGCTGTCGAGGCCGACGTCATCGAACCTATTGAAGATGCCGTCAACACCATAGCCGGGCTCGACACTATCCAGTCCACGGCCCAGTCTGGCCAGGCCATGGTACTGATGATCTTCAACCTGGAATCGGACTCCCAGCAGAAGGCGCTTGATGTTCGCGACAAGCTCGACCCGATCAAGGCCAGATTGCCGGACGGCGCGGGCGACCCACGCGTGCTGCGCTTCGACCCCAGCGCCTTGCCGATACTGTCCTTGGCGGTCAGTTCCAATACATTGTCGGACCGTGATCTGACGGCGCTGACGGAAGATGTCATCGCGCGACGCATCTCCAACATTGACGGCGTGGGGAGCGCCACGGTGGTGGGCGGCGTGCCGCGCCAGCTTAATATCGAGATCGATCCTGATCGCCTCGCCGCCTTCAATATCAGCCCTGGTGCCGTGGTTTCAGCCCTGCAGGCCGCCAACAAGGATCTGGCGGCCGGTTCCATCACCCAGGACAGCCTCGTGCAATCGATCCAGGTGCTGGGACGGCTGGAGGACGAGCAGGATTTTTACGATGTGACCGTCGGCAATCAAGGCGGCCAGCCAGTGACCCTGCGCGACGTGGCCACCATTGTCGATGGCACCGGCGAGGCGGCAAGTCTGGCTATCCTCAATGGCCAGCGCGCCCTGGCCGTGGACATCCTCAAGACCCAGGGTGCTAATACGGTGGGTGTCGCCGAGGACATTCGGCATACCATCGACCAACTCCTCGAGAAGGAATTGCCGGCCGGCGAAGTCCATATTGAGATCGTGGTCGACAATGCCGAACCGGTGGAGAACTCCTTCCATGCGGTTCAGAACATGCTGATCGAGGGCGCCGCCCTGGCGGTCGTCATCGTCTTCCTTTTCCTCAATTCCTGGCGGTCGACCGTCATCACCGGGCTGACACTGCCGATCTCGATCATCGGCACGATGATTGCGCTCAACTTTTTGGGCTTCACCCTTAACATGATGACGCTGTTGGCTCTGTCCCTGGCCGTGGGCATTCTGATCGATGACGCCATTGTAGTGCGCGAAAATATCACGCGGCATCTGCATATGGGCAAGTCGCATCGTCAGGCGGCATTGGACGGCACCAATGAGATCGGATTGGCGGTGATGGCGACGACGTTGTCCATCGTGGCCGTGTTCCTGCCCGTGGCCTTCATGGACGGGATCATGGGGCGCTTTTTCCTGCAGTTCGGCGTGACGGTCTCGGTTGCCGTGCTGATCTCGCTGTTCGTGGCCTTTACCCTGGACCCGATGATGTCGAGTGTCTGGCATGACCCAGCGGCTAATCCGAACACGAAGCGCGGCCCGGTCGGACGGCTAGTGGCGCAGTTCGACCGCCTGTTTACCTGGACTACCGGAGGTTATCGCCACCTGATCCGCTGGGGATTGAAATTCCGCAAAACGGTATTGCTCATCGCCCTGATGTCGTTTGTGGGCACGTTCATGTTGTTTCCCCTGGTGGGGGTCGAATTCGTGCCGGTAACCGACAACGGCAATTTTACCGTGGCGGTCGAAACATCGGCCGGTTCGTCCAAGGAGGCGACCGCCGCTAAACTTTATCAGGCGGAGACGGTCATCAAGACATTCCCGGAAGTCAAAACGATCTATTCGACCGTCGGGGGCGGTTTGTCGGCCGCGGGCGCCAATAGCGGTACCATGACCGTCACCCTGGTCGATAAGGCGCTGCGCAGCGTTACACCTGTCGAACTGATGCCAAGCGTCAGAGCGGCGCTGGAGGCTATTCCCGGCGCGAAATTCCAGGTGTCCGCAGCGTCCGGTGTCAGCGGCAACGCGGCCCCCGTTTCGGTGACACTCTATGGCGACAGTTTCGAAGTGCTTGGACGGTTGGCCGACGAGCTTGAAGCCAAGCTGGCGGAAGTGCCGGGCCTGATCGATATCACGTCGAGCCTGGATGAGGCTCAGCCAGTGGTGGGTATCCGGATCAATCGCGATCTGGCCGATAATCTGGGTGTGTCCATGGGGCAGATCGCAGCCACGCTGTCACCTCTGATCGCCGGCGAAGACGTGGCCGACTGGACGGCGCAGAACGGCCAGGTCTATTCGGTCGTGGTTCGCCTGCCTGAAGGGCTGCGCAACGATGCCTTGGCGCTTGGCAATCTGCCCATTGCGCAGTCGGGCGCTACCGGATCGAACCAAATGATCACGCTCGGCCAGGTCGCTGACATTGTCGAAAGCGTTGGCCCGGCGACGATTAGTCGCCAGGATCTGCAGCGCGGCGTGACGATCGAAGCCTATCTGGAGGGCGTCGAGCTGGGCTCGATCACGCCGCAATTGCAGGCTGTTGTTGCGGCGCTGGATCTACCGACGGGCTATCGCACATCGTTCGGCGGCGATGTCGAACAGATCGCCGAGACCATGGGCGCCGTCGGTTCGGCGCTGCTGCTGGCGGTCATCTTCATCTATCTCGTGCTAGCGAGCCAGTTCGGCAGCTTCCTGCAGCCATTGGCGATCATGGGGTCCCTGCCCCTGGCGCTGATTGGTGTGATGGCAGGCCTGCTGGTGGGCGGTTCGACGCTCAATATGTTCTCCGCGATCGGTTTCATTATGTTGATGGGCCTGGTGGTCAAGAATGCCATTCTTCTGGTCGACAATGCCAACCAGCACATCAGAGAGGGTTGGAACCTCTATGAGGCCCTTGTGGAAGCCGGAGCGACCCGCTTCCGCCCGATCATCATGACCACTCTGGCCATGATTTTCGGCATGCTGCCGCTGGCGCTCAACCTGCATGGCGGCAGCGGCGAGAACGCTCCGATGGCCCATGCGGTGATCGGAGGGCTCGTCAGTTCCACCGCTCTGACACTCTTGGTGGTGCCGGTGCTGCTGACCTATATCGACCAGTTCAGCGCCGCGACGCGCCGTTTCCTGCCCAAAGCGCCAGACGATGGCACGCACGTTCATTGATCCGCGCCTATCACCCTGATGCGGAGATCTATGTCGGCTGTGCAGACTATCGCGTTCTAGAATTTCAAGGCGCAGACTGGCCGCTGAAGACAAGCAGATTCCTGCAGGCTATGGCCTATATCCGGCCAATATCGCCGCCCTCAGCGCCTCTGCGGCGGCACGTGCAGCCACCTCACTGGCTCCTTCACCGGACGCGAGATCGACCGGCGTTAGCTTGCCACCCTGATAGGCCGTGTCGGCAAAGCGCCGGGCCTCGAACACGGTCTCATTGTTCCGCCTGATCGTCACCGTTGCCTCGACGCGCACATTGACGGGACGCGCCACAGCATAAGCGTCGGACATTGAATTTTGCGGCGCGCTGACGGCCGCAGCGATGTCCAGCGTCGGATCGGACGGGAGCGCCGGTTCGGGGAAGGAGAGTTTGAGCCGATTGAGGATGATCTGCTCGACGCGGCTGTCCGGCGCTGCAAAATTGAAGCGGGCGGAGGCCATGTCGCCACCCGTTCGATCGCCATAGACCGGCGCAAAGCTGGTGCATCCGGCCAGCGTTGCGGCAAGAATACCGCCTGCCAACGCCGCTCGAAGACCTCGACGCATCACAGCTCCCCCAGTCATTTGATCAGATTGCCCACGGGTACGGCCCCCGAATAGCCGACATCAAAGCCCGCGGGTGCCAAGAGACGGAAGGTCGCCGTCGCGCGCAGGTCATTGGGCGAACTATGGGTCGGACCGGTGCGGGTGATACCTGCGGCGACGACCAGATAGCCGTCATTATAGGTCAGGCCACCGCCCGCCTGCAGGTAGCTATTGGCCGAAAGATCCCAATAGGCATTGCCGTTGGCGCTCCAATATTCGGTCAGAGGCACCGATATCTCGGCGCCAATTTCGTGCATGTCACGGATATTGCCGGTAGCGGGTGTGGCGGCAGCGTATCGGTAATTCAGGGCGCCCGACCAGCCATCGTAACTATAGCTCATGCCGAGTCCGGCCCGCGCAATATCGAATGTGCTGGTGTCGATCTGCAATTTGCCGCCTGCCTTGAGGGTATCGGCGAGCGCACCATAGGCGCCGATCACGGCATAAGATGCTGCATTTTCGAGGCCCGATCCCACCCCGACCTGCTGCTGATTAGGGAGGTCAAAGACGTTGGTACCGGCCAGTTGGAACGATTGTCCGCCCACCAGTTCAAGATAGCTGCCATCGGCGAGGCTCGCCAGATAGCGGCCACCTAAATTGAGCCGCAGCCCCTCTTCCTGGCGGTCCATCCCGGTAAAGCGGTTGTAGGTGAAAATATTGTTGTCGTCGAAGATCACGCTCTGGGAATCTTCATTGGTGATGCCAGGCATATTGCTCGCGGCACCGCGATAAACGATCTGGCCAATAGGCTCCACCAGGTGGGTGACGCCATTGCCATAGGCGGCCAGCGGATAGCGCACATCGAGCGCCGCAATTGGCGTGACGCCCAGCATCGTCTGCGCTGCCGGCGCCGAGGCTAGCGCGCTGCCGCCATCATAGCCAGCACCGTCGAGCCTTAACCCCAGAAAAGGCGTCACGACGGCTCCTCCAGCAATCCATTGGTTCTGCCAGCTTGCCTGGGCCATGCCATGCACCCGACTGCCGGCATAGCCATAGTCATAGGGAATCCCGTTGACCGTGGTGGAATAGTCCAGTTGGCGCGTCATGCCCAGGAGCCGCGCTTCCACTTCAATCCGCCCGCTGCCAGGTGGCAGGGTGAAGCTGCGCTCAACGCGGATATTGGGCAGCGCGATGCCCTGCTGCTCGCGCACTGAGCTGGGATTGTCGCCCAGCATGTTAAATTGCTGAATGCGCGCATCGATATAGGTGTCGGCGGTCAGATGTGTAGCATAGACCTCGTTGACCGCGGAACGCCGTGGATCGAGCAGGTAGTCGGCGAAATAGGCGCTGTCGGTAAAGACCGAATAGGCCGCGCCAACGGTCCAGTCCTCAATCGGCCGGAACTCGCCCTGTGCCTGGACGGCACCGCGCCAGTCGCGCTTGGCATCGGCAAAGCTGAAAGCAGTTTGATCAAACTGGTAGAGACCCGAAGCCTTGATGCGGAACGAGCCCTTGTCGAAACGCTGGATCCATTCGGCACCCATCAAAAAGCCTTGTCGGCTCAACAGGGTGGGGGAAAGAATGACGCTGGTGTTCGCAGTCGAATAGACCGTAAAGGGGACTTCAACCTTGACGCCAATTTCCTCAGAGTAACCTAGGCTGGGCTTGGGAATGGAATCGAGCGCCTCATTGCTCATGTCGGGCAGCCAGAGATAAGGCAACCAGGCGACCGGAATGCCGAGCAATGCCAGGCTAGGCTGTTCTAGGGTTATGGAGTTGTCCTGGGCATTCTGGACGACCCTGGCGGCGCTGATGGACCAGCCGATCCGCTGCCCCGAGGAATCGATGCAATCGCCACAAGGGGCGTAGCGCATATTGGTGAGAATGGAATTGAGGACCTGATCGAATTCCGCGCTGTCGGCGGTAACGCGTGACCCGTCATGGGCGGTAAGGGTCATGCTGTCGAGGACGACGCGTTTCAATCCGCCTGTCAGGTCAAGCCGATCGCTATGGGAGGTATTGCCCGAGGGATCGATGACGACGACATTGCCGATTAGCTCCATCTCGCCGTCAGCGCGCCGATAGACAAGACGATCCCCGGATAGCACATAGCCGCTAACGCGCAGGACCACATCGCCGCGGGCCGTTATCTGGTTGTGCACCGAGTCAAAGACAAGTTCTTCAGCCTCCACCGCCGTTGGAGCGGCCGGATCGATTGGCGCGTTAAAAAAATCAGAAGGCAACAGGCCCTGCGCGCTAGCTGGGATAGTAGCGCCGGCAGACATCAGGGCCAGCATGCAGGCCCATGCCAGCAGAGCGCCCTTGCCGGACCCCATCAGCGGGTACCCCTTGCGTTTCGAGCCTCAGAGCTTGGGGTTGCCATGACCACACTACGCCAAAATCAGAATTCGCAACGCCGTCCAAAGCCGATACGCCCGTGGCCGACAAACTACCGACCAATCTAGGACCGGGCAATGAAGAATGTGCAAACTCCCGGGCAGTGTGACCCATATATCGCGATGGAGTGGCGATGTGACCTTGGGTCGGCGGCTCGCAAGGTTCAGCGCATGCTTGTGGATACTGGGAGGCGAGGCTAATGGGTTTGTCATGACCCTCACCTTTAAAAACGCCATTCCATTCATCTGCCTTATCGCCGCGCTGGCTATGGCGCCAGTCGCGCCCGAGGCCAGCAACGCTCTGTTTCTCGTCGCCAGCGCTATCGGGCTATTCCTGATCTGGCCGCAGGTTACGATCGAGTTCGGGCGACCGATTATGTGGATGCCATTGGCAGGCCTCCTGCTAATCGGCCTGGCCTATGTGATCAGTGCGGGGCCGGCTGGCCTGGAGGGCCTTCTCTATTTTCTCCCGCTGCTTGCCATTGTGCCGCTGGTGACATTGCTGAAAGGCTTCGAAAGTTCGTCGCTTGCGGCCTGGACAGGCTTACTTGCGCTATGTGGCACGGCGGGCGCAGCAGTGATGGCGATATTTGAAGTGCAAACGACCGGGACGAACAGGGCAGGAACACTAGTGGCCAACCCGATCCACTTCGCGGACGTTGTTCTTCTTGTCAGTTTCTGCGCCCTTGTCGGTGTGTTATCGAGCCGGCACTGGGCTCGCTACCTGTTCCTTTCTGTCCCGATCGTTGCCGTCGTCCCAATCATCCTGTCCGGCACGCGTGGCGCTATCGTTGCTGCCGTGGCGATGTTCGGCGTGATGGCTCTTGTCGCTGCCTTAACGCGCCTGTTGCCACGCAGGATCGTGCTGTTGGGCATTGTCGCGCTTGTCATTCTCGCGGTCCTGGCGCTCGCGCTGGGGGCCAGCAGCCTTTCGGGTGTGCAGAGGGTATTGATCGACATTTCGGACACCTTCGCCCACGGCGCTCCGACCGACTATTCGACGGACCTGCGCCTCCAGATGTATCTTGGTGGATTTCGCGCCTTTCTAGACGCTCCTATTTTTGGTCACGGACCATTTGCGTTCACTACCGTGGCAAATTCTATGGCCGATGGTTCTTTTGCCGGCACGCCCCACCTGCACAACGACCTGATTGATCTGGCGGCGAGCGCCGGCACTCTCGGGATCATTGCCTATGGGCTGATCGTCCTGGCTCCAATTGTCGAAGCATTGCGTATGCCAAAGTCGACGCTGCGCCGCTGGACCATAACGCTGACCACGACGTTGATTTCCGGATTTGTCGCCATGGGCCTGACCAATGCCATGTTTGGCATTTTGGCTGTGACTATCGCCTTCGCGACCATCTGCGTGCTCACCGGGGTCATAGCCGGCTGGGGAGGGAGCGAAGCAGAACACCACGCATCCTAGAACGGCCGCCACGGGTGCCACGCGGTGGGGAATAATCCAAGCACTCAGGACCGACGATCCTCGCCGGCGCCGTGATGTTGTGCATCGCGCTGAAACCAATGTTCATTTGAGCGCGTCTGAACGGTCTTTGCCGTTCAGTGTCGCAAATCTGTAGTCAAAGCGGCCTATTGCGGCTGCGTTCACACAGACAAAGACCTCTTATGACCCATCCTTCCGACATCGGCCCTGCCCCTGGTGAAGTCCAAGCGCATCGCGGCGCTTCTGCCATAGCCCCCGAAAATACGCTTGCGGCTTTTCGCCTTGCGGCCGAACAAGGTGCCAAATGGGTGGAGTTGGATGTAGCCCTGAGTGCCGATGGCACTTTGGTGGTTATTCACGATGACAGCGTGGACCGGACCAGTTCAGGCAAGGGCCCGCTTGGTAATCTGAGCCTAGCCCAGATTGCGGCGCTTGATGCGGGCAGCTGGTTCGACCAGCGCTTTGCCGGCGAACGCATTCCGACCCTGGCTGAAGTCATCTCGGCCCTTGGCGAACTCGGTCTCAGCGCCAATGTGGAGATTAAGCAGCACAAGCATCACAAGCATCACAAGCATCACAAGCATCACAAGTCGCTCGACCAACTGGTTCATGCGGTTCAAGCCGATATTTCCCAACGTTCGGCGCAGACCGAGATCATGATTTCGAGCTTTGATCCCGAGGCGCTCAGGGCCATGCATGGGCTCGAGCCCGATCTGGAAATGGCTATGCTCTGGGGCCGTCCACCCGAGGATTGGGCCGGCCAATTGGCGGCAATCCCAGCTACCACCATTCATATGCATTACAAGGCGCTTAGCATTGGCATGCTCGAGGAAACAACCCGGCGCGGTATCAAAGTGCGCGCCTGGACCTGCAACGATCCAGTGCAGTTGATTTCGTTCTGGGGCGCTGGCCTGACCGGGGTCATCACCGACAACCCTGCCCTCTTCCTGGAATAGCAAGACGATGGTGGCAGAGGTGATGCTGTCAGGGCGGCAACGCGACATCCTGGCGCTTATCGAGACAGAAGGCGCGCAATATATCGACCACCTGGCGGCGCGCTACGCGGTAACCACGCAAACTATTCGCCGTGATATCAACGCATTATGCGACCTTGGCTATGCGCGACGGTTTCATGGCGGGGTGGATGCTCCCGTCGAGGTGCGCAACATCTCCATCAATGCGCGTTCAATTCTCAATAGTGGCGCCAAGCGGCGCATAGCGCATCGTATTGCCACAACGATCGAACCGGGAGCGACCGTGTTCATGGGCATTGGCAGCACGGTGCAATTCGTGGCCGAGGCACTGCGCGGGCATAATGGGCTGCGCGTCGTCACCAACAATATCGATGTGGCGCTGGCCCTGTGCAATGCGCCGCAGATCGAGGTTCATATGACGGGCGGGCTGTTGCGGCACAATGACCGTGATGTGGTCGGCGCGGACTCACTGCTGTTTTTTGAGAAGTTTTACGCCACCTATGCCGTGGTCGGCGCCGGCGCTCTCGATCCGGAAAAAGGCCTTCTCGATTTCAGCTATTCCGAGGCACAGACCACAACAACCCTGATCGAGAATTCTCGGACCAGATTTCTGGCGGCCGATCACAGCAAATGGACAAGGGATGCTTCGGTCCGCGTGGCGCCGTTCAGCCGCATAACGACCTTCTTCACGGACCTTTTGCCGGACGACGGGCTTGCCGCAGCGGCGCTGTCGGCGGCCGGCACGGATGTCATTGCCTGCGGGGCAGAGGGCGTTTGAGTCGCGGAAATAGCCGCGCTCTTGCTACCCGGGCCCTATTCGCGCCTTTGGGCCTGCCCGGCGCTGATCTCTGACGGACCGAAAAAAGGTATTTCATTAACAGCCCATTAGCGCCATTCTGGACCCGACGAGACGGCAATGCCATCTGCGGACCCATGACATGGTGCCCAGCGTTGCTGCACGTAATATGGCGAGGTACGCCTGCGCCTGTGTGTGCGAGGTCGGGGAAGGTCATTGGGCAGGAAGAGTACGACGCTTATGGAAGTCGCGCGGCTCGCCGGGGTGTCGACCGCCACCGTGAATCGCGTCCTCAAGCAACAGGGCTATATTTCAAGCAAGGCGCGCGAAAAGGTGCTGGCCGCCGTCGAGGCGACGAACTATCGGCCCAATGTCGTGGCGCGCGGCCTGCGTATCCAGCGCACCTACACTATCGGCTTGATGCTGACGGCGATAACGGTCAATCCACTTTTTGCCGGCGTTGCCCGAGCGGTCGAGGCGGCAGCTATTGCGGCGGGCTATCGCGTGGTGATCTTCAATCACGGGGGCAGCGAAAGCCACGAGCGTCACGGCGTCGAAACCTTCATCGCCCAGCGCGTGGATGCGGTGCTGTTCTGCACCACCGCCAGCCCGGACAATGTGCACGTTTTAAGCGATGCCGGCATTCCCGCCGTCGAGCTTGAACGCTCGTTGACTGGCACGGCCAGATCCGTGCGCGTCGACAATTATGTCGGTGCGCGAGCGGCCGTCGACCACCTTGTTGGCCTTGGGCACCGCCGCATCGCCTTTGTAGGGGGCGATCCAGCGATTTATCCGCGCGATCTCGCGCGCCAGAGGTCGGTGGAGGACGACCGCCTCGCTGCTTATCGCGACGGCATGGCTGCGCACGGGCTCACACCCGATCCCGGCTATATTCGACTGGGCACCTATTATGATCTGGACGCAGAAGTTTCGGGGGTGGAGGGGCAACAGCATGCCGATGCACTGATGGCCCTGCCGAGACCGCCTACCGCGATCTTTGCAACCTGCGATATCCTGGCCACGGGTGTGCTGCAATCGCTGTATCGAGCCGGCCGGCGCGTGCCACAGGACGTGTCTGTGGTCGGGTTTGATGACACGATTGCAGCCTATCTTGCTCCGGAACTGACCACGGTGGCCCAACCGATGGCGGCGCTGGGGTCCAGCGGGTTCGAATTGGCCCTGGCGGCTATAGAGGATCGCGACGCGCCGGAGGAAATCGTTCTGGAGACAAGTTTGATCATCCGGCATTCGACGGGGCCCGCGCCTGACGGTGAGGCAGTTTGACACAGGTGTTAGGCGCGTGTTAACTATTCAATATGTCAACGATGACATATGCGCTTCTTGGGAGAAGGCGCCACTCGTAACGTTCGAGTTTCGTGGGAGGGACTTTATGCGGTATGCCCTGCTGGCGGCGACAGCGCTCGCCTCTACTCTGGTTGTGACCCCTGCCTTGGCGCAGACAGTCACGTTCTGGCAGTTTTCGACCAATCCCAATGACATTGCCGCCTGGGAGAACATTATCGAGGCCTTCGAGGCCAGCCATGACGGCGTCGATGTGGTGATGGAGATCGTGCCCTGGTCCGAGCAACAGCAGCGGCTGGTGACGGCGCTAACAACCGGCGGCCTGCCCGACGTGTCGATGCTGGGCAACAACGTCGTCGCCCAGTTCCAAGCCATTGGCGCCCTCGCGCCGCTCGACGATGCCTTTGCCGCCTACGACGCGGAACACGGCACAGATGTTGCCGCCAATATCTGGCCGGGTGACAAAGGCTATTACAATCTCGGCGGTCAGTGGTGGGCCTCCCCTATCGCAGTGGAAACCCGCGCGCTTTACTATCGCCGTGACCTTTTCGAGCAGGCGGGCCTGGACCCCGATATGCCACCGGCGACCTGGGACGAATTGCGCACAATGGCAAAAACCCTGACCGAGGGCACGCCGGACGGCATCTATGGCATCGGGCTTTCCACGAGCCTGGACTATTTCACCGTCCATAATTTCATGAGCGCCTATCTCGGCTATGGCGCGCGCATGCTTGCCGAAGACGGAACCTGCGGCTTCGATTCCCCCGAATTCAAGGATGCGCTTGCCATCTATACCGGTATCGCCTTGGATGGTTCGACCCATCCCGATGCGGCTAGCATGGACGGCAATACGTTCCAGCGCGGCTTCCTGGATGGGCGCTATGGCATGATCCTGATGCATCCCAGCCTTTATCGCGACCTGGTCGCCGAACAGCCGGAATGGTTCGATGCAGTCGACATCGCCATGGTTCCGGCCGGCCCCGTCAATCGTTCGGGTTTCCTGGGCGGCTGGCCGCTGGTGATGTGGAACGCGTCGGACGCTAAGGAAGCGGCCGGTCAGTTCATCATGTTCGCCACGCATGGGGAGGCATTCAAGGAACTCGCCATCGCCGGAGGCTTCATTCCCGGCAGCATATCGCTGGCAAAGGAAGCGCCTTGGACAGAGTTCCCGTACCCGCTCTTTGTCGAGCAGTTGCAGGATGCCCGGCCCTACCAATATCCGAGCGAAGCCATTGCCCAGATGGGGCAGCTTGAGGTTGATACCATCCAGAGGGCGGTTCAGGCCGTAGCCCTAGGCCAGAAAGATATTGACCAGGCGGTGAGCGATCTGTGCACCGACATCAATACGGTCCTCGCGCGCTAAGGCGCCCCCCGGACGGCTGCGACCTCCCGCTGTCCGGGGCTTTTTCTTCCTCACCCAAGACCGGTTCATGTTCACATCCGCTGCAGAGCACAAGCCTCGGGCCCTGAGCAAGCTGGCCCTGCCCTATATACTTGTGGCGCCGGCCGTTTTCGTCGCCCTCGCCATAGCCGGTCTCCCTTTGCTCTACGCGTTGTGGCTATCGTTTCAGGACTGGTATCTGCTGCGCAGTCCGCAACCAGTCTGGGGCGGACTGGTCAATTTTCAGGCCCTGCTGACCGATTCCGCGTTGTGGCGCGCCTTCTGGCGCACCTGGATATGGACACTGGGCACAGTTGCCGTCGAAATCGCGCTCGCCCTGCCGCTGGCCTTGCTGCTCAATCGCGACACGGCGATCGCCCGTCTGGCCTCGGCGCTGATCCTCCTGCCCTGGGTCACGCCCTTCATTGTCCTGGGCTATGGTTGGCGTTTCCTGCTCGACAGCGAAGTGGGCATTTTGCATGCCGTGCTGCAACTTCTCGGCCTGGCCGGCAACAGCTCCATTCTCAACGACCCGAACATGGCATTGGCGGTCATCACCTTCATTTCGGGCTGGAAGGGCATGCCGTTCATGGTGCTGGCGCTGTTGGCCGCATTGAAATCAATCCCAGTCGAACTCTACGAGGCGGCAGCGATCGACGGTGCCAGCCCCTGGCAACGATTTGTGGGCATCACTCTGCCCTCAATCCAAAATACCATACTGATCATAGGGTTGGTGCTGGGCATTCTGGCCTTTTACAGCTTCGACCTGCCCTGGATCATGACCCGCGGCGGACCGCAGGATGCAACCACCATACTGGGCATCACCATGTTCAAGGCGGTATTCACCGACCTGCGCCCCGCCTATGCGGCAGCCATCAGCATCGTCATGCTGGTCATTCTGGCCACGGCCTCCTTCCTTATTCTGCGATTGCGGAGGCAGGAATGACCGCACGCGGGAGGCGTTTTCGCGATATTGTTCTGGACCTGGTCACTGTGCTGCTGCTGGCGTTGGTGCTTTTGCCCATCACCTGGGTCTTTATTGCCTCGGTGCGGCCCGACGCCGACATTATGACGCGTAGCATGGTCCCCACGCGGGTCACCTTGGACCACTTCACCGCAATCTTTTCGCGCGGCGACTTCCTGATTGCGCTGCGCAATAGCCTGATCGTGGGCAGCATTGTTGCTGTCGGCACGATGCTGATAGCGGTCCCTGCGGCCTATTCGCTGAGCCGGTTCACCTATCGTGGCCGCGACGTCGTCGGCTTTCTGATCCTGGCCACGCAGATGCTGCCCGCCGTAGCCGTACTCGTTCCCCTAGTGGTCATCGTCCGCGCGCTGGGATTGGCCAACACACTGACAGCATTGACCTTCATGCATCTCGCCCTTGGCCTGCCGATCGCGGTCTGGATGCTCAAGGGCTATATCGATGCGGTGCCGCGCGAACTCGAAGAGGCGGCGGTCATCGATGGCTCGTCCCAACTCGGGGCTATGGTACGCATCACCCTGCCTCTGATCCGTCCGGCCGTCGTGGCCGTAGGCACATTTGCTTTTGTCCTGTCCTGGGGAGAATATCTGCTGGCCTTGGCGGTCATCACGAGCACCGAGGTCAAGACCTTGCCGCTGGCCCTGCAGACCCTGTTTGACCCCTATTCATTCAGCTGGGGGGTGGTCATGGCCGGCGGCGTGGTTATCGCGGCGCCGACGGTCCTGTTGTTTCTTCTCTTCCGCAATCAACTTGTCGGTGGCCTGACCGCTGGCGGCATCAAGGGGTGACGAACGTGTCCGTGACGACCCAATCGCTCTATTTTACCGGTCCGCGCGCTGTTGAGGTGCGCTCCGAAGAGCTTGCTGCCCCCGGACCGGGCGAAGTGCAGCTCGATCTGGTGGTCTCTGGCATCAGCGCGGGCACAGAGCTGAATGTATTTCGTGGTCTCGCGCCGCAATGGCGTCAATCCATGCACCCGAAAACGCGTCTATTCTCGGATGCCAATGGATCGGACTGGCACTGGCCAGCGCGCTACGGCTATGCAGCGGTGGGCCGCATCGCCACTTTGGGTGCAGGCGTCATCCATCTCGCGAAGGGCGAACTGGTATTTGCCTACGTGCCGCATGGCCGGAATGCGGTTATTGACGCGAAAGCCGTTGTGCCGTTGGGCGATATCGACGATCCTGAGATCGGTGTTTTCTTTGCCAATCTCAACACCGCCTATAATGGCCTGCTAGACGCCAATATCGCGCTGGGCGCTGACGTGGTGGTCAGCGGATTGGGTGTGATAGGGCAGTTGGTCACGCGGCTGCTACGGCGCAATGGGGCCCGACAGATCATCGCCGTCGATGGCATTGCAGGACGGCGGCAAGCCGCTCTTGCGGGCGGAGCGACAACGGTGATCGACCCGGCGTCGGGGGAAATTGCCGAACAGGTACGCGACCTCACGCAGGGTCGCGGCGCGGACACGGTGATTGAGGTGTCAGGTGCCGCTCCTGCGCTCAATGAAGCCATCCGTATTGCCGGCTTCAACGGCACGGTGGTCGCCATGTCCTGGTATGGCGGGACTTTTGAAGGCCTCAGTCTATCGGGCGAATTTCACCACAATCGGCCGCGTATCATCTCATCGCAGGTGGGTGCGGTGAACCCTTTCCTCGGACCACTCTGGTCTGTGGAGCGACGTGGCACAATTGCGCTGGAATATCTCTCTGCCCTGGCCCCCGACCTCAAGGGCTTCATTACTCACCGCGTGCCGCTTGCCGAAGCGGCGCAAGGTTATAGCCTGCTCGATCAGGGTTCGCCCGAGGTCATGCAGGTCCTGATCGATTATCGTTGAACGCGAACCTATTGGGTCGAGATGATACTGTCTGCCTGCATTGAATGGCTGTTTTCCGAGGCCAGCGACGACTTCGCTAACCGTATTCGCCTAGCCAAGACGGCCGGTCTTGACGCCGTCGAATTCTGGTTCTGGTCCAACAAGGACATTGACGCTGTGGAAGCGGCGCTCAAGGAAACGGGACTGCCGCTGAGTGGTTTTGTTGCCGAGCCAATGATTGCGCTGACCGATCCGGCAAATCACGCAGCCTTCCTTGCCGGCCTAGCCACGTCAGTAAAGACGGCGCAGCGGCTGGGCGCAAAGGTTCTGATCGCCCAGGCGGGTGACGATCTTGAAGGCCGAACGCGCGAGGAGCAGCACAAGGCTCTGGTGGACTGCCTGTCTGCGGCGGCGACTGTGCTGGAGGGCAGCGGGGTCAGGCTGGGTGTCGAGCCGCTCAATACCTTTATCGATCACAAGGGTTATTACCTCTCTTCGACCCGCGAGGCGCTCAACATTGTCGACGAGGTCGGGCGGCCGGAAATCGGCATCATCTATGACCTCTATCATTCCTATGTCATGGGCGAGCGCATAGAGGATGTACTGAACCAGCGCGTTTCACGCGTCGTCCACGCCCATGTCGCCGACCATCCTGGCCGCAACGACCCCGGTCTGGGTGAGATCGATCTCGGCCAGCGCCTCACCTGGCTCTATGCAAACGGCTATAATGGCGCTGTGGGACTTGAATATCGACCGGCCGAGGGGACGGCGCAGGGCCTTGATAAGGTTCGGGCCGCTTTGGGCGCAGCCGGCTAAATCCGGCATGCGCCCCCAAACCGATCAGATCAGACAGCGCGCTCGGTCTCGGCATCAAACAGGTGGACGCGCTCGGGCGCGATGGAGAGACCGACCCGGTCACCGGCCTTGATGTCACTGCGGCCAGTGATGACGACTGTCAATTCCGGCGTAGCGCCCGTGGTCAGATATGTGAGCGAGCCGGTCGATTCCACCACCGCCACAGGCTGACTAATCTGCCCCGTCGCGCCGGTGCCCACCTCAATGTGCTCTGGGCGCAGCCCCACAATCACCTTCCGTCCCGGCTCCAACTGCCTGCCAATTGGCAAGGCGCCGGTATCCTGCATATCGAGCAGGATGCTCCGGCCGTCGGCCGCGATGGTTCCGGAGATGAAGTTCATGGCCGGCGAGCCGATAAAGCCGCCAACGAAGCGCGTGGCGGGGCTGTCGTAAAGCTCGAGCGGGCTACCCTGCTGCTCGATCACGCCATCGCGCATGACCACAACATGGTCGGCCATGGTCATGGCTTCGATCTGGTCATGGGTCACATAGACGGACGTCGCGCCGAGCCGATCATGCAGCGCGCGGATTTCCTTGCGCATGTGGACGCGCAGCGCGGCATCGAGGTTGGACAATGGTTCGTCGAAGAGAAAGGCCTTGGGGTGCCGAATGATTGCCCGGCCCATGGCCACGCGCTGGCGCTGGCCGCCTGATAGCTCGCGCGGATAGCGATGCATCAATTGCTGCAGGCCGATCGTTTTGGCGACCTCGTCCGCGGCCTTTTTCGCCTCGCCCCTGGGGACGCGCTTGAGGCGCAGGGAATAGGTGAGATTCTGCTCCACGGTCATATGCGGGTAGAGCGCATAGGACTGGAAGACCATGGCCACGTCGCGCTTGCGCGGCGGTACGCCGTTCATGACCTCACCGGCAATCTTCATGGTACCGCCGGTAATGCTTTCCAGCCCCGCCAGGGAGCGCAGGAGGGTAGACTTGCCACAGCCCGAGGGGCCGACCAGCGCCACGAACTGGCCCTTGGGGATAACGAGGTCGATATTTTTAAGGGCGTGGAAATTGCCGTAGTGTTTGTCGATAGCGACGAGTTCGATCTGCGGTTGGGCACTCATTTGAGGGCTCCCGAAGTTAGGCCGGATACGATGCGGCGCTGCAGGATGACAAAGGCGGCCAGGATCGGTGTCACGTAGATGGCCGAATAGGCCATGATGCCGCTCCAGTCGCTGGAATTGGGACCGAGGAAGCCAGACAGACCAACGCTGGCGGGCTGCAAGTTGGGACTCTGGATGATCGACTTGGAGTAGATGTACTCGCCAAAGGCGCTCATGAAGGTCAGGATGGCGCAGACGAGAATGCCGTTCCGCGCCAGCGGCAGGACGATGGAGAAGAAGGCCCCGATGCGCGAGTTGCCGTCGACAAGTGCGGCCTCTTCCAGTTCACGCGGCACGCTCATAAACGTCGCACGCACCAGAACCACGAAAAAGGGCATGGCCTTGGCCGCCGCCGCCAGCACCACCGCGGTACGGGGATAGCTGAGCAGGCCAACCTGGTTGAAACCCACAAAGAGCGGCGTGACCATCACAGACGCCGGCAGAACCTGGAGCATGAGCACGCAGAACAGGCCGATATCGATCCAGACATTGCGGTAACGTGCCAGCACATAGGCGCAACCAGTGCCCAGGATCACGGTGATGGCCGTGACGCCCGAGGCGATAACAACCGAGTTCCAGAGATAGACCGGCATGGTGCGCCGCGCCCAGACCTCGGGATAAACGGACGTGTCGGGATCACGCGGCCAGAAGGTTGGTGGATTGGCGAAGATCTCCGAGCTGCCCTTGAGGCTGGTGACATACATCCAGTAGAGCGGAAACAGGTAGACCGCCGCCAGGGCCAGCGCCACGGCCAGCAGGAACCAAGGAGTATAGGGCTTGGTCATCCGCGCACCTCATGACGGGTCGATCGCACATAGACGACCGAGGCAAACAGAACGAGCAGGAACATCATGACCGACACGGTCGCGCCCTTGGCGAAATCGTAGAGCTGGAAGCTCAGCTGCCAGGACCAGAACCCGGCCACGTTGGACGTATTGGCCGGCCCGCCTTCGGTGAGCGCTGGAAACAGGTCGAATTGCTGCAGGGTGCCGATAAGACCCAGAGACAGCACAGCGCCAATGGTTGAGCGCATCATGGGCAGGGTAATGGTCCAGAAGCGCTGGAAAGCGTTGGCGCCATCGAGTTCGGCGGCCTCGTAAAGGTCGCGCGGAATGGCAGCCAGTCCGACGGACAACAGCAACATGTTGAAGGCCAGGCCGAGCCAGATATTGGCGATCACGACCGCCCAGATGGAGAAATTCGGATCCGACTTCCAGAAGATATTGGTGTCGATGATGCCGAAGGTCTTAAGGATAACGTTGAGCACGCCAAAGTCACCGGCCAAAATCCAGCTCCAGATGGCGCCGACCACGAGGCCGGGCATGACCCAGGACACCAGAAACAGGCCGCGAATGGTTGCCGCGCCGGGAAAGCGCTGCGCAAAAAACAGGGCCAGGGCAAAACCAAGCACGAATTGCCCAGCCATGGACCCAAAGACGAAGATGAAGGTGTTGCGCGTAACGAGCCAGAATTCAGGCTGCCGCACCACCGCGACATAGTTGTCGAAGCCGACAAAGGGCCGGAAGAGCGCACCCAGGGTGAACATGTCGACCTGCTGGAAGCTCATCAGCACATTATAGAGCAGCGGCGCCCCAGCCAGGGCGAGCAGGAAGATGAGGGCTGCACCGACCAGCAGGATATCAAATCCCACTCCATCGCGCAGGGCATTGAGAATTCGCGACACCGTACTCTCCAATAGGGTTGGAAAATGCTGGCCGGAGCGAGCCCCGGCCAGCCAGTCGGGAGGACGGATCAGTAAATGGTGTCGATCGTGGCCTGAGCCTGGTTCAGGGCGTCCATGGCAGACATCTGACCGGTCAAGGCTTGCTGCATCGCATCATAGATGGCTTTGGAGATCTTCTGCCATTCCGGATGCGGACCGCGCGGCTGTGCATATTGCAACTGCTCCTGGAAGACCTTGAGCGCAGCGTCTTTCTTTTCAATGCCGGTGGCGGGCAGCTCGATATCGCCACGTGCCGGCAGGTTGCCGAATTCAGGGAACAGGCGATCTTCCTGGCTCACATAATATTCGAGCAGGCGGAAAGCTTCATCCGGATGCTGAGTGCTGGCCATGATGCCCCAGTTAAAGCCACCCAGCGCCGAGGACCGTTCGCCACCTTCGGTAATGGTGGGCAGCAGCGCTACGCCCCAGTCGAAGTCGGCGTCTTCGAGCATGCGGTCGATTTCCCACGGGCCGGAAACGGCCATCGCGGCATTGCCGGAGTTGAACACACCGGTCGAATCCCACTGACCAAGGCTAAGGACGTCACGCGAGGCCCAGCCATTGTCAATAATGGTCTTCCACAGGTCGAGTACTTCAGCAGCGCCCTCGGTGTTGACCTTATTGGCGTCGCCACCCGACATCTGGATGATGGGCAGGAACTGGAACGTGCCTTCTTCGCCGGCGCGGGCCGAGAAGGTAACGCCATAGACGTTGTTGGCCGGATCGGTGAGCTTTTCCGCATATTCGGCCACTTCGGCCCAGGTAGTCGGCGGCTCGGTGAGGCCTGCGGCGGCCATGAGATCCTTGTTATAGAAGATGCCGATAGTGTCGGTATATTTCGGCACACCATAGAGCTTGCCATCCCAGGTCACCGAATTAAGCGGGCCCTGGAAATATTCAGCCTTGCCGATGATCTCGGAATTGGCGACCCGGTCGGTAATGTCGAGCATGGCACCGCGCGACGAGAACAGAGCAAAGTCGGGATTGTCGAATGAAACGATGTCGGGCGCATTGCCAGTGGCAAAGGCGCGCAGCGTTTCATTCACCAATTCGTCGAATGGAATGTACCGATATTCCACGACGATATCGTCATTGGCCTCGTCGAATTCCTTGGAGAAGGTATCGGCGATGCCCGGGCGGTCATTGCCATCGATGGACCAGACCTTGAGCGTCACCTGGGCCTGAACGGGCGTGGCTGCGACCAATGCGCTCGCCGCCAGGCTCGCGAATAGACCGAGTTTAACAAACTGCATTATATCCTCCCTTTGCGGCCCTCGGGCCGCGCTCTTGCCGCTCGGGTTTCCTCTTTCCCTTGCGGCCCTTCCTCGCTGCCATGGGCGGTGCAAACGCCCGTGGCAGCATCTCAACTCTCCTGAAGCGCCACTCCCTTTTCGCGACCAGCGAACATGTCGCCGCCGCAGGACTGACGCACCACGAGCTTGCAGGGCAGCGCGCGAATGCCTGGTTCGGCTGACTTGCCTTCGGCAAGAGCCAGGATCAGGCGGCCCGCTTCGCGGCCGAGTTCCTTAAGATTCATATCGACAGTGGTCAGCGGCGGACGCGTTGCCGCCGCCACGATCTCCCAATTGTCGAAACCGATTACCGAGACATCCCCCGGCACGGCGATGCCGCGCTCGCGGAGCGCGTCAACGACGCCCCGGGCGATCTGATCATTGCCGCAGAAGATGGCATCGGGGGGCAGATCGTTCGAAGACCAGAGCCTGGCGACGGCCTCATGCCCCCAAGCCTCGGACCAGGGACCATGCAAAACGGGCCGGCCGGCCCCGGCGACGGCGTGGAAGGCGGCAGCGCGGGCCGTCACAGAGGCGAATGCCTCGGGGCCGGTAATGTGAGCGAGGTGGGTTCGTCCCAGCTGCAGCAGCCACTCGCAGGCTTCCCGCGCGCCCTCCGCATCGTCGGAAACCAGGGTTACCGCATCCTCGGGCCCTTCGGTAAAAGCATAGACCACAGGAATAGGCAGATGAGACAGATCCACCGGCAGGCGCCGGTCAATACGTTTGCCGGTGGCGATGATGCCGTCGACCTGTTTGTCGAGCATGGCGTCGACATGTAGCTTGGCCAGCGCAGCGTCATCCTCGATGCCGCAAAGGAAAACCGAGACGCCTTCATCGACCAGCGCCTCGGAAATGCCCGCCATGACCGGCAGCGTGAAGCGACCATAGGTGTCATTGGTGAGAAGGCCGATGGCAAAGCTGCGCTGCTGGGTGAGTGCCCGGGCCATGGCATTGGGCCGGAAGCCCAGCGCCGCCGCCGTCTGCTTGACGCGGGTCCGGGTCTGCTCGGTCATACGACCCGTATCATTAAGCGCCTTTGAGGCCGTAGCGACGCTGACGCCAGCAACACGGGCGACATCGTAGATGCGGATGCGCTCAGCTTTTGCCACGTCCTCGTACCTCAAAGGAAAACCCTTTTCTCACATTTGATAAAACGGTTTCTCAACACCAGTCAATAGTCATACTTATCCCGCGACAGCTACATACTCACCGCCGCGCGCGGCTTTGAGATGGTTGAGGGCATGGATCTGACCGGTCATTTCCAACGCGTCGCGATAAACCGGGTCGTGCCAACCTTCGATGTCGATCGATCCGGACCAACCGACCAGACGCAGTTCGGAAATAACATCGGTCCAATTGCTGTCGCCAAAGCCCGGCGTGCGCATGAACACAAACGGATGCTTGCCGAAAATGCCATGTTCGCGGATCACATCCCAGCGGATCGTGGCGTCCTTGCCGTGCACATGGAAGATCTTGGGGGCCCATTTGCGGATCTGGGGGAGCGGGTCAATCAGATAGACCATCTGATGGCAAGGCTCCCATTCGAGGCCGATATTATCGTCCGGCGTCTCGTTGAACATCAGCTCCCAGGCGTCTGGATTATGGGCAATGTTCCAATCGCCGGTCTGCCAGTTGCCATCCATGGCACAGTTTTCGAAAGCAATGCGAACGCCTTTGTCGGCCGCACGCCTAGCCAGTTCAGACCAGACTTCCTTGTATTTGGGCAAACTGTCGGTCAGCGGCTTGCCACGGACACGTCCGGTAAAGCCAGCCACGCAGGTGGCGCCGAAATGGTGGGCATTGTCGATGCAGTCTTTCCAACCCTGCAGGGTCTGGCGGTCCAGTTCCTGGTCCTCGAGCGGATTTCCAAACATGCCGATGGTGGAAATGGTGATATCGCGATCGCCGATAGCGTCCTTGCAGCGCTTGCCGAGTTCGGCAATGTCCTGACCGCTGGTGGTCTGCCAGAAGAAAGGCTCAAAGCTTTCAAAGCCCAGATCGGCGATCTCGGCGATGCGCTCCGCTGCTTTTCCGGCCGTAGCCGAAACCATAGTGCCGATACGGATGGATTTTGCGGGGTCGCCCATTCAAAAAAGTCCTCAAACTGCAATGGAAACGCGCTGCCTGGTTCGCGCGCTCTCAATCGCGGCGAGAACCATGGCCAGGCTTTTGATGTTGTCGCTGCCGGCCGTTTCAGGCGTCCGGCCGGTTTCGATGGCGGCCAGAAAATCGGCAATGACGCTGGCGTGGCCGTGTGTCTGGTCTTCGTCGGCTGGTGGCGGAACCTCGATATCCTTGAGATCACGAAGGAAACCTGTGTCTCCAGCAACCACATGAGCCTCGAAGCGCTCATGACCGTCCCATAGCAGCGTGCCTTTGGTGCCGATGATGCGCCAGGCGCTTTCCCAACTGGTATTGGCCCCTTCCGCGCACCAGGAGCCGCGATAGTTGAAGACTAGGTCGTCCTCGAACTCGAAGATGGCATTGGCTGCCGCGCCATGGCGATACCATGAGCCGCGCGGATTGGTTTCGAGGCAATAGACTGCCTTGGGAGCCCTGCCCGCCATGAAACGCGCGGCATCGAGCGTATGAATGGCCATATCGAGCAGAAGAACATTGTCCATCTCCTCGCGGAACCCACCGAAATGCGCGCCAATGAAAAAATCGCAGTTGAGGCTGGTGATCTCGCCCAGCGCCCCGCTTTCGATTAGGTGGCGGATGCGGCGTACGCCGGAGATGAAGCGCCGGTTCTGGACGACAGCGTGCACGCGCCCGGCGGCCTGCGCCTGAGCGATCATCGCCTTGGCCTCCTGCAAGGAGGTTGCCATCGGCTTTTCGGTCAGCACATGGCAACCGTGGCGTAAGCCCGTTTCAACCAGCCCCGCACGCGCCGAGGGCACCACCACATCGAATAGGAGTTGGGGTTCGATCTCGGATAGAACGGCATCCAGATCGGCCCCGATAACGGCATCTGCCAGCCCGAACTCATCAGCCCGCGCGGCGGCCGTCGCCGGATCCAGATCCACCAGTCCGACGATTTTCACCCTGCCTTTGAGCAAGGGATGGTCGGATATGGCCGACAGCCAGCCTTTGGACATGCCGCCGCAACCGGCGAGCACAGCGGTGAATACCAAGATGACCTCCCACTGGACTTTGATGGCCCCTTGCCATCTTGTGTGGCCTGGGGGCAGAAAGTCCCGTAAACGTTTACGACGATATCGTTGACGTGTTTTGGCTGTCAACAGGATTCCATAAACGTTTTCGGAAGCCGCTCGGCCTGTGGGGAAAGACTGTAAAACATGACCGGCATCAAAGCGTTGGCGCAACATCTCAATCTGTCCATCGGCACGGTGTCGCGCGCCCTCAATGGCAAGCCGGATGTTAATTACCAGACGCGGCAGCGCGTATTGGAGGCTGCTTCGGCCATGGGTTATGTGCCCAACCAGGCCGGACGGGCGCTGCGCAAGGGGTCCACGGGGGTCGTCGGCTTCATGATGCAGACCGGCTCGGAAATCACCGGTGAAGGCGATGTGTTTTTTATGAGCGTGTTCGATGGTGTGCAGACCGTCTTTGCCCGCCACCAACTGGATCTCGTGGCCCTGCTCTGCTCGTCAGAGGAAGATCCCGATGCCTATATGCAGCGCGTCGTGGCGCGAGGTTTCGCCGATGCGCTGATCATTTCGGCAACCAAGCGAGAAGATCACCGCATCGACTTTCTTGCGGAACGCAAGATCCCTTTCATTGCTCTTGGCCGGTCGGAAACCGATGCCGGTCATCCCTGGCTCGACCTGGATTTCGAGGGCATGGCGCAGGTCGGCGTCGCCCGGCTGGTTGCCAGGGGCCATCGCCGCATTGGCATTTTCGCACCGTTGGACGACACCAATCTGGGTTATGTTTTCATCGACGCTTACAGGCAGGCCCTGGACCGGCACGGAATCGCCTTCGATCCCGATCTGATCTTCCGCGCCCATCCCAATGAACGTGGCGGCCATGACATTGCACATGCCATTGCCGCCATGCCGCCGGCCAAGCAGCCCACCAGCTTCATCCTGACCAACGAATTGATGATTCTAGGCTTTTACAATGGACTCAACCAGGTCGGACTGACGCCAGGTGAGAAATTCGCCGTCATCAGCCGGGACAGCCCGCAAGCACACTTCCTGGTACCCAAGCTTACCAGTTTCCGTCTGTCCCTGCGCGATCTTGGGATTACTCTGGCCGAGGCGTTGCTGGCGACCATGCCGGCTTATGCAGAGCATTATCCGCTTGGAGTGGTGCGCAAAATCGTGCCGCTCGAACTGGTCGAGGGCGACAGCGATATGCCCTTGGCGACGCGCTGATTAAGAGCGGCTCGACACTATCGGATTGACTCATTGCTCGCCTGAAGCGATGTTGGCGTGACTCGGAAAAGCTTTTCCGAACGAGTTTGAGGCGGTTTTCCGCACGCGTCGAGAATTGTATGTCCGAGGAAAAATCTCCGAATCGCCACACGCTGCGCGATGTTGCACGCCATGCCGGGGTCAGTCTGGGCACGGCGTCGAAGGCGTTGAACAAGTCCGGCACATTGCGCCAGGAGACCCGGGACCGGGTCCTGGCTGCCGCAGATGAACTGGGTTTCCGTCCCAACGACCTCGCCCAGGCCCTGCATCGGGGCCAGAGTTTTACCGTCGGCCTGATCTCCAATGACAGCTTTGGCCGTTTCACCATGCCGATCATGGAGGGATTGGAAACCGTGCTGCATGAAGCAGGCATTGCGCTGTTCATGTGCAATGCCACCGATGACCCGGAGCGGGAGAAGCGACATATCGACCAGCTTCTGGGAAAGCGGGTAGACGGCCTTGTCTTTACCGGCCGCCGCGCCGACCGGCGCCCTGTTCCGGGATTGGCATTGGGCAATCTGCCCAAGATCTATGTGTTTTCGCAAAGCGACGAGCCGGGCGCCGTCTGCCTGTTGCCCGACGACGAAGGGGGCGCGCGCCTGGCCACGGACCATCTGCTGGCCCTGGGCCGCAAGCGGATTGCGCATGTGACCGGCCCCGAAGATTTCGAGGCGGTGCGTCTTCGGCGATTGGGCTATGAAAAAAGCTTGGCCCGGATCGATCCCGACCTGATCTTGCATGGCGACTGGTCCGAGGCCTGGGGTCGTCAGGCGGCAGCGCAATTGCTCGCGCTGCCGGATCGGCCGGACGCGATCTTCGCTGGCAATGACCAGATCGCCCGCGGCATTGTCGAGGCCCTTGTCGAACAGAGCGTCGCTGTGCCGAACGATATTGCCGTTGTCGGTTTCGACAATTGGACGGTGATGACCGACGCGGCGCGTCCACCCCTCTCCAGCGTCGACATGAACCTCAAGCTGCTCGGCGAGGAGGCCGGGCATCGACTGATCCGCATGATCCAGGGCGAAGAGCATGCCGGTATTTCCCGCCTACCCTGCACGCTCGTCCCGCGTGCCAGCACCATTTCCACCCCATAAGCATGGCCGATCAAGGCCGGAGGAGAACCAAGAATGCGCCGCTATTCCCCTGTCGATTTTACCCGAGTAAGCCTTACCGGCGCTTTTTGGGCCGAACGGCTCGAAACCGTTCTCACCCGGACCGTGCCGAGCCAATATAAAAAGCTCGATGAAAGCGGGATCCTCGAGTCGCTTGAGTTGAAAGACCCGCCGCCGCCTCTGCGGATACCCCGCAATGCCGGTGGCTTCACGACCCAGTTCTTCTGGGATTCCGATATCGGCAAATGGATCGAGGCCGCCGGCTATGCCTTGCGCCACCGTCGCGATGCAGAAATCGAACGCCAGGTCGACGAGATCGTGGACAAGCTCGAAGCGGCGCAAATGCCCGATGGCTATCTCAATCTCTGGTATCAAGGGCATGAGATCGAGAACCGCTGGACCAATCTGCGCGACCGGCATGAGCTCTATAATATCGGCCACTTGCTCGAAGGCGCGATCGCCTATTACCAAGCCACGGGCAAGCGCAAATTCCTCGACGTGATGGAGCGCAGTCTCGAGCATATCCGCACCACATTCGGCACCGGACCGGGTCAGAAGCGCGGCTATCCCGGCCACCAGGAGATCGAGATTGCTCTGATCCGACTTTACCAGTTGACAGGGGACCGCAAACAACTCGACTTGGCTGCCTATTTCATCGATGAGCGGGGGCGCCAACCGCATTACTTTGATGAAGAAGCAATCGCCCGTGGCGATGACCCCAAGAAGTACCATTTCTACAATACCGGCAACTACGAATACGGGCAGGCCCATAAGCCCGTGCGCGAACAGGACAAGGTGGTCGGCCACGCCGTTCGCGCCATGTACATGTATACCGCCATGGCGGACCTGGCGGCGGAACTTGACGATGACAGCCTGCGCCACGCCTGCGAAGTGCTTTGGAAGGACGTGACCACCACGCGCATGTACGTCACCGGAGGCTTTGGTCCGTCAGCCTCCAATGAGGGCTTCACCACCGATTACGACCTGCCCAATGACACGGCCTATTGCGAAACCTGCGCCTCGATCGCTTTCGTGTTCTGGGCCCAGCGCATGCTCAACCTCGAACTCGACGGGCAATATGCCGAACTGATGGAGCTGGCGCTCTATAATGGCGTCCTCTCGGGCCTCTCCCGCGATGGCGAACTCTATTTCTACGAGAACAAGCTCGACAGCGACGGCAGCCATCGCCGCTGGCCGTGGCACCCCTGCCCCTGCTGCACCATGAATGTCTCTCGCCTGGTTGCCTCGGTCGGCGGCTACTTCTATTCCGTCGGGCCCGGCGCCATCGCTATCAACCTTTATGGCGGCAACAGCGCCGAGCTGGAGCTGGAGGGCCGCCGCGTTCGCATTGTCGAAGAGTCGAACTATCCCTGGTCGGGCAAAATCAAGGTCAGTGTGCATCCTGACGGGCACGGCCCTTTTGCGCTCAAGCTGCGTATTCCGGCCTGGGCCCGCCATGCCGTTGCAACGGTAAACGGCAACCCGGTCGATGTGCCCGGCCAACTGTCGGATGGCTATCTCGTTATCGAACGCGACTGGATCGACGGCGATGCGGTGGAGCTTGATCTGCCCATGGCCCCGCGCCGCATCTATGCCAATCCCAAGGTGAAGATGGACCGCCACCGCGTCGCCCTGGCACGCGGACCTTTGGTCTATTGCGCCGAGCAGGCCGATAATGAAATACCGGTGCCCGATCTCATGCTCTCGCGCGAGGTCGCAATCACCGAGGAGAACCGGGCCGATCTGTTCGACGGGATCGTCGCCCTCAAGGCGCCGGCAAAAACAATCGGCAATGACGATTGGGGACTGGACCTTTATCGAACGAGCCCGCCTGCGGCCTCCGCAGCCACGCTCACCGCCGTCCCCTATTATTTGTGGGCCAACCGGGAGGCAGGCCCCATGCAGGTCTGGTTGCACGAGGTATAGGCCGCAAGGCTAACGGCCGCTGCTGCCCCGGATCACGGCGTTCGGCGTTTTCTTGAGCGGGGCGGCGCGGCCTCTTCGCTCAGGAACCGGTCGATCAGTTTGGCCTGTAGGCCCAGCATATGTTTTTCAGCTTCGGCCATATGGTCGGCGAGGATGGCGGACGCCGCCGCGGCGTCACGGCGGCGCATGGCCGCGATAAGATCGCGCTGATGCTCGATGCCGGACTGGCGCAGGACCGGCTCCGGCTGCACATAAATGTCCTGAGCGATGGCTAGGTCCTTGAGCAGGCGCTGCAGGAAACGGCAGATAAAGGCCAGGATAGGATTGTCGGAATATTCGGCGACCACGCCATGGAAATCGAGCTCGGCCATGCGCTGGTTCCAGCGTTCGGTGGCGTCGGCTGGTTCGTGGTCATAAACCGAGATAATAGCCTCGAGACGGTTAAGGCCGGCCTCGTCGATATGCGGAGTGGCACTGGCGGCCACCAGAGGCTCGAGCGCTTTGCGCATCTCGTAAATATTGGCGATCGAGAGGTTCTTGGCGAAGAGGAAATTGGACAAAAGGCTCATGGCCCTGCCCTCGGACATACGCTCGATAAAGGCTCCGCCGCCGGGCCCCGTGCGCACCGAGATCAGGCCTTGAACCTCTAGTGCCTTGAGTGCCTCGCGCACCGTACCCTTGCTGGCGGCAAACTGGCTGATCAGCTCGCGTTCCTGCGGCAGCCGGTCGCCCGGTGCCAGTCCATGTTCCACGATCATCCGCTTGATGGCATCAACGATCTCGTCGGTCCGCTTGCGGCGGGGACGCTCGTCCATGCTTGGGTCTATCTCGTTCATGCGGCATCCGATGTAGTCAGGCGAGGCGCACTGGCAATCAGCGCCCGAGTATAGTCATGTTGCGGCGCGGCAAAGAGCTGCGCAGCAGGGCCAACCTCCACCACTTCTCCCAGATACATCACGGCGACACGATCGGAAATGGATTCGACCACGGCCAGATCGTGACTGATGAAGAGATAAGAGAGGTCCAGATCGTCGCGCAATTGCCGCAGGAGCAGCAGGACTTGAGCCTGCACCGAAACGTCGAGGGCGCTCACCGGTTCGTCCAGCACGAGAATGCGCGCTTCGGCCGCCATGGCTCGAGCAATGGCGATGCGCTGTGCCTGACCGCCGGAAAATTCGTGCGGAAAGCGCTCGAGCGTATCGAGCGGCATCTGCACGGCGTCGATCAGATCCTTCTTGCGGCGCTTGCGCTTGTCGCTGTCATAGCCGCAAAGAAGGTTCAGGGGCACGTCCAGAATGTCACCGATGGTCTTGCGCGGATTGAGCGAAGCAACCGGGTCCTGGAAGACATATTGGATGGTGCGCCCAAAAGCCCTGGACCCGGCCGATGCCAATTCCTCCCATGGCTTACCATCAATGGCCATGGCGCCTGACGTGGGTCTTTCGAGACCCACGAGCATGCGGGCCAGGGTCGATTTCCCCGAGCCGCTTTCGCCCACGATGCCGAGTGTTTCCCCGCGCTTGAGATCGAGTGAGATATTCCTGACCGCGTGAACTTCGCTGGCCTTGCGGCCGAAGAGATTGCGGCCCCCACCGAATGTCTTGACCAGATCGCGGATTTGAACGGCGTTTTCACTCATGACTTGGCCTCCGAAAACAGGGGGCGCACGCGCTCGAGGAAGGCCTGGCCTTCGCCCAGTTCCGGCACGCAGGCAATCAGGCGCTTGGTATAATCATGCTGTGGATCGCGCAGCACGGCGCCGGTATCGCCCTGCTCGACGATTTCCCCATTTTTCATGACGGCCACCCGGTCGCAGACCTGGGCAACGACGCCAAAATCGTGGGTGATGAGCAGGAGCGCCAGGCCGCGTTCACGGCGCAGATCCTGCAGCAGTTCGAGAATGCGGGCCTGGACGGTAACATCCAACGCGGTGGTGGGTTCATCGGCGATGATGATGTCGGGATCATTAGCCAGCGCCATGGCGATGCCGATGCGTTGTCGCTGGCCGCCGGAGAGTTCATGCGGATAGGCATCGGCACGACTCCGGGCGTCACGAATGCCCACGGTTTCCATCAGCTCGATGGCGCGGCGATAGGCTCTGGCCTTGCCGACGCTTTCATGCACCAGAATGGCCTCGGCAATCTGCTCGCCGACCCGAAACAGCGGATGGAGCGTGGTCAGCGGATCCTGGAACACATAGGCTACCCGGCCGCCACGCAAACCGATCAATTCCTGCTCGCGCAGGGCGAGCACGTCCCTGCCCTCCACATAGACACCGCCCCCGGTGATGACGCCAGGCGGCGAGGCCACCAGGCCCATGAGCGAAAGGGCCGTGACGGATTTGCCCGAACCGCTCTCGCCAATCAGGCCAAGGCACTCGCCCTTGCCGAGACGGAAGCTGATATTTTTGACGGCCGCTGCAATGCTGGCGCCGTCATCAAAGCCGGTGGAAAGATTGTCGACGACCAGGGCCGGCGCGTCTTCGAGCGTTGCTGCGGGTTTGGCCTTGCGGTCGATCCTGGTCACCGGCATTGGCCGATCCAACGCGCCTGAGCGCAAACGCGGGTCGAGCACGTCACGGATGCCGTCGCCGAGCAAATTGATGCTCATGACCAGCACGAAGATCATGATGCCGGGAATGATCGAGGCATGAGGTGCGGTGAAGAGTTGCGCGCGGGCCTGGCCGAGCATGGAACCAAGATCGGAAGTGGGCGGCTGTGCGCCAAGGCCAAGGAAGCTGAGGCCCGCAGTTTCAAGGATCATCCAGCCCACGGTAGTGGACATGGTAATGACGATGACGGGCAGCACATTGGGCAACACTTCGGTGAACAGGATCGCCGGATGGCTCTTGCCGGACAGGCGAGCCGCATCGACAAATTCGCGATTGCGGATCGAGACCGTGACGCCGCGGATGTTGCGTGCAAAGAAGGGGATATTGACGATGGAGATGGCATAAAGCGCGTTGAGCAGCCCCGGTCCCAAGGCCGCCACGATGGCTATGGCGAGCAGGATATAGGGAAAAGCCATGAGCATATCGACAAAGCGCATGAGCACGCTGTCGGTGGCGCCGCGCGAATAGCCGGCGACGAGGCCGATCAGCGAGCCGAAAATCGCCGCCAGGGCCGTGGCGCTGACGCCGACCAGCAGCGAGACCTGGGTGCCCCAGATGAGCCGCGAAAGAATGTCCCGGCCCAGATGGTCGGTGCCTAGCAGATGCCCGTCACTCAAGGGTGGCAGGAGCCGGTTGGGCTGGTCGGTAATGTCGGGATTGGGCAGCGGCAGGATTGGGGCGAGCACGGCCAGCACCACGATAAAGCCGAAAATGAAGAGACCCGCGGCAGCAAGCCGATTGGCCATGAGCAATTGCCAATTGGTACGGCGCTTGCGGGGCTCGGAGGCAGTCAGGGTCATGTCGGTCATGCTTTAAGCCTCGGATCGAGCATGGCCTGTGCGACATCGGCCAGAAGGTTGACGAGGACATAGACGGTGGCGGCGACCAGAACGCCGCCCTGGACCAGCAGCAGGTCGCGGGTGGACACGGCCTTGACCAGCATCTGCCCCAGGCCAGGCCACTGAAACACGGTTTCGATATAGACGGCGCCGCCGAGCACAAAGCCGGCCTGGATGCCGATCACGGGAATGATCGAGACCAGGGCCGCGCGGAAGGCGTGGCGATAGATCACCGCATTCTCACTCAGGCCCTTGGCACGGGCTGTGCGGACGAAATCCTGGCGCAGGACTTCGAGCATGGCAGCGCGAGTGAGGCGCGCGACAACACCAGTGGCGACAATGGCAAGGGTGCCGGCTGGCAGGATCAGATGGCGCAGCAGATCGGGCAGGTCGCCGCCGCCATAGACGGCATACATGCCCGAGGCGGGCAATAGGCGCCATTGCACCGCAAAGAGCAGGATCAGCACGAGGCCAAGGAAAAAGGCCGGCATGGAAATGCCGATCAGCACAAAAAAGGTGACGATGCGGTCAGTCCAGCCGAATTGGCGAACGGCCGAGACAATGCCGGCGAGAATACCGAGCACCGAACAGATAATCAGCGAGGAGCCGGCCAGAATGAGCGTGGCTCCAAAGCGCTCCAACACCTCATCGAGGACGGGGCGGTTGAGAATATAGGAGCGGCCGAAATCGCCCTGCAGCAGATTGCCGATCCAGATGACATATTGCTCGGGCCAGGAGCGGTCCAGACCCAGGGCGCGATTGATGCGTTCAACATTTTCGGGCGTGGCATAGGAGCCCAGGAGCGCCTGTGCCGGGTCGCCGGGGATGAGCTTCATCACCAGGAACACTATGATCGAGAGGCCCAGAATCACGGGGATCGCGGCCAGAAGCCGTTTGCCGATATAGGTGGTCATGTCTGATCCTCCTCTAATCCCGGGGCGTGGCGGCATCCCCTCGCCGACCAGCGTGGCCAAAGGGCCGGATGGAGGCTATGCCCCCACCCGGCAACAGCCCTAGGGCTTGCTCACGTCCCGAAGGACCAGACCGAAATCGGGCTGCAGCTCGAAGTTCTCCACGGCGCTGGTAACCACGGCATTCTGCTTCCAATTGGCCACGAAGAGCCATGCGGCATCTTCATGGGCAATTTCTTGCACCTTTTTATAGAGCGCGGCGCGTTCCTCCTGATCGGTCGAAACGCGGGCAGCGTCGAGCAGTTCGTCCACTTCCGGGTTGGAATAATAGGACGAGTTGAAGCCACCTTCTTCGGGCCACGCGGCGGTACGCAAGGTGAGGAAAGGCAGCGTATCGGGATCGGAGGTCATCCAGGCCATTTCGGCCATGTCAGCCTTGCCTTCTAGGCCCGGGTTCACTTCGGAGAGGAAGGTGTTCCACTCATAGGTCTGGATTTCGACGTCGAGCCCGACGGCGGCCAGATCGGCCTGGATGGCCGTGCCCATGGGCACCGGATCGAGCATGCCCGAACCGCCTTCGGTGACGAGGAAGGTCAGCGAAGCGCCTTCCGCGCCGGCTTCGGCGAGCAATTGCTTGGCCATTTCGGGATCGTAGGGATAGGGGTCGATCTCCTCATTGTAGGCCCAGTTGAAGGCCGGCGGGATGGGGCCGGCCGAAACCTCGGCGGTGCCTTGCAGCACGTCGTTGACAAGGCTCTCCTTGTTGACCGCGTAGTTCACCGCCTGACGGACACGCACGTCAGCGAAGGGACCTTCCTTGGCATTGAGCATGACGTACCAGACATGCGGCCCGACGGCCTCGACCACTTGATAATTGGCGTCATCGCGGAACTGGGCGACATTATCCGGCGGCGTTTCGAGCAGTACATCGATACCGCCCGAAAGCATTTCGGCCACGCGGGTATTGGCATCGGTGATCGGGCGGAAAATGGCGGCTTCCAGAGCCGGAGCGCCACCCCAGTAGTCCTGGTTGCGCGAGGCGACCACGCTTGTATTGGACTGCCATTCCTCGAATTTGAACGGGCCCGTACCGACCGGATTGCGGCCATAATCGGCACCGAATTGCTCGACCGCCGCCGGCGATACGATCAGGCCGGTTGGCGAGGCAAGGTTGGACATGAAGGGCGCATAGGGCTCGCTGAGCGTGAACTTGACTGTCAGGTCGTCGATCACCTCGACCTTGTCGACCGAGGAGAAAAAGAAGGATAGCGGGAATGGGCCCGTATCGGCGAAGGGATGGGTTTCATCCAGCATGCGGTCGAAATTGAACTTGACCGCTTCGGCATTGAACGGCGTGCCGTCGTGAAAGCTGACGCCTTCGCGCAGGTTGAAGGTATATTCCAGCCCATCGTCGGAGATGGTCCAGTCGGTTGCCAGCGCCGGTTCGATTTCGAGCGTGCCGGACTTGTTGCGCACCAGACCGTCATACAGGTTCACCGCAATGCGGAAATCATTGGCGGCGGTAGATACGTGCGGGTCCAACGATGCCGGCTCGGCAATCTGACCAACAACCAAAACGTTAGGCGGTGTTTGCGCGGCGACCGGCGATATGAGCGCCAATGCGGTGGCGGCAAGTAGCGGCGCCAAGCCGTACCATTTGGATTTCATCGAAACCTCCTTGCGTTCCCTCAACCATTGCCTCCCGGCCCTTACCGTGAGACAAGGCATTTGCAATTTATCATCATAAATACGCCATCCCGTCAATTTATGATGATAAATTTATAGGAGGAATTTCCCGGCATGACGTTTTCGATTGTTGCCCGCGATGCCCGAACCGGAGAACTGGGTGTGGCCACCGCAACGGCCGGTCCGGCAGTCGGCTCCCTTGTTCCCCACGCCCGGAGCAATAGTGCCGCTATCGCCACGCAAGCCATGACCAATCCCTATTTGGCCTTCGACATGCTCGAACAGGTTGACGATATGGGGGTGGAAGCGGCCATGACAGCTGCTTTGTCGGCCGATCCGGAAAGCGAAAGGCGGCAAGTCATCGCCATCGATGCGCAGGGCCGAATGGCGGCCTGGACTGGCGCGCATTGTCAGGACTACGCCGGGCACATCAAAGGCGACAATGTCGCCGTCGCTGGCAATATCCTGGCCGGTGAAAGGGTCTTGCAGGCCATGTTGGAGGCTGCATCCACCCCCGCCCCGTTGACCGATAGACTGCTCGCAGCACTACTCGCGGGCCAGTCCGCCGGCGGGGACAAGCGCGGCATCAACTCGGCCGCGCTCAAGATTTATGGCCGCGAGGCCTATCCCGATGTCGACCTGCGGGTCGACTGGTCTGCCGCACCCCTATCCGAGCTGTCCGGGCTCATGGAGCGCACCCTGAAGGGCGGCTATGCCGACTTTTTCGGCGAGGTCACCAGGCGCGGCATCCCCCATCCCCCGGTTTAGCGGAGCCCATGGCGGCGCGGTTCAGCTACCAACTCACCGCAATATATTTAGTCTCGCAGAATTCGAGAATGCCATGGTGGGCGCCCTCCCGGCCCAGGCCGCTTTGCTTGGTGCCGCCGAAAGGCGCCGCCGGATCGGAAGCCAGGCCACGATTGAGGGCGACCATGCCGGACTCGACCTTCTCCGACACCCGTAGCCCCCGCGCGAGATCGCGGGTGAACACATAGGCAATCAGGCCATATTCAGTGTTATTGGCCAGGGCAATAGCCTCTTCCTCGGTCTTGAACACCGCAATGGGCGCGACCGGGCCAAAGATCTCCTCACGCATCAATTTTGCCTCGGCCGGAACATCGGCAAGAACCGTGGGTGAGAGAAAGTAACCAGCGTTGCGGCCGGTTTGGCCGCCGGTCAGCACCCTGGCGCCTGCCCGGACCGCTTCATCAACCCAATTATCGATACGCGTGACCGCATCGCGGTTGATCAGCGGACCGCATTGGGTCGCGGGATCATATCCGGGGCCAACCCTTAGCGCCTTCATGCGTTCAACCAAGCCGGCGGAAAAGGCCTCAGCTATGCCCTCCTGCACATAAAAGCGATTGGCCGCGGTGCACGCCTCACCGCCATTACGCATTTTGGCGACCATGGCGCCATCCAGCGCTGCGTCGAGGTCGGCATCGTCAAATACGATGAAAGGCGCATTGCCGCCCAGTTCCATCGAGCAGGAAATGACCGTATCGGATGCCTCGCGCAGCAGGCGGCGCCCTACTTCGGTAGACCCGGTGAAGGACAGCTTGCGCACACGCGGATCGTGCAGCATGGCGCTCACCGTGGCGCCCGCCTGCGCTGTGGTGATGACGTTGACCACGCCGTCGGGAACGCCTGCCTCGCGATAGATTTCCGCCAGTGCATAGGCGGTCAACGGGGTTTCGGTCGCCGGTTTCAGCACACAGGTGCAACCGGCTGCTAGAGCCGGCGCGATTTTGCGCGTTGCCATGGCGGCGGGAAAATTCCACGGGGTGACGAGTACCGCCACGCCGATCGGCTGGTGTTGGACCAGAATGCGGTTGGCGCCGCTTGGGGCGATGGAAACATCCCCGTTAAGGCGCACCGCTTCTTCCGAAAACCACCGGAAGAACTCGGCGGCATAGGTTACTTCGCCTTGTGCGTCGCCGAGGGCCTTGCCGTTTTCAAGCGAAATAAGCTCTGCCAGCATTTGCTTGCGCTCGATCATCAGCTCGAAACAGCGGCGCAGAATTTCGCTGCGCCGGCGCGGCGCCGTGGCGGCCCATGCCGGCAAGGCATTGTGAGCGGCGGTCACCGCGTCCAAGGCATCCTCGACACTGGCATTGGCAACCCGGGTGATAACGGTGCCGGTGGATGGGTCAATAACATCAATATCATCGCCGCCTCGACCCTGTCGCCACTGGCCCCCAATGAACAAGCGGTCGGGTACGCCGGCAGGATCGAAACTCAGGTGTGGGGAAATCTGGGTGTCAGCGGTCATCTCATTTCGCCTCTCGTTCCAACTGGCCGTCTTGCAGCGCGTCGCGATCGCCGCGATATGCAGCCAAGACCAGCCGGGTCATGGATTGGGTGTCAAGCGGCCGCGCGTTGTTCTTGACGAGCCTAGTAGCGGCCAGCGCCTGTTCCACTACCCAGCCAAGTTTGTCCTCTTCAAGACCCAACGTCTTAAGGTCTGTGGGGATGCCGATATCGGCGAATAGCGCGGCCACGCCATCGACGGCGGCGAATGCGCGTTGCCTCTGGGTAAGGCCATCGACTACCAGGCCGAGCGCGACGGCGATTTCGGCCAGTTCGGGCGTGATGGCTGGCAGATTGAACGCCATGACATAGGGCATCATCGCCGCCACGCCCAGGCCATGCGCAGTGTGGGTCAGCGCGCCGACCGGATATTGCACCGCATGCGCGGCAGCAGTTCCAGCCGTACCGAAGGCCAGTCCCGCCAGGGTTGCGCCCAGCATCATGTCGGTCCGCGCCTTCTGGTCACTACTATCACGCACTGCTGGCGCCAGACTGCCACCGATCAGCCGGATCGCCTCAAGCGCATAAAGGTCGCTTAGCGCGTTTTTGCCCAGAAACACGTGATCGTGGGCGATTGACCCAGCCGGCTCGCGGCGTTTGGTGGTGAACGCCTCGATGGCATGGGTAAGCGCATCGGCGCCCGAAACGGCGGTTAGTCCGGGCGGGCAGCCATAGGTCAATTCCGGATCGCAGATGGCGGTGTGCGGAATAAGGTGCGGACTGGCAATACCGACCTTGACGGCCCTGCTCCGATCCGAAACCACCGCCACCGGCGTAACCTCCGAGCCGGTTCCGGCCGTCGTGGGCACGGCGATGAGCGGCACGATCGGGCCAGGCACCTTGAACTCGCCGTAATAGCTAGAAATATCGCCGCCATGGGCCAGCAACAGGGCGATGACCTTGGCGGCATCGAGGCAACTGCCGCCGCCTACGCCAATGATGACATCGGCGGCAATATCGGCGCCCTGGGCGAGGCCCTTCGCGATACAGTCGGCAGGAAGTTCGGCCTGGACGCCGCTGAAAACGGCGACGGAAGTACCGGCTTCTTCCACGTCGCGGACCATTCGATCAAAGACCGGTTCCCCAGCCATGCGGTCGTCGGTGACGAACAGGGCACGGCGCCCCAACGCCTTGGCATATTGTGCCAGCGCCGCGCGTTGCCCCGCACCGAAAACAAGGTTTCTAGGCCCTCTGACCACGCCAAATGGTGTTTCCATCGCCTAGGCCCCTTCCTGTTCAGCCGCCAGCCGCTGCAAGTCGCTCCACAACGGCTCGGCCAGCGGCACGCCAATGCGCAAACGCTCAGCCCGGCAGGCCCGTCCGCGCTCACCGGGAATGAGCACTTTTTCGACGCCTTCGGCAGGCTCGGCCTGGCGCAGCATATCCAGATAATCATCAAGCAAGGCGTTCGGGCCATCGATGACGATGAACAGATCGCCCTTATTGCAGATGGAGTGCGAATCCAGTGTTCCGTGCACGTCCCGGCCGAGCGCCGCGCCGGCAAGACTGGATGCAAGGAGCCCGAATGCCAGCCCCAGCGCATAGCCCTTGGCGCCACCAAAAGGTGCCAGCGCCCCGGCCTTTGCCGCGGCGGCATCGGTGGTGGGATTTCCTTGCGCATCAAGAGCCCATCCCTCCGGCAGAGGCTCGCCGCGGCTGGCATAATCATGGACCTCGCCCATCGATACAATGCTGGTGGCCGTATCCATGACGAAGGGTTCGCCCTGGGTGGGAACCCCTATCGCTATGGGATTTGTGCCAAGCATAGCCTTGCGACCGCCCCAGGGATGCACCAGGGCCTCGCTGGTGGAGAAGGCCAATATGGTTTGCCCGGCCTGGGCGATGCGTTCGGCATAATAACCGAGCATGCCGATATGGTTCGAATTGTGAATGGCGGCCACGGCAATTCCCGTTTGCCGGGCGCGGATCGCAATCTGATCGAGCGCGGCCAGGGCGACAACCGGCCCAAGCCCCATCTCTCCGTCGACCTCAAGAAAAGCCTCGCGGCGCCAATAATGCCGCCCGACACTCGCGGGATTGGCAACGCCGTTTCCAATGCGCTCGACGACGCGGCGCAGACGCAGCAGTCCGTGGGACGGCACACCACGCAATTCGGCCTCTAGAAGCAGATCCGTCTGCGAAGCCGCACTGGGCTCGGGAACCCCGGCATGGATCAGAATTTGCGTCGAGAGTCGGCGCAAGGTCTGCGCATCGATAAGGGGCACAGTAAATCCTATAGGATATTTGATTGTTCGCAGTGCATAGTGGTGGTAGCTTGTCGCTCATGTCAAGTTTGGGAACGCAGATGAATTCGCTGACCGATATCAGGCGGCCTGTCGCGTTGACCGAGGAGGTCTACGCCCGGCTCTTCGACCAGATGATGACGCATGGCATCGCCCCGGGCACCAAACTGTCGGTCGACGCGCTGGCTCGGACGCTCAATGTGTCCCAGACCCCCATTCGCGAGGCGCTAGCACGGCTGGAGGCGCAGGGTCTTGTGGTCAAGGTGCATCTGGTGGGGTATCGCGTGGCCGAGCGCCTGGAGCACGGCCGCCTGGATCAGATCTACGAGATGCGCCTATTGACCGAGCCTCATCTGGCGGCTTTGGCGGCCAGGAATATCGGCGAGAAGGAGCGGGCGGAGCTGTCCGCACTTTGGCAGAACATGGATACTGGTGCCGCCTTTCGAACCCCCGAGGATTACACCCGCTTTTCCCGTCTGGACGAGGAATTTCACGGTAGCATTGCGGCCGCCAGCGGCAATAAGGTTATCGCCGAGGCGCTTTCGGCCCTGCATGTGCATGTCCACCTGTTCCGCATGTCCCAACCGCTGACGGCGATCTCGGACGCTATTGTGGAGCATCGCCGAATAGCGGCGGCCCTTGCCGCCGCTGATCCCGATGCCGCCGCGATGGCCATGCGTGATCACATTCTCAATTCACAGAGGCGTTTTGCGCAGGAATGAGCGCCGGTATCCGCGACAGGCGCGCTTTGCTGCCGACATGCCGAAGAAAATTTCCCTGGGCTCTGGACCAAGAGGACAAGCTCACGCAATTTCTGCGGCGACGCATCATAGAGTTTAACCAATTGCCGATCATCCGTCCGAGTCTTGAAAGCGCCCTTCTCTGCGCTCGCATGCCCGCAAGGGACCGGGCTGTTGGATAGGTCTACGCCCAAAGGCCTGCGATCGTTGACGCTTGTCACCATTGCGCGACTGGGCGTCCTTGTCTTGCTAGTGCTCGGTTGGACACTTGCCTCGACACATGTCAGCCGCAATATCATCCCCTCGCCGCTCGACACCCTGGCGGCCGCCATGCGCCTATGGCAGCAGGGCCGTCTGCCCATGGCGATAGCGATAAGTCTGGGCACCTATCTCGGCGGCTTTGGCCTGGCCATCGTCGTGGCACTGCCGCTTGGGATCGTGATGGGCGCCTTCGGCCTTTTGGGCCGGACACTGGAAGTCTATGTCTATGCCCTGGCCGCGACGCCTCGCGTGGCCTTCATTCCACTGATCATTCTGTTTCTCGGCCTTGGCATCGAAGCCAAGCTGTTCGTGGTGTTTCTCGGTGCCGTGATGCCAATCGTCATCAACACCTATGCGGGGGTGCGTCAGGCCGATCCGGACCTGGTCGAAATGGCGCGCAGCGTGGGGGCCGGCCGATGGCGTATCTTTGCGGCAATCGTGTTGCCGGGGGCCTTGCCCTATATTCTGACCGGTCTGCGCATCGGCGCCACCATTGGCCTCATCAATACCGTGGTGGCCGAGCTTTATACCGCCGTGACCGGGCTTGGCGGACTTCTGGCGCTTTACGGCAATACATTCCGCATGGCCGAATATTTTGTCGTCGTGCTGACCCTGTCCCTGATTGGCGTGGTGGTCACCGAACTTTTGCGCCTGCTCGAAATCCGGCTGGCGCGCTGGTCTGACTGACCAGGGTCGATCCGGCGGGCTGGAATTGTCACCTGCCTTCGATTACTTTCCTTCGTCCACAAGCTCTTCGGCGACGGGATTACCTCTGCCATGGTCCAGAAGCACACCCGCCGCGCGTCGTCCCATCCCTGGATCGACACGGTCTGGCAAACCGTATCGCTCGAAGATGGGATCTATCGAGCCACACCGGATGGATCCTGGGACCTGATCCTGAGCTACGGTCCGGACGGACAGCCAAGCCTGTGGCTTACCGGGCAATCGACAGAACCAGTCGACGTCCCCTATCGGGGCGGGTCGCATGCCATCGTTATCTCCTTTGCCGCCCATGTATTTCTGGTGCACGAAAAGCAGGTTCTGACCGGCGCGACGGTGCGATTCCTACCCGTAGAAGGGGACCATTTCACGCTCGATGGCGTCGAACTGCCGCTCCCAACATTTCTCGAGGCAGAGCAGCTTGTCGACCAGATGATCGCTGCCGGCCTATTGCAGTCCAATGACGTGGTCGCGCGGGCTTTCAGCGAAAATCCGAGGGCGGCCTCCAGGCGGACGGTGCAACAGCATTTCAAGAAGACGACCGGGATCACCCAGAAGGATTTCGAGCTCATCCGCCGGGCGCAGGAAGCGGTGCGCCTGCTAAAGGCGGGTGCGAGCGCGGCGGCGGTGGCCGTTGAGCTGGGCTATACCGATCAGCCGCACATGATCAAATCTATCAAGAAGATCATGGGTCATCTCCCGTCCAACCTGGACCCGGTACACAAAATCTGAGCCGCGCGGGGCCGGGCTGACGTCGGTTATGCCTATTGGTTCTGACCGATCGGTTGTTCCCAGAAATGCGAGAGGCGCGCCAATTGCGCCTGGACCAGTTCAGACGCGACCACCTCAGGATCGCCAACAAAGTGCAGATCGACCCGCCCCGATTTTGTACCCAGCGTCTTTTGCCAGGAGCCGACGAGACGGCCATTGAGGAGGACGCTTGGTCTGAAGAAGGTGATCGCCTCGTCCGGCGCGCCAGGAACGCGATCATAGGCGGCACGGTCCTTATAGGCGACCAGCAGTTCGTCGAAGGGCGAAAGCAGGTGCAGCAGGCCATTTGGAGCAGGCCGGTCTGGCGGCGCCATGTCCAGCGACCACAGGGTCATGTCGCCCGAGACACTTTTCCGAAGTCGTTCGCCCACCAACGCCATCGCCTCGCGCGCCATTGTCAGGGTTAGGCCGGACCACCAGGCAAAATCCCGATCAGTCGCCGGCCCGTGGCTCTGGAAATAGCGCAGGGCCAGCATTTTCAGCGAGCCTTCACGATCAAGAGACCGGCTATCGACACCGGCAAGCCAATCATCGAGCAGCACAAAGGTCGGCTGCTTGCCCCGATGCGGTCCGAAGCAGATCAACCCCGCCTGCGCCCAATAGCCAAGAATGTGCAGGCCGGCGCCTTTTTCGGTGACAATCCCCTGGCTTTCGAAGTGGGCGTAGATTTCGGGCCGGGTCAGTGCATGGTCGCGCAGGGCCGTTTCAAGCACTTTGCGACCGGCCTCCAGGATCGCCAAATCGAGCCCCATGCTGCGCAAGACCGACCAGGAGCGCTCGTTCTGGCGAGCGCCCGTCAGCGCCAGCATCCAGCGCACATCCGCCGCCGGGACGAAGTGGATCGTCCCGCGCAAGGGCCAGGTCCGCACGATCTGCCGGTCGGCCACGGCCTGGTGGACCTGGCTAGCGGTCAGGTCCGCGGACCTCTGCCCGATAGCCCAGAGTGCACCACCAAAATCCTGCGCCTGGACGGCACCGAACCATTGAACCGCCTCGAGTACGGAAGCAAAGGGCGCTCCGGCGAGGCGCTGGGTGTGGCAGCGGATAAGGGCAAGGTCCATGGTCATGGTTTGGGGTCCCGGTGACGCAAGCCGAATTAGGCGCGAAGCGTGCCGAAAAACAAGCGCAGGTCACCAACCAGCCGATCGGGATGCTCCATTGCCGGGAAATGGCCACCATCTGCATATTCGGTCCAGTGCGACAGCGCTTGCATCGGGTCGATCAGCGGGCGCGTGAGATCGTCGGCATGAAAGGCAATGACACCTTTTGGCGTTGCGGTCTGCGCGCCCCAGCCCATGGCCCGGAAACTTTCCCAGATCGCGTTAGCCGAACCGGCGCCGCCGCCCCCAAACCAATAGGTCGAGGCGATCGCCAGGAACTGGTCGATATCGACAGCGTCCTCGATCAGGGCCTTGCCGGGATCGGTCCAGGCGGCAAATTTCTCGGCGATCCAAGCCAATTGCCCGATGGGAGAGTCGTTAAGGCCATAGCCAAGCGTCTTGGGCCGCGACGATTGGATGGCGAGATAGCCGTTCCTGTCCGCCATTCCGGCGAAGCGTTCGTTCAGAATGGCCTTCTGTTCCTCCGAGAGGTCCGGGCGGGCCAGGGTGACGTCCTTCATGAAGGACGCGACGGCTACGGCGGTATCGCTATCGGTGCCGGTATGGACACCAATGGCGCGACCGGCCGAGAGAGCATCGAGTTCGCCCGCTATGCCGGCGCCCATATCGGTGCCGTGGATGGCGAAACGCTCGTAGCCAAGCGCCGAAACCAAGGCCAATACGCCGCCGGCGACCCTGGCCATATTCCATCCGGGCGTCGTCGGGGCCGGTGACAGGCCAAATCCCGGAATTGTCGGGGCTATGATGTGGAAGGCATCACTGGCCTTGCCGCCATGGGCGGTCGGATTAGCCAGCGGCCCGAGAATCTTGAGATATTCCAGGCTGGAGCTGGGCCAACCGTGAAGCAGAACCAGCGGCATGGCTCCGGGTTCGGGCGAGCGAATGTGGAAGGCATGAATGTCTTGCCCCTCATGGGTAAACAGCACCTGCTCGAACCGATTGATCCGCTCTTCATGCTCCGCCCAATCGAGCCGGGCCCAGCGTTCTGCGAGCTGGCGGAGATAGCCGCCGGGAATACCGCGCTCCCAGCTTTCCGGCCCCACCTCAACGGGCCAGCGGGCCTGGGCGAGGCGGTCACGGAGCAAGACGGTGTCCTCGGTCGGTATAGACAGACGGTGGGGCTTGAGATTGGACATGGGGTTCTCCTGTGAGAATGCCGGCAGGCCCAGAAGGCTGCCCAGCACGGTTGATGCGGCGATGGCATTGAAATGGCGTCGCTTCATCTTGTTGCTCCTTGGTGGATCGTCCCCTGCAGACTAGAAAATGCCCCCTCGTGCGGCTTGTAAAAAAGCGCACACTTTCAGCGACGGCGCTATCGACGCCGAAAAGCCAACTTGTACCGGACAGGCCGGATGACCTTCGGCTTTGGTCGGGAAAGATGGCCATGCTCCGGGCATGACACGCGATCGTTCGGAGACCGGGCATAAGCGCGGTGAGGCACAGGCAGTAATTCTAAGGATTGCTGGCTGGGGCGCCAGGATTCGAACCTGGGAATGGCGGTACCAAAAACCGCTGCCTTACCACTTGGCGACGCCCCAACTTGGTGCCGGTTCCTACACGGTTCGAGCGCGCCGCGCAACACGATCTGAGCAGTCGATAAAAGGTTGTGACAACCGCTTGAACACGGAAGGGACCGCGGCTATAAAGCCGCCACATCGCGACGGGTCCGGTGCATTTCCGGTCTGATATTTCCCGATATGTCGCATGTCTGACGGAGTATAGCGCAGCCTGGTAGCGCACCTGCTTCGGGAGCAGGGGGTCGCGTGTTCGAATCACGCTACTCCGACCAATCAGCCCCGGCATCCTCGGATGTCGGGGTTTTTCGTGTCTTAAGGTACTCGGTAACTGCTGTGGCAGTTACATCGCCAATCGGCCCAGCGGGCGGGCTGATCGATCAGGTGAGACCCGGATTATGTCCGTTTCTGGCCATTTGGCGTTCGATTTCTGCCAGGAGGCCAGGCAGTTCGCCGGGGCTGCGGATGGTGAAGCGGGGCACCTCGTCGGCGCTGGCGGGCACACGGCTGCGTCGATGCGACCAGCTCTGCCAGATAGACACGATGCCCAGGCGATTGGCGCCGCCGATATCGCGCTCGAGATGATTGCCGACCATTACCACGGCGCCAGCATCCGTGGCCTCCAGGCCAAGACCCCGCAATGCCTTTTCGAACATGCGTCGATCCGGTTTCTGGCACCGTTCGGTCTCCGAAATCACCTTGACTTCGAAATGGGGATAGATGCCATGCCCTCCCAGCACGGTCTCGAAGCTGCGGACATGGCCATCGGCCACCAGGGCGAGGCGATAACCTTCCGCGGCCAGCGCCTCGACCATTTCCAGGGCGCCGGGAATGAGCTCGGCCCCGGTCACATAACCGTCTGCGTCCAACACTTCGCTGCCTTCATCAACCAGGGTGTCGCCGCTGTCGAGCAGCACCGCCTTGAGCAGGGGTTGCTCGGCCCGCACTTGGGCGAGCACGTCGCGGACGCGGCCGGGTATCCAACTCGCCAGTTCCGGCCAAGTGCAAACGTCCAGCTCGGCCAGATCGACGGCCTGACCGAAACGGAAGACCGGCGCGAAGGGCCGCGCCTGAAGATAGCGTTTGACTGCGCGATGGTCCTCGGCCGTGACCGGTCCAATGGCGGTGCGGAACATGTCATTGATCAGCACACCGCCACGGCCGGCCAGTTCGCCGCAGCAGAGTTCGGTCTGCTCGCGGGCTTTGTCCTGCCCGGCCACCGTGGCCGTGAAGGCATGCTTGCCCGGGGTCGATATCAGTGTGATGCGACCATCGACCAGCGGCAGACCGCCATCGGAGCCGGTCATGGCGAATTTCCCGCCATGAGAGCTTGCCTCAACCGCGACGATCCGGTCGGCGGCGTCCAGCATGAGCCAGATATGCTCCAGCTCGTAGAGGTGCTGCACGTCCCAATCCCACCAGATGGCGTATTCGATAATGCGATGAACACCTGACTCGAAAGCGATATCCAGCCCGGTCGAGGGCGACGGCCCCGGAGCGTCCAGCACGCTAACCCCCACCCTGCTGGGCAGGAACGGCTCATTGTCCGAAAACAGAATGACCGGCGCCAAATCTCGGGCCAAGGCAAGCTGGGCGGCAGAACTGGAGGCAGGCGACGTGTCCGTGACCTGGGCAATGGATTGCATGACAATGGCTCTTGAATACGTTTTGGCTGCGGTCTTCTAGTCGGGTTTGGCGGTTCCATACAAGGCGCAGAGCCGACGATGGAAATTAGCGGCCGCCTTCTCCCGGCCCCTGCCCTACAAGCGGCGGCAGGAGGTGCCCGGCACGAATTTTGGCGCAAACACAAAGTTCTGCGCCGGCTCGGCGCCTGCATCGGGATCGGTGATGCGGTGCAACAGGCGGCGAGCAATAGTATTGCCCAATTGCAGCGTATCTTGCACGACCATGGTGATGCGTGGCGTGATCACCGAACTCCACTGTACATTGTCGATCATGGCGAGCGAGATGTCGTCAGGACAGGAAAAGCCCAGCTCCTGCAGGGCCTGCAGGGCCGCCAGCGCCACTGCATTATTGGCACCCAATATTGCCGTGGGTCGCTCTGGCTGAATTAAGAGCCGCATGGCCGCTTCATAGCCGGCGGTCCGGGTGAATTGCCCATCGACGACGAAATTGGGATTCACCTCGACCCCGGCGCTGGCCATGGTTTCCACGAAGCCGCGATGACGCTCGCTGGCCGTGTGCATATGCTTGGGTCCGGCGATAAAGGCGATCTTGCGATGCCCCAGTTGCAGCAGATGCTCGGTCAGCATGGCGCCGGCCAAGTAGTTGTCCGAACCCACAAAGTCCCGCTCGATGCCCGCCACCTTCTGGTCGAAGCAGACCATGGGCACTTTGATGGACTGGATGAAGTCCACATAGTCCTGCCCGAAACTGGAGGGCGCCAGAGCCAGCCCCGCGACCTTGAGACCGATCAGATGCTCGAGCAATGCCCGTTCACGCTCAGTCTTGCCCGATGAGTCGGTGACCAGCACGAAATGATCGTGCTCAAGCGCATAGTTTTCCAGCTCGCGACGAATGTCGCCGAAAAAGGGATTACCCACATTGCCAACCACGAAGCCGATCATGCGGCTGCGGCCGCGCGCCAGGCTCTGCGCCAGCGGGTCGGCGACATAGCCCACGGCTGTCGCGGCGGCACGAATTTTCTCCAGCGTTCCGGCGCTGACCCGGCTCGGATTGCTGAAGGCCAAAGACACTGTCGAAACAGATACTTGGGCTAGTTTGGCGACGTCCCTGATGTTGGCCATTCAGCCTTTCTCGAACCGCTTCTACGCAACTGTAACATGGGCCAAAGGTCGTCTCCCGCGTCCCTTGGCAGCGAAATGCGTAGCATTTGCTGTCCTTTTTGCAAAGCAATATGCGTGGCGCAGCCGGTTTTCCGATTGCTGTTGACAAGCGCCATAACGGATTCAATGATATCTATCGAACCGGTTCGATCAAATCCGGAGGAGGAGCAGTTGGAAAACGCTATGACAATTGGCGGTGGCATGGATGCGAGCGAAGGCAAGGCTTGGTTCACTCAGGACCGGTTCGGGATGTTTATCCATTTTGGGCTCTATGCCCTGGCCGCACGACATGAGTGGGTGCAGCATCGCGAGGAAATTTCGCCGGCTGATTATCGGAAATACTTCGAGAATTTCGACCCGGACCTATACGATCCGCGCGAATGGGCGCGCCGGGCACGCGAAGCGGGCATGAAATATGTGGTGCTGACGGCCAAGCATCATGAAGGCTTTTGCCTCTGGGACAGCAAGCATACTGACTACAAGGCCACCAATACGCCATACGGCAAGGATCTGCTGAAGGCCTATGTGGAAGCGTATCGCGCGGAGGGCCTCAAGGTCGGGTTCTATTATTCCCTCATCGACTGGCACCATCCCGAATTTCCGATAGACGGCATCCATCCGCTGCGTAATCACCCCGATGCGCTGGAGATGAACAAGAGCCGCGATGTGCGCAAATATGCCGAATATATGCGCAACCAGGTCACCGAACTGCTGACCGATTTCGGTGAAATCTCGGTGATCTGGTTCGACTTCTCCTACCCCAAGCGCGACTATCGCGGCATGCCCGGCAAGGGGCGCAATGATTGGGAAAGCGAGGAGCTGGTCGGGCTGGTGCGCAAGCTGCAACCCAATATCATCGTTGGGGACCGGCTCGATCTGCCGACCGATGGCAATTTCCCCAAGGATCTGGCGACGCCCGAGCAATATACGCCGCGCGTGGCGCCAACGGTGAACGGCAAGCCCGTGCGTTGGGAGGTGTGTCACACCTTCTCCGGCTCGTGGGGCTATCACCGTGACGAGACCACGTGGAAGGATGCGGCCCAGCTGATCAACATTCTCGTGGATACCGTATCTCTGGGCGGCAATCTGCTGATGAATGTGGGGCCGACAGCTCGCGGAACCTTCGACGCACGCGCCAATAAGGCTCTTGAAACATATGGCGAATGGATGCGGCTCAACAGCCGGTCCATCTACGGGGCCGGCCCGTCCGAATACGTGGCGCCGACAGGCTGCAAGTTCACCCAGAGGGGCAATCGGCTCTATCTTCACATCCAGACTTGGCCGTTCCGCCATATTCATATCGAGGGGCTCGGGCGCAAGGTCAAATATGCCCAGTTCCTACACGATGCCAGCGAGGTTCACTGGCTCGATCCGGATGCGGACGTGGACTCCAACATTGGCGTTGCCGTGGGCAATGGCATGCTGACCCTGGAACTGCCGGTGCTCAAACCCGACGTGGTGTCGCCCGTGGTCGAACTGATCCTTAAGGACTGAGAGGAGAGCGGCCCGCCCGGTGCACAACGCCATGAGCCAGGAAGCCGAATTGATAGCCGCGATGACCCCGCTCATTGCGGACCTGGCCGAGAACGGCAGGGGCGCTGTCGCCCTTGCCGGCTCGCGGGGCAAGGGGCGGGCCGATGCGCAATCGGATTACGACTTCCGAGTCTATGCCCACGACTATCGGGCGCCGGACATCAGACACACCGAGCAATGGAACCGGTTCGAAGCGGCGCGGCTGGACTGGGAGGCAAAGGGCATTCGCATGGATGGCGTCTGGATGCGCTCCTATGCGGGTGTGCATCGCGACCTCGCCGCCTGGGTCGATGGCACGCCAGTGCCCAAGGAATTCGAATGGACGATCTGGGGGTATCAACTCCCCACGGACCTGTTCAACCAACAGATCATCTATGATCCGGAAGGGCAGCTTGCCGATTGGCGGGCGCAATTGGCCACCTATCCCGAACGATTGCGCACCGCCCTGTTGCGCCATTATCGCGAAATCCTGGCCTATTGGGCCGGTGACTATCATTTTGCCAGCAAAGTCGTGCGGCGGGACCTCGTGTTCCTGGTCGGCCTGACCGGCAAGCTCGCCAATGCCATTCTGCAGGTCGTTTTTGCGCTCAACCGCGTCTACTACCCCGGCGACGGGTGGAACCTGCCCATGGCGGCCGAACTGCCCCTTGTTCCCAAGGATTTCATATCGCGGATGGAGGCCATTGTGTCGCCGGGGCAAGACCCAGGCGCCTGGAGCCGCCAACGCCAGAACATCATCGCCATGGTCATGGACCTGGAGGCGCTGATCGTGGCCGTCGATGGCCAGAACTACCAAACCGGTCCCACAGAAGGCCGGACCATATCAACCAAACAGATTTCACATCACGCCGCTGAGGAGAAACTGCCGTGAAGTTCAATCTTTTGCTCGCCGCTGGCCTTTTGGCCGGCAGTTCGCTGATATCTGCCAGCCAGGCTCAGGACCAGATCAATCTGACCTGGCAGATGTGGGGCGATGAGAACGATACCGCCCTGTGGCAAAGTCTGGCGGACCTGGTGACCGAGGAATATCCCAATATCACCGTCACTCCGCAGATCTCGGGCTGGACCGACTATTGGACCCGCCTGCCGGTGCTAGCCTCGTCAGGCCAGATTGCCGACCTGGTCGCCATGCAGTCCATGCGTATGCCCAGCTTCTATTCGGTTCTGGAGCCTCTCGACCCCTATTTCGAAAGCGACGGCTTCGACACGTCGGTTTTTGAATCCTCAATTATCGCCGGTCTTGGGCATGACGGCACGCAATATGCCCTGCCCTACGATGTGGGCCCCTGGATGGTCTACTATAATCGCGACAAATTTGCCGAGGCCGGTCTGGGCGATCCGGCGCTTGACTGGACATTCGACGACTTCAAGGCCGCCGCCAACGCGCTCACCGAGGGTGAGAACTACGGCTATGCCGTTCAGGCCTTCGACTTCGTGGCCGGTCCGGTGGCCCTGGGCGCCGAATATTTCGATGACGGCAACAATTTCGCCGTGACCAATCCGGGCTATTCCGAAGCCGTCGGTAAATTCGTCGACCTCGTCGCGGTCGATCATGCCTCCCCGGTCTTTGCCTCGGGCACCGGTGCCATTACCGGCAGCGGCCGTTTCGCTTCGGGCAACGCGGCCATGTATATCGATGGGCCCTGGGTGCTGCTCAACACCAAGGACAGCGTGGATTTCGAAATCGGCGTGGCGCCGCTGCCGCGCGGTGAAGGCGAGTCCCGCTTCATTACCGCCGGTTCGGGGTGGGGCATTTCGGCCACCAGCCAGAACAAGGAAGCGGCCTATAAGGCCCTGCAGGTCCTGACCGGCCCGAAAGCGGCCGAAATCCTGGCTTCAGCGGGCCGAGCGCTGCCGGGCCGTCTGGCAGAACAATCCTATTGGTATGATGTGGCGGCGCAGGACGTGCACAGGACACACGAAGTCCTGGCCTATATGTTCGACCACTCCACCCCGTTCCGCCTCAACGAATATTGGAACGAGTTCGAGAACCTGATCACCCAGTATATGCCGCTGGCGCTCAACGGCGACTCCACCACCGATGCGGTGCTGACCGATATCCAGAACCAGTTGCCATTCTAAGGATGGGTGCCCGGCCGGCACGTCCGGCCGGGTTCCCGCACTGACCGGAGGGGAGGAGCCCAATGACGGCCATAGAGGACACTGCGGCGCCCGCGCCGCTCATACGATCCCGGCACAGAAGCCGGCTTGACCGGCGGGAAGGGCGCGCGGCGTTCTTCTTCCTGCTGCCCGGCCTTATCGGCATGGTGCTCTTCCTGATCGTACCGATCATCGCTTCGGTCGTTCTGAGCTTCACCAATTGGAAGCTGCTGGGCACGCCCGAATTCGTGGGCATCTCCAATTATGTCCGGCTCTTTACCGCCGACCCGCAATTCTGGCCGGTCGTGCGCAACACGCTGTTCTTCACCGCCGAATATCTGGTGCTGAACATCGTGATCTCACTGGGGCTGGCTGTGTGGATATCCAGCCTCAAGATGGGACAGCGATGGTTCAGGGTGATCTTCTTCCTCCCGACCTTCACCCCGGGCATCGCTGTCGCCATCGTCTGGATGCTCATCTTCTCGCCGGGCGGGTTCTTCGATTATGTGATGGGTGCGCTTTCGGTGCAGGTGCCCTCCATGCTGACCGACCAGACCCTGGCCATGCAGGCGGTCATCATCGTCTCGATCTGGGCCGGCGTGGGCTACAATACCGTGCTGTTCAACGCCGCCCTCGACATGGTGCCGCAAAGCTATCTCGAAGCGGCCCGCATCGATGGCGCGACCGCTTGGGACCGGTTCTGGAAAATCCGCCTGCCGCTGATCTCTCCCACCCTGTTCTTCGGCACGGTGATGACGGCGATCACATCGCTGCAGGTCTTCGACCAGATCTATGTGATGACGCGCGGCGGCCCCGGCAATGCCACCTCCACGCTCGGCTACGCTATCTATCAGCGTGGCTTCCAGAATTTCCAGATGGGTTACGCCTCGACCATCGCCTGGGTGATGTTCGCCATGATCATGGCACTGACGGCGGTGCAGTTCTGGCTCCAGCGCAAATGGGTGCATTATGACAACTAGAACCCGTTCCGGTCGCGCCCTGGCGCTCGATATTCTCAATCATGGCGCACTGACACTTGTGGCGCTGCTGTTCCTGTTTCCATTCTTCTGGATGGTGTCCAATGCCGTGCGCAGCAATGCCGAAGTGTTGGCCATTCCAGTTCGCCTGCTGCCCAATGTGTTCGAGTGGGACAATTTCGCCAAAGCCTGGACACAACTTCCGTTCGGGCGCTTCTTTCTCAACAGCATGATCGTTTCGGTCAGCGTTACCCTGATCACAGTGGTGGTCTCGTGCCTCTCCGGCTATGCCTTTGCCCGGCTGAAATTTCCGGGCCGTGACGCGCTGCTGATGGCCTATCTCGGCACATTGATGGTGCCGGCCATCATGCTGATCATTCCGCTTTTTCTGATCGTGAACAATATGGGCATGGTCAACACCTTCCAGGGCGTCATCCTGCCGGTCTCGTTTGGAACGTTCGGCGCTTTCCTGATGCGGCAGTTTTTCCTGTCCATCCCCATGGAGCTGGAAGAGGCGGCCCGCATCGACGGGGCCTCGCGCCTGCGGATTCTCATCAGCATCATCGTGCCGCTGTCCATGCCCGCCATCGGGCTGCTATCGCTCTTCACCTTTATCGGGCAGTGGAACAATTTCCTCTGGCCGCTGATCGTGATGACGGGATCGGACAATGCCACCCTGCCGGTGGGCCTGACCTATTTCCAGTCGCAGCAGGGCACGCAGTGGAACTTCATCATGGCGGGCGCCGCACTCTCGATGCTGCCCGGCATCATCCTGGCCATCCTGCTGCAGAAGCTGATCTACAACTCCATTGCGCTCAACGCCGGCATGGGCGGCCGCTGAAACATTGTTTTCGCGCCTCCGCTCAGGTCAGTTCGCGCCTGTCCGGAGACGCTCCAGGGAGAGGAGGCCGATATGGCCAGTGTTACAATCCGCAATGCCATCAAGACCTACGGCGCGTTCGAAATCCTGCATGGGGTTTCTCTGGCCGCACGGGACGGCGAATTTGTCGTGCTGGTCGGACCTTCGGGCTGCGGCAAGTCCACGCTTTTGCGCATGATTGCCGGGCTCGAAAGCATCACGGATGGTGAAATCGAGATCGGCCGCCGCGTCGTCAACGAGCTCGAGCCCAAGGAACGCGACATCGCCATGGTATTCCAGTCCTATGCGCTTTACCCGCATATGAGCGTGCGCGAGAACATGGCCTTCTCCCTGCGGTTGGCCAAGCGGCCTCGCCTGGAGATCGAGGCCGAGGTGAACCGCGCGGCTGAAATCCTAGCCCTTGAACCGCTGCTCGACCGCTATCCACGCCAGCTCTCGGGCGGACAGCGCCAACGCGTCGCCATGGGCCGCGCCATCGTGCGCAACCCGGCCGTCTTCCTGTTCGACGAGCCCTTGTCCAATCTCGATGCCAAGCTGCGCGTGCAGATGCGCGGCGAGATCAAGGCGCTGCATGCCCGGCTGGGCGCGACCATGATCTATGTGACCCACGATCAGATGGAAGCGATGACCATGGCCGACCGTATCGTGGTGATGCGGGCCGGCCAGATCGAACAGGTCGGCTCGCCGCTCGATATCTACGACAACCCTGCCAACAGCTTCGTTGCCAGTTTTATCGGTTCGCCATCGATGAATCTGATCGACGGAACCGTAATCGAGCACGACGGCGCTGTCGTCATGCGCGATGACAACGGCAGCAATTGGCACCTGCCCTCCGGCGCGCGCAAGCATATGGGCCGCGCGGTCACCATCGGCATACGCCCCGAACATATCGTGGCCGCCGATGGTGCTATTAGCGGCATCGTCAGCAGTATCGACCCGACAGGCTCGGAGACACATCTGCAGGTGGCTGTCGGCTCCGGCGAGATAACCGTGGTTCTGCGAGATCGGTTTACGGGCACGGTGGGCTCGACGCTCTCCATCGCCAACAATCCTGATCGTGTCAGCCTGTTCAGCCGCGAAACCGGCGCGCGCCTCGACTGGTGACGACGCCGTCTGCTGCCGCGGCGCTTTGGGGTCAGATCGTTTCACATTCGCCTGGAGCGCAGACCAATGGGACACGCCATACGCGTCGTGCAAGGCCCTGGTATCAAGGCCAGTTTTTCCCGACCCACATATGATACGGCGTCGATACTTCAGGCGGAACAAGAAAAGGCCCGCATCGCTGCGGGCCTTTCTCATTCGATTGTGTCTGCGCTTAGCGCTTGGCGCCAAACAGGCCCCAGAGCCCGGTGACGGTCAGTGCGGCAAAGGCCATTTTGAGCGTGTCCCAGACGAGGAAGGGCTGGACAGCCTTGGCAAAGGCGGAGGCCACGACATCGTTCTGGTCGACCCAGGTGGCCTGACCGGCCATGGTCACGAGCCAGGCAAAGCCAAAAGCATAAAGAACGGCGGTCGCGACAAGCATCGCCCCAAAGAGCGTAAGCGGGCGGCTGGAGGCGCCACGGTCGGCCGCGTAGCCGATGATAGCGGCCTGGGCCAGGAAGCCGATCAGGAAGCCGCCGGTCGGGCCGACGAGATAGGCCATGCCGCCGCCGGTCGCGAAGACGGGCAGGCCCATAGCACCTTCGATCAGGTACGCGGCGACGGTGGCGACGCCGATGCGCATGCCGAAGGCAGCGGCCAGCGCGGCGATGGCAAAGCTCTGCAGGGTCACCGGAACCGGCCAAACCGGGACGTTGACCTTGGCGGCAGCAGTGATGAGCATCGTGCCGAGCAGGACGATTGCGGCGTTGGTTGCCAGCTTGGCGACACTGCCCTTGGGCTGGAATGCACCGAGCAGTGTGTTGGGCGTGGTCAAAGTCACAGCCATTTCATACCTTCCGTAATTGATAGGGACCAACCCCCTCCCGGGGTGGTCTGGTCCGGACCAAAGCTTATTACGGTTTCGTTACACGGCGCGCAATGGCCAGCACTTTCAGACCCATCCAGTTCGATACCCGGTTCGACCCCCAAACGAGCCGGCCGGTCGCCCTGGCGGCCGGCATAGTCAGGGTCACCGCCCCCAATGCCTCGCCCTATACGTTCACCGGCACGAACTCATTTATCGTTGGGCACCATCGACTTGCGCTGATCGATCCCGGGCCTGACGATGCCGCCCATGAGGCCGCTCTTCTCGCAGCCATCGGGGGGCGTCCGGTTACAGCAATCCTTCTCACGCATACCCATCGCGACCACAGCGCATTGGCAAAAGCATTGGCACGTAGGCTCGATGCACCGCTCTGCTTCGGCGGACGGCATCGCCTCTCACGCCCTTTGCGGCGATTCGAACGCAATCCGATCCGCAATTCCTGCGATTGGGATCTGGCGCCGGACCGGACCTTGCGTGATGGGGAGACAATTATGGCGGGTGACTTGAACCTATCGGTCCACACGACGCCCGGTCATTGCGCCAACCATCTCGCCTTTGGCCTCACCGACCGCGACATCCTCTTTTCCGGCGATCATGTCATGGGCTGGAATTCCACTCTGGTTTCGGTGCCTGATGGCTCGATGGCGGACTATTTCGCCTCATTGGACAAGGTCATCGCCTTGCCCTATCACCGCTATCTGCCTGGCCATGGTGGCGAAATCGCCGACGGACCGGCACATGCAGCGGCCCTTAAAGCCCACCGAGAAATGCGAAATGAACAGTTGCTCGAGGCTGTCCGCAATGGGGCACACACAATTGGCGCTGTCGTCGACGCCATCTATCCCACCCAGCCGGTCAAGGTGCGAATGGCCGCGCGCATGACCATGATGGCGCATGTGGAATATCTGGAGGGGCTGGGGAAGCTGAAAGTGAGACGCGGGATTTTCGGGATGCGGCTCAGTCTCGCCTGACCACCAGAGCGCTCCCTCCCCTTAATGGGGAGAGTAGCGTCCCTTGGTCCACAGGACCGTAGCAAAGGGGGGCGGGTGACTCATCAGAGTGGAGTGCGAGGTTCACCACACCCTCATTCCCTCCCCATCAAGGGGAGGGAGGCGATGAACATGGGCATGGTCGCCGGACGCTCGTTCTGGCCCGCCATTCGAGCATAGCTCTCCTGGCCTTCTCGCCTTGCTGGGCTCCACTGGAGCCTTGCATCGGCTAGAGCCGACCGCCTTCGAAGCCCACCGCCCCCTCGCGCCCGGTCTGCCCGCGGTGCCGCAGCATGTGGTCGGCCAGAACCAGCGCCATCATAGCCTCGCCCACCGGCACCGCGCGGATGCCCACGCAGGGATCGTGGCGGCCTTTGGTGATGATGTCGGTGTCCTCATTGGTGGTGGTCACCGTCTGGCGCGGGGTCAGGATCGACGAGGTCGGCTTGACCGCGAAACGGCAGACAATCGGATCGCCATTGGAGACGCCGCCAAGAATGCCGCCGGCCTGGTTTGAGAGGAAATAGGGCTTGTCGGCCCCGGCCCGCATCTGGTCGGCGTTCTCGACACCGGTAAGGCTCGCCGCCTCGAAGCCGGCCCCGATTTCGACGGCCTTGACCGCATTGATGCTCATCATGGCCGAGGCCAGATCGGCACTCAATTTGCCATAGATCGGTGCGCCCCAGCCGGCGGGTACACCTTCGGCGACCACTTCGATGACGGCGCCGACCGAATTACCTTCCTTGCGCAGAGCATCGAGATAGTCCGCCCAGAGCACGGCGGCTTTGGGATCGGCGCAGAAGAACGGGTTTTCGCCAACGATGTCCCAATCGAAATTGGCATAGTCGATCTTGTGCGGCCCCATCTGTACCAGGCTTGCGCGGATGGTGATGCCGGCCAGCACCTGGCGCGCCACCGCGCCGGCAGCGACACGGGCCGCCGTCTCGCGGGCCGAGGTACGGCCACCGCCGCGATAGTCGCGAATGCCGTATTTCTGGTCGTAGGTATAGTCTGCGTGGCCGGGACGGTATTTGTCGCGGATGTCCGAATAGTCCTTGGAGCGCTGATCGGTATTCTCGATCATCAGCGAGATCGGCGTGCCGGTGGTGCGCGGCCCGTCGGTGCGTTCGTCCTCGAAAACGCCCGAAAGAATCTTCACCTCGTCCGGCTCACGGCGCTGGGTGGTGAACTTGGACTGGCCGGGCTTGCGGCGGTCGAGATCGCGCTGGATCATTTCAGGCGTCAGTGTCAGCCCCGGTGGGCAGCCGTCGATGACGACGCCGAGCGCCGGCCCATGGCTTTCGCCCCAGGTGGTGAAACGGAAAAGATGCCCGAAAGTGTTGAAAGACATGGCGCGGTCCCGGTTATGCGGGCGTTTTAGGCGGCGCTGCCTTCCCGGTCAATCGATGCCGGTGTCCCAGGTGTTTTCGGCCGAATACAAAACCATCCGCCCGCCGACGAAATGGGCGATCGCCCCTTGCGGCGGCGGCCAGTTGAGGACGTCGCCTCGTGAGGTCCCTTCCACGAGATGACGCAACACGCGCAGCACGCCGCCATGGGCCACAACCACGGCGTGGTGCGTCAGCGTATGGGCAAAATCGATGAGCCGCGCGGCTACGTCGTCGTAGTTCTCGCCGTCCTGCGGGCGGAATTGCCAATAGCTTTCGTCGCGCTCGCCCGGCGCAAGGACCGCATGCTCGCGCGCAATTTCGGCGTGCAGGCGTCCCTCGAATGTCCCAAAGGAGATTTCGATCAGCCGCTTATCATGAATGACGGGAGGCAGCTCGACGTCAAAAGCGGCGCGCATCCTGTCCATAGTCTCGGCGGCGCGGCTCAGTGGCGAAGCGAACCAGTTCAGCGAGGCGGGATCGACGCCTTCATGCTCGAGCAGGTCGCGCAGCAGCACGCCATTGGCATCTGCCTGCAATTGACCTGTGCGATTGAGCGGAATGTCCCGGCTGCCCTGGTAACGCTGTTCGCGATTCCACTCGGTCTCACCGTGGCGCGCAAAGTAGAAGTCGGGCCATTGAGGGGCAGTCATGGACATTTCCGCGCCGGACCAGCGCAGCCTTTACAAGTCTGGAGTCGTCGCCTCGCTTGTGGCACATGGAAGGTCGGGCGAGCAAGCGCAACGCCTTCATAGCTCATCTGTTTTGGAGTTCTGCCATGTCCCTGAGCACCGCGGAGATCGCCACCGCATTGGGTGAGCGTGTGGGCGGCGACAATGTCGTCACGGATCCTGCGCAGATGGGCGCCTGGCTCAACGAACCGCGAAAGCGTTTCCACCAGACGGCCGTGGCGGTGGCGACGCCATCCAGCGTTGCGGCCGTGCAGGCGGTTATGGGCTGGGCCCACGAGAACCATGTCGGCATCATTCCGCAGGGCGGCAATACCGGTCTTGTCGGCGCGCAGGTGCCCCTCTCGGGCAAAGAGGTAATCCTCAGCCTGCGCAAGCTTGACCGCGTCCGCTCGGTCGATGCCACCGCCGGCGTGATGGTTGCCGAGGCCGGCGTGATCCTTGAAAATGCGCATAAGGCCGCCGAGGCGGCCGGCGCCATGTTCCCGCTCTGGCTGGCCTCGCAAGGATCGGCAAGCGTGGGCGGCGTGCTGTCCTCTAATGCCGGCGGCGTCAACGTGCTGGCCTATGGCAATGCGCGCGAACTGACCATGGGCGTAGAAGCGGTCCTGGCCGATGGACGGCTTTATAAGGGTCTCAATGCCCTCAAGAAGGACAATACCGGCTACGATCTGAAGGATCTGCTCGTGGGGGCGGAAGGCACGCTGGGCATTATCACCGCGGCAAGCCTCAAACTGTTCCCACTGCCTGAGGACTATGAGACCGCCATCGTCAATGTGGCCTCGCCCGCGGCCGCGCTCGAGCTTTTCCAATTGATGCGCCAACGCATGGGCGCGCGGCTTAATGCTTTTGAACTGATCCCGCATATTGGCCTGGACATCCAACTGCGCCACGGCATGCTGGACGCCGACCCGACGGCCAGCGCTTCACCCTGGTATGCATTGATCGAATTGACCCGCATGGCGGGGACCGAGCCGGGATCCCTGCAATCGGCGCTGGAAGCGGCCTTCGAGGAAGCACTCATCTCAGACGCCGTGCTCGCCGAGTCGCTTTCGGACCGCACCCGCATGTGGGCATTCCGCGAGCAGATGAGCGAGTGCCAGTCCAGGGAGGGCGCCTCGATCAAACACGATGTTTCCGTACCCATTGCAGCTGTGCCGGCCCTGATTGCCGAGGGGAGCGCGGCGGCCGAAAAACTGGTGCCCGGCATTCGCCCGGTCCCGTTCGGGCATATGGGCGACGGCAATATTCACTTCAATTTTTCCATGCCGGTGGGTGCCGATCCGAAGGCCTTCATGGCCCAAAATGACGAGGCCATGCATGAAGTTATCTACGAGGTCGTGCTGCGCCATGGCGGGTCGGTTTCGGCCGAGCACGGCATAGGTCAACTCAAGGTGGACCTGCTCAGGCGGGTCAAGGACCCCGTGGCACTCGAGATGATGCGGGCGATCAAGACTGCGCTCGATCCCAGGGGAATTTTGAATCCCGGAAAAATGCTTGGTTAGCCGCCCTCATGGTGAGATGGGCGCGCAGCGGCCTTCGAAGCACGCGGGTGATTGAACTGGTCCCGGTCACTCCCATGTGCCTTCTTGCGCGGGGCCACTCCTGGACCCCATTTATGAACGCATGCTGCTTAAAGACATTCAGTTCCTCGACGACGCCACGCGTCCTGCCATTCCCAAACTCGATGGTGTGACCGAAGCGCAGAAACAGCCCGGCGAACATCTCAGGATGATCCACGACCATCTGCGTGAGAACATGACGGTGCTCGGGCGCCTGATCGAACGCGCCTTTGAAGGCAAGGCCAGCGCTGAAGAGGTCAGGACGGAAACCGCCGATCTGGTCATGGTTTCCAACTACCGGCGCTTCGGCACCCTTTGCGGGCAATATTGCCAGTTTGTGCACGGCCATCACTCCATCGAAGACTATGCGGTCTTTCCGGGCATTGCGGCGCAAGGTCCGGCCTTCAAGGCCATTGCCGACCGACTGCAGGCCGAACATGTGGTGGTCCACCAGCTCCTCGAACGCTTGATCGACGCCTTGATCAAGTTGGCCGATGCGCCTGGCCAATCCAATTTCGCGGATGCAGTGACCGTGTTCCGCGCATTGGAAAAAGTGCTGCTCAGCCATCTGAACTACGAAGAAGACGCCATCGGCGACGCGCTGGGCTATTTTGACATCGGCGTTTAGCCGCAGGCCTCCATACCATCTATTCTTCTGCCCTCGGGGAGAGGAATAAGGCCGCGGTCCAGCTAGAACAAATCCATCTGCCCGCCGCCGGCAAGCTTTTTCGGCTTCACCGCGGCCGGCTCGGGCTTCCCCAGCTCCACAGGTTCGATCAGGCCCGCATCGTCGTCACGGGCGGAATTGACCCGCGTCGAAACCGGATGGAATTTCAGCGCCCCATCCTCAAGCGGCAGCGCCATCTGCGCCGCTTCATGCGCCCGCACATCACGCACATTGAGCCAATTGTCCTGCTGGTTTTCGCTCAGCAGAATGGCTGGCATGCGGTCATGGATCACCGAAAGCTGCGGATTGGCGGCGACCGTGATGGTGGCAACCGTGTCGACCTCTTCGCCATTGGGGCCGATCCAGTTTGAATAGAGACCCGCCAGCGCCATGGGCTGCCCGTCGACGCGGGTGATGTAGTAGGGATGCTTTTTCTTGTCCGGCCCGGTGTGCCATTCGTAATAACCGCTGGCCGGGACGATGCAGCGGCCATGCTTGACGCGGTCGCGAAAGGCCGGCTTTTCGGACATGCTTTCGGCGCGGGCATTGATCAGAAGCGGAAATTCGCGGGGGTCCTTGACCCAATTCGGCACGAAACCCCAGCGCGCGAAATGCGCCTCGCGCCGCCCCTCGGCCTCCCAGATGGCCACGATGGGCTGGGTCGGGGCGATATTGTAGCGGGGCACCATCTCGACACGGTTCAGCAGCTTGAACAGTTCCGTCATCATTTCGGGTGGCAAGGTCGAGGCATAACGTCCGCACATGGCGTGTCTCCTTTGCTCGGGGAGAGGTAAGCTCTTGGCACACGAATCGCAAACCGGCATCCCATGACCCAGACCCATAAAGGCGCCAGCGTCGGCATTGTCCGCGATGGCAGGATTCTGCTTATCAAAAGAGCCTATGCCCCCTTCCAGCACTTGTGGAGTTTTCCCGGCGGCGGCTGGGAGGACGGGGAAAGCATAGAGGCCTGTGCCGCCCGTGAGGTCGGCGAGGAACTGGGACTGGCTGTCCGCAATCTGCGCCATGTCATGACCCAATCCGTAGGGCGCGAGGGCTCCTATCGCATCGCTGTTTTCACCACGACCGATTTTTCCGGTGTCATACGCCCCTCCGACGAGATCAGCGACCACAAATGGGTGGACCCCGGCATGCTCATCGCCCTCAGGACTACGTCGCGGCTCGATGAGGTGATCAAAGAGTGCTTCAAGGTGTTGGGGCAAAGCTGGTAAGAGGGCGGCATGGACGCGTTGAACTCTTCACTTCCGGCGTGCGGCCCCACCCCACCCACGGCACCTCCCCATCGAGGGGAGGGAAGCGCAGGGTGCCGACGCTTTGGTTCATCGTTTCCCTCCCCCTTGTGGGGAGGGATCAAGGGCGGGGGCCTGCTCGGCGTGCTCCTCGCCCTTCTCCTCGCCACCCCCGTCTTCGCCATAGACCCGCTTTACCAGCGGCAGATGGAGCGGCTGACCGAGATCATGGGCAGTCTCTATTTTCTTGAGCCGCTGTGCGGCACCGGTACCGAGGACTGGCGGCAACAGGCCGCCGAGCTGATCGATCTGGACGAGCCGGACGAGGACCGCCGGCAGCGCCTGGCCGGGGCCTTCAATACCGGCTATACCGCCTTTTCGCGCCTGCACCGGCAATGCACCCCCTCTTCCCGGGAGGCGTTGACGCGGCTGTTGAGCGAGGCGCAGAAGCTGGCGCGGGACATTCATACGCGCTTTGCCGAATAGGCAATCTCCGCAGGTCCTTGCAATTGCCTACCCGGCGTTAACCTTCGGCTTACTTCCCCCAAGCCGCGGCAGACAGGGCATGTTATGCCCGAGATATGAGTACGCCCAAGACCATTTTCTCGCCCGCATCCGGAATCGGCCCGTTCGACCGTAGCCAGTCGGAACGGCAATTGGCGCTCGAATATCTGGCGGAGGCCTGGAACAGCGCCGAAGACGATGGGCTCGAACCGGCCTCGCTGGCGCATGCCTCCCTGTTCGCGGCGCTCGCGACCTTCGTGAAATTGCATGGCGATGAAGCAACTGCCGACCTCGTGGCGCAACTGCCGGACCGCATTCGCAATGGCGAATACAATCTGGAGCGCATTCTGCAGTAGTGCCGGTTAATCCTGCTTGCCAGCCCGGATGATAGGCCCGATCCTTGGCGCAAGGAGGATTGCCCATGCGCCTGATCGCCCTGCCGCTTTTCGTGCTTTTCGCTGTGCCGGCCCCGGCCCAGGACGATATAGAGACCTATCCATATCCGCTCTATGAGATCAGTAGCGATCTCAGTGCCCTGCCCGCGCCGGTCGCACAGACGCGCCAGCGCCTTATCGATGCAGCGCTGAGCGGGGATATCGAAGCCTTGCGTCCCATTATTGCCGAGCAGAAATTTCCGCCCACCGTGTCCTATGGAGAACCGGACGACGCGGTGGACTACCTCAAGACCTATTCGGCCGATGGCGAGGGGCTGGAAAACCTGGCCATCCTGCTCGATCTGCTGAACGCGCCCTATGCCGTGTTCGACACAGAAAGCGACGATCCCAGCTATGTCTGGCCCTATCTCGCCGTTATGGAAGATCTTTCCGCGCTGACCCCGGCGCAGAAAGTCGACGCCTATCGCATCGTCACCCATGAGCAGCTCACCGAGCTCGTCGAGCTGGAGGCCTGGTATTACTGGCGCGTCTATATCGGCAAAGATGGCGAATGGCAGGCCTTCGTCGCCGGGGACTGAGGGCGCCGCGCGCCTTCGCGTCGCCCCCTCCTCTACAGCGCCTCCAAAAACCGCATGGGCTGGCCTTTGCTTGGGGTCACCAATTCGCCCTGCCACATGACCTTATTGCCGCGCACGATGGTGCCAACAGGCCAGCCGGTCACCGTCACGCCGTCATAGGGCGTCCAGCCGGCGCGGCTTTTGATCCAGTCATTGGTAATGGTCTCGCGGCGCTTCATATCGACAATGGTCAGGTCGGCGTCGTAGCCGACGGCGATGCGCCCCTTATTGGCTAGGCCGAAGAGGCGATTGGGACCGTGGCTGGTCATGTCGACGAAACGCTGCAGGCTCAGCCGCCCGGCATTGACATGGTCGAGCATGGTCGGCACCAGCGTTTGCACACCGGTCATTCCCGAATGGCTTTGAGGATAAGGATGGTCCTTTTCCTCGCGGGTGTGCGGTGCGTGGTCGGAGCCCAGGATATCGGCAACGCCATTGGCGACGCCCTTCCAGATGCCTTCGCGATGCTCCTTGTCACGTATGGGCGGGTTCATCTGCGCATAGGTACCGAGGCGGGTATAGGCGGTTTCGTCCAGCGTCAGATGGTGCGGGGTCACCTCGACCGAGGCCACGTCCTTATGGTCGGCGAGATAAACGATCTCTTCCTTGGTCGAGATGTGCAGCACGTGGATGCGCTTGCCGGTCTTGCGGGCAAGGTTCACCAGCCGCTTGGTGCAGCTCATGGCCACTTCCGGCGAGCGCCAGACCGGGTGGCTGGACGGATCGCCGGGAACCCGCAGGCCCTTGCGTTCTTCGAGCATATATTCGTCTTCCGAGTGGAAGGCAGCGCGGCGGGAGATGGCGCGCAGAATGGCTTCCACCCCGGCATCGTCCTGCACCAGCAGCGAGCCGGTGGATGAACCCATGAACACCTTTACGCCCGCGCAGCCAGGCAGTTTTTCGAGCATAGGCAGTTCGGCGACGTTGTCGTGGGTGCCGCCGATATAGAAGGCAAAATCGCAATGCATGCGATTGGTGCCGGCGGCAATCTTGGCCTCGAAGGTCTCGCGGGTGGTGGTCAACGGATTGGTATTGGGCATTTCGAAGACGCCCGTCACGCCACCCATGACCGCACCGAGCGAACCGGTTTCAAGATCTTCCTTGTGGGTCAGGCCCGGCTCGCGGAAATGCACTTGAGTGTCGATGACGCCGGGCAGGATATGGAGGCCTTTGCAGTCCACGGTTTCGGCGGCGCTGCCCTCGACCGAACCGAGCGCGGCGATCCTGCCATCCTTGACCGCAATATCGGCCAGACCCTCGCCGTCCTGATTGACCGCAGTGGCGTTCTTGAAAATCGTGTCGTACTGCGCCATGTCTCGGGTCCCGCCTGTCTGCTTTGTATGGTTTGTAAGCCTACAAGAGCGACATATCGGACGGCAGCTTTGCAAGGCAAGTCACTATGACCATTCATCTGCGGGCCGACCGCGCCCTGTTCCGCTTTTCGGGGCCTGATGCCCACAGGCTGCTCAACGATGTCGTGACGGGGGAAATCCCCAGCAGCGGCAAGGGGGACGGGGACGTGGCGGCCGCCTGGGCCCTGCTGTCCCCTCAGGGGAAAATCCTGGCCGAGGGGCTCGCAGGATATGCCGAGGATGCACTCTGGCTCGATGTCCACCAATCGGTGGCCGACGACTTCTTCAAACGCATGAAAATGTATCGGTTGCGCGCCCAGGTGGTGATCGACGATCTGCGCGAGACCCATCGCGTAGGATTTGCACAGGATGCCGAGCCCGACGGCATCCGCCACACCGACCGCATGGGTCCGATAGACATGGGGTGGCGCGCCATTGCACCTGTCGAGGCCACCGGCGGCTGGGTGCAGCACGATACACTCTATCAACAAGAACGCATCTCCTGCGGTATCCTGCATCAAGGCAATGACTTTCCCGCCAATGACGCCTTCGCCCATGATATCGGCATGGACCTGCTCGACGGCATCGACTTTGCCAAGGGCTGCTATGTCGGGCAGGAAGTCGTCTCGCGTATGAAGCATCGCGGCACAGCGCGGCGGCGACCAGTCATCGTCTCGGGGGTCGAGGCGCCAGCGGGCAGCGTGGTGATGGCCGGTGGCCGCGAGGCGGGGGCTGTCGGCCAGGTGGTCGATGGCCAGGCCGTCGCCATCGTCCGGCTCGACCGGATCACCGACCCCGACGACGTGACGGTCGCCGACAAGCCTGTGCAGGTCGCCTTGCCGGTCTGGGCAAATTACCAGTTCGGCGGGCCTCAGACGGACGAGTAGCCATCGTTCTCGAATCGGCGTCATCTGCTAAGGTCAGCGCCAACAGTCTGCTAACCCGTTCGTACCTGATGTCCCGCCAAAGCTCCCGCGCCTGGCAGCGTATGCTGTCTGGTCGCCGCCTCGACATTCTCGATCCCTCGCCGGTCGATGTGGAACTGAGCGATATTGCCCATGGCCTTGCGCGCGTGGCCCGCTGGAACGGGCAGACCGTGGGCGATTATCCCTTTTCGGTGGCGCAGCATTCGGTGCTGGTACTGGAGCTGTTCCGGGCGGCCAATCCGGAAGCCGAAGCCACCGCCCAATTGCAATGCCTTTTGCATGACGCGCCCGAATATGTCGTGGGCGACATCATCTCGCCTTTCAAGGCGGTGATCGGGGGGAGCTACAAGGATGTTGAGAAAGGGCTGCTCGCCGCCATCTTTCTGCGCTTCTCGCTGCCTGCCACCATGCCGGCAGCCATCAGTAAGCTGGTGAAGAAGGCCGATCAGGAAGCGGCCTTTTTCGAGGCTACCAATCTGGCCGGATTCGATCCGCCCGAGGCGCGGCGGCTGTTCGGCGTGCCCAGCCAGTCGGCCTTCGATGTCGACGCGTTCGACCGGCTCATTCGTCCCTGGCCGACCCAGCAGGCCCATGAGCGTTTTATTGTGGCGTTCGAGGAGATTAGCGGCAACATTCCGCCCGCCTGATCACCCTGTGCAGATTAACCCTAAGGCGGGTTTGCTGTTTGCGCGCGGGCTCCGAATGGTTACTGATCCGTTAAGGCCCCTGTGCCGAAGTGGAACAGTCAGGAGTGCTCGCCATGAACCTGCCAACGCGCCATATGCTGATGGGCATGACCCTGGGCGCCATTTGCGCGACCGCCCTGGCCGTGATCGGTCCGGGCTATGTGCTGGACGTTCTGGCCGACGAAATGCCGGCCGGCTTCGATACCGACAAACTGGTGAAGTTCGACGATCGCGACTATCGCATCGAATATGCCGACTGGGTTTCCACCGATCCCATTTCGAGCGCGGTGGTGAAGAAAATCGAGGCGGGCCGGGTGAGCTATGTCAATATTGCCACCACGGCCACCGGCACCTATTCGACCGACGGGCTGACCTCAAAGCATGTGCTTTATCCGGGGATCGATGTGACCGAGGTGGCGCCGGCGCCCCGCAATTTCGTGCGCTTCTGGTCCAATGGCGACTGGTTCGCCCTGACCACTCGTGCCGGCAATTCGGTGATCCGCCTGTTCGGACCGGCCCTGCCCTAGGCGCCTATCCGAACAGCCAGCCGCGCTTGAACTTGTAAAAGACGTGCAGGCCGATCTGGGTCACCTTGGACATGCGTGGTGCCCAGGCGGGCCGCACATAGGTGGCGTGATAGTGGGTCGCGTCGCCCACTTCGGTCAGATAGAGCTCGCCACTGGTCACCTTGGTGGCGATTTCTTCTGCCTGCTCCCAAGGCTTGCGCTCGGTCACCGTTTCGGGAATGCCGTCGCAGGCAAAGGAGAACTGGCAGGCGTTGCGGCGGTTCTGGTTCTGGAAAACGACGCCGCAAATGGTGTCGGGATAGCGATGGTCCTTGACGCGGTTGAGCACTACCTGCGCCACCGCCACCTGGCCGCGATAGACCTCGCCGCGCGCCTCGAAATAGACCGCCGTCGCCAGGCACCAGAGTTCCTTGTCCGAGAGACCGGCCATGGGCTCGCCCTGCAATTGCGTGACCGTGGCCGGAGCGGTGGCGCGGGCATAGGCCAATTGCTCTGGAACCGAGACCGGCAGGGCTACATCGGCAAGGGTCTCGCCATCCATTTTGGGGGCAATTCCGGCAATGGCATCAAGGGCCGCTGCAGCATTGGGGTGGAGCGAAGCCACGGAAATGCGGGGACCGCTTTCAGGTTGGGGGCTTTTGTCTGCGTCGGCGATGCTGGACTGGCCCAGCGCAGCCGGATCGGCGGGCGCACGCAAGGCGGCAATCTGCAGGCGCGCGGCTTCAAAGCTTTGGGCAATCGTCATGGCATCGACCACCGGACGCACCCGATCGGTCTTGATGGCGCGATTGGGGCCGGTAAAGCTGGCGCTTTCAAACAGATGATCGACCGAGCCGGTAATGATAGGATCGACGCCGGAATAGGTCAGGCTGGCATGCGCGACGGCCACGGGTTGCGGTGCTTTGCCGGGCAATCCGGCATTGCCGAGCGGCGCGGAGCCCGGGCCCAAAGCTGCGCCGGCCAGGCCGATATAGGCAAGCGGGGCCAGCAGCAGCATCGCAATCGTCCGTGCGACAACGGCTTTTCGGCTAACCGCTCTGACCGGGCGAATGGACGCCACCGGCCGGTGGGAAAGGGCCATAAACTTTACTCAACGCTACGCAACACAACTCAAGCGCGGCAAATGTGACGCTCAAATGCCGACAGTTGTGATGATCGGTTATTAAGGTTAGCGCTGGGTAAATGGGGTTCGGGGCGCGCAGAAGGCGCGTTTATGGCGCCGTCAAGGCGCGGGGTGCGGCAAAGTGTTGCCTGGTGACGCTATTGCCCGCAGGCGGCAATAACCGGCGCGACTTCCTGGGCAAAGGCATCGACGCGGAACCGCACCGAGAGCGTGCGGGTGCTGGCAGGCGTCACACGGACGGTAAGATTGGTGACACCAGCCAGGTTATCGATAAAGGCGAGGGCGTCGCGCGTATTGTCGATGAGCACGGCAGTATTTTCGGAATTGACCGGCAGAGTGCTGCTGCGGCGAGTAAGATCGTATTGCAGCGTGATGCCGGTATCGCGGCCCAGCGCCGACATGGTGTTGCCGGCAAAGCCAAAGGCGACCTTGAGCTCAGCCGCCTCACAGAACACGGTGATGGTGGCCGGCTGGCGTCCGCTGGGGTGGGCTGGGATCAATTGTTCCGACAGCAGTGTTACGGCGTCTTTGCCCTCGGTTGGGTTATCGGCTCTGAACACATTGTCGTAGCAGGCCAGGCGCTCGACATCATCGGCCAAGGCGGCGCACTGCGCGCCGGACTGGGCCGAGGCCGGCAGAGCGAGCCCCAAAACGAGCGGCAGCGCCAGGACAAGTGCTGAACTTCTGACCAATGCAGGGCCCTTCCCGTCTTTCCCGGCACGTCCCGGCCGGCTCTCTGTTACTATCGCATATAGGTATGCAACCGCAGCTATTTAAGCCGAAGTCTGGGCCAAGGTCAGCCGAGCCACGGGTACACGATAGGGTGAGCAACTGACATAGTCGACACCGAGCCCGGCAAAGAATTGCAGCGATACCGGATCGCCCGCATGTTCGCCGCAAATGCCCACCTTCAGACGCGGATTGGCGGCCCTGCCCCGGGCAATGGCAATCTCTATCATCTCGCCGACACCCTTTTCGTCGATGGTGACGAAAGGATCGCGCTCATAGACGCCCTTGCGCTGATAGGCTGCCAGAAAGGCGGGCGCATCATCGCGCGAAATACCAAAGGTCGTCTGGGTCAGATCGTTGGTACCGAAGGAAATGAAGTCCACCATGGAGGCGATATCGCCCGCGCGCAAACAGGCACGCGGCAATTCGATCATGGTACCGAACGAGAAACGTACGCGGTCCGAACGGGTCAGGCCGGAATTGTCCAGCATGGTGAACACACGCTCCCGCACCCATGAAACCTCGGTGGCAGTGGATACGAAAGGCACCATGACTTCGATGACCACGGGTTCTGCCTGCGCCTCGCTGGCAGCACGCGCGCCGGCAAGAACTGCCTGCATCTGCATTTGCAGGATTTCGGGATAGGTTATGGCGAGCCGCACGCCACGGTGACCCAGCATGGGGTTGATTTCAGCGATCCGCTCCAGCCGTAGGCGCAGGGCGCGGACGGCGACGCCGAGCGAGGCCGCCGTCTCCTCGATTTCCTCATCCGTGCGCGGCAGGAATTCGTGCAAAGGCGGATCGAACAGGCGCACCGTCACCGGCAGGCCCTTCATGGCCGAGAACAGCGCCGAATAATCCCCGGTCTGGTAATCCACGAGGCCCGCAATGGCGCGCGAACGCGCGTCTTCATCCTCGGACAGGATCATGCGGCGCAGGGCCACCATGCGTTCGGGCGAAAAGAACATGTGCTCGGAGCGCGCCAACCCGATACCCTCAGCCCCGAAGCTCAAGGCCGTTTGCGCGGACTCCACGGTTTCCACATTGGTGCGCACGGCGATCTTGCGGCTGGCATCGGACCAGCCCAGAAGTGTGCCGATAGCGCCGCCGATCTGCGGCTGAGCCAGCGGCAGATTGCCGAGATAAACGGCGCCATCGGTGCCATCAATGGTGAGGCGATCACCGGCGTGAAATTCCCGGTCGCCAATGCGGCAGACCATTTCGAGCGTGTCAACGCTGAGGCTGCGCACGCCGGCAACGCAGGGCTTGCCGGTAATGCGCGCGATGACGCCGGCATGGCTCGACATGCCCCCGCGCGCGGTCAGAATGCCCGTTGCCGCCTTCATGCCCTCAATATCGGCGGGGCCGGTCTCGTTGACCACGAGAATGCAATGTTTGCCCCGCGCCCGCAGCCGTGCCGCATCGTCCGGGTTGAAGGTGATGATGCCGCTGGCCGCGCCAGGCGAGACGCCCAGACCCATGGCGATAGGGGTTACCTCTTCGGGCGACTTGAGACGCGGATGCAGCATCTGGGCAAGCCGGCCCGCATCGACCCGGGAGACTGCACCCTGCGGTGTCCAGACCTTGCGTTCGACACGATCCACAGCCGCTTCGAGCTCAGCGCCGGCGCTGGCCTGCACCGGCCTTGCGGAGAGAAAGGTCACCTTGCCGCGATTAATAGCCACAAGGCAGGCCATGTGCCGACCCGCCTTGGCGTCAAGCAATTCGACCAATGCGTCGACGTCGGCCGGCAGGCGCGGCAGCGGACCGCCATTGAGTGGCGCCGGCCCCATGGCGCCGGTTGCGGCATTGCGAGTGAGAAATTGCTCGATTTCGCCTTCAGCGACGGCCTGCACCAGGACGATCTGGCGGGCGCGGTCATCCTCCTGGCGCGGTGCCGTCCAGCCACGCCCAAAAAAGCCGTAGCTCTCGAAGGCCTGCTTGATGGCCTTGGCCAAAGGCCGGGACGGATCGACCGAATCCTCGGGTGCGGCTGGCGCGGCAATGCCCAGGCGGGCAGGCGCCAATCCGCTATTGTGCGAGGAGGCCGAAGTGCGCACCACCAATTGCGGCTTGGGTCCGTCCCCCGTCACCAGCTTGTAGAGGCAGGCAACCCAATGGGTACGCAGGCGGGTGTCGCGTCGCGTGCGCTCGGCCTGCAACTCCTCCCAGGCGGCCCTGGTAATGGCGATGGTGGGAACGGTGGGGAAGCCCGCCTCGCAGACCCGGAAAATCCAGCGGGACTTGCCGGTGAGCAGCTTGAGCTGTCCAGCGCTCAGGTTCGCCTTCCCCGTTGCCGGGGCAATCGCAAACATTTCCTGCGCCAAACTCACCTGGAAACCGCCCTGGTCACACTCTTGAGATGCATATTGCCTATGCCCTGCCCCGGCTGCAACAGCACTTGACTTGTCGAGGCGAGGAAAGCATCTGATCTGGCATGGAAAAAAGGCCGCATCTCGACATTCTGCTCTGCGCCCCACGTGGATTCTGCGCCGGCGTGGACCGCGCAATCCAGATTGTGGAGCTGGCGCTCGAAAAATACGGCGCGCCGGTCTATGTGCGTCACGCCATCGTCCACAACAAATATGTGGTGGAAGGTCTCAAGGCCAAGGGCGCGGTGTTCGTCGAGGAACTGGACGAAATTCCGGAGACCGAGGCCCCAGTGGTGTTTTCCGCCCACGGCGTGCCCAAAAGCGTGCCGGCCGATGCCAAGGCGCGCAATATGTTCTTCCTCGATGCCACCTGCCCACTGGTGAGCAAGGTACATGTGGAGGCCTCGCGCCATTTCGAGGAAGGGCATGAGATCGTCTTGATCGGTCATGCCGGTCACCCCGAAGTCATCGGGACCATGGGGCAGCTTCCGGCCGGCGCCGTTACGCTGATCGAAACGGTCGAGGACGCCAATCGCTTCACCCCGAAAGATCCCGAAACCCTGGCCTTCGTCACCCAGACCACCCTTTCGGTCGACGATACGCGCGAAATCGTGGCCGCGCTCAAGGCGCGCTTCCCGGCGATCAACGGGCCGCATAAGGAAGACATCTGCTACGCCACCACCAATCGGCAGGAGGCGATCAAGGCGGTGGCGCCCTTGGTCGATGCCATGATTGTGGTGGGTTCTCCGCATTCGTCCAATTCGCAGCGCCTGGTCGAAGTGGCGCTGCGCAATGGGTGCAGGATCGCCACGCTTGTGGATCGCGCCAGTGAGATCGACTGGTCGATTTATGGCGATCTTACCTCGCTGGGCATCAGCGCCGGTGCCTCGGCCCCCGAAAGCCTGGTGGAAGAAGTGATCGACGCCTTTGCCGAGCGCTATGACGTCCGGGTCGAGACCAGGACCACCGCCGAGGAGAATATCGCCTTTAACATTCCGCGCATCCTGCGCAATCTCGAAGCGGCCTCGGGCCGATGAGCCTTGACCTTTTCGAGACCGAGCGGCTGGTGCTGTCCGGCTGGCGGATGGATCAGCTCGATGATCTGGTGGCGCTGCATGGCAATCCCAATGTCTCTCGCTATCTGACAGCAAGCGGCGCGCCCTGGACGCGGGAGCAGGCCGAATCCGCCCTCAAGGGCTGGATTGACCTGTTCGACACCCGGCAATTGGGCAAACTGCGTCTCACCCGGAAAAGCGACGGAAAATTTATCGGCCGGGCCGGCTTTGGCATTTATCCCCGCACGGGCGAACCCGAGATAGGCTACGCCCTGTTCGAGGACTTTCACGGGGCGGGGTATGCGATGGAAGCGGCGGCAGGCTTGCGGGACTGGATTTTCCGGGAAACCGACGCCCCCCATTTCATCGGCTTCGCCGACACAAGAAACGCCCCGTCCCTCGCCATCCTCAAGAAGATCGGCATGGAAGAAACGCATGTCGAAACCGAGCCGGGCGGGCTTACCTGCCAGTTCCATATCTACCGGCGGCCAGTCCATGGCTGATGGCGTCATCATTCACACCGATGGTGCCTGTTCGGGCAATCCCGGCCCTGGCGGCTGGGGCGCCATTCTGCAGTTTGGGCCGCACCGCAAGGAATTGAAGGGTGGCGAGGCGCTGACGACCAATAACAAGATGGAGCTGACCGCCGCCATCGAGGCCCTTAATGCCCTCACCCGCCCCTGCAGTGTGGAGCTCCATACCGACAGCCAATATGTGAAAAACGGCGTGCAGAGCTGGATGCATGGCTGGAAGCGCAATGGCTGGCGCACAGCCGACAAAAAACCGGTGAAAAATGTCGAGCTGTGGCAGGCCCTGGACGAGGCCACCAAGCGCCATGACATTTCATGGCACTGGGTAAAGGGCCATGCCGGCGACGAGCTCAACGAGCGCGCCGACGAGCTTGCCCGCGAAGGCATGGCGCCGTTCAAACGCAAAAAGGCCGAGGGCTTTGCACCGCCGTTCTGAGCTCTTGTTACCATTTTCGCAAGAATGGTAACAAGTGACTTGTTACCACCTTCACAAAAGTGGTAACAAGACAGCATGAAGCTTCTGGATCCGGCCTACGCTGTTCTCTACTCCGAACTGTCTCAACGGAGCCTCGATGCTGCGTTCGAGAGCGATTTCTCGATGAGTGGCAGATTCGTTCGCGTGACCGCCAATGAGCGGACCTATTGGTATTTTGATACCGCCAAGGACGGAAAAAAAATACGCCGCTATGTCGGTCCAACGGCCGATCCTGAAATCAGCAAGCGCGTGGAAAACTTCAAAAATCTCAAAGCCGATTTCCGCGCCCGGCGAAAACTGGTCTCCACCCTGATTCGCGACGCCTACCTGCCAGCCCCGCCGCCCAAAGTCGGCGCGGTCGTTGAAGCCATGGCCAATGCGGGCTTTTTCCGTCTACGAGGCGTTCTGGTCGGCACGGTAGCTTTTCAATGCTATGCGGCAGGGTTGGGGGTCAGGTTTCCGGGGGCGGCATTGCAAACCGGCGATGCCGATTTTGCGCAATTTCACTCTATCTCCGTCGCCGTCGGAGATAGCATGCCCGATATTCTTGAGGTCCTGCGGGGAATCGATCCCACCTTTCGGGCGGTGCCGCGTCTGGGACCCCACGAGGCCCCTACCCAATTGGCATCGCGAGACGGCTACAAGGTCGAATTCCTTACCCCCAACACGGGAAGCGAGGACCATAACGGACGGGCCGCCCCCATGCCTGCTCTTGGCAACATTGCGGCGGAGCCGCTTCGTTTCCTTGATTTCCTGATTTACGAACCGGTTCGGGCTGTTTTGTTGCATGGCGCCGGTGTCCCGGTTCTCGTCCCTGCGCCCGAACGCTTCGCCGTCCATAAGCTCATCGTCGCTACGAAAAGGCTGCAAGATGCAAACGGTCGCGACAAACGCCAAAAGGACCTGCGACAAGCCGGCCTGCTCATGCAGGCCATGATTGCCACCAATCAAACCCTCCCCCTCGCCGATGCTTTCATGGAGGCGTGGCACCGAGGACAATCCTGGCGGAATGCCGTCGCGCAAGGGCTGGCATCCGTGCCTGATACTGCAGAAATAAAAACGAAACTGGCTGAGGGCGTCAGAACTCTGGGGCATGATCCCAAGGAGTTCAATTTCTAAGCCCGCCTGGGCACCAGCCCCTTCACCACACGCCAGAGCGGGCTGATAGCGTAGCCGACAACTGGGATCAGCACCGCACCAAGGGCCAGGCCGATGATGAAATCGGCCAGCGCAGTGGCCACCCAGCCGGCGATGGACGCGATGGCGGGAAAAGCGCCTTCGGCCCAGTGGGCCGCAGCTTCGATGACATGTTCGGGGCCGGCGATGCCAAATTCATAAAGGCCATGGGCAATAATGCTGCCGCCGACCCAAGTCATGGCGGCGGTGCCGATCAGGCCGAGAGCGTGCATGAAAACCGGCATGGCCACCACAATGCTCCGGCCAAGAGCACGGCCAAAGCCGGTGCGCGCCACGCGGGCCAGCCACAGCCCGAAATCGTCAGCCTTGATGATCAGCGCCACCGCGCCATAGACGAGGATGGTAATGCCGACCCCGGCCAGGGCGAGCACGGCGGCGCGCGTCCAGAAATCGGGGACCTCGACAGCGGCGAGGATGATGGTCATGATCTCGGCGGAGAGGATGAAATCGGTCTTGATGGCGCCGGCCACTTTGCGATCTTCCAAAGAGGTCGCCGCCAGCGCGGTATGCTCGATCGAGGCCTCGTGCTGTTCGGCCTGGTGCGGCGCGAACAGGTGGAAGACCTTCTCGGCGCCCTCGTAGCACAGATAGGCACCGCCGATCATCAGCAGCGGGGTGATCAGCCAGGGCAGGAGGATCGAGAGCACGAGGGCAGCGGGCAGCAGGAACAGCAGCTTGTTGCGCACCGAGCCCCAGGCAATCTTGCCGATGATGGGCAATTCGCGGTCGGCAGTGAAGCCCTTCACATAGGCCGGCGTCACGGCCGCATCGTCGATCACGGCGCCTGCCGCCTTGGCGCTGGCCTTGGCCGCCTGGCCGGCGACATCGTCCAGCGAGGCGGCTGCGACCTTGACCAGGCCGGCCACGTCATCGAGAAGCGCAAGAAGACCGACCGACATGAAAAACCTGCATCCAGAGGGTTGGAAGGAAGACAAGCCGGGCCGAGGCCGCCCGGCTGTTCAGGCTAACCGGCGACCTTTCCAAAATCTGCCACCAGATGCATGGTGTCGCGCAGGCGCGCCAGCAGATTGAGGCGATTGGCGCGGACGGCCGCATCGGCGTCGTTGACCAGAACAGCCTCGAAGAAAGCGTCCACCGGACCACGCAAGGTAGCAAGCTCGGTCATGGCGCCCTTGTAGTCATCCTTGGCGACATGGGCCGCCACGGCCGTGTGAACAGCATCCACCGCAAAGGCGAGAGCCGTTTCTTCGGGCAGTTCCAGCGCCGCCTGGTCGACGGTGCCGGCATAGGCCCTGCCGTCCTTCTTCTCCTCGGCGGCAAGGATATTGGCGGCGCGCCTATAGCCCGCCAAAAGGTTGGCGCCATCGTCGGTGGCCAAGAGGGTCGAGAGCGCCTCGGCACGCTGGGTGATCTGGAGAATGTCGTTGCTGTCGGCGGAGATGACGGCATCGACGAGATCGTGGCGTGCGCCGGCGTCGCGCAGCGACACTTTCAGCCGATCGTGGAAAAAGGCCAGAAGGTCCGGCTCCACCTCGAGAGGGAATTTCAGGCCATTCTCGGTGATGATGCGGATGACACCCAAGGCAGCGCGCCTCAGCGCAAAGGGATCGCGCGAGCCGGTGGGCTTTTCGTCAATCGACCAGAAGCCGGAAAGCACATTGAGCTTGTCGGCCAGGGCCACCGCAATGGAGACCGGCTCGGTCGGCACGCGGTCGGAGGGCCCAAGCGGCTTGTAATGCATCTCGATGGCATTGGCGATTGCCGCCGGTTCCTTCTGCGCGGTCGCATAATAGCGCCCCATCAACCCCTGCAGTTCGGGAAATTCGCCAACCATGCCGGTGACCAGATCGGCCTTGGCCAGCATCGCGGCGCGTTTGGTCAGTTCGACATCGGCGCCCACCTTGGGGGCGATCTGGGCGGCGAGATGCACCAGGCGCTCGACCATGGCGAACTGGCTGCCCAGCTTGGCGTGGAACACCATGTCCTCGAGCTTGGGCAGGCCGTGCTCAAGCGGAATGGCAAGATCGCCCTGATAGAAGAACGCCGCGTCGGAAAGACGGGCGCGAATAACGCGCTCATTGCCCGCCACCACAACCGCACCGCCATCGGCGGGGATGGTGTTGGCCGTGATGATGAAATTGGGCGCCAGCTTGCCGGACGCATCGCGTAGGCAGAAGCATTTCTGGTTGGCGCGGATGGTAGCGATGATGACTTCCTCTGGCAGTTTGAGGAAGTCGGGATCGAACGATCCCATCATCACATTTGGCCACTCGACCAGCCCAGCCACTTCTTCAAGCAGCCCCTCGTCATGGATCACCGAAAGGCCCTGCGCGAAGGCGAGATTGTCCGCGTCGTTGCGGATGATGTCCTTGCGGCGGTCGATGTCCAGCACCACCTTGGCCCGCTCCAGCGCGATCTGGTAGTCCTCGAGTCGCTTTACGCGGATGGCGTCGGGCGCCAGGAAACGATGGCCGAAGGTGGTCTGGCCCGCTTCCAGCCCGGCAATGCCGAAGGGCACCACAACGGGTTCGTCATTTTCGGTGCCGAAGGTTGCGGTAATGGCGCGCAAGGGCCGCACCCAATTGAAACTGCCCGAGCCCCAGCGCATGGACTTGGCCCAGCCAAAACCGGTCATGACCTTTGGCAGAATGGCGGAAAGCAGGTCCACCGCGTCGGCGCCGGGCTTTTCGATGACCGCGACATAGAATTCGCCCTTTTTCGGGTCGCTTTCGATCTTGGCCTGATCGAGCGAAGCCAGCCCGGCGGAACGCAGGAAACCATCAATGGCGGGCTGGGGGGCACCAACCTTGGGCCCCTTCTTTTCCTCGCGCGTATCGGGTGAACGGGCCGGCAGGCCGGAAACGGAGAGTGCCAGGCGGCGTGGCGTCACAAAGGCCTTGGCGCCTTCATAGACCAGACCCGCATCCACCAGCGCATTGGTGACAGCTTTCTTGAGGTCCTCGGCCGCACGGCGCTGAAAGCGGGCGGGAATTTCCTCGGAAAAAAGTTCGAGCAGCAGTTCGGGCATGGAGAGCAACCGGTGTTTGAAGGCGTGTGCGTGCTTAGCGTGAGGGCGGTGCGTTGTCTACCAGCCGCCACCGCCGCCACCGCCACCGCCGCCGCCGGAGAAGCCGCCACCACCCGAACCCGAGGAGCTGGCCTGCACCGGCTGTGCCGCCACCATGGCCGCGGCCATGCCGGCGGAGGCGCCTGACACAGCCCTGGCGATATTGCCCGAATTGAAGGACCGGCTACCCGAATACCAGTGGGGTGAATATGTGCCACTCTCGGCGTCCGGCACGGCATGGCGCGCCAGTTCGGCCTCGAAATGCTCCGACCATGGCTTCTCGACGCCCAGCGCAATGGCATAGGGCAAGAGGCGCTCGAAACGCTCGATGGTCAGGGGCGGTTCATCGACAATATTGAGCCGGTTCTTTTCCGCCGTTTCCAGATAGAGCTTGAGGCCGTCGATCTGGTCCATCAGCTTGCGGCCCTGCACGGTGGGCGCGCGCAGCAATACGGTGAAAATGACGCAGATCAGCACCATGGACCCGGCAGCCAACGCCGCGGAATTGATGGTGATGCCGGTAAAGGTTTCGAGCGCCCCACCCGCGAAATTGAATCCGAAGATGGCGATAAAAGCCAAGGCGATAAACCGCTGAACGGCGCCGCCAGACTTGATCACACCAAAGACCACGCTGCCGATCACGCCCAGGAAGACGCCGGCGAAAATCGCAACGAACAGCCAGACCGGCTCAAGCACATCGAAAACGACCATGCCCAGGATCATCAGGGCGGCCAGCACAAAGCCGAAGCCGGCAAAACCCCAATTATTGTTGAACCAGGTCTTGCGGTTCTCGCTGGCTATGGCGCTGATAAATTCACCGCGCTTGGTGCCCAGGTCCTTGCCATTGACCTTGTCGAAGGTCACCGCCCCTTTGCTGTCAAAATAGGAAAACAGCACCTGTTCGCCTACCGGCAGCTTTTCGTCCGAATCTTTGCCGGTCACCACAACGGTCAATGTCTTGCCCGGATTGCGGATCGTCACCAGCCCTTTCACGCCCAGGTTGAAAATGGCGGCCGTCATGGCCGTCCAGCCGGAATTGGAGAAGCCCCATTTGTGCACATAATGGGTCAATGCCGGCGAGAAATCGCGTGGCGGATGAAAGAGTGGAATAACGGTGCCCTTGGGCGGATCGCGACCCACACGCATCCAGGCGGTGAAATTGTAGACCAGCAGCACGATCACCGCGAGCACCGGCAACCAGACTTCGCGCAGGTCGGACGCGGTCTGGAGCAAGGCGTCCACACCCTCTGGATAGCTGACAATGCCCTTCTGAAAGGACAGGGCGAAGCTCATGCCCTCTCCCGGCGCCAATTCGCGCTGTGTGCGAAAAATGGCAGTGTTGTCGCTTTCGCGCGTCATGGACACATCGCGCCCGGTCGATCCGGCCACGCCGGTATAGGCTGCCAGATCCTCGATGATGGCACCGTCAGGCAGACGCACCCGTGCCACCGAAGTCACGATGGGAAAATCCCAGTAATTGCCCGTGGCGTTCCAATAAAGCTCATCGCCCGTGCCGTCGGCCGTGGGGCGCGCCATACGATCCATGGCGTAATCAATTGTATAGCGGTGCTCGCCTATGCGCAGGAACACGTCCGGATCGCCAATCCAGATGCGCTGGAAATCGCCCATGCGTTCGACGCGGAACATTTCCGGCTGGCCGTCTCGCGTTACCGCATTCACCTCGAGATCGATGTGGATCTTGTTGCCGCGCTCCCCCACCATGGTCACGGGAATATCGCGATAGATACCACGCCGGATATCGATCCCCTCGGCATTGATATCGATGGTTTCGAGAACCTCGACCGACCCGTCGGCCAGCAATTGCACATCGCTGGCAAAGGCGCGGATTTCCTCTCGCGCCGAAGCGGGCACAGCCAGCGCAATAAACAGTGCAAGAGCAGCGATCAGGCGGTGCAGAACGGACATGCGGCTCAGAACTTGACCTGAGGCACGGCGCGGTCGGCCTCGTTCTCCAGCTCGAAATATTCGGCTTGCTCGAACTTGAAGGCATTGGCGACCAGGTTGGAAGGGAAGCTTTCCACCTGGATATTCAGATTGCGCACGGCGCCATTGTAATAGCGGCGTGCCATCTGAATTTCGTCCTCAACGCCCTGCAGCGCGGTTTGAAACTCAAGAAAGGTCGTATTGGCCTTGAGGTCGGGGTAGGCCTCGGCAATGGCGAGAAGGCGCCCCAGCGCCGCTGAAAGCTCGCCCTCCGCCTTGGCACGGACCTCAGGGCCGGCCGAGGCCGCGCTGGTGGCCTTGGCGCGGGCATTGACCACGGCGTCAAGCGTTTCGCGCTCATGGGCCATATAGCCCTTCACCGTCTCCATCAGATTGGGGATGAGATCGGTGCGGCGCTTCAATTGCACATCGATGCCCGACCAGCCTTCGCGCACCATCTGCCGGTTCGAAACCAGCCCGTTATAGATAACGATGGCGTAGCCGACGACGCCGACCACGATAAGCAGAATGACCCATTCCATGATTGCGCTCCCTCAAGCGATCGTGCGCCGCAAAATTGCATTGTGGCGATGGCTTTGCAATGTCGGCCTGATCGCCGGCCTTGACTTCCTGTCACCAATGCCTAGCTTTTGAAGCATGAACACGCGCCAATGGCATCGCTGCAGCTTCCTTCACGCAAGCCCATAACCCTAGGCATGCCCGCGCCGGAGCCTGCTTAGGGCTCCAGAACGCTTTACGTTCCCGCCGCCGGCGCACAGTTCTCCACTTCCCATTTTTCAAGCCTTTGAGCGCTGCGCCACCGCGCGCGCCGGGCGCCCTTTTTGAAAGGACACTTCAATGACTGAAATCCGCCGCGACCTGACGCCGCCGCTTACCTTGGGCAAGGCCGATCATGCAAAGCTCTATGCCTTGGGTGAGGCCGCGCTCGACCGCAATCCGGACCTGGCGGAAGTCCTGCTCACCGAGCTTGATCGCGCCAAGATCGTGAGCGACGACAAGTTGCCCGAAGGCGTGGTGCGCATGGGGTCGCGCGTATCCTATCAGACCAATGCCGGTCAGGAACAGACCGTAACCCTGGCCTATCCGGCTGACGCGGATATCGCCCAGGGCCGGATTTCGGTGCTGACGCCCATTGGCGTGGCCCTGATCGGCCTCAAGCCAGGCCAGTCCATCACCTGGCACGACCGCGCCGACAAGCGGCACAAGCTGACCGTGGCGGCGGTGGAGAGCCCCGCGCTGGTTTGACCAGTAGTCGGGCAGGCAAGGCCCCAAGCTGCCGGTCGCACACCTCATGTGAGCGACCGGCAATTTTTATGCTTGTATATTTAATGAGCACTCATTAAATATATGACCATGATGACAGAACCAAGCAGACGGGGCCGCCCCCGAAAGACAGAAGGCCCGGATACCCGCGAGAGGCTGCTGGCGGCAGCGCTCGACCTATTCGCGGCGCAGGGCTTTGCTGCCACCAGCGTGCGGCAGATTGCTGAGGCCGTCGGCGTTCGCGACAGCGCTATCTATGGTCATTTCGAAGGCAAGCAGGCCATTCTCGATGTGCTGATGCAGCGCGCAGGTCCGGGCGTACTCAAACTCTCGGGTTTCGATCCGGGGGCAATGGCTGCGGGGCCTCCGGACAAGACCCTGCCCGGCCTCTTCGGCCGCATCGTTGCGCACTGGGCCGAGCCAGAGGTGCGCAAATTCACCTCTATGATGCTGCGCGATGGCGCCGATGGCGCAGGCCAGGCCGTCGATAGTGTGGTGCAAACACTGACCCCGCTGTTTGGCGCCTGGCAGATGGGCGGGCATTTTGACGACCGGTTCGACGCCGGCTGGCTGGCCTGGGAGGCCATTGCGCCGCTGGCCACCATCCGCCTAACCCTCATGAGCAGCACAGCCACGCCCGACGATCTCAACCGCGCCCGACAGATGGCCGAGCGCCACGTCGCCCATTTTCTCGCCGTTCATCTCAAGTCAGGAGTTTTGCCATGAACAGCATGAACCATCCGCAAGAGGCGGACATCACAGTCGTCAACACCCATCTCAATTTTCCCAAAGTGCATCTGATCGCGCCCAAAAGGGCCGGCTATATCCACATTGCCGCCGAAATCGATCCGATCCGCCCTTTTGGCATCGGGCCGGAAAGCCCCCGCAAGGCGGAGGCAAGGGCGCTGGCCAAGCGGCTTGCCGCATGTCTGGAGCGGGAGGCCAATATTGTTCGTGCCACCGTCTTCGTCGCGCGCTTCATTCCCCCAGGGACTCATCATCCCGAAGGCGTGCATAAACCGGCATTCGACCTTGTCGTGCTGATCGAAACCATCGACACGGCTGCGGCCGAGGCGCTCACGGACACACCGCTCTATAGTGAACTCATCGAAGGCCTGAGGGCCCGGTCCAACTATCTGCACGTGGTGCGCGCCCATAATGGGCGGCGTATCGGCTCAGTCGATTTCTCGAAAGACGGGATCTTTCTGTTCAACTACTTCCACGGCGAGGCGCCCAATAAGCTCATCCCGATCTGGGAATATACCGCGGGCTGGTTCGAGGATCGCACCGCGCTCGACAATTCCGAACTGCTGGTACCCGAGCCCGGACAGCAAAGCGAATATGGCCTGATCAACCATTGCCGCTGGGATCATTGGCACGATGTCCTGCCGGACCTGGCGCTGCGGCCGACGTTCAAGAGCTATGTGCTGGACAATTTCGCCGCCAATGGCGTCTCGCCTATGCCCATTCTCTACTCGCTGGCCTGACAACACGCCAACCGGCGCGGATTTACTCCGCGCCGCCGCCCGCCGTCTGCAACCAGGCTTCGCCGCAGGCTTTGGCCAGTTCGCGGATGCGCAGGATGTAACTTTGGCGTTCGGTGACCGAGATCACGCCGCGCGCGTCGAGCATGTTGAAATTGTGCGACGCCTTGACGACGTGCTCATAGGCGGGAATGGCCATGGTCTGCCGATTGCCCTCGGCGCCCTTTTCGAGAATGGCGCGGCATTCCTTTTCCGCGTCCTCAAAATGGCGGAACAGCATGTCGGTGTCGGCCGCCTCGAAATTGTATTTCGAGCTCTCCTGCTCATTCTGCAGAAAGACGTCGCCATAGGTGACCTTTTCGTCGCCCGTCCGGCCATTGAAATTGAGGTCATAGACGTTTTCGACGCCCTGCACATACATAGCGAGGCGTTCCAGCCCATAGGTGATCTCGCCCGGCACGGGTGAACATTCAAAGCCGGCGACCTGCTGGAAATAGGTGAACTGACTGACTTCCATGCCGTCGCACCAGCATTCCCAGCCGAGACCCCAGGCGCCAAGGGTCGGGCTTTCCCAATCGTCCTCGACGAAGCGGATATCGTGAACGGACGCGTCGAGCCCGATGGCGGCCAGCGAGTCGAGATAGAGCTGCTGGATATTGTCCGGCGAGGGCTTCAGGATCACCTGGAACTGGTAATAATGCTGCAGTCGATTGGGGTTTTCGCCATAGCGCCCGTCCGTGGGCCGGCGGCTGGGCTGCACATAGGCAGCCTTCCAGCGCTTCGGTCCCAGAGCGCGCAATGTCGTCGCCGTATGGAAGGTGCCGGCGCCCATCTGCATGTCATAGGGCTGCAGAATGACACAACCCTGCTCGGCCCAGAATTGCTGCAGCGTCAGGATCAGACCCTGAAACGAATTTTTCGGGTCCATATGGGCGGGGCGGTCGGTCATGTCAAAAGTCCTGCAATGAAGCGGACAAAGCTCTAGTGGCGCGGGTCGCGGTGGTCAATGGCGCTTGTCGGCGTCGTCCTTGTTCCCCGGCCGGTAGGTACCGTCCTCGCCGCGCTTGAGGTCGATGACGCCGGGCTGGCTGCGTTCGGCGCGGTCGCGCTCGCGGGCGATGCGTTTGGCCTCTTCAGCGTCGTGGTTGAACTTGTGGGTCCAGTCCTTCCAGATGCGGCGGATGCCGAAATAGATGAGCAGGCCAAGACCGACAAAGAGCAGTATGCGCAGCAGCATTTGCGAAACCTAGAGACCCAGTCGCGCCCACCAGGCGCGATCCTCGAGGGAAATTGCGATGTCGTCTACCATGCCCTGGGCGGAAAATCCCAGACGCGGCAGAGCAAAGAATGGGCGCTTTGGTGCAATGGTCTTGAGCACCACGTCGGGCCCAAAGCGCTGGCGCAGGGTCGCGTGCAGATCGCCGATGGCATCGGCGAGCCCCAGTTCGATCCCGCGCAAACCCGTCCACCACTCGCCGGTGAAAAGCGTATCGTCATCGGCCTTCAGGCGACCCTGTCGTCCCGCCTTGACGTGGTCGATGAAGACCTCGTGAATATCGAGTTCGAACCGCTTGATCCGCTCCACGTCCTCTGCCTTTTCGGGCAGGAAGGGGTCGAGCGTCGATTTGTTGCGGCCTGCTGTGTGCACGCGACGCTCGATGCCCAGTTTGTCGAGCGCGCCGACGAAGCCGAAGGTCGCCATAATGACCCCGATGGACCCCACAATCGAGGATGGGTCGACGAAGATTTCATCTCCGGCAACAGCGATGAAATAACCACCGGAGGCGGCGGCATCCTCGACAAAGACCAGGACAGGCTTGTTGTGTTCGTTGGCAAGGTCGCGAATGCGCTTGGAAATGAGGCGGCTTTGTACCGGCGATCCACCGGGCGAATTGATAACAATGGCCACGGCGGGCGCCGATTTCATGCCGAAGGCCTTTGCCAGAAGCGGCTCGACCGTGGCGATATTGAGCCGGCCCGGGCGCTGGTCGGCAGCAATCACACCCTGGAGGCGGACCACGGGAACAACCGGCGGACGGTGGATCAGGCGGCTCAGCCAATTGCGTTTGCCGGCAGGCGTCTCGGTCATGTTCGCTCCCCAGGGATTTTGAGGTGATTTAGGCAGGCATGGCCGCTTTTACCAGTCCAGCACGGCCGTGCCGCGCAGAATCGCGTCGAATTCGGGCGCAAATCCATTGCCCTGGGGCCCATGCAGCGCTCGCGACGCCAATAGGGTCAGCGGCGCCCGCGACCCCTTGATACCGCGGACCAGGACACGCGTTGCCGAGGCGCCGGGGCGCGCCGTCAGCGGCAGCACTACCAGACCGCCGAAACGGCGGTCGAGGGCGGCAAGCAGCGGCGAAAGGCCCTGGGCTGGATAGATGAAGATGGCCAAGCCTCCCGCCTTGGCGGCCGATGCGGCGCATTTGACCCAGCCATCGAGCTCATCGGCGGCCATATGCCGGGCGGCGGCGCGCGACCTGTCGGGCGCGTTCGTCCCCTGCCCCGCGCCAAAGAATGGCGGATTGGCAATCACGGCGTCATAGCCATTGTCGGCGAGGCCCGACGCACGCCGGTCTTCGCCCTTGGCCAGAATATCGAGCATCAACACACGGGCCCTGCGGGAAAAACCGTTTTGTGCGACATTGTCACGCGCCAGGGTAGAAGCGGCTTCATCCCGCTCGACCAGGTCAACTCTTGCCGCGCGCTGTATGGCCAACGCCGCAAGTCCCGCCGTGCCGACACCAGCCCCGAGATCGAGCAGATTCTGCGTGTCTTTGGGGACCGCCGCAGCCAGGAGAACACTGTCCAAACCGGCGCGAAAGCCGCTTTGGGGCTGCGACAGAGTGAGCCGCCCGCCCAAAAAGGCGTCGCGGGTTATGGTTTGAGGTTTTACAAAATCGCTTGGCTGGTCTAGGGACATCGCATCCGGACGGCTGGTTTGCACGAGACCATATATGGCTCGGCATAACGGTCTCAACCCGAATTGCCCTTCAGGCATCAAGGACTTTATGGCGGTGTCAGTTCTGCCCCAGATCAATCAAACGCCAGAGATGAACCCGGTTGACCGGCTGATGGCCGCCACGGCCGAGGATATGGCGCGCGTCAATACGATGATCCTGGATCGCGCCAAAAGCCATGTCGACATGGTGCCCGAGCTGGCCCGCTATCTCATCGAAAGCGGTGGCAAGCGACTGCGGCCCATGCTCACGGTGGCCGCGGCGATCCTGTTCGGCAAGGGCAATGGCAGCGCCATCAATTTCGCCGCTGCCGTCGAGTTCATGCACAATGCCACTCTGCTCCACGACGATGTTGTCGATGAGAGCGATATGCGCCGCGGCAAGCCGGCGGCCCGCATGGTGTGGGGCAACAAGGCGTCGATCCTGGTGGGCGATTTCCTGCTCGGCCAGGCTTTCATGATGATGGTTGAAACGCGCGACGTGGACGCGCTCGGCGTGTTGTCAGCGGCATCGGCCGTCATGGCCGAAGGTGAAGTTTTCCAGCTTGCCAAAACGGGCGATCTCACGACCAGTGTCGACGATTATGCCGAGGTGATCCGCGCCAAGACCGCGGTGCTGTTCGAAGCCGCCTGTGAAGTGGGTGCCATGTCGGGCGGTGCGGACGAGGCCGGGCGCAAGGCCCTGGCGCTCTATGGGCTTGAGCTGGGCAATGCCTTCCAACTGGTCGATGATGCGCTCGATTATGGTGGTCAATCGGGCACTTTGGGCAAGAATGTCGGCGACGACCTGCGCGAGGGTAAGATGACGCTACCGGTCATCCTGGCCCTGCAATCGGCCAGTGAAAGCGAACGCACGCTCATTGCCTCGGCGCTGGGCAATGCGGAAGCGACTGATCTCGAAGTACATCAGGTGGTGGCGATCTTTAATCGCTATGACACACTGCAAAAGACGCTGGAAAAGGCACAGGACCATGCCAAGGCGGCGATTGCAGCGCTGGACGGTCTGCCGGAAAGCGAGATGAAGTCCATTCTCGCCGATGTGGTGGTGCATAGCGTCAGCCGCGCCAGCTAGGCGAATATTCCGCGCCGCCTCCGAATAGGGCTGCCCTTAGAAACCCTGGCGGTAGGACACCATCAGACCCGAACCGCTTTGCCCGGCAATGTGACCGGCACTGATGGCATGCTTGAGCCCAAAGCCAAATGAGGCCTGATTTGGCAAACTCGCCTGATAGGACAGGTTGAGATCAACCTGCCGGCCAGATGCGTTCAGTTCGGCACGCGATGTCTGGTTGACGATGCTGCCATCAGCTGTGCGAGCGATCGGGCGGGTCATCTCAATCGTTCCCGATTCGATGCGCAAGGGCTGCGACAGTGACAGGGTCAGACGATCGCCGCTGGTGAGGGTATCAGCAAAACTCGCTCCAATCTCCATGCCCGAAAATGTCAATCCCGACAGGTCCGAAACCAGGCCTGCCCCACCACCCTGACGTGCCGCTGCGCCGTATTCGAACCGCCCGAAGAGCGACACTCCGGGCGCTAAAGGCTGCTCCGTGCCCAGGCTCAACGCACCGATGGCGCTGCCGGAGCCAAAGTCGAAGGCAGACCCGCCATCGAGCCCCATGACCGCGCCCTGCTCTTCAGCAAAAGTCGCGCCGAGCCGAACCTGCCCGCTCCCCGTCGGCAGAGAAAGGGTAAGGCCAGCGCCTGTCAGGCTGCCATGGTCTGTTGCGCCATGCTCGGCGGCAAAGCCATAGGCGGTCAGTTCCGCTGTCGAACCAATAGGCGCAATGGAGGCAAAGAGCAGGCCCTCTCCCGCCATCGAGAGCACGGAGGCCCGCCCACCGACGCCGGAAAACCCGCTTACGGCACCGGCGAGGTCGCCCGTGTGGAGGAGATTAAGTCCATCCTGACCCTGGTCGATGCTGGCCCGGTCCAGCAGGTGCGGCAGCATGGCAACGGGCGTGTTCTGCACCGCCGTGGCCGAAGACACCGAAAAGGCCCGATTAAGAGCATCGAATACGGCGATCTCCTGCGGGGCCATCGCCAGGGTCAGCGAGTCACCGAAGCTCGACGGCGCGACAATGGTTGACTGAGGCAGGCTATAGCGTTCTGCGCTGGCGATGCTGGCGCCGCTCAGCACCGAGACCGAGCCGATGGGGCTGAGGGCGGCTTTGATGTCCAGGACACCATGGCCCCATTCAGTCGAATAGGCGTGGGTTACGCCATTGCCATAGTCAATGGTCCCGGCGACTGGCACGCCCTGCGCGCTGAACCATGAATTGTCGGCGCTGGCCAGAAGGCGCTGCGCCCATTCGGAGGGCGTCATATCCGGAAAGGCCTGGGCCAGAAGCGCCACGGCACCCGATACCTGCGGCGCCACGAAGGAGGTGCCGTAGCTGCTGACATAATCGGCATTGCCGGTGTTCCAGGCGCCGGTGGTAATGCCATCGCCGGCCAGACAGAACTTTGCTGCCAGGCCACAAGCCGCCGACAGGCGCACTGCCCGGGTAATGTCGCCGCTGCCATTGACCTCGAAATAGCCATTGGCCGCCGCGATCCAGGCCTCGGCCAATCGTGGCTCGAAATAGGGCAATGCGGCCATGACATCGCCCCCGGTATAGGCGTTGTTGTTGGACAGCGCCCAGACAATGACACCGCTATTCTGGAAGCTGTCCAGGGCGTAGATGTAGTTTTGCCAATTGGTCGTGCCATGGCCGACGATGGCGTTCAGCGCCTGCGCCGTGCTGGCACCGGGATTGCTGGCAAAATAGGTCTGTAAGTTTCCCGTTGGGACATCGAAGCCCCAGGAATTATTCTGGGCCACCGCGTTCAATCCGGCCGCCGCCAGGGTGCCCGCGGTGACATTGGCGATATCGAAGGCCGAGCCACCCGGCGCAAAAGAGGTCAGATGCAGGCTGGCGTCGGGCGCAACGCCGTGAATGCCCACACCGTCTTTTTTGCCGGCGGCCAGCGAGGCCACATAGGTTCCGTGTCCCTTAACAGGGATCGTGCCGGTGGTCCAAATTGTCTTGCCGGCCAATTCCTGATGCGTCTGCAAAAAGCCATCGTCGACAATGGCGATCGTTTTGCCGGCACCGGTCAGCCCCGCGGAATGCGCCCAGTTGACGCCATGCAAAACGAACGGGGACGACTGCGTTCCGGTGGGCGTCACGCCACAGGTATGCGCAGAGCAGGTTGCGTCCGTGGCGCGGAACTCGGCAGAGGCGGCAAAGGTGGCCGCCAGGGCCGCATTGAAGGTCACGCTTCGCGTGCCCCAATTGGCGCTGGGCGCCGGGGTAAAAACCGAAATCGGTCCGGTGCTGGAACTACTCGAACTGCCTCCGCCGGGCGGAGAGGAGCTGCCGCCCGAGCAGGCAGCCAGTGCCGTGGCAAAGCCCAGGCAGATCAGCGCCTTGGAAATGGTCTGGAAAGTCAACTTTACGGGGCCCACGCCTAGCTTGTCGCATCCGGCGCATGCCGGATGCCCTTCAATAAGTGCGCCCCGCGCACTTATTAGCATCAAGCCGGTATTTGAGAAATCATGTTCCGGTCACGAAACGATCACATTTGAACCCGGACTAACGCGCCGTGCTCAATAGCGGCGCCGTGCCCACCCAGAAGTCCGGATGCAGGCGCCGCATTTCGCTGGCCGCCTCATGAGCCTGCCCTTCTGAGCCAAAAAGCCCAAAAACAGTGGCACCAGAGCCCGACATGCGCGCCAGCATGCAACCCGGACTTTCGGCCAGTTCCTCGATGAGCAGGCCGATCTCAGGCACAAGCTTGACCGCTGGCGGCTGCAGGTCATTGCGCGTTTCGTTCAGCCACAGGCCGAGCTGGGCCGGGCGGGTCAAGGGTTCGGGCAGAGCCGGCAATGGATAATTGTCATGGGCCCGCAGACGGCGGAAAATATCGGCAGTCGCCACCGCAATGCCGGGATTGACCAGCGTCACATAGAGCTGCGGGAATTCGGGCAACGGCGAGAGAATTTCCCCCACGCCCCGCGCGACGAGCGGCCGGGAGAGCAGGCAGGCGGGTATGTCGGCGCCCAGCGTGGCGGCCAGATCGGCCAGATCCGCCACGGCGACCGGTTCTGGAGCAAGACCTGCCAGGATGCGTAGGGCCGCGGCGGCATCGGCAGAACCGCCACCAATTCCCGCGGCAACCGGCAGGTTCTTGACCAGATGCAGGCTGAGGCCGGGTGGCGCCAGGTCGGGCCAGCGCGCCCGAAAGGCGGCCACGGCCCGCAGGACCAGATTGGTCGGGCCAGCGCCAAGGCCGGCCGCAAACGGCCCGGAAATGGTCAGGCTATCGGCATCGGCGGGCGAGGCCTCGAGGTCGTCGAAAATATCGGCGAAGACGACAAGGCTTTCCAGGTCATGATAGCCGTCTTCGCGCCGGCGCGTGACGTGCAGCGCCAGGTTGATCTTGGCGGGGGCAGTCTGGGCAATGGCCTCGATCATGCCCGATTACGGCGTCTTGGCGGCCGGCGCCAATCCCTCGGCCAATTTGGGCCCGACCCGTTCGGCCACATTGCCGGTCTCGTCCACCGAGCGCGCAATATTCCATTGGAACCGTGCTTCGAGCTTGCGCCCGACCTTCCAATAGGCATCGCCCAAATGGTCGTTGATCTCGGGGTCATTGGGCAGCAGCATGACGGCGCGCTCGAGCGTTTCCACCGCTTCATCCATGCGATCGAGCTTGTAGAAGGCCCAGCCCAGGGAGTCGATGATATAGCCATCCTGCGGTTGGGCCGCGACGGCCTGCTCAATCATCTCCAGGGCACGATCGAGATGCATGTCCTGGTCGATCCAGCTATAGCCCAGATAGTTCAGGACCTGGGGTTGGTCCGGATTGAGGTCGAGTGCCTTGAGAAAATCGGCCTCCGCCTTGGACCATTGCTTGGCGCGCTCATAGGCGATGCCGCGCACGTAATAGAACCGCCAGTCGGCCGGCGATTCGCCGCCGGTAATTTCCAGCGCCTTCCCATAGGCGTCGGCGGCCGCCAGGTAATCCTCGTCATAGCGCAGCAGGTCGCCGAGCGCGGAAACGGCATCGAGGTCGTGCGGGCGCGTCGCCACGATATTCCTCAGCCGCCGTATGGCCTCGGCACGGTCCCCCGTTGCATCCAGATTCTGCGCCACGCGTACCACGGCCATGGGCTTCATCGGCGAATTGACCGGGATGGCATCGTAAATCCGGTTGGCGGCCTGGTGCTGGCTGGCCACGTCGAGCAACTGACCCAGCGCAAGGGAGATCACGTCGGAGCCAGGGTCGAGATAGACGCCGAGGCGGAGAAAGACCAAAGCGAGATCGGCGCTGCCATCGCGCGACAGGGCCACGCCGATACCATGGAACATTTCGGCGGCACCGACCTGCACATTGGCGGCGAAGACACCGGGACGGCGGCCGGCCTCGACCGATTCGCGTACGATGGAAATGATCGGATGGGTCAGCCCTTCGCTTTCGAAGGCATCGAGCACGTCGAGAGCCTCGTCGAACCGGCCGGCATTGGCGAGCATGCGGGCATAGACTTCGGCCATGCGGGCCACATAGGGCTCGGCCTCGAAGGCACGCCCTGCCAGTTCCAGCGCCAGTTCGGTATCGCCGGCAGCTTCGGCCATCAAGGCCCGGTGGAACACCAGGAATTCATCGAGTCCATTGGCACCGATTTCTTCCATCAGCGCCTGCGCTTCGTCGGCGCGATTGTCGCCGATCAGCGCCCAGGCGCGCAGGATTCCGGCGGTAATGCCGCTAAAGCTGTCCTGGGAAATTTTGCTCAACTGGCGCCCGGCGGCGCCATAGCGGCGCTCCTTGAGCGCCTCGGCGGCCACGACGAGTTCGGCCAGTTCATTGGCCGGATCGAGTTCGAGCATATGGCGCGCGGTCGAAGAGGCCTTGCCGATCTGGCCGTCTGCTGCCAGCGCGATGAAGGCGCGCTCGACAAGGACAGGATTGTCCCAGTCGCTCTGCGCCGCATCGGAAAAATACCGCGCGGCTTCGTCGGTGCGCAGGTCCTTGAGCGCCTGCTGGCCGGCCATATAGGAACCCGTGACACTGGGTCGGAACAGCTTGAGCATATCCTGCGCGGCCTGGCGCAGGCCCATGCTGGCGTCGCTCTGGGCCGCGAGGGGCGAGGCCAGAAGCGCAAGCAAGGCCGCCATGGTCAGGCGCCATGCCCGTCGATTGGAAAGCAGGGTCACGTGCTCAAATTCTCCCTATGCCGATACCGGCTGCATTTGGGCGCAAAGATTGTCCGTTTTGCGACTGCACCGCAAGGGCAGCGCGTCTTCGGCGCCGTCACATTCCGCTGTAATTGGGCCCGCTGCCACCCTCGGGCGGCACCCAGGTGATGTTGCGGGCCGGGTCCTTGATGTCGCAAGTCTTGCAGTGCACGCAATTGGCCGCATGGATGCGGAAAACCGGCTCTCCGCCCTCTTCGGCCATTTCATAAACGCCGGCAGGGCAATAGAGCGGCGCCGGCTCGCCATAAAGCGGCAGGTTTTCGCCCACCGGCACGGTCGGATCGGCTAGTCTGAGATGGATTGGCTGGTCCTCGTCATGGGCGAGATTGGACAGGAACACCGAGGCGGACCGATCGAAGGTCGTCTTGCCATCGGGCCGTGCATATTGGCGCGGCGTGACGGCATCGAGCGGCTTGAGCCTGGCCGAATCAGGCGTCGACCAGCGCTGTGTGCCAAAGGGAGAGAACCGCAACACGGCCTGGCACCACATGTCGAAACCGCCGAGAAAAGCGCCGAGCAAAGTGCCAAAGCGACCCCATAGCGGCTTCAGGTTCCGCACGCCGGTGAGCTCTTTTTCGATGCCGGTGGAGAGAACGTGGTGCCCGAAATCCTCGATGCGGTCGTGCTGCCGCCCGGTCGCTATGGCCGCGCCCACGGCGTCGGCCGCGCCAATGCCGGAAAGGATGGCATTATGAATGGCTTTGAGGCGCGGCGCGTTCATGAAACCTGCCGCACAACCGATCAATCCGCCGCCTGCAAAAGCCAGGTCCGGAATGGCCTGCAAGCCGCCGGCCGTCAGGGATCGCGCGCCATAACTGATGCGGGTCGCGCCTTCGAGTAGCCGGGCAATGGACGGATGGGTCTTGAAGCGTTGGAATTCGTCGAAAGGCGACAATGTGGGGTCGGTATAATCGAGATGCACGACCAGCCCCAGATAGAGCTTGTTGTCCTGGGCGTGATAGGCAAAGCCGCCGCCGCCCGTGCCATTGTCGAGGGGAAAACCGAGATAGTGATCGACCTTGCCCGGCGCGTGCCGGTCCGGGGCGATTTCCCAGACCTCCTTGATCCCGAGGCCGAATTTTTGCGGGCTGGCATTCTTGTCCAGCGTGAAATCGCCAATAATCTGCTTGGCCAGCGAGCCGCGCGCACCTTCGGCGATCAGCGTATATTTGGCTTCGAGCGCAATGCCCTGGGCGTGACCGGGTTTGGGATTACCCTGGGCGTCCAGACCCAGATCGCCAGTGATAATGCCGCGTACCGGCCCGTCGCCCGACCGCAGCACATCGACCGCCGCCGTCATCGGAAAGATATCGACGCCAAGCTCGGCCGCCTGTTCGCCGAGCCAGCGGACCAGATCGCCCAGACTGACGATAATACCGTTCCTCGTGCGCATTTGCGGCGGCACCAGCGCATGGGGAAAGGCAAAATCCCCCGTTCCGGTCAGAAAGTGATAGGTGTCCCTGGTGACGTCCGGACCGACCGGAGCGCCTTTGAGGCGCCAGTCAGAGATCAGCGCATCCAGGCCCACCGGGTCCATGACCGCGCCGGACAGAATATGCCCGCCGATCTCGGCAGCCTTTTCCACCACCGTCACGGCGAGGTCAGGATGGCGCTGCTTGAGCCGAATGGCCGCTGCCAGTCCGGATGGACCGGCACCAACAATCAGCACATCGGTGGGAAGCGTTTCACGATTGCCGGCATCTGCCATTGGAAATGCACCTTTGGGGCCTTTGGGGCGTCTGGTCGCCTCGCACGGGGTGTGACATAACAGGCCCAATGTCTCAAGATCGACCGCTCAACAATGCCGAATTGCTCTCGGTGCTCGACTGGTATCGGGCTGCCGGGGTGGATCTGGCTGTGGTCGATGAGCCGGTGGACCGCTTTGCCCAACGGCCTCCCGCGCCCAGCGCCCCGGCACAGCGCGCAGTCGCTGTGGCTGAGGTTACCCCGCCCGCCACGCCCTCGCCCGGCCCGATAGGCGGCGATCCCGGCGAAGCGCGGCAATTGGCGGCCTCGGCGCAAAATCTGGACGAGTTGCGCGACATTCTCGAACGCTATGACGGCTGCGGGCTGAAATTCCGCGCCACGCAGCTGGTCTTCGCCGACGGCAATCCGGACGCCAAGATCATGTTGATCGGCGAAGCGCCGGGCGCGGAAGAAGACCGCCAGGGCAAGCCTTTTGTCGGCCGCTCGGGCCAATTGCTCAATCGCATGCTGGGCGCCATCGGGCTGGACCGGACCAAGGTCTATATTGTCAATACCGTGCCCTGGCGCCCGCCCGGCAACCGCACGCCGACGCCTGAGGAAATGGAACTGTGCCTGCCTTTCCTTAACCGGCAGGTGGAACTGGTCGCCCCAAAGCTGGTCATGACGCTTGGCGGCCCCGCCATGCAGACGGTGTTCAAGACCACCAATGGCATCATCAAAATGCGGGGCAAGTGGCAGGAGGTCAGCATCGGTGCGCATGAGGTGCCGGCGCTGCCCACGCTGCATCCGGCATATCTCCTGCGCAATCCGGCGGCCAAGCAGCAGGCCTGGCGTGACCTGATCAGCTTCAGGCAACGGCTGGACGCGCTTGGTCTGGGCTGATCTTGGATTGAGGGGCTAGGCAGAGCAACTTGACGCGCTATGGTCGCGTTGAGCTGATTTGCAACGTTCCTCTATGTCATCCGAAGGCCGCATCGCGTCATGGCTTCCGTCATCAAGATTTATGCCCTGTTCCTGGGTTCCGCGCTGCTCATGTTCGGTGGTGGATTGCAGGGGCTCCTGTTGTCCGTCCGTGGCGCGGAAGAAAATTTCTCGTTGCTCGCACTGGGCCTGATCGGCACCGGCTGGTCGGCCGGCTTCGTCGCCGGCTCGCTGACCGTACCGCTCGTCGTGCGCAAAGTGGGGCATATTCGCGCCTTCTCGGTCATGGCCGCCATCGGCACCATTACCATTCTGCTCAACCTGCTCTGGATCAACGATATCGGCTGGATCGTGCTGCGCGCCCTTTCCGGCTTCTGTTTTGCCGGCGCGGCAATGATCGTTGAAAGCTGGCTCAACGAGGTGGCCGACAATCGCAGCCGCGGCACGATCTTTTCGATCTATGTGACCATCAATATGGCCGCCTCGACACTGGGCCAGGTCGCCATGTCGGTGACCGGCACAGCCGGCTATATTCCCTTTGTCATCGGCGCCATAAGTTTCATCTGTGCGGTCCTGCCGACGGCCCTCACCTCAAGCCCGCAGCCCAAGCCGCTGCAATCAGCCAAGCTCGATTTAGGCCTGCTCTATCGCACCTCCCCTGTCGCTGCCATTGCCGCCTTTTCCTGCGGCATGGCCAATGGCGCCTTTGGCACGCTGGCCCCGGTCTATGGTTATGAACAGGGCCTGGATGCGGGCGGCATTGCTCTGCTGTTCGCGGTTGCCGCCATTCTGGGCGCCATTGCCCAGGTCCCGTTCGGCCGCTTGTCGGATCGCATCGACCGGCGACTGGTGCTGATCGGCCTGTCGGGAACCGCGGCATTTGTGGGCGCGCTGACCGTGCTGATCAATCCGGGCGCTGGCTGGGGCATGTATGTGCTGTTCGCCGCCTATGGCTTTGCCGCCAATCCCATCTATGCCGTGGCCGTGGCCCACGCCAATGACTTTGCCCGCGACGGCGACTTCGCCAAGATCGCGGGGGGCATGCTGCTCATCCTGGGTATCGGTCTTGCCATCGGCCCGGCCCTGGCTTCCATCGTCATGGGCGCCTGGCATCCGGTGGGCCTGTTCGTGATCACGGCCACCTTCCACGGGGCCCTGGCGGGTGCGGCCTATCTGCGCATGCGGGTGCGCAAGGGCGTGGATGCGGCCGAACGGGCGCCATTCCAGGCCATGAGCGACAAGCAGGTGACACCAGAGAGCTTTGTTCTCGACCCGCGTGCTGATAATGAGGCGGACGATATCGAGGTCATGGGCGAAGCGCCTGTGCCCGAGGAACTGATCGAGACCCTGGAGGAGAATGGCGATGTTCAAGACGGAAAGGTTTGAGGATCGCCCGTTCAAGCCCCTCTCCATTGCCGTCATTGCCGTTTCCGATACGCGAACGCTCGAAACCGATACCGGCGGGGCCCTGCTCAAGTCCCTGCTCGAGGCCGACGGCCACACCTGTTTCGAGCGGCAAGTGGTCCGCGATGAAATCCAATTGGTGCGGGCGGCGGTCCAGGCCTATGTCGCCAACCGCCAGGTCGATGTGATTCTCACCACCGGGGGCACCGGCTTTTCCGGCCGCGACATCACGCCGGAAGCCATCGAGCCGCTGTTCGACAAACGCATGGAGGGCTTTTCCGTGCTCTTCCACCAATATTCTGCAACGACCGTCGGTACCTCTTCGCTGCAGTCGCGCGCCACGGCGGGCCTGATCGGCACCACCTTCGTGTTCTGCCTGCCTGGCTCGCGCGGCGCTTGCCGGGATGCCTGGGAAGGCATCCTGACACACCAGCTCGACTACCGGCACAAGCCGTGCAATTTCGTCGAACTGATGCCCCGGCTGGACGAACGCTGAAATTGAAGAAGGCGCCGGATCGCTCCGGCGCCTTGTTTTAGTCCGGGCATTGGACGCCTTAGTGCCCGCCATGCCCCGGTGCGCCGCTCTCAGGCTTGCGGATGAAGAAAGCCGCGACAATAGCAAAGAGCGAGATTATCGCGCCGACCAGGAAAGCGAGGCGGATACCGCCGGCCAAGGCCTCGACCGGGTCGACACCTTCGCCTGCCAGCGTCGCAGTGCGAATGGTCATCAGTGCGATGAACAGCGCAATGCCCGCCGCGCCCGCCAATTGCTGGATCGAGCCCAGCACGGCCGAAGCATGCGAATAGAGCTCCATGCGCACCGACCCCATGGACGAGGTGAAGACGGGCGTGAAGATCAGCGCCAGGCCGACACTGAGCACCATGTGACCGGCCAGGAGCGCCCATGGCGAAGTGTCCTGCCCCACCATGGTCAATGCCCAGAGCACGGCCGAGACCAGAATAGCGCCGGGCACGGCCAGGACCGTGGGACCCACGCGGTCGAACAGACGACCGACCACCGGGCCGAGAAGGCCCATAAGCAGGCCGCCGGGCAGGAGCAGCAGGCCGGTCTGCAGCGTATCGAGCCCAACCACATTCTGGGTATAGATGGGCAGCAGGATGACCGTGCCGAACAGCGTCATCATGGCGATCAGCATCATCGAGACCGAGACCGTGTAGTTGCGCGACTGGAAGACGCGCAGGTCGAGCAGGGCCTTGTCCTCGCGCTGCAGCACGAATTGACGCCAGATGAAAAGCGCCATAGCAACCAGACCCACGGCAATCGGCGCCCAAAGCGGCATGACCGTTGCTTCGCCGCCATGCGCAAAGCTCTCACCAAAGCTGGACAGGCCATAGACCAGGCCGCCAAATGCGAAGGCCGACAGGATCACCGACAGATAGTCCAGCGGCGCATAGCGCGGGGTCGAGACATTGCGAATGCGCAGCGCACCCAGAACCAGCGCCGCAATGGCGATGGGCAGGGTGAAATAGAACATGAAGCGCCAGTCGAAATTATTCAGGATGAACCCGCCAATGGTCGGGCCGATGGCCGGCGCCACCGACATGACGATGGAGATATTGCCCATGGTCTTGCCGCGCGCTTCTGGTGGCACCAGGGTCATGACCGTGGTCATGAGCAGCGGCATCATGATGGCCGTGCCCACCGCCTGGATGACGCGGCCAGCAACCAGGAATTCGAGGCCGGGCGACAGGGCGCAGACCAGCGTCCCGGCAGCAAAAATGCTGATCGCCAGAAGGAAGATCGGCCGCGTATTGAGCCGTTGCAGCAGGAAACCGGTGATCGGGATCACCACCGCCATGGTCAGGAGAAAGGCGGTCGTCAGCCATTGGGCGGCGCTGGCGGTAACACCCAGATCGCCCATCAGATGGGGAATGGCCACGCTCATGATGGTTTCGTTGAGAAACACCACGAAGGTCGATATCAGCAGGATGGCGATAACCAGCCGATTGCGGGCCGCATTATCAGGATGGTGTGGCGCGATTTCCATCGCGTCGTCCATGGTCGCTTGCATTGTCATTCTCAACATCCTCGGTTTGGTGCGGCGTGTCGCCCTCATGACGGAGCAGGCCGTCAGCTTTCGACACTGATTTCCAAAATTTCTGCGACAATGGCTGTCAGCAGAGAGCAGTATGGCGAATGTTCCGCCTCCCTTTGCGGGTGCGGGCTAAAATTTCGGTGGAATTGAAGGGCCTTTCGGGGCCCGGTTTCCTACGCTCACAAACGCGTGACGTAAAGTCTTGTAATGCATGGGTGCCATACCGATATCTGTTCCGGCAGCGGGTGAAACCGCATGCGTGTTCTTGTTCTGTTCTCAATAGCCTGATAGCATTTGCTGGTGCTGGAGGAATAGCGATTCCCTCCGGCGCGCAGTCAGGAGACAGGACCATGGCCCTTTATCAGGCGCCCTCTTTTGAAGCCCTTGAACGCTTGAGCCGCAGCCGCGATGCCGACCTGGCGCGGCGCGAACTCGTGCAGCCCGATCGCATTCGCGGTCGCGGCGCGCAGACCAATCGTTCGGGCCGGTTCGAGCCGCATCAGCGCGACAGTTTTGACGATGGCTGGGGGAGCGTCGAACCGCTGCCGCTGTTCGAGACCGTCGAGCATATCGAGCGCGCCAAGACTATCATCACCACCAATGACAGCCCCGATATCGGCTTTGAGCGCTCGATCAACGCCTATCGGGGTTGCGAGCATGGCTGCTCGTACTGTTTTGCTCGCCCCACCCATGCCTATCTCGGCCATTCGGCAGGCGTGGATTTCGAGCGCGACATCTATGTCAAAGCCAATGCGGTGGAAGCGCTGCGGGCCGAATTGTCCGCCAAGAGCTATCGCCCCAAGCCAATCGCCATGGGCACCAATACCGATCCCTATCAGCCGGCCGAGCGCACCCATAAGCTGACGCGGGGCATTCTCGAGGTCATGCTGGAAACCCGGCATCCGGTGATGATCACCACCAAGTCGGCGCTGATCGTGCGCGATCTCGATATCCTGACCGAGCTGGCAAAGCTGGGCCTGGTCAAGGTCGCCATTTCGGTGACCTCGATGGATCATAAGCTGAGCCGCAAGATGGAGCCGCGTGCCTCCTCCCCGGCACGGCGACTGGAGGCAATCCGGCTCCTGTCGGAGGCCGGCATTCCCACCGCCATTTTCGCCTCGCCCATGATCCCGGCGATCAATGATATGGAACTTGAGCGCATTCTGGATGCCGGCAAGGCGCAGGGCGCCATCAGCGCGTCGATGATCCTACTGCGCCTGCCCGGCGAAGTGCGGGACGTGTTCCGCGAATGGCTGCTCAGGCATTTCCCCGACCGGGTGCGCCATGTGCTCTCGCTGGTCCGCGACACTCGTGGCGGCAAGGACTATGACGCGCGCTGGGGGACACGCATGACCGGTGAAGGCCCATATGCGACGCTGTTGCGTCAGCGCTTCGAGAAAGCGCGGGAGCGCTATGGGTTGGACGCCAAGCTGCCACCTTTGCGGATCGACCTGTTCGAGTCGCCCAAGGTGGACAGCCCGCAGTTGAGCCTGTTCTAGACCCTAATATTGGGCCACTTTGCGCGCATAGGCCGACATGAAATCGAGTGAGGCGAGCACCCCGCGCAGCGACAGCCAGGTTTGGACCGGCTGCTCATGGCCCTTGAGCGGCACCGAAAGCGTCACTGCATTGCGATCCTTCATCATTTCGATGATCGCCTCGAGGCGGGCGGGATCGGCAATGAAAAACTGGTTGATCGTATTGTGGCGCGTCTCGATATCGGTGCCGAAATCGAGAACGATCGGTGCTTCGCCGCCAAATTGCAGGCTGATCGGCCGGGCGGGATCATACTCGCCGTCGTCGGAGGCGACGGTTATGGCTAGGTCGAGCGCGCCATCGAGCCGGTTGCGGATCAGGGTCAATTTATAGGCCGGCAGATTGGCGCCGTTCAGTTCCTGGCTGCCAGTGCTGGCAAAGCAGGAATGGAAGTAATAGCCGTCGGCATCTTCATTGATCAGGTCCGGGCAGGCAGCCAGCCAGTCCCGGTGGTATTCGCGCCATTCGCCAAAAGAGTGGTGGAAGGGTTCAGCCGAAACGGCACCGGTCAGCAGCACAAGTGCCGCAAGGCCAATTGCTTTGCGCATCAAAGTCTCTCTCGCCTTTGCCCCCCGGCTCAGACTCTTGTATCAGCTAGAGCCTGATCGGGAATAGTCCTGACCGGTAGAGCGGCCGTGCCGGATTGGCGGCACGACGTCTAGGCCGAATGGAAAGTCGTAAATTTATGTCCGTCCAGACCACAAACGGCACCAGGCTCTATTTTGTTGCGACCGAGGGTCCGGCCCTCAGCAGCGAGCAGGATGCGCTCGATCTCCTGGGCGAAATCTATGGCACGGAAGCCGACATGATCGTGGTGCCCGCCGGTCGTTTCGCGCCGGGCTTTTTCGATCTTTCGACCAAAATGGCCGGCCACTTCTTCCAGAAGCTGCAGAATTATCAAATGCGCCTCGCCATTCTGGGCGATATTTCCGCGCATACCGCCGCCAGCAAGGCGCTGCACGACTTTGTCGGCGAGACCAATCGTGTCGGCCATCACCTTTTTGCCCAGGACAGGACGGCGCTCGAGGCCCGCCTCGAGGGCAAGGATTGACCATGGCGCGGCGGAATAACGGCAATTCGGCCCTTGGGGAGCTGTTCGCCGCAGAGGCCGGCTATCCCGATTTCAGCCACGAGGAAATGTTGATGGCTCGTGGCGCGCGGTTCGTTGCCGGCGTGGACGAGGCCGGGCGCGGCCCCCTGGCAGGCCCGGTCGTGGTGGCCGCGGTGCGGCTCGATCCGGCCAATATCCCGGCCGGCCTCAACGATTCCAAGAAACTGACGGCGGAGAAACGCGACCTCCTTTTCGACGCCATCGTTCGCTCGGCCGAGGTGGCAATTGTCTCGGCACCGCCCAGTGACATCCTCTTGCGCAATATTCGTGGGGCCACCCTGGCCGCCATGGCGAGGGCTGTGGCCGCCCTTTCCTGCCGGGCCGACAGGGTGCTGGTGGATGGGCGCGATGTGCCGCCCGATCTCCCCTGCCCGGGCATTGCGCTGATCGGCGGGGATGGACGCAGCGTTTCCATCGCGGCGGCCTCAATCGTCGCCAAGGTCACCCGGGACAGGATGTGCGCCATCATGGATGGCGATGCGCCCCATTTCGGCTTTTCGGGGCATAAGGGCTATGGCACGGCGGCCCATCTCGCGGCCCTGGGCCTGCATGGACCCTGTCGCCACCACCGTCGCGACTTTGCGCCGGTCGCCGCGCTTCTGACCGACAAAAACGTCCTCGGGACAGTCGATTAACCCCTCGCTAATCCCTTGCGAACGCTCCATTAACCTCGGCGCTCTATAACGGTCTTGTTAGTACTGCGTTAGGGTTAAGTGCATGTTGCGTACCGCGCGTACGGCCCGTCAGGCCGATGCGGAAAGGCAGGCCACGCGCCTGCCGATCGATACTATTCTCATGGGCGATTGCATCGACCATATGAATAGCTTGCCGGCCGGCTCCATCGATCTCATTTTCGCAGATCCCCCATATAATCTGCAGCTCGAACAGGGTCTTACCCGCCCCGACCAATCCAAGGTCGATGCGGTGGATGACGACTGGGACAAGTTCGACAGCTTCGCCCATTATGATGAATTCACCCGCGCCTGGATGGCGGCGGCGCGGCGGCTGCTCAAGCCCGATGGCGCCATGTGGGTGATCGGCTCCTATCACAATATTTTCCGGGTCGGCACGGCGCTGCAGGACCTCGGGTTCTGGATGCTCAATGACGTCATCTGGCGCAAGGCGAACCCGATGCCCAATTTCCGCGGCACGCGCTTTACCAATGCGCATGAAACGCTGATCTGGGCCGCCAAAAGCCAGAAAAGCCGCGTCACCTTCAATTATGAAGCCATGAAGCTGGCCAATGACGACACGCAGATGCGTTCGGACTGGCTCTTTCCCATCTGCACCGGGTCGGAGCGCCTCAAGGACGGGGACGATGGCAAACTCCATCCCACCCAGAAGCCCGAGGCGCTGCTGTTCCGCATCCTCAATGCCACGACCAAGCCGGGCGATATCGTGCTCGACCCATTCTTCGGCACCGGCACAACCGGCGCCGTCGCCCGCAAGCTCGGGCGCCATTTCATCGGCATAGAGCGCGAACCCGACTATATTGCCGGCGCCCGCCAGCGCATCGCCACTATCCGTCCCGGAGTTTTCGAGGCCCTGCAATCGGTGACTCCAAAACGCAAGGAAGCCCGCATTCCCTTTGGCTCGCTGGTCGAGCAGGGCGTGCTCGATGTGGGCACGCAACTCTTTGACTCCGCGAAACGTTACTCGGCCATGGTTCGTGCAGACGGCTCGCTCGTCTCGGGCCCGCATCAGGGGTCGATCCACAAGGTTGGCGCCCTGGTTCAGGGTTCTGAGTCATGCAATGGGTGGACCTTCTGGCATCACGAACAATCAGGACGAATGGAGCCGATCGACACGCTTCGCGCCGACATTCGTCAAAAACTTGATTTGCTTTCTGCCTGATCCTGACCTCCAATCAAACTTCAGGCTCTAGAACTGGCCGCCGGGATAACCGGCGGCCTTTTTGTTTGGCTACTTATCCCCGGTACTGCGATGTGAACCGATACTGCTCTCCAGATTCCAAGGAGAGCAATATGACAGACGACTATGGTGAAAGGTCGAAGCGCCTAATTCTGGACTTGCGCGCAAAGATCGCGATCTGGCGCGCCGAAATGACGGTCAAGCGCTTCGACCCCAACCAGCCTCGCGTTCCGGCTGGCAGGCCCGACGGCGGGCAGTGGACTGATGATACTCGGACAGCAATGGGGAGGCGTTTGTCTGCGGCGGAGTGTGACGACCTGTTTGATAAGGACAACTTCCACTGTAAAATGGTGGGTCTGAGAAGCTGCTACCAACAAGCCACATTCAGGTACGGGGATTGTTTGGCGGGCAGAACGATACGTCCGTTGAGCTATTGAGGGCTGACGATGCTCATTGCTACCAGGACCCTATATGTCAGGACCGGTGCCGGAGCCGAAGAAGGGTTCGAGGTTCGTGTCTTCAAGCCTGAACAAGACGGCAGCGCCTGGCGCTGCCGATACGAAATCGACTGGCCGCGCGGCATGCGCAAAAGCTTCGGCCAAGGCGTAGATGGCGCCCAGGCGATCATCATCGCGTTGCAGAAGGTGGGAGCAGAGTTATACACCAGCAACTATCACGCCAAAGACCTGTTGCGATTTGAAAAACCAGGCGATGGCTATGGTTTTCCCGTACCGAAACCCATGCGCGACATGCTTGTGGGGGGCGACGCAGTATTTGAGGGCAACTAGAGGGATCACCCTCCTAGCCCAACCTCCGCCAAGACCTTCCTGAACAGCGTGGGCAGCGCTTCCCCCTCAAGCGCCCCGGGCGCTGCCCACCAGCCATTGTCCAGTCCAGCCGGTGCCACTTCGGCCGTCCATACCTCCAGCTCCAGCCGGAAATGGGTGAAGACATGGACGACCTGGCCATGGCGCCGCCAATCCCCTTTGGCGGGAAAGACCGGCTCGCCCGGTTCATCGCCCCAGTCCGAAGTCGGCACTTCCGTCATGCCAGCGAGCAGGCCCTTGCCCGGCCTTGACTGCAAATAAACATCTCCGCCCGCATCGCGCATGACGAAGGCGTGGCCCTTGCGCACCGGCCGCTCGGCCTTGACCGGCTTGATCGGATAGCGCGTCGGTTCCCCCTCCCGCCGCGCTTCGCAGCCATCATGCAACGGGCACACCAGGCACAGGGCGGCGCGCGGCGCGCAAATGGTGGCGCCCAGATCCATCATGGCCTGGGCAAAATCGCCCGCCCGTTCAGGCACGGCAATCTGCAGGGCGCCGCGCAATGCGTCCTTGGCCTCGCGCACCGGTACGCCCAGCGCATGATAGCGCGCCAGCACCCGGTCGAGATTGCCATCGAGCACGGCAACGCGTTCGTCGAAGCAGATCGCGGCAATGGCGGCACTGGTATAGGCGCCGATGCCGGGCAGGCTCTGCAATCCAGCGGCGCTATCGGGGAAAATGCCGCCATGCTCGTCCACCACCGCCTGGGCGCAGGCATGCAGGTTTCGCGCCCTGGCATAATAGCCGAGCCCCGCCCATTCGCGCAGCACGCTGTCGAGTGGTGCGGCCGCCAGGTCCTGGACCCTGGGCCAGAGCGTGGTGAATCTGTGGAAATAAGCCTTCACCGCCGCCACCGTCGTCTGCTGCAGCATGACCTCGCTCAGCCAGACGCGATAGGGATCGGGGCGGATGCCGGCCTGCCTGTCCTGCGGCGGCACCCGCCAGGGCAGGTCGCGGGCATGATTGTCATACCAGGCAAGGACGGCCGCGGAATCGATGGGATGGGGATTGGCGAGGGGCATGGCCCGTCATACCGTCTCCAGGCGATCAATGCGCGCCAAAAAATTCGGCCATGACAGGGGCGATTGCGTCGACGCTGACATCGTGCCCCTGCCCCGCCAATATGCGCCGCTCCGCCCCCGGCACGCCGGCCGCCGTCCACGCCGCTCCGGCTTCGATGAAGGGAAAACTGCTGTCGCCATTCACCACCAGGACGGGCACGGCGATATTCTGCCAGCGAGCCGGCTGTCGGTCCCCGTCAATGGCCTCGGCCATGACCCGATAATCGTGTTCGATGGTTCCGCCCACCGCGGCAAAGGCCGGCCAGGCGGGCGATTGCTTGAAGCCTGCAAGGTGCTCGGGCGGCATGAATGCGCTCATGAACCGGCTCATCATCTCCTCGGTCTCTCCGTGCTCGGCCAACGCCACCATTTCGGCATGCCGCCTCCAGGCGTCTGCCGAAGACTGTCCCACATCGATAGGCGGCTCGTAGAGCAGCACCGAGGCCACCTTGCCGGGCAGGGCGACCCCTGCCTCGAGCGCCAGCACCGCTCCGGACGACATGCCATAGAGATGGGCGCGACCGCCAAAGGCGTCGATCAGGGCCCCGATGTCCTCGATTTCCCGGGCGACCGCATAGGGTGCGGTATCGGTGGATTCGCCGCGGCCACGACGGTCGAAATTGACCACGGTAAACTGTGCCGACAGCCGGTCGATCAGTTTGGGCGTCGTCTGGTCAACAGCGCGATATTGGGTAGCGCCGGCTACCATGATGATAACCGGTCCGCGGCCTTTGGCTTCATAGCCGATAGTGGTGCCGTCCTTCGAGGTGAGCGTAGGCAATGTAGTCAACTCCTGTGCATTATACCAAAGCGACGAACCAGGGGCTCCAATTTCGACATGGATCGGTCAGGCTTGTGCTTGGGGCATTGGCGGCGATATCTGGTGTATGGCTAAAGAAGAGCTTCCAGAACCGAAACGTCGCAACAAGACATTGTCCGTGTCCGATGCGCTTTCTGGCGCGCTCGATCCAGTGCTGAAAAAGCGCGGCTTTGCCGGGCGCGACATTATCGCCCAATGGCGCCATATCGCGCCGCCGCCGTTCGACCAGACCACCTTGCCCGATAAATTAAGCTGGCCGCGCAGCAATCACGGCGCCGAGGGGGCGACGCTTTACCTGCGCTGTGCACCAGGACAGGCGCTTTTCGCCCAGCACGAGGCGCCCGCCATTGCCGCGGCGGTCAACCGCTATTTCGGCTATGTCCTAGTCAATGATGTCAGATTGTCGGCAGAGCCATTCACACCCGGTTCAGGCCAGGGGGTGCAAAAACGCTCTCAACCGAGCCAGAGCGATATTGCAAAGGTCGGCAAAGCGACCGAAATGGTCGAAGATGACGATCTGCGGGAAGCGTTGAGGACATTGGGTCTGGCGCTCTCCGGCAGGTCGCGGAAAAACGGCAATTAGCCCGTTCACCCCCAAGTGATGAGCATGCCTACTTGCCGACAGCATCCCCATGTGTAGTGTCGCGCAGCGAAAAAATTCAGGAGCCCGAAACGTGAAATTCAACCGCCGCGAAACCATTATCCTGGCCGCAGCCGCCTCGGCGGTCAGCCTTTCGGGCATTTCCGCATCGCAGGCCGCTGAAGGTGACATGATCGATGAGGCGGCGCTGATGGCGCCTGCCGGCGGCCTGACCGACAAGGTCGAGGGCAGCGCCGATGCGCCGGTCACGGTCATCGAATATGCCTCGCCCACCTGCCCGCATTGCGCTGCCTTCCACAACACGGTCTACGAACCGTTCAAGGAAGCCTATGTCGAGACGGGCAAGGTCAAGTTCATTGTCCGCCCCTTTGCCCGCAATGCGCTGGATGCGGCCATCTTCCTCCTGGCCGAGGCGGCCGGGGAAGAGAACTACCACAATGTCATCGCCACCTATTTCAAGACCCAGAACGAGTGGGGCATGTCCGACAAGCCGCGTGACGCCATCTATACGGTGGCCCAGCAGCTCGGTTTTACAGAGGAAAGCTTCTCGGCTGCCTTGACGAATCAGGAGGTGTTCACCGGGATTGAAGCGCAGCGCGAACAGGCATTGGATGAGTTCGGGCTGACGGGGACGCCGACTTTCTATGTCAATGGCAAGACGCTTTCGGGGGGCAAGACGATCGAGCAGCTCGCTGCCGAGATCGATCCGCTCGTGCCCGCCGATTTCGTTGCGCCCGCAGCCGCCGAGGAACCCGCCGCCGATGCAATGGCTCCGGCCGATGACGCCATGGCCCCTGCCGCCGACGCAATGGCTCCGGCCACTGACACAATGGCACCCGCGACCGATACGATGGCCCCTGCCAACGAGATGGCGCCTGCGCAATAGGCAAATGCTCCGGCCCCTGCGCCTCCCTCCCCTTGAGGGGGAGGGATTGAGGGTGGGGTGGGGCCGCCAGCTCCGGGCTTTGTGGCACAAATCACCCCACCCAGCTTTGCTACAGCCCTACGGGCCTAGCGACGCTACCCTCCCCCTCAAGGGGAGGGATACTGCAGCATCCGGGGCGGCGAACGCATGAAGTTCTCCCGCCTCAAGCTCCACGGCTTCAAATCCTTCTGTGACGAAACCGTCCTCGTCATGGAGCCGGGCCTGACCGGCATTGTCGGGCCCAATGGCTGCGGCAAGTCCAATCTGGTCGAAGCCATGCGCTGGGTCATGGGCGAAAGCTCATATAAGGCCATGCGCGCCTCGGGCATGGATGACGTCATCTTTTCCGGCTCGGGCAATCGGCCGGCGCGCAACAGCGCCGAAGTCACGCTCGTGCTCGACAATTCCGACCGCACCGCCCCGACCGCCCTCAACACTGCCGATGTGCTCGAGGTCACCCGTCGCATCGAACGCGAGGCGGGGTCGGTCTATCGCGTCAATGGCAAGGAAGTGCGCGCCCGCGACGTGCAATTGCTCTTTGCCGATGCCTCCACCGGCGCCCATTCCCCCGCCATGGTGCGCCAGGGCCAGATCGGCGAGCTGATCGCCGCTAAGCCCACCGCCCGCCGGGCCCTGCTCGAAGAGGCTGCCGGCATTTCTGGCCTCCATTCGCGCCGCCACGAAGCTGAACTCAGGCTGCGCGCGGCCGAAGGCAATCTCGAACGCGTCGACGACGTCATTGCCCAGGTCGAAAGCCAGCTTGAAACGCTCAAGCGCCAGGCTCGCCTCGCCAATCGCTATCGCGGCCTTTCGGGCGATATCCGACGGGCCGAAGCGACCTTGTTCCATATTCGCTGGGTCGCCACCCGCGCCGCGGAAAAGGAGAACGAGGCCAATCAGGCCGTGCTTGTGCGGCAATTGGCCGATGCGACCCATGCCGAGCGTGAAGCGCAAAAGGCGGTCGAAACCGCCGAGGCAGCGTTGACGCCATTGCGCGAACGCGAGGCGGTCACCGGCGCGGTGCTGCAACGCTATACGATCCTGCGTGAGCAATTGGCCGATGAAGCGCGCCGCATGAGCCAGCGCCGGGCCGAGCTGGAAGACCGGTTGCGCCAGATCGCCTCGGACGGCACGCGCGAGCGCGAATTGGTCGGCGAGGCGGAAATGACGCTGGCCGCTTATGCGGGCGAACAGGCCCAGTTGAGCGCCGAGCAACAGGCCGCCCAGGCCGAATTCGATGCGGCGCGCGTCGAGGCCGATGCGGCCAGGCAGGCGGTCGGCGAAGCGGACGCGGCTGCCCGCGAGGCCGCCGACGCCCTGGCGCAATTGCGGGCTCGCCGCGCCCAGGCCGGGCGCAATCTGAGCGATGCGCGCAGTCGCCGCAGCCGGCTTGCCCAGCAACTCTCCGAGATCGAAGCGGACCGCGCCAAGGTCGCTGCGGCGCTCGATGCCGATGAAACCGTTGCCGCGCGCCGTGCTGTACTCGACGCTGCGCAGGCCGAAACCGCCGCCGCCGAAAGTGCCGCGCTCGCTGCCGAGGAAGCGGCCGGAACCGCCCAGACCAGTCTCGATGCCGCAAGGCCGCGTCTGGCAGAACTCGACGCCCTGGTTACCCGGTTGGAAGCGGAAGCTTCGACGCTGGGCAAAATGCTCAATACCGGGGCCAGCCTCTGGCCAGCCGTAGTCGATGAATTGTCCGTCGAGCCGGGTTACGAAACCGCGCTTGGCGCTGCCCTGGGCGACGATCTCGAAGCCTCCTCCGATGCCGGCGCGCCCATGCATTGGTCCATTGCCATTGACCTCTATGACGATCCGCCCCTGCCCCAGGGTGCCGAGCCGCTGTCGCGCCATGTCACCGGCACCGAATTGCTCGCGCGTCGCCTGAACCAGATTGGTCTTGTCGATGCGGTAGACGGCCCCGCGCTGATGAAGGCGCTGAAGCCTGGCCAGCGTCTGGTGACGCTCGAAGGCGCGCTCTGGCGCTGGGACGGATTCGTGGCCGCCGCCGATGCGCCCAGCGCCGCCGCGCAACGCCTCGCCCAGCGCAATCGTCTCAACGAACTGGACGAGGAAATCCTGCGCGCCAAGGGCGAACGCAATAGCTGGAAGCGCGACGTCGATGCGCTGACCGCCACCCTCGACGAGGCCAGGCAGGCCGAGCGCGCCCGTCGCGAAGACTGGCGCAAGGCCCAGCACGCCATCAGCGCCGCACAATCCGAGCTAGACAAGGCGCAACGCGCCATGGGCGATCTCACCACCCGCCGCTCGACCCTGGAAGAGGCCCATGCCCGCCTCGCTGCCAGCGTGGCGGAGGCCGATACCATGCTGTCCGATGCCGAGGCCGCGCTGGCCGGCGCGGGCGATGAAACCGAAATGGCCGCCGCCGCGGCACAGGAACAGCAGCGCCTGACGGCCCTGCGTGAAAAGGCGGATCAGGCCCGTCTCAAATTGAGCACGGTGGAAGCGGCGGCTCGCATGCGCGGGGCCCGTCTGGACCAGCTCGGCCGCGATAGCGCGGCCTGGCAGCGCCGCCGCGATGGCGCGCAGGGGCAATTGGCCACGCTCGACCAGCGCATGGCCGAGGTCGAGGCGCAATTGACCAATCTGGCCGAGGCCCCCGAGGGTTTCGAGAGCCGCAAGGCCCAGCTGGACGACCAGATCGAAACGGCCCAGGCCGATCACAAGATGTCGGGCGACCGGCTTAACCAGGCCCAAACCGCCTGGCGCGAGGCGGACAAGGCCCTCAAGGTTGCAGGCGACAGTCTCAACGCCGTCCGCATCGAATTGACACGCATTGAAGAGCGCCTCAAGGGCGCCATTGCCCAGCGCCAGCAGATCGAGCGACAGGTCGAGGAATCGCTGGGCATTCCCGCGTCCCGCACGCTTGAAGCCTCCGGCATCCGCCCCGAAGAGGCGCTGCCCAATGAACATGCCATTGAACAGAAGCTCGACCGCCTCAAGGCGGAGCGCGAGCGTCTGGGTGGGGTCAATCTTTCGGCCGAAAAGGAGGCCGAGGAGGTTCAGGAAAAGCTGGACACCATGGTGCGCGACCGCGACGACATTATCGAGGCCATCGCCAAGCTGCGTGGCGGTATTGCCGCGCTTAATCGGGAGGGCCGCGCCCGCCTCAACGAGGCCTTCGGCAAGGTCAATGCGCATTTCCAGGAGCTGTTCACCACGCTGTTCGGCGGCGGCACGGCCGAATTGACCTTTGTAGAAAGCGACGATCCGCTCGAAGCGGGCCTTGAGATCATCGCGCGCCCGCCGGGCAAGAAGCCGCAGACCATGACTCTACTCTCGGGCGGCGAACAGGCGCTGACCGCGATGAGCCTGATCTTTGCGGTGTTTCTCACCAACCCGGCGCCGATCTGCGTACTCGACGAAGTCGACGCGCCGCTCGACGACGCCAATGTGGAGCGCTTCTGCAATCTCCTGGACTCGATGCGCCAGCGCACCAATACGCGTTTCATGGTCATCACCCACAATCCGATCACCATGAGCCGGGTCGATCGCCTGTTCGGCGTCACCATGGCCGAGCGCGGCGTCTCGCAACTGGTATCGGTCGATCTGACGACCGCCGAGAGCTATCGCGAAGCGGGGTAGCCCGATATCCGCGCGAAGGGCAGAATCCCCCCACCCTGCCCTGACTCTGCCATGATCGGCGTGTGGACAGCATGCCGCACCCCCGATACGGCCAAAATCCTCCTGCTAAAACAGATACTTACACATCACCCACCTGCCTTGACACCAAATGGGGCCACCACTATGTTGCGCGCGACTTAAAAGGGCGCCCCGGAATTACGGGATCTGCCGGCCAAAAGGGAGCAGCGGATGACCAGTTCGCCAGACGACCATGGCCAGCCAGACAGCGCCCGGGGGGTGACGCGTGATCTTGCATCGCGCATTGCCTCCGCCAAGCGGGAGCGCGACCGGGAGGACAACAGATCCGCCCGAGATGCTTCCCCGGAGATGAGCGGTCTGGCGCGCGGCATGCGCATCGGTACCGAATTCATCGCCGCGGTCCTGGTGGGTGCCGGTCTCGGCTACCTCATCGACCTTGGCCTGGGAACCAGCCCCTGGGGCTTGCTCATCCTTTTGCTGATGGGCTTTGCCGCTGGAATCCTGAACGTCATCCGAGTGGTGGCGGAAATGAATGCCGCCTCGCCTGCCCCCAAGGGTGCCGATCTTGGCCCCGAGGTGGAAGACGAAGAGCGGAATTGAGAATTGATGACGCTTAGAGGGCTCCATGGCCGGTACTGACCCGATCCACCAGTTTGTCATCACGGACATTTTCGAGCTGTTCACCCTTGGCGGTGACGGCACCGAAGGGTCGGGCACGACCTTCGCTTTCACCAATTCGGCACTGTTCATGGTGCTGACGGTGGCGACCATCGTTGCCTTCCTGCTGATTTCGACCTCGGGCAAGAAGCTGATCCCGACCCGCGCGCAGCTGACAGCGGAACTGCTTTACGAATTTGTGGCCGGAATGGTGCGAAGCAGCGCCGGCACTGCCGGCATGAAGTTCTTCCCGCTGGTGTTCTCGCTGTTCACCTTTATCTTTGTGGCCAACATGTTTGGCATGGTGCCCTACTTCTTCACCGTCACCAGCCACATCATCGTCACCTTCGCCCTTTCGATGCTGGTGTTCCTCACCGTCATCATCTACGGCTTCGTCAAGAACGGTCCGAAGTTCCTCAAGCTCTTCGTTCCCGCCGGTGTGCCGGGCTATATCCTTCCCATTGTGACGCCGATCGAGGTCATTTCCTTCCTCTCGCGTCCCATCAGCCTCTCGGTCCGTCTGTTCGGCAATATTCTTGCCGGCCACATCACTCTCAAGGTCTTCACCGGCTTTGCGGTCATGATGATCGGCGGTCTGGGTGCTCTGGGCTGGCTCGGCGCCACCCTGCCGGTTCTGATGGCAATCGCCCTTACCGGTCTCGAGTTTCTCGTCGGTGCGGTTCAGGCCTATGTCTTCGCGGTCCTGACCAGCATGTATCTGAACGACGCGATCCACCCGTCCCACTAACCACCCATTCCCGGTGGATGACCCACCGGAACCTAAAAAGTCGCTTGAAAGGACATTAAAATGGAAGCTGAAGCCGCAAAGTTCATCGGTGCCGGTATTGCTACCTTCGGTATGGCTGGCGCCGCCCTGGGCGTGGCCAACATCTTCGGCAACTTCCTCTCGGGTGCCCTGCGCAACCCGTCGGCTGCTCCGAGCCAGTTCGGTAACCTGATCTTCGGCTTCGCCGTGACCGAAGCTCTGGGCATCTTCTCGTTCCTGGTTGCCCTGATCCTGCTGTTCGTCGCCTAATTCGGCACGACACCAAGATTTCCGCAGCCGGACATAAGTTCGGCTGCGTTCCCTTCTTCAGTCAATAACGACTGGACGACCGGATTTAACGGGACCTCGACCAGATGGTAACGCAAGCCTACGCTCAAGAAGCGGAAACCCCGGTAGACGACCACGGCGCAGACGCCGCTGGCGCCACCGACACCATGCATGTCGAGGACGGCGTTCACGCCGATCCGACCGCCGACACGCATGCCACGACCGAAGCGCATGGCGATGCCGGCCATTCGGACGTGTTCCCGCCCTTCGACCCGGCCACTTTCCCCAGCCAGCTCCTCTGGCTCGCCATTACCTTTGGCGCGCTTTATTTGCTGATGAGCAAGCTGGCCCTGCCCCGCATTGGCAGCATTCTGGACAACCGCAAGACGCTGATCGACACCGATCTGGCGGCAGCCGATGCGGATCGCCAGAAGACCGACGCGGCCATTGCTGCCTATGAAAAGGCTCTGGCGGAAGCCAAGGCCAAGGCCCAGGGCATTGCCAATGAAACGCGTGAAGCCATCCAGGCTGATCTCAGCGCCAAGCGCGCTGCCGCCGAGGCCGGTCTTAGTGCCAAGGTCAGCGCTGCCGAAACCAGCATCGCCAAGACCAAGGCCGAGGCGCTCACCCATGTCGATGAGATCGCTGCGGAAACGGCCCAAGCCGTCGTCGGCCAGCTTGTCGGCGATGTCTCCGCCGACAGCGTTCGCGCTGCCGTTGCCAAGGTTAAGGGGTAAGTCCGATGCCCGAATGGTTAGATAACAGCTTCTTTGCCTTTGTCGGCCTGGTGATTTTCATTGCGCTGCTCGTCTATTTCGGCGTGCCGCGGATCATCGCCAAGATGCTCGATGGTAAGATCAAGCAGATCGAAACCGACATTGCCGAGGCCAAGCGCCTGCGCGAAGAGGCCGCCGCCCTGCTCGTGGAATATGAGCAGAAGCGTGTTGCTGCCGAAAAGGAAGCCGAGGGCATTGTTGCCGCGGCCAAGGAAGAGGCCGAGCGCCTGACCGTGGAAGCTCAGGCCTCGCTGGCCGAACTCGTCGCCCGCCGCACTGCTGCGGTGGAAGACAAGATCGCCCAGGCCGAAGCCCAGGCCGTCGCCGAAGTGCGTGCCCGCTCTGCGGACATCGCCATCGAGGCTGCCCGCACCGTTCTCTCCGACGAGATGAACAAGAATGGCGGCAAGGTCGTCGACGCCGCCATCGCCGATGTGGCTGGCCGGCTGAACTAATCCGGTTTCCAATAAACTGACTTTCCAATAAACTGACAAAGGCGGGCAGCGATGCCCGCCTTTTTTGTTCCGGTCAGATCGACCGCGCCTGCGCTGCCAGATGGCGTCTCAATCCTACCGCGTAGCCGTCGCAGATTTTCTGTACATTTGTTTCCGGCGATTGACGCCCGCCAGAATCTCCACCATGGTGCGCGGAACTGCGGGAGAGACTGGCTTTGCCAGCGCCGAAGGAGCAACCGCCCCGGAAACTCTCAGGCCAAAGGACCGCAGTTGGGTCACAAACTCTGGAAAGCAGGCTGATCCAGCCTCTCCGAAGGAGCAACCGGCGCTCAGCCGGGAAATCTCTCAGGGCAAGGACAGAGGGGGCACGCATATTCCGCCATATGGCGGAGCCTTGTCGTGTCGCCTTTGAACCCGAGTGTGCCCATGGCCGAAGCCAAACCCGAAGACCTCCAGCAGACCCCGCTTTTCGAGCGCCATCAAACCGCCGGCGGCCGCATCGTGCCTTTCGGTGGCTATGCGCTCCCCGTCCAATATCCCACCGGCATCATGGCCGAGCATAAATGGACGCGCGAGCAGGCGGGTCTGTTCGATGTCAGCCATATGGGTCCGAGCTTCCTGACACTCAACGCCCCCACCGGCGATGCGGAGGCTGACCACGCGGCCATCGCAGCCCTCATCGAGCCGCTGATCTGTGGCGACATTGCCGGCCTCAAGCCCGGCCAGATGCGCTACACGCTACTGCTCAACGCGCAAGGCGGCGCCATTGACGACCTCATGGTGGGGCGCCTCGCCGACAGCCCCGGCACCCTCTATATCGTAGTCAATGCCGGCACCAAGGAAAACGACTTTGCGTTGATCGCCAAAGCGGCCGGGGACAAGGCAGCGCTCAGGCGCGCCGATGATGGTGGTCTCCTGGCCCTGCAGGGACCGGAAGCCGTCGATGTCATGGCGGCGCTGATCCCCGATGCCACCCAGCTCGGTTTCATGCAGGTCCGAGAATTCGACTGGAACGGCGTACCAGTGACAGTTTCCCGCTCCGGCTATACCGGCGAAGACGGGTTTGAAGTTCTCGTCTCCAGCCATATGGCGGTGGCATTGTGGGATGAACTGCTGGTGGATCCCCGCGTCAAACCCATCGGCCTTGGCGCACGCGACAGCCTCCGCCTCGAAGCTGGTCTGCCGCTCTATGGCCATGACCTCGATGAAACGGTTTCGCCCATCGAAGCCGATCTCGGCTTTGCAGTTTCCAAGCGCCGTCGCGAGGCAGCTGATTTTCCCGGCGCGCAACGCATCCTTGCTGAGCGCGCCGGCCAGCTCTCGCGCAAGCGTGTCGGGCTGATCGTTGAGGGTGCACCGGCCCGCGAAGGCGCCGAGATCCTCGATGCCACCGGCACCGCCATTGGCGTGGTCACCAGCGGCGGCTTTGCCCCCTCGCTGGGCAAGGCCATTGCCCTGGGCTTTGTCCCACCCGACCATGCCGCCATCGGCAACAAGCTTCAGGTTTCGGTGCGCGGCCGCGCCCAGCCCGCCGAGATCGTGCCCACGCCTTTCGTCCCCCACCGCTATTTCCGCAAGTCAGCCTGAGGCCCCACCCATGACCACCAAATTTACCCCCGATCACGAATATATCCGCGTTGACGGTTCGACCGGCATTGTCGGCATCACCAATTATGCCCAGGAGCAATTGGGCGACATTGTCTTTGTCGAACTGCCCAAAGTGGGCAAGGTGCTCAAGAAGGGCGACGAGGCCGCCGTGGTGGAATCGGTCAAGGCCGCCTCCGAGATCTATGCTCCGGTCTCCGGCACCGTCACCGAAGTCAACGAAGCCCTCACCGGCGAACCGGGCCTGGTCAATGCCGATCCGGAAGCGGGCGGTTGGATGTTCAAGATCGCCATCAGCGATGCCGGCGAACTCGACACCCTGCTCAACGCCGACGGCTATGCCGAACTGACACTGTAGATCGAATTGAACGGTGCGGGCGCCTTCCCTTCTCCCCTGAAGGGAGAAGGTGGCCCGATAGGGCCGGATGAGGGGTTCAGCCTCGCGATCCTGCCGAGGGGCTTTCACCCCTCACCCCAACCCCCTCCCCTGGAGGGGCGAGGGGGCGGAAGAGCCGATCCTCCCGTTCGCCTGCAATTGCTCTCTGCTTTCAGCAAACTGGAACCTCCCATCCATGCGCTACCTCCCCCATTCCGATCATGAACGCGCCGAGATGCTCGGCGTGATCGGCGCCAGCGATATAGACGCGCTGTTCTCTGCCGTACCGAAATCGGCGCTCAAGAGCTTTGAACTCGACCTGCCGGACCATAGTCCCGAATTTCTGGTCGAGGCGCATATGCGCGCCCTTGCCAATCAGAACCATGCAGCGGGCGATGGCCCGTTCTTTGTCGGCGCCGGCGCCTATCGGCATCATGTCCCCGCCACCGTTGACCACCTCATCCAGCGGTCGGAATGGCTGACCGCCTATACGCCCTACCAGCCGGAAATCTCGCAGGGCACCTTGCAGATGCTCTTCGAGTTCCAGACCCAGGTGGCCAAGATCACCGGCATGGATGTGGCCAATGCCTCGCTTTATGACGGCTCGACCGGCACTGCCGAAGCCGTGCTGATGGCCCGCCGCCTCACCCGCCGCAACAAGATCGTGCTCTCGGGCGGGCTCCACCCGCATTATCGCGATGTGGTCAAAGCCTATCTCAAGGACGACCCGCATCTGGAATGCCTCTCCCCCTCCCCCGAGGGCCAGGGCGACATTCTCGACCATATCGACGCCGACACGGCGGCCATTGTCATCCAGACTCCGGATTTCTACGGCCATTTGCGCAATGTCGAAGCGGCCGCCGAGGCCGCCCATGCCAAGGGCGCGCTGCTGATCGTGGTCGTCACCGAAGTGGTGTCGCTGGGCCTGCTCGAAGCGCCCGGTGCTCTGGGCGCCGACATCGTTGTGGCCGAGGGCCAGTCCATCGGCAATGCGCTCAATTTCGGCGGCCCCTATCTGGGGCTGATGGCGACGAAGAAGGAATTCATCCGCCAGATGCCGGGCCGGCTCTGCGGCGAGACCGTCGATGCCGATGGCAATCGCGGCTTCGTCCTCACCCTCTCAACCCGCGAGCAGCATATCCGTCGCGAAAAGGCGACCTCGAATATCTGCACCAATTCGGGCCTCTGCGCCCTCGCCTTCTCGATCCATATGGGTCTGCTCGGCGAAGCGGGCTTTGTCCGGTTGGCGCGGCTCAACCACGCCAATGCGATTCTGCTGGCCGATGCCCTGAACGGCGTGCCGGGCGTCACCGTCCTCAACAAGACCTTCTTCAACGAAATGACCATTCGTGTCACCGAACCGGCCGCGGCTCTCGTCGAACGGCTCGCCCGGCGCGGCATTCTGGCCGGCGTGCACGCCAGCCGCCTCCTGCCGGGTGATCCGGACGTCGAAAACCTCATCATTCTGGCGGCGACCGAGTTGACGACCGAGACCGATATCGCGGCCCTCTGCGCGGCCCTGACGGAGGAACTGGCATGAGTTCTGTAGAAAATTGGAATGCTGAACTGGCTGCGGAACTCCCCGGCAAGACGGTTCTGGTTGGCATCACCTACGCAAAAGCCGATGGCACCAACACGGATGACCAGTTTTTTGGCGAGATAGTCTCTGCCACACCGAATGGGATCCTCTTGTCGCTACGAGGGGAGCGAACCGGTCAGGAGTGGAACATGCCGCCAATGCTTGATGGCCTACGGCCAGCGAACCCGGGAAACTATCGCCTCAAGAGCACGGGCGAGGAAGTTGTCGATCCCGACTTCACTGCGGTCTGGACTGTCCGCGACGCGGACAACTAGGAGGTTTGCCAATGAGCATGAACACACAAGGCCGCCCCACGGGCGTGGGCACTGCCGGCACTTCGGCCTCCGGCTCGGCCCTTTTGCCCGACGAACCGCTGCTGTTCGAAATCGGCGACAATGAACATTCGGGCGTCGATCTGCCCGAGGTCGATCTCGCCAGCGATCGCCTCGGCGGCTTTGCGCGCAAGAGCAAGCTCGATCTGGCAGGCCTGACCGAACCCGAGGCCATGCGCCACTATGTGCGCCTCTCCCGGCTCAACCATTCGATCGATAGCGGCATGTATCCGCTGGGCTCGTGCACGATGAAGCACAATCCGCGCCTCAACGAGAAGATGGCACGCCTGCCCGGCTTTGCCGATATCCACCCGCTGCAGCCGGTCTCGACCGTGCAGGGGACGCTGGAGCTGATGAACCAGCTGTCCTACTGGCTGATGACGCTCACCAACACGGCCGCCGTCGCCCTGTCGCCCAAGGCGGGCGCCCATGGCGAACTTCTCGGGATGATGGCCATCAAGGCCGCGCAGGAGGCCAGGGGCGAAGCGCATCGCAAAATCGTCCTGGTCCCGGAAAGCGCCCATGGCACCAATCCGGCCACCGCCGCCTTTCTCGGCTACAGCGTGAAGCCCGTTCCGGCCCGCGATGACGGCACGGTCGATGTGCAGGCGGTCAAGGATGCACTGTCATCTGACGTCGCCGCCATCATGCTGACCAATCCCAATACCTGCGGCCTCTTCGAGCCACAGGTGATCGAGATTGCCAAAGCCGTGCACGATGCGGGCGCGTTCTTTTACTGTGATGGTGCCAACTTCAACGCCATTATGGGTGTCGTTCGCCCGGGCGACCTCGGCATCGATGCGATGCACATCAATCTCCATAAGACCTTCTCGACGCCACATGGCGGCGGTGGTCCGGGTGCCGGTCCGGTGGTGCTCTCGGAGGCGCTTGCGCCTTTCGCGCCCATCCCGTTCATTCGCCGGGGCCAGGAGGGTGGCCTGGAGCTGGTCGAGCATATCGAAGGGGAGGCCCTGGGTCGCGTCACCGCCTTCCACGGGCAGATGGGCATGTATGTCCGCGCGCTGACCTATATGCTCAGCCACGGCGCCGACGGCCTGGCCCAGGCGGCGCAGGATGCCGTGCTCAACGCCAATTATGTCAAGGCGCGGCTGCAGCACCTCTTCTCGGTGCCGTTCCCCGATTATCCGACCATGCACGAGGCGCTGTTCGACGACAGTTTCCTCAAGGGCACGGACATCTCCACACTCGATTTCGCCAAGGCGCTGATCGACGAGGGTTTCCACCCCATGACCATGTATTTCCCGCTGGTCGTGCATGGCGCCATGCTGATCGAACCGACCGAGAGCGAGAGCAAGCAGACGCTCGATCACTTCTGTGACGTCATGGCGGAACTGGCCGATGACGCCAAATCCGGCAATGCCGAGCGTTTCACCGCGGCCCCGATGAAGGCACCGCGTCGGCGGCTCGACGAAACCCGCGCCGCGCGCCAGCCCATTCTCAAATGGGAAAAGCCGGCGGACTTGCCCTAGGCCGCCGAATAGACATCATTTCTGTTGTCAAAGCGTACCGCCCTCGGACACGATCCGAGGGCGTTCCTGTTTGGATAACCCCCGTTCTACTCCAGCTTCACTGCCCGCAAGCCGAGAAAGAGGGGGAATTCCCGCATGGCCCGTCTATCGGCCCGCGCGTCCTGTTTGCCGGGCAAATCCGCTACCTCCCTGATCGCCGTGACGACGAGACCCGCACCGGTCAAGGCGGCCATATAGTCTTCAAGTGGCCGATGATAGCTGCGTGTGCTGCCAGCGCCATGCACCTGCATAGGTATGGCGAGCCGCGAGAGATAGGTATCCACTCGCCGATAGGTCAGCCCCCGACCCTCGTCATGGCCCCAGCCGCTTTGCCGCGGAATGCGGAAACAGGGATGGAGCATGACGATACCGAGCCGCCCGCCGGGGCGCAGCAGCCGCGCAGCCTCGGCGACGGCTTGTTCGAGCGGATTGATATCCTGGATGGAGAGCAGAAAACTGGCCGCGTCAAACGCGCCTTGAGCAAGCAATTTGTGCTGTGGCAAGGCGGTTGCGTCGCCGACCAGGAAGCGGCCATATCGCGCCTGATTGCGTCGCGCCTCGGCGACGAGGCGGCCCGAGAGGTCCACGCCGAGATAGCGCGCGCCGGTACTTGCGATCGATGGTGCCAAAATGCCGTGGCCGCAGCCCAAATCCAGCAATTGCTCCCCACCCTTGGGTGCCAGAAGGTCGAGCATGAGCGGTACGGCAAACGTGCGATGATAGTGGCTGCCATTCTGGCCGGCCCAGCCGGCATACCAATGAGCAACAGGGTCCCAGCTCTGCGAGCGGGCGCGAAGAATTGTCTTTCTGGGTTTCATATTCGGTCTCGATGTTCTCGAAGCTGTCGAGGTACGAGACGGTGTCGTTTCGGAGGTCAGGCCCACAGCCCTTCGGCCGGAACCCCGCATGCCACATCACGCCGCTGGCTGATTAAGCCAGCGACTGGTCAATCATGGACCGACACCGCCCTCAGGCGCTGCGGATGCGGATGTAAAAAGTTGCCACGGGGGCCTCCGGGATCGAACTATCCCCTGGTGTCGAAGCCGACCCAGATGGTGATGCTCTCCCCGCCAAGATAGGGGATGGTGACGTTCTCAACAACCTTGACGAATTCCGCGGTCTGGCTGGGCGGTACGATCGGCACGATGAGCGTGTATTTTTCCGAGAAAATGGCCTGTCCATCGCGTTCAACGGCAAAGCGGATCGGGGCATTGATCGAGGTTTGCGACCCGGCGGGGCCGAGCAGAACGCGACCGGTAACACCCATATTGACGGTGATCTGACCGTTCGAGACCACGCAATTGCGCGAGGTCTCGTCGATCACGCCCTGATATTGCAGCGATTTGGCGTCACCAACGCGACCGCCGCCATAATAATACATGGCCTCGCCGCCCAGGCGCACTTTGATCGGCGGGCATTCGGTGGCAATCACCGGCAAGGCGCTGGTCTGGGCCTGCGCAACAGCCTGGGGCGTCGCCGTGGCATTTTGCAGATTGGCATTGGATGCGGTGCCACCGCCGAACATGGACCCCATGGAACATCCGGCCAAGAGCACAGCCAAGCCTCCAAGGGCAGAAAAACGCAGAGTGGACGTCAGGGTCAGGGTCATCGTCTTGTTTGGCTCCTGGCGACTAAGCAGCGGCTTCGAGAGCCATGAGAATAGCGGGTGCGCCGCTGGCCGTCACGCCGGGCGCATCTTCGACAAAAACGGCATCGACTATACCGTCTCGAATAATCATGGCCGCGCGGGCAAAGCGCCGGCCCAAACCGGTGCCCGACATGTCCTTGTCGAGCCCGAGCGCCTGGGCCAATGCGGTGTTCCCGTCGGCAAGGAAGACAATATCGTCCAGCGCATTGGTGGCCTCGGCCCATGCTTTCATAACGTGATGATCATTGGTCGCCGCGCAGACAATGCGGTCGACCCCCGATGCGCGCATCTTGGCCGCATTGGCAACGAAGCCGGGTAGATGATTGACGTGGCAGGTCGGTGTAAAGGCGCCGGGCACCGAAAAGAGTACGACCGTCCCCTGCCCCAGCGCCGCGTCGCTCGTGGTGTCTTCGACACCGGCCACAGTCACCAGCTTGATCCCGACGGACGGAATCCGATTGCCGCTTTCGATCATTGGTGGAATTCGCCCCATATCTGGCGGCCGGGCCGCCTACTCCATCTACTCTAGGCACATGCGATATGCGGCATTGCCGGCCGGCACAAGGGTGAGGCCCACTTTAGTCCAGCGCTTCCACATCCGCTTGGGTGCCGGCTTCTAGCGTCCGGCTGACCTGATAGGCCCCCATTGGCGTCATGAAGGATAGTTCGACCTCCATGTCATCCAGGGCACTATTGTCGGTTTTACCCAGTATGGGAAGCAGCACTATATCGTCTTGCGGGCTTTTTTGCGGCGCGCCGAACAGGGGACCGTCGGGATCGGCGGCGGCGATAAGGCTGTCGGGGTCGATGACGGCCTGATCGACCTGAACGGCGAGCGCGCTGCCATCGGGCATCAAATGGACCGCGCCAATGGGCTCCTCGCCCTGGTCCCAGGGGATCGGGACATTGGCGAGGGCCTGTTTAATGCGAAGGTCATTGGCCCGATCCGATCCGGGATCGGTGGCCGGCAGGCTGAGCCTGGCCTGTGCGGGCACGCAGATATCGGAACAGATCCCCAGCGTCGCCTCGAGCGCCACCATGCCGTCGGGATCGGCCACGTCCAGTTCGAGTGGCAGCACGGTATGGCCGAAATAGACATAGTCGAGATAACCCGAAACCTGCTCGCGTTCGGGGAAGGGCCAGAACTGGCCGTTCAGGCTCACGCCTTTCGACCCGGCAAAATTGAGCTCCAGGGGCAGGCCGGTCTCTCCGGGCACCCGCCAATAGGTCCTTGTATCCTCCGGCATATCGATTTCGAGCGCGAACAGGGCTTTGCCCTCTGCGTCGAGCGCACCGGCACTGATCAGCCGGACCGAAACGCCCGGCGCCAATTCCTGCCAGGCAGACTCGCCGGCTAGGACGGGCGCCGCGACAAGACTACTGGCTATGGCAAGAACGATTGAAACGCGCATGGCATGGCATTAGCGCAGCAAAAGATGAACGGCCAGATAGCGCCACATCAGGCCTTCGTGATAGCCGTGACGGCCCGCGTGCTTGGCAGGCCTGCGTCGGGAGCCTACAATTGTCCCATGAACTCGCTTGAAGGACAATTCCTGGTTGCCATGCCCGACATGGCCGATGAACGCTTCGCCGAAAGCGTGATCCTGATCGTGGGTCATGGCGCGGAAGGCGCCATGGGCCTGGTGGTCAATCACGAATTGGCCAATCTGCGCTTTGCCGACATTCTCGACGAACTCGACCTGGGCGATCCGGACGCGGTCATTCGCCTGCCCGACAGCATTCGCGACCGCGCCGTCATGCGCGGCGGGCCGGTCGAAAAAGGCCGCGGCTTCGTGCTGCATTCGGGCGATTATCACAGCGGCAATACCTATAAGGTCACCGAGGATATCGGGCTGACGGCAACGCTGGATATTCTCAAGGCCATGGCCTTTGGCCCGGTCCCGCGGGCGGCGCTGTTCGCCCTGGGATGCTGCGGCTGGTCGCCCGGCCAATTGGAAGACGAGATCAGCGCCAATGGCTGGCTGACCATCCCCTTCGATCGCCAATTGCTGTTCGAAGTTCCCGTCGAGCGCCGCTACGACAAGGCTTTGGCCAGCCTTAACATCACCCGAGCCACATTGAGCACCGAGGCCGGACACGGCTGAGCCTTGACCATTTGGCCTATTGGTTCCGGCGGCGCGCCCCGACGCAGGACGTTCGCCGCTATTTACCCATCTGTGTCGCGAGCTTCTTGCCCAGCTCTGCACCAACAATGGCAGTCCCGAAGGCAAAGCCCTGCGCATAGCGGCAATTGAGCTGGCGCAGGCGCTCGATTTCATCCAGGCTTTCGACGCCTTCGGCAACCACCATCATGTCCAGATCATTGGCCAGCGCCACGATAGAGCGGATAATCGGCGCCTGGGTATGGGCAATGCCATTATCTGTGCCCATGCGCACGAAAGGCGCCGGGATTTTGATGGTATCGACCGGGAAGCGGTGCAGATAGCTCAGCGAGGAGTGCCCGGTGCCGAAATCGTCCAGCGCCAGGCCCAGCCCCATATTGCGCAGCGCCTCGAGCATATAGGCCGAATGCTCGGGATTGGTCATCGCCTGGCTCTCGGTAATCTCAAGCTTGAGATGCCCGGCCAGATCGCGGTCCTGCGACACCAGATTGCGCATATCGGTGAGCAGCGTTTCGGTAGCCAATTGGGCTGGCGACAGATTGACCGAAATGAAGAACCCCTCCGGCAGCCCGATGGTAGCCAGCCAGTCCTTGGCCTGTGCGGCGGCCTGTTCGAATGCCAGCCGGCCCAGTTTTTCGATCTGGCCGGAGCGCTCGGCCAAGGGCACAAATTCGTCCGGGGTCACCACGCCGCGCGTGGGGTGGTTCCAGCGCATCAGCGCTTCGGCCCCGGCAATCCGGCCGGACTGGATATCCATGATGGGCTGGAATTGAACATGCAATTCCCCCTGCTTCAGACCGCGCTCGAGGTCTTCCTCGCTGGCCTTGCTATAGGAGGCGATCGAACGTGCCGAGGCGCGATAGGCTTCGATCCGGTCCCCGCCCAGGCGCTTGGCGTAATACATGGCCAGTTCCGCATCACGCAGCACATCGGCGGCGGTCGAGGGATTGCTGTCATAGATGGTGACGCCGATCGAGGCGGTCAGCACTAGGTCGCGGTCGCCAAAGTTGAACGGCGCTTTGAGCGCCTTGCGGATCTGCTCGGCGGTTTCGGCGATCTTGGCGGCAGCCTGTTCGGAGGCGAGGATCACCGCAAACTGATCGCCGCCGATGCGGGCGACAGTGTCGAGCGGACGCATGATGCGCGAAATGCGCCGGGAAATGGCGAGCAGGACGGAGTCGGCCGCCGAGTGGCCGATCCGTTCCTCGAGCTCCATAAAGCGGTCAATGTCGATGAGGAAAACTGCCGGCTTGGTGCCGCCGGGCGTGCGGGCGCGCACCAGGGATCGTTCCAGGCGATCCAGGAAAAGCTGGCGATTGGGCAGGCCGGTCAGGCTGTCATGCACCGCATCATGCAGCAGGCGCTCGCGGGCCGCACGATCCTCGGTCACGTCCTGCAATGTGCCGACGATGCGATTGACCTGGCCATCGCCGCCCAGAACCGGCTTCACGCGCATGCGGAAGGTGCGGAAATTGCCATCGTGCCCGGCAATGCGCATATCGGCCGAGACCTTGCCGCGCCGTAATTCCACCAGCGTATCGAAGGCCGTCCGGAAGCGGTCCCGGTCGTCAGGGTGCACCCGGTCGAGCCAGCGCTTGATGGCGCCGCGCAGGGCGCCGCGTTTCTCGCCAAGGCGGGTTGCCAGTTCATCGCTGACGCTGACGCGGTCGCGCTCGATGTTCCAGTCGAAAACAAAGTCGCCCGAGCCGGTCAGAGCTAGCGCCCGGCGCTCCACCTCGCTCAGCGTACCAATGGTCACCTGGCCCTCGGAGAAGGCATGCTGCACCGCCGTGAAGCCGAGCAGCATGACGATGAGCACGAGGCCGCCGCCCACCGCCGGCTGGGCCACGTCATTGGTCACCTGACCCGAAATGACCAGCCAGGAATAAAACAGCCAGGCGATGAAAATGATCCAGGTGGGCACCAGCAGCACAGCGCGGTCATAGCCGCGCAGCGCCAGCAGCAAGATAAGGAAGAAGCCCGAAACGCCCAGCAGGGCGAGCACCAGGCGGGCAATGGTTGCGGCTATGGCAGGCTGGAAGAAGGCAAAGAGGAACAGCGCCAGGAACAGAGCGGCAAGGCCCAGGGCCAGGTGGATAAAGCGCAGATGCCAGCGATGCAGATTGAGATAAATGAACAGGAACCCAGCCAACGTTGTGGCGATACCTGCCTCGGCCGCGGCGCGCCAGGGCTGCATGCCGCTGGCCGAGAGGCCCAGAATGCGCCCCAAAAGGCCGAAATCGATCAGCAGATAGACCAGCACTGCCCAGGCGAAGGCCGCCGTGGCCGGAAACACGCCCCTACCCTTGACCACGAACATGATGGTCAGAAACACCGAGGCCAGGGCCGCGACGCCCAAGACCACACCCCGGAACAGGGTGAAGGCGTTGACATAGTCGCGATAGGCGTTGGGTTCCCAAAGGTAGAATTCGGCCAGATCGTCCGAGGCCAGTTCCACAATCACCGTCATGGTGGCGCCGGGGTCGAGCGTCACCTCGAAGACATCGGCCTCCGGATCGGGCAGGCGCTCGGGGCGGATGCCGGCGCTTGGGGTGATGGCGGTGATGCGGTTCTCGCCCAGATCGGGCTGGAACACGCCCGAGCCGGGCAGCCTGAAAAACGGCGCCACGAGCAGGCGCTGGATCTGCTGGTCGCTGTCATTGCGCAACGCGATCAACGCGAAATAGGGATTGGTAGTGGTATCGCTGGCCAGCACTTCGATGCGACGGATGATACCGTCGGCGTCCGGAGCCGTGGACAATTGCACACGGCCGCCCTGGCCAGGGACGATTTCCACCACATCGGACAGGTTGACCGCGTTAACGTCTTCGGGAACCGAGATCACCTCGAAGCCCTGGGCGGGCGCAAGGCCGAACAGCGCGAACGCTAGACAGAACGCGAATGCAAGAAAATGACGCATCAAAAGCAGTTAAATCCGGCGCTAGGCTTCTTTGTGGCGGCAGTCCGGCAATAGCTTGATCGGGCCGGACAGGCCCTTGTCTTTTTGATCCTCCAGCGGAACGTTCACTTGGTACGGGAGATTGAGGCTTGCGACAAGCGCCCTTGTCTGTTGCCGAGGCGCAACACACAGACAATTGGTCTCAGGCCATCCAGGATTGACCGATATGGTGCCCGCCAAGCCGCATCGTGTCCCAGCGCTCCTTGGTGAGCCCCATCAGGACATGATCCTCCCAGCGACCATTGATCTGCAGATAATGCTTGGCAAAGCCCTCCTCGACAAAGCCGTTCTTTTCCAGCACTCGGCGCGAGGCGGTATTGGAGGGCAGGAAGGCGGCATGGATGCGATGCAGATCGAGCGCCTCGAAAATGAAGGGCACGACCACGCCCACGGCCTCGGTCATCAGGCCCTTGCCGGCATAGGCCTGCCCCATCCAATAGCCCAGATTGACGAATTGGGCGGCGCGGCGCCGGATGTTGGACAGGGTGATGCCACCCACCAATTGCGCCTGTTGCCCCTCGCCCAGGAAGATAAAGAAAGTGTAGTCGGTGCCCTCTTCTACCTCCTGGCGGGCCCGGCGGACCCGCATGGCATAGACCCGACGGGCTAGGTCAAGCTCGGTCCAGCGCGGCTCAAAGGGCCGCAGGAAGTCCTGGCTCTCCCGCCGCAATCTGGACCAGGCTTCGTAGTCGCGCATTTGCGGCAGGCGCAGCAATACCCGCGCGCCCCGCAGCGTGACCAGAGGCGCCGGCGAGGACCAGGGCCAGAACATGAGCTTAGCGCTTGAGGGTGTCGCCAATGCTTTCAACATCGGCGAGGCGGTTGATGGGGCCAATGCCGGCCAGGGTCGGCGTGCCTGCGGTGAAGATTTGCTCGGCCACGTCGCGGACCCGCTGGGCGGTGATGCGATTGATGCGCTCCACCGTCTCCTGCATGGGGATGGGCCGGCCCCAGAGGATCTGCTGGCGGGCCAATTGCCCAGCGCGAGCCGAGGGGCTTTCGAGCGACATCAGGAGACCCGCGCGAATCTGATTGCGCACCCGAACCACTTCCTCATCGGTGATGCTCTCGGTGGCCCGGCGCAGTTCGTCGAGAATGACGGGCACCAGTTCGCTGACTTCGTCTTCGCCTGTTGCCGCCGCAACGCCGAAAACGCCACTATCGGCAAAAGCCCAGTGGAAGGCATAGACCGAATAGCACAGGCCGCGCTTTTCGCGAATCTCCTGGAACAGGCGTGAGCTCATACCGCCACCCAGGATCGAGGCCAGCACCTGCGCGGCATAAAAGCCATCCGAATTATAGGCACGACCTTCAAAGCCCAGCACAATATGAGCCTGTTCGTGATCGGAAATCAGACGCTCCTGGCCGCCCTTATATTCGGCGCGTTGCGGATCAGGCGCGCCATTGGGCGCCAGTTCGGCAAAGCGCTGTTTGGCCACATGAACCAGTTCATCATGGTCGACGTGTCCGGCGGCGGCGATCACCATGTGGTCGCCCACATAATTGCGGCGCATATATTTGCGCACCGTTTCAGGCGAAAAGGCGCGCACCGAATCGACCGTGCCCAAAATGGTGCGGCCAATAGGCTGGGTGGGATAGGCCGCCTCCTGGAACAGGTCGAAGACGTGATCGTCGGGATTGTCGCGCGCTGCGCCGATCTCCTGCACAATCACCTGTTTCTCGCGCGCCAGCTCGCTTTCATCGAAGGTCGAGTTCTGCAAAATATCGGCCAGAATGTCGGCGGCCAGCACCACGTCATCCTTGAGAACTCGGGCGAAATAGCCGGTATGCTCGATGGAGGTCGCCGCATTGAGGTCGCCGCCGACATTTTCTATCGCCTCGGCAATTTCCAGTGCCGTACGGGTCTGGGTGCCCTTGAAGGCCATATGTTCGAGCAGATGCGAAATGCCGTGCTCGGCCTTGCGCTCGGAGCGGGCTCCCGCCTTCACCCAGACGCCAAGAGACGCGCTTTCCAAATGCGGCATGTCATCGGTGAGCACCACCATGCCGTTTTCCAGGGTCGTCGATCTTACGCTCACACTGGTCCTCCTGAACCGGCGGCCTGAAACGACCGCGGCTTTTCCGTGTCGTTCAGGCGCGGCTACGCGCCGCGATGAAGTCCTCAATCTGGCGCTGGTCATTGGCCAGCACCGTGACCCGTTCGGGCCGCTCATAAAGATCGCTCAGCCAGGCCGGCAGCGTCGGTTCGACGCCGGCGGCCTCGGCAACCGCCGCCGGGAACTTGGCCGGATGCGCGGTGGCAAGGGTGATCATAGGAATTCCACCATGCACCTGTTGCCGCGCCACGCCCACGCCCACCGCCGTATGCGGATCGAGCAGATAGGACGAGGCCTTGTGGGTCTCAGCAATCACCGCCCGTGTCGCCGCCTCATCGGTTGTGCCGGCGGCAAAGTCGCGGCGGATGGCGGCAATGGCGTTCTCCGGCAGCTCGAAGCCACGCGACTGCTTCAGGCCTGCCATCATGCGGGTGACCGCATCGGCATCGCGTCCGGCACTTTCGAACAGCAGCCGCTCGAAATTGGAGGAGATCTGGATGTCCATGGAGGGGCTGATGGTGGGGGCGACACCCGCCATCTCATAGCGTCCGGTATCGAGGGTCCGCCTCAGAATATCATTGGCATTGGTGGCGATCACCAGCTTGTCGATGGGCAGGCCCATCTGTCGGGCACAATAGCCCGCAAAAATATCGCCGAAATTGCCGGTCGGCACGGTGAAACTGACCTTGCGGTGCGGACTGCCCAGCGACACGGCCGCCGTGAAATAGTAGACGATCTGCGCAACGATGCGGCCCCAATTGATTGAGTTGACGCCGGACAGGCGCACTCCATCGCGGAAGCTATGATTGTTGAACATGGCCTTCACCGCGTCCTGACAATCGTCGAACGTGCCTTCGAGCGCGATATTGTGGACATTGGCGTCCAGTACCGTGGTCATCTGCCGGCGCTGCACTTCCGAGGTGCGCCCCAGTGGATGGAGAATGAAAATATCGGTGGTGTCGCGACCGCGAAAGGCCTCGATGGCGGCCGAACCAGTATCGCCCGAGGTCGCGCCGACAATGGTTGCCCGCAGCCCGCGCTCGGCCAGGATATGGTCCATGATGCGGCTCAGGAACTGCATCGCCACGTCCTTGAAGGCCAGTGTCGGGCCGTGGAACAGTTCGAGCACGAAATGGCCCGGCTCCAGCTCAACCAATGGCGTCACCGAAGGGTGGCGGAAGCTGGCATAGGCCTCCTCGATAATGGCCTTGAGTTTGTCCGCGGCAATTTCCTCGCCGGTAAAACGCGAGATGATCGTATAGGCCACATCGGCATAGGGTTTCCCGGCGAAGCCGGCAATTTCGTCGGCGCCGATCTGCGGCCAGGAGGCGGGAACATAAAGGCCGCCATCTGCGGCAAGACCTGCCAGAACTGCGTCGGAGAAGCCGAGCGCCGGCGCCTGGCCGCGCGTGGAAACAAACTGCATCGGGGGGAAGAGCCCTTTTAGAATTGGTGCAACCTAGTCAAAGCGGACCGTGGCCGCAAGGTTTTGGCGTCACTGAACCGTCTTGTCGGCCCGTCGCGACTGCCGCCACAGCCAGAATCCGAGCATGACCACGGCGACTATGGCAAAGCCATACCAGGTCAGGGCATAGCCGAAATGGTTGTTGGTAAAGGTAAAAACCGTCTCGCCACCTTGGGGCAGTGCATCGGCCCCGGACGACAGCAGATCGACATAGAAGGGCGCGATGGGCGCCAGGGCCGGATCGACCATGGCCGCCAGGCGCTCGGGATTGCGGACCCACTCGATACGATCGGACATATTCGCATCGGGCACCATGAAGCCGACCGCCTCGCCCGGCCGGAACAATCCCACAATGGTCACTCTGCCCGGATCGTCGCCATGCAGATCGCCCAGCGCCGCCTGTTCCTGGTATTCCTGCGGCACGAAACCACGATTGACAAAGACCGTGCCGCCCCCCGTCAACTCGAAAGGCGTCACCACCCAATAGCCGGGCCCGGAGAAGCGTCCGTGCGGATTGGCAAGGCTGGTGAAGACGGTCACAGTCTGCGTGTAGCGATAGCCGCCTGTCAGAGTAACGGGCCGGTAATTCCACTGATCGAGATCGAGGTCGTTCCATTCGGCCCGTCCTGGGACCGCGACCGGTTCGGCCGACAATCTGGTATCGACCGCGGCAATCAGCGCTTCCTTTTCCGCCAGGCGGGCCATCTGCCAATTTCCCAGGAACATGCATGCGACGGCCAGGGCCAGCATCAGCGCTGCAAAGAGCCAGTCGCCCCAGCGCAAACCACTCGGCCTGATTGCGCTCACAACCGGCCCTCATGGGCATCGTTGGAATATTGCAGATCGATCAGCACGCCTTTGAAAGGCGGCAGCAGCGCCAGGCTGAGAATGACCGTTGTTGGCAGCCACAGGACCAGATGCATCCAGGGTTGGATGGTCCAGAGCGAACCCACGATCAGAGCCAGAATGATCACCAGCGGCGCCACGAGAAAAATCACGAAAACCGCCGGCCCGTCGCCGCTATCGGCAAAGCTGTAATCGAGCCCGCATTGGGTGCAGGCCGGTGCCAGCTTGAGATAGCCGGAAAACAGCCGCCCCTTGCCACACCGCGGGCAGCGACAGGTCAGGCCGGCCAGGATCGGGTTTGGCGCGTCCATGGCATTCCCTCCAGGATCAACGAAAAAGGGCGCAGCCACGCCGCGCCCCTTGTGCATTTCTGGCTGGCCCTTAATGGCTCAGCGGCACGCCCCAGCTGCCCCAGACATAGATCGAGGCAAACAGGAACAGCCAGACCACGTCCACGAAGTGCCAGTACCAGGCGGCGAATTCGAAGCCCAGGTGGCGTTCGGGGGTAAAATGACCCATTTCGGCGCGCACCAGGCAGACCAGCAGGAAAATGGTGCCGATCAGCACGTGGAAGCCGTGGAAGCCGGTCGCCATGAAGAAGGTGGCGCCGTAGAAATTGCCCGAGAACGAGAAGGCGGCGTGGCTATATTCAAGGATCTGCACGCAGGTGAAGAGCGCGCCCAGGGCAACGGTCAGCACCAGGCCCCAGCGCAGGCCCTGGCGATCGTTTTCCAGCAGCGCATGGTGCGCCCAGGTTACAGTGGTGCCCGAGGTCAAAAGGATCAGCGTGTTGAACAGCGGCAGGTGGAACGGGTCGAACAGTTCGACACCCATCGGCGGCCAATGCCCGCCGGTAGCGGCGACGCGCGCATATTGTTCCACGTCATCGAGGCGGAAGAAGCCATCGAAATAGCCCCAGAACCAGGCCACGAAGAACATCACTTCGGAGGCGATGAACAGCATCATGCCATAGCGATGGTGCATCTGCACGACCGGGGTATGGCTATGCCCGTCATTGGCTTCCTTGATGACGTCGGCCCACCAGGCATAGAAGGTGTAGAGCACGCCAGCCAGGCCGATAAAGAACAGCCATGGCGTCCATTCCTGCATCCAGGCAACGGCGCCGATCATCATTACGAAGACCGAAACCGAAATTACGAACGGCCAGGGGCTGGGTTCGACCATGTGATAGTCATGGTTCTTCTCAATGGCAGCCATGGTCAGCTTCCCTCACTGTCTGAAGCGTAGAACGTATAAGAGAGTGTAATCTCTTTGATGGTGTTGAGCTCGTGGTTTTCCGCGATATCGGGATCGACGAAAAAGACGATGGGCATTTCGACGGTTTCGCCGGGCTGAAGCGTCTGCTCGGTGAAGCAGAAGCATTCGATCTTGTTGAAGTAGAGACCCGCCTGATCCGGCACCACGTTGAAAATCGCCTGGCCGGTGATCGGCTTGTCCGAATTATTGGTGGCTATGTAATTGACCGTATCCACCCGACCGATCTGATCGGTGATGGATGCGGCGGGGGTCACGGTCCAGGGCAGGCCATGATCGACATTGACGTCGAAACGCACCTTCATTTCGCGGGCGATAACACCCTTGGGGTTGTCGGTGGCGACCTGGGTAGTGCCGCCATAGCCGGTGACCTGGCAGAAGATCTGGTAAAGAGGCACGGAGGCGAAGGCCAGGCCCACCATGCTCGCCACCACGCCGGCCAATATCACGGCCACGCGCGTGTTGCGCTTGCCGTGCTCCGTCTCGTGAAACTGTGCGCTGGTATCGGCCATTACATTGCCCGGTCGAACAGGGCCGGACCCATCTTGACGATGGTCAGCACGTAAAAGGTCAGGGCGAACAGTGCCAATGCCGCGGCCAGGGCCAGCGAGCGCCGGCGGCGCTGTTTGCGGAAGGCAGCCTCCTGTTCGGGGGTCATGCCATTGGGGGCGAGCTTGGCGCCGGTTGGTTCGGCCATTTCAGATCACTCCCAGCCGCAAGGCGATATTGTCGGTCAGCAGCGCCAGAAACAGCACGAAGAGATAGCTCAGCGAGAAGGTAAACACGGTTCGCGCGGTCCGGCGCATCGACACATTGCCCTCCGCCCGCAGGAGCCGCAGGGCGAGCCAGACAAAGCTCAGGCCGCTTAGGGCGGCGACAGTGCCGTAAATCCAGCCCGAAAAGCCGAGCCAGACCGGCAGCAGGCTTGAGGCGGCCAGGACGACCGAATAGCCGAAAATCTGCCACTTGGTGGACTTTTCGCCCGCCACATTGGGCATCATGGGGATACCGGCGGCGCCGTAATCCCCCTGCTTATAGAGGGCCAACGCCCAGAAATGGGGCGGCGTCCAGAGAAAGATGATGAGAAAGAGTGCAAAGCTCTCCCAGCTCAGCGTGCCCGTAACGGCAGCCCAGCCCACCATGGGTGGGAAGGCGCCAGCCGCGCCACCGATAACGATGTTCTGCGGGGTCGAGCGCTTAAGCCACATCGTATAGACGACGGCGTAAAAGAAAATGGTGAAGGCGAGGAACCCGCCGGCAAGCCAATTGGTGGCGAGACCCAGCAGGGTCACCGAAAAGACCGAAAGCACGAGCCCGAACGCCAGGGCCTCGCCGCGGGTTGCGCGGCCTGCCGGGATGGGCCGGTTCTGGGTGCGGCTCATAATGGCGTCGATATCGGCATCGTACCACATATTGAGCGCGCCCGAGGCCCCTGCCCCGATGGCGATGCAGACAATGGCGATCAGACCGACAAAGGGATTGATGCCGCCCGGCGCTACCAGCATGCCCACCAGGGCGGTGAACACGACCAGCGACATGACACGAGGCTTCAGCAGCGCGAGGTAATCCTCGACGCGCGCACCGCCGGTCAGGGCGGGAACATCACTGCTGTTGTCGATATAGGCCACGGGTCTTTCCTTGAAAGGCGGACCGCGCCGGGGCGCGATCCGCTTATCTCGTCTCCGGAGCGCTTAGTGCGCGTCCTTGGAGTCGATCTTGGGCAGTGTCGAGAACTGGTGGAACGGCGGGGGCGAGGACAGGGTCCATTCCAGCGTCGTTGCACCTTCGCCCCAGGGATTGTCACCGGCGGGACGCTTTTTCCGGCTGGCTTCCCAGGTGGCATAGAAGAAAATGATCATCGCCACGAAGGTCACATAATAGCCGATCGACGACACGCGGTTCCACATCGCAAAGGCATCGGGATAGTCGATATAGCGGCGCGGCATGCCAGCAAGGCCCAGGAAGTGCTGCGGGAAGAAGATCAGGTTCACACCGATGAACATGACCCAGAAATGCAGCTTGCCCAGGAACTCGTTGTACATGTAGCCGAACATTTTCGGGTACCAGTAGTACCAGCCCGCAAAGATCGAGAACACGGCGCCCAGCGAGAGCACATAGTGGAAGTGCGCGACCACATAATAGGTGTCGTGCAGGGCACGGTCCGCACCGGCATTGGCCAGCACCACACCGGTCACACCGCCAACGGTGAACAGGAAGATGAAGCCGATGGCCCAGAGCATGGGAATGCGGAAGGTGATGGAACCGCCCCACATGGTGGCGATCCAGGAGAAGATCTTCACGCCGGTCGGCACAGCGATGACCATGGTGGCGGCCACGAAATAGCGCTGCACGTCGAGGCTGAGGCCGGTGGTGTACATGTGGTGCGCCCACACAACGAAGCCGACAAAGCCAATGGCGACCATTGCATAGGCCATGGCCATGTAGCCGAACACCGGCTTGCGGCTGAAGGTGGCCACGATGTGAGACACAATGCCGAAGCCGGGCAGGATCATGATGTACACTTCGGGGTGACCGAAGAACCAGAACAGGTGCTGGTAAAGCACTGGATCACCACCGCCATCGGGCGCGAAGAAAGTCGTGCCGAAATTGCGGTCGGTCAGCATCATGGTGATGGCGCCGGCCAGAACCGGCAGGGCCAGCAGCAGCAGGAAGGCAGTCACCAGCACCGACCAGGCAAAGAGCGGCATTTTGTGCAGCGTCATGCCCGGAGCGCGCATGTTGAGAATGGTGGTGATCAGGTTGATCGCGCCCAGGATCGAGCTCACGCCCGCCACGTGCAGCGAGAAGATCACGAAATCGGTTGCCGGGCCCGGATGACCGACCGTCGCCAGCGGCGGATAAGCCGTCCAGCCGCCACCAAAGCCGAGCATGCCCGCCGGACCTTCGAAGAACATCGACAGGACCGTCAGCAGCAGCGCCGGCGGCAGCAACCAGAAGGCCACATTGTTGATGCGCGGGAAGGCGGTATCGGGCGCACCCACCATCAGCGGGGCGAAATAGTTGGCAAAGCCACCCATGGTGGCCGGCATAACGGTGAAGAAGACCATGATCAGCGCGTGGGCCGAGACGAACACATTGAACATGTGCTTGCCAGCGTCGAGCGCCGAGTCCCCTTCCAGGCCGTAAGCCATGGCGGCCAGGCCGTGGAAAATCTGAATGCCCGGCTCCTGCAGTTCCAGACGCATGGCGCCCGAGAGCAGACCACCGATCACACCGGCAACAATCGAGAACACGAGATACATGATCCCGATGTCCTTGTGGTTGGTCGAATAGACCCAGCGACGCCACCCGGTGGGGGTGTGATGCTCGTGAGCGGAATGGCCGTGCCCGGTGGCATGGGCTTCGAGGTTAGCGGTATTTGCCATTGTCTTGTCCTCTGACCCTTTTCTTAGAGTGCCGGCAGCACGGCGGCTGCAGTGCTGTAATTGCGGCTATCCGCCAGGGCCTTGATGAAGGCGTCATATTCCTCGGCGGTCACAACCCGGACGGCGATCGGCATGAACGCGTGGTCCTTGCCGCACAATTCCGAGCACTGGCCGTAATAGATGCCGGTCTCACGCACGTTGAACCAGGTTTCATTCAGGCGACCGGGAACTGCGTCGACCTTGACGCCAAAGGAGGGAACGGCGAAGGCGTGAATAACCCCAGTCGGGCTAGCGGTGACCTGCATGCGGACCGTGGTATTGACCGGCACGACCAGCTCATTGTCGACCGCAAGCAGGCGCGGCTGATCGGGCTTCAGGGTCGGACGATCAACACCATCGGCGCTGGTTTCACCCAGAATGTTGGAGTCAAAGCCAATGCCCTGATCCACATATTCGTAATTCCAGTACCACTGCTCGCCGGTTGCCTTGATAGTGATCGAGGCCTCGGGAACGTCAACTTCGCCAAGCGAGAAGATGTTGGAACCCAGATATTTGCGCTGACCGTCCGGCACGGTCATCTGGTCGGTGAGTACGCCGAAGGACGGAATGGCGATCACCACCAGGATCAGGATCGGCACGACCGTCCAGATGATTTCCACCAGGGTATTGTGGGTGAAGCGCGCCGGCACAGGATTGGCCTTGGCGTTGAACCGCACGATCACGATGACCAAAAGGGCCAGCACGAAAAGCACGATCAGGGAGATGGTCCACATCAGGATTCCATCATGGAAGGCCGTGATGGAGTCCATGATCGGCGTAACGGACTGCTGCAGGTGGAACTGGCCCGGTTCAGGATGGCCACGACCGACTTCCTGGGCCGATGCCATTGCCGGCACCAGCGCCATTGCGGCCGCACTAACGGCGCCCATCTTGGTAAAGAACTGCCCGGTCACCATATACCCCCTATCGACACGTTCTGGCGGCGTGCACCGAAGCAGGATGGGTTTGATAGCGGCATAGCAAACGCCGCCCCGACTCAACTTCGGAGCGCAAAACTCGTGTTTGACCTAAATCACATTGCTCGACGTGAGTCTATTGCGGCCTTGGGCCTGTAGAGTGCGGCAAATTGGTGCCTGCGCAGGCCGATACCGCCTCATGCGCGCCGCAGTTTATAAGGACAAGGGGCCGGAATACCGGGGGTTTGGTTGACAGGTCCGGATGTCTGTCGGAAACAGGTCCAACCCACGGGCAAAACGTCGATTCGGCGGGAGAGTTGAAAGAAGTGATGGTCTGGGCAAAGCGGCTTGGTGTGATTGGTGCATGTGCAATGGCCCTGCTGGCTGCCCCAGTTCAGGCACAGGGCACGGTGCGCGCCGAATATGGCGACTGGCAGATGAGCTGCGATACACCGCCCGGTGCCAGTTTCGAGCAGTGCGCCATCATTCAGAACGTGCTTGCCGAAGACCAGCCCAATGTCGGCCTCTCCGTCATCGTTCTGCGCACGGCCGACCGCGAGGCGCGCCTGTTGCGGGTACTGGCTCCGCTGGGCGTCCTGCTCCCCAACGGACTGGGCCTTAATGTCGATGGCACCGATATGGGCCGGGTGGCCTTCGTGCGTTGCCTGCCCAATGGCTGCGTCGCCGAGGTCGAACTCGATGACGAGATCATCAATGTGCTGTCCGAAGGCACCAATGCCATTTTCGTGGTCTTCAAGACCCCAGAAGAGGGCGTGGGCATACCCGTATCGCTCAATGGCTTTGCCGAAGGCTTTGCGGCCCTTCCCTGACAGCGAGGCACAGGCCGGTGAGCCAGGACGAGCGCAAGACACAGCGGCACCGCACCCTCAAGGGCGGCAAGATCGTCTTTAACGATCGCCGCTCGGTCTACGACTGCACCGTGCGCAATCTTTCCGAGACCGGCGCCAAACTTGCGGTGACCAGCACCCTTGGCATTCCCCAGCGCTTCGCCCTGACCCTGGCGGACGGACGCAATTTCGATTGTGAAATTGCCTGGCACACCGAAACCGAAATCGGCGTCCGCTTCCTCTAGCCCGCGCTACCGAAAAAAAACCGGGCTCATGCAAGCGCATGGCCCGGTAAGTTTTCAGGAAACGGGGCCGGCGGGAAACCGACCCGGGAGATGAGACGCCCACAGGCAAAAGTGATCGTCCCAACTGGGGGAGGGAGCGTGGCCGCATGCCAGGCCGGCAATGCTGTCCGGAACGAGCGGAGGGTTGGCCACGCAGCCAAACGGGGGGTGGCGGCCGCCACGAACGGCCGCAGATTTTGACTGACTGAGTTAGCTCTTTGCGTTGCGCGACCGGGCCGCGTTCAGGATCATGCCGGCGGCCCGGCCATTGGTGGCCTGCATGGCATCCACGATATCGCTATGCTTGAGGCCGAGATCCTTGAGCCGCGCAGTATCGAGCGCCAGCAGCTCCTGGAGCGTTTTGCGACGGGCGCGCAGAGCCCGAGCCCGGGCAATCCAGGCAACGAGGGCGCGAACAGGGTTGACGCGCGAGCCGGCCGCAACTGACCGCTCGCCGGGTAGCGAGAGAGCCATTTTCTTCTCCAATGAGCAGGGCAAGCCGCCGGAGGGAGACCGGCGGTTTCGATACGGCTTTGTATCGATGGTCGATAGATAGGCTCTGGACACTCATTCGTCCAACAAATAGATTTCATCCCAACGATCAATTTGGGTGATGGAAAGTCATGACAGCTCCCCTCGACCTCGATCAATTGCAAAGTTTCTGCGCCATTGCCGATTGCGGCAGCTTCACCGAAGCGGCGCGGCGCGTGAACAAAACCCAGTCGGCCGTGTCGATGCAGATCAAGCGGCTCGAAGAAAGGCTGGGGCAAACCTTACTGACGCGGGACGGCCGCAGCGTCAGCCTGACCCATCATGGCGAAGTGCTCTATGAGCGGGCGCGCAAAATGCTGCGCACCAATGCCGAGATTCTGGACCACTTCAACGATAATGACCTGGCCGGCTCGATCCGTTTCGGGGTGCCGGACGATTATGCGGTGCGCCTGTTGCCGGTCATTTTATCCAGTTTCCAGCGTACCCATCCCAAGATCGCCGTGGACGTGTCCTGCATGGCTTCGGAACAATTGCTCGAGGGCATGAAGGCGGGGCGCTACGATCTGATCGTGTTCACGCAAGGCACCGATCACAATTTCGGCGAGTTGTTCCGCACCGAGAAGATGTTCTGGGTCTCGAGCCATGGCGGGCGGGCGCTTGCCAGCGACCCCCTCGCCATTGCCTGCGGTCCCAATTGCTGCATCTGGCGCAAGGACGCGATGGAGCAGCTCGACCGCAGCGGGCTCGATTACCGGGTGGCCTATACCTCTTCCAATGCGACGGCCATTTCCTCAGCGGTCCTGTCGGACCTGGCGGTCGGCTTCCTGCCCGAAAGCGCGCTGCAGCCGGGCATGCGGGTGGTCGGGGACGAATATGGCCTGCCTCACCTGGCCGATGCACAGATCGCGCTGACCCGCGCCAGCCATGCCTATGGTGGCATTTACGATGCGCTGGCCAATCACATTGTGCAGTCCATGGGCAATCTGGAAACAACCGTTCACGCAGAAGCCGCCGAGTAGCGACTTGACCCTGTGCCGGCTTTGTCGCACCAGAGACTCTAGTTTTGTCGCGTTTCCGAAACGCAAAACCGTTACCACTTTTGCTGGAAACGCTTCATGTCTCAGCCTCTGACCAATGCCGCCGAGTTCACCGTTTCCGAAATCGCCCAGGCGGTCAAACGCACGGTCGAGGACGAATTCGGCCATGTGCGGGTGCGTGGGGAGATTTCCGGCTTTCGCGGCCAGCATTCCTCCGGTCACGCCTATTTCACCCTCAAGGACGATGCCGCTTCCATTGATGCGGTGGTCTGGAAGGGCAATTATGCGCGCCTGGCATTCAAGCCCGAGGAAGGGCTTGAGGTTATCGCCACCGGGCGGCTGACCACTTTTCCGCGCTCGTCCAAATATCAGATCGTCATCGAAAATATCGAACCGGCCGGCGCCGGAGCGCTGATGGCGCTGCTCGAGGAGCGCCGTAAGAAGCTCTTGGCCGAGGGCCTGTTCGCGCGGGATCGCAAACGCCCCCTGCCCTATCTGCCCCGGGTTATTGGCGTGGTCACCTCCCCCACCGGCGCGGTTATCCGCGACATCCTGCATCGGCTCGATGATCGTTTCCCAAGCCATGTCCTGGTCTGGCCGGTGCGGGTGCAGGGCGACACCTGCGCGCCCGAAGTGGTCAATGCCATTGAAGGCTTCAACGCGCTTGTGCCCGGCGGCCCGATTCCGCGCCCCGACCTCTTGATCGTCGCCCGTGGCGGCGGCTCGATCGAGGATCTCTGGGGCTTTAACGAAGAAGCGGTGGTCCGCGCCGTCGCCGGGTCCGACATTCCGGTCATCACCGCTGTCGGGCACGAAACCGATACCACGCTTGTCGATTATGCCTCCGATATGCGGGCGCCCACACCGACCGCAGCAGCCGAGGCCGCGGTCCCCGTGCGTGCCGAGCTGATCGCCTATGTGGAGGACCAAGGCGCCCGGCAGCGTCAGACCATGCGACGCGGCCTGATGAGTCTCAAGGATCGATTGCGCGCCGCCAGTGCAGGCCTGCCCCGTCCCGCCGACCTGGCTTCAACGCAGCGCCAAAGCCTTGATCTGGCCAGCAGCCAATTATCGAGCGCATTGCGGCATTTTGTGCAGGCCCGGCGCATTGCCTTTTCCAATCTGGCTGCATCGGTGCAGCCGCGCCTGATCAGGCAAAGCCATGCCGAACTCTCAAGGGGGCTCGATGTGCTCGAACGGCGCGGCCGGGCTGGTCTTGCCGCCAACCTCGAGCGCGCCCGCCTGACCTTCGCGCCGCGGGCGCGCCAATTGCCCGCGGCGGCCGCCACGGCCTTGGAGCGCAAGCAGGCAGCGCTTGCGCGCCTCGTCCCCCGATTGTCCGATAAGCCCTTGCGGGCCGAATTGCGACATGCCCAGAGCCATATTGCGCCCCTGGGGGCACGGCTCGATGCCGCAGCCGGTCAAGCGGCGCGGGCCCGTCGCTCACACTGGGCGCAATTGGGAAAGCTTCTGGAAACCCTGAGCTATCGCAATGTCTTGGCACGCGGCTATGCTTTGGTGCAGGACGAAGCCGGACAGATTGTCACCAGCCAGGCGGGTGCCAGGCCGGGCGAGGCGCTCAAGCTCAGCTTTGCCGATGGCGAGGTTGGCGTCGTGGTCGCCGGTGCGCCGCCGACGCGCCGCAAGCCCAGCCGGTCCGGGCCCGATGACGGTTCACAGGAAAGTCTCTTTTGATGAGCATTTCGGTCCGATATAAGTGCAGAACAGCCGAGGACGAATGTCATGAACATCTTCGATAAGGGGTTTGCGCCCGCGGAAGCGAGCCTGCGCTATCTCGATGGCGACTATGTCGTGCTCAAGCCCGGCAGCTTCGTGCGCTGCGCGATTACCGGCAAGCCGATCCCGCTCGACGAGCTGCATTATTGGAGCGTTGACCGGCAGGAGCCCTATGTCGATGCCATGGCGGCAAACGAGGCGCTGGAACGCTTCGGACGGGGCAATTAAGGGTGATCGATGCGGCGCCGCGTCAGCGCTTCCTGATCATTTCCAACGGACATGGCGAGGATGCCATAGCGGCCCAGCTTGTGGCCCGCCTGCCCGATCATGTGTCGGCCGACGCCTATCCGATGATCGGCAGCGGCAAGGCCTATGACGGCATCTGCCCCGTTGTTGGCCCGCGCGCTACGCTGGCCTCGGAAGGCTGGCGCAATGTCAAGGGATCGCTGCGCCGAGACGTCATCAATGGCGGGCTGATGACTATACCGCCGGCCCTGCGTTTCCTGCGTTCGGTGCGTGGCCGCTACGATCGCGTGCTTGTCGTGGGCGACATGGTCGGGGTCTTGGCCTGCCTGGCCACCGGCCATCGCGACCTTGTCTATATCGATGTCTACAAGACCGGGTCGGCCCGGCTCTATTCGGCCCTCGAGCGTCTTGCCATCCGGCGCTCATGCGCATTGGTGTTCTGCCGCGCCGACAATCTGGCCGAGTTGCTGCGGCAGTCCGGTGTGGATGCGCGCAGCGCCGGCAATCTGATGATGGATACCATTCCATATGGCGATTACGACGCTGCCTCGCGCCGGACGCATCGGCTTGGCGTCACGTTGCTGCCCGGCAGCCGGGCGCTGACCTCGGAGAGCTTTGCGCTGCAGATTGCCGCCCTGCGCCAGCTTCCTCCCGATCTTCGGCCCGATATCTTTCTGGCCGTCGCCGGGAGCGTCAGCATTTCGGAACTGGCCAAGGCTGCGGGGTTGCAGCGCAATTCCATGCTCAGCGCCGAGCCCGACGATCTGGGGCAGTTGAGCGACGAAACGCTGACCGTTCACATGGCGCGTGGCCGGGCCATGGGCAATCTGCTGGCGGCCTCCGATCTGGTGCTGAGCCAGGCCGGCACCGCCACCATTCAGTCTTTGGGATTGGGCAAGCCGGCCATCACCTTCATCAATCCGCGCGACCGCCGGTCCCGTTTTGAGGATGAACAGCGCCTGTTCGGGCCGGCCCGGGTGGTGGTGGAGGCCTATCCCGACAAGCTCACGCCAGCGCTTGCGGCCCTTCTGGGCAATGACAGCGGGCGAGCCGAACTGGGCGCTGCAGGGCAGGAGCGGATTGGCGGCCCGGGTGCCTTGGCCGCCATTCTCGACGCTTTGGGGCTGGACGCGGCCTAACCCCTTGTGGTGTCGGTTGTGGGGTCCAGCAGGCGATGCAGATGCACGATGAAATAGCGCGTCTGGGCGCTATCCACGGTCTGCTGTGCCTTGGCGCGCCACACCTTTTCGGCCGCGGCGTAGTTGGGATAGACGCCAACGATATCGACCTGATCGAGATCGGCAAAGGTCACGCCCTCGCCGCTGGCGAGTTCGCCACCAATCACCAGATGCAAGAGTTGCTTGTCGGTCGTTTCAGCCATCGGTCAGTCCCGCGTTTGAGGCAATTGAGTTTGAGCTGCATCGGCACCATACAGGGTCTGGGGGCAACCATAGACCTTGATCAGCGCCGCATGCACGAGGGGTTTTAGGCTCATGTCGCCCAGGGCCGCAAGCGCCCCGTGGCGCACATCTCGTTTGTTCAATTGTGGGAACCCGGTGCACACATCGGCAAAGTCGAGGCCGCATTCGGCCAGAATGACCGCTGCTCCGGCAATGTCCCAGTCCTGCGAGCCGCGACGCGCCACGGCGGCGTCGAGCCGGCCCGTCGCCACCTGCACCAGCCGATAGGCCAGGGACGGGAATGCCGGTCCGCGCGTATAGTCGAGCCCGGCGGCCTGCAATTCCTGATGCACCGCACCCGGGGCGGGAATGAGCGGAGCCGTCCCGGCGCGGCGACTGCGCATGAGGGGCTTGCCATTGAGGCGGGCGCCACCGCCTTTGGAGGCTTCATAGAGCTCGTCGCGGGCCGGGGCATAGACAACGCCGGCAACCGGCACACCATGTTCCACAACGGCCAGCGAGACCGTCCAATAATCCTCCCCGCGCAAAAAGGCACGGGTGCCGTCAATGGGGTCGACGACAAAGACGCGCTCGCAGTCCAAACGTGAAGGATTGTCGACCGTCTCTTCACTCAGCCAGCCATAATTGGGGCGCGCCTGCAGGAGATTGGCGGCCAGAAACCGGTCCACCACGATGTCGGCTTCGCTGACCGGCGAGGCATTTTCCTTGGTCCAGGACTTGATATCGCGCCGGAAATAGCTCGAGGCGATGATGCCGGCTGCCACCGCGGTCGAGCGGAGCAGTTCGAGGTCATCATCGTAGGGTGGGGCGAAAGCCGGCATTATGCGGGCCTTTTAGGCTGCGGGCGGCCATTCCACAAGGGCGCATCCAGCGCCGGCAAATATGGCAGGGTAAACAGGCTCGCAAGACACGGGGTTAACCGCTTCTGACTAGGTGCAATACCCTGCTAACCCTCCGGGAAAACAACATAAACTTAACCCAACCGATTAAGGGCGTGGGTAAGGGGCTGGGGTAGATTGGCCTTACAAACGGAGCACAAAAACAAGCTCTCGAAGTTACAGGAAGGCATCAAAAATGGTTCATGGCGTTGCGATGGAAGGCTCGTCAGTCGTTCTGGCCTTTGGCCGCCCGGTCCTGGCCGAGCGCCGCTTCATGGCGGCAAACGACAATGGCCCCAAGGAGCCGGTCAAAACCGTCACGGTCCGCAAAATGCTCGAACAGAGCGGCGTGGCCATCAAGATCAAGGTGCCGGTGACTGAATTTATCGGCGTAGCCGTGGCCACCGCCATTTCGGAAGACGGCATGCTGACCAGCTCGATCGAACTGGTCCATTCCGATGCCGAGCTCAATTACAAAGTCTTCGAGGAAGAGGGCAATCACAACGTCGTCGCCGAATGGCAGAACTGGGGCAAGAAGCTCCGCCTGCCGCTGTTCATCAAGGCCGGCGATGGTGCCTATATGCCCTATAGCCAGCAAGTCGATGGGGTCATGCTGGGCAGTCCGACCCCGCGCCGCAAGCTTGCCGCCGATGCCTCGCGCCGCCCCCGCTTTCTCAATCGCCGCAAGCCCGGCCAGGCCGACGCGCACTAAATCATTGCTCTCCAAAGCAAGCCGAAAAGGGTCGACCGGTGGTGCGGTCGACCCTTTCGGCTTTTTTAGATCAATCGTCCGAACTGATATGCCGGTCCTTGCGCCCCTCGCCCCTCAGGGGAGAGGGACGGGGTGAGGGGTGAATGCCCTTCGGCAGGACCGCGAGGTCGAACCCTTCATCCGCCCCTATCGGGCCACCTTCTCCCCTCAAGGGCGAAGGGAGGGTGCCGCAGACGTTAGAAAGGCATTCCGAACCCTGCTACCAAACCCAATCGGCCAGCAGCGCCAGGGTCAGCGCCATGCCGACATAGTGGTTGTTGTAAAAGCGGCTGTACGGATTGAGCGGCACGTCCTTGTCCAGCGTCCAGAGCTGCCAGGCCATGAGACCGGCAGCGACCAACGAAATGGCGGCAAAGATGATGCCGCCGCCGGCCATGAGTGAAGCCACGTTCCAGAGCAGAAATGCCCCCGCATAGAGCACGGCAACGGCGGGGCGCACATTGTCACCGAACAGGCGCGCGGTGGATTTGACGCCGACCAGCGCGTCGTCCTCGATATCCTGCAGCGCGTAGATGGTGTCATAGCCGATGACCCAGAGGATGGTGCCGACATAGAGAACCACCGGCGCCCAGCTCAGGCCCCCGGTCTGGCTCGACCAGCCCACCAGCGCGCCATAGGAAAAGGCCAACCCGAGGAAAAGCTGCGGCCACCAGGTGATGCGCTTCATGAAGGGGTAGATGGCCACCAGCACCAGCGAGGCAATGGCAGCCCAAACGGTAAACCGGTTGAACTGGAACAGAATTGCCGAGGCGAGCAAGGCCTGGGCAATCAGGAAATAAAAGGCCTCGCGGGCCGTCACCTGGCCAGACGGGATAGGTCGCGACCGCGTCCGCGCCACCTGCATATCGATGTCGCGGTCGACAATGTCGTTAAAGGTGCACCCCGCCCCGCGCATCAGAATGGCGCCAATGAACATCAGGATCGCCGCCCACCAGCCGAAGCCGAATTCGGGCTGCGCCAGGGCCGCCAGCCCGATGCCCCAGGCGCAGGGCCAGAACAAAAGATAAAAGCCGATCGGCCGGTCCCAGCGCGCCAGGCGGCCATAGGGCTTGACCGGCTCGGGCGCATAACGATCGAGCCAATTGTCCTTTTGGGCGTCGGCGACGGTGCCAGTGGGATGGGGGGTGTTCATGCTTGCAGGCCTCGGCTTTAGTCGCGCAATTCATAACGGTCCAGCGCGCGACGCACCACCCCACCCTCATTCCCCCTTGTGGGAAGGGAATGAGGGTGGGGGTTGCCGGTCCGGTCACAACAACTATGTTGGGCCCGCAATTAACCAGCGACCATCCATGCCCCGCAGTCACGCCTCCCTTCCCCGCCTATTTGTCGAGCCGGACCTGGCCGCGAAGACACAGATTGCGTTGAACAAGGATCAGTCCCTCTATCTCGCCGCAGTGCTGCGCAAAGCTGTTGGCGACGAGGTAGTGTTGTTCAATGGCCGGGATGGCGCCTGGCTCTGCCGGCTGATCAGCGACTCGAAAAAATCGGTGACGCTGGACGCAGTCGAGCAAATCGCTCCGCAAACCCCGCCATCCGACCTCTGGTATGGTTTTGCACCGCTCAAAAGCGAGCGGCTCGATTATGTGATCCAGAAAGCGGTGGAAATGGGCGTCGGCATCATCCAGCCGGTCATGACCCAATTTACCCAATTGCATCGGCTCAAGCCCGAACGGCTCAGCGCCAATGCCATAGAGGCCGCCGAGCAATGCGAGGTCCTCTCGGTGCCGCAGATTGCGCCGGAAACCAGCCTTGAGGCTCTGCTCGACACCTGGCCGGGCGTGCATGGGGACCGGATATTGCTCTTTGCCGACGAGGCCGAGGCCTCGGCCTCGCCTGTTGCGGCGCTGGAACGTCTTGCGGACAGGCGCATTGGCCTTCTGATCGGTCCGGAAGGCGGTTTCTCCGATGCCGAGCGGGCAAAGCTGCGCGCATCGCCCTTCGTCGTTCCCATCAGCCTGGGCCCCAGAATCCTCAGGGCTGACACGGCTGCAGTGGCCGGCCTGGCTGTTATACAGTCGATCATCGGTGATTGGCGATAAAAGGCGATTGCTTTCCGCCTTGCTCTCGCTATTTTGCCGCCCCAGTCTCTATCCCTCAGCCAAGAGGACCACATGGCCGGCGTCGACACCCTCTCGCCCCAGATCGAATCGCGCAACGACCTGATCGAGGCGATGGAACGCGGCGCCAAGCCGGCGGACCAGTGGTGCATCGGCACCGAGCACGAAAAGCACGTATTCCACACCAATCCGCTGCGTCCGGTTGCCTATGAGGGTGAGCAGGGCATCAAGGCCCTTCTGGCCGGCATCGAGAAGGAGACCGGCTGGCACCCTTTCTATGATGGCGACAATCCCATTGGCCTGAGGAATAACGAGATTGCCGGCGGCATTTCGCTTGAGCCAGGCGGGCAGTTCGAGCTCTCCGGCTCGCCCATGACCGATCTGCATGGCACCGCGGCTGAACTTAGCGAACATATGCGCGTCACCAAAAAGGTCGCCGCACCGCTCGATATTCATTTTCTGGGCCTGGGCGTCACCCCGCTTTGGGCCGTTGAAGATATCAAGGCCATGCCCAAGTCGCGTTATGGCATCATGACCAAATATATGGGTGAAACCGGCACGCTGGGCACCTCGATGATGTACCGCTCGGCCACGGTGCAGACCAATCTCGATTTTTCGAGCGAGATCGACATGGTCAAAAAGCTGCGCGTCTCGCTGGCCTTGCAGCCGGTTGCAACGGCGCTTTTTGCCAATTCGCCTTTCGCCGATGGCCGCGATACCGGCTATCTCAGCTTCCGCAGCGAGATCTGGCGCAATACCGATGACGACCGCACCGGCATGCTGCCTTTCGTGTTCGAACCCGGTTTCGGCTTTGAGCGCTATGCCGATTATGCGCTCGATGTGCCGATGTATTTCGTCATCCGCGACAAGAAATATATCAATGTCGCCGGCGAGAGCTTCCGTGATTTTCTCGATGGCCGCCTGCCGCAATTGCCGGGCGAGAAGCCGACCATCAAGGATTGGGAGGATCACCTATCCACCCTTTTCCCCGAAGTGCGCTTGAAGCAGTTCCTCGAAATGCGCGGCGCCGATATGGGCGACGAGGCCCATGTGGTGGCCCTTTCCGCATTCTGGACGGGCCTGCTCTATGATGAGACCTCGCTGGAATCGGCGTGGGAACTGGTCAAGAACTGGACCGATGAAGACCGCGAGCATTTGCGTCGCGAGGTGCCGCGGCTCGGTCTCGATACGCCGTTCGACCGCTCATCGATCTTCGACATTGCCGCCCAGGCGGTCGGGATCGCCGAAGCCGGCCTTGTCCGCCGCAACCGGCTCAACGCCCAGGGGCAGGACGAAACCATTTATCTCGCCCCCCTCGAAGAAACCATCCGCACCGGCAAGGCCCCGGCCCAGCGCTGGCTCGAGAAGTTCCATGGCGAATGGAACCAGAGCGTGCTGCCCATTTTCAAGGAAGCCGAGCTCTAAAGCGCTTCGCACGGAAGGACAGGGAAGAGCCGAGCGCCCGCCTACTGCTGGTCAAACGGATCGTATTGCAGCAGCCAGGAATATAGCCACTTTTCGCCCGCGCCGACCGAGGCCACGTCGTCCACCTTCCAGGTGCCATCGTGTACCATGGAGACAGTGAGCACGGTGGGCTGTCCGGCGCGCTCAAAGCTGACCAGGGCAACGGCATTGTCCCCCTGCACGATGGGTTCGCTGACAAAGAGCGCATCGACTGGCGTTTCCGGCCCGTTCAGGAACGGATTGAAGGCGGGAATTCCGGGCGCACCCGGATCGACCTGGACACCGCTGGCGTCAACCACATTGGCCTGAAGATTATAGACCACCAGTGACTGCAGGTGATCGGTATAGTGTTCTTCGAGATTGATCTGCTGCCCGCTCTGGCGCGGCCGATAGATTTCGTCCAGCAGCGCGCGTGGTGAATCGGCAGGGGCGCCACCAAAAATCATCGGCACCAAGCCGAACAGCGTCCAATCCATCTCTTTCACTCCCACCGCGTCTGACCTCTGCGTTGCGCAAGAAACAAGCCAAAAGTGAGGCGAACTGCTTGCCTCACCTGCCCGTCTCGTGCATCACGCCCGCAACAGATCACGGAGGCAGGATATGCGCGTAATGGTCATTGGTTCGGGTGGGCGCGAGCACGCATTGGCCTGGAAGATCGCGCAGTCACCGCTGGTGGATGCCCTCTTAGTGGCTCCGGGCAATGGCGGCACCGGGGCGCTGGCCACCAATATCCCGGTCGACATTACCGACCATGCGGCCGTGATTGCCGCCGTAAAAGAGCACGCCGTGGATTTTGTCGTGGTCGGCCCCGACGCGCAGGTGGTGGCAGGCCTGGGCGACGATGTCCGCGCCGCTGGCATTACCTGTTTCTGTCCCTCCAAGGTTGCCGGGCAGCTCGAGGGCTCCAAGAGCTTCACCAAGGCGCTCTGTGACGAATTCGATATCCCCACCGCCGCTTATGGCCGCTTCGAGGACGAAGCCTCGGCCCTGGCCTATCTCTATACGCAAGGCGCGCCCATCGTGATCAAGGCCGATGGCCTGGCCGCCGGCAAGGGCGTCACGGTGGCCATGAGCATGGAGGAGGCCGAGGCGGCCATTATCGATTGTTTTGCCGGCACGTTCGGGCAATCGGGCGCTGCGGTGGTCATCGAGGAATTCATGGAAGGCGAGGAGGTCAGCCTTTTCGTGCTCAGCGATGGCGAAACCATCCTGCCGCTGACCACCGCCCAGGACCACAAGCGCGCCTTCGACGGCGACAAGGGCCCCAATACCGGCGGCATGGGCGCCTATTCGCCCGCTCCGGTAATGAGCAAGGCCATTTATGACCAGACCATGGCCCGCATTGTCGAGCCGACCATACGCGGCATGGCCCAGCGCGGCATGCCCTATGCCGGGGTGCTCTATGCCGGGCTGATGCTGACCGAGGATGGTCCCAAGCTCGTCGAATACAATGCCCGTTTCGGCGATCCGGAATGCCAGGTGATGATGATGCGCCTGGAAAGCGACATTGTTCCCCTGCTCCATGCCGTGGCCACCGGCACCCTGGCCGGGCATGACGTGGCCTGGAAAGACGACTTTGCCCTCACCGTCATTATGGCCACCAAGGGCTATCCGGGCGATTATGACAAAGGCAGCGAGATCAAAGGCGTCGACGGGCTCGACAGCGATACGCTGACCGTGTTCCACGCTGGAACGAAGCGTGATGGCGAACGTTTACTGGCCAATGGCGGGCGCGTGCTCAATGTCACCGCGCTCGGGGCATCGGTCAGAGAGGCACAGGAACGTGCTTATAGAGGCGTGGACGCAATTGTTTGGCCAGAAGGCTTTGCCCGACGCGATATCGGCTGGCGGGAAATCGCCCGCGAAAGCTGAACCTTTCTTCAATCTAAAAACCCTACCCTATCTACGAACCGTCTTTGATGCGCCGCCGCCCGAGCGCAAGTTGACGCCGCTGCAACGGCGTGGGCTGGCTTTGGCGGACAGGCTGCGCAGGAAAGGTGCGGAGCGTGGCAGGATGAACGAGAGCGGATTACCCAGAATCGGGGTCGCCCTGGGTGGCGGGTCGGCCCGTGGACTGACGCATATCCCCTATATCGAGGCCATGGATGAGCTTGGCCTCAAGCCTGCGGTCATTTCGGGCACCTCAATCGGCGCGCTGATCGGTTCGGGCTGGGCCGCCGGAATGAGCGGCAAGGAGCTGCGCGAGCATTCCTTTGAAGTGCTGGGCACCTTGCGCACCATTGCGAGCCGGCTCTGGGCGACCCAGATTCGTGGGCTTGGCGGCCTGTTGAAAAATGGCATCTCCATGCAGATCGAAGCCACCAATGTGGTGGACGCCTTTCTGCCCGACAATTTTCCGCTCGAGTTCCGCGATCTGAAAATTCCGCTCTATGTCGTGGCCACCGATTTTCAGTCCTGGCATCAGGTGGTGTTCAATTCGGGCCTGCTGCGCCCGGCCATTGCCGGCTCCCTCGCCATTCCCAGCTTTTTCAAGCCAGTCGTTTACAACAACCACCTTCTGGTCGATGGCGGCGTGGTCAATCCGCTGCCGCTCGATCAGGCCGATATCGACACCGATTTCCTGATCGGCATCGATGTGGCGGGCGATCCTTCGGCCAATCTCACCAAGACCGACCACAAGGCCATCGATATCTGGTTCGGTTCGGCCCAGATCATGATGCATTCGCTGACCGCCCATATGATGGCCGCCTATCCGCCGGACATCTATATCCGCCCGCGTGTCTCCCATATCGGGGCCATGGAATTCTGGCGCGTGCGGGAGATCATCGCCCATGCCGATGCGGAGAAAGACCGGTTCAAGCGCATGCTCGCGCATAAGATCGAGGCCTATATTCAGGACCGCATCGAGCCGATCGACTCCAATCCCAAGGACTGAAGGGGCAGGACTTCCCGGCGCTATTGCGCCAGGAAGGTTTCGCTCAGTTGGCCAACCTGGGTGGTTTCGAGGATATTGTAATGCGTGTGTCCCGGCACGATAGCCAGTTGCGCCTGGGCCCGCTGTGACCCGTCGAGCCCGCCATCGCGTTGAAAGCCGCCAAGCGCGCGATACATGGCCAATATATGATCGCCAGTCACGCTGTCGGCATCGGCAAAGACCAGAAGCGTGGGCGCGGTGATCCGGGCGAATTGGTCGCCATAGTCGTGGGACTGGCTCTGCAGCTCGCCCATTTTGCGAAACGCGGTTTCCCAATCGATGTCGGGATACATGCTTGCCAATGGCGAGGCGGCCATGCCGGCCCCGATCTGGGCGGCATTGTCGGCCATGGCCGGGAAAGCGGCCTGCACCTCGGGATATTGGCCGCCATTATCCATGGTGCCGCTCACCAGGATCAGCTTGCCAACCTTGTCGGGATGCTGGACCGCCAGATGGGCCGCCACGCTGGCACCCATCGAATATCCCAGCACATCGGCCTGCGGCATGTTCAAATGATCGAGCAGGCCTGCCGCGTCATCGGCGAATTGCTCGAGGTCATAGGGCCGATCGATATCCTTGGTAAAGCCGTGTCCCTGCATATGGGCGACGATAACCTGACGATTCTGGGCCCATAGCGCGATATTGGGGCCGAACTGTTCGGTGGCGCCGATACCGCCATGCAGCACCAGCAGGGGCGAGCCGGAGCCATGGATTTCGTAATAGAGCTCAAGGCCGTTAACGAGGGCAAAGCCGGTTTGGGGCTGGTCGGTCATGGCGGTTTGTTCCTCAGCAAAGGATGTGACCTGGAGCGAGAAGATCGCCGCCGTAGCAGCGAGAGCGACAAAGATTCTGCGCAACATCTTTATATCTCCATTTGGTTATATAGCTAATCGCTATTTCATAACCGAATGGTTGTCAACACCCTTTCACGCTCGGCGCTACTACCTCCACCACGACGCTGCCGCGCTTGTGCCCCGTATCGGCCAATGCATGGGCGGCGGGCATGTCCTTAAAGGCAAAGACCTTGCCTATAAGCGGCCGGAATTGCCCGAGAGCGGCCAGCCGTCCCAGTTCCTCGATATCCTCGCGGCGCTCGGCGGCAGGCCCGGCAATCATGCGCTTGCCCTGGGGACCCCGGCGCAGGCTGCCCAATAATTCCTTCATGCCGCCGGCAATGGCGAGGTAACGACCGCCCGGCTTGAGCAGTTTTTGTGCCCGCGCGAAATCGAGGGCCGCCACAGTGTCGGCAATCACGTCGAAGTCTTGTTCGAGCCCTGTCACATCGGTGCTCTTGTAGTCGATCACCGCATCCGCCCCCAGGACACGCAGCAGGTCCAGATTAGCGGCGCTAGCCGTGGCGTTCACATGCGCACCCCGCATCTTGGCCAATTGGACCAGCGCCGAGCCGACAGCCCCGGCGCCGCCCAGCACCAGCACCGTTTCCCCGGCATGCACATTGGCCTTGCGCAGATAATGCAGCGCTGTCGTACCGCCAAAGCAGAGCGCGGCGGCGGTCTGCATGTCCACACCCTCCGGAATAAGGGCGATGGGCCCGTCTTCCTTGAGCAGAACATATTCGGCATGGGCACCCTGTCTGGCACCGGTAAAGGCGTAGACCGCATTGCCGGGTTCAAACCGCATCACCCCCTGCCCCACGACCTCGACAATGCCGGCCAGCTCAGTGCCCAGAATAGGCTGGCGCGGGCCGCTCCAGCCGAGAGCCAGCCGGCCCATCAGCGTCATTCCCGACGGCAGGTCGCAGGCGCGGATGCGGTGGTCGGCGGAACTGACCGTGGTGACATGAACCGCAACCAGTACCTCGCCCGGTCCGGGAACGGGCTTGGGCAGCTCTTCAAGGCGCAGCACATCGGGTCCGCCATAGCGGCGGGCAAACCAGGCATTCATTGTTGAACTCCTTACGGGTCAGGAACCGGATTGCTGGCCGGCCTTCCACTGAAAAACCTCGCCGATGTCGACGCCAAACACTTCGGCAATCCGAAAGGCGGCCTCCAGGGACGGCGAATATTTGTTCTGCTCGATGGCCGCGACCGTCTGCCGGGTCATGCCGATGGCGTCAGCCAATTGCTGCTGGGTCATTTCGCCATGATCGAACCGCAGCCGGCGAATAGTGTTGGAAATGGGTGGAGGGGCCGGCATCAGGCGTATTGCCGATATTGGATGATGACGATGATCTCGCGCATCAGGGCCGCGAAGGCGCTGACCAAGAGGATGAGGTTGATCAGCATGACCGCCGTCGCCCCCACCGGATCGATGGTGAAATCGGCGCGCGCTATATCGGTGATCCATTTGCTCGCCAGCACGATGACGACCAGCAGGACTTCCAGCAGCGCCAGCCCGTAGCGGTTGGAGATGGCCTGGATCCGCACTTCCATCTCGTCAGCCGGCGGATCGAATTCCTGCCCGCCCAGGCGCGCCGCGATCAATGCCGCCGGCAGCATGATGACGAAGGCGATGCCCAGGCACCAAAGGAACCGCCAGAACAGCGCGTCGCCATCCAGCGTCCGCGCCGCGAAGTCGACCCAGACGCTCCAGAAATACCAGCCAAAGACCACCAGCGTGGTCAACACCGAGATCCAGGCCACTTTCTCCCGCATCGTCATGCGAAGCACTCCAAATGGAAAATTTCATTGCCTTGATATCGATCATCCCGAACATAATGTCAATAATTTTTAACATAGCGTTCGAAATTTCAGCCATTTGCCACCCTGGGGCGGCACCAAGGAATTGTCTTCCAATTCCTTCCCACCCACAGCGGTGCCCGGAGGGCTGCGGCGTTTGTCAGTCCCGGAGCTTGCGGAAAAATTGGGTCAGCATCGCCTCGGCCCGGCCGGCCGAGAGCCCGCCGACCACCTCTGGTCGGTGGTGACAGGTGGGCTGGTCGAACAGCCGAATGCCGTTTTCCACCGCCCCGGCCTTGATATCCTCGGCGGCAAAATAGACGCGGCGCAACCGGGCATGGGCGATGGCGCCGGCACACATGGCGCAGGGCTCCAGCGTCACATAGAGATCGCAACCGTCCAGACGGCCGCTGCCGCGGATTTCAAGCGCCTTGCGGATCGCGAGGAATTCGGCATGGGCAGTGGGGTCCTTGAGCGCCTGCATGCGGTTGCGCTCGGCCGCCAGCACGTGATCGCCCTCCATGACCACCGCGCCAACCGGGGCCTCACCATGGGCGGCGGCGTCTTCGGCCAGGGCCAGGGCCAGTTCCATGCGGCTAAGGCCTGTCTGGTTTGTCACAGGCTTCTCCTGCCTCATCCGGTTCGTTGGGCCCGCCTGCGCCCTGAAAGCAGCGTCGCCAGCGCAATGCCACCCAGAATCAGGACGGCAGCGATGACCAGCCTCAGGCTCGATGCCTCCCCCAGAAGGGGAATGGCCGCGACGGCGGCGATAACGGGCACGGAGAGTTGAATAACGGCAGCGCGCGTCCGGGACAATGCCGGGAGCGCGCCATACCAGACCGCATAGCCCAGGCCCGAAGCGATGGCGCCCGACATAATGGCATAGGTCACGCCATCCGCCTGCGGCAGCTGTCCCACCAGCCCCATGCCCAGGATTGCCAACGCCGGCGGCAGACAGCGCAGGAAATTGCCGGCCGTGTCCTCGAGCGGATGGGCGGAGCCGCGTCCGAGCAGCGAATAGGCGGCCCAGCACAGGCCCGCCAGGATCATCAAGGCGCTGCCCAATGCGTCCGGTGCACTGAGGCCGGGGGATACGAGATAGACAAAGGCACCGCCCGCCAGGGCCAGACCGAGCCATTCGAATGGACCGGGCCGGTCGCCCGCGACGATGGCGCGGGTCACCATGCCGATCTGGACGCTGGCAAACAGCACCAGCGCGCCCATGGCCGCGCCCAGCCGGACATAGGCCAGCGAAAAGGCCAGGGCATAGCCGAACAGGGCGAGCGCCTGTTTCCAAGTACCGGACCGATAGAGGGGACCGGCATGGTCACTCCGACGCAGTCGGACTAGCAACGCCAGAATGAGCGCGCCGGACAGCAATCGCAGCCCGGTATAGGTCAAGGGATCGGTGCCATTGCCGACCAGCGCCAGCCGCGCCAGGAGCGAATTGGCGGCAAAGGCGATCATAGCCAGGCTGGACAGCAAAAAGACGCGCATAAGCCCTCTTCATGCACCAGGCCCCAGCCTGTGTCACGGCGTAAATGGGGCGTAGTCCTGCGGGTCGATTGCCTGTTTCAGGGCTTCCAGGCCGGCGGTTGTCCAGCCCGGCGGCTGGGTCACCTGCACCCAGGCATCAATATAGTCGGCCGGCGCATAGACATGCCCATAGCCCACCGGCGCGGTCTGCGCCAATGCCGCATCCAGCGCCAATTGCAGGAAGGTCACCACCGGATACCAGTTGAGCGCCGGAGACACATCGGGTCCGCGCGGTGGGCGCAACCAGTCGGGGCTGCGCCAGTCGCTATTGAAGGAGAAAAAGACGATGGGGTCGGAGGCATATTGCAAAAAAACGATGCGCATAGGCCCCCAGGACAGGCCCTCCCAGCCTTTGGCGCCGGACTGGTTCATGAAGCGCACGGCCGAGGAATTGCCGAAGCGTGGCAGCCAGGCGGGGCTGCCGGGTTGGCGGTTCTCGGTCATGCGGCTCCAGATGGGGCTGGAAAAGGGCGGCCCGGCCCAAAGCGCGCCGTCGAAAGGATCGGCCAGCACATCGTAGACCGTGGTGGAATTCTGCGAGGCCTGCGCGCCCAGGCTCAGGCCGTGCAAATAGAGCCGGGGCCGCTTGTCCCTGGGCAATTGCGTCCAATAGGCATAGACGGTGTTGAACAGGACCTGGGCCGTTTCCGTCCCCAGTTCGGGCTCGATCCAAAGCGAGAGCACGCTGGTGAGATAGGAATATTGCACTGCAACGCTCGCCACATCGCCATGGTGCAGATATTCGAGCGTGTCGATGGCCGCGCGGTCCACCCAGCCGGTTCCCACCGGCATGACCAGCACCAGGGCCGAACGCTCGAAGGCGCCGATCCGCACCAGTTCGGCCAGGGCCAGGTCGGCCCGGTCCTGAATGGTCGGCGCAGATCGCAGGCCGATATAGGTGCGCAGCGGCTCCATGGCCGGTTTGCCAGTCATGGCCTCGATGGCGGCCGCATCGGGTCCGGACTGAATATAGACGCGCGAATCCCGCCCGATCGTATCCCAATCGACCAGTGAGGCGGCGCTGCCGGTCTGGTACCAATGGGCGGGCGGCTCACTATCGGTCGATACCAACGCATCGAGCCGTTCGTAGAAATTGTCGGCGGCGCGCAATGCGGCGCGCAGGAACAGGGTATTGACCAGAATGCTGGTCAGCATCAGCACCAGCGCGGTGGCCAGAACGAAGGCGGCCCGGGGTGGCATATGCGGCGTCAGCCAGCGCCAGACCAGCCGGATGATGGTCACCATTACCTTGCCGGCAATCAGGATGACCGCAGCAATGGGCAGCGCCGCCGAGGCAATGATCAATGGCTGGTTCTCATCGACCGGCGCCATGCCCATGACCGAGCGCACCGAATTCTGCCAGCTATTGGAATAAAGTAGCGCCGTCAGCACCAGCCCCAGGCAAACCAGGCCGACCAGCACGCCAAGCAGGCGCGTGACCCGTCCGGGCGGAACCTTGAGCCCCAGAAAACCCCAGAGCCAATGGGCCAGATTGCCAAAGCCATAGCCCACCGCAAAGCAGCATCCGGAGAGAATACCCTGCACCGCTTCGGTGCGCGGCAGAAGCGACGGCGTCAACGACAGCGCAAAGAAAATAGACCCCACCAGCAATCCGGGCGGCGAGAGATGATAGGCCACCGCATCCCATAGAGCATCCGCCCGCTGGGCCCAATCCTTCGGCACGCGGGGATGGGTGGTCGTCATGACCTTAGGTGAACCCGGATGGGGCGCCGGGTCAATGGCGGGGTTGGGGTGGGAAGGGGACTGTCCGATTCTGGACTTTCAAGATTAGTTAGCGGACGTATATCCAATCGGACACCGGGACGGCTCGGCCTCTATCGTCGCATCTGAGAGCCGTACGGGAGCGATTACCGGCACGTTTCACCGCTAGCGGCGAAGCGTCAATTGGTCAAGCTTCGGGATGGAGACTGGTATGTCAAACACATCGATAGTCGGCCGGATGCGCGATGTAGTTGACGCGCTAAGAAACCGAATGATCAGCAATGTGGAAGCAGAAGGCTCGCTTGAGAGCCACGCGTCGGCATTGGAGGGCATGCCAGAGGATCTGCGGCGTGAGCTCCGATCTCTCACGTACGAACTAGTACAATCCGATTGGGAAGAAGACAGGCAGTTCACACTTCCTCTGACCCAAGAGGTAATAGTTCGTCTTGAGAACTGGTTGGACAAGGTACCCTCTTGAAGAGCACGAAGCCGATCACCGCAGATGTATGTCTGGTGACCGGCGCCCGCAAGGTGGCCTTAAACGACCGCAATGGGGGCGATAGCTGCCATCTGGGTCACGGACAGCACCCCCACCCTTGGTCCCTCCCCACAAGGGGGAGGGAGAAGATGAGCACAAGCGCTGCGGCCCTGCGCTTCCCTCCCCTTGTGGGCTTCAAACCGGCCGGAGGCAATTTCGCTCCGGTGGAGCCGGGCCAGGCAAGAAGGCCTTGAGCGCTATGCGCGAATGGCAAGCGTTCCCAAGACGGCTTTCGTCTCAGTTTTTTAGTTTCAGGGACGGCAGCCGTCTCGGGACTCCGCGCTTTTCCTCACAACCGCGAGGCCACATGGCTGGGCGGTAATCTGGCTTGGGTACAAACACCGATGCGGGTCGGAATGGCGGACACCCTGCCTTATATTGCATCTTCAGGAGAATCGCCCTTGCCCATCCGCCAGCTACCCGAAGACCTGATCAACCGCATTGCCGCCGGCGAGGTGGTCGAGCGCCCGGCCAGCGTGGTCAAGGAACTCATAGAAAATTCCATTGATGCGCGCGCGCGCCGCATTACCGTGACCACGGCCAATGGCGGCATGGACCTGATCCGCATTGCCGATGACGGGCAGGGCATGGATCGCGACGATCTCTTGCTGTCGGTTGAGCGGCATGCCACCTCCAAGCTCGGCGCCGACGATCTCGACGATATCCGCACGCTGGGCTTCCGTGGCGAGGCGCTGGCCTCCATCGGTTCGGTGGCGCGGCTCTCCGTCGCCTCGCGAACAACCGACGCCGAAACCGGTCTGGTGCTCATGGTGGACAATGGCCGCCGGTCCGGCCCCATGCCGCAAGCCATGAATCGGGGGACGGTCATCGAGGTCAAGGACCTCTTCGCCCAGGTCCCGGCACGGCGTAAATTTCTCAAAAGCGCGCGGGCGGAAACCGGCGCCATCACCGATGTGGTCAAGCGTCTCGCCATGGCCAATCCGCAGGTGCATTTCGTGCTCGAAGGCTCGGACCGCACCGCCTCGAACTGGCCGGCGGTAACCGGCGAAGGCGCGCTTGGGGCCCGGCTCGGCCAGGTCATGGGCGCTGATTTCGTTGAAAACGCGGTGACCCTGGCCACAGCCCGGCACGGCATTGTGGTGGCTGGCATGGCGGGCCTGCCCACCTATACGCGCGCCAATTCCCTTTCGCAGTTCTATTTCGTCAATGGCCGCTCGGTGCGCGACAAGGTGCTGGTCGGCGCCGTGCGCGCCGCCTTTGCCGATTATGTGTTCCGCGACCGTTTCCCGGTTGTCGCGCTCTATCTCGCCATCGACCCGGCGGAGGTAGACGTCAATGTACATCCGGCCAAGGCCGAATTGCGCTTTCGCGATCAGGGCGCGGTGCGCGGCGCCGTGATTAAGGCCATTGGTACTGCCCTTGCCAGCGCCGGTTTCAAGGCGTCGACCAGTGTCGCCGAGGATATTCTGGGGGCCTTTTCGACACCCGAAATGGCCGAACCGGATGCGCCTGCGCCCGTGGCTCCAGCGGGTCAGGCCTATCAGCCGCAGCGTTACGCCATCCCCATGGACCGCGCGCCACTCAATCTCGACCGCCGGCCCGGCCAGCTCGTGGGCTTCACCGAGCCCAGCGCCCGGGTCGAACCGATCGAGATCCCGGCCGAACCGGCGGATTACCCGTTGGGCACCGCGCGGGCGCAGATGTTCGACAATTACATCATTGCCCAGAACGGCACCGGCCTATTACTGGTCGATCAGCATGCGGCCCATGAGCGGCTGGTCTATGAGCGGTTCAAGGCGCAGCTCGCCTCCGGCCCGGTGCCGAGCCAGGCGCAGCTCATTCCGGTGATCATCGAACTGCCCGAAGAGGATTGTGCCCGCCTCGAAGAGGCTGCGTCCGAACTTGAACGCTTTGGACTTTATCTTGACCGTTTCGGTCCGCGCGCCATCGCTGTGCGCGAGACCCCTGCTCTGCTCGGGAATACCGATATTTCCGGTCTCGTCCGTGACCTGGCCGACGGCCTTGCGGAATGGGATAGTACCGCGGCCCTCACCGAACGCATGGAGGCCATTATCGGCCGCATGGCCTGTCACGGCTCGGTTCGCTCCGGGCGGCGCCTGCGAGTGGACGAGATGAATGCCCTCTTGCGCGAGATGGAAGCCACACCCCATTCCGGCCAGTGCATCCATGGCCGCCCCACCTATGTCGAACTCAAGAAGGGCGATATCGAACGCCTGTTCGGCAGAAGTCGTTAACGATTTGTGATTGACTCATGAGAACAAAAGCGCAACCTTTGCTTTAGGAACAAAGGGGGTACAGAAATGCGCATAGTCTGGGGGCTGGTCTGTTTATTGTTGTTCTGCGCATCGGCAGGCGCGATTGAGGATATTGTCGTTCATGCGGGATGCAATGGTCCGGCGCCAAAGGTAATGCCCGGACCGGCCGGCAAAGACGGTGGAAATGGCAAAGATCCAAATCTCTGGCTGCCCAAGCTCGAACCGGTCATCAAGGCGCCTTTGCGCGCTGGCGGGCCCTGCTCCGGATGATATAGGCCGGCTGCAAAGACCGATTAAGCCGCCTTCGGACCCACATAGCGCGATTGCGGGCGGATGAGGCGACCGGTTTCGACCTGTTCGCATGCATGGGCGATCCAGCCGCCGACCCGGCCGGCAGCGAAAACGCCTGTGAATGCCTCGCGCGGGAAGCCAAGGGCTTCGAGCAGCAGGGCGGTGAAGAATTCCACATTGGTCTCGAGCACCCGATCGGGCTTGGCGGCGCGCAGGGCAAGCAGCGCCTCGCGTTCCACCGCCTCGGCCAGCGCCAGTCGATTGGGGTCCCAGCCGCCCGCGGCACCGAGCTGATTGAGCGCGGCCTTGAGTGCATCGGCCCGAGGGTCGCGCACCCGGTAAATGCGGTGGCCGAAGCCCATGAGCCGCTCACCCCGCGTCAGGGCTGCATCGACCCAGGGCGCGGCCTTGTCCGGCGCACCAATGGCATCGAGCATGTCGAGCACGGGTCCGGGCGCACCGCCATGCAGCGGCCCCTTGAGCGCCCCCAGGGCCGCCAGCACCGCCGAGGCATAGCCGGCGCGGGTAGAGGCGACGACACGGGCGGTGAAGGTCGAGGCATTGAGCCCATGGTCGGAGACCGTGACGAGATAGGTGTCGAGCGCCCTGACCTGTTCGGTGCTGGGCACATTGCCCGACAGCATGGCCAGCATATCGGCCGCGTGGCTCAGCCCCGGATGCGGCGGCATCGGCTTCTGCGCCCGTTTCGCGCGGACCAGCGCCGGCACGAAGACGGCAGGCGCCGCAATCTGCAGCAGGGCCACGGACTTATCCTCGCCATCTGGCAGGCGTGCCATAAGGGCACGAAGCGCTTCGGTGAGGGAGAGAGAGACTAGATCGGCATCCAGCCTTGAAACTTCCCGGAACGCCCGGAGCCGTGCCTGCGCCAGTTCTGCCCGCACCACCTCCCTATTGGCCGATAGCAGGCCGGGCAGCAACAGGGCCAGAACCGCCTCGTAACTGACCCGCCCGGCCAGTGCGTCCAGGCTATGGCCGCAGATCACCAGGCGCCCATTGGCGCCGTCGACCTCGCTGAGGCGGGTTTCAGCGGCAATGACGTCATCAAGACCGGACATACTGCGTCTCCTTGTTGTTCGGCCCTAGATCATGCTAAGCAAGATTGACGTCAATCTTGATGTTATTGATCAATGCGAGGCGGACATGAATTGGCTGACGGCGGACGAAGCGCTGGCACGGTTGGGCACCAAGCCGCAGACACTTTATGCCAATGTCAGCCGGGGGCGGATCACCGCGCGGCCGGACCCGAGCGATCCACGCAAAAGCCTCTACCGGCAGGACGATGTCGAGCGGCTGGCCAGCCGCCGACAGGGCCGCCGCCCGGCTCGCATCGTGGCTGCCGAGTCCATCGCCTGGGGCGAGCCGGTGCTGGAAACCGCGATTTCCACCATCAGCGCCGACCAATTGCTCTATCGGGGCGAAGATGCGGTCAAGCTGGCGGAGACCGCCACATTGGGCGCCGCAGCCCGGCTGCTCTGGGCTTCGGATGAGCGACCCGACTTTGCCAATCGGGCGCAGGCGCGACAGCCCGGCATTGCCGCGGCCTATCGGGCCATGGCCGAGTTGGCCGCCACGGCGATGCCGACAAGCGGGCGGCATCGGGCGGTGCTGCTTGAGGATGCGGCCCTGGTCGTGTCCTTCCTCAGTGGCGCCCTGGCCGCGCCCGGCAGCGATCCGCTGCATGAACGCCTGGCGCGGCAGTGGCAGCGGCGCGATGCCGCCGATCCGCTCCGGCGGGCACTGGTGCTGCTGGCCGAGCATGAGCTGAACGCCTCGACCTTCGCGGCGCGCGTCACCGCCTCGACCGGCGCGCCCCTGGCCGCCGCCGTCCTGTCCGGGCTGGCAGCCCTATCGGGCCCGCTGCATGGCAATGCCAGCCAGAGCATGGCAGGTCTGGTCGATCAGGCGCAGAGGCTGGGAGCCGATGCAGCGATTGCAGCGCATTTGCGCCAGGGCGGTGCCCTGCCCTGTTTCGGTCACCGCCTCTACGCCAAGGGCGACGCCCGCGCCGCGACCCTTCTAGCCGCATTCACCGTGCCGCAGGTCTTTGCCGAACTGGCCATGGCCGGCGAACGCCTGACCGGAGAGAAGCCGAATATCGACTTCGCGCTGGCCGCGATGACAGCCGCATTCGGTCTGCCGGACGATGCGCCGCTGCAGGTCTTCGCCCTGGCCCGCAGCGTGGGCTGGATTGCCCACGCGCTGGAACAGGTCGAAACAGGTACGCTGATAAGGCCACGGGCGCGATATACCGGCCCGAGGCCCCAGATCAGTTGAAAACGCTCGCGCCCTTGTCGGCCACGCCCACCAGGCTGCGGAAGCCGGCGAAAAGTTCGCGGCCCATGCCGAAATGCTGGGGCCGCAGGTCTTCGGTGGCCGGCGTGCGAGAGAAAAATTCTTTCTCATCGCCCAGGAAGGTCAAAGTGCCGTCATTGGCGTCAAGACGGATCATGTCGCCGTCGCGGATCTTGCTGATCGGGCCGCCATCCATGGCTTCTGGCGTCATGTGGATCGCCGCTGGCACCTTGCCCGAGGCGCCGGACATGCGGCCGTCAGTGAGCAGCGCCACCTTGAAGCCGCGGTCCTGCAGCACGCCAAGCGCCGGGGTCAGCTTATGGAGTTCGGGCATGCCGATGGCCTTGGGGCCAGAGAAACGGACCACGGCGATCATATCACCGGTCAATTCGCCGGCCTTGAAAGCGGCCTGCAGGCCTTCCTGGCCATGGAAGACACGGGCTGGGGCCTCGACCACGCGGTGTTCGGGCTTGACCGCCGAGACCTTGATGACCGAACGGCCCAGATTGCCCTTGAGCAATTTGAGACCGCCTGTCGGCTGGAACGGCGCCTTGGTGCTGGTGAGAACCTTGGGCAGGGCGCTTTCTTCGGGCGCCTGTTCAAAGCTCAGCGCGTCCTCGATCAGCTTGGCTTCAACAGTGTATCCCGAAAGCCCAGTACCCCAGACGGTCTTGACGTCTTCGTGGAGATAGCCGTCGTTCAGCAGTTCCTTGATGAGGAAGCCCATGCCGCCCGCTGCGTGGAAGTGGTTCACGTCGGCAACGCCATTGGGATAGACGCGCGCCAGCAAGGGGGTGGCATCGCTGAGGTCGCTCATGTCGTCCCAGGTGACCTGCAGACCGGCGGCGGCGGCCATGGCGATCAGATGCATGGTGTGGTTGGTCGATCCGCCCGTCGCATGCAGGCCGACCAGACCGTTGACGATAGCCTTCTCGTCCATGATATGGCCGATAGGCGTGTAATTATTGCCCAGAGCCGAGAGCGAAAGCGCGCGCTTGGTGGCCTCGCGGGTCAGAGCGTCACGCAAGGGCGTACCGGGATTGACGAAGCTGGCGCCGGGCAGGTGCAGGCCCATGATTTCCATGAGCATCTGGTTGGAATTGGCGGTGCCGTAAAAGGTGCAGGTGCCGGCCGAGTGGTAGGACTTGCTTTCGGCCTCGAGCAGCTCGGCGCGGCCGACCTTGCCCTCCATATAGAGCTGGCGGACCTTGCTCTTTTCATCATTGGGCAGGCCCGATGGCATCGGCCCGGCCGGGATGAACACCGCTGGCAGGTGGCCGAAATTGAGGGCGCCGATGACCAGACCCGGCACGATCTTGTCGCAGATGCCGAGGTAAACGGCTGCGTCGAACATGTTGTGCGAGAGGGAAATGGCGGTCGCCATGGCGATCACGTCGCGGGAGAACAGCGAGAGGTCCATGCCTGGCTGACCCTGGGTGACGCCGTCGCACATGGCCGGAACGCCGCCCGCCACCTGGGCGGTCGCACCGATCTCGCGGGCCGCTTCCTTGATGATTTCGGGGTAGAATTGGTAGGGCTGATGGGCGCTCAGCATGTCGTTATAGCTGGTGACAATGCCCAGATTGAGCGTCTTGTTGCCGGCGAGAGCCGCCTTTTCGGAGGGCGAGCAGGCAGCAAAGCCGTGGGCGAGATTGCCGCAGGACAATGCGGCGCGGTAGACGCCCTGCTCTTTGGCGGCATCGAGGCGTTCGAGGTAATCCCGGCGGCTGTCGCGGCTGCGCGCGGCAATGCGGTCGGTCACATCCTGGATGGCCTGGCGGACGGTCATGGCAAGTCTCCAAAGCTAGGCAAGGGCACGCCAGAAGGGGGCCGCTGGCGCGGTAATCCTTGCATCAACAAACCAGTATCCGTCAGCGGCCAGGGCGGTCGATTGGGGACCGCCCCAGGAGCGTCAAGGACACCAGTAAACGGTCACCGGCGCACCGGAGCGCAACACGGCACGGATCGGCATGTCTTCGGCCGGTCCATCGCCCAGCGCCGTCTCAAGCACCTCGGCTTTGCTCTCACCTTCGATATGAAGGTAGAGGCCGTCGGTCTCGAGCAGGCGCGGCAAAGTAAAGGTCACGCGCGGTTCACCAGCGCCCGGCGCGCGAATGGCAAGGGTCGGGCCCGCCTCAGTCAGCGCCGCGGCCAGTGTGTCGCCGCCGGGGAAGAAACTGGCCGTATGGCCATCATTGCCCATGCCCAGAATGACGGCTGCAAAGGGCTGCGGCAATTCAGCCATCAGCGCATTGGTCTTGGCAATGGCGGTATCTGTCGGCGCGTCGCCGCCCGAATAAAGCGGAAAGAAGCGGGCCGTGGCCGCTGGGCCCTGCAGCATCTTTTCATTGACCAGCGCCGCATTGGAGCGGTCACTAGTTTCATCGACCCAACGTTCGTCGACCAGCGTCACCACGACCTTGGACCAGTCTATATCCTTGGTCTTGCCCAGCGCCTGAAAGAACTTTCCGGGCGTCGAGCCGCCGCTGACGGCAATCGCCGCCGCACCACGTTCGGCAATAGCTGCGCGAATGCGGTCGGCAACGGCCTCGGCCAATTCCTTGGCCAGGGTCGATTTGTCGGCAAAGCTGCGGCGTTCGATTGTCATGCCCCGTATCTTTCGCTCATATGGGTTCCTGTGCCTCCTGCCCGATGGTGGGCAAGGCGGGCAGGAACAGGCCATCGGAGATGGCCAAACGCGTCACGAATTCGGCCCCTCATACCAGGTACGACCGTCACGCTCGATCAAGGCCACGGCGCCGCTCGGGCCCCAGGTGCCGGCAGTATAGGTCTGGGGCGGCTCGGGCGAACGGTCCCAGGCCTGACGGATCGGGTCGACCCACGTCCAGGCCGCTTCCAGCTCGTCGCGACGCATGAACAGGGTCTGGCTGCCGCGCACCACATCCATCAGCAAGCGCTCATAGGCTTCCGGCGTTCGCTCGGTAAAGGTCTCGGCAAAGCTCAGATTGAGAGGTACCTGGCGCAGGCGCATGCCGCCCGGGCCGGGGTCCTTGATCATCATCATCATCTTGACGCCCTCGTCGGGCTGCAGACGGATGATGAGCTTATTGGCCTTGGGCGCCCCCTCGGCATGATCGAAGATCGAATGCGGAATGGGCTTGAACTGGATGCAGATTTCCGAAACGCGCTCGGCCATGCGCTTGCCGGTCCGCATGTAGAACGGCACACCGGCCCAGCGCCAATTGTCGATCTCGGCCTTGAGCGCCACAAAGGTCTCGGTATGGCTGCCCTTCTTGTCCTCGGGCAATTCGTCCTGATAGCTGGCAACCGAGGCGGTTTCGGACGTCACGCCGCGATATTGGCCGCGCACGGTCTTGGTGGCCACTTCGCCATTGGTAATGGGGCGAAGCGCGCGCAAGACCTTGAGTTTTTCATCGCGCAGGGCATTGGCGTCGTCGCTGGCGGGCGGCTCCATGGCCACAAGGCAAAGCAATTGCAGCATGTGGTTCTGGATCATGTCCCTGAGCGCGCCGCTCTCATCGTAATAGCCGCGCGTACCGGCGCCGACGCTTTCGGCCACCGTGAGCTGGACATGGTCGATATGGGCCGAATTCCAGATCGGTTCGAACAGGGTATTGGCAAAACGCAGGGCGAGCAGGTTCTGCACCGTCTCCTTACCGAGATAATGGTCGATGCGGTAAACCTGATCTTCCTTAAAGATCTTGGAGACGCCGTCATTGATCTCGATCGACGAGGCCAGATCGTGGCCGAGCGGCTTTTCGATGACGACGCGCGCGTCGCGACGATAGACCTTGGTCTTGGCCAGTTGCTCGGCAATCGGTTCGAACAGGTCCGGCGCCACGGCGAGATAGAAGGCGCGCACCACATTGGAGTCGTCGCGCAGCGCCTTTTTGATATCGCCCCAGCCGGCCTCGTCGGAAACATCGTTGACCACATAGGAGAAGATGGTCAGGAAGCGCTTGATGATGGCGGCGTCCTGATAGTCTTCCTCGACAAACTGGGCAACGGCATCGCCGGCGAGCTTCTGAAATTCAGCATTGGTGAGCTTGGAGCGCGACACACCGATGATGCGGCTCTGCTCGTCGAACTGCCCGTCCTTGAAACGATGGTAAAGCGCGGGGATCAGCTTGCGCTTGGTCAGGTCGCCGGTGGCGCCAAACACCACATAGTCGAACGGCTGGACGGGAATGATGCGGCTGGACACGTGGGCAGGTCCTCTAGTTTGACGCGAAGTTCTGTTGGGCGAGGATCACCGCGCCGTGCAGAGGTTCGTATTTGGGCAGAGCGACAAAGTCACCATAGCGTTGCTGCAGGGCCGGGAACAGGCGCTGGCCCAGTCCGCCGACAATGGCCATGACCGTGGCGCCATGACCTTTGAACCAGCGCACATAGGTGTCGACATAGCCCAATTCGATGTCGAGAAGCTTGAGAGCCACCGGGTCGTTGCGCTCCAGGTGATCAAACCAGAGCGGCATCAACTTGCCGAATTCGCCCGGCGCGCGGCCGACCAGCGCATCGTCGCAGCCTTCGGTGCCGTCGCGGCTCAGCAGTTTCAGGTCCATTTCGGTGGCAAAAGACCATGTCATGACGGCCTGATTATTGCCGCCCAGAGCCGCGATCACCGCCTTGGTCAGGGGGGAGGTTTCGGCAAGGCCGTCTTCGGCTTCGATAGAATAGCGGACCAGTTCACGGCCCAGAATGGCGCCGCTCATCTGGTCGCCGATATGGAACCCCCAACCGCCGGCCTGGTGGCGGGTGCCGCCAACGATGGACATGGCGGCCGAGCCGGTACCGATAATGACCACGCCGCCCTCGCCGCCGCCCAGCGCGCCGGCATGGGCAATGTCGATATCGTCATAGACTTTGACGCCGGCAAAGGGCCATGGCCGGGCTGCAAAGGCGTGACGGGCCGAATCCATGCGCCCGCCTGCCATGCCGAAACAGGCATAGGTATTTGCGGCCTCGGCAAAATCGAGCCCGGCAGCCTCGAAGACGTCGCGGGCTCCGGCACTGATGGCCTTATAGGCCGGCTCGCCGCCATCAATCTGCAGGTTGGAGCGGCCGTTCTTGACCTCTGCCAGCGTTTCGAGCTTCTCGTTGGCCAAGCGTATGCGGCAATTGGTACCGCCTCCGTCAACGCCAAGGTAATATCGCAGCACGAAAAGCATCTCCGTGAGTGTGTGGGAATCAAAAGACGCCGAGCGCGAAAGCCCCGCCCTGTCGCTCCCAGACTAGGTGGTCAATTCGGCGCGGACCATAATGCGAAAGGCGCTAAGACGAAAGTAGTAGGCCCAAGAAAATGTCGTTGCCGTACCGCCCGCTTGCTTAACCCCTCTGCAAATGCGGAATCGAGCGGAACGGGTTGCCATCACCGTTCGTTTGGAGCCAAGATTATCAGGACGGGAATGGGCCGCAGCGGCGCCCGAAAGAGAGCTCTCCATGACGCGACATTGCCTTGTGCTGGGCGGGGCCCGCTCGGGAAAAACCGCATTTGCCGAAAGGCTGGCGCTGCATGCTGGCGCCAAACCTGCCTATCTGGCGACGGCCACCGTTCTCGATGCGGAAATGAATGAGCGGGTGAGCAGCCATCAGGCCGTCCGAGGCGAGCGCTTCACGACGATCGAAGAACCGCTCGAATTGTCCCATGCCATCCTCAAAGCGGGCAAGGCCCATGACGTCATCCTGGTCGACTGCCTGACGCTATGGATCACCAATCTGCTGCTGGCCAACGAGGATGTCGCAACCGCTGTCAGCGAACTCTATGCCACACTCGCGGAAATCCAGCAGGCCAAGGTGATTCTGGTATCGAACGAAGTGGGCCTCGGGATCGTGCCCGACAATGCCATGGCCCGCACCTTCCGCGACCTGGCCGGATCGACCCATCAGCGATTGGCCGAAATCTGCGACGATGTCTATTTCGTTGCCGCCGGATTGCCCTTGACCCTGAAGGGCAATGCGCCCGACCCGGTCAGCTGACAAGCAGCATCAGGGCAATGATACTGCCGAAACCGAGCAGCACATCGAGGGTGCGGCGATAGAGCAGCAGCGCCAGCATGATATCGCTGGCGCCCAGCGCCGCCTTGCCGGTTCCGAAGACCGGCAGGTCCACCAGTTCGCCCTCATAATAGCGCGGTCCGCCAAGTTGAAAATTCAGCGCACCGGCAAAGGCCGCCTCGGGCCAGCCGGCATTTGGAGAATCGTGCTTTGCAGCGTCCCGCCGGGCCGTCGCCCAGGCCTTGCCCGGACTGGCACCAGGGGTGAAAAAGCAGGCCAGCGTGATAAGCATGGCGGTCAACCGCGCCGGTATCCAATTGAACACGTCGTCGAGCCTTGCGGCGGCCCAGCCATAATCGCGGTAACGGTCATCGAGATGGCCGATCATGGAATCGGCTGTGTTGACGGCCTTGTAAACGGCAATGCCCGGCAGGCCGAAGAGCAGCAGGAACAGCCAGGGCGCAACGACACCGTCCGATGTGCTTTCGGCCAGTGTTTCGACCGCGGCCCGGGCGACACCCGCCTCGTCAAGGGTTTGCGGATCGCGCCCGACAACGTGGCTGACGGCTTCGCGTCCGGCAGCGAGGGATGTGCGCAGGGCCTCCGAGACCGCCTCGACAGCTCGTCCCAGTTCCTTCTGTGCCAGAAATGTGGTGGCCAAAAGCATTTCGACCACCCAGCCCAGCGGAATCCAAGACAGAATGGTGCGGATGCCGACAGTGACGATCAGGACGGACAGGAGCAACAAGCCCAGAGCTACAACGCCTGCAAGCTTGCGCTGGGAAGGTGTGCGGCTGGTGGTATTGAGGCGCTTCTCGCAGAAATCGATCAGGGTGCCGAACCACATGACTGGGTGGCCAATGGTATTGGCAAGCTTCTGCGGATAGCCAAACTGCCGTTCAATAGCGAGCGCCAAAGGCGATATCAGAGGGTCCATGGGCTAGATCTCTATCGGCGCGGCAAGCGCCAGCAACTGGTCAATATCGATATGGGTTTCGAGATGGTTCGCAAGACCATCCAGCGCCATTTCCACGCCCGCCTCGAAGGCCAGGTCGGCGTTGGCATGGGCCCCCAGAAAGGCGCGACGGAAGCTGTCGGCGGCAAAAAGCCCGTGGAGATAGGTGCCCATGACGCGGCCATCGGGGCTCACAGCACCCTCGGGTGTGCCGCCGATCTGGGCAAACGGTCTTTGCGTATCCGGACCCGAGGTTACCCCCATATGCATATGGTAACCGGTCAGCGGCTCATTGGTGAGCAGATGCACGGCCTGCTCGATCCGCAATTGCTTGGCCGGCGCCAGGACCGTGTCGACAGCGAGCAGGCCAAGACCCTCGCTCGTGCCAGGGGCGCCCTCGATCCCTTCAGGGTCGGCTATGGTTCTGCCCAGCATTTGATAGCCGCCGCAAATGCCCATGACCTGCCCGCCCGAGCGGTGGTGCGCGAGAATGTCGATGTCCCAGCCATTGGCGCGCAGGGCGGCCAGATCGGCGCGCGTGGCCTTGGAGCCCGGCAAAAGAACAAGATCGGCATCGCGCGGAATAGGCCGACCCGGTTGTACCAGGGTCAGCGTGATGCCCGCTTCGGCACGCAATGGATCGAGATCGTCGAAATTGGCAATGCGCGGCAGCCGCGGCACGGCGACGTGGAAACGGCCGGAGCCGCCGGAATAGGCATCGAGCGCCAGCGCATCCTCTGCCGGCAATTTCGCGGCATCGGCAAAATGAGGCACCGGGCCAAAGCAGGGCCGCGCCATGCGTTCGGCCAGAAACGACTTTCCCGCCTCGAACAGGGCCGGATCGCCAAAGAAGCGGTTGATCAGGCTGGCCCGGACCAGGTTTGCATCCGCCGGGTCGATCACCTCCAGCGTCCCCACCAGGGCGGCGATGACACCGCCGCGGTGGATATCGCCAATCAAAACGACCGGCACATGGGCCGCCTGGGCAAAGCCGAAATTGGCAATATCGCCCTCGCGCAGATTGACCTCGGACGCGCTACCGGCCCCTTCGACCAGGATATAGTCCACTTGCGCGGCCAGCTCCGAAAATGCGGCCAAGACTTCAGGCATGAGCTGGGCGCGGTCCGCCCAATATTGCCGCGCGCTGAGGCTAACGCGCCGCCGGCCGCGCACGACCACCTGGGAACCGGTCTCCCCCTCAGGCTTGAGCAGGACCGGGTTCATCGCCGTAACGGGATCGCGTCGCGCTGCCCGGGCCTGCAGCGCCTGGGCGCGGCCGATTTCGCCGCCATCGCTGGTGACGGCGGCATTGTTGCTCATGTTCTGCGGCTTGAACGGCGCGACCCTGAGGCCCCGATTGGCCAGGGCCCGGCAAAGACCGGCCACAATCAGTGACTTGCCTACATCGGAGCCGGTACCCATGAACATCAAGGCTTTGGTCATATTAACACCCCGCCATTTGAGCATAGCTCAAATGGCCTCCTTGCCTCCAATCGCGCCACCGGCCCGATTGGCCCTTCGGGACGGCGCGGAGCCCATGAACATCAAGGCTCTGGTCATGGTAGTCTTATGCACGTGAGATGACGTGGGCGTAAGACCCCATGACCCGGCCCGCAACCGCCCCCATAGACGGCTGCCGGATGCCTTCGGCATCGAGCGCTTCGAAAAGCGGCGGCAAGCCGGTCTGTTTGGCGGAGGAGTAGTGGAACTCATGGCCATTGAGCCCGGCGGGCCAAGGCAAGGCGCTGTCGTGCAACAACCGGCGATACCCCAATATGCGCTTGGGCCGGTCGATACGCGTGGTGACCGGCAAAAGGCCGCTCATGGTGTGTGTGGTCCCGTCCTTGTCGACCAGCGCCTCTCCCATAACCATGAAGCCACCGCATTCGCCATAAATCAGCGCCCCCCGATCTTTGGCCCTATGCAGACCCGCATGAAACCGGCCGGCCGCACTGAGGGCGCCACCATGCAGTTCCGGATAGCCGCCGGGCAGGAAGATGGCGTCCGCCGCATCGGGTGGGCCCTCATCGGAGAGGGGCGAGAAAAAGCTCAGTTCGGCACCCCCGGCGCGCCAACCATCGAGCAGGTGCGGATAGAGAAAGGCAAAGGCCTTGTCGCGTGCAATGGCCATGTGTTGCCCCAGGGGCGGCAAAGCCGCAGGTGGCATTCCCTCATCCGACAAGGACGTCGAGAGGGACAGAATGGCGTCGAGATCGACAAAGTCGCTGACCACCTGGGCGGCGTGGCCAAGAAAGGCGGAGAAGTGATCTATTTCCGCCGGCAGAACCAAACCCAAATGCCGTTCCGGCATGGCCAGTTCCGGCCGCCGGGGGATGGCGCCGAGACAGGGCAGGCCGGTCCCCTTCAATGCAGAAACCAGCATACGCTCGTGCCGGGCGCTGGCGACGCGATTGAGTATGACGCCCGCAAGGCGAACACCCTGCCGCCAATGAGCAAAACCCGAAACCAGCGGCGCGACCGATTGACTGTGCCGATCGGCATCGACGACAAAAACAACCGGCAGTCCAAGTATTTCGGCCAGATCGCCGGTGGACCCATTTCCGTCCGCAGCGGCATCGAACAGGCCCATGGCACCTTCGACCACCAGCAGATCGGCGCCGGTCGCCTGCTGGGCGGCGAGAGCCCGCAACTGGGGGTGAGACATGGCCCAGGGGTCGAGATTAATGGCCTCGCGCCCAGCGGCGAGGCCCGAAAAGTGCGGATCGATATAGTCAGGGCCCGACTTGGCTGGCGCCACCAGCAGCCCGCGACGGCGCAGCGCCGCCAGCAGCCCAAGGGTCAGAACCGTCTTGCCGGAGCCCGAGCGGGGTGCGGAAATGATAACGCCTTTAGCCAAAGACATGTCTGCGCACCTCAGCGACATACCAGTGTAATGCACCGCGATAGCGGGCAACCGGGCCTATAACGATGATGGCCGGAGTGGGCACATCGACGAGTGCGCCGGCTTCGCCCAAACTCGTTTCAAGAACCGACTGGTCTGGATGCGCGAGATTGGAAACAATGGTCACAGCCTCATCGGCCCTGCGCCCGGCGGCAAGCAATTGCGCCGCAATGGTTGGAAGGTGCCTGACCGCCATATAGAGGACAATGACCGGGGCAGCCTGGGCCACGGCCGGCCAGTTGACGGTGCCGGGAACGGCGCCGGTTTCGTCGTGGCCAGTTACAAAAATGACGGCGTGATTGGTTTCGCGGTGCGTGACCGGAAGGCCGGCATAGGCAAGGCCGCCCAAGCCCGCTGAAATGCCTGGGACAATACGAAAGGGAATATGCGCCTCGGCTAAGGCCCCGGCCTCCTCACCCCCGCGTCCAAACATGAAGGGGTCGCCGCCCTTGAGGCGCAAGACCCGCTTGCCCGCCCTGGCAAGTTCGATCAGACGTATGGTGATGTCAGCCTGTTTGGGCGAAGGCTTGCCGCCGCGCTTGCCGGCATGGATACGCTCAACGCGATCCGGCGCCAATGTCAGAATGTCAGTCGAGACCAGTGCATCATGTATGATGACATCGGCCTGGGCCAGCGCGTGAAGAGCCAGAAGCGTCAACAGACCGGGGCCACCCGGGCCAGCGCCGACCAGCCAGACGCTACCGGGTTCGAAAGGCGGAAAATCGGCTTTGTCCAGACGGGCGAAGAGTGCTTCAGCCATATCTGCGCTCCCGCACTTGAGCGTAGCAGGCGCCACGGGCAAATTGGGACCAAGCAATGGGTCGCGTAGAATGAAAATCCTTATCCTGGGTGGTACGAGCGAGGCGCGGCAACTGGCTGACCGCCTGACCAGCCTGGGCCACGACGTCATCACCTCGCTTGCCGGCCGCACGCAGGATCCGATATTGCCCGCGGGCCGGTTGCGCATGGGCCATTTTGGTGGCGTTCAGGGGCTCTGCGCTTTTCTCCGCGCTGCCAATATCGAGTGTCTGGTGGATGCTACCCATCCCTATGCCAGCCAAATATCCGGCAATGCCGTGGCCGCCGCAGCGGCGACGGGTATCAGGCTGGTGCGGTTGCTGCGGCCGGCCTGGGCACCGCTGCCGGGCCAGCATTGGACGGTCGTCCGCTCGGCTAAAGAGGCCGCAGATGCCCTGCCCCGCCACGCCAATGTCCTGCTGACCACCGGACATAGCGGGCTCGCAACCTTTCTCGAGCGGCAGGATTGCCAGTTCTTTGTGCGCCTCATCGAACCGCCCAATGTGGCGATGCCGAAAAATGCGCAACTGGTCCTCGACCGTCCGCCCTACAATCTGGCCGGGGAACTGACGCTCATGCAACGTCATGGCATCACCCATCTGGTCAGCAAGAATTCCGGCGGCGGGCAGACGGCGGCGAAGCTGGAAGCGGCGCAACAATTGGGGGTGGTCGTTTTGATGGTCGCACGTCCCATTTATGACCCCGCAGAAGAGGTGGAAACCGTCGAAGCCGCCATTTCTGCCTTGAGCGCGGCGGGGGCATAGCGGCATTGCGCCAAGGCGCAGGTGACATTGGCGCCGCGGCGTTTTTCGACCAGCAAAGGACCAAAGTGCAGGGCCGCAGCCTCGGCCACCGAGCCATGTCCGATATGACCGGCCACCTGCAAAGACGGGTTCGGGACGGGGGTGAGAAGGTTTACCGCCGCGACCGGCAGGATGGGCACATTCAGGAGGCCAGCCACCTCGGCCAATGCCGGATACGCCTGCTTGCGATCCAGCGTCGCCAAAGCCAGGATATCGGAACGGGCCAAACCGGCTTCGGCAAGGCAGGTGTCGAGCAGGTCCAGGAGGTCCGCGCCGCTGGCCTTCAGACGCAGGCCGATGCCGGCGACGATGCCAGCATTGGCGCGAGTGGAAAAAACCGGCCGACCACCGGAGATTTGATCGATCATGATCGCCTCGTTCGAACGAGGCAGCTTCACTCAAAAACCGGAGCAGCCCCGGGCTTGGCCCCGCAAATTGGTCGACCGCACCGGGCTCTGTTTCAGTTCCATCATGGGAACGCTGCGCTGGTTCCGGTTGTAAGAGGGGGAAAGTGCTTGGTCAATCAATGGCTTGCAACAAAGCCACGCAGATCGGAATGCTTCTGAAAATCGTTCGCAAATACAATGGCTTGCGAGCAGGCCAGGTGTCCGCTAAGGCCTCCATTCGGGACACAAGGAGAGCACCATGGCGGCCAACCGCACCCTGGCCATAGCCGCATCGAGCATTGTCGTCGGGCTGATCGTTCTGGGCCTGAAATTTCTCGCCTGGTGGCTGACCGGTTCTATCGCGCTCTATTCGGACGCGCTTGAATCGATCGTCAATGTAGTGACAGCGGTGGCTGCATTGATCGCGGTCCGCCTGGCCCAGCGGCCTGCCGATGCCAGCCTGCCCTATGGCTATCACAAGGCAGAGTATTTCTCCGCCGTGCTGGTTGGGGTGATGATCATCGTGGCTGCGATCCTCATTCTGCGCGAAGCGGTGAACGGCTTTATAGCGCCGGAAATGCCCGATGCGCCGGTGCAGGGCTTGGCCGTCAGCGGCGTGGCCACTGCGATCAACCTGGTCTGGGCGCTGGTGCTGCGGCGTCAGGGCCGAATTGCTAGATCGCCAGCCATTGCCGCCGATGGCAAGCATCTGATGACCGATGTGATCTCGACCTTCGGCGTGCTGGCGGGGCTGGCGCTGGTCTACCTGACCAGTTGGGCCCGGCTCGACGCCATTTTGGCCGTCCTGGTGGCGCTCAATATCCTCTGGTCTGGCTGGGGCGTCATCCGCGATAGCGTCGGCGGGTTGATGGATGTGGCCGTGCCCGAGGACACGCAGAAGGTCATTCGCGAGGTCATTTCGGTCAACGCTGACGGCGCCATCGAGGCCCATGACGTCCGTACGCGGCAGGCCGGCAAGATGACCTTCATTGACTTTCACCTGGTGGTGCCGGGAACGATGAGCGTGGATGCAGCGCATACGATCTGCGACACGATAGAGGCCAAGCTGCGCGAGGCCGTCAGGGACGTGCAGATCACCATCCATGTCGAGCCCGAAGAGAAGGCCAAGCATGCCGGAATTGTGGTTCTCTGATAGCCTTGCCGACAGGCGTGGCCGCAGGCACAATTCGCGCATGCGCGGCCTCGTCCTTTTTGCCCTATTGCTGGTCACCTTCCCCGCCCTGGCACAGTATTGGGATCACTACGCCAATGCGCGTTTCGGCTATGAAATCGACGTGCCGCCCGATTTCGTCGGGCAGGGCGCGAGCGACAATGGCGATGGCCAGCTATTTTACCGCCTCAGAGCGGAGCAGGAGCTTGCCATATGGGGCGGACAGCTCCTGGAAAGCTTCGAATCCGAGGTTGCGCAGCGGCAGAGCTTTGCCAGCGCGGAGAACTGGGCACTGACCTATCAGGCGTCGACGCCGCAATGGGCCGTATTTTCCGGCCAGAGAGACCATCGTATCTTCTATCAACGAATGATCGCGCTTTGCGATGAAGCAAGCTATGCGGCCTATCGCGTCGAGTACAATATCCGCGACCTGGCCGATATGAACGCTATTATCGATGGGCTGAATCGTTCTCTGCAGGCGACCGGCTGCTAGAATTCGACCCCTTTTTGCGCTTTCACGCCGGCGCGGAAATGATGCTTGATCTCGGTCATTTCGGTGACGAGATCGGCGATTTCGATCAACTCGTCCTTAGCATTGCGCCCGGTGACGATGACATGCTTGTCCACAGGCTTATTGCACAGGGTTTCGAGCACTTCGTCGAGCGGCAGGTAGTCGTAGCGCAGGCAAATATTGAGTTCGTCGAGCAGGACCATGTCGTAACCGGGATCGGCGATCAGCGCCTTGGCCTGATCCCAGGCCTTGCGGGCGGCGGCCAGGTCGCGCTGCCGATCGGCGACATCCCAGGTGAAGCCCTCACCCATAGCATTAATGGTCACCTGGTCGGGGAACTTGTCGAGGACCGTGCGCTCGCCGGTGTTCCAGACCCCTTTGACGAATTGCACCACGCCCACCCGCATGCCGTTGCCCAGCGCACGGAAAACCATGCCGAAGGCGGCCGTCGACTTGCCCTTGCCCTTGCCGGTATGGACAATGAGCAGGCCCTTTTCCTCGGTCTTAGTTGAGAGGATCTTGTCCCGCGCCGCCTTCTTTTTCTTCATCTTTTCAGCGTGATAGGCGTCACGCTCCGCCTCGGTCATGAGGTCGGTCTTCTTGGCGGGTTTGTCAGTCATGCAGAGTGCTCCGCGTGTTCGATGATCATTCGCGCCGCTTGTTCGGGCGCAATATCGGTCGTGTCGATGGTCAGGTGATGGGGATGGGCGATGCGCAGCAATTGGCGCGTCTCGCGCACATTTCTGGCACCAGCAGCGTCCGTCATTTTGAGGCGTTGCTCGCGCTCAGGGGACGGGATGCGGATGTCATGTGCCGAATCGGAAGCCACAAGGGTCACGGGCACAAAACAGGCGCGGCGTTGCTCGGCCGCACTTTGCACCTCGGCAAAGGCCTGCCTGTCCATTGGGTCAGCGTCCATCAGCGCGTTGGTCAGAACGAAGCTGGCATCCGGGCGAGCCAGTTCTGTCATGGCGATCAGGGCTTGGCGCCTGATGGTCATGATCAGGTCCCAGGCGCGCTGCGGTATCTTGGTTCGTCCATCTTCCCGGATCAGCGAAAAAATGACGTTGTTCGCCAAATGGTTGTCAAAGACGCGGGCGCCGGTGGCCTCGGCAATGGCGCGGGCAATCGTCAGCTTGCCGACACCATAGTGGCCAATGAGATAAATGACGGTGTTGTTCATGCGTCCCCCGACAGCAAAGCATAAGCGGAATTGGTCCGGGGCGACCAGAGTCCGCGTTCGCGCGCCTCATTGAACTTGGCAATCAGCTCTTCATAGCCATGGGCGTTCGCCTGTTTGAGCCAGTCGCGGACGGCGCTGTCGTCAATGAAGGCTTCGAAGGCGAGGTCGAAATGGTGTGTCTTGACCGCGCCGGTGGTGGCGGCGAAGGCGAACATGAAGTCGACCGTGGCGATGACTTCGAACGCGCCGCGATAGCCGTGGCGCATCACCCCGGCGATCCATTTGGGATTGACCACACGGCTGCGCATGACATGGCTAACCTCTTGTTCCAGCGAGCGGATTTTTGGCGTCTCCGGGCGGGAATGATCGTTGTGATAGGCTGCGGGCCTGTGGCCGGAAAGGGTTTCAGCGGCGGCAGAAAGGCCGCCTTCGAACTGGTAGTAATTGTCACTGTCGAGCAGATCGTGTTCGCGATTGTCCTGATTGTGAACGACCGCATCGATCCCGCCGAGGCGGGCGCGGAAACGGTCATGCATGGGGATGCCGGCGGCGGTGGCGCCATAGGCATATTGGCCCCAGGCGAGGACCTGATTGCCGAGGTCAGCCTTGTCCGACCAGTTACCGGTATCGATCAACTGGCCCAGACCGACGCCATAAGTCCCTGGTTTGGAACCGAAAATTCTCGCACCGGCGGCGAGTGACGCTTCACTTTCCGACTTACCCTCCGCCATCAAACCTAGTGCCTCGGTGCGCATTCTTGCGGCGATTGGGTTGTCGTCCTCGGGCTCGTCAAGGGCGCCGATGGCGCGGATGGCCCGATCGAACAAGGCGATCTGGGCTGGGAAGGCATCGCGAAAAAAGCCGGAAATTCTGAGGGTTACGTCGACTCTCGGCCGGCCAAGCCGGGGCAGAGGAATGATCTCATAGCCCGCGACGCGGAGGGAGCCGGGGTCCCAGGTGGGGTGGGCGCCGATGAGGGCCAGGGCCTGGGCGATGTCGTCGCCGCCAGTGCGCATATTGGCGGTGCCCCAGACCGAAAGCGCGACCGATCTGAGGTGGTGACCATGGTCCTGAAGGTGGCGAAGAACGAGGCTTTCGGCGGATTTTCTTCCGAGTTCCCAAGCACTTGGCGTGGGGACAGTGCGGGCGTCGATGGAGTAGAAATTGCGGCCGGTGGGCAAAACATCGAGGCGGCCGCGAGAGGGGGCGCCGGAGGGGCCGGGGGCGACGAATTTGCCGTCCAGCGCGTCGAGAAAGGCCACCATTTCAGCCGGCCCGGAGGCAGAAAGTCGTGGTTTTATAAGGGTTTCGACCGTATCGAGAACGGCACGGGTGACGGGCCAGTCGGGAGGGCAGGTGCGCGCGCCAGATACCAGGTCGGCAGCGATGAGTTCGAGCTGTTCGACCACATCGCCGACCCGGCGCAGGGGTCCTGGAGCTGCTTGATGAATGGATTGTGAATGCGGCAGGGCGGGACCCGACCACGGCTCGCCCAATTTGGCGGCGAGCGGGTCGAATCCAAGCTTGAGATCGTCGGCCAAAGCCCGGATCAGCGAGTTATCCCCGGGGGCGTCGCCGCGCGGTATTCTGGCCAATGCGACGGCAAGGTCTCGTGCGAAGCCTCCCGCGGGCGAGACCCCGAAGACATGCAGGCCATCGCGAATCTGCGCTTCCTTCAAGTCACACAGGAAGTTGTCGATCTTGATCAGGGCCTCGGTCTCGCTTTCGGGCAGGCCGATGTCCTGATCGAGCCGGCTGTCGCGAGTGAAATCGAGAATGCGGCGCTTGAGATCGTTCAGACGGCGCCGGTCCATGCCGGAGGCAGCGTAGTATTCATCAAGCAGGGCCTCAAGGTCCTTGAGGGGGCCATAGGTTGCAGCGCGAGTCAGCGGCGGCACAAGATGGTCGATGATGACCGCGCCGGTGCGCCGCTTGGCCTGGGTGCCCTCGCCCGGATCGTTGACGATGAAGGGGTAGAGGTGGGGCAACTGGCCCCAGAGTGCGTCCGGGTAACAGTCAGCGTCGAGGGCGGCGGATTTGCCGGGCAGCCATTCGAGCGTACCGTGCTTGCCATTGTGAACAAGCGCATGGGCGCTGAACCCGTGACGGAGCCAGAGATAGGCGGCGATATAGGCGTGGGGCGGGACCAGATTGGGATCGTGGTAGCTGGCGGTCTCGTCGAGGTGCCAGCCGCGCGCCGGCTGAAGCAGAATCACGACATTGCCGAAGCGGTGTGCAGGCAGATGGAAGGCTGCGTCGCGGACGAAGGGATCGGTTGCCGGATCACCCCAGCGGGTGGAGACGGCAGTGCGGATTTCTTCGGGGAGTTGCGCGAAGAGCTCGGTGTAGCGGGTGAGCGGGAGGATGGCATCGGAGGTGCCGCGCTGGGGGTTGGCGTTGGTGGGGCCGGATTGGAGGAGAGCGATGAGATCGGCGGAGGTGTGGGGGTAAAGTGCCGGCTCAGCACCCCCACCCCAACCCCTCCCCTCAAGGGGGAGGGGCTTTAGGCCGGTGGACGATAGCGCATACCCCGCCTTCTCCAGCTCCATCAGCATGCGCACCGTGCTTTCTGGGGCGTCGTAGCCGACGCCGTTGGCGAGGCGGCCGTCGCGGATGGGGTAGTTGGCGAGGACGATGGCGATGCGGCGGTTGGCGCGGGGCGTGTGCCGGAGGCGGGCCCAGTTGAAGGCGAGGTCGACGGCGCGTTTGATGCCGCCGCGATCGGGGGCATAGGCGGAGAGCGGGCATTGGGTGCGCTCATGCCAGACGGCATCGGATTTGTGACCGACAAGGATGCCGCCGATACGGCCGTCGACTTCGGGCATGACCAGATACATGGCCATGTCCTTGGAGGAGAGGCCCTGCGGATCGGCGGCCCACTGGGCCTCGGAGCGGCCGGACTGGATGAGCTGGATGACCGGGGCGTCGGTGCCGGAAAAGGGATTTGCTTTTTCGTCGAGATCGCCCACGCCCAAGGCAAAGGCCGTAAGGTTGAAAATGGCAGAGGGCGGGAAGGCAGCCAGCGCGTTCTGGACGAAGCGGGTGCAGGCGGCTTCCTTGAGCGACGAGACGAGCAAGGGCACGGGGGCCAGGCCGCGGGCTTCGAGTTCGGCAATGAGCGCTTCGAGGGTAGCGGTGCCGGCGCCTTCGAGGGCAGCACGATAGAAGAGGATGGGGATGTGGGGGGGCTTCTCCACGCTCGCAGTACCTGCCAATCGAGCAAAGCTCTCATGGCCTTCTCTCCTCAAATCGCTCCGCTGGAGCGATTTCCCCTCCGGGACGGCTCGAAGCCCCTCATCCGGCGCTGCGCGCCACCTTCTCCCCGAGGGGGAGAAGAATGGGCTGGTGCCTGCCGAGCTATCGTGGAGCGCGCGCAGACCCGCCTCGTCGGTGATGCCGGTGGCGGGATGCCAGAGGCCGAAGCGGGGGAAGGGTTGGGGTGATGTGTTGGTAAGGACCGCGCGCGTTTCACCCCCCACCCCATCAGCCAGTCGAGCACAGCTCTCCTGGCCTTCTTGCCTCAAATCGCTCCACTGGAGCGATTTGCCCTCCGGGACAGCTCGAAGCCCCTCAAGGGGGAGGGTGGGCAGGAGGGCGAGTTCGATGAAGCCCTTCAGAATCGCGTCGGCATTGTCGGGGCCGCCGGCGATGAACAGGCGGTGGAGCGTGGTCCAGTCGTCGGGGTGGATGCTGGAGCGATCGCGCAGGATGGGATCGGGATTGGCGTCGCCGGGGAGGAGAACGAGCGGAATTTTGCGGTTGGCGCAAAGGGCGGTGAGTTCATCGACGCCATATTGGAAATAGGCAATACCGCCGATGAGCCGCAGGACGACGAGACGGGCATGGGCCACCGTCTGCTCCAGCCACATATCGACCGAGAGATTATTGGAGAGCCGAAGGGTATTGGCTAGCCTGAGGCCATTCTCCCCTGCCCGGTCGGCGGCACCTGCCAACATGGCCAATTCGCTATCGGCCGAGGACGCGAATATATAGTCGCCGGGCGACTGCGCGAGGTCGATGGCCTCGCCCTCTTGCTGGATGGCACCGGCCTGGGCGGAGAGGAGATGCATCAGCGTTTCCGGCTATAGGGCATAGCGAGGATCGGGAGCGCCAGGGCGCCGCCAAGCGCAGACAAAAATCCGGCGGTGGGCTCGAACATGAAGAACTTCTCTGAAAATAGAGCGATCGGCAGTTGGGCGCCTAGTCCGCCGCAGAGTGCACCAATGGCCAAACACGCGCCAACGTGTTGCCAAACAGAGCCTATGACAGGCGAGACCCACCGATAGACAAAGGCGCCAACGAGCGCAGGTACTATCCCAAGCAGATAGGCGCCTGACAGCAACGCCCCGGCGGCTCCCCAGAGCGAGACCCAAATGCTGTACGACCAGCCAAAGAGAACCTGCATCCCGACGATGACCGGCAAGACTAAGGCAAAGATTATGCCCACCATTGGTCCAACCGCCACAATCAATGCCAAGCGCGCCTTGCCAGGCCGCACGATGTAGGCGCCAGGCGTCGTCACGCCGCCGCCTGCTCCAGGCTAGCCGTGATGGCAGCCCGATCAAGCGGCTGTTCGCCGATGACGACGAGGGCAGTCTCGCGCTTTTCGTCTTCCTTCCAGGGGCGGTCGAAATAGGCGGTGACGCGGGGGCCAACGGCCTGAATGGCGAGGCGGGCCGCGGCGCCGGGGATTGCGGCGAAGCCCTTCAGCCGCAGGACGTCATGGGCTTTGATGGTCTGCTCGATGGTGGCCAGCAGTTGATCCTTGCCCTGAATGCTGGGCAGGGTCAGCGAGAAGCTGTCGAAATCGTCGTGCTCATGGGTTTCGCCGCCATGCTCCAGTTCGTGATGGCTGGGGCGGTTGGCGATGTCGTCCTCGGAGGACATGCCGAGCCCTAAAAGCGCAGTGATATCGACATGACCATTGGCGGCGCGGACGATGCCGACGCCGGGACGCAGTTCTGCCTTGATGTTGTTCTCGACGGTTTCGAGCATGGCGGCATCGACAAGATCGGTCTTGTTGATGATGACCATGTCGGCGGCAGAAAGCTGATCTTCGAAGAGTTCGCCCAGGGGCGTTTCGTGATCGAGCATCTCATCCTTCCGCCGTTGTGCATCGACGGCGGCTTCGTCACTAGCAAAGCGACCCTCGGCCAAAGCGGCGGCGTCGGCGACGGTGACGACGCCGTCAATGGTAACCTGGGCCTTGATTTCGGGCCAGTTGAAGGCGCGGATGAGCGGCTGCGGCAGGGCCAGGCCAGAGGTTTCGATGACGATGTGATCAAACTTTTCGTCGCGGGCGAGCAAAGCCTGCATGGTGGGGATGAATTCATCGGCCACGGTGCAGCAAATGCAGCCATTGGACAGCTCGACCATATCCTCTTCGCGGCAGGTTTCGTCGCCGCAACCGGCCAGAATGTCCTTGTCGACGCCCAGATCGCCAAATTCATTGATGATAAGCGCTATGCGCTTGCCCTTGGGAGCGTGCGCCAGCATGTGGCGGACCAGCGTGGTCTTGCCGGCGCCGAGAAAGCCGGTGATGACGGTGGTGGGGATTTTGGCGCTCATGCGGTGGCTCCCTTTGCGGCGGTTGTTTCGGACATGGTCAGCCAGTCGTTGAGCTTGCCGAAGACCATGCCGAGAAGAAGCCAGAAGACCATGGATGTGCCCAGAGTGACGGCAGCAAATTCGGTGGCCAGATGGGCGGGAACGGCGCTGGGTTCATCGGGCGCGGCGGGCGCGCCGATGATATGGGGCGCGGCGACAAGCGCGACTGCCAGGGCGATAGCCCAGGCGGTCCGGGTTTTGGCCAGAACCAGGCAGGCCGCCCCGGTGGCCAGCACCGTGCCGGCCCACCAGACCTGGCGGGCGCCCAGATCGGCCGCGGGCATGCCGGGCAGTTCGGGTGCGAGGCCATAGGCGGGGGCCAAAGAGAAGGTGACGAAACCGGCAAAGCCCCAGAGCAGGCCATTGGCGAAGGTGATGGGAATCCCGGCGAACATGGAGACGGCGCCAATGATCAAGGCGAAGCCGGCAGCGGCCAGAACGGTGGCGAGGGTGGTATAAGCAGTGCGCTCGAAACCATCCTGCGGGACCCATTCTTCGGCCTCTTCTGTAGGCACTATGGCCTCGTCATGGCTATGCGCCGGCGTGCCCGCGCCATGGCTGTGGCCGCCTTCTCCCTCGAAGGTTTCGGCATGGAGGATCAGCGGGGTGACGCGGAAATGCTGGAGCGCCGCCGTGATCAGGCCAGCACAAAGGGCTGCGACCAGCGCAGCGAAAAACAGATTGCGAAACATTTTTATTCCCTGATTCTTTTGCTGTCGCGCGTGCAGAAGCCGGGCGGCATCCAACAGGCGCGATGGCCTGCCTTAGTGGCAGGGGAAGCCCATGGCGTGGCGGGTGTCGTGCGCGCCATTGTGCAGGCGATAATCACCAGCAAAGCCGGTGCCCACGAGCAGGGTCAGACCCAGCATGAGGGCAAGACCACCAGCAATGAGACGCTGGGACAGGGAAAGAGAGACCAGACCGGTCGAAACGGCGGAATTATTCATGTGGCACCCTCCGTGCACGGAATATGACAGGGCGAAATTGCCCGGTTTTCCTGAACTATCAGGGTGAAGGCAGGTCTCCTGGCTCACGGTGAATACAGCGCCCCCGCCTTCCCCGGCATATTGAATGCCGAGTGGCATTGGAGGGCGCCCACCGCTTACAGTTGCGGGGGCAGCCACGGAATTGGCCCCTGATGGGTACGCCACACCGTGTTCCCTATTAATCCCCTTGCCTTTTCGGGCGCGGGGAACCGTCACGGATCAAGACCTACGCCGGGGAGGGTTTGGGGTCAATCGCGGAAGTCGGGATGGGGATAGCCAATGGCGACGAAATCGACCCGCGCATTGACCGTTTCCAGCAGTGGATTGTCGGAACTGACCTCGCGATCGCCCGTGATGGCATCGATATCGACGCCCTGGGGATAGCTATCGGGGCTGAATGTCAGGGAGAGAATGCAGCCGCCGGGCAGGTCGGCCAGGGCCCCGCTCTGAAACCCGGCATGGCCGCCATAATCCCAGCCGAAGCCGCTCATGGTGAAGGGCTCGCCATTGATGGCCCGGACTTCGGCCACGCTCATGCCGGCGCGCACGCCACCGGGCCCGGCCAGCTTTGGCGGCAGTTCGGCAAAGCTGAGATCGGTGCGGTCTTCCTCGTTCCACCAGACAAATTGCAGGCGGCGCTTGGGATTGTCGCGGAAGACCTCGGTGGCGAGCATTTCGGTGCCTTCAGGGCCAGGAACCATGCCGGTCCAGACATTTTCAGCGCCATAAATCTCGATCAGCCTAGCCTCGGACGTATCGATGGCAAAGGCGCCCTCACAGGCGATTTCGGCTGCGGCGGCAGGCAGGGGCAGCAAGAGCAGTGCAACGAGGCAGGGGCGAACGGGCATGGCGTGATCTCCTCAGACGGCGCCAGAGTGGCGCGAAGCAAACTGGGGAACAAGAGGCGACTCGGTCTATGAACGGGCGCTGAAGAGAGGAGCCAGCCATGAAGCCGATTACGTTCAGCCGCGAGGAAACCAAGGCGATTGTAGCCGATATCCAGGACTATTTCCGCGAGGAGCTGGACCAGTCAATCGGCGCCATTCCGGCCGAAATGCTGATGCAGTTCTTTGCCGAGAAGATGGGGGCCTATTTCTACAATCGCGGGCTCTATGATGCGCAGGCGCTGGTGCGCAAGAAAATCGACGATGTGAGCGATGAGATCTTCTCGCTCGAGCAGGTGACCGGCTCGTCGCGCTAAAGAGCGAATGCAGGGCAGGTTTGCGCGGCGGCGCTTGCCAGCGGGACGGCGGAGGAGGAGATAAGCGAGACAGCCCCGGACCGGGGGCGATTCGGTTTTCCCTCAGGTGCATAATTGGGTTTCAACCTTGCCACGCTGGCCCCTATCGGGCTGCTGATTGCCTCGAACCTGTTCATGACCTTTGCCTGGTATGGGCATCTCAAATTTCCCGGCGCCACGCTGTGGATGGTGGTGCTGGTGAGCTGGGGCATCGCCTTTTTTGAATATTGGCTGGCGGTGCCGGCCAACCGGATCGGCTATGGGACCTATTCGGGGGCGGAGCTCAAGACCATTCAGGAGGTCATTTCCCTGACGGTCTTCGTCTTGTTCGCGGTGTTCTATCTGGGAGAGAAATTCACCTGGAACCACGGCATCGGCTTTGCGCTGATCGCGTTGGGCGCCTTTTTCATCTTCAAGGGCCCTTTGAAATAGGCCCCTCTCCCGCAAGGGGAGAGAGGCAACAGGGATATCAGCCCAGGCAATCGGCAATGCTGGCCGCCAGGCCACGCAAAAGCTCGGGATAAAGGTTCGGCCCTTCAGTGAGGGCGGCGCCCTCGGGATCGAGCGTGGCGGATTTGGCCCCGGTGCCTTCGATGATGGTGGCGACAATGGCCGGCTCGAAATTGGGTTCGGCGAAAACGCAGGTGGCGCCCAATTCCTTGACCCTGGCGCGCAATTGATCGATGCGGGCGGCGCCGGGCATGGCCTCGGGCGAGACGGTGATGGACCCGGCGACCGTCAGGTCAAAGCGGTTCTCGAAATATTGGTAGGCGTCGTGAAAGACGATGAAGGGCTTGCCTTCGACGGGGGCGAGGGTCTGCTGGAGTTCCTCGCTCAACAGATCGAGCCGCTCGAGCTCGGCCTCGGCATTGACCTGATAGGTCGTGGCATTGTCCGGATCGGCTTCGGCAAGGGTGGCGGCGATTTCCGTCACCATCAGCTTGGCATTGTCCGGGTCGAGCCAGAAATGCATGTCGCCTTCGCCGTCTTCGTGATCCGCGTGATCTTCGTCGTGGGCATGATCATGGTCGTGGTCATGGTCGTGGTCGTGGTCGTCGTGGGCATGGCCATCGTCATCGTGCATATGCGCTTCAAAAGTGCCGCCCTCGCGAACGGGGAGCAGATTGATGCCGGGCGCTTCGGCCAATTCGATGACCCTGGCATCGGTCGACAAAGTCTCAAGCGCATCAGCAAGGAAAAGCTCCATGCCGTGGCCGGTCCAGAAGACGATATCGGCGCTTTCCAGCGCAGCCGCATCGGAGGGGCGCAGGGAATAGGTGTGAGGGGAATTGGCACCCTTGACCAGAAGCGTGGGCGTGCCCAGATCGCCCATGACGGCGGCGACGAGCGAATGAATGGGCTTGGTCGAGGCGACAACGGCCGGCGCGGCCCAGGCGGTACCCGTCAACAGAATGGATGCGAACGCGGCGAGGGTGAGAGGGGTGCGGAACATCGTCTGGCCTCTTGGCAAGGGGGAAATCGGAAGCGATATGTTATGTTATTACGCTTGCGGCGGTGTTATGCTATAACGTATTCAATGCCGTCAAGAGTGCATTTGCGGTCGCGGGGTGATGTTTGCCCTCCAGGCGCCCGGCCGCAGCACCCCTACCCCGACCCTCCCCTTGAACGGGAGGGAACGAAGGAGCCGAGCCGCCCGATGCTGCAGCGAGCCGATAGAGAAACTCTCATTACCCTAGCCGGTGCCGGTGTGCGCCGGGGTGGGCGCGTGCTGGTGGAAGGGGTGGACCTGACCATTGCGCGCGGCGAAATCGTGACGCTGATCGGGCCCAATGGCTCGGGCAAATCGACCACGGCCAAGATGGCGACGGGCGTGCTCAAGCCGAGCACGGGCACAGTGACCCGCAAGCCCGGGCTGAGGGTGGGCTATGTGCCGCAAAAGCTCAGCATCGACTGGACCTTGCCGCTGACGGTGGAGCGGCTGATGACGCTGACGGGGCGATTTTCGCCCCAGGCCATTATGGCGGCGCTGGACGCGGTGGGCGCAACCCGGCTGCTCAAGGCCGCCGTGCAGGAACTTTCGGGCGGCGAGTTTCAGCGCGTGCTGTTTGCACGGGCGATGATCCGCAAGCCGGACCTGCTGGTGCTCGATGAACCGGTGCAGGGCGTGGATTTTTCCGGCGAAGTGGCGCTGTACCAGTTGATCCGGCAGATCCGCGACACGACACAGGCCGGTATATTGATGATTTCCCATGACCTGCATGTGGTGATGGCGGAGACCGACACGGTGATCTGCCTCAACGGGCATGTCTGCTGCCGGGGCACGCCCAGTGCGGTCAAGACCAGCCCCGAATATCTGCGCCTCTTCGGCGATCGCGCCGGCTCGGCGCTGGCGCTTTACGAGCACCACCATGACCATGAGCATCACGACGATGGGTGCGTGGTGGGCGCGGAGCATGGGCACGAACATGTGCATCACCACCATGAACATGGGGAGCATGGTCATGGGCATTGAGATGATCGTGTCACCCCCGCCCAACCTGCCATTGGACGAACAGCGCTCTAAATACAGCACGGCACTTTCCGCATCGCCTCCCTCCCCTTTGAGGGGAGGGATCGAGGGCGGGGGTCCGTCGGTGGAACACCGTACCACCCCCCACCCCAGCCCTCCCCCTCAAGGGGGGAGGGAGCAGCAGAACTCCGAGGTTTGGCGCGGAAGGGCAGAGCATGTTCGGTGATTTCTTCTCGCGAGCTCTCATCGCCGGTGTCGGCCTTGCTGCCGTGACCGGGCCGCTGGGCTGTTTTGTCGTCTGGCGGCGCATGGCTTATTTCGGGGATACGATGGCCCATTCCGCGCTATTGGGCGTGGCGCTCTCGATCCTCCTCTCGGTCAATGTGACGCTGGGCGTGTTCGCCGTGGCCGCGCTGGTGGCCGGGGCACTGCTGCTGCTGCAAAAGCAGAACACGCTGTCCACCGACGCTCTATTGGGCATCCTCAGCCATTCGAGCCTGGCGGTCGGCCTCGTCATTGTCGGCTTCCTGACGCAAGTGCGGATCGACCTGATGGGATTTCTGTTCGGCGACATTCTGGCCGTGTCGGTGGAGGACATTGCCATCATCTATGGTGGCGGCGCCGCGATCCTGGCCATTCTGGTGCTGAACTGGCGGCCCTTGCTGGCAGCAACAGTGAGCCCGGAGCTGGCCGAAGCCGAGGGATTGAAGCCCGAAGTCAGCCGGATCATTCTGATGGTGCTGATGGCCTCGGTCATCGCCATTGCCATGAAGCTGGTGGGCGTCCTGCTGATCACCTCATTGCTCATCATCCCCGCAGCGACGGCGCGACGGCTGAGCGCGACGCCGGAAATGATGGCCATGGTTGCGGCGCTGCTGGGCGGCCTGTCGGTTGTTGGCGGCTTGTTCGGATCGCTGACCTGGGATACCGCTTCGGGACCGTCCATCGTGGTGATGGCGCTAGCGCTGTTTCTCGTGTCGCTGGCGGTGCCGACGGCGCGGCTTTTTGGCAGGAGAGAACATAATGGCACATGACCATCCCATGCCGGCGGACCTGACCCGCAACCAGGAACTGGTGCTGGGCACGCTCAACCATGCCCCTGCGCCGCTTTCGGCCTATGACATTCTCGACCAATTGCGCGGCGAAGGCCTGCGGGCGCCACTACAGATCTACAGGGCACTGGACAAACTGGTTGAGCGCGGGCTGGCGCATCGGCTGGAATCGCTCAATGCCTTCGTTGCCTGCGCCGACGAACATTGCCATCGCAAAGGCCTGATTGCCTTTGCCATCTGCGAGGCCTGCGGCAAGGTGGACGAGTTCGCCGACGCTGTGATCGAAGAGCGGCTGGGCGACTGGGCCGGACGGACCGGCTTCAAGGTGGAGCGCACGACCATGGAAATTCGTGGGAAATGCGCGGAGTGCCTCAAGGCGGCCTGACGGGGAACGGTGCTGCCATTCTCGAGCAGAACGCTCCACCTTGCTCGCTCCAATGGATTTAGCCACGGCCAATTTCGGCCTTGCTACCAGCCATTCGAGCCGCCACTCGACCGCAGGTCTCGTGGCCTACTTCCCTCTGGGCATGCCACCGGCATGCCCAGCCCTGCGGGACGGCGCGGAGTCTCATGGCCTTCTCCCCTAGAGCTTGTTCGATTTGATCGGAATCGGTGGGTCCTGCGCCTCCCTCCCCCTTGAGGGGAGGGATCGAGGGAGGGGGTGGTTTTGTGGGTCACCGATGGCCCCCCACCCCCAACCCCTCCCCTCAAGGGGGAGGGGAGCAACTAACCGCGCGTTTCCGCCAGAAACTGACAGAGTCTAGCCGACAAAGCTCAGGAAACGTATCGCCGCCGCGCCATATTCGCGGGTGTCTTCCAGCTCGAAGCCGGGCGGAATGGTGACCTCGGCATCGACGGCTTCTTCCCAGACAATGGTGGCGCCAGGGGCGATCCAGCCATTTGATGCAAGTTCGGCCAGCGCCTTTTCGCCCAGGCCCTGATTGTAGGGTGGATCGAGAAAGATAAGGTCGAACTGTCCGAATGTGCCGGGCGTGCCGAGGGCCGTCGCATCGCGGCGCAGCAGCTTGGTAATGCCGGCGACGCCAAAGGCCTGAATGTGATCGCGGATCAGGCCGCGGGACTCAGCGCCGGTATCGACGAAGGTGACGTGGTCGGCGCCACGCGACAATGCTTCCAGGCCCAGGGCGCCTGTGCCGGCGAAAAGATCGAGCACACGCTTGCCAGCAAGGGCCGGACCGAGCCGTGAGCCCAATATGTTGAACATGGATTCGCGGGCACGGTCCGATGTCGGACGAATGCTATCGTCCGATGGCGAAGTCAGCTGCTTACCGCGAAATTTCCCAGCGACGATGCGCACGACCTAGCCCCGCGGCTTGCGGGGGCCTGTCGGGCGGCCTCCTGCGGGACGACCACCGGTGGGGCGATTGCCCGATGGGCGACCACTTGCGGGCCGGGCACCGGGCTTACCACCAAACGGCTTGCCGCCGGGGCGCCCGCCCTGGGGGCGATCACCAAAGGGTTTGGCGCCATCGCGCTTGCCGGCAAAGGGCTTGCGATCGCCGAAGGGCTTACCGCCCGGAGCACCATCGCGGCGCGGGGGACGGCCTTCAGATCGACCTTCGGGACGCGGACCGCGCGCCGGCTTATCGCCATAGGGGCGCTGGGACCGATCGCCAAAGTCGCGTTTGGGACGATCTGAAAAGCCGCCACGGGCCGGCTTGTCCCCAAAGTCGCGTTTTGGGCGATCGCCAAAATTGCCGCGAGCGGGCTTGTCGCCAAATGCACGTTTCGGTCGATCTTCGAAGCGACCTTCGGGACGCGGACCACGCGCCGGGCGGTCACCGAAATCGCGTCTTGGACGGTCGCCGAAATCACGCTTGGGGCGATCACCATCAGGCCGGCGGCCTTCGCCGCGATCTGGCCGATCCCCGCGGTCGGAACGAGCAGCGGGTCTGCCGAAGCTGCGGGCAGGCTGGTCGTCGCGATCGGCGCGCTGACGACCGGGTCCTTTGGGCTCGTAGGCCTCGGGGGCGCGGCCCTCATCGTTTTCGAAGTGTACGCGGCGGACGCGGACGGGCCGCTCTTCACGATCGTCGCGGGAACCGCGGGGACCGGCATCGCGGCCGGCAGGACGCGGACGCAGCGGCGCCCTGTCGCGCGGGGAGCGGACCGGACGGTCGTCGCGCGGGGCGGGCTGGACCATGTCGGGCGCTTCGCTTTCAAAATCGACGCCGGCGGATTCGGCCAGTTTCTTACCGAGCTGGTCGCGCAGCATGCGGGATTTGACCATTTCCACGCCGCCTTCGGGCAGATCGCCCAACTGGAACGGACCATAGGAGATGCGGATCAGGCGATTGACCTCGAGGCCGAGCGAACCCAGGACGTTCTTGACCTCGCGGTTCTTGCCCTCGCGCAGGCCCAGAACCATCCAGACATTGGAGCCCTGCTCGCGCTCGAGCGTCGCGGTGATCGGGCCATATTGGACGCCATCGACGGCGATGCCATGCTTGAGACTATCGAGCTGGGCCTGGGTGACCTGGCCAAAGGCGCGGACGCGATAGCGGCGCAACCAGCCGGTGGATGGCAGCTCGAGCACCCGTTTCAAACCGCCATCATTGGTGAGCAGAAGCAGGCCTTCGGTATTGATATCAAGGCGGCCAACGGTGAGCACGCGCGGCAGGCCCTTGCGATCCAGCTCCTCGAAAATGGTGGGGCGACCTTCGGGGTCCTTTTCGGTGACGACCAGACCGGCCGGCTTGTTGTAGAGCCAGACACGCGTGCCCTGTCGCGCTGCGAGCGGCAGGCCATCAACTTCGATCTTGTCACGGCTGGTGACGTTAAAGGCCGGGGTCAGGACGGTTTTGCCGTTGACGGCCACGCGGCCATCGGCAATCCAGCCTTCAGCATCGCGGCGGGAGCAGAGGCCGGCCCGGGCAATGACTTTTGCCAGACGATCGGCGGTTTCGGGCTGTTTGGATGTGTCGCTCATTGGAGCACTTTCTGACATGCGGGACCCATAATGTCCGCAGCGGGGATCGCTGGGACGGGCGGCGCGGTAAAAAGATAAAGCGGCCGGATGATCCGGCCGCCGATAGTCTTGAAAAGGCCCGGTGCCCTAAAGACCGGTTTCGGTCGTGCTCAACTTGGCATCCTGCGTGCCCAAAATTGACGAGGTTGGCCCCTGGACCTGCAGCGCCTTGCGCACATCGGCGGGGCAGCGGTCGTCGCGCAGCGAAACCAACTCGCCCGAGGCCGCGCGGCAAACCAACTGCGCATCGCCCACGCGGGTGAAATATTCAGCCGGCGGCAGATAGAGCGGACGATCATTATTGGCGGTGACGGTCATGTTGGCCCGCTGCATGCGCGCAGTGAGTTGCCGCGCTTCGGCTTCGGTCAAGGGCCGGCCGCCGAGCGTGCGCATATCCACCACGCGCGCATCGCGCAGCAGGCGAATGTCGGCTTCGCTGAGATTGGAGGTGTCGATCTGCACGGTGTCGCTATTGGCGGGCAATTGCGCCGCGGCCACCTGGGTGGTCGGTGCGGGCAGAGCGCCGGTGGATTTGGGCAGGACCAGAGGCGCGCGCGCCGCGGTCAAATCTTCCTTGGGCGGATCGCCGGGGATGAGGCCAACGCCGCGGGCCGTGGTATTGAGTACTTCGCGCTCGAAGGTGCCGAAGTCGCTGAGCGCATTGGTGCCTTCCACCGTGGTGCAGGCGCCAAGTGCCAGGGTCGCAACGAGCCCCAGGGCCGCCAGACCCGCACGCGCGGCGGCAGAAATGGCAGCACTCTGCCTGGACAATGCAATAGGCATGCAAATTCCCTTACGATATCGGCGGCTTCTATAGCGCATTCCCAGAGCTAAGACCAGATTCTGGCAGCATGGTGATTGCGGGCGCTAAAGCGCTTGCTTTGGGCGGCCTTTGAACAGGCCCAGAAGATCGACGAAGAGCAGGACCACACCAAGGGTGATGGCAACATCAGCCAGGTTGAAAATATAGAAGGACCAATTGCCCCAGTGGAAATGAAAAAAATCGGCCACGGCGCCAAAGATCAGCCGATCCAGGGCATTGGAGAAGGCTCCGCCGATGCACAGCGCCAGCGCCAGGCGGATGACGAAATCGCGGGCGCGCCACCACCAGACGGATAGGGCAAAAATGGCGACCAGCATGATAACGCCCAGGCTCCAGACCGGCAGGCTATCGAACAGGCCATAGGAAATGCCGGTATTCCACACCAGCACGTAGTCGAAGAACGGGGTTACGGACAGCATTTCGCCGCCGCGCCAGCCGGTCATTGACAGCGGCTCGAAGAAATAGGGCACGCTGGTGCATATGGCCTGGCCGATGGCGTAGCACTCGGCGGCGATATGATAGGCCTTTTGCGCGCGATCCAGGCCAAAGGCGATGATCGCCACCATGAGGGAGGCGATCACCGAGGGATTGAAGCGCTGGATTGCGGCCAAGGTCAGAGACCCGCAGCGGCGCGTTCGCGCAGCGCCTGGGCGTCGCGCGGGGAGACATCGGGATATTCGGGGTCCGAACCAACCTCGGGCAGCACTTTCCACGAGCGGGCGCAGCGCCGTCCTTCGGCCAGGGCCGGCACGACCGAGACCCCGGGCACGTCCTCAAGGCGGAAGGCCTCGGACGGGCCCTCGTTCTGCTTGACCGAAATGGCCGAGGTAATGGCGATTTCGGCCAGGTCCTGACCTTCCAGCGCCACGATATAGCGGGCGTCGGCGACATAGACCTGCGGGGCCGCTTCAAGCGAAGAGCCGATGCGCTTTTCACGACGCTCGATTTCGAGCGCGCCGGTGACGACGCGACGGACGGCGCGGATGAGCTGCCACTTGGCCGCTAGATCATTGTCGAGCCAGGTTTCCGGAATGTCGGGGAAGAGCCGGAGGTGGACGGACGAGCCCTCTTCGGGATGCCGTTCGAGCCAGCATTCTTCCATGGTGAAAACCAGGATGGGGGCGAGCCAGGCGGTGAGCGCGTTGAACAGGTGATCGAGCACGGTCAGGGCCGAGCGGCGCTTGATCGAGGAGATCGGGTCGCAATAGAGCGTGTCTTTGCGGATGTCGAAGTAGAAGGCCGAGAGCTCGATATTCATAAAGTTGGTAAGGAGCGTCACGACCTTGCGGTAGTCATATTCCTTATAGGCAGCGCGAACGCCGGCATCGAGCTGAGCCAGGCGATGCAGCATCAACCGTTCAAGCTCGGGCATGTCCTTGGCGTCGACAACATCGTCCTTCTTGAAATGGGCAAGATTGCCCAGAAGCCAGCGCAGGGTGTTCCTGAGCTTGCGATAGCTATCGACGGTGGTCTGGATGATTTCCTTGCCCAGGCGCAGGTCTTCCGAATAGTCGGACGAGGCGACCCAGAGCCGGAGGATATCGGCGCCGTATTGCTTGATGATATCCTGCGGGGCGACGGTATTGCCCAGCGATTTGGACATTTTGCGCCCTTCTCCATCCATGGTGAACCCATGGGTGAGGACGCTGTCATAAGGTGCGTAGCCATTGGTGGCGCAGCTTTCGAGCAAGGACGAATGGAACCAGCCGCGGTGCTGGTCCGAGCCTTCGAGATACATCGAGGCCGGGAATTTCAGATGCGGCCATTTCTGCTTGTTGCGCAGCACGAAGGAATGGGTCGAGCCAGAATCGAACCAGACGTCGAGAACGTCGCGGATCATCTCGTAGTCATCGGCCTTGTAGCCGGACCCGAGATAGCGCTCGGCGGCACCGGGCTTGTACCAGGCGTCGGCGCCCTCTTCCTCGAAGGACTGGGCGATACGGTGGTTGACCGTTTCGTCGCGAAGGATCTCGCCGCTTTCCTTGTGCACGAAGACCGTGATCGGCACGCCCCAGGCGCGCTGACGCGACAGCACCCAATCGGGGCGGTCGGCAATCATGGCCCGCAGACGGTTCTGCCCGGCAGCGGGGTAGAATTTGGTCTTGTCGATGGAGGCCAGCGCGCGGGTGCGCAGGGTATCGCCGGCAGCGCCGCCAATATCCTTGTCCATATAGACAAACCATTGCGGGGTGTTGCGGAAGATGACCGGCTTTTTGGAGCGCCAGGAGTGTGGGTACTGATGCTTGACGCGACCGCGGGCAATGATGTTGCCGTGCTCGGCCAAGGCGGTGATGACTTTGCTGTTGGCGTCGCCCTTTTTGCCATTGTCATCGATAACGCGGGCGCCATCGAAGCCGGGAGCGTCCTTGGTGTAGAAGCCGCCATCGTCCACGCAATAGGGGATGGTGGGGTCGATACCGCGATCCTGCAGGAGGCGGGTGGATTCCATCCAGATGCCAAAGTCGTCGAGGCCATGGCCGGGCGCGGTGTGCACGAAACCGGTACCGGCATCGTCGGTGACATGTTCGCCATCGAGCAGGGGCACGTCGAAATTGTAGCCATCGGCGAGGCCGCGCAGCGGGTGGTGCGCCGAGATGCCCGAAAGAACCGAGGCCGGAACAGACTGCAGGCGCACGAATGTGGCAACCTTGGCCTTGGCGAAGACTTCTGCGGCCAGCTTATCGGCAAGGATCAGCTTGTCACCGACCTTGGCCCAGTTTTCTGCTGGTGCATCGGTGACTTCGTAAAGCCCATATTCGATGCGGCTCGAATAGGAGATGGCGCGATTGGCCGGGATGGTCCAGGGGGTCGTGGTCCAGATGACGACAGAGGCGCCGGTGAGATGCTCGCGATGGGCGATGATCTCGTCGGTGTCGTGGCCGTCGACCGACTGGATGCGGGAGACGGGAAACTTCACCCAGATGGTGTCGCTCTCGTAGTCGGCATATTCGATTTCGGCTTCGGCGAGCGCGGTGCGCTCGACCACCGACCACATGACCGGCTTGGAGCCGCGATAGAGCTGGCCGGTCATCGAGACTTTCATCAGCTCGCGCGCGATCTGGGCTTCGGCATCGAAGCTCATGGTCAGATAGGGATTGTCCCATTCGCCCAGAATGCCGAGGCGCTTGAATTCCTCGCGCTGGACATCAACCCATTGCTCGGCAAAGGCGCGGCATTCCTGGCGGAATTCCACCACCGGAACCTCGTTCTTGTCCTTGCCCTTGGCGCGGTACTGCTCCTCGATCTTCCATTCGATGGGCAGGCCGTGACAATCCCAGCCCGGCACATAGGCCGAGTTGAACCCCAGCATCTGCATGGAGCGCGAGACGATGTCTTTCAGCGTCTTGTTGAGCGCATGGCCGATATGGATATTGCCATTGGCATAGGGCGGGCCGTCATGCAGGGTAAAGAGCGGGCGATCCTTGGCCTGCTCGCGCTGACGCTCATAAATGTCCATGTCTTCCCAACGCTTGAGCCAGTCGGGCTCGCGCTGGGGCAGGCCAGCACGCATCGGGAATTCGGTTTCCGGCAGGAAGAGCGTGGCCGAATAGTCTTTTTCGGTCGCGCTTTGAGCGGTGTCGTTCATGGATCGGCAATCGGTTTGGCAGAAGTCGCGCGCCTTTTAGCAAGGCGAAGCCAATGGGGCAAAGGGTGATTTGCCGCGATCAGGCCAGGAGCGGTTCCACCCTCTGACGCACGAGACCGGCAATATCGCCAAAAAGATCGGGATAGAGCGAAGCTGAAAGCTCCCGCACGCGCTTGTTGCGCGCAAGGTCGTGATAGAGCGACCGAACCCGGTCGACGATTTCGCTGGCATTCAAGCGCTCGTGCGGCACGATATCGACGGCGCCCAATTGGGCGGCGCGCTGGGCGTGATATTCGTGCTCAAGATGCTGGGGAAAGGCCAATTGCGGCAGGCCGAGCCCCAGACCCATGCAGAGCGAGCCGTGCTGGCCGGCATTGAGGGTAATGCGGCTGCGACGGGCGATCAACTCAACCGGAACCGGCGCGGTTTCGACCAGAACACCTGCGGCGGAGAGGCGTGCCGAAATGTCGGGCGCAACACCCGGCAGATAGGCGCGCGTGGGAAGACAGATCTGACAGAGGGCATCGACCAGCGGTTCATAGGCGGTTTCGGCGGTGGAGAAATAGACGAAGATTTCGTCGCCCCCCGGCTCGCCACGCGGTAGCGCCTCGTTGAGGGGCGGCAACAGCGGCTGGCTGCGCAACCCATCATAGGGGTCGAGCTGCCTTATGGTGCGCGGCATGGAAACCGACGCCTGATAGATATCGGCAAAGTGCTGGAGCGGCGGCACGCCAAACTCGGACAGGATGGCATTGGCATTATCGCGCAACAAGGCTTCGTCATGCACCAGCGTGTCGTATTGCGGGAGCAGTACGGGGAAGCTCGGCATGCCCGGGGGCGGCACTGAATAGCCCGTGCCGACACAGACAAAAGGTATATTCAGGGCGCGAGCGGCCAGCATGGACACGGGGGCAAAATCGGCAATGACCAGGTCGATCTGCCTTGTGCGCAGAACCTCAACCCACCAATCGAACTGGAGGCGCAAACGGTCGGGGAAAGCGAAGACCAAATCTCCCAGAAAATCGCCCCAGGTCGCCGTGCCGGGGGCGCCTGCCGCCTTGCGCATCTTGCGATGATTGTAGAGCGCGGCCGAGGGGTAGACCGCCGTGCAAAGATGGGAAAGCTCGGCGGCGTGATCCATTCGGCAGAGCGCCGCATCGTACTCATATTGCGGGCCCAGAGCCTCAGCCATGACTTTGAGGGTGACGATATGGCCACGGCCAGCGCCACCCTCCCAGGCGAGCAGAACACGCCGCTTCAAAATCAGGCTTCCGGATAAGCGCAACCGCAGGGCGTGGGCTCCTGACCCGATGGACACTCGTCGTCGTCTTCCTCGACCGGAGGCACCGGTGGGGTCGGCGCCGGCGGCAGTCCCGCACTGCCACCACTATCGGACAGCGAATTGGTTATCGTCGGAATGGGCTGCGGATTGCACACTTCGACATGTTTGGCCGGATCGGTCCACATGAGAAAGTAGCAATTAACCTGGAAGTTGATTTCGTCCGTGACGGCGGGATCAAAGGCTTTGGCTGGCATTGCCGTGCCCAGCATGAGCAGGGCAGCGACGGCCCTGATCAGCCGCGACCGGCGGGCAGCGTTATTCTGGTTCGGCATGGGGCGTTCCTTCACACTGACATTTGGAGTGAAGCCAAACTGGCTTCACACAACAAAAATCAGGCTGGCCGGCATAGAAACGCGCGTTAGAACTTCAGACCAGGGCGCCAATTCTTCTGTGCCGACTTAACCATTTGTTGACCATTTCACCCTAGCGGCCGCAAAAATCTGCTACATCGGACGTGTGTTCTAAGCCTCAGGACATGCTTAACGGCAGTGTGCGCGCATGGATTTGCTTGAGCGACTACGCGACGACCTTCATGCCATGGCAGCGTCAGCCACGACCTGGCCCGATGTCTTGATCAAGCTTGCCGATCTGATCGGTGCGACGGAGGCGGCGCTTGGTGGCGCGTTGCGCAAGGGACAGCTGGACATGTTCGCGCCGCGGACCGATCCAGCACGGATCAGTACCTATCGCGAGACATTTCATCAGCAGAACGCGATGATGCGCGCAGTCGCCAGACAGGGGATCGGCACAATAACGCTGGCCGATGACTTACCGGAGATCACCGATTTCTGGCGGAGCGACTTCTATAATCTCTGGTGCGTGCCGCAGAAGTTCAATCACGGTGTTGCCCTGAATGTTGCAAGCAGCACGGGCTGGGCTGGAACCCTGGTGATCAACACGAGAAACGCGGTCACATCGGCTCAGGTCGAGCAGTTACACTCCATTGCGCCAGAGATGCAACGCACGGTGGAACGATGGCAATGGTTGACGCAATTGCAGCTTGCCAACCGGGCCACATTGGACGCTTTGGATATAGCCGGCCAGGGCGCGATATTCCTTGACCATTTCGGACGGGTTCTGGACTGCAACCGGGCGGCGCAGGCCATGCTGACCGACGGACGGATACATATCCGCAATGGGCAGCTCGGGTGCACCGCTGCTGGGAACCACAAGAGCCTGACCGAACTGGTTGCGCGTTGCCTGACACGACCAGATCAGGACGCCGGCCGCGTGCAGATCGTGGGGGAGGACTGGGCGCTGAATGTGCAATGCGCGCCCTTCCCTGCAGAGCTCACCTATTCGTCGCCGCAGCGACCATCCGCGATCTTGATGATAACCGATCCAAAGCGGCGACTGCGCCAGCGCATGGTCGAGCTGACACATCTCTATGGACTGACCCGGGCCGAAATCGAGCTGGCCCTTGCCGTGGTTGAAACCGGCAGCCGCAAGGCCGCGGCGGATGCAAGGGGAGTATCAGACGCGACGGCGCGGGCGCAATTGACCAGCATATTCGACAAGACCGGCGTGCGCCGGCAAACCGAACTGGTTCGCCTGCTGATGTATGATGGCTAGAGTATTTCACAGTTTCGCTGAAACGCTGAAATTGCTCTAATTTCTTGTTTTATCGCGCTTCCGATCCTCGGGTCGAAGCCCGAGGAGCAAAACCGTTGCCACTTTTGCTGGAAACGCTCTAGCCGAAAAAGCCCAGGGCACGATCGAGCGAACTGATTGGCTGCGCGTCAGCCAACATGGCCCGGGCCTTTGTGCGGTCCCGATCCATGGCAGCGATCAGCTCGTCGAGGCCTGAAAACACTTCCTGACCGCGGATATGGCCAAGCAGGGCCACCTCAAGGGTCTGGCCATAAATGTCCTCGTCGAACTCGAACAGATGCGTTTCAAAAGGCGGACGCTGATTGTCGAACATTGGCTTGCCATAGGCGGCGACGCCATCGAGCAGACGACCCCCCAGCCGAGCCCGCACCGCATAGACGCCCTGGGCGAGCTGGAAGCCGGTGGGCGTCATGGTATTGGCGGTGGGAAAGCCAAGTTCCCTGCCCCGCTGGTCGCCTTTGACCACGCAACCTTCAAAGAACCAGTGATAGCCCAGAAGCCGGTTGGCTGCCGTAACCGCGCCTTCGCTGAGGGCGGCGCGAATGCGCGATGAGGAGATGGGCTCGTCGCCCTCGTCCATCAGATCAAGAATTTCGACATCGAAGCCAAGGCGCTCACCAGCGGCCCGCAGAAAAGCCGGCGTGCCGCGCCGCTGGCGGCCGAAGTGGAAATCGGCACCGACGGTGACACTGCGTACACCGAGCTGCTCGACCAGCATGCGTTCGACGAAGACTTCCGCCTCGTTCTGTGAAAAGGCGCGGTCGAAGGGCAGAATGATGATGCCATCGAGGCCCATGGCCTCGCCCAGGCGCGCCTTGGCATCGCCCTGGGTGAGGCGGAACATGAACGGAGCCGGCGCGAAGACATCGCGCGGATGCGGTTCGAAGGTCAGCATCAGGGCGGGGACACCGGCCGCCTCGGCACGGGCGCGCAGGGCGGCAATGATCGACTGATGGCCGCGATGCATGCCATCGAAATTGCCGATCGCCACGCAGGCGCCGCGCAGATGGTCCGGAAGGTCATCGAGGCTGGAGAGGCGAGTGAAGGTCAAGAGCGAAATCCTGGCAGACCAGAGGGACCCCCTCCCCAGCTTTGCTACGGCCTTCCGGCCTAGCGCCGCTACCCTCCCCTCAAGGGGGCGGGTGGGAAGGAGCGGCAAATTCGTTTCAGCTTACCACGAGAGCCGCGGCAGGTAGCCGGCGACGCGCGCCCGGCTCGGGGCGACCAGATCGGCGATTGCCTGCGGGTCGGGCTTGCCGAATGCGTCGAGTTCGGCGGCATGGATGGAGCCGGTGACGAACAGCAGATCGACACCGAATTGGGCCGCGCCGGCGGCATCGGTCCGCACGCTGTCGCCAATGGCCAGGACCCGCGACTTGTCGAGACTGTGGCCGGCAGCCTCCTCGGCCAGGGCGAAGGCCTGCTCATATATTGGGGGATAGGGCTTGCCGGCCATGTGCACCATGCCGCCCATGGCCGAATAGAGATCGCCCAGGGCGCCGCCGCAATAGATGATCTTGTCGCCATGTTCGACCACACGATCGGGATTGGCGCAAATCATGGGCAGCTTTCGCGACAACCAGAGCCTGGCGCGGTCGCGATACATTTCTGGGGTGTCGTCATCGGTATCGAGATCGGTCACCACCACGACCTCGGCTTCCTCCGCGCCGGTGCGGCGCACATCAAGACCTTCGTAAAGAGCATCGTCTTCGGTCGGCGGGCCAACATGATGGATGGGCTTGCCCCGATATTTCTCGATCATGGCGCGGGTCGCATCGCCCGAGGACACGATAGCGTCATAGGCGTCGCGCGGGACCCCAAGGCGGTCGAGCATGGCAATGATGGGCGCGGAGGGCCGCGGCGCATTGGTGATCAGGACCACCCTGCCCCCGCCCTGCCGGAACGTCCGCAGGGCCTCGACGGCTTCGGGAAAAGCCGAAACACCATTGTGAACGACGCCCCAGACATCGCTCAACACGGCATCATAGCGGCCGGAAAGATCTGAAAGGCCGGATATGGTCGGCAAGGGCGCAGTCATGGTTTGCCTTCGAACTGGTGGGGCACTGAGAGCCTGAGACCTATGTGGCAGTTTGCAGCGATGGATCAAGCAAAAAGCGGATATGGCAATGCTGTGACAATGGCAGAGTCGCTTCGTTAACCACTGACTTTTTATGGTTTGCCAATGTTTCGGCGGCGGAGGGAGGGCCGCTGCCGAAAAGGCTTATCCGGTGCACAGCAAAGTCAGGTACGACCCTTCTATGATCGGCAAATTGAAACTTTCGCTCCGTCTGCCCATTCTGGTGGTTGGCATTGCGGTGGCAACCGGCGCCGGCCTGGGGCTCGCGGCCTATTTCAGCGGCGATGCCATCGTCACCAGCCAGGCCGAGCAGAGGCTGAACTCGGCGGCGGATAATGCGACCGCGGCGCTGGATGCCTATCTCTCGGAAGTACGGCAGGACCTGACGCTGTTTGCGGGCCGCAAGGACGTGGCCGCGGCGATCTATTCGTTTACCGGGGCGGTGCATTCGCTCAAGAACCAGGGCGATCCTGCAGAGCTGTTGCAGAACGCCTATGTGGCGAACAATCCGCACCCCGAAGGCGAGCGGCTGCTGCTGGACACATCCGACAAGCTTTCGGTCTATGACCAGATCCACCGGGGCCAGCATAACGAGTTCCGCAATCTGCTGCAGACACGCGGCTATTACGACATTTACCTGTTCGACCTCAGCGGGCAAAATGTCTATTCGGTGCAGAAGGAAACCGATTTCGGCACCAGCTTTGCGGAAAATGGCGGGCCCTGGGCCGACACCGATCTGGGCAAGGTGGTGCGCGCGGCAATGGCGGGCAATCCGGGCGATGTGTTCCTGACCGATTTTGCGCCCTATGGCCCGGCCGGCAATGCGCCGGCCAGCTTTATTGCAGCGCCGGTTTACGACCAGGGCCTGCAGGCTGGGGTCTTGGCCTATCAGATGCCGCTGGGCCGCATCAGCGAAGTGCTGAGCCGCACCAAGGGACTGGGCGCAAGCGGCCAGGTTTACCTGGTGGGGCAGGACGGGCTGGCGCGCAACGATCCGCCGGAGACCGATGTCGATGAAGCGCTGAACCTGACGGTGAGCGGTCCGGCGATCACGGCGGCGCTGGCGGGGGAAGAGGGTATTGGCATCCTGCCCGATTTCAACGGCGCATCGCATGTGGCCTCGGCGCGCCCATTGTCGTTCGGTGGATCGGACTGGGCGGTTGTAGCGCTTGAAAACACTGCCGAAATCTTGGCGCCCTCGGCCGGGTTGCGCAATACCATGCTGGTTATCGGCGCGGTGCTGCTGGCGCTTTCGACCCTTCTCAGCGTGCTCATTGCACGCACGATCACCCGGCCAATCGGCCGTTTGACCAGCGCGATGACCGATATTGCGGGCAATGATCTGGACAAGGCGGTACCGGGGCTGGAGCGCGCCGACGAGCTGGGCGACATGGCGCAGGCGGTGGAAGTGTTCCGCCAGAACGGGCAGCGCATCGCCCAATTGCGGGCCAGTGAAGACAGCATGAACGAAGAGCGCGCCGATCAAGCCCGCCGCATGCAGGCCTTGCAGGCCGATATCGATCGCGTGGTGGGCGCGGCCATTGAAGGGGATTTCACCTTGCGCGCCGAAACCGCGCTTTCGGACCCGGATCTCGAGCGCCTGGCCGGCAATATCAATGAATTGTTGGCGACGGTCGATAGGGGCATTGGTGAAACCGGCGAGGTTCTCTCGGCGCTGGCCAGGGCCGATCTCAGCTTGCGGGTCACCGGCGAATATAAGGGCGCCTTTGACAAGCTCAAGACGGACACCAATGGCGTCGCCGAGCAATTGGGCGAGATTATCGTGCAATTGCGCGAAACCTCGGGCGCGCTGCGGACGGCCACGGGAGAAATCCTGTCGGGCGCCAATGATTTGAGCGAGCGTACCACGCGCCAGGCCGCCACCATTGAGGAAACCTCGGCCACCATGGAGCAATTGCGCGACACCGTGGCGCAGAATGCCGTGGAGGCCGCCAATGCGAGCAAACAGGCCCAGACGGTGTCCGCCGATGCAGAGGCCAGCGGCTCGGTAATGGGCGAGGCCAATCAGGCCATGGGGCGCATTACCGCCTCCTCGGAGAAAATCTCCAATATTATCGGGCTGATCGACGATATCGCCTTCCAAACCAATCTACTGGCGCTCAACGCTTCGGTGGAGGCGGCACGGGCCGGAGAGGCAGGCAAGGGTTTCGCGGTGGTAGCGGTGGAAGTGCGGCGCCTGGCGCAAAATGCGGCCGAAGCCTCGTCCGAGGTCAAAGTGCTGATCGAGCAAAGCGCCAATGAGGTGCAGGGCGGCTCCAAGCTGGTGGCGCAGGCCGCCGAGCGGCTGATTGCGGTGCAGAGCGGGATCAGCGCCAATGCGCGGCTGCTCGAAGGCATGGCCCGGGCCAGCCGGGACCAGGCCTCGGCCATAGAGGAAGTCAATGTCGCGGTGCGCCAGCTGGACGAAATGACCCAGCACAATGCGGCGCTGGTGGAAGAGACCAATGCGGCGATCGAGCAGACCGAGGCGCAGGCAAGCGAACTGGACCGAGTGATCGGCTCGTTCACCCTGAGCGAGGCAAGCGCTGCACATAAAGCGGGCGTGGAGCCGGCAGAAACCGGAGCGCGCGCCTTATTGGGCGGGCTCAAACGGGCCGTGAACGGATTGGGCCGGCGCTAGAGCTCGGCGCGCCGCAATTGCTGGCCCGCGGCGCGGGCCGGTTCCAGCAGAAGGTCGTTGCGTATGGGACCCGGGGCGGCAATGTAGTCGCCCTGAACCAGGACGATGTCGTTGTCGAGCAGCTCGACGATCTGCCGTTCATTGGCAATGCCGGTCGCCAGCAGTGACACCTCGAAACGGGCCATATAGTCCGCGATGTCGGACATGTGGAAATCGGTGAACTTGTCGGGCGCGGCGATGAAACGGGCGGCGTCGACGCGCATGGATCGCACGCCCAGCGCCGCCATATCGGCGATATCGACGCGCAGCGAATGCATGCGCGCAATGGAGAAACCGGCGCCCTTGCGCGTCATCTGCTCAACTATGGCGCGCTCGCGCGTTGTCAGTTCGAGCCATTGCGCCTCACTGACCAGGAAGGTCAACGCGCCGGCGATGGCCCGGTTGGCGTCGAGTGTGGCCAGAACCTGTTCCACCGCGCCATCGTCGCCCAGACTGGCGCGCGAGAGCGGAATATGCAGCATGGCCGGCTGACCGGCCGTGCGGGAGCGGCGGGCAATGGCGACCGCCTCGGCCAGTCCGGCGCCCTCGATGAGCCTGACAATATCCTTGCCGCCGCGGCGGGGCACGAAATCGGGCGCATCGGCCAGTTCGCCATCTTCCAGCATCAGCCTGGGGACGAGGTCGTAGGCCACGGCCCGGCGCTGCGGCAGGCGCACCACAGGCTGAATGTGGTGGATGAGGCGATTTTCCTCGATGGCCTGGCGCAGGACTTCGAGCGGAATGACGGGTTCGGGTTCAGAGGCGGCGGCGGGCGCCGCCGGGGCGGGCGGTGGTGCCGCAATCATGCGGGTATCGGCCGATTTCGGGTTGGCCGAGGACCTGGCATTGGCCTGTGCAACCTTGTCTTCGACTTCGGCCACGGCCTCGGCGACCTGCCGGATGACGGTGCCCAGGACCGAAATATCGGCTTCGACGGTCTCGAGGCGCTGGCCGGGATTGAGATCGGCTATGGCGTTGATCCGCTGACCGAGCACAGCCCCGGCCTGCGCATCGGTAGCCAGGAGCCGCGAGAGATCCTCAATGGCGCGCTCGAGGCGATTTTCGGCACGCTGGCGCAGGACGCGCTCCATCAATACGAAGCAGGCGCAGGCAAAGACCACCGCAACCAGAATCGCATTGGCCGGCGTGAAGGTCAGGCCGAAATAGGCCAAGGCCCCCAGTCCAGCGGCGGAAAGCGCAATGAATGAATATACAAGTGCCTGCACGGCGGCCCTGAAACCCCTCGTCATTCGCCGGGATTCGGCCCCGAATACTTAGCATCCTAAACAATAGGTAAAAAGCACCGCAAAGATGCTCTCCCCGGCCTATTTGTCCTGTTCGGGGTCGAACAAATCCCAGGCGCGGGAGAAATGCCGGCGGAACAGCAGCAATTGCGCCGCACCGAATGCGGCCGCCGACGGGCCGGCCAGACCCGCGGTCAGCCTTGGCAGATGCGGCAACAGGACCGGCAGGGCATCGAGATGGGCCTGGGTGGAGGCCAGGAGCCGGGTCAGAATCTGTTCGGGCAGATCGCCATTTAGGGTGACGATGTCGATTTCGGCCATGGCGGTGGTGGTCAGGATGGCCTGCGCCAAGCCGTGGCCGGCATCGTCCAGCCAGGCCGCCACCATGGGTTCGATGGCCCGCCAGTCCCACCGGCGGGGCGAACCGGCCGGCACGCTCTGGCCTGCATCGGCCACCCGCAGCACCAGGGCGTGGAGCGAGGCGATCAGGTGCAGATAGGCCGGGCGGCCGACCCGGTCATGAACGATGATGGCGCCCAGATCGGCGGCATTGCCGTAGGGCCCCTCCATCAATTCGCCCCGGGACACGATGCCGCCCCCCACAAAGGCGCCGACAAAGAAGCTCGCAATGCCCTTGGGACGGGGGGTGGGAAAGGCCATTAGTTCGCGCCAGGCGCCGGCGCTGCCATCATTGACCCAGAATGCCGGCAGTGCGGTTTCCAGCGCCAGGCGCGGTCCGATATCGATGCCGGCCCAGGCATCGACGACGCTTTTGGGGGCGCCGAGCTGGACAAGCAGGGGGCCGAAATTGCCCGGCGTGGTGACGCCAATGCCCGCCAGGCGGCTGCGCTGCTCATTGGGCAGGCTGGACAATACGGTTTCGACATCAGCCGCGATCTCGGCAAAGACCGTATCGGGATCGGGATAGTCGTAGCTGCGCCGGGTGACGGCAACCGGCTGGCCGGTGATGTTTTGCAGCAGCACCTCGAAATGCTGCCAGCCGATTTCCACGCCGAGCGAAAAACCGCCCAGAGGGTTAAGGCTATAGGGGGTGGCGGGTTGCCCGCGCCGCCCGCGCAATACCTCGCCGCGAATGATGAGATCGCGCGCTTCAAGATCGGCCAGGATGCGCGCCGTGGTCTGCGGCCCAAGCCCGGAGCGCCGGGCAATGTCGGCATTGGAAACGCCCGGAATGCCTGCAATCAAGGTCAAGACGGCGCGTTCATTGGCCAGCCGCACCCCCGATTGGGTAATGCCGCGCACGATTGGCTCGAAGACATCTTGTTCAGGCTGTTCACGCATGGCGCAGAGATAAACGCTGTTTGGACGGACGGCGCAAGAACGGAATATTTACCCTAAGCCGTAATTATTAGGGCAACGAGAAGAACGGTCCGGTTGCGGACGAAACCAGGATATATTGCGGCATGACGACGACGAGCGGAAGCGAGAATGCGCTGTGCGGCCGGCTCCTGCTGATCGACGGCGATGCCGCATCTGCCCGCCAGACCAGCATGGAGCTTTCCGGGGCCCTGCTTGTCACCCCCCAGATCACGCTTGCCACCAGGGGGCGGGAAGCGGCCGAATTGCTACGCAAGCTGCGCTTTGACGTGGTGATCTGCGAGCTTACCAGCCTCGATGACCTGGCCGAGAATGTGGAAGATGCCATGAGCCGCCTGGTGCGGCTGGCCAATGGCGCGCTGATTCTGGCCGTGGCCGATAGCGGATCGGTCAGCGCGGCCCTGGGCGCCATGCGGGCAGGCGCCCATGACTATGTGGCCAAGCCGGCCAATGGCAGCATTCTGGCGGGACGCCTGGCGGAACTGGCGCAACGCCATGGCCGGCCGCGCTCCCTGGGCGTCGAGGCCGGGCCCGAACCGGAAGTGGCCGACTTTGCGGGCTTTGTGGGCGCGTCCAGTGCCATGCAGTTTCTCTATGAGCAGATCGGCAGGGTTGCCGCCTCCTCCGCACCGGTCTTCATTACCGGCGAAAGCGGAACGGGCAAGGATGTGTGCGCCGAGGCGCTGCATGCCAAAGGGCCGCGCGCGGCCAGCCGGTTCGTCGCTATCAATTGCGCGGCCATTCCGCGCGACCTCATGGAAAGCGAATTGTTCGGCGTGGTGCGCGGCGCCTTTACCGGTGCGCATGAAGACCGCAAGGGCGCTGCCGAACTGGCCGATGGCGGCACGCTGTTTCTCGATGAAGTGGGCGAACTGGACCTGTCGCTGCAATCCAAGCTGCTGCGCTTCCTGCAGACGGGCAGCCTCTCCCGCGTGGGCGAGACAGCGACGCGAAAGGTCGATGTGCGCGTCATCTGCGCGACCAATCGCAATCCGATGCAGATGATTGCCGAGCGGCAGTTCCGCGAGGACCTATTCTACCGCCTGCATGTGCTGCCCATCCACTTGCCGCCGCTGCGGCAGCGGCCAAGCGACATCATATTGCTGGCGCGGCACTTCCTCGGCCATTATGCCCATGAGGAGCACAAGAGCTTTTCAGGGATTTCGCCCGAAGCGGCGCAGCAACTGACCGCCGCCGACTGGCCGGGCAATGTGCGCCAATTGCAGAACCTGATCCGCCGCCTTGTGGTGATGTTCGATGGTGGCGAGATTAGTGCCAGCATGCTGGCCGCCGCCGATATCGAGTCGCGGGTGGCCCCGCCCGCCCCGGTCGAGGCGCCTCGGGCCGAGCGCCGCCTGGTTCTGCCCATGTGGCAGCAGGAACAACGCATTATCGAAGAGGCGATTGCGACATTTGGCGGTAATATTTCCATGGCCGCCGCGGCACTGGAAATCAGCCCCTCCACCATTTACCGCAAACGCCAAAGCTGGTCGGAAATGGCCGCGGCCGGCTAAGGAGCCGCAGCTTCACCCCATACCGCGCGGCGTCGTCGGGCTTGTATCGAGGGTCCTTCACCCGGCGATGCTGTTCCAGGATCACCCCATTCGGGTTTTGTCGCTTCATAGCGCCCCCGCCAAAGTCCCAAAGTACAGAGCCCTCGGCTCAAGGCCGAGGGTGACAGCCGGTGGGGGAGCGATATCGGAGCAAGACTGGAGGGCGGGTTACGACCTCATCCCGACCATTCAGTGTCAGGGCGTGTTGGCTTCCCGCGATTTGGAGCGGTCGAGGCCAAGATAGCGTTCGCGCAGGATGACGGCGATGCCGGAGGCAACGATGATCAGGGCGCCAATAATCATGGCGATCGTGGGCACGTCGGCAAAGATAATGTAGCCGATGACCAGCGTGAGCAGGAGCGAGACATATTCAAAGGGCGCGATGACCGACATGTCGGCATAGCGATAGCACGAGGTCAGCAGCAATTGGCCGATGCCGCCGAAGAAACCGGCCCCCACCAGCAGCGCGGCCTGTTCGGGCGTTGGCCAGACCCAGCCGAAGGGAATGGTGAAGAGGCTGATGACACTGGCGCTGATGAAAAAATAGGTGACGATGGCCTCGGTCCGCTCGGTCTGGACCAGAGTGCGCACCTGCAGCATGGCAAAGGCAGAGAAAATTGCGCCGGCGAAGGAGGCCAGCGCCCCCACGGCCTCGGCATTGCCGATGCCCTCGCCCGAAAAAACGGTGAGGCGCGGCCAGAGGATGACCAGGACACCGGCCAAGCCGACCAGAACGGTGGTCCAGCGAAAGACATGCACCCTTTCATGCAGCAAGACGGCAGACAGGATAACGATAATCAGCGGCGCCGCGTAGCCGATAGCCGTCGTTTCGGGCAAAGGCAGGCGCGTGAGGGCGAAAAAGCCCAGGCTCATGGCCGATACACCGATCAGGCCGCGCAGAATGTGGCCCAGAGGACGGCTGGTGTGAAAGGCGAGGCCCAGATTGCCCTTCCAGGCCAGGAAAGCCAGGACCGGCAGCATGGCAAAGAAGGAGCGGAAGAATACCATTTGCCCAGAGGGCACGGTGTGCGTGGCCTTGAGCATGGTCGCCATGACCACGAAGCAGCAGACCGACGCGACCTTGAGCGCAATGCCGCGTAGCGGATCACCTTTAGCAAGCTCGGCGGATGGCGCGGTCAATTGGGTCCTGTCCCGGGGTGGAGCATTTTCTGTTTTGGCTGAAACAAAACAGATGCTCCGCCTCTTTGTCTGTCGCGTTTCCGAACCGGATAGGTGGTGGGCACCTATCCGGGAAACGCTTTATTTGCCCGCAGCTTCCAGCTTTTCCTTGGCGATGCGCGCGGTGGCAAAGGCCTTGTGCTCGGGACCAACGGCGCTGCCGGACTTGACGACCTTGCCCGCAGCGTCCTGGACCTGCCATTGCCAATTGGTGTTTGCACCCACGCCGCCAGTGCGGCGCAGCTTGATCTGATAGGAAGATTGTTCGCTCATGGCTGTGCTTATGGCCCAGACTGCGGGCCGGGGAAAGGGGGAATATGCGGCTTTGCCCCCCGCCGCCCTCAGACCTCGGACACCCGCAGCTCCACGCGGTCGCCGCCAAAGGTCAGCATATCGCGAATGGGCGCATAATCGCCATCGGCATAGGGGTAGTACCAGGCCTCGTCGGCGCCGTCGGCGGTCAGGGTCTTGATCGTATAGAAATGGGCCACCCCCGGACCATCATCCTGCCGCGTGGTGTCGGACGCTTCCAGAATGCCGGGATGCACGTCATCGAGCGGCACGAAAATGATCGGTTCGGCGCCCTTGCGCTCGAGCCGCATGGCCTTGACCGAGGAGGCGATCTCGGCGTCGTCAAAGCAAACATGCACCCGCCCCGCGACCGGGGCGATTTCGGGTGCTGATGGGTTCGCTTGAGCCATGGCAAATACCTCGTCGTGCTTGTGTCTTGCTGGGGTGATAACGCATGAGCAAAAAGTTCGGTTCACGCTTCTTGACTCAGAAGCAGGACGATCCCTATATCCCCGACAGCCTGTTAGCACTCGCCTTGCGTGAGTGCTAACAGGTCCGAAATTGCATTCAGAAATGATGCCAAGAGGAACAAGATATGGGCTTCCGTCCCCTGCATGACCGCGTGGTCGTCCGTCGCGTCGACAGTGAAGAAAAGACCAAAGGCGGGATCATCATTCCCGATACCGCCAAGGAAAAGCCCTCCGAGGGTGTGATTGTTTCCGTGGGCCCCGGCGCCCGCGATGAGAGCGGCAAGGTTGTCGCCCTCGACGTCAAGGCCGGTGATCGCGTGCTCTTCGGCAAGTGGAGCGGCACCGAGGTCAAGCTCAATGGCGAAGACCTGATCATCATGAAGGAAAGCGACATCATGGGCGTGATCGAAGCGTAATCCGGCTTCTCACGTCTTTTTTGTTGTCCCCAAAACCAGATATTCTCAAGGAGCCATAAATGGCCGCCAAGGAAGTCAAATTCTCGACCGATGCCCGCGAAAAGATGCTGCGCGGTGTCAACGTCCTCGCCAATGCGGTGAAGGTCACCCTCGGCCCCAAGGGTCGTAACGTGGTTATCGAAAAGTCGTTCGGTGCTCCGCGCATCACCAAGGACGGCGTCTCGGTCGCCAAGGAAATCGAACTGGAAGACAAGTTCGAAAACCTGGGCGCGCAGCTGCTGCGCTCGGTCGCGTCCAAGACCAATGATGTTGCCGGTGACGGCACCACCACCGCGACCGTTCTGGGCCAGGCCATCGTGGTCGAAGGCGTCAAGGCCGTCGCCGCGGGCTTTAACCCGATGGACCTCAAGCGCGGTATCGACCTGGCTGTGGCCGACGTCGTGGAGAGCCTGAAGGCTTCGTCCAAGAAGATCACCTCATCATCCGAAGTTGCCCAGGTCGGCACCATCTCGGCCAATGGCGAAACCTCGATCGGCGACATGATTGCCGAAGCGATGCAGAAGGTCGGCAATGAGGGTGTGATCACCGTCGAGGAAGCCAAGACCGCCGAAACCGAACTCGATGTCGTTGAAGGCATGCAGTTCGACCGCGGTTACCTCTCGCCCTATTTCGTGACCAACACGGAAAAGATGACGGCGACCCTGGAAGACCCGTACATCCTGCTACACGAAAAGAAGCTTTCCAACCTGCAGGCCATCCTGCCGATCCTGGAAGCCGTTGTGCAGTCGCAGCGCCCGCTGCTGATCATCGCCGAAGACGTCGATGGCGAAGCCCTGCCGACCCTGGTCGTCAACCGCCTGCGCGCCGGCCTCAAGGTTGCCGCCGTCAAGGCTCCGGGCTTTGGTGACCGCCGCAAGGCCATGCTCGAAGACATCGCCGTCTTGACCGGCGGCCAGGTGATCTCCGAAGATCTCGGCATCAAGCTGGAAAACGTGACCCTGGACATGCTCGGCACTGCCAAGCGCGTCGAGATCACCAAGGAAAACACCACCATCGTCGATGGTGCTGGTACCCAGGAAGACATCCAGGCCCGTGTCGGCCAGATCAAGGCCCAGATCGAAGAAACCACCTCGGACTATGACCGCGAGAAGCTGCAGGAACGTCTGGCCAAGCTCGCCGGTGGCGTTGCCGTGATCCGCGTTGGCGGTTCGACGGAAGTGGAAGTCAAGGAACGCAAGGACCGCGTCGATGACGCGCTCAACGCAACCCGTGCTGCCGTTGAAGAAGGTATCGTTCCGGGTGGTGGCGTTGCCCTGCTCCGCGCTGCGGCCGCCATCAAGGCCAAGGGCATCAATGCCGACCAGGAAGCCGGTATCTCGATCGTCCGCCGCGCCCTGCAGGAGCCGGTGCGTTGCATCGCCAACAATGCCGGCGCCGAAGGCTCGGTCGTGGTTGGCAAGATCCTCGAGAACTCGGCCGCGTCCTATGGCTACAATGCCGCTACGGGCGAATATGGCGACCTGGTGACCCTGGGCGTTATCGACCCGGTCAAGGTGGTTCGTACCGCTCTTGAAGACGCCGCTTCGGTTGCTTCCCTGCTGATCACCACCGAGGCGACCGTTGTGGAGGCCCCGAAGGAAGCTGCGCCGGCAATGCCGGGCGGCGGCGGCATGGGTGGTATGGGCGGCATGGATTTTTAATCCACGCTCAGCGCACAAGCTTCCAGGATCGTTTCTTCCCAGTCACGATCTTGGTGGAAAGCCCCGGTGGAAACACCGGGGCTTTTTTGCGTGCACGGAGCTATGGTGGCAGTATCAACCAGAAAGGACACCGGATGCGAACACCACGGCGTAGCAGCGCCCTCGATCAGGCCGAAGCCGCCTTCAAGGCTGCAACATCCAATCCCGAACGAAAGCCGGCCAAAATCACGCCGGCGCCAGAGGGTAAGGAAATGGTGTCCTTGCGGCTCGACCGTTCGGTGCTGGAGCATTTCCAAGAAGATGGTCCGGGCTGGCAAGACCGGATCAATGCCGCGCTGCGCAGGGCGGCGGGGCTGGAGTGATCAGGGGAACAGCAGCAGCTTTATCGCCATGGCGATCGAGACCAGGACGACCAGCGGCCGGATGACCTTGGCGCCATAGCGGATGCCGGTGCGGGCGCCGATATAGCCCCCGAGCAATTGCCCCAGCGCCATGACGATGGCGACCGGCCAGACGACATGGCCCTGGGGGATGAAGATGAAAAGCGCGGCGAGGTTGGAGGTGAAGTTGAGGGCCTTTGTGCTGCCGGTCGCGCGGGTCAGGCCCAGCCCGAAAAGCAGGACAAAGCCGATGGTGAAGAAGGAGCCGGTGCCCGGCCCGAAAATGCCATCGTAAAATCCCACAAGGAAGCCCATGACCGGCACGAGGGGGCCGAAGGGCAGCCGCGCGGCCTTGTCCGCATCGGACAGTTTGGGCGCAAACAGAAAATAGAGGGCAATGCCGATCAGGGCTACCGGGACGGCAATGTCGAGCACGCTGGTGTCCAGCCCACTGACCGCAAGGGCACCCAGCAGGCTGCCTGCAAAGGTCAGGGCGATAGCCGGAACAAGGCTGGAAAGCTTGATGAAGCCACGGCGCCAGAAGGTCAGAACGGCCATGGCGGTGCCAACCACGCCCTGCATCTTATTGGTGGCCAGGGCCGCGACGGGCGGCAGGCCGGCAGAAAGCAAGGCGGGCACAGCGAGCATGCCACCCCCGCCGGCAATGGCATCGACAAAGCCGGCCAGCATGCCGACCCCCATCAGGGCGAGAAGCGTGAAAGGATCGGGCATGGAGTGGTCAGGCCTTGTCGGAGCGGCGGCCGAAACGGTCGTCGGGAACGACCTGGTCGGCCAACCGACGTTCATAAATGGGAATATTGATCATCGAGGACATGAACGCACTCATCATCAGCTGGAAACCGGTGACCAGGGCGGTCATGGCCAGGATGACAGCGCGCAGGGTTGCCGAGGATGTCAGCGGGCCGAAATCGCGTTTGGCCCATTCCCAGAACCCCCAGCCCATGGCCGCGAAACCGCCCAGCATGAGCAGGACGGCAAAGAGCAGCAGGCGCTCGAGCGTGAGGCTTTCCAGCGCCTTGTCATAGACCCCGGATCGCGGAATGAAGCCATAGCGCGAGGCAAAGCGGCGGCCGATAATGGCAAAGGCAATCGACTGCGTGCCCATGATGACGCAGAGCGAAGCCACGAGCAGCGTATGGACACTGAAGGAGACGCGGCCGATCTGCACGGGCCCGCCGAGCAGCGCGGCGCCGACAACCAGGCCAACAAGCAGCAGGGCCAGGCCGGGATAGAGGAACAGCCAGCGCGGCGAGAACAGCAGCAGGAACCGCAAATGGCGCCAGCCGTCGCGGAAGGACCGCAGATGCGGGCGGCGCGAACGCCCGTCGGGCTTGAGACTGGTTGGAACCTCTCGAATATCGAGCCGCGCCAGCGTCGCCTTGACCACCATTTCGGAGGCAAATTCCATGCCGGTGGTGCGCAGATTGAGGCCCAGAATGGCATCGCGCGAAAAACCGCGCAGGCCGCAATGAAAATCGCGAATGGGGGTCTTGAAGAAGAGACGTCCCAGGAAGCTGAGCACCGGATTGCCGATATAGCGATGATGCCAGGGCATGGCGCCGGGTGCGATGCCGCCGGCAAAGCGATTGCCCATGACCAGATCGGCACCCTGCCGCAGCGCATGGATGAAAGCATCCAGATGGGCGAAATCATAACTGTCGTCGGCATCGCCCATGACGATAAACCGACCGCGCGCCGACGCTATACCGGCGGCCAGCGCCGCGCCATAGCCGCGCTGCTCCACATCGACCAGGCGCGCGCCATTGTCCCGGGCAATAGCCTGCGAACCGTCAGTCGAGCCATTGTCGGCAATCAGCACTTCGCCAGCAATGCCGGACCGCGCCAGAAAGGCCCGCGCCTTTTGAATACAGACGGCCAGCGTTTCCGCCTCATCAAGGCAGGGCATAAGGATGGTCAGTTCAATTGTCTCGGCCATGACGCCCCCTGCCGGACCTTTGCGCCCTTGTGCCGCGATTTGGCCATGGCGCGCAATGGTCCGTCTCAGTCGCCCTCGGCGCCACCGTCCGGCCCGTCCGCCGATGGGGCCGGGGGTGCAGGCTTGTCGCTATCAAGGTTCTGCCGGGCAAGCCCGGCATAGACAATCGCGCAGACGCCGCAAACGACCAGCAGCATGACAAAGGCCAGATCCACGTTCAGGCCTCCAATTGCGCCAGCAGCGCATCGAGGGTCTTGCGGCGGTCATCGGACCAATCGGCCGTGCGCGAGACGATGAGATTAGCCTCGCTTTTGAGCATAACCCCGTCTTCGAGCACGCGCAGGCCATTGGCGGCCAGGGTTGAGCCGGTCGAGGTGATATCGACCACAATATCGGCCACGCCAGAAGCCGGGGCTGCTTCGGTGGCGCCCAGGCTTTCCACGATGCGGTATTCGGCAATGCCGGCCCGGGCAAAGTGCTGGCGGGTAATGGTGATATATTTGGTGGCGATGCGCAGCCAGCGCCCGTGACGGGAGCGGAAATCGGATGCCACATCGGCCAGGTCGTGCATATGGGTGACGTCGATCCAGGCATCGGGCACGGCAATGACCACATCGGCATGGCCGAAATTCATATTGCGGGCAAAGGTGACCGAGGCCGGCCCGGCCTCGCTGGTCTCGTGGATCAGGTCACGGCCGGTGACCCCCAGATCGATATTGCCGCGGATCAGTTCGCGGGCGATCTCCGAGGCCGGGAAAAAGCGTACGGTGACATCGGGCATGCCCTCAATGGCGCCGAGATAGGAACGGGCGCCGCCGGGGCGGGTAATGGTCAGGCCGCGATGGGCGAACCAGTCACGGGTGAGCTCTTCAAGGCGACCCTTGGAGGGGACGGCGAGAGTGATGGTCATTTCGGCCACTCCGCTTCGAGACGGTCGACCCAGAGGGCGCAGCCGGAGGCAGCGATGGGGGCAGTGGCGCCCAGACGTTCCAGCAGGCGGTCATATTGCCCGCCCGAGGCAAGGACGGTGTCCCCCTGCCCGCGCATTTCGAAGACAATGCCGGTGTAGTAATCGAGGCGGGGCGAAAAGCTGGCGTCGAAGGTGACGCGGGCTTCGCCCAGGCCGTCGAGATGACGGCGGATGGCCTTGATAGGCGGGCCCAGGAACAGACGGTGCTGTTCGGCCAGCATCTCGACCTGGCGCAGGGCCGAAAGAGCGTCACCCTTGATGGCGAGAAAGTCGCGCAGCAGCTTCAGCGTCGCGGCCGGAACATGGGCGGCATCGAGCGCCTGCTGCTCGGAAAAGCGGTCGACAATTTCTTCGGGCGAGCGGCCTTCCGAAAGGCTGAGGCCGGCCGCAACCATGCGCGCGGTGACATCTTCAATGAGCTCGTCGCGGCCGGGCTGCTCGGTGCGGGGCGCGTCCGGCGCCTGCTCGAGCCGGGTCAACAGCCGGTCCATGGCCTCTATGTGACCGAAGCGATGGCGGATGCGCGGACGCCAGGCATCAGGCATATCGGCCTGGGCCAGCAGGGCCTCGAACAGGCCGACACCGCCCAGGGTTACCCGCGGGGTGATGCCATAGAGCGAGAGGGCGGCGCGGGCGAAGGTCAAGACCTGATCGAGCGCCACATCGCCATCGGGCTGGGCCAGAAGCTCGATGCCGGCCTGATCGAATTCGGCGGGGCCGCTGCTGCGCTGGCGAAAAATGGGGCCGAGATAGGAAAAGGCCGCCGGAGCCCCTGCCCCATCGGCAATGTAATCGGCGGCGATAGGCAGGGTGAAATCGGGCCGCAGGCAATATTCGGCGCCCGCCAGATCGGTCGTCAGCAGGAGACGGCGGCCGAATTCCTCTCCGGCAAGATCGAAATATGGATCGGCCTTGAGCAGGAGCGGCGGGGTGGCGCGGCAGCCGCCCTGGGCTTCGACGAGGGATTCGAGTTGGGACCGGCGATAGGCGGCGTTGGTCATGGGGTCGCTCCCAGGCCCGTCGGCGCCATCGCCTCCCTCCCCCTTGAGGGGGAATGAGGGTGGGGGTCCATCAGTGAACAACAGCACCACCCCCCACCCCAACCCTCCCCCTCAAGGGGGGAGGGAGCGCGGGAGCTGACAGAGCTTGCCTGGTCGAATGTCATTGCTCACTCAGCAGTTTCTTGACCGCCGAAACCAGGTCTTCGCGCTTGATTTCGAACTGGCCGGGACGAGCGGCTTTCCATTCGGCATTGTCGGTAATGGCCTGGGCGGCCTGCTTGCCGGCGATGAGGTCCTTGACCTGCAAAATGCCCTGCTCGCGTTCCTGGCTGCCCTCGATGATGACGGCGGGGGAATTGCGCTTGTCGGCATAGGCGACCTGCTTGCCGAAATTCTTGGTGGAGCCCAAAAACATTTCGGCGCGGATGCCGGCCTGGCGCAGCTCGGACACCATGGCCTGGTAGCGGGCGGTTTCGGCCTTGTCCATGACGAGGACGACGACCGGGCCGGCCGGTTCGGTGGCGCCAAGATTGCCAGTGAGTTTCAATGCATTGGCCAGGCGCGAGACGCCGATGGAAAAGCCTGTGGCGGGCACGGGTTCGCGGCGGAAACGGGAGACGAGCCCGTCATAGCGGCCACCGCCGCCGACCGAACCGAAGACCACGTCCTGGCCCTTCTCGTTCTGCACCTTGAAGGTCAGTTCGATCTCAAAGACCGGGCCGGTATAATATTCGAGGCCGCGGACGACGGAGGGGTCGATCTTGATGCGGTCGGGGCCGTAGCCACTGGACAAAAACAGAGTGGCCATCCTGCTGAGCTCAGCTAGTCCCTCAGTGAATGAGGAACTCACGCGTTCCAGATAGCTGTTAAGAGGGAAATGAACGTTTGGCCGCAACGCTTCACCGCCCTTAGGTCCACCGATGCGCTCGACGTTGCGTTCTCCGGCGATGCTTGAATGCAAGACACCAAGGATGAATGCGGATTGTTCATCGTCGAGACCCGCGCCCTCTGTATAGTCGCCGCTTTCGTCCTTTCGACCTGCACCCAATAGGAGCTTGACGCCCTCAGGCCCTAGGCGATCCAACTTGTCGATTGCCCGCATCACGACCAAGCGACGCGCCGGATCGTCTGCCAGACCGATCGCGTCGAGCACGCCATCCAGCACCTTGCGGTTGTTGACGCGGACGACGTACTTGCCCTGGAGGCCGAGCGCATCCATCACATCAGCCATCATCATGCACATTTCGGCGTCCGCTTCCGGGCCGGGGGCGCCGACGGTGTCGGCGTCGAACTGCATGAACTGACGGAAGCGGCCGGGGCCGGGCTTTTCGTTGCGGAAGACATAGCCCTGCCGATAGGAGCGGTAGGGCTTGGGCAGGGTTTCGAAATTTTCGGCAAAGAAGCGGGCGAGCGGCGCGGTCAGATCATAGCGCAGGCTCATCCACTGCTCGTCATCGTCCTGCAGGGAGAAGACGCCAGCATTGGGCCGGTCGGTATCGGGCAGGAATTTGCCCAGGGTCTCGGTATATTCGAAGAGCGGGGTTTCGACGGGGTCGAAGCCATATTTCTCATACACGGCCTTGATCTTGTCGATCATGGCGCCGACGGCGGCGATTTCGCCTGGGCTGCGATCTTCGAACCCGCGCGGCAGGCGGGGCGTGATGAGCTTGGTTTTTTCGGTCATTTCTTCGCCCTGGAAAGTCGGTCGTTTGCTTAGACGATCAAAGCCTGAGAGACAATGGCGGAGGTCGGCAGCCGGGGCGAACCCCGGCTGCCCTTATTCATCTCCTGATATCCTGGTCCGGCGGGTGGAACTGCCAGAGCTGCGCGGGCACCGAATAAAGATTGCGATATTCGTCCGCCGGCGGCAGGCCGACATCTGCACGCAGATAGTCGGGCACCTCGGGATAGCGCACGGGCCGCTGGGCCCACCAGGCACGGATGGCGGCCCCGACAACGGGGACCAGACCGCGCTGCTGGACGGCATCGGCAATGGAGAATTCAAGGCGCAGCACGACGCTGCGCTCATTGAGCACGTTCGAAGACATTGCTGGTTCCGGCAGATGGCTCTGCCGGCCTCTATGTTAAAGACGGAAGAGAAAGGCGGAATCCGGACGCAATAGGGGCCGGGTCAGCATTTCAGGTTTGAGTGGTGGGGGTGTCCGCGAGCCGCGATGCGGCCGAAGGTACCGTCAATGGGACGAGATCAGGCTCGACCGAGGTGATGGCAATTTGGCCCCGAGTGGCGGGCTACAGTTTTATACATGAAACGCCTCCCTCTCTTGGCTTTGCAGACAAGGGGGGCATAACTCACGACATCGTGAGCCGCAAGCATGGATGTGGCAGTCTGTCGCACATTCCATCAAGTGTTGCCCTGAGGACACGGTTGAGGCGCTGGGGTGTCAAGTTCTTCGTGGCACACAGCTTTATGGCAAGGCCGGACACACAGCCTGTGACTCGGCGCGCTGCCGGACTTCACCGGATTGACAGGCGCGCGACGGCTGCTATCCAGCAGCGCTATCTGCAGACCGGCGTATATTTTCCGATCGCTTCGAGGGGCGAGGCGCCGTGCAGCGCGGGGGGCGAGGCGGCATGATCATTCCGGGACAATTGCGGGCGCTGGTGGTGGACGACAACACCTATGCGCGCGCCATCTGCACGATGGGCCTGAAAAAGCTGGGCATCAGCAATGTGGAAGAGGCCGATGGCGGTGGCGAGGCCATTCTCAAGCTCATGCAGACGCCCTTCCATTTCATGCTGATGGATTGGTACATGCCGGATGTGAACGGGGCCGGCGTAATGCAGGTATTGCGCGATGGCCGGTTCGGCGCGCCATCGACTATGCCGGTTATCCTGATGACGGCCTACCCTTCGCAGGACAATCTGGCCCGCGCCCGCAAGTTGGGCATCAACGAAATCCTGCCCAAGCCCTTTACCACCGAGCAGTTGGGCATGGCCGTGCGGCGGGTGCTGCCACCGGCCGAGAGGCTGGACGATTCGGTCTTTCTCTAGAGCCGTATCCATTTCGATTGAATCGAAATGGAGCTCCAAGTCCTTGTATCGTCGCGTGATCGAACCGCAAAAGTCTGCAACTTTTGCTGATCACGCGGCTCCAAGTCCTTGTATCGTCGCGTGATCGAACCGCAAAAGTCTGCAACTTTTGCTGATCACGCTCTAGCAGGGGCATAACGCTTTGTTAGCCTTTCAGGCGCACGCGCGGTTAACCACGCGGCTTGACCTCTCCTTTGCGCTTGTCGGGGAAAATACGGCCAAACGCATCTTTGGGGGCTGCTGGCCATGACCGTTCACATTCTACGCAAGCTGGCCGTTGCGCTGGCCTGCCTGCCACTCCTGAGTGCAACGCTGCCCGTGCAAGCGGAAACGTTCCGTCCTGGCTGGCGCTTTGCGCCGCCACCGGGGGTCACCATAGTCCAGGGGCAACCGCGCCACGCGCTGGCAATGCAGGGCAATCCCTATGTCTCGCCGGTCTATCTGCGGCAGGTCGTGCCCTATCGCACTCCTGAACGCAGCGGCACGATCGTGGTCGATACGCGGACGCATTTTCTTTATTTCGTGCTCGGTGACGGGCGGGCGCTGCGCTATGGCATCGGGGTGGCGCGGGACGGCTTTGAATGGAGCGGCACCCACCGGGTGAGCCGCAAGGCGGAATGGCCGAGCTGGACCCCGCCGGACGAGATGCGCCGGCGCCAGCCGGGCCTGCCCGCGCATATGGCGGGCGGCCTCAACAATCCCTTGGGTGCGCGCGCGCTTTATCTGGGTTCAACGCTCTACCGTATCCACGGCACCAATGAGCCCTGGTCGATCGGTCAGAATGTGTCTTCGGGCTGCATCCGCATGACTAACGAGGATGTGATCGATCTGTATGGACGCGTACAGCTAAACACCAAGGTGGTTGTGCTTTCCTAACGGATTTGCGCGAGGGTGCACGCATCCGCGTTCCTGAGGCGAGCTAGGTGCCATAAATGTCTAATTTCGGTCCGCTGTTGCGGCGATTTGCCAGGGATGAGAGCGGCGTCTTCGCCGTTCTGTTCGGGCTCATGGCCATTGTGCTCATCGCCCTGGGCGGCGCGACGGTGGACTATGTGACCCTGGAACAGACCAGGCAGCGCGCGCAGGTGGCGCTGGACGCGGCGGCGCTGGCCCTGCAGCCGGAGATTTTCAAGCCGACCTATAGCGAGGCCAATGTAAAGGCCGCGGCCCTGGCCATGGTCAGGGAGCGCGTCGCCGACCCCAGAATCGTCGATAGCATCGCGATTTCCCAGGCCGTCGCCAATACCACCGATGGCTCGCTCTATCTGCAGGCCCGGTTCACCATGCCCACGATATTCGTTTCGCTGGTGGGCGTTCCCGAACTCAGCGCGAGCGTGGTGGCAGAGGCCACAAGGAAGAAGCTGGCGCTGGAAGTCATCATGGTGCTGGACAATTCCGGCTCGATGGCCAACGAAAGCCGCATGACCAATCTGGTCGCGGCAGCCAAATGCGCGACCAATATCCTGATGTATTCGGAGACCGTGGACAGCGGAAATACCTGTGTCCCGGCGCCCGGCGCAAAGCTGGTGGAAGACGTCAAGATCGGCATCGTGCCCTTCACCATGTTTGTGAATGTGGGCACCAGTAATGCCAATGCGAGCTGGATGGACCGGTTCAACAACGCCGCCATTGCCGACGACAATATGGACAATGATGACGACGACACGACCGGCCTGTTGTCGCTGCCGGGTTATTCGATGCCGACCTCGTGGGACCTGTTCAATGCGACGGGCGAACCCTGGCGCGGCTGCGTTGTGGCCCGTCCCCACATCAAGACCGGCTCATCGGCCTCCGAATATCTGGATACTGACGATACCCCGCCCAGTGGCGCTAATACCCTGTTCGTGCCGTTGTTTTCGCCGGACCTGGTCGATGGCGTGGGCAATAACAGCTATTTGTCGGACAGCCCCGCCGTGTGCGATCGGCCGGGCTCCCCGACAACAACCCGTTGCGACTTTGTGGAGCGCCGCACGGCGAGCTGGTGGGGCTGGAGCAGTCCCACGATCATCAGCAGCAAGCCTAAAGGTCCGGAAAACTTCCTCAGCACGGCGCTGTTTCCCAAGGGCATCTATGGCAAGCTTCCCGAAGGCTGCGCCTGCCGCAATCCGAGCTATTCGAACTGGACCGGCAATAGTTGGGAGCAGACGCGCAATGGCTGGTGCACCGGCAGCTTCATTCCGACCGGGTTGAGCTATCGCGAATTGCAGGAGCGTGTATGCAAGTATTACGCGGGAGTGGGTTCGACAGGCTACTCCTGGGGACCGAATGCGGATTGCACGCGCACCGCAATCCTGCCGCTGACCACCAATCCGGCCACGGTGATCAGCACTATCAATGGCATGCAGGCCCAGGGCGGCACCAATATTCACACCGGGGTTGTGTGGGGGTTCCGCGCCTTGTCGCCAACCGCACCCTTTAGCGAGGGCGCCCCTTATGACGAGGCCACAAGCAAGGTCATGATCGTCATGACCGATGGCGAGAACACGGCCTATCACTACAACTGCGGCACGCAGGCAAGCCTGAATGGCAATTGCTACCATTCGGCCTATGGATTCCAGTACAATTCAAACAATAGCTCGACCACCACGAGCAGTGGCGGCAACATTCCGCGCATGGGCAATCCAAGCAATGTGGACAACAGCGTATTGGTAACCGAGATGAACCAGCGTACGCTCGATAGCTGCATCAATGCCAAGGCTGCGGGCATCAGCGTCTACACGATTGGCCTGGCGACCGATTCCGTGTCGCAAAGCACGCCCGAAACGGTCCGCACGATGCTCAAGAACTGCGCGACCAGCGCCGCGGATGCCAAATTCCCCAACTCCGCAAGCGAGCTCAAGGGGACCTTCCAAGACATTGCCAATGAATTGTCGGCTCTGCGGTTGGCGCAGTAAGGCCATGTCCGGACACGCCACGAATAAAGGGAGTGGGTGGGTGGTACCGCCTCTCCGGATTGAACGGAGGACCTCTAGATCCACAATCTAGCGCTCTAACCAACTGAGCTAAGGCGGCAGGACCCGCAACGGAGCGCTGCCCGAGGGCGGCATCCGAAAGCGGGCGGAACATAGGTCGAGATCGCCCTGATGACAAGCACCGATTTTGACCTGTGGACAGAGCCATAAAATGGCGGCCGCGCCAGCAATTTATGTGAGCTGGCGTGACCAATCCTTAGGAAAGGGCACTTAACCATTGTCCCAGAGTTCGATCAGGGGCGAGCGGCCGGGCTGGATTCGCTCCGCGCCGCACTATATTGAAGAACACTTAAGGAACCTCGGACATTTGTGCCGGAATGGCACAAGCCAACGAGGTCGCGACCAGACAAAGGCAGTCCATGGATGACCGCTGGAACAATTTGCCCGATGCGCGCCGCGTGCAGCAGCATGAGGATGATTCACGCCCGGCCTGGCTCTGGTCGCAGGATGGCCAACGCCTGATCTGGTCCAATGCCGCCGCCGCGCTGTTCCATGCCAAGGTCAAGAAACATGGTCTCAAGCGCGCGGCGCCCGCAGCACCGATCAAGGGGCAGGTCGCACGGATCATCCGCCTGGGCTCGATGGGACGCACCAGCCTTGCCCGTATTCAGTTTCTGGCCGGAGAAAAGCCGCTATCGGCCACCTGCGCCACCACACCGCTCAATTGGGAGGACCATGAAGCGGTGCTGCTGATCGTGGGCGTCGACCCGATCGCGCCGGACGTGCTGGAGGCCGCGCAGGCCGAGAGCGCGCAACTGCCGGCCGCCGAGCTAGCGGAGAAGACCGACGCCGAACCGGGCGATAGTGCCGCAATGGCACAGGAGGCCGTGGCGCCCGAGGGCACAGCGGCGCCCATTGCCGAGGACGCCGCCTATTTACGCGAGCTGCAGAGCTGGCAGGAAGGCGATGCCGAAACCGCCTATGCGCCGGCTGAGCCGCACCAGCCGCCGGCGGGCACCGACGATCCCGAACACTGGTCCGACGCCCTGGACGAGCAGGAGGCGGACAGCGCGGCAGCGGCGCCCGCGGAAGTGACGAGCATTTTCGAGGCGATTGCGGCTGTGGCCGAAGACCAGGCGCTGGACGAGGACGCGCCCGAAGAAGCGCAGGAGACCGGACCGGCGCCGGACGGGGCGGAGGAAGACTTGCGGGGGGTATCGCGACGCCTGAGCGAGCTGGTGGAAAAGCTGGCCGACGACGAGGCGCTCTACACGCCGCTGACCGAGGCCGACGATACGCCGCCCATGCCGGTCGAGACACCCAAAGAGTCGGCGGAGCCGGAGACGGAGGCACCGGCCGATGACCTTGTCCAAGCACTGACGACGCAATTCTATAAGATAACCGGACGCGGATTTACGCCGGGCGCCGCGCATGAGGCCGAACCGGCCCAGACCGCCACCGAGCCGCCGCCGCCCGATCCCGAGCAGGTCGAGCGGGTATCGCGATACAATTTCGACGAGTTGTCGCGTATTCTCAACGACCGGGTGGGCGAGCGCAGCCAATCGGCCGCGGCGCCGGCCGAACCGGCTTTACCGGCGGGGCAATCGCCAGGCAATTCGGGCGCGTTGGTCAATCTGGGCGGCGAAACGCTGGTGCTTAACCGCTTGCCGCTGGGCATATTGGTGTTCCGCGACCAGCAGGTGCTGTTCGCCAATCGCGCCATTACCGAAATGGTCGGCTACGACTCGGTGGAGAGTCTGCGCCATGCGGGGCTGGGCGCCATATTCCCGGTGATGGGGACCGAAGGACGAGAGGCCGGTCCGGTCAACCATCTGGTACAGCGCGACGGCACGCTGGTGCCGGTTACGGCGCGGCTGCAATCGATCTCCTGGCATGGCCGCCCTGCCCTGATGCTGTCGGCCAGCACCACCGAGGTGCGCACCGGCCACGAGGATGCGGTCAAGGCCTTCGCCCAGACCTTTGCCGATATTCGCGGCGACGGATTTCTAGAGGCCAATCGCAATGGCATGGTGAGCGCGGCCAGCGCGGCGGCCACTGCCATGCTGAGCGGCGGCAAGCCGATGACGGGCCGGCCGATATCGGCGCTGGTGGCACGGGACGACGCGGTTGCCCTGAGAGCATTTCTGGAACGTCCGGCCCGCTTTGCCGAAACCGCCCGCCCCTGCCTGACCTTGCGTTCGGAAGACGGCAAAGCCGATATCCTGCTGTTTGCCCAAGGGCAGGCCGGCGTGGTCTCGGGCTATTTCGGGCTGGTCAAGCTGCGCGACATCTCCCCGGCCCGCATCGGCTCGGCCAGCGATATCGATCCGGCGCTATTGGGCCGGATCAGCCGTGGCGTGCGGCGCCCGCTCAATACCATTATCGGGTTCTCCGACATTATCCGCTCCAAGGCCTTCGGCGAATTGGAGAATGAGCGCTACGCCGCCTATGCGGACGATATTGCGCAGGCGGGCCAGGAAATCGCCGCCCTGGTGGACGAGCTGGACGATTATGCGCGATTGCGCGATGGCCGCTATCTGCCGCAGCGCGCGAGCCTGGACATGACCGGCCTGCTCGAGCAATGCGTGCTGCGCATTCGCGACCAGGCCAATGGCGCGCGGGTGATCGTGCGCAATGCCATTTCCGAAATGCTGCCGCGCGTCACCGCCGACCGCGCATCGCTGGCACAGGCGGTGTTGAACCTTTTGGCCAGCGCCATCGACCAGACGCCCATGGGCGGCGCGGTGGTTATCTCGGCGCAACGGCATGACGATGGCTCAATTGCCATTCATGTACGCGACGGATCGGCCAATGCGGTCGACATGGCTGAGCGCTTCGTGGTGTTCCGCGATGGCGTGGGACGCGAAGGACAGATTTTGCGGCCGGTGCGCTCAAGCGTGGGCCTGGCGCTGACCCGTTCCTTGCTGGCGGTCAATGCGGTATCGCTGTCGGTCGATCCGGCCGGTGCAGAGGGCATGCTGTTCACGCTCAAAATTCCCGCCGATCTGGTCGATGAACGGCGGCTGATCGAAGCGAGCGAGGACGCAGAAGAGGCCGAGTAGCCGCGCTACACATGGCCCCGTGCGTTCTCTATATCTGTTGTCCGGACACAGGCCTTTTGGAGGAACCATCATGATTGCGCGCAAGACCCTGGCACTGGCGGCGGCAGGCCTGATGCTGGCAGCAGGCCCGGTTCTGGCCCAGCCCACCGAAATCCGCATCGGGGTCGCCCTCGAGCCGCCGGCGCTGGACCCGACGGCGGGGACCGCCGAGGCTATCGACGTGGTGGTCTATCAAAATGTCTTTGAGGGGCTGGTGCGGATCGACCAGACCGGCGCGGTGCAGCCGGGGCTGGCGAAAAGCTGGACCATTTCCGATGATGGGCTGACCTATCGCTTTGACCTGCACGAGGACGTGACCTTCCATGACGGCACGGCATTTGACGCCGAAGATGTGAAATTCACCTTCGAGCGATTGCTGGCCGAGGACAGTGTCAACGCGCAAAAGGCGCTCTATGAGCCGATCTCTGCGGTGAGCGTGGTGGACCCGACCACTGTGGAATTTAACCTGTCGCGGCCCGATGGACTGTTTCTGTTCAATCTCGGGCGGGGCGATGCGGTGATCGTGGCGCCGGAAAGCGCAGAGAATAATGGCGCCGAGCCGATCGGCACGGGGCCCTTCGCCTTCATCCAATGGGATCGCGGCAGCCGGGTGGTGCTGGAGCAATATGGTCCCTATTGGGGCGAAAAACCGGCGCTGACCAAAGCCAGTTATGTGTTCATTTCCGATACGGCAACGCTGACCAATGCGCTTTTGGCCGGCGATGTGGATGGCACCAATAATTTCGCCACCGAGGCCCTGGCGGTGTTTGAGAACAATCCGCAATTCAAGGTGCTTGTCGGTTCGACCGAGGGCGAGACCATCCTGTCCACCAATAACCGGAAAGAGCCTTTCACCGATCTGCGGGTGCGCCAGGCCATGGCGCATGCGCTGGACCGGCAGGAAATCATCGATGGCGCCACCTATGGCTATGGCGTGCCTATCGGCACGCATTTTGCGCCGCACCATCCCTATTATCTCGACCTCGTCGACACCTATCCGCACGACGTGGAAAAGGCCAAGGCGCTCTTGGCCGAGGCCGGCTATGCGGATGGATTTTCCGCGACGCTGAAATTGCCGCCGGTCGCTTATGCGCGGCTATCGGGGCAGATCATTGCCAGCCAGTTCGCCGAGGTCGGCATCAGGCTGGAACTGATCAATATGGAATGGGCACAATGGCTGGAAGATGTGTTTGCCAACAAGGATTTCGACCTGACCATCATCAGCCATGTCGAGCCCTTCGATATTGGCATCTATGCCAACCCCGACTACTACTTCGGCTATGACAATCCTGAAGTTCAGTCGCTCAATGAGACGCTCAACGCCACGACTGGCGAGGCGGAGCGCAAGCGGCTGGCGCAGGCCATCCAGACCATTATCGCCAAGGATGCGGTCAACGGCTATCTGTTCGAACTGGCCCAGACCGGGGTGTGGAACGCCAAGCTCGAAGGCATGTGGCAGAACGCACCAGTGGAAGGCGTGGTGCTGCGCGATATTCACTGGGTGGAGTGATCCGCTCCGGCGCCACTCCGCCGTCGCCACAATTGCCGCGCCGCCCTCGGACGTGATCCGAGGGCGGCTCCGTGCTTATGCAGGCGAAGCCGCATGACCCTTTTCCTCATCCGCCGCATTGCCGGATTTATCGCAACGCTGCTTGTCGCAGCATTGATCATCTTCCTTCTCCTCGACCTGCTGCCCGGCGATCCGGCACGGTTCATTCTGGGCATCAATGCCACACCCGAGGCGGTCGCGGCACTGCGGACACAGATGGGGCTCGATGCGCCTGCGCATATGCGTTTCCTGCGCTGGGTCGGAGGGATGCTGGCGGGGGATTTCGGCCTTTCCACCACTCAGAGACTGCCCGTCGCCGGGCTGATAGCCGACCGGATGGCGGTGACCCTGCCGCTCTCGCTGATCGCCATGGTGGTTTCGGTGGCCGTCGGCCTGCCCATCGGCATTCTGGCCGCGATGCGGCGGGGCAAGGCGACCGATACCGCGCTTATGGTGCTGGCACAGACAGGTGTTGCAGTTCCCAATTTCTGGTTCGGCATGTTGCTGACGCTGGTCTTTGCGGTGACGCTGCGCTGGCTGCCTACTGGCGGTTTCGTGCCCTGGAGCGAGGATGCGGGGGCGGCTCTTAAAGGCCTGATCCTGCCTGGGCTGGCGCTGGCGCTGCCGCAAGCCTCGATCCTGGCGCGGGTGATGCGGACGGCGCTGGTCGATGTGACCGAGCAGGATTTCATCCGCACGGCGCGGGCCAAGGGCATGACCAAGAGCGAGGCGATCTGGCGGCATGGAGTGCGCAATGCCCTATTGCCGGTGCTGACCATATTGGGTCTGCAATTCGCTTATCTGATCGCCGGTACGATCATTGTGGAGAATGTGTTCTACCTGCCCGGGCTGGGGCGGCTGATCTTCACCGCCATTTCCGAAAGGGACCTGGTGCTGGTGGGCGGCGCGACCATGGTGCTGGTGGTGGTGACCACGGCCACCATGCTGGTAACCGATCTCTGCTACGCCCTGGTGGACCCACGACTGAGGGGGCGGGACGCATGAACTGGCAGACGATCCGGCACCATCCCGGTCTCGCGGCAGGCCTGGCTGCGGCCCTGATCTTTGCCCTATTGGGCGTCGTCTCGCTGTGGTGGACGCCCTATCCCATCGAACAGATCGCTATTGCGCGGCGCTTCATGGCGCCGGGGCCGGAGCACTGGCTGGGCACCGACCATTTGGGACGCGACATGCTTTCCCTGGTGATGAGCGGCACGCTGACCAGTTTCGTCGTCGCCTCGCTCGGGGTCGTGATCGGGGCGGGGATCGGGGTGCCGCTGGGGCTGGCGGCGGTGGCCTGGGGCGGCGCGGTGGAATGGCTGGTGTTGCGCCTTTCCGATCTCACCTTCGCCTTCCCGGCCGTTGTGGTGGCCATTCTGATCGCGACACTGGCCGGGCCGGGTGCGACCAATGCCACCATTGCCATCGGCATATTCAATGTTCCGGTTTTCGCGCGGGTGGCGCGGGGCGGCGCCCTGGCCATCGCGACGCAGGACTATGTGGCCGCGGCGCGGCTGGCCGGGTTGGGACGCGCCGCCATCGCCGCGCGGCACTTGCTGCCCAATATTATGAGCCTGTTGATCGTACAGGGCACAATTCAGCTCTCACTGGGCATTCTGGCCGAGGCGGGCCTGAGCTATATCGGGTTGGGAACACAGCCGCCCGAGACGAGCCTGGGGCTGATGCTGCGCGACGCGCAGAGCCTGTTTCTGATCCATCCCAGCCTCAGCCTGGTGCCGGGGCTGACGATCGTCTTGATCGTCATTGCGCTCAATATTGCCGGAGACGGATTGCGCGATGCCATGGACCCGCGCCTCAGACATGAAGGGCTGAGCCATGGCGCTGGTTGATATCACAGACCTCACCATTGCCTTTGGCCAGAACCTGGCGGTGGCGGGGCTGTCGCTGCAAATCGCGCCCGGCGAACGGTTCGGCATCATTGGGGAAAGCGGATCGGGCAAATCGCTGACGGCATTGGCGATTGCCGGGCTGGTGCCTGAGGCTGCGCGCCTTTCCGGCGCGGTTCGGTTCGACGGCGTGCCCCTGCCCCAGGCGGAGCGGGAGATGGCGCGGCTGCGCGGTAAGCGCATCGGCATGGTGTTCCAGGAACCGATGACCGCGCTCAATCCGCTGATGACGGTCGGCGCGCAAATCCAGGAGGCGATGGGCCTGGCCGGCGCCGATGACATGGCGGATCTGCCCGATCTGCTGGACGAGGTGGGGCTGGATCCGGCGCATGGCGGGCGCTATCCACATCAGCTTTCCGGCGGGCAAAGGCAGAGAGCGATGATCGCCATGGCCCTGGCCAGCCGCCCGGACCTGATGATCGCGGATGAGCCGACCTCGGCCCTCGATGTCATCACCCAGCGCAAGGTGCTCGATCTGATCCTGGAGGTATGCCGACGCCGGAACATGACCTTGCTCTTTATCAGCCATGACATAAGGGCGGTGGCGGCGCTGTGTACACATGTCGTGGTGATGCGCGCCGGGCAAGTGGTCGAGGAAGGCGAAGCCGACACGGTCTTTAAGAGCCCGCGGGCGGATTATACGCGCCAGCTTCTGGCCGCAAGCCGGATGGTGCGGCGCGACATAGCGCCCGCGGCACAGCAGACAGATGAGGCGCCGCTCCTGCAGGCGGAGGCTGTGAGCCGTGTCTATCGCCAGGGCGGGTTCTGGCTTTGGCGCAAGGCACCCGTACATGCCGTAAAGGCCGTGGACCTCGGAATCGCGACAGGCGAATGCGTGGCGCTTGTGGGCCCCTCGGGCTGCGGCAAAACCACATTGGCGCGCATGATCGTCGGTCTGGACGATGTGAGCGGGGGGCGCCTAGTTTTCGACGGCGCCGCCTATCGCGGCCGCGACCTGCCGCCGCTCCTGCGGGCCGGCATGTCGCTGGTGTTCCAGGACCCGTTCAGCAGTTTCGACCCGCGCATGACAATCGGGGCGTCCTTGGGCGAGCCGCTGCATCTGCTGGGCCAGATGTCGCGGCAGGCGCATGAGGCGCGGATGCATGAAGCCATTGAAGCGGTGGGACTGCCCAGGGACATGCTGGCACGCTATCCGCACGAATTTTCGGGCGGGCAGCGGCAACGACTGGCCATTGCACGGGCGCTGGTGACGCGACCGCGGCTTTTGGTGCTGGATGAACCGGTTTCGGCGCTGGATGTGTCAGTGCGCGGCGAGGTGCTCGCCCTCCTGTCCCGCCTGCGGGCGGAACACGGCCTGACCTATCTCATCATCAGCCACGACCTAGACATGGTCGCCGCCATGGCCGACCGGGTGCTGGTGATGGAAAAGGGGCGGATTGTCGAGGCGGCAACGCCGGAGCAGCTATTTGCCAAGCCGCAGCATCCACTGACCAAGGCCCTGATGGAGGCGCGGCTGCCCGAAGTCGCCTAGGGCATTTTGTTTGTCGCGTTTCCGATCCTCGGGTCGAGGCCCGAGGAGCAGAACCGTCGCCATTTTTGCTGGAAACGCTCTAGTTCTGCTTGTGCAGCCGATAGAGCAGCACGGCAACCTGCGCGAGCACTTCGGGCATGGCGCTCATGGCGGCGTCATATTGCGCCCAATCGTCGTCGCTCGCCGTATCGTCGGGATGGTTGGTCGGGTCGGACAGCATCAGGCCGGAGGCCAACCCCATGGCCGCCTCGCCCCGTTCGTCATCATCGGTGTCGCGCAGCAGCGCATCCCAAGCGTCATAGCGGAGCAGCATGGCCTGCTGGAAGCCTGCGATCCAGGCCTGCCAGATGATTTCGCCGGTGTCGTCGTCCACCTCATAGAGCGGGCCATATTCGCCGGCGGCCAATTCGGTTTCGATATCGACCAGGCGCGCATCGACCAAGGCCTCGAACTCTTCAAAGCCAGGCAATGGCATGCCGCGCTCATCGGCGGCCCAGTCAAAGGGCCAATATTCGGATTTGGCAATCGGCCCCGGACTGACCGCAATGGCGCAGAGAAAACCATCCAGCTCGGTGAGGAGCATGGCGTCATCGCCGCCATTGAGCAGCACGTCGTCGAGACGAAGAAGGGATTCTGGCAGATCGCCGAATTCTGATGTCATGACGGTCGGGCTCTTGAACGGAAAGCCCGACCTTAGACCTGATCAACGGGAATTGTGCAACAGGCCCTGGAACGCCCGATAGCTGGATTTGGGCGTGCGCTTCTGGGTCTGGTAATCGACATGCACCAGACCGAAGCGCTTGTTATAGCCCTCGGCCCATTCGTAATTGTCGAGCAGCGACCAGGCAAAATAGCCGCGCACATCGGCGCCGGCATTGCGGGCGGCGAGCACGGCCTTGAGGTGATCCTCGTAGTATTTCACGCGCCGCGGATCGTTATCGCCCTCGACTTCGGCCATGCCGTTTTCGGTGACGTAGATGGGCAGCTTCGTATAGTCGTTGGCGACGCGCATCAGCAGATCGGTGAGGCCCTGGGGATAAATCTCCCAGCCGATATCGGTCTTTTCCAGCGGGCCCTTGACCTGTTCCACCGGCCGGCCGGGCTGGGTCGATGCGGTATAGAGACCACGGGTATAATAGTTGATGCCCAGCCAATCGAGCGGGCGGGACACCACGGCCATATCGTCCTGGTAATTGGCCGGCAGATAGGGCGCCAGCCAATCGGTCATTTCCTTGGGATATTGGCCCTTGAGTACGCCGCCGAGATACCAGCGATTGAACGAGGCATCACCGAAATTGGCAGCCGACTTGTCGGCTTCGCTGTCGGTCGCCGGTTCGGCTTTTTCGAGGTTGAGCACGATGCCAAGATTTTTTGTCCCGGCCGCACGCAGGGCATCGATAGCGGTGCCATGGGCGAACAGCACGTGGTGCATCGCGCGGGCCGCAGCACGAAAATCGCGATAGCCGGGGGCGTGCACGCCCAAGAAGTGGCTGAGGAAGGCCACGCACCAGGGCTCGTTGATGGTGGCGGTGGCTTCAAGCCGATCGCCGAACTTGCTGGCGACGAGCGCGGCGTAATCGGCGAACCAATTGGCGATGTCGCGGTTCATCCAGCCGCCACGATCCTGCAGCGCCGAGGGTAGATCCCAATGATAGAGGGTGGCATAGGGCTTGATGCCGCGTTCGAGCATGCCGTCGATCAGGCGGTCGTAAAAGTCGATACCTGCCTGATTGATCGCGCCCGTGCCCTCGGGAATGAGGCGCGGCCAGGCGAAAGAGAAGCGATAGGCGTCAAAGCCGCCGTCGCGAATGAGATCGAGATCCTGAGGCCAAAGCTCGTAGTGGTTGCAGGCATTGAGGCCCGTATCGCCATTGTGCACATTGCCAGGTGTGGCCGAGAATGTGTCCCAGATGGATGAGCCGCGCCCGTCGCCCTGCCCGCCTTCAATCTGATAGGCGGCCGTGGCGACGCCAAAAGTGAAATCGGCACCGAAATCGCGGCGGTCAAACGAGAACATTTCCCCTCCATAGCGGCGGCTTGTCGCCTGTTGTTGGAAGGCCGATAGCATCGCTTGCGCGGCTTATGCAATCGATTTCAGCAATCGATACAAATGGTGTACGTGCCTCAACATTGCGGGAGATGAATCATGAGAGACTCGTCACTAGCCTATGGGCAATCAGGCGGTAGGCATTGGCCTCGGGGCCATCGGGGGCGGCCGACATCGGCGGTGTGCCGGCATCGGAGCCCTCGCGAATAGACATGACCAGCGGGATCGGACCGAGGAAGGGAATTTCGAGCCGCGCGGCTGCTTTTTCGGCACCGCCAGTGCCGAAAATGTCATACCGATTGCCGGTATCGGGGGCGATGAAATAGCTCATGTTCTCGACCAGACCGAGCACGGGCACGGACATGCGACGCAGCATGTCGATGGCCTTCTGCGCGTCGATCAGCGCCAGGTCCTGCGGGGTCGAGACGATGACGACGCCATCCACAATTGTCTGCTGGAATAGCGCGATATGGATATCACCAGTGCCGGGCGGCAGGTCGATGATCAACGCATCGAGCCCGCCCCAATCGGTTTCGCGCAGGAGCTGGCGCAGGCCGGAGGTGGCCATGGGCCCTCGCCAGACCACGGCCTGACCCGGTACCAGCATGGAGCCGATGGACATGACCTTGAGGCCGAAGGCCTCGTGCGGGGTGAAAATGCCATCGTCGCGAATGGCCGGCTTGCCCTCGATGCCGAGAAGCTTGGGCACAGAGGGGCCGTAAAGATCGGCATCGAGCACGCCCACCTTGAGGCCCTCGGCGGCCAGGGCCAAGGCGATATTGACGGCCGTCGTCGATTTGCCGACGCCGCCCTTGCCGGAGCCAACGGCGATGATGCGCTTGACACCATTGACCCGCGTTTTGCCCTGCGGCTGGGCGCCACCGTGACCGAATTTGGGGGCATTGGACTTTTCGGCGGTCAGCGACACCATGACCTTGCGCGCCCCGCCAAGGGCCTGGGCGCGCTTTTGCGCCTCTTCGCGGGCCGGGCCGAAGGCCGCCTCCATGCCGGGGGCCACCGCGATGGCGAAAGCGATGGCTCCGGGCGTGACGATGATGTCGGAGAGGCCGCCATAGCTGGCCAGATCGCCGCCGCCGGGGATTTCCACCTCGGCGAGAGCATTTTTGATCTGGGCAGAAAGGTCGGTGTCGGCCATGGCGAAATCTCGAAAAAGCAAGACCTCACCCATGCGCTTGTCGACGGGCGAGGTCTTTGTTCCGTCTCAAGGTTCGACAAGCGCGCCTTGAGGACTTCCGATAGGGACGGAGCCTAAAGGATCGACTGGCCGGTGGCCTTCCAATCCTTGAGGAAGCCTTCAATGCCCTTGTCGGTCAGCGGGTGCAGGGCCAGCTTCTTGATGACATCGGGCGGAATGGTGGCTACGTCCGCACCGGCGAGAGCGGCCTGAGTGACGTGGTTGGCCGAACGGATCGAGGCCGCCAGGATCTGGGTTTCGAACTGGTAGTTGTCATAGATCTGGCGGATGTTCTCGATCAGCTCCATGCCGTCGAGATTGATGTCGTCCAGGCGGCCGATAAAGGGCGAGATATAGGTCGCGCCGGCCTTGGCGGCCAGCAGGGCCTGATTGGCGGCAAAGCAGAGCGTGACATTGGTCTTAACGCCCTTTTCCTTGAAATATTTGGTCGCCTTGAGGCCGTCCATGGTCAGCGGCAGCTTGATGACCACGTTGGACGCGATCTTGGCCAGGGTTTCGCCCTCGGCGACCATGCCGTCAAATTCCAGGCTTGCCACTTCGGCCGAGACGGGGCCCGGCACGATGCCGCAAATCTCGGCGATGACTTCCTTGAAGTCGCGGCCGGATTTGGCGATCAGCGAGGGGTTGGTGGTCACACCATCGAGAAGCCCGGTATCGTGAAGCTCCTTGATGGCGGCGGTATCTGCAGTGTCGACGAAGAACTTCATCGTTCCCTCCTAAAAACTCGAATTCTGTCTGGCGCTTAGACCAGATGTAGACATGCCGGCGGGCCGCCGCAAGCGCTGGGATCAGCGTATGGCGGCCAAAACGGCATCGGCCAGATCACCGACGCGATCTTCGGGTATGCCGGCAACATTGATGCGACTATCGGAGGTCATATAGACCCCGTTTTCGGCCTTAAGATGGTCGACCGCCGCAACCGGAAGGCCGAGAAGCGAAAACATGCCGCGATGGTCGGCGACGAAGTCAAAATCGCTTGAATTGGAGCGTTGGCGGATCGCATCGGCCAGTTTCTGGCGCAGGGTGATCATGCGGCCGCGCATTTGTGCCAATTCCGCTTCCCAGTCGGCGCGCAGGTCGGCGTCCTCAAGAATGGTGCGGATGATCTCGGCACCATGGTCAGGCGGTTGCGAATAAGCTCCGCGAATGATGTTGAGAAGCTGGGAATTGGTGATATCGGCCTGTTCGCCATCGCGGGCGACGAGAATGGCGGCGCCGATGCGTTCGCGATAGAGCCCGAAATTCTTCGAGCCGGAGAAAGCGATGAGCGCTTCGGGAACGGCAGAGAGCACCTTGCGGGTGCCATAGGCGTCGGGTTCGATACCGTCGCCGAAACCGAGATAGGCCAGATCGATAAGCGGCAAGACACCGGTGCGCGCAAGCGAGGCGGCAACCTGATCCCATTGCGCCTCGGACAGATTGGCGCCGGTCGGGTTGTGGCAGCACCCATGCAGCAGCACGACATCGCCCGCGCCGAGCGCGTCGAGCGCGGCCAGCATCTCGTCAAATTTCACCGCTCGGGTGGCGGGATCGAAATAGGGATAGGTGGCGACCTTGAGACCGGAGCCGATGGCAATGGGATTGTGGTTGGCCCAGGTGGGATCGGACACGTGAATGGTGGCGCCGGGGCGTGCGCGGTTGATGAGCTGCATCAAAACCCAGAGCGAGCCGGTGCCGCCGGGCGCCTGGGCGACGCGGACACGGGCGCGATCGACGCTGCCAGCCAGCACCAGATCGAGCACGGCGGTGCCGAAGCCCTTATTGCCGGCAATGCCGAGATAGGTCTTGGTTTTCTGGTTCGAAAGCATGCGCTCTTCGGCCTTGCGGACCGAAGACATGACCGGGGTCACGCCTTTTTCGTCCTTATAGACACCGACGCCGAGGTCGATCTTGGTGGGACGCGGGTCGGCAGCATATTCGCCCATGAGCGCCAGAATCTTGTCGCCAGGGGCCTTGGAGAGGGTTTCGAACATTTTTTCCGAAGATCCGGTGAGAAGGCGCGGCCTTTATAGGCGGCTCATGACATTTTGCAATTGGAGTTGAGGAAAAGACCCCTTGGCGGACGCTAGCGTTTGAGGCCCGATTTCTCCAATTCGGCGGTCAGTTGCGGCAGAATCTCGAAAAGATCGCCGATCAGGGCCAGATCGGCGATCTTGACGATAGGCGCTTCGGGATCGGTATTGATGGCGATGATCTTTTTGGCGCCTTGAATGCCGGCCAGATGCTGCAGCGCGCCGGAAATGCCCACGGCGATATAGAGGTCCGGCGCGATGATCTTGCCGGTCTGGCCAACCTGCCAGTCATTGGGTGCGTAGCCCGCATCGACTGCGGCGCGGGTGGCGCCAATGGCCGCGCCCAGCACATGGCCGAGCTGTTCGACAAGCTTGAAGCCTTCGGCCGATCCGACCGAAACACCGCCACCGACAACGATCTGCGCGGTAGAAAGATCGGGAATGTCGCTTTGGGTGCGATGGGCGGCGATGAAGCGGGCCGCCGAGGCGATTTGGGCGTCCAGCGGCTGGATGGGTGCGGCATTGCCCGAGGCAGCCGGGCGGAAGGCCGAGGCGCGGAAGGTCAGGACATGCTTTGCCTGGCCGTCGGTGACGGTTTCGAGCGCATTGCCGGCATAGACGGGCCGCACGAAGCGGTTGGGCGCCTCGATGGCGACGATATCGGTGACAGGCTGGATGTCGAGCTTGGCGGCCAGGCGCGGCATGACGTCCTTGCCGGTGGTCGAGGCGGCGGCCGCGATGACCGTGTAGGGCTCGGCCAGTCCGGCGAGCAGATTGGCTAGGCCGTCTGCCAGCACGACCTCTTTGGCGTGAATGACCTTGGCAATGCCGGCAATTGTCGCGGCCTGATCGGCGGCGGCGGCGGGCCCGGGGACCAGGAGATCGACCGGACCGAGTTGGGATGCTGCAGCGACGATCCGGGCGGTGGACGCCGACAGAGCGCCATTATCGAGCTCGGCGAGAACCAGAACGCTCATCAGATCGCCTCCATCTCGTTGATGTCGGCAGCGATGGCGGTGGCGAGCTCGGCAACGGAATTGACCCTTTTGCCGGCGGCGCGCTCGGGCGGCGACGCAACCTGCTCGACCTTGAGACGCGGCGTCAGATCAACCCCGAATTCGGCGACCGGACGGACGGCCAGGGGCTTGGAACGAGCCTTCATGACCATGGGCAGGGCCGCGTTGCGGGGGGTATTGAGCCGCAAATCGGCGGTGACAATGGCGGGCAGCGGCAGGGCAATGGTTTCGCGGCCCGAATCGACCTCGCGGGTAACTTCGAGCGCATTGCCATCGAGCTTGATTTCGGACGCAAAGGTGGCCTGAGGACGATCGGTCAGGGCCGCCAGCATCTGGCCGACATGATTGCTGTCGTCGTCCACCGCCTGCTTGCCGAGCAGCACCAGATCGGGCTGTTCCTCATCGACGATCCTGGCCAGAAGCTTGGCGATAACCAGAGTTTCAAGCGACTGATCGCTTTCCACCAGAATGCCGCGATGGGCGCCCATGGCCAGAGCGGTCAGAATGACGTCATTAGCCGCTTTTGGACCAATGGACACGATCACGACTTCATCGGCCGAACCGGCTTCGGCCAATTGCACGGCCGCTTCCACGGCATGCTTGCAGAAGGGGTTCATGGACATGCGCACGCCATTGGTCTCAACGCCCGAGCCGTCGGGCCGGACCCGGATGCGGACATTGTGGTCAACCACGCGCTTGACGGCGACGAGGATTTTCATAGCCAACCTTTTTCTGGGCAAGACCCGGTCATGGCGCCTCAAATCGCAAAATCGGCCCGCCGGGGCAAGGCGCAGAGGGGGAAATTCGGTTCGGTCTGAAACGAAAGATTGGAAAGCGGTACCGGCGGGCGCAGGTGCCGCAGGGGGACCGCCTGCCCATACCCGCCCAAATCAGCTAAGGTTGACGCGCATGAAAAGGGCAGAAACATTGTCCTGCCCCTCCCGACCCCGGATTATTGAATGCCTGTTCTCAATCGCATTGCCGAATTCCAGCCCGAAATTGCCGCCTGGCGCAAAGATTTTCACGCCCATCCCGAAGTGCTGTTCGATGTGCACCGGACGGCGGGTATCGTTGCGGACAAATTGCGGGCGTTCGGCTGCGACGAGGTGGTGACCGGGATCGGCCAGACAGGCGTTGTCGCGGTTATCAACGGCCGCGGAAAGGGCGGCAGGACCATTGGCCTGCGAGCCGATATGGACGCCCTGCCCATGACCGAAAAAACCGGGCTGCCGCATGCCTCCACGGTCGCGGGAAAGATGCATGCCTGCGGCCATGACGGGCATACCGCCATGCTGCTGGGCGCGGCGAAATACCTTGCCGAGACCCGCAATTTCGACGGGCGGGTGGCGTTGATCTTTCAGCCGGCCGAAGAGGGCGGCGGCGGCGGCAAGGTGATGCTGGACGACGGGCTGATGGACAGGTTCGACATTGCCGAAGTCTATGGCATGCACAATTGGCCGGGCATGGCAGTGGGCACATTCGGCATTCGCGCCGGTGGCATCATGGCGGCCACGGACCGGTTCTATATCGATATTACCGGCAGGGGCGGCCATGCGGCCCGGCCCCATGTGACCGTCGACCCGATTATCGTGGCCGCCCAGATGGTGACGGCGCTGCAGACCATCGTGTCGCGCAATCTCGATCCGCTGGAGAGCGCGGTGCTCAGCGTGACCATGGTCGAGGCCGGGGAGGCCGACAATGTCATTTCCCGCACCGCCAAGATCACCGGCACCGTGCGCACGCTCGATGGCGATGTGCAGGATTTCATCGAAGCGCGGCTCAATGAATTCGTGCCGCAATTTGCCCAGAGCTTCGGCGCGGAGGCCAGCATGCGCTATGCGCGCGGCTATCCGGTGACGGTCAATGCCCCGGCGCAGACCGATTTTGCTGCATCAGTGGCGCGCGAGATCGTCGGCCCTGAAAGAGTGGATGCGGACGCTGCGCCCTCAATGGGCGGCGAAGATTTTTCCTTCATGCTCAACGAGCGCCCCGGGGCCTATATCTTCCTGGGCAATGGCGACTCGACCGAGCTGCACACCGACACATATGACTTCAATGACGAGGCCATTCCGGTGGGCGTGAGCTATTGGGTGCGACTGGTGGAAAAGGCGCTGCCCGCCGACGCAGGATAAAGGAGGTATCGATGAGCAACTGGCAGATCAAGCGGCTGGGACCGGACGATATCGGTCTGTTCCGGCAGATGAACGGCCTGTTTGCGGAGGTCTTCGAGGACGAGACGACTTACCTGGCCACGCCGCCCAGCGATCGTTATGTGCGAGAGCTCCTCGCAAAGGAGACGGTTCACGCGCTGATGGCGATCGAGGCTGGCGCCGTTATCGGCGCGTTGGTGGCCTATGAACTGTCCAAATTCGAAAGCGAACGCGCCGAGGTCTATATCTACGATCTGGCCGTTTCGGCAGCCCAAAGACGCAAGGGCATCGCCACCGAACTGATCGGGCAGCTATGCGATATTGCATCCCAAAGAGGCGCCTGGGTGGTCTATGTGCAGGCCGACTATGTCGATGAGCCCGCCGTTGCGCTCTATACCAAGCTGGGCACCCGCGAAGATGTGATGCATTTCGATATTCCGGTGCGTCCCGCCCCAGCGGGGCGGGCATCGGGGGCCGGGCGCCCATATTGATCCTTGCGATCAATCTTTTGCCCTGGATCGGGATGGGGTAAGGCCTCAGCCGTCATGCCCTTTCCGCTGAATATCCGTTCCGATGTCCCGGCCGTCCTGCTTACCCTCGTCATTTCCGCGGCGGGTGGAGGCCTGGCCATGTTGCTCGGGCTGCCGGCAGGCTGGCTGATGGGCGGCGCGCTGGCTGTCACTATTACCGCCATGCTGGGTGCGCCGGTGACCATGCCGGAGGGGCTGCGCAATGTAGCCTTCGTGCTGATCGGCATGTCCATGGGCGCCAGTGTTGCGCCGGACAGCCTGCGATTGCTGGGAAGCTGGCCCATTTCGCTCACCGCACTGGCCATCGAACTGGTGATCATTATCGCCACGACCGGCTGGATGCTGACCAAGATTTTCAAACTCGATGCCGGCACCGCCTATCTCAGCTCGTTTCCAGGACATTTGTCCTTCGTGATGGGGATTGCCGCCACCGGCGTGGGCAATGCGCGGCAGATCGTGATCATCCAGGTGATCCGCATCCTGATGCTGACCATTGCCGTCCCGATCGGCGCGGTTTTCCTGCCGATCGATCATTTTGCGACGCAAGCCGCTTCGGCCTTTCTCAACCCGCTGCAATTGCTGGTTCTGGCGGCAGGCTGCGTGGTCATGGGGTTGGTGTTCATGGGGCTCAAAGTGCCCGCCGGCATGGTCCTCGGCGCCATGGCAATGGCTACGGCAGCCAAACTGGGTGGCCTTTATACACAGGCCATGCCCGTACCGCTGGTGATCTGCACATTCGTACTGACCGGGGCGCTGATCGGGTCGCGTTTTGTCGGCATCACGAGACGCGAATTCATGGCCGCCGCGACCGGTGGGCTGATCGCCACGGCCATGACCGTCAGCATCGTGACCATGGTGGCGCTGGTGGTGACGCAATTGGTGGATATGCCGTTCGGGCAAATCTGGCTGGCGCTGTCGCCCGGCGCCCTTGAGGGCATGGGCGCGCTGGGCATTGCGCTAGGCTATGACACGGCCTTCATCGCCGCCCACCATGTCATCCGGCTATTGATGCTGAGCTTTGCGATACCGGCGGTGGTCATGCTGATCCGTTGGCAGGAAAAACGGACGCAAGGCAGCCACAATTTGCGGTGAAACTTGCCCAAAAGGAGACCCGAAGATGATCCGAACCGGCATTGCCCTCATGCTCACGCTGGCACTTGCAGGGGGCGCGCAGGCCTCCACCGTCCAGTGTCAGGTGTCCCGGCCGGGCGTCAGCATTTCCTTCGGCGTCAATATCGGCGGCAGCTTCACTGAAAGCGAGAAGAACGAGTTCAACCTGATGACGCTGCGGCGCCTTGGCGTTGATGCCACCTCGGCTGAAATGTGGGGCGGCTGCATCCGCGCCTTTGTGCGCAAGCCCGGCGGTGGAGAGGAAATGCAGTTCTTCCACCCCGACAGCTTCGAGCGGGTCTATATGTGAGGCGCCGTCCCGGAGTTTTCCCCGGGACGATATTCATTCAACCAAGGTTAGCGGGCCTTGAAGCTGACTTTGCCCTCTCCAGCCGGGGCGGGGAGAATGGCGAAGCCATTGGGGCCGAGCTTGAGACTGGCACCATCCAATCGGGCATTGTGGCTGACAGGCTCCAGCGTCAACTCGACCTTGGAGAGCTTCACGACGCGGTCTTGGGCCGACAAATTGAACACGCAGATCAGGTCCTTGTTTCCGGCGGAGCGCGAGAAGGCGAGGACCGGCTCGTCGCATTTGAAGAAACGGATATCTCCGGTGACCAGGGCGGGATGGCTTTTGCGCCAGGCCAGAATGGCGCGGTAGTAATTCAGCGTTGAATGCGGATCCTTGTCCTGCAGGTCGACGCTGAGAGCGGACTGGGCATGCTTGACGGGCAACCAGGGCGTGCCGCTGGTGAAGCCGGCATGAGCCAGGTGATGCTGCCAGGGCATGGGCGTGCGGCAGCCGTCGCGTCCCTTATCCTCGGGCCAGAAGCGCATGCCGCGCGGATCGGTCAACTCCTCGTAGAGAATATCGGCCTCGGGCAGGCCCAGCTCCTCACCCTGATAGAGACCCACCGAGCCTTTGAGCGTGAGGGCCAGCGCCGCGGCCTGGCGGGAGAGATCGGCCGGATTGACGCTATGCGGCGCCCAGCGCGTCACATGGCGAATGACGTCGTGGTTGGAGAAACTCCAACAGGGCCAGCCGGTCTCCCCGCCGGCAAAGAAGGCCTCCACCTTGGAGCGGAAGTGCTTGGCGGTGAATTTGGGGCCCAGAAAATCAAAAGAATAGCATTGGTGCAGCAGGTCGGTGCCGGAGGTATATTGCTTCATCAATTCCAGGCCACGCTCGTCGTCGCCGACTTCGCCCACGGTGGTGGCACCGGGATATTGGTCGAGAAGCTTGCGCACCTTTCTCAGCCAGCCGACATTTTCCGGCTGGCTCTTGGAGAATTTGTGGCTCTGCATGTCATAGGGATTGGTCGCCGGCTGGCCCTTCAAGGATTTGAGCGGCGGATTGGAGCGCAGTTTGGCGTCGTGGAAATAGTAATTGACCGTGTCGAGCCGGAAGCCATCGAGCCCGCGCTCGAGCCAGAAGCGCATGACTTCGAGCACCGCATCCTGAACGGCGGGATTGTGGTAATTGAGATCCGGCTGTGAGGTCAGGAAATTGTGCAGGTAATATTGCTTGCGCGCAGTATGCCATTCCCAAGCCGAGCCGCCAAAGACCGAGAGCCAGTTATTGGGCGGGGAGCCGTCTGGCCTGGCATCGGCCCAGACATACCAATCGGCCTTGGCATTGTCCTTTGACAGGCAGGATTCGCGGAACCAGGGATGCTGGTCGGAGGTGTGGCTGACGACCTGGTCCATAATGACCTTGAGGCCCAGGGCATGGGCGCGCTCGATCAGGAGATCAAAGTCCTGCAAAGAGCCGAAAAGCGGATCGACCTCGACATAGTCGGAGACGTCATAGCCCATATCGGCCTGGGGCGACTGGGTGATGGGCGAAAGCCAGATACAGTCCACGCCAAGGCCGGCAATGTGATCGAGCCGGTCGATAATGCCGGGCAGGTCCCCTATCCCGTCGCCATTGCTGTCCTGAAACGAGCGCGGATAAACCTGATAGATCACTCCGCCGCGCCACCAATCACTCATCAAACCGCTCCTTGGGCCCAAGGGGACCCTATCAAAGATGGGCCGAAATTACCGGGTTCCGGGCGCGGTGTTAATCGGAGAGAATGCAGCTCTAATCTGCGCGTGGCGAGAGGATGACGATTTCAACAGATTTACTGGCCGATCGCGCGGACCTGATTGCGCCCCTGACCCGGCTGATGGAACGGGAATGGGCGGACTGGTACGGGACGGGGCAGGCTTCGGCGCGGCACGACCTGGAACAAAGATCGGTGCGCGACCGGCTGCCGCTCGGGATTGTCGCCCATCTCGACGGAGGGCTGGCGGGCACCTGTGCGCTGACCGAGACGAGTGGCGAACTGGTCACCGACCGCAGGCCATGGATTGGCGGGCTGCTGGTCGACCCGGCGTGCCGCCGCCGCGGCGTGGCTAGAAGCCTGCTCAACCGCGCGATAGTGGAGGCCCGCAAGCTCGGTTTTGGCCGGCTTTTCGCCTTGAGCGCTCATGCCAGGCATCTGTTCGAGGCCGAGGATTGGCAATTGATTGAAACCATTACACTCGATGGTGAGCCACATGGCATCTACATGGTCGAGACAGCATGATGTCGAAAGCGGCCCTGGCCGCCCGTCATGTCGCAAAGGAGACATTTCATGACCCATATCCTGCGCGCTGCCGACCGGCCGAAGTCGAAAAGCCGGACTATCAAATTCGAAGGAGCGGCCTATGACACGCCGATTTCCTTTTTCGCGGTGGACAATGAGCCCGGACAAGGTCCGGTGCTGCATGTCCATCCCTACCCGGAAACCTGGGTGGTGCGGCGCGGCCGGGCCGAAGTCATTATCGGCGAGGAACGCTTCGAGGTCGGGCCGGGCGACATAGCCATTGCACCGGCCAATACCCCCCATAAGTTCACCAATCTGGGGCCGGACCGGCTCGATATTGTCTGCATCCACGCGGCGGGCACGATCAGCCAGGTGGACCTGGAGTGAGTGCAAGGCGAACGCTGTCTATTCTTCTGCCCCGATGGGGGGAAGAATAGAAGGCTAAACCACCGCTGAAATCAGCGGCTCGCCGGCGAAATGCCGTTCGAGATTGGCGACCAGCAATGCGCCCATGGCGTCGCGCGTCTGGTGAGTGGCGCTGCCCTGGTGGGGCGAAAGCACGACATTGTCGAGATCGAACAATGCGGCGGGGACCTGCGGCTCGTTTTCAAAGACATCGAGCGCCGCGCCGCCCAGGCCGCCATTTTGCAGCAGCTCCACCATGGCTTTTTCATCAATGAGCGTGCCGCGCGCCACATTGACCACGCAGCCTTTGGGGCCCAGGGCCTCCAGCACTTTTCGCGACACAATCCCCTCGGTGCCCTTGCCGCCGGGCGCGATGACCACCAGCCAGTCACTGTCGCGAGCCATATCCTCGAGATTGTCATAGTAAATATGGGGCATGGCCTTCTGGTGATGCCGGCCATAATAGACCACGCGCATTTTCATGGCCTGGGCACGGGTGGCAATTTCCTTGCCGATGCGGCCAAGCCCGAGAATGCCCACCGTCTTGCCGGTCAATTCGGAGAAGAGGCCAAAATTGGCATTGGGCCATTTGCCCTGGCGGACGAACTGGTCCGATTGCGGAATGCGCCGGGCGAGGGAGATCATCAAGCCGATGGTCAATTCGGCGACCGCATCATTGAGGACGTCGGGCGTGTTGGTGACACGGATATTGCGGGCCTTGGCGGCGGCAATGTCGATATTGTCGTAACCGACGCCGAAACTGGCGATGATTTCCAGATTGGGCAGCGCATCCATCAAATCGGCCCGCACGCCCGAGCCGGCATGGGCGCGGATGCGCGCGCCATTCTCGGCCAGCCAGCCAGCTTTGTCGGACATATCGTGGAGTTTGTGGACGACGTAACGCGCCGACAGGGCCTCTTCACAGGAGGCCAGCAGAGGCTGGGTTTGGAGAATTTCGATGGTCATAGCGGCGCGACTCCCTTTGACGGGGAGACTAACGACGGGGTGCGACCAGGCCAAGGGCGGGAGGTGGGAAATGGGTTCGGAAGGCCTCGCCCTCATCGAACACCGGGCCGCCCTCGGACTGGATCCGAGGGCGGCGCCGTGTATTTGGGATGACCAGTTTTCTACCCCACTCCAACGCTGGTTGGTGCCCGGTTTGCATGCTCCTGATCGGTGAAAACGCGCGACCGGGTCAGAAACCGCTGTTCCGTGCCGTTATCCAGACTGAACATGCCGCCGCGACCGGGAATAGCATCGATGATGAGCTGGGTGTGCTGCCAGTAGTCGAACTGGCTGGGCGACATGTAGAAAGGAAAACCGCCGATCTCGCCCATTTTCACATCGCGGTCGCCGATGATGAAATCGTCTTTGGGATAGCACATGGGCGAAGAGCCATCGCAACAGCCGCCTGACTGGTGAAATAGGATATCGCCATGGCGCGCGGTGATCTGGCTGATGAGGGCGAGAGCAGCATCGGTGGCGATGACACGTGGCACGGGATTGGTCATGACAGACTCCCTGGGAAGAAGGGCCATTCCGGCCTGCAACGCCAATGGGGGAGAGACGGGGTTGGTGTCTCGGGCGACAGGCCGGAATGGAGATGTGCGCCCGGGGGAGGTCGGCCCCGGGCGCTGCGCTACGGGAGGAGCGCGGCTTAGAAGAACCCGAGCTTTTTGGGGCTGTAGCTGACCAGCATATTCTTGGTTTGTTGGTAATGATCGAGCATCATGCGGTGGTTTTCGCGACCGATGCCGGACTGCTTGTAACCACCAAAGGCCGCGTGAGCCGGATAGGCGTGGTAGCAATTGGTCCAGACACGTCCCGCCTGGATGCCGCGACCGAAGCGGTAGGCGCGGTTGGCGTTGCGGGTCCAGACGCCGGCGCCAAGGCCGTAAAGCGTGTCATTGGCAATGGCGAGCGCTTCATCTTCATCCTTGAAGGTGGTGACCGAGACCACCGGGCCGAAGATTTCTTCCTGGAAGATGCGCATCTTGTTGTTGCCGGCAAAGACGGTCGGTTTGACGTAATAGCCACCGGCCAATTCGCCTTCGAGCATATTGCGCTCGCCACCCGTCAGCACCTTGGCGCCTTCCTGACGGCCGATATCGAGATAGGACAGGATCTTTTCCAATTGCTCGGATGAGGCCTGCGCGCCGATCATGGTTGCATCGTCCAAGGGTGAACCCTGCTTGATCGCCTCAACGCGCTTGATCGCCCGTTCCATGAAGCGGTCATAGATGCTTTCCTGGATCAGGGCGCGGCTGGGGCAGGTGCAGACTTCGCCCTGGTTGAGGGCGAACATGGTAAAGCCCTCAAGCGCCTTGTCGAAGAAGTCATCGTCTTCCTCGAGCACATCCTTGAAGAAGATGTTGGGCGACTTGCCGCCCAGTTCGAGCGTAACCGGGATGAGGTTCTGGCTGGCATATTGCATGATCAGCCGGCCTGTCGTGGTCTCGCCGGTAAAGGCGATCTTGGCGATGCGATTGGACGAGGCCAGCGGCTTGCCCGCTTCAAGGCCAAAGCCATTGACGATGTTGACGACGCCGGGCGGGATCAGGTCCTCAATCAACTCCATGAGCAAGAGGATGGAGGCCGGGGTCTGCTCGGCGGGCTTGAGTACGACGGCATTGCCTGCGGCCAGAGCCGGGGCGAGTTTCCAAACCGCCATAAGGATGGGGAAGTTCCAAGGAATGATTTGACCGACCACGCCCAAGGGCTCGTGGAAGTGATAGGCGACGGTGTCGTGATCGAGCTCGGAGATGCTGCCTTCCTGGGCGCGAATGGCGCCGGCGAAATAGCGGAAATGGTCGATGGCCAGGGGAATGTCGGCGGCCTTGGTTTCTCGGATCGGCTTGCCATTGTCCCAGGTTTCGGCGAGAGCGATGAGATCGAGGTTTTCCTCCATGCGATCGGCTATGCGATTGAGCATCAATGCGCGCTCTGCCGGTGACGTGCGACCCCAGGCCGGAGCGGCCTTGTGGGCCGCGTCGAGTGCACGCTCAATATCGGCGGCCTTGCCGCGGGCGACTTCACAAATCACCTGACCGGTGACGGGAGAAGTGTTGTCAAAGGTTTCGCCATCGGCGGCGTCCACCCATTGTCCGCCGATATAGTTGCCGTATTTGGCCTTGTAGGGTGACTTAGTGCGCTGGCCAATAAATTCGGGTTTGTTCAAGGCTTCCTCCCTTGGTTCTTGAATGGAAGCCTCATCAGCAATGGGCGTGCCAGTTCAGCCAAGGGCTTGATTTTAAAGCGCAAGTCTTGGTGACGCGGGTTTTGCTTTACGACCCCGATCCGTGGTGCAACACTTTGCAACAATCAGAGACGATGGGAGATGCAACACTTGTTGCAAACTGCCACATCTGAGGTGGAGGATTGGAATGGATATATCGTCTGATCTATCACTTGCGCGGGCGCGAGAAAAATTCTTCTCCGGGCAGACGCTGCCTGAAGGCCTAGTGCCAGCGCCGATCCTCAGATCGTGGCAGCGCTGCGCCGAACAGGGCCTGGACGTTGGCGACCGGTTCAGCGCCGAGCCCATGACTGCCGCCGAACTGCGCCAATTGCAGCAACAGAACGAAGCGCTGCGGCTCATGAGCCGCCCCGAACTGTCGACCTTGCGTGCCGAAGCCAAGCATACGTCCAGCGTGGTCATCCTGACCGACGCGAGCGGGACATTGCTCGACGTGGTCGGCAATTCGGAATTTGCCGGTGAGGCGGCACGCGTCGCTTTGCAACCGGGCGTCGCCTGGACCGAGCAATCCACCGGCACCAATGCTATCGGTACGGCACTGGCGGAACGGCGGGCCATAGCGGTGCATGGCGCCGAACACTTTTACGAGCCGCATGAAATTCTCCATTGCGCGGCGTCGCCCATTTTCGATCCGTTCGGCAAGCTGGCCGGGGTGCTGGACATGTCCGGTCACGCGTCAACCGAACATACTCATGCCTTGGGGCTGGTGCGGCTGGCGGTGGAACAGATTGAACACCGCTTCTTCGCCAAGGGCTTTGAGGGCAAGACCATTGTGCGCTTTCACAAGGCCGCCGATATGCTGGGGACACCCCGCGAGGGTGTGCTGGTGTTCGATGGCGAGCAGCTTGTAGCGGGCAATCGGCGAGCCCTGAACCTGTTGCGGCTCGAGCGCCTATCGTTCCGCAAGACCCGTCGTGGCGACCTGTTCGATGTCCTGGAAGAAAAGTTGCGCGGCGTATCGGGCGACAGCTTTGCCGCGAGCATTCAGAGGCCCGATGAAAAGGCTGGACACAAGCTTTATGCAACGGGCGCCGTGGTGCGGGACGCCGCGCCATATTTGACTGAAGAGGCGACAATCGCGCTCGACAAGGCGCTGCGGCTGATCGAAGCCGATATCCCTGTCCTGATCACCGGAGCGACCGGCACGGGCAAGGAAGTGTTCGCACGCCATCTGGCCAAGCGATCCAGCCGAGACGGCAAACCATTCGTGGCGGTCAATTGCGCGGCGCTCCCCGAAAGCCTGATCGAGTCCGAATTGTTCGGCTATGAGGCCGGCGCCTTTACCGGAGCCCGCAAAGGCGGCGCGAAGGGATTGGTGCAACAGGCCGAGGGCGGGATATTGTTTCTCGACGAAATCGGCGACATGCCACTGGCGCTGCAGTCGCGGCTGCTGCGGGTTTTACAGGACAAGGAAGTGGCTCCGCTCGGCAGCGGGCAAGCGCGTAAAGCCGACTTCGTGGCGATTTGCGCAACCAACCGTGATCTGCGCGCCATGGTGGAGACCGGGCAGTTTCGATCCGATCTTTATTTCCGCATCGCCCAGTTCACTGTCCGGCTGCCTTCAATCTCCGAACTGGCGAACCGGCGGGCGCTGATCGAGGCATTGTGGACCGGCACCAATGCGGACAATGGTCCATTGCCCAAAACCGTTCTGGACCGGCTCGAGAGCCATGACTGGCCGGGCAATTTCCGCGAACTGGTCAACTGCCTCAAGACCACGGCGGCATTGGCGGGCCCCGGACGGACCGTGACCCTGTCCGATCTGCCCAATCACATTCACGCCCCGACACGCGGGGCGGCGGCATCTGTTCCCGAGGGCGATCTGGGCGCCTTGACCGAGGCGGCGATGCGGCGCGCCGTTGAGCTGCACCGGGGCAATCTATCAGCCGCGGCGCGCGCGCTCGGGATCGATCGCTCGACCTTGTATCGGCGGCTGGTCTGGGCGGAAAAGGCACATTGAGGGTTCGTGCAGCCGCGCGAATGAGAGCACTTTCCACCCCTGCTGCGCAAGCTGGACCTGCACGAAAAAGCGGCGTGGCCGGCACTTGAGTGTCTGGACGGCAGGTTTCAAACGTGTAGCAATGGGCAGGCGAATGGGAAAGCCGCACTTCAGAAGCGGAGCAGAATGGGCGAGAAAACGCCATTTGACGAAATGTACAATCCGGACGGATCGGTCCGCGAACCCTACCGTGCGCTTTCGGAGTGGCTAGACGAGCAGCCCGACAAGGCCCTGGCGCTGATGCAGACCGACGCCGAGGCGATCTTCCGGAAGCTGGGTATTACCTTTGCGGTCTATGGGTCCGAAGAGGGCACGGAGAAGGTCATTCCCTTCGATGTCATCCCCCGCATCATTGCCGCCAATGAATGGCGCAGGCTGAGCAAGGGGATCGAACAAAGGGTCAAGGCGCTCAATGCCTTTCTCTACGACATCTATCACCGCCAGGAGATCCTCAAGGCCGGGCGGGTGCCGGAAAAGCTCATTTTGAACAATGAGGCCTTCTGCCCGCAAATGATGGGGCTGGAGCCGGCCAAGGGCGTTTATGCCCATATTATCGGGGTCGATATCGTGCGGGTGGGCCCGGACGAATTCTATGTGCTCGAAGACAATCTGCGCACCCCCTCGGGCGTCAGCTATATGCTGGAAGACCGCGAAGCGATGATGCTTCTGGCGCCCGACCTGTTCCACCGCTCCAAGGTGGCGCCGGTAGAGACCTATCCCGAAAATCTGCGCCGAACACTGGAGAGCGTGGCGCCGGAGGGCTTCAAGGGCAGCAGCCCCAATATCGCCGTGCTGACGCCGGGCATCTACAATTCGGCCTATTTCGAGCATTCGTTCCTGGCCGACCAGATGGGCGCCCAACTGTGCGAGGGGCCCGATCTTTTTGTCGATGGCGGCAAGGTCTATATGCGCACCACCACCGGCCCCGAACAGGTGGACGTGATCTATCGGCGCATCGATGACGATTATCTCGACCCACTGACCTTCCGCCCCGATTCAATGCTGGGTGTGCCGGGCCTGTTCGACGCCTATAGAGCGGGCAATGTGACGCTGGTCAACGCGCCGGGGACCGGGATAGCCGACGACAAGGCGGTCTATACCTACGTGCCCGATATCGTTGAATTTTATCTCGGCGAGAAGGCGCTGCTACAAAACGTGCCGACCTATAATTGCACCAACGAGGACCAACGCGCCTGGGTACTGGAGAATATCCATGATCTGGTGGTCAAGGAGGTGCACGGTTCGGGTGGCTACGGCATGATGGTGGGGCCGACGGCGACCAAGGCCATGCATGCCGAGTTCAAAAAGAAGATCGAAGCGCGGCCGGACAATTACATCGTGCAGCCAACGCTGAACCTCTCCACCTGCCCTACCCATATTTCCGGCGATGTGGCGCCGCGGCATGTCGACCTCAGACCCTATGTGCTTGTGGGCGACGAGGTGCGGATCACGCCGGGCGGACTGACCCGCGTGGCGCTCAAGAAGGGTTCGCTGGTGGTGAACTCTAGTCAGGGGGGTGGGACGAAGGACACATGGGTGCTGGAAGATTGATGCTCATGCTTTTGTCCGGTCTCTATACACTCGTCTTTGACACCCACTCGGCGTATGCCGTACGTCTGGGCCATTCGAGCATAGCTCTCATGGCCTTCTCGCCTCAAAACGCTCCACAGGAGCGTTTTGCCCTTCAGGAGGGCCCGAAGTGAGAATGCTCGGACGCACCGCTGCCAATCTGTTCTGGCTTTCACGCTATGTGGAGCGAGCCGAAAATATGGCCCGCCTGCTCGAGGTCGGCTATCGCATGAGCCTGACCAGCCGCCGCGAAGGCGGGGCCAGCGAACATCTTGTCTCCATGATGCAGGCCGCCGAAGTCGATGAGGGCTTCGATGCCAAGCATGAGGTGGCCGATGTCGATACGGTTGCCCATTACATGATGTTCGACCCGGACAATCCCTCGTCGGTTTTTTCGTGCCTGCAAGCGGCGCGCACCAATGCGCGCTCGGTACGCACCGCAATAACCGGCGATATGTGGGAAAGCATGAACGGGGCCTGGCTGGAATTTGCCCAAATCAAGCCGCGCGACGTGCGCGGGGCCAAGCTCTTGGGCCTATTGCAATGGGTGAAGCAGCGCAGTCACGAATTCCGGGGCGCCCTGTTAGGCACGATCCTGCGTGACGATGGCTTCAACTTCCTGCAGGTGGGCAATTTCGTTGAGCGGGCAGATAATACCGCGCGTATCCTCGACATGAAATATTACGTGCTGCTGCCGCGCGCGACGCAGGTGGGCGGCGATCTCGATATCCAGCAATGGACGCTGATCCTCAGGGCCGCGTCAGCGCATCGGGCCTATCGGCATGTCTATCACGACCGGTACAAGGCGCAGAACATTGCTGATTTCCTGATCCTCCGACCCGAAATGCCGCGGAGCCTGGTCTATTGCGCCAGCTTTGTGCAGCAGAATTTGGACAATCTGGGTAAGCTCTATGGCCGCAAGGAGAAATGCCAGGAGGCGGCAGACAGCCTGCTCGCCATGGTGGAAGGCACCAGCATGGAGGCCATTTTCACCGATGGTTTGCATGAATTCCTCAACGAATTCATTGCCCGCAACAACCGGGTGACCGATGCCTTGTCCGAATCCTATAATTTCTACTGAACCATGCGCATCGAGATTGATCATAGCCTGAGCTTTTCCCTTCCCCCCGGCACGGCGCAATTGGTGATGCACCTTTTGCTTACGCCGGGTGCCGGGCCGACACAGAATGTGGAAAGCTGGAGCGTAGAGGTCGCCGGGATCGGCAATGCCGGACGATTTCGAGATGGCTATGGCAATGCCGTGCACCTGGTCAACCAGGCGCGGGTTGAGGGCGACATCACCCTTGGCGCGCGCGGTGTGGTCACGACAAGCGACACCAATGGCGTTATCGGCAAGCCGCTGGGCGAGCCGGTTCCGGCGCTCTACAAGCGCGTAACGCCGCTGACCAAGGCGCCGGTAACGCTTTACGGGAAGTATCGCACGACCAGGGACAACCGGCTTGACGTGCTGCATGGACTGATGGCGCGCGTGGGTGAAACGCTGGGCCTGCCGGAAACCGCTGACACGCCGCGGCAAATGCAGGCGACCGGCGAGCAGACGCAAAACCAGGGGGCGGACGTCCCGCCCGAGTTACCGCCGGCAGCCGACTACGCACATCTATTCATTGGCGCAGCCCGGGCATTGGACATTCCGGCCCGGTTTGTCTGTGGCTATCTGGCGGCGGGCGACGGGTTTGCCGGTGGCCTGCATGCCTGGGCGGAAGCCTATGATGACGGGCTTGGCTGGATCGGCTTTGACGCGCAGCAGCAAATCTGCCCCACTGAGCGCTATGTGCGCCTTGCCGTGGGGCTGGATGGAGACAGCGCCCTGCCCTTGCGCGTAGTGCCTGCGGCTGAGGTTACACAACGGGCGTCGGTCAAGGCGGCGTAGTCCTTACAAGCTCAGCACGAATAGCCATCCCGAAATGGTCACCGCGGAAAGCACGGTGGCTATGAGGATGGTATTGGCAGCGACGCTGACGCCACGATCGTAGAAGGTGGCAAAGACATAGATATTGATGCCCGCTGGCATGGCCGAGAGCAGAATGCCATAGCGGGCGATCTCCATGGGCACCTGAAACAGCCAGATCATCAGCATATAAGCGATGGCCGGATGAATGATCAGCTTGATCAGTGAGGCAACCAGCGCCTGTTTCCAATTGTCGGAAAGCTTGAATTCGTTGAGCGCGCCGCCAATGCCGAACAGGGCGGCGGGCACCACCGCCTGACCCAGCATGGAGAAAAAGGCGGCGACCGGCTCGGCCAGCGTCTGCCCCGAAAGCGATAGGGCGATCCCCCCTAAAATACCCCAGATCAACGGATTGGAGGCCACCCGCCTGACGGCCAGCACAAGCGTTGCGGGCAATGGCTGCCCATCGCGGCGGGTGAGTTCCATGGTCACCATGCCCAGGGTCAGAAGAATGGCACCATGCAGCCCGATAATGGAGAGGGTGACCGGCAGCGATGCTTCGCCATAAGCCCGGCTCATGATGGGCAGGCCGACCAGCACGGTATTGCTGAAGGTGGAGGCAAAGCCAACCGCGACAGACTCGCCCGGCCTGTTGGCAAAGGCCCGTCGCGCCACAACGATGCCGATCGCAAAGCAGACGAACGCGCCGAAATAGAACGGTCCGATAATGCCGATATTGAAGGCCGAGCGAAAATCGCTGGTGCCGATGGAGTAAAACAGCAGGCAGGGGGTCGCGAAATTATTGACGAAACCGATCAGCGCTTTCACCCCATCGGCCGGATAAAGGCGGTAACGCACAGCCAGATAGCCCAGCGCGATGAGCGCAAAGATCGGCGCGATAACGGCAAGAATGGATAGCATCGGCCAGCGACCCGGGCCAGAAAAGGAACAGGCAAGCCCTACCCTCCGAGCCAGCGCAGGTCAATTGCCGCCTTTGCCTGGCGGACTAAAAACGAAACTAAAAACTTTCCAAAACGAAATAATATGATGTATAAATGAACCATCGATATCGATGGGGTGACGCATGCTGGACGTTTTTGTCATAGGCGGCGGGATTAACGGAACCAGCGTGGCGCGCGATGCCGTCGGGCGCGGCTATTCCGTGGCATTGGCCGAGATGAACGATCTTGCGTCGGGCACCAGTTCGGCGGCCACCAAGCTTATTCATGGCGGCCTGCGCTATCTCGAGCATTATGAATTTCGGCTTGTGCACGAGGCATTGGCGGAGCGCGAAGTGCTCTGGGCATCGGCGCCGCATATCATCTGGCCGCTGCGGTTCGTCTTGCCGCACCATAAGGGCCTGCGGCCGGCCATGGTGCTGCGCGCGGGGCTGGCGCTTTACGATCACATGGGCGGGCGACGCCTTTTGCCGCCGACAAAGACACTGGACCTGACGCGGGACGAAGCGGGCAAGCCGCTGAAACCGGGCTACAAGCTGGCCTTCGAATATTCCGATTGCTGGGTGAACGACGCGCGTTTCGTGGTGCTCAATGCGCGCGACGCTGCTGATAAAGGCGCGACCATTCATGTCCGCACGAAGGTGGTCTCGGCCAAGCGCGAGGACGGCGGCTGGACCATTGAGCTCGATGGCGAGGCCGGCAGGCAAACCGTTCGCGCCCGCATGCTGATCAATGCCTCGGGCCCATGGGTCGATGAGGTGATCAACCAGACCATGGGCAAGAATGCAGCGCACAATGTGCGCCTGGTCCAGGGCAGCCATATCGTTACGAAGAAGCTTTATGATCACGACCGCTGCTATTTCTTCCAGAACAGCGATGGGCGCATCTTCTTCGCCATTCCCTATGAAGGCGAGTTCACCCTGATCGGCACGACCGACAGGGATTATCGTGGCGATCCCAAGGATGTGGCGATCACGCCGGAGGAGACCGACTATCTGCTCAAGGCGGCCAATGAATATTTCGCACAGGGTGTCAGCCGGGACGACATCGTCTGGAGCTATTCGGGCGTGCGCCCGCTGTTCGACGATGGCGCCAGCGCCGCGCAGGAGGCGACCCGCGACTATGTGCTTAAGCTCGAGGGCAATGCAGCCGATGGCGCGGTGGTGAATGTGTTCGGTGGCAAGCTGACCACGTCCCGCCGGCTAGCCGAATCGGTGCTTGAAAAAATCGAAGAGGTATTGGGCAGGAAAGGGCCGGCCTGGACCAAGGGCGGCACCCTGCCCGGCGGCGATTTCGGGCCCAAGAGCTTCGATGCGGAAGTGCGCCGGCTGGGGCTGGACTATCCCGGATTGCCCGCGCCCCTGCTATCGCGCCTGATGCGGCTCTATGGCACAAAGGCCCGCGCCGTGCTGGGCGCAGCCAAATCAACGGCCGATCTGGGTGACCACTTTGGCACCGACCTCTATGGTGCAGAAGTGGACTATCTGGTTGCCAATGAATGGGCCCGGACGGCACAAGACATATTGTGGCGGCGCACCAAGCTGGGGCTGACAGTTGGGCCAGAGGACGTGGCGCGGCTCGAGGGATATTTGGCGGACCATGTTGCGTTGAGGCCATCGCCGGCATAACCGCTGGGACACCCCGACGCGACCCCGGCGGCCTTGTGGCCTGGCCTGGATCTCCTCCCCTCAAGGGAGGGCAAGCAAGGAGCCGGGAGAGCTCCTAAGAGGAGAATTCTATGCAGAAATTCATTCTGGCGATCGATCAGGGCACCACATCGAGCCGGGCCATCGTGTTCGACGGCGAGCGCAAGATCGCCGGCGTCGGCCAGAAAGAGTTTACCCAGCACTTCCCGCAGGACGGATGGGTCGAGCACGACCCTGAGGAAATCTGGGAGAGCGTTGTCTGGGCGGTGAAGACGGCGCTGTCCGAGGCCGGGATCGGAGCCTCGGACATTGCTGCCATTGGCATTACCAATCAGCGCGAAACAGTGGCGATTTGGGATAGGGCGACGGGCAAGCCGATCCACAATGCCATCGTCTGGCAGGATCGACGGACGGCGGCGCACTGCGCCAGTCTCAAAAAGGACGGGCATGAGCCGCTTTTCGTGCAGCGCACGGGCCTGTTGCTCGACCCCTATTTCTCCGGCACGAAAATCAAATGGCTGCTGGACAATGTCGAGGGCGCAAGGGCGCGGGCGGAAAAGGGGGAGTTGGCATTCGGCACCATCGACAGTTTTCTCATCTGGCGGTTGACCGGTGGCAAAGTGCACGCCACCGATGCCACCAATGCCGGACGGACGCTGGTGTTCGATATTGGGCTGAACCAATGGGATGCCGAGCTTTGCGCACTGCTTGACGTGCCCATGTCTGTCCTGCCTGAGGTCAAGGATTGTGCCGATGATTTCGGGACGACCGAAGAAAACCTGTTCGGCGCCGCGATGCCGATCCTTGGCGTGGCCGGCGACCAGCATGCGGCAACAATCGGCCAGGCCTGTTTCGAGCCCGGCATGGTCAAATCCACCTATGGCACCGGATGCTTTGCGGTGCTCAATACCGGCGACGAGATGGTGCCGTCGCAAAACCGGTTGTTGACAACGATCGCCTATCGCCTGGACGGCAAGACCACCTATGCGCTGGAGGGCTCGATCTTCATTGCCGGGGCAGCCGTGCAATGGATCCGCGATGGGCTGAAACTGGTCAAGCAGGCCAGCGAAACCGGCCCATTGGCCCGCACTGCCGACCCCAGCCAGAATGTCTATATGGTGCCAGCCTTTGTGGGGCTGGGCGCGCCCTGGTGGGATGCCGAGGCGCGGGGCGCCATTTATGGCATCACCCGCAATACCGGGCCGGCGGAGATCGCCAAGGCAGCGCTGGAAGCGGTGAGCTACCAGACCCGCGATCTGCTCGAGGCCATGCGCAAGGACTGGAAGGGCAGCAGCACAGAAACGGTTTTGCGCGTCGATGGCGGCATGGTCGCTTCGGATTGGACCATGCAATTTCTTGCCGACATTCTCAATGCGCCGGTGGATCGGCCCACTATTCTGGAGACGACCGCGCTGGGCGCGGCCTGGTTGGCCGGCATGAAGGCTGGTGTCTGGCCCGGCATGGCCGACTTTGCCCAAAGCTGGGCGCGCGACCGGCGCTTTGAGCCGCAGATGGACGATGCCGTGCGCAAGGCCAAGATTGCCGGATGGGACGATGCGGTGCAGCGCACGCTCAGCCGTCGCTGACCGGCCGGAGGGGCGCGGCGCCACACCCGTGTCAAAAAGCGCTTGGCAAGGCGCTGCGTGCCTGCAATAGAGCCTGACATGAGCCAAGACGACGATGACTATGTGTATGACGAGGCGACGGGCGAGTGGCGCCCGGCCTCGGAGATGAAGCAATCCCAGGACGCGGCGGGCCTTGTCGTGCGCGATGCCTCGGGCACCGAACTGGTCGACGGCGACGCGGTGGTGCTGATCAAGGACCTCAAGGTCAAAGGCGCCGGACAGACGCTTAAGCAGGGCACCGTCATCAAGTCGATCCGCCTCACCGACAATCCTGAAGAGATCGACTGCCGGCACGACGCCATAAAGGGCCTGGTGCTGCGCACCGAATTCGTGCGCAAGCGCTAGCAGGCCGCGCGACGCTCAGCGGCTCTCGGTCTCCACGGTCGGGCCGGGCTCGTCGCTTGGCTCGGCCGGGGCGTTGATATTTGGGTTGTCGCGCAGGAACGCGGTGACCTGGTCGTCCAGCGCCACCAGGAAAGCGCTGATACGATGACCGTTCGACCCCAGATCATGCAGGGCTCCGATGGAAGCGGAGCGCATATCGACCGATGACCGGCCGCCATTGCCCGATATGCGCAATACCGCCTCCTCCCGCCAGCCCATCAATGTGACAATGCGAGCATTGATGCGACCGGGCTCGCCACCCAGGCCGGGTTCACGCTTTTGCCGGATATCCCAGCCCTCCGCCTGAACCAGATGATCGACAATGGCGAAGAGTTGAAACGCATCGAGCGGATAGGTGCGCGTAGTCGCATTGGGGAAGAAGCGCTGCTGCTCCTGGCTGGTCAGTGTCCGCGGCGGCGGCATATTGGCGGTGTCGGGCTCGAAAATCAGCGGCAGCTCGCTGCGCGGCGCCGTGGCGATATCGGTGACAATGGGATAACGCAACGCCATGGCGCCGTAATAGGCGAAGGGGGCAAGACAGAGGAGCCCCAGAAAGAGCCCGGTCAGAGCCTTCCACCAGCCCTGATCACCGGTGTGCCACAACCGTACCAGCGCGACGCAGCCGGCCAGCACGGCCAAAGCAGCGATGAAGCAGGCAAACAGCGCCACCACCAGAAAGGCATTGGAATCGAGGTAGCGCGCGCGGTGCATGAACACCGGAATGATGGTGAGCGGCACAGCCAGACTGCCCAGCCGCCGCGCCAGCACCGCCCATTTCGAGGTTCTGATGAGAATGCGCACCGACGCTTAGAACTCCTGTACCAGGCACGACCATAAGGCCAAGGTGTTTCTCTTGTTTGAAGACAAGCGCATTGCCCAACACTCCCCTGCCCGCAGGTATTACCCGAAGCCAGGGATCGGCGCAAAAGGCCGCTGAAAGGGCGCGTGCGGACGGCGCATAAATGCGCTAAAAGCGCAATTACACATAGCGCAGTTGAGACAATGAAGAGCCTACTGCAGGGACTCGGCATATTCTGGACCTTGGTCCTGCTGGCAATTCATGCCGACATTGTTCCCGCGGCCACGCCCATCGTACCGGTTGCGACAAGTGGGCAAACGCAGCTGCACGGCAGCGTTGTTACGCACCATGCCGCGCAAGCCATGCCGGTAGCAGTGGCGGAACGGGCACAGCACCAATCGCCGCTCGTGCTGCCAACGGACTGCAAAACCCGCACCCGCCATAAACTCCACGCCATCGAGAGTACTAGAGGTGCGGTGGTAGCCTTGGACCGTCCGGTGCTCGGCTTCTGGGCCTGCGGACCACCGAGTGCGGCCTGACTGCCGGCAACGCCGGCACAACCAAATCCCTCATCCATAATCGAACGACCGCGCGCCAAGCGCCGCGGCGTCTCATGTCCTGTGGCTTTGAAATGAACGATATCGAACCAACGCCTGTCGCACGCTCGACGACGGCCGCGCTTCTGCATGCCATGCCGGCTATTTTGCTGATTCTGGGCTATCTCTGGCTGGCCGCGATCGGCCTGGCCTGGGTCTTGTCCCAAACACTGTTCGGGGGAGCGCTTTGGGCTCTCGTTGTGTGCCTGCTGGTGTTTTGCGGCGCCGCGCTGCTGATCACCATCAGGTTTGTTCCGCGGGCACTCGCCGCCGAACGTTATCCGGACTGAGACTTGTGGGGCGGGCTCCAATCCCGCCCCTTTTAATCAGGGGTAGAGCCTAGCGCTCGACCAGGCCGCGCCTGGCAGGTCACGGGTGAAACGCACCCGGTCATGCAAGCGGAACTCGCCATCCTTCCAGAATTCGATGCTGGTAGGCACGAGGCGATAGCCCGACCAATGCGGCGGACGCGGCATGTCTCCTTCGCCGATCATGGCGGTGAGCGCGGCCACTTCATCCATCATCTGCTGACGGCTCGCCAAGGGGCGCGACTGCTTCGACGTTGCCGAGGCGATGCGGCTGCCCCTGGCACGCGAGGCGAAATATTCGTCGGCCTCAGCACTGGTCACCGGCTCCACCGGCCCCCGCATGCGGACCTGTCGCCTCAGGCTCTTCCAATGCATAACCATGGCCGCCTGGGGGTTGGCCGACAATTGCTCGCCCTTGGTGCTTTCGAAATTGGTGAAAAAGCAGAAGCCCCTCGCATCGCGGCGATTGAGCAGCACCATGCGCACATCGGGCAGGCCCGAAGCGTCGGCTGTCGCCAGAGCCATGGCATGGGGATCATTGGGCTCGCTCTCCTGAGCCAGTGCGTACCATTCCTCAAAGATGGCGAAAGGGTCGAGATCGGAGCGGTCGCTATCGTCAAAGAGGCGTTCGGTGAGGGTCTGCAACATAGCAATATTTCCTGCGCACTGCCCGTGCCGCAACTGGACAAGGGCCGGGGGCGTGGCCATATAGGACTTCAAATACGGGGCGAACAATGCTCCAGATCAAAGATTGGACCCAATGCGCGATCCTTACACCGTACTTGGGGTGTCGCGGTCCGCAAGCGAAAAGGACATCAAGTCCGCCTATCGCAAGCTGGCCAAGAAATACCACCCCGACCAAAATCCCGATGACCCCACGGCGCATGCAAAATTCGCCGAGGCAACCCATGCCTATGACCTGCTGAACGACAAGGAAAAGCGGGGCCAGTTCGACCGCGGAGAAATCGACGCGGAAGGCAATCCGCGCTTCGCCGGGTTCGGCAATGGCGGATTTGGCGGCGGTCGCGGTGGTCCACGCCCCGGCGCGGGTGCCGGCGGCTTCTCGGCCGAGGACATTCTCAAGGAATTCATGAGCGGCTTTGGCGGCCAGCCACGTGGCGGCACTGCGGGACGGGGTCCGGCTGGCGGCGCACAATGGGATCCTTTTGCCGGTACGACGGCTGGCGGTGGCGCCCGCATGGGCAAGGGCGAAGACATCGTGGTCAACGTCACCATTTCCCTGGAAGACGCCCACAAAGCCGCTTCGGTGCCGGTGCGGATGCCTTCGGGCAAGGTGTTGTCGGTCAAGCTGCCCGAAAAGGTCGAGGAGGGTCAGCAAATCCGCCTCAAGGGCCAGGGCTCACCCAGCCCCTATGGGGAGCCGGGCGACGCGCTGGTGACTGTGCGTTTTGAAAAGTCGAAGACCTTCCGCAAAGATGGGCACGATGTGCGTACCGATGTGCCGGTGACGCTTTATGAGGCGGTGCTAGGCGCCAAGGTACGTGTGCCGACGCTGGACGGTTCTGTGGAACTGACCTTGCCCCCGGGCATGGACACCTCCAAGGCGTTCCGCCTCAAGGGCAAGGGCCTTTATGGCGATGGCGATCTCTATGTAAACATCCGCGTGGTGCTGCCGCCTGGCGGCGATGCGGACCTGGAGGCGCTGGCGCGTTTCATGCGGGACCAGAAGCCATACAAGGTGCGGGACTAGAGCTTCTTATTTCGTCGCGCTTCTGAAGCGCAAAACCGTTGCCACTTTCGCTGGAGGCGCTCTAGGTTCGAGGCGCCGCTGCGCGCCTGAGCCGATCGTTAATGGCTTCGCCCAGCCCGGTCTGGGGAATGGGCGCGACGGCGATGACTTTAGCGCCCATGGCATCGAGCTCGTGCAGCATGGAAAAGAGATTGCGGGCGGCCTCGTGCAGGTCGCCACTTTCCGACAGATTGCGTATCAGGCTGTTGTGCGGCGCCAATTTGCCGAAGGCCAGATAGGCCTCGCCCGGCATGGGCGTAGTATCGAGCCGCATATTGGCATTGGGCGCATAATGGCTCAGCAGCATTCCGGGCGCCGAAATGGCCGCGCCCTGTTTGACCTGCTCAAGCGGCCGGCCCATGGTCTCGGCGATGGTCTCGCGCGCAAGTGCGCCGGCGCGCAACTGGATCAACCGCTCTCCGTCGACCGCGACAATGGTGGATTCCACTCCCGACTTGCAGGGGCCGCCATCAAGCACGGGAACACGGCCGGCAAAGCCCCTGCGAACCTGCTCCGCGGTGGTGGGAGACAGCTTGCCGGAGGGGTTGGCCGAGGGCGCGGCCAGAGGACGGTCTGCGGCTCGCAGCAATTGCAGTGCCAGGGGATGGTCGGGCACGCGAAGGGCCACGGTGTCGAGCCCCGCCGTCGCGATGTCGGCCAGGCCATGACCGGGCCGCAGCGGCAGGACGATGCTGAGAGGACCCGGCCAGAAGGCTTCCGCCAATTTGCGCGCCAGTGGCGAGAAGATGGCCAGGCGCTCGGCCATGGCCAGATCGGCGCAATGGACAATCAGCGGATTAAAGCGCGGGCGGCCCTTGGTTTCATAGATGGACAGGACCGCATCGGCATTGGTCGCATCGGCACCCAGGCCATAGACCGTTTCGGTTGGAAAGGCGCAAAGCTTGCCCGCGCGCAACAGCGCGGCGGCCTCTTCAACCGTGGTGCGGAACGGATCGGACATGGGCGCTGTTTGACAATAGGCCATGCCCACGTCAAGACGAGATGACTATAGGCGCATCGCAAATACGAACACCGCGCGATGCTTTGCGGAGAACAAGGTGACGACGCTTCTGGTCAGCCAGCCCAATTTCGCCGATCACCAGACGCCCAAAGGGCATCCGGAGCGGGCCGATCGCATTCGGGTGGTCGAAGACGTATTGGCCGGACCGCAATTTGCTGCCCTGAAGCGCCGCAACGCCCCTTTTGGCGATCTGATGCTGGCCGAGCTGGTGCATGACGGAGCCTATCTGGCGCGATTGCGCGATGCCAGGCCGGCCGAAGGCATCGGCCAGATCGACGCCGATACCTTCATCTCTCATGGCTCGATGGACGCGGCCGCAACCGGGCTCGGTGGCGCCCTGGCGGGACTGGAGGCTGTGCTGCTGGGCGAGGTGGACAATGCCTTTTGCGCCATCAGGCCGCCGGGGCACCATGCCGAAATCGCCACGCCCATGGGGTTCTGCCTGATCAACACCATTGCCATCGTGGCGCGGGAGGCGCAGCGGAAATATGGGGCCGAGCGTGTCGCCATTGTCGATTTCGATGTGCATCACGGCAATGGCACGCAGGACATATTCAAGGACGATCCGAGCGTTTTCTACGCCTCGAGCCACCAGATGCCGCTCTATCCCGGCACCGGCCGGCCGGATGAGACCGGCATGGGCAATATCGTCAACGCCGCGCTCCCGGCCCATTCGGGCGGCGAGGCCATGCGGGCGGCCTATAGGGATATCATCCTGCCAGCGCTGGATAATTTTGCGCCCGATCTGCTGCTGATCTCGGCCGGTTTTGATGCGCATATCCGCGACCCGCTGGCACAGCTCGAATGGGTGGACGACGATTTCCACTGGGTTACGGGCAAGTTGATGGACATTGCCGAAAAGCGTTGCGCCAATCGCATTGTGTCGCTGCTCGAAGGTGGCTATGACCTCAAGGGGCTCGCCGGGGGTGTGCGCCAGCATGTGGCGACGCTCCAGGGGTAGCTTGATGAACAGATTCTGAACGAGCGGGGCACAGATGGCCGAAACTGCACATGACGATGTGAAATCGCTGAGCTTCGAGGCAGCGCTGGAGCAGCTCGAACAGATCGTGGCCAAGCTGGAAAGCGGCAAGGCGCCCCTGGCCGAGTCCATCGCCATCTACGAGCGCGGCGAAGCGCTCAAGGCGCATTGCGAAACCCTGCTCAAGACGGCCGAAGCGCGGATCGAGAAGATCACGCTCAACCGCGAAGGCAAGGCAGTCGGTACCGAGCCTCTGGACGCGGGCTGAGGCATTGAAGATACCCCCACCCGGCCTCAGCGCGCCAGTGGGTGACGGCGCGACTTGCCTCGAATGGACAATGAATTGACGACGAACAATACCCTTCGCAATTTTCGCATCGTGCTATGGGTGCTGGTGGCCGTGGCGGCCATAGGGGCGACGGCACTTTACGTGTTCCGCCCACCGCAGCGGCCCCTGGGCGTAACGGGGCAGGATTTCGCGCTGACCTCAACCCAGGGCGGTACGTTTACGCAGAACGACCTGCGCGGCACGCCGAGCCTGGTGTTTTTCGGCTATACGTTCTGCCCCGATGTCTGCCCGACGACATTGGCAGAAACGACGGCCTGGCGGGCGCAACTGGGCCTGAGCCCCGAGCAGTTGCGGATCGTTTTCGTCACGGTCGACCCCGAGCGGGACACGCCTGATATGGTCAAGGCCTATGTCGAAGGCTTCGATCCCAGTGTCATCGGACTGGTCGGCTCGCTCGAAGAGACCGAGAAGGCCAAGGCCGCCTTCGGCGTCTTTTCCGAAAAAGCGGGGGACGTCGATAGCGAGTTCTATCTGGTCAATCACACGGCTTTGACCTTCCTGATCGGCGGCGATGGCAGCTTTGAAGGCACCATTGCCTATGAAGAAGCAAGTGATAGCGCGCGCGCCAAGATCGAAAAGCTGGTCAAGGGGTGAGCCGTATCCGGCTCGACCTGGCGCTGGAGCAACGCGGGCTTATGCCCAGCCGGGCCCGGGCGCGCGACGCCATTTTGCGCGGCACGGTTTCGGTCAACGGTGCAGCGGCAAAGAAACCCAACCAGATGGTTGGTGCCGACGACATATTGACGCTGGACGATCCGGCCGCGGGTTATGTGTCGCGCGCGGCCCTCAAGTTGATTGCGGGGCTGGAGGCCGGCGCTGTCGATCCCAAGGGGAAAATCTGCCTCGATATCGGGTCTTCTACCGGCGGATTTACCCAGGCCTTGCTGGAGCGTGGGGCAGCCAAAGTCTTTGCCGTGGATGTCGGGCACGAGCAATTGCATCCGAGCCTGCGCGAGGACGACCGTGTGGTGAGCCTCGAGGGGGTCAATGCCCGGGATCTGAATCGATCAACCATCCCCGACCCGGTGACGCTGCTTGTTTCGGATGTGAGCTTCGTGTCGCTGACCAAAGTGCTGGCTGCCCCATTGGGGCTGTGCGCGCCAGAAGCCGAGGCGGTGATCCTGTTCAAGCCGCAATTCGAGGTTGGACGGGAATTCGTGGGCAAAGGCGGGATCGTGACGGACGCCGAGGCAACCGAACGCGCCCTGGCCGATGTGATTGGCTTTGTTGAAAGCGCGGGCCTCAAGCTGCGGACAAAGGTGACATCGCCGATTGCCGGGGGGGACGGGAATGTCGAGACGGTGCTGGTCTTCAGTCGGCGTTAAGTTCGTAGCCACGCCTCAAATGGTCCGCCGGCGATTAGCGCCCAATAGAGCTTGCCCGAATTGGTGCGGGCGAAAGCCAGACCGAATTCGGTGAAGCGATTGGAGAGCAGGGTATTGCGGTGACCTTGCGAGGCGAGCCAGCCTTCTATGGTGGCCGGCAAGGTCTTATAGCCCTTGGCGACATTTTCCCCCACGGCCAGGAGGTAGCCGGCCTCGGTGACGCGCTGGCGCAGGGTGACGCCGAGGTCGTGACTCAGCTTGTCCTGCCGGGCCATCAACCGGGCCTGCGAGCGCGCCGCCGCTTCGAGCTGGGGATTGTAGCTCCAATTGCCGGCGCCGTTGGCGCGGCGTACAGCATTGATCGTGGATACGATCTGCTCGCGCGTCAGATCTTCGGGCCGATCCGAGACCTTGGCGGGCAGGGGCGGGATCGTGGAGGCGCAGGCCGAAAGGAGCGCAGCAGCGCCCAGTGCCAGAACGGTGCGGCGGGAATGGTTCGGCATGGGTCAGGCCTGATCGTATGCGCTCAGCAGGTTGGGGAGACAGGCCAGAAGGCCGGTGATCGGTTTTTCATCGGCCAGGTCCCAGCAGGCGGATAGCGCGGCGTGCGCCGCCGCCCAACCCAGCATGCGCTTGCGCGGATAATCGAGGCGCTGGCTGAGAATATCCGCCCGGGCAGCAATGCGGTGCGGGTCGGCCGCCATATTGCCGGCGCGAACCGGATTGATGAAGACATTGGCCACATCATAGGCGGGATCGCCCAACACGCCCTTGGGATCGATGGCCAACCAGCCGCGATCGGACGAGAGGATATTGTCGTGGTGCAGATCGCCATGCAGCGGAATTTGCGCGGTGGGACGATCGAAGAGTTTCAGGGCAATGCCTGCGGCGCGCGCATAAAGATCGCGCGCCGTGTGCGGCCAGGCCCGCACATCGGTGTCAAAGAGAGGCTGGAAGCGCTCCCGAAGCGGCCGCAGGTCGGGCAGGTCCCCTTCGCGCGGGCGGTGCAGGCTGGCAATGACAGACGCTATGGCGATTGTGCCCTCATCGTCGCGGCCAGCACGCACCGGATCGCCCAGCGTGCCGCCATCGAGCCATTCCATGAAAATGGTGTCGCCATGCATGTCGAACACCGTGGCCGCGCCGATGCCGCCATACCATTGCAGCAGGCGGGACCCCCTGCCCTCTTCTTCGGCGACGACGGGCTTCAAAATTTTCAGGGCCGCAAAATTGCGCCCATTCTGCTCTACCCGAAAAATCCAACTGCGCGGTGTTTCGGCCACCGGCGTGGACTTGGTTAGCGACCAACGGATCATGGCGCGGCTAAGCGCCGTTTCGACGGGAGACTGATTCACCATGGCGCCATTAGAGCAGAAGCGAGACGACGATTCGACGGGTTCCGTGCAGTTGGCGCGTAAAGATGGTGGGAGTGGGGCGAACGCTATTGGTATCGAACATTGGAAAGACCGACACCCCCACCCCAGTTGCGCTACGGTCCTCCGGACCTAGCTTCACTACCCTCCCCTCAAGGGGGAGGGTGGGATGAACACCAGCGTCGTGGTCCTGCAGCTCCCTCCCCTTGAGGGGGAGGGATGAGGGTGAGGCGGGGTCGCTGGCACGGCCATCAAGGGATCCGATAAGCGTCCTTGGCGGCCTGGTAGCTCAGGTGCTTGGCAATCTGTTCGGCGGTCGATTTGCTCAGGCGATGCTCGGCGACCCAATTGGCCAGGAAGCCGCTGACCTCGCGGCGCCAGACATCGTGACGGGCCGGAATGGAAAGCAAGGCGCGGGTGTCGTCATTGAAACCGGCGAGATTGTAGAAACCTGCGGTTTCGACCACCTGATCGAGATAGCGGCGGATGCCTTGCGGGCTATCGTGGAACCACCAGGGCGGACCGATCATCAAAGAGGGCCAATAGCCTGCCATGGGCGCCAGCTCGCGCGCATAGGTGGTTTCGTCGAGCACGAACATGATCAGCCGCAGATTGGGCTCATTGCCGCAACGAGAGAGCAGCGCCCGCATGCCGCCGACATAATCGGTGGGGCCCGGTATGTCGGCACCCAGATCGGCCCCGCGCTCCTCGAAAAGCAGCGGGTCGGTATTGCGGCGCGAGCCGGCATGGACCTGCATGACCATGCCGTCCTCTACCGAAAGCAATGCCATTTCCGTCAGCATCTGCGCGCGGAACAGCTCGGCGTCGGCGGCGTCATGCTTGCCGGCCAAGACCTTGTCGAGCAGGGCCTGTTTGTCGGCCAGCGGCAGATCGGCCGTGTTGGCCGTTGGCACGCCGTGATCAGTGGCAACGGCGCCATATTTGCGGAAGACCTCGCGGCGCTTGCGGTGGGCGTCGATCAGCCCATCCCACTGGCTGACATCCTCGCCGGTCAGTTCGCCAAATTTATGCAAGTTCTCGACGATGGCGGCGCGGCTGGGATCGGTCACGTCGTCGGGACGATAGGTGGTGCGCACCTGCCCGATCAGGCCCTGATCGAGCATGGACTGGTGATGAGTCAGGGGATCGAGCGCGAATTCGGTCGTGGCGATGACCTCGACCTTGAAGCGCTCAAGAATGGCGCGTGGCAAAAGGTCGGGACTGGCCAGCCTCACGTCGATGGCATCGTAGATGCTGTCGGCCGTCGCGGCAGAAAGCTCCTCGGCCACACCGAAAACGGCATGGAGGGAATGATCGATCCAGGTCTTGGACGGTGTCCCGGCGAACACATGGTAATTTTCGGCAAAAAGCCGCCAGGCCTTTCGGCCATCGGTTTGGACCGGCGCGCCATCTTTGCGGGGTATGCCCAGGTCATCATAGGAGATACCCCGGCTCTTGAGCATGCGCAGAACGTAATGGTCCGGCGTGAGAAAAAGCGCCGTCGGACTGACGAAGCGGCCGTTTTGAGCGAACCAGGCCGGATCGGTGTGCCCGTGGGGACTGATCAGCGGCAATTGGCTCACCGCGCCATAAAGGTCGCGGGCTATTGCCCGGGCCGGCTCGGAAGCGGGGAACAAACGATCAGGGTGGAGATGGCTTGGCTGAGTCATGCCGCGGTTGTGCCACGTTCGCGGCAGTGTTTCAATATCTTCCATACAAGATGCACATGGTTCGCCTTTGAGGCAAATTAACCGCAATTGCAGGTGACGCTTTTCCGCCGGAGGCCTTGGCGTATCCTCCTGGCTGAAGAGGGTGAGAAACAGCCCATCAAGGCGGCTGCCCAGGCAAGCGAACCGCGTTGGACCAACGCGTGACCCGGAGGGCGGAGCCATGGCACATATCGATTTGCACAATGGCGGCACGGATCTGACGCGCTTGCGGCGCGCCATGCGCGAGGGTGCGCATGCCCGGCGGACACGGAGAATGCTGGCTTTTGCGGGGCTTGGCGCCTTCGGCATGATCGCGGTAGCCGCAGCATTGCTCGGCATTCTCTAGATCATTTCGCCGTTTCGTTGAAACGCTGAAATATCAGGCCATGGCGGCGACAGCGCCGCGGGCCTGCCGACGCTGGCCGAAGAGGCGCAGCAAGTGGGTGACATCAGCGGCAGGCATTGGCCGCGCAAATAGATATCCCTGCCCCATCAGGCATCCATATTGACGCAGCATGGCGACCTGATCGCTGGTTTCGATCCCCTCGGCAATGACCCGCATATTGAGCTGACGCGCTATATCGAGAATGGCATTGGTTACCACGCCGCTGGGTTCATCCACACCCAGCTTGGCCACGAAGGAACGGTCGATCTTGATGATATCGACCGGAAAGCTCAGCAGATGCGTGAGGGAGGCATAGCCGGTTCCAAAATCGTCGAGGGCCACCAGCAGTCCCTGCTCGCGAAGCGCCTCGACAGCATGGGGCACGGTCTGGTCGCTGCCGCCCATGAACACGGTCTCGTTCACCTCCAGCACGACATGGCTGAGCGAAACGTCCTCGGCCGCGAAAATGTTCTCGATCCGCTCGGTCAGATCGCCGCGCTGAAAGTCGCTTGTGGCCACGTTGATGCCAACATGCTGGAACGGTATGCCGGCCTCCAGCCAGCCGCGAATGTCCCGGGCGACCCGCTCGAGCATTTGCCCGGTCAATTGATAGGCGATGCGCGGGTCATCAAGACCGGCCTGAAAAGCGCCCGCCGAAACCACGGTTCCATCGGGCCTGACAAGCCGCGCCAGCGCCTCAACGCCAACGACCTCGGCCGTGTCGAGCCGGACAATGGGCTGATAATGGGGAATGAGCCGCCCCTCGGACATAGCCGCGCTCAGTTGGCGGACAGTGGCGATGCGTTCGACCATTGCGATCCGCAGGTCGGGCCTGAACCCGACATAACCGCCGCGATGGGTCTGTTTGGCCTGGTAGAGGGCAAAGTCGGCATTCTGGCACAAGGTGTCGGAATCGATGCCGTCGACGCCGAACAAGGCTCCGCCCAGGGTCACGTGGGCGTCAACGCTCTGATCGCCAAACGACACCATGCCGGACACGGCGGTCAGCACGCGCGTGGCGGCGGTCTGCAACTCGGGGTGCCCGGCGCAATCGGCAACCAGCAGGGCGATTTCGTCGCCCCCCAGCCGGCAGGCCAGAATATCCGGGCCGCAGGTTCCAAGGCGGGTCGCAATCTCGCGGATGAGGGTGTCGCCCGCTGCATGACCGATGCTGTCATTGACGAGTTTGAGGTGATCGATATCGAGCAGCAGCAGCCCGAACGGGTGACCAAGCAGGATACGTTCGGCCAGGGCCGCGTTGAAATGGCCGCGATTTGGCAGACCGGTCAAAGCATCGAAATAGGCCAGAAGATGATTTTTCGCGCGGACACGCTCATGCTCGATGGCCAGGGCGCAAAGATGCAGGCATGTCGCAACCAATTGCCGTTCGAGCTCGGACGGTCCTCTTTTGGTTTTGTAGTAGAATGCGAATGTGCCGACGACCCCGCCGTCATTGCTCAGGATGGGGCTGGACCAGCAGGCGTGCAATCCGAGCGGCAGGGCCAGGGCCTTGAAATCGGCCCAGAGCGGGTCGGTTTCGATATCGGTGACCATAACGGGTTCGCGCCGCCAGGCGGCAGTGCCGCAGGAGCCCGATTTCGGGCCGACGACCACGCCGTCAATGGCGTCGGAATAGCTCTGAGGCAGGCTGGGCGCGGCCAGGGGCCGGATGCAGCCATGCTCGATCAGCAGAATGGAGCAGACGGTTTCGGGTACGAACTTTTCGACCCAGCGGCACAGAATGGCACCAACCTCGGCCAGCTCTTCTCCGCGCGCTACGGCTTCCAAGACTTCCGTTTGTACGCGAAGCAATAATTCGGTATCGCTCGCCAAATTCCTGCCCCTGAAACTGTTGATCTCAGCCTAAACCCTTTCCGTAAATGGAGTGTTCGCGCATCAGATCATCTTGAATCAATTGCGCGCCAGCCGCGCCTTGGCGGCAGAGATTGATGCAGAAATATTGATCATGAGTGAAAGGCGGCGGCGGATCGCATCTGCGGCCATGCAGGGACGCATCACGTCGGGACCTGGCGCGGGCGATGTGAAACGCAGAACGCTGCGGTTTTCGGGCTGACCGGACAGCCGATTTCACGGGGGAGAACGAGTGGTGCCCAGAGCCGGAATCGAACCAGCGACACGCGGATTTTCAATAGCACCAGAAACCTGGGCCGCCCGTTTCATCGCGTTGTAGACTGAGCGAATACCCTATCGACGCCAAGAAGATGGATATTCCAACCTGTTTCGTCACCTGGCAATCTCGTGCATCCAAGCGCGCACCACTCGGCGCCCAGTCGGCACCCAGCGAGCCAAGACCACAGGTCGAGGGGCATCGCAGTCTCTTCCCGCGCAACTGTGCGCGTGGTCCCCTATTCCGCTCCAAACCATACCCTGACGCGCGGATATTGGGTGTCTTACGATACCCTTATGAAACAGACGCTTACCACTAAATCGATTGACGCGCTCAAGCCCGCGGAAGGCAAGCGGTATGAGGTCCGGGACATCAAAACTCCCGGCCTACAACTCCGAGTTTCGAACACCGGTGCCAAGATTTTTTGCTTGTCGATCCGTGTGGAAGGACAGCGCCGCCGAATTAGGATCGGTCCCTACCCCATCGTTTCACTGGCTGACGCCCGACGACGCGCTACTGAGATTGCCCGTGACATCGAACTCGGCATGTTTGGTCATGAGCAGACGCAGCAGGACGCAACCGCCCCAACGCTATCGGAAACCATATCCCTATTCATTGATCGCTATGCTAAGCCCAACACCAAGGACTGGAAGGGTTCGCGAAGCATCCTCGGCAAATTTGCGTCGCTCGGTGATACGCCCATCGACATGATCAGGCGCAAGGATGTCGTGGCGGTACTTGACGGCATTGTCGAGAGGGGCACGCCAACGCGGGCGAACCGGGCGCTAGCTGCGTTCAAGAAACTCATGAACTGGTGCATTGATCGCGGTGACATCGAAACGTCGCCTGTGGCGTCTCTGAGGCCGCCCACGCGGGAAGTCGCGCGGGATCGTGTGCTGGAAGGAGCCGAGATTGCCGCCCTATGGAAAGCGGCAGACGCCGAGGGCTTCCCCTTCGCTCATTTCGTCCACATGCTCATGTTGACGGGCCAGCGCCGCGGAGAGGTGGCTGCGATGCGATGGTCAGAGATCGATCTTGATGATGCGATATGGACGCTTCCCGCCCAGCGATCCAAGAACGGGCGGCTGCATATCGTGCCACTCACGGACGCGATGGTGGCAATCCTGAAGTCGCTTCCTCGCTTCATCGGCAGCGATTTCGTCTTCACCACGACTGGCGTCACACCGATTTCAGGGTTCGGGCGACTCAAGAAACGACTGGACGATGCGCTTCCGGAGGCTACCGAGGACTGGCGCTTCCACGACTTCAGGCGCACAGCCTCCACAGGTATGGCGAAGGTCGGGGTTCTCCCGCATGTGATCGACGCGGTAACCAACCACAAATCCGGTATCGTCTCCGGCGTCGCTGCAACGTATAACCGGTACAGCTACCTCGAAGAGAAGAGAGACGCCCTGGCGCGATGGGGAGAGACCGTCTCCACCTTGGTCAAGTCGAACGATGGCAAACTCGCAACTGCACAGCGCTGAATACTTCGTCGGGCCGAGAGACGCATTCCAAATCGTCGGAGAAGAGATCTTCGGCGATGCGTGGCGAACCGATTGCATCGATAAGCCCGCTGGAGATGACCACCGTGAAACGCTGAAGCTGCTCCGGCAAGTATTGAGGTCGGGAGTTGTCGCGGCCCATTGGGCGACGTTGGATGGTAGAAGCGACGGCGACCTTCGTCCACAGGACGCCGATCAAGAGTTCTTCCGCATTCAAATCAAAGATGACCTCGTGTTTCATCAGGGGGTCAACCAGCCGGTTCGATGTCGCATCCACGCCGAGCAGCTTAGGCGCTTCTTGCGCGGCCAAGAGATAATGCCCACGAAATTTTCACAGCTAGCAGCAAACCGCTGCTTCGATTGGCTCGTCAAAATGTTTGAGGACCCTAGCCGCGAAATCCCGAGGGCGGAAGCGCTTCGGCGGATGGCGAAGGAAGACATTCCTCACCTGTCTGATCACGCCTTTAAGGCGGCGCGCAAACGCGCCATTGAGAAAACGGGTCGACAGGATTTAGCCAAGCCCGGGCGACGCCGAAATCCAATCAGTGAGTGAACTGATTTCCTTCCAATTTTTTCCGCTGCTGGCATCCGCTAACCTCCTATTGCTAGCGGCTTAAACGGAATGCGCATTCCTTCACCCCTCTGATGAAGGAACTGAGGATGAACATCACGATGAGAAGGCCGGTCCTCGCCTCGCGCGCGGACCTAAAGCGCCTCGGCATCTCGGTCAGCAACAGCACGCTCTTGCGCTGGGAAGCGCGAGGTCGGTTCCCACGTCGCATTAGGATGGCGGGCACCAGCGTCGCATGGCTGCTGAGCGAAGTCGAAGACTGGGTCACCGCGCGGGCCGCCGAACGCGAGCACACCCACTACGCCGACTTCTGACCTGACGACCACACCACCCCACAACCGCATCGGCTCTGTAACGCGCTTTCGCGCGCATGACGCCGTGCGCCGACCCGAAAGCCAAGACAATGAAAACGCAACACAAGAAGAGAACCGAATTTCCGGCACTGAATGCCGAAGGCGCTTCTGAGCGCGCCGTGCTGCAAGACCAGTACGATTTCCTCTGTGACCTCTGGTACGGACCGGCGATGCCCGGCCCTGTCCTATTCGGAAATCTTTGCTTCCGCCAGAAGGGAACCACGAAGATGATCGACAAGTTCGTCATGCTGCAGGGAGCAATCAAAATTCCCGTGCTCCTGAAGCGGTACGACCGACACAACTACGATCAGTACTTCAGCCCCAATGTTTACACGCGGCCTAGCCGGAAACTGAGCGGCGTGCACATGACCAGCCTCGGGTGGTGCGACGTGGACGAGGCGGACCCTTTCGCCTTTGATCCACCCCCCTCGCTCGTGTGGCAGACATCGCCCGGTCGCACTCAAGCGCTCTGGTTCTGGGACCGCCCGCATTTGCCGGCGCTGGCGTCTGCCTATTCAAAGGCACTGGCATATCGGCATGGCGGCGACAAGGGCGGGAGCGCAGCGAACAAGCTCCTGCGTCTTCCCGGTTCGTTCAACCATAAACCGGGCTACGGAAAACCGTTCATTCCGCTGGTGCATTTCGACCCGCGCCCGCTCACGGCGCGCCCTCGCTTGCTCTCCGATCAAGATGGAAGCTACAGGGCCGAACCCTTGGTTCTGGACATGAGACCCAATGCGCATGACCGTCTCGCCGTCTTAAAAAAATACCGGTCCAAACTCGACACATCGACGCGCCACCTGATCCGGCACGATACGGTGCAGGCACCCGATCGGTCCAACCGCATCTTCGCTATGGTGGCGGGGTTGCACGAGGCGGGGGCGACACTTGACGAGATCGCCAGTGTGGTCTGGGGCAGCCCGTACTTCCGCGACAAGTATGGCGAGGACAGGAATGCGCTCGAGACCGAGGTGTCGCGCATCATCGCGAAGGTGGAGGGCCCACAATGAGCGGTGGCGACACCTTCGTTACGCTGTCGAGCGTCAAGCGGCGCAAGGTTCAATGGCTCTGGCGACCATACATTCCATTCGGAATGCTGACGATCCTCGAAGGCGACCCTGGTCTAGGCAAGTCGTTCCTCTCAATGTACCTCGCCGCAGTCGTCTCGACCGGTGGCAAGCTACCGGATGGGCAGAAGGTGGCGAGGGGCAATGTCCTCTATATCAGTGCCGAGGATGACCCGTCCTATACGACCGGTCCGCGCATCGATGCACTGGGTGGCGATTCCGAGCGAATACGGGTCTTGAATGGGCGCATCGCATTCGACGACGAGGGGCTAGAGACCCTTCGCGCCGAACTTGACGCGCACGAGCCGGAAGTCATCATCATCGACCCTTGGGTGTCCTTCGTGCCCGCCGATGCGCGGATCAAGGACTCTAACGCCGTTCGTGCCCTAATCGACAGGATCGAGTCCGTCGCCAAGGATTACGGCTGCGCGGTCATCCTGATCCGCCACCTGACCAAGATGAAGCACGACAACGCGCTATATCAGGGTGGCGGCACTATCGACATGATCGCGGCCGCTCGGTCGGCGCTCAGAATCGGCAAGCACCCGGAGCGGGAAGACCACAGGGTGATGGCGCACCTGAAACACAATGTCGGTCCCCGTGGACCGACCTGGGTCTACGAACTCACGCTCGGCGAGTCGGAGGACGATATTCCGCGCTTGCGTTTCATTGGAACGGATGACATCTCGGTCGATGACCTGAATGCCGGTCCTGATAGCGCTCGCCCGAGGGACGCCGCCGAGGAGTTCCTGAGGCGCGAGCTTCGCGACGGTCCGCGCAAGGCGAACGAGATGAAGGCGCTTGCCGACGAACTTGGAATAAGCGAGCGCACGCTGGATCGCGCCCGGTCGCGCATTGGTGTCAAATCCGTCCAGAAGAAGTCGGGGTGGGTGTGGTCTCTCCCGTCAGGCTGACTGGGCTGTCAGTGCGCCAGAATGCCAGTTCGCCATGACGACAAGTGGCGATCTGGCAGGGCGCCGCCGCGCGTTGTGACATCGTGGCGTTCTGGCGTCCTGAGACCGACACGCGGACTATTGATCGGCCTGTCGGACGCAGCGTCACCGCTAATTACCCAATCCAATCAACGTGTCCACTCTCGCACCCATCAGCGACCGCACGTCTTGGGTGAGATTTTGGGTGTCGCTGCTGGGATTTTGGGTGCCTCGGAGCGTCCTTCGCGCTCCACTCGGTCCCTCGTGCCCTCAGGATCATCGACATCGATGACGCGCCTCAACGAGCCAGCACCGCGCGGTTGATCGCGCACCGGTACACACCCTCGGCACATGGCGCTGCCGACGCTGCTGGCTCATTGTTACGCTGCCGCGCGCGCGTTTGTCCGTGTAGAGCGCCGGTTGGTTGCAGGTCCTATTCCCACTCGCCGGCGTGATAGCGCCGCCACAACTCGCGCCTGACCCGACGCCACTTGCCCTGCTCGTAGGTATCCGACCTGTACCACTGCTCTTCCTCATAGCCGCGTGCCCAGTCTTCGGCATCCGGCCCATGCCGGGCAATCAGGTCGTCAACGATGGCGTTGATCTTCGCCTTAGGGATCGAAAGCGGCTTTAGGCGAAACTCCCAAGCGTGCCAAAGCCCAACCGCCAGTATCATGGCGATGAAGACCACAAGTGGAAGGTAGTCGATAAAGAACTGCCCCATAGCGTCCGCTCCAACAGCGATGCGAACACGATAACCCAAAATGGGATAATTCTAAAATCGGATTAGCTCTCGGCGCACACTATTGGGGTGATGCGTGCCAAGGTCGATCCACTCAGACGAATACCGGAAGCTGACCGCGATCCTCTTGGATGCGCGCAATGCCGCTGAACTGACGCAGCAGGAAGTTGCCGACCGGCTGCGCAAGCCCCAATCCTACATCGCCAAGGTCGAGCGCAACGAGCGCCGCATTGACGTTGTTGAGTTCATCTCACTGGCAAAGGCCCTCGGCGTCGATCCCGCACGCCTGTTCGCCGCCGTCTTGACCGGCATCGATAAACTCCAGAGATGATCTGGGATTTTCCCTGACACGCCCTTTGTGGTCGTCTTATTGGATAGATCGTCTTGAAACCCAAGGAGACGATCAATGACCGACAAGACCCCCGAAATCGTGACGCTCAAGCAGCTCTGCGCCGAACTGCAGCTCGACCCGCGCGAAGCCCGCGAACGCCTGCGCGCCGCTGTGCGCGATGCCCAGAAACACCCGGAGCTCGCCAAGATGCACAAGCTCCGCACACCGTGGAGTTGGGTCAAGGGTTCAGGAGGCGAAAAAGAGGCCCGAGTGGTCGTGAAGGGGTAACATGCTCCCGCTGAAGGGAGAGGCACGGTAGCACCGAGCCTCTCGAAGCCGCGCGCCAACAAACGACAAATCGCAAAAATCCTTGAGCAAGACCGCCTTATCGTGGAGGTTGCCCCACATTAGTAGTGTGGGGGATTCGACTTGGCCAATTCCGATAGCGAGCTCAATTTTGAAGCGGACCTGTTCAAAGCCGCTGACAAGCTCAGGGGCAATTTGGAACCCTCCGAGTATAAGCACGTCGCGCTCGGTCTCATCTTCCTGAAATACATCTCTGAGGCCTTCGAAGCACAACGTAAGAAGCTTGAGCAGGAAGAGTTCGCGGACCCGGAAGACCCCGAAGAATACACCGCCGCGCGCGTATTCTGGGTGCCTGAGATTGCCCGCTGGTCCTACCTGAGGGACAACGCCCGTGCTCGCGATCTTGAGATCACCGATCCTCTCACTGGGAACAGCAAGAAGGTCGACATCGGCGGGCTAATCGACGCCGCCATGGAGGCCATCGAGAAAGCCAACGCGACCACGCTCAAGGGCGTCCTGCCGAAGGATTATGGCCGCCCGGCGCTCGACAAGACCATGATCGGCGACCTTGTGGTGCTCTTCTCCGACGTCACCATGCACACAGAGGGCGAGAAATCGCGCGATCTTCTGGGTCGGGCCTACGAGTATTTCCTCTCGGGTTTTGCCGGAGCCGAAGGACGACGGGGGGGCGAGTTCTTCACCCCCCGCTCGGTCGTGCGCGTCATGGTCGAGATGCTGGAACCATATCGTGGCCGCGTCTACGACCCTTGCTGCGGCTCGGGCGGCATGTTCGTGCAGTCGGAAAAGTTCATCGAAGACCATTCCGACCAGCGCCACGTCGAAGAGGCCAAGCGGCAAATCTCGATCTACGGTCAGGAGCGCAACCACACCACGTGGAAGCTCTGCAAGATGAACCTGGCCGTCCGCGGGATTGACGCGGATATCCGCTGGAACAACGAAGGTTCGTTCATCCGCGACGAGTTCTCAAATACCTATTTTGACTACATCCTCGCCAATCCGCCCTTCAACGTATCGGACTGGTGGCGGGAAAGCCTAGCCGAGGATATCCGGTGGGAGGCATTCGGCACACCCCCTCAGGGCAACGCCAACTATGCCTGGCTGTCGCATATCTACCACCACCTCGCCCCGCGCGGCACGGCGGGGGTGGTGCTGGCCAATGGCTCCATGTCCTCGCAGCAATCGGGCGAGGGTGAGATGCGTAAGAGGATGGTGGAACAGGACGCGGTAGACTGCATGGTCGCGCTACCCGGCCAGCTTTTCTATTCCACGCAAATCCCCGCATGCTTGTGGTTTCTGGCCAAAGACAAGAGCGCGAACGGCCATCGCGACCGGCGCAGCGAATTCCTGTTCATCGACGCGCGCAAACTGGGCGTGATGGTCGACCGCACGCGGCGCGAGTTCACGTCCGAGGACATCGCCAAGATCGCGGACACCTATCACAGCTGGCGTAACAAGGATGGCGGATATGTGGACGTCCCGGGATTTTGCAAATCGGCAAACAAGGAAGAGGTGGCCAAGCACGGCTACGTGCTGACGCCGGGCCGCTATGTCGGGGCCGGGGACGCCGAGGATGACGGCGTGCCGTTTGAGGAGCGGATTGCGGGGCTGAGGACGCAACTAGACGACTTGTTCCTGCAGTCCCGCGAAATGGAAGACAGCATCAAGAGCAAGCTTGCAGGTCTTCATTGATGTCTACGCTTTCCGAAAACATCGGCGGACGCAAACGACTCGTTGGAGGGCCGTTTGGCTCCAAGCTCGTCCAATCTGACTATCAGGAAACGGGCGTTCCCGTAATCCGCGGCGGTAACATGGAATTTCTCAATCGATGGATTGGCGGAGAGTTTGCATATGTGAGTGAGGAAAAGGTTGATCGTGACCTGTCGGCCAATCTTGCTCAACCCGGCGACATTATCGTCACTCAAAGAGGAACACTGGGGCAAGTCTCGATTGTGCCGCCTTATCTTCCGCACAGGAAGTACGTGATATCCCAAAGCCAGATGGCCATCAGCGTAGACACGCAACGTGCCGATCCAAGTTTTGTGTACTATTTCTTGCGGTCACCTGACTTTTTGCAATACGTCGAGAACTCAGCCATCAAGACAGGCGTCCCGCACATAAACCTCGGGCTTTTACGTGATACACCCGTTCAATGGCCAGATTTGGAGGCTCAGCAGCAAGTCGCAGCCGTCCTCTCCGCCCTCGACGACAAGATCGAGTTGAACCAGCGGATGAATGAGACGCTGGAGGCTTTGGCGCAGGCGATCTTCAAGGATTGGTTCGTCGCCTTTGGCCCCACCCGCCGCAAGATGGAGGGCGCAACTGACCCCGTCGCCATCCTTGGTGGCCTAATCCCCGAGCCCGCAAAAGCCGCCCCCCTCGCCGCCCTTTTCCCCGCCCGCTTCTGTGAGGACGGTCTGCCAGAGGGGTGGGAACGGCTACCACTAGAAAAGACTATCGTCCTGCAACGTGGATTTGATCTCCCCAAAACAGATAGGACCGACGGGCTCTTTCCTGTGATTGCTGCCAGTGGTCTAAACGGCACTCACAATGAATTCAAGGTCAAGGGACCGGGAGTATGCACCGGACGAAGTGGCGTTCTTGGGGGTGTGTTCTTTGTGAAAAGAGATTTTTGGCCTCTTAACACGTCACTCTGGGTAAAAGAGTATCCAAATGCTACGCCCCTTTATGCTTTTTATTTGCTGAAAACTTTGGACCTGCTTTCCCTAAACGCTGGGTCAGCAGTCCCGACACTTAACCGAAATCACGTCCACAAACTGCAGGTTCCTACGCCCAGAATTGCAGTAGTTTTAGAGTTCGAAAAACTAGCATCCACTCTCTACGATAGGATCGATACGAGCGAGGTCGAGAACCACACCCTCGCCGAAACACGCGACTACATTTTGCCCAAGTTGATGTCCGGCGTTGTACGCGTGCGGGAAGCAGAAAAGGCGGTACCTTGATGCTGCGCTACCCAAACTGGTGCCGATCATTTGCGGATGAATCGCGCGAAGTCTGGAGCGATATGAGCGATGCGCTCCGCCTCGGCATTTCGCGCCAGGAGGAAACAACAACAGAGAACCTGCTTCTTAGTCTTGCTCGTAAACACGATGGGCGCGGACTTAAGATTCAGACATTTACACGGTCTGAAGAGGCCTCAAACGGTGCGGACTGGGCATTTTGGTTCGCCAGCAAGTCTCGGTTGGGCATTGAGCTACGGGTGCAGGCAAAGCGGCTGTTTTCACATAGCGGCCGCTATGAATCGCTTTTTCATCAAAGTCCCTCCCAACAGAAAGCCGCAAAGGCCCGAGGTGGCGAGACCCCAAACCAGTGTGAAGCGCTGATTTCCAATCGCGGAAATGCCATTCCTGTCTATGTTTTCTACAACTCGAATGCACTGTCGTTAACCGCTGGCCAAGTTGCGCTTGCTGCGTGCTCGCCTCTTAGCGTTTTTGTTGATGAAGCGGTCTGGGGGATCAGTGTCGCAAGTGCCTTCGCCGTGAGGTCAGCGGACTGGGGCAAAAAAGACCGGCCCCATGATTTCCTGAATGTCCCGTGGCACTTGCTGCTCTGTAGTTGCTATTGGCCGGATCGATCAATCGATGCATCCTTGCCCGCACTGATTGGCAATGGGTTACGTCATCTCTTCGGCGATCACGCTTTTGACGACGAACGGGATATCAACTTCGAGCCTCACGAAAATCAACCTGATTGGGTTGGCCTTTTACGCGAACGCGAAGCGGCTCGTGAAACCCTTACTGACTTCATGCGCGAGGCCAACCTCAAGGGCGTTGCTGTGTTCTCCGAAAGGCCGATCGATGAGTGACGGAACCAAGCCGTCCGCAAATGCCTACTACAAACAGCTGCCGCTCTGGCCTGACTTCGAGTTCCAGAACAACGATATCGATGGCCGGGTGCCTGTCTGCCATGTCGAGGACTGGCAGAGCTTTGAACGCCTGATCGAAAGCGAGCACGAACACCTCGGCGCAGGTGAGCGCATCTATCGCGGCCAGCGCCGCTTTGATTGGCAGATCGCCGCGACTTTGACCCGCGAATTCGGCGGCGGCGCCATTCCGACCGACGTATCGCGGCGAATGCTGAACCGTTTCCAGCTTGCAATGCGCGGGCGCGGCACAGATATGAACGGAAACGACCAGAACGAAGTCTGGGCCTTCGGCCAGCATTTCGGCCTCGCGACCCCACTTCTCGACTGGACCGAATCCCCTTTCGTCGCTCTGTTCTTTGCCTTCGCTCAGGAGGACGATCCAGCCGAGAAAGCGAACGAAAGCCGTGCGGTTTTCACGCTCAACCGCGGCCTGATCGAGGACTTGTTGCCGGACCTGTTCTTTGAGCCCGCGCTGGGGGAAAATGCGCGGCTCGTGAACCAGGCGGGGCTGTTCACTGTCACCCCATCGGGCGACGACAACCTCGTCTCCGCCATCATCGATGCGGTGATCGACAGCGGCGCGGTGGACCCGGACGACCCGAAGCAAATCGCGCGCTACATCTACAAGGTGCATATCCCCAATCAGGGACGCCTTGCCTGCTTGTCGATGCTGCGACGCATGAACATCCATCACGCGAACCTCTTCCCTGACCCGTCTGGCGCTTCGGAATACTGTAACGATTGGCTCCGACGCGAGATTGCCGAAGCGCGACGGGAAGAGGCCGCCAAGAAGACGCTTGAGGCGAAGGCGACTATGTCCCAGCCAGTCGATCATGGCCCGCCACTCTCCGTGGTCGGCGCGCCGGACTCGGTAGAGGAAATCATCAAGGCGTTGACCGTCGAAGAGGACGGTATTTCCGGAACCACTATCACTGAATGGGCTGGCCGCGTTGCAAAGACCTACGAGGAATTTGCCTCACTCGATTGGCCGTTGCGTGAAAGCGGCAGAACTGAAGTAACGGTTCGCATCCGCCGCCTAATGAACGCGCTTGGCTTCCCAGAATTGAGACGCGAAGCTGCCGTGAGCGCCATAGTCAACTTCTACGCCCAGGAATATCGCGCCCAGCATGGGCTGACTGAACCACAAGCGGAGGGAGGGCAAGATGCCTAACGTGTGGTGTGTCCGTGCCGAGTTTGGAAAATACGCGCAGGCGTTCCTCAAAGGCGGCTACGCCGCCATAGGCTGGATAGAGGACAACAGCCTTGCCAATTGCAAAAGCCGCGATGACATCCAGCTTCTCTACCGCGCGACCTACCCTCACGAAACCAGCAATATCGTGATCGGCCAACAAGTCGGCCAGATCGCCCGCTTCCTTATCGAAATCCAGCCGGGGGATATCGTCATCACCCCCGACGGCAATACCGAACTTCTGCATCATGGTATTGTCGAGGAAGGCTATCGCTTCGAGCCGAACGATCCCGCTTGCCCCTACATGCACCGTCGCAACATCAAGTGGCAGCCTGAACCCTTGCTGCGTTCCGGACTTTCCGTGCCGCTTCAAAACACGATGCGCTCATCGCTGACTGTGTTCTCCGTTTCCCAGGTTGAAGAGATTTTGCGCCTGGTTGGACGTGAGAAGGAAATACCGCCGACCAAGGCCAAGCCCTATGACCCCACAAATGCGGTGCTCGAACAGGTGCTTAAACTGGACGACAAGGAGTTCGAGATTCTTGTCGGACACCTTCTGACGGCACTTGGATTTGAGGGTTCGGAGGTTGTCGGTAAGACTGGCGACGGCGGGGTCGATGCGACCGGCGAATTGAACGTCTCGAATCTCGCCAAGATCAGGATTTTCGTACAGGCAAAGCGCTACAAGCTGGGTACCAAGATCAGCGCCAATACGGTGAAGTCTCTCAGAACCGCCATTCCCTTTGGCGGGCAAGGGGCATTCATCACCACCGCCGACTTTCAGCGTTCAGCCTTCGATGTCGCCTTGGAGAACGGGTTCCCCCGGATCGGCCTGATCAATGGTGAGCAACTCGTCGATCTACTCGTTGAGCACTGGGATGACATCCCCAGCGAGTTCCAGGATCAACTGTCCCTCAAGCGAGGCCTGGTTCTGTCATGACGAGCTTCTCAGAAGACACCGTCGAACTGGCCGGCATCGAGACGCTCAAGTCCCTTGGCTGGCTCTATCTACATGGCAGTGTGATCGCACCAGACGGCGCGTCGCCGCAGCGCCCGTCCTATGCCGACGCCTTTCTGGTGAAGCGACTGGAAGCTTGGGTGGAACAGATCAATCCGCACATTCCCGAAGAGGTACGGTCAGAAGCGATCCGACAGGTTCTGGTAAGCCAGACGAATGACGCCGTAGAGGAAAACCGGCGCATCCATTCGCTGATCACCGAAGGGGTGACCGTCGAATACCGAGCAGGCGACCGGATCGTCGGCGAAAAGGTCTGGTTGATCGACTTCGAAAATGTGGACGCCAACGATTGGCTGGTCGTCAACCAGTTCACCCTGATCGAGGGGCGCAGGAACCGTCGCCTGGACCTTGTTCTGTTCGTCAACGGCCTGCCTTTGGCGGTTCTCGAACTAAAGAACCCTGGCAATGAGAACGCGACCCTTACGGCCGCATTCAATCAGATCGAAACCTACAAAAGAGACATCCCCTCCCTGTTTCGCACCAATGCCGTTCTTGCGACCTCGGACGGGATCAAGGCGCGTATCGGTTCTGTGACCGCATCCGAAGAACGTTTCATGCCGTGGCGCACGGTGGACGGCAACGACTACGCGCCGCCTGGCACCCCGGAACTGGACACTCTATTGCAGGGTGTATTCGAGCGCAGTCGGTTCCTGAAACTCATCCGAGATTTCACAGTCTTTGGAGATCGCGGCGACGGCCCGTTCAAGATCATCGCGGGCTACCACCAGTTCCACGGTGCACAGAAGGCGGTAAAGGAAGCGATTGACGCCTCACGCCCGGACGGAGACCGCAAGATCGGTGTGATCTGGCACACGCAGGGCTCCGGCAAGAGCTTCCTCATGGCGTTCTTCGCTGGTCTTGCCGTTCGTTCTGTCGAGCTGCAAAACCCCACACTGGTCATCCTGACGGACCGGAACGATCTCGACGATCAGCTCTTCGGGACGTTCAACCTGTGCCGTGACCTGATCCGCCAGAAGCCGGAACAGGCCGAGAACCGCGACGACCTGAAGCGGCTTTTGGAACGGTCAGCCGGTGGGGTGATCTTCACAACTGTTCAAAAATTCCTCCCAGCAGGTTCAGAAGAGAGCTTTCCGCTCCTCACCGACAGACGAAACGTCATCGTGATTGCCGACGAAGCTCATCGCACCCAATACGGCCTGGACGCGAAGCTCGACGCGAAGACGGGTATCAGGCGCTATGGCTACGCGCACTACATCCGCCAGGCCCTGCCGAATGCGTCGTTCATCGGATTTACGGGCACACCTGTAGAAGGCGCGGATCGCAATACGCCAGCGATTTTCGGCGACTACATCGATGTCTATGACATCTCCCGTGCCGTCGAAGATGGGGCTACCGTCCCGATCTATTACGAGAGCCGCTTGGCACGCATCGAACTGGACGAAGACGAGAAACCCAAGATCGATGCCGAAGTGGAAGCGCTGGTTGAAGATGACAACCTGACTGAAGCCGAAAAATTCAAAGCCAAGTGGGCGACGGTCGAAGCCCTGGTGGGCGCAAGAAAACGGCTCAGCCTTGTAGCAGCTGATCTTGTCCAGCACTTTGAAGCCCGGCTGAAGGCTTTGGACGGCAAAGCCATGGCCGTTTGCATGAGCCGTCGCATTTGCGTCGAACTATACGATGAAATCATCAAGCTGAGACCAGAGTGGCATTCCGAAGATGACGCCGCTGGTGCCGTAAAAATCGTCATGACGGGCGCCGCATCCGACCCCTTGAATTGGCAGCAGCACATTGGCAACAAGCGTCGGCGCGACCTGATTGCCAAGCGCGCCCGCGATCCCAACGATCCGCTCAAATTGGTGATCGTCCGCGACATGTGGCTGACGGGCTTTGACGCGCCATCCATGAACACGATGTATGTCGACAAGCCGATGCGGGGTCACGGTCTGATGCAGGCCATTGCCCGCGTCAACCGCGTGTTTCGCGACAAGCCGGGCGGACTGATCGTCGATTACATTGGCATTCTTCAGAATCTGAAGAGCGCACTCAAGGACTATAGCCCGAACGACCAAAGCAAGACTGGCATCCCGGAGGGCGAAGCTGAAGCCGTCATGCAAGAGGCTTTCCAGCGGGTAAGAGCTGTCTTTCATGGGCACGACTACCAGGCCGGCTTGACGGGAGCCCCGCAGAACCGCCTAAAAGCTCTGGCAGGCGCCATTGATTGGGTGCTTAAGTGGCAGGAGCAGCAGGCCGGAAAGGCAGCAACCGATGAAAGCCGAAAGCAGGCGCATCGTGCTTACCAAGATTTGGTTCTATCTCTGACCAAGGCTTACGCTCTAGCATCCGCTAGTGATGAGGCGGCGGCGATCCGCGACGAGGTTGGCTTCTTCCAAACCGTCAGGGCGGCAATAGCGAAGTCCACCGCCACAGGAGCGATCTCGCAAACAGACCGCACGTTCGCAGTTCAGCAGCTTATCGACAGAGCGGTTGCCTCAACAGAAATCATTGATGTTCTCCATGCAGCAGGGATTGAAAGCCCCGATATCTCAATTCTGTCAGATGAATTTCTCGCTGAGCTACAGGGCATGGAGCAAAAAAACCTTGCCCTAGAAGCATTGCGAAAGCTGCTGAACGGCGAAATTCGCAGCCGACTCCAATCAAACGTTGTTGAAAGCCGCACCTTTTCCAAACGATTGGAAGAAGCGGTCGCACGGTACCATTCCAACGCTATTTCAGCTGTGGAGATGATCAACGAGCTAATCGCCCTCGCCAAGGACCTGCAAGCAGCAAGAAAGCGCGGCGAAGATCAAGGGTTGTCGGGCGAGGAAATCGCCTTCTACGACGCACTGGCACAGAATGAGAGTGCCATTGAAGTGCTTGGAAACGACACGCTTCGCCTGATTGCCCATGAGCTCCTTGAGCAGCTGAGACAAAACGCAACGGTCGATTGGCATAAGAGGGAAAGCGCGCGCGCCAGAATGCGGGTGCTCGTCAAGCGCATCCTAAAGAAGTACGGCTACCCACCCGATCTCGCAGAGGACGCCGTGAAGCTTGTCCTGGAACAGGCAGAGGCGCTTCTGCGGCAGTTTGGCTGACAAGTGATTGCAGAGCCTTCGCGACACCCAAATGGAACCCAGCGCGGAAGATCAACGCTGCGACTTACATCGCCAGTCGCTTAATGTGTTGATAGCGTTATGAGAAAATGGTGTCCAGAGCCGGAATCGAACCAGCGACACGCGGATTTTCAATCCGCTCTTGATGCCTTTGCACAATGCGCTTCCGGCCTCATGTTGCATCCTTGTTGCGTCCACCGTGCCGCAGTCCGTCGATTATCTCTGGTCCCGACTTGCGTGTTGGATCTTTCAACCTTCGAGCAAGCCAAGCGAGAGTCTCTTTCGGCTCCCGGCTCAGGACATATCGGTCGCACTGGTGAGCGCTGTCGACGTTTAGCATGTTGACCAGCCTTCTAGACGGAAGTCGTTCTAGCCGGCGAAGGAGATTTACATTGGGGGAACCGAACCAGGCGGCGGTTGGTGAAAGCGGAATTGCCCATAGTGTATTCGGATCGTTAGCCGCGAAGTGACGGATCAGCGGCCGATCAGAGAGGACCAAAGCTTGCAGATCGCGGCGAACCATCCATGGCCAACTGACAAGATTGCTCGCCATTTCCTTGTTCATGGTCAGGGACTGCACCGAGAGTAGGGCCTGATCTTCCATCGGATGCCCCGACAGTCGCTCCCACACGTCCGCAGGATTAGCATTTTCACCCAATTCCGCCAACTTGGCGACGAGTTCAGCATCCTGATTTAGCCCCTCTTTGTAGTGCTCCGTAACCAAACGGATGAGTTCGGAAACATTTCGGGGGCGGCGGGCATCCAGAGAGAAAAGGAAGCCAGAAAATTCCAACTTCTGCTGCGGTGACAGTCCGGCGCCTGGCTCATTCAACATGCGCGATACAATCCTTGCGGCGGAGTTGTCGACGTCTCGGAAAAAAGTCGTTTCGATGGCGTCCCGGCCGCTGGGATGATCTGCCTGGAAGGCAAGCAAGCCGTCGGCGGCACCGATCTGATCGAGCCCAGCCGGAAACATTTTGAGATCGCTGACGCGACTGTTCCAATAGTAAGCTGGCAGCCGCAGCTGGCCTTTATCGGTGGTAAACAGCCATCGACGCATCAACAGCTTCGGGACGTAATGATGCTTCAACCCAGCAGCGACCTCTCTGCCGCCGCTAATTCGTCCTGGTCCTCGCCGCGCGGGAAAAGATGCGAGTAGGTGTCCATGGTCAGGTTGATCGTGGAATGACCAAGTCTCTCCTGCACCACCTTTGGCGGAAGGCCGAGGCCACCATCCTGAGGACGATTGATGCACCAGGAGGCATAGAAGTGCCTCAGGGCGTGCATGCCGGTATAGCGGGCGGCAAGGATCGGCTGGCCCTCTACATCGAGCTCGCCAGTCTCCACCGTCACCCCCGCCCGGATCTGGACCGGCAGCAAGCCGCGGTTGATCATGTTGGCCAGGCTCTCGACCTTCCCCTTGCCGTTGGGGAATACCAGGTCCAGTTCCTTGATCGGCTGGCCGTCGTCATCCTTGCGACCGGTATCGCGCCGGGGGCACACCAGGCGCCATTCCCGCAGCGTGTTGACCACGATAGGCGGCAACGGGACTTCCCGCTCACCTGCCTCTGATTTCGGCTGTCCGATATCATTGAAGCGATCGGCACGCTGGCGAACGTGCAGCACTTTCCGGTCAAGGTCGAAGTCATCCCAGCGCAGGCCGCGCAGCTCAGAAGCACGCAGACCGGTGAAGATGGCAGTAAGCAGCACCGGGCGCCAACGGCCCTGTAGAGCCCCTACAATGGCCTTGACCTCTGCCGGCGTCGGAATGTCCACCCCAACCCGTAGCTTGCCCTTGGCCCGCTTCTCTGTCCGCCTGTCTGACGATCCGCGCCGCCCCCTCATCTCCCGCACCACGTTTCTGGCCACAAGGCCGCGCTCCTGGGCGTCGGCAATGAGCGAACCGAGACTGACCACCACCTTTCGCACCATCGCCGGCGAGCGGCCCTTGTCCAGCAACCGTTCCTCGAAATGGCGTAGCGCTGGCAGTGTCAGGGCATTGAGGCGGGTTTCACCGATAAGGGGCCCGATATGCAGCTCGAGGTGTTGCCGATACTGGTCGACGGTGGAGCGCTCCCGCCCTGCCCTGCTCTTGGCGGCAATCCAAAGGCGGCCGGCCTGGTTGACTGTGGCGCTGGCGGAATCGGCAACGTGCACGCCCTCCCGCACCTCAACCGTGGCGGTGGCTGAAAACTGGTCGGCTTCTTTTTTGCGCTCGAAGGTCTTCAGGCGCCGCTTGCCCTGGCTGTCGATATAGTCGACCACCCAGGCGGATTTCTCGACGCCCTTGCTGGTCCAGGTGCGCTTACGGACTGACATTTGGCGGCGCTCCCCCGTTGAAGAGTGCAGCGATGGCAACTGCCAGACTGAAAAGACTGATAATCAGCGCCGACCAGTTCAGCCAAGGCTTATGGGCAATCTCCACTTCAGCTGCAATCTCGTGCCGCAGTTTCATCTTTCCCTCATCGGAAAGTGCCCAGGTCCAAAGCTGTCCGGACTTGTACCAATACGGGCTGTCATCCGAGCGTGGCGGAATTGGCACCCCCCATCGTTGGGCCCGAGCAATCAGGCGCTGGCTTTCCAATTCGTCTAGACGGTCAGCATAGGCGCCAAAATCCCAGAAAAGCTCGTCGCTCAACCGGTTCAACTCATCGGCCTTCATGCCCTCGGCCTTGGCTTTTTCCAGTTTTTCATGCGCCTCGCGACGCAAACGAGCAACTAGCTTTCTCTGACCGCGGAGATACCACCACTGCTGAATTGCTCCACCCTTCAGTCTGACCATGGCTATTCCTCGCGCGCGTGCACGTGCACGCGTATGCGCGTCGCGCGGGAGGCGGTGGCATTAGTGCGATTGCGGGCGCTCACTTGTCGCCCTTTGGCGGGTCTACCTCGTAACCCTTTTCGCGCAACCGCTCTCGAATCTCATTTCGCGTCTTATCGATTGCGTTGCTGGCGCTGTGCATTTTGGAGCTGAGCGTTGCATGCGATGGGTTTTTCATCTGGTCCATCCAGAACCGTTGCTCCTTCAAGTTGAGCTCTAAGATCAAAGCGAGGTCGAGAAACTCCATCAGTGAATTGATGGAAAGCCACAAAGCCTCTTTGGCGCTCAGATGCTCTTTTTCTGGGTCATCGAGATCGGCCATCATCTCGATCTGATCCTCTGCCTCCGCATCGATCCGCTCCAGCAACTTGCCGAGATGTGAGAGTGCGCCAGGAACAATCACTTCGTCCGCACCCATGCCAATCTGGCATAGGCGGCGTATCGCCTCCGCTCTGGACCGCATGCGGTTGGCGAACATCCAGTCATCGAGGCCTTTGGCCTCGGCCGGCGACATCATCATCTGAAATTTCAGCGTCTTTTTTTCGTCTGCCATGGCCACCCCCTGAGCACCAACTTATCCCAAGACATCCTCATGTACGTCAATAGATGGATGTTCCGTTACTTTCTGGCTTGACGAGGCCGCGCAGCGTCGGCATGGTTTACCCGTTACTAACGGAAGTAACGGAGGAAATGTGGTGGAAGCCAAATCAGCGAAGGTCCAAATCATGATCGAGCCGAGCCTCGTTGCTCGTATCGACGACTGGCGCTTCGAAAACCGCGTTGGCTCACGGTCAGAAGCCATGAGGAATCTGATCAGCAGAGCAATGGACGCCGAAAATGAAAAAGGTCCGGCAGCGACGGCAATCGCTCCGGACCATGAACCGACCAACCCGTGACAGGATAGATCAATGCTCAACCAGCAGAATAGCACCGGCGCGCTCAGAGAAGCAAGCCGAGAGGATGCCGAACAGCGTTTCATCGAGGCGGTTATCGCCCTTGGAAAGGCCGCGCAGGCAATAGACCCATCAATCGATCATTGCGCCGTTTCGCGCATGGTCCGCCCTGGGGAAGTGACTGACGGGATGCCCCGATACGTCATGTTTGAGCGGAAGGCGGTGGCAGCATGAGCCCCGTAGAGCGCCGCTATCTCGAAGACCTCATTGAGGCCGCTATCAAATTGCTCGACCAGGACGATGGCGAACCCGACCAGGAGGATGACGGCACGGCCGAACCGTGGCTGGGCTGGACCAAGACCGGGGCAATCGGCAACGGCCAGGACCTCGAAATCAGCATCATCGAACTGGAGGGGCCAAGCCATGCAGCCTGACCAGCAAGCCCAGCCCCTCGACGTCCTCTGGGGCGCGCAGGCTATTGCAGAGGTGATCAACCGTACCGAGCGGCAGACAAAGCACATGCTTTCCAAAGGCGAGCTGCCGGGCAAGAAAGTGGGAGGGAGGTGGTGTGCCTCCCGTTCCCGGCTCAAGGCATACTTCGAAGGGGAGGCGGACCATGCGGCATAGCCACGCCCGCCCGCGCCGCTATCGCACGCTCTGGCCGCCGGCGCCGCCCAAGCCCTTCCAGCCCGCCCCCAGCCCCGAGCGTGCCCGTTTGGCGGTGGCCGTTGCCTTGCGTGATGGCAGGATCGAACGCAGCCCCTGCGAGACCTGTGGAACGGCAGAAGGCGTTGAGGCGCATATCCCCAACCCCGCGCAACCCTTTGCCCTGTTCTGGCGCTGCCCAACCCATATGCCGGGGGTGCAGCATTGAGCCGGTCGGAAACAGTCACCAACGGCCATGACACCATAGGCATGGTCATCAGCAATGAGCGTGGGCATGAAGCCTACGGCGATGGCGGCAAATATCTCGCCACCTATCCGACGCTCCCAGCAGCCCGCAAGGCGGTCTTCCTGCACTCTAAGGAGGCCGCCAGTGCCCAGACGCAACCGTCATCCTAAGCGGTCCGGCGGCGCCCGGTTTTGGGTGCAGCTCGAGCATTGGCTTCTCGACACCCCGGCGTGGCGGCATTTGTCGGCAAACGCCAAGGTGATCTATGTCGAGTTGAAGCGGCGCTACAACGGCAAGAACAATGGCGAAATCTCCCTGAGCGCGCGGGAGGCCGGGGACGCCATTGGCGCAAGCCAGCAGACCGGCGCCCGGGCCCTGACCGAGCTTTCCACGCATGGGTTCGTCGAAGTCACCGAGGACAGCTCATTCAATCGCAAGGTCCATGTAGCCCGCCGGTATCGTCTGACCGAGGTGGCAGACGATCGCCCAGGCCTGCCCAGGACCGCCAGCAAAGACTTCCTTAGATGGTCTGGCGAGACCGCTGCGAAATCCAAAACTCAGTTCCATGGGTGTGACGCCACAGTATCATCCATGGAACGCCACTCGACCAAAAAGCCGACTTTGGCCGCGAACAGTTCCACCCATGGAACCGTAAAGGTCGAGAAGGCGATTTCACAGTTCCATGGACGGAACAGTATCAGATATCAGCCAGCCAGCCCCTCGAAGCGGGAGGCGTCGTAATGGAATACGACCCTCGCCAGATGGACTTGTTCGCCGATGCTGGTGGAGAAGGGGCGGCGCAGCGCGCTACCAAAAAGCGCCGTAGCAAGCCGGCCCTTCCTGCACCGGCGCCAGCATCTAAAGCCCCTCTTGAAAGCGATGCGCAGCAGCGCCCTGGCCGGGACGGAATAATTCTCCGTTTCCCGACCGAACAATGGGCGCCGCGTCTATGGCAACCCAAGGTCGAAAAGGTCAGCAGCTTGCTCCAGGAGAGGAAGACCGAGCGCGGCCGGCAGAACCTTTGGACCACCACTGTCAACACGCTCTTCGCCCAGATGCGGCGGCGCGGCGCCACGCCTGATGAGTGTCAGCAGCAGATCAATGATTTCCATGCCGCCGTGGCCTGGCAGCTCTCGCAACAGCAAAGTGGTCCAGGTGCAGCATGAAGAAACGTTTCATCATGACTTATGCTCGAATGGGTATCTCCCGCGACATGGCTTCGGGTTTTTCCTGTCGTCGCTGCGGCGCGGCCGGTGGCCTGCCGTGCATTGGCTCCAAGGGCCAGTTCAGGATCCAACCCCACATTGACCGGTATAAAGCCGCTGCGAAGGCGCTGGCAGGTGGGCAATGAGGCCTTCGGAAAGGCATCAGGGCTTTACCAGCTTCTCCGACATCGCGTTGAGCGCATGGGTATCGAGTAGGCTTTCGTCGTTACGCTTTCGGCACCCGGCGAAGGATAGGCCCTGGAGCGACGAGGCTCTTTTGGACAGGAACATCATCGGCCATTGGCTCCCACACCTTCAGTCCCCTAGCCGTCGTGCGGTCCACCCGACCGGAGCCCTTGTAGAGCCCCATGTAACCGGTCAAAGCGCTCACATTTCTGATCTCGGGTGGGGTCTCATCAAACCAACATTTGTCGATGGTGGCGTCAGACGAGCCACTGATCTTGGCGCCGTCAAGCTTACAGTTTTCAAAGGTTATTTCAGTGGAGCCGAACGAGTAGATGTAGGCTCCGGAAAGGTCGCAGTCCTTGATATGGACATCGGCGGAGCTGTCTCTGGAGAAGCGAATTCGTCCTTTGGAAAGGTCGCAGTCCTCCCAGGCCAAGGCGCCAAATGCTGCGCCTCTGATAATGCTGTTCCGAAGGTCGGTTCCAACGAAATCAGCATCGTAAAGAAGGCAATCCAGAGCCCTGATGGACGCCAGCCGGTGCCCCGCAACGAACGCCTTGCTGAGATAGAAGCTTCTCAGGAACGCGACTGGCGGCGACTCGTCTCGTATCTTGCTGAAGGCGGCAAGTGCCCTCAGGGTAATCTCATCCGTTTTGTCAAAGTCGGCTGCAGTAACAGGGCGGCCGACCAAAGACATCTGAGCCAAGTTCCACTGATTTATAGCGTGGATGAGAAACTCTCGTATCCATTCCGCCCTACGTCCTTCAGCCTCAGTGGTTGCAAGGTCTTCAAGGACAATTATACCCGCAGCCCTTTGCGCATATCCCGGGCTTTCAAAGAGCGCCACGCCCTTCTCGAACCGCTCAGTGCTGTCCTTTTTCTGCCCAAGCAGATAGTTGCGCCAGGCCAGCCAGGCCGCGGTAGTTGCCGCTGCAAATGTGCCCAGCCCCGCCAGAACATCCAGCCAGCCACGTTCACCCCGCCAAAACGCTTCCGTCCTCATCGGCTCGTAAAGAAAAAAGCCGACTACAACCATACAAAACACTGCAGATCCTGCGAGAACCAGCGCTTCCCGCACCGTCTCCCAACGCGCTTTCATGATCGCCCCCATAGCCCCTTGCGTTCTAATAGGCCGCATCGTGCCTCATTTGGTCAATGGGGTCGCTGGTACATGGGGGGCGTGGTGCCAACTGCGCAATTGGCCAAGTGGTGCACCGGCGCTGGTCTGAATCTTTCGCAAAGCCAGATTAAAGTTTTGAGTTGCTCAATGTGGCTTTTAGGACCTGTGACACCGTGTTGGGAGCCAGGCCGTTGAACAGCAGCGATCTCAAGAGCGCTGGCCGGTGTAGCGTCATCCTGGAACAGGCCCTAGCAGAAATGAAGGGGAGCGGCGCGCCGCCCCATATCATCATCGACCGGTTGATCAGCTACGGCGCCTTTCTGGCCGTGGCGTCGACCAGCAAGGCCCACGCAGCCGATCAACTTCGCCAAATTGCCGATGCCGTAGAGGCCGGGGTGTTCGATGGCATCGGCGCCAGCCGTGTTGGCAGAGGTTGACCGCATGAGCTCAGCCAAGAATTCCCGAGAGTATCGGTCCAGACAGAAGGCGGGAGAGGTCGTGCTCAAGATCCGGGTGCCAGAGATAGACCTCATCGAGGCGCTGGCCGAAATCGACTATATCGACCCTTCCAAGGTGGGAGACGATAATCGCGAAGCACTCAGCCTAGCCGTTCAGGAACTACTGGCCTTTCTCATCACCACGTGCCCAGACGAGTAAACGTCACCGGTGACGGCAAGCCTTTTCGGCACCTGCTATCGGTCGACCATGACTGAAGCCAGCAAATCGACCCGGATCCTGACGCGCATGATGGAATCCATCCGTGCGCCGAAGCTCGACCCAATGGCCAGCAAAGAGTTGCTGCGCCCCAAGACCGTCACCCGCACCTTTGATGCCCCGGGCGAGGATGACGATGAAGACGTCGAGGGCAAGAAATGATTGAGGCGGCCGGCACCCACCACAATGCCGTGGTCAAAGTTGTCCGTCTGAAGGCGCTGGATACGGCCCAGCGCATCATCGAGGGCACAGCCACCACACCGAAGACCGATCGCGTGGGCGACATCGTCATGCCGCTTGGGGCCAAGTTCAAGCTGCCTCTGCCTCTGCTGCTGGACCATGATCACAAGCAGGCGGTAGGCGAGGTGGAATGGGCCAGCCCCACCAAGGCAGGCATCAAATTCAGGGCTCGTATTGCCAAAATCGATGAGCCTGGCGCTGCAAAGGATCTGGTCGACCATGCATGGCAGCTGGTCGAAAGCGGACTGCGCAAGACCGTAAGCATCGGTTTCCGAAGCCTTCCCGGCGGGTCGGAACTGATGGCCGATGGCGGCATCAAGTTTTCGTCCTGGGAATGGCTCGAGCTCTCATTGGTCGCGGTGCCGGCGCAGGCAGACGCGACAATCGACAGCTTCAAGGCGGCGCCACTGGCTCAGCCCAAGCGCAAGACACCCTCTCGCGTGGTGGCCTTGCTGACCCCTGCAGAGCGCCAGCTGAAGGAAGGCCAGGAAAAGCTTGCCCGGCTCGGGAAACGGCGAAAAGGCGAGGCCGACCAGAACGCCGGCAACGGCAAGCGTCGGGCGGTAGTCCATATCGCTCCGCCCGCCCAGCGAGAAGCGGAGCGCATTCAAACGCGGCTGCGTGAGATCGAAGCCGCCATCCGAAAGAACGAAGGTCAACAGCGAAAGGCTGGCGAAGCCTATGACGAAGCCCTTCGCGGCGCCCTTATTGCGGTGGGCAAGGGGCTGGAGAGCGAGCGGCGTTTTCTGCTCGAGCGGAAGCTCGGAATCGAAAACGGCTTGATCGACGTCAGCGAAAAGGAAGTCCGCGCGCCTCTGGCAAAGGCTCACAGGCCGGCGGAGGAGGCGACCAAGCCGGCTGCTGAGCCCAAAGCTGCCCCACCCCGCCCCTGGCCGTCCCTGCAGGCGACCGATGATGGGTCGGCATGGGATCATGCCTGCAACTTCGGAATGCGATCGATGCAGGCCATCCTGGAGAAAGGCGGCCACTCGCCTGACACGGTGGTCCGGGCCGATACCATCCGCACTGTCGTCGGCATGGCGATGGGGTTGGCAACAGTGGCCTTCCGATCGGTGGAGGCGCTGCAGGCCAAGGTGATTGAGATCGAGGCCGCCGGGATCAAATTCGCAGGCGTCTGGCAGCGCGCTCAAAGCTATGAGCGCGGCGCCATCGTGACGTCGGCCGGGTCGGCATGGGTGGCGCTCAAAGAAGTCCCAGAAGGTACGGTGCCCGGCCAGTCACCCGAACATTGGCAACTGATGGTCAAGGCTGGCCGCGACGGCAAAGACGCCAACCTCACCGAACGCAAGGGAGAGGCCCGTGCCGTCAAGCTCTAACACCACTCCGGACCACAGCAACCCAGTGCCCCTCTCACCATCTGATGCGCTGAAGGTGCTTTCCGAACAGGCTTTGCAGGCCTTCTATGCGTACGCGGCGGAATTGGATCTGAGCGACCCGGAGAGCGCTTCGATGCTCACCGCCTATGCCGAACGGCTGGCCGATTGGTTGGAAGCCAGCATGGCGCCGATCATCGAGGCTGCCACGCCCCGCGTGTTGCACTGATGGGGGGCGTAGTCTCGACATTGTCGCAAGCCCGGTCGCGGACCGGTGGGGCAGTTCCGTTCGCACTGCAAGCAATTTTAGGGGGGAGGGTTTCGCCCCATGACACTGCGCACCATTGAAGGCGGCGATGGCCTCCCACCTGAACCTGACTGGTCGGCAACCTATAACGACGTTCTCGACCAGGCGCTGGCACGCGAAACATGGGGCCAGGTGACGCGGGAGATGATGGATGCGGGAACGCTGGCGGTAGTGAACGGTCACGCCATTCAGCGCCTGGTAAATTTCCGCATCATTTACGAACGCGCAGCACGCGCGGCGGCAGAGCAAGGCGCCGTCATAAAGGCCAAGAAAACGGGCGTTCTCCAATACAGCCCCCACTGGATTGTCAGCCGCCAGGCCGATGACGCAATGCGCGCCCTTGAGGCTGAGCTTGGCATATCACCGCTTCGCAGAAGCCGCGCCGGCAAGGCGGTCAGTCGTGGCCGCAAATCTCGGCCGGCCGATCGCTACCTCGGCGGCAAATGACCACCACCATGAGGAACTGAAATGGCTCTGCGAGTTCGAGTTCGAAATTTGAATGTGCGGGAGTGCAGCGGAGACAACGGCGCCGGTCGGCTAGCCGTCTTCGATTGCGACATCGGTGCCATCTCAATTTTCGGCTGCACCCTCATGCGGGGTGCGGACGGCACGCTTTTCGTCGCCATGCCTCGACGCAATCATCACGGCGAGCCAATGCCAGCAGTGAGGGTAATCGATGGTGAGATCCTTCACTCGCTGATGGTCAAGGCCCGTGACCTTTACCACGCCGCGGGTGGCCAGATGGCCCGTACATCAAACCCGACAAACTAGCACCACTCAAGAGGAGCGCATTCAATGTCAATCCTTTCCCCAAAAACCGTCTATGCTCCTGGCAGGTTTCCGCCCAAAGCTGAAATTATCCAGTTGCTCGAGCAGATAGCTGGTGGCACGGCAGGTATCGGCGACTACCGAGGGGCTTGGTCCGCCGCCGGGGAATATGTCGAAAAGGACTTCGTACGGCACGCCGGCAACATCTGGTATGCCCTTCGAGACAACACTACAGTGACGCCAGTGGAAGGTGATGACTGGACCCTTTTGCTGCCCGGTGTAACCGTCGCTGATGGCGCTATCGACTTGCTCCAGATGGCCGATGCTGCCAAGGCAGACTTTCGCCGAGTGGGCCCGGGGTTGAGCGAGCCGTTCCGTTGCGTATGGCGCACCGAGACGGAGGTCACGTTCCAACATACGGCTAACCTCGCTATGTGTGGCCATTTCCACATGGGGAACTGGGAGAAAGCCACGGCCACGCTATTCCCCACACCGACGCCGCTTACGAATGGCGGCCTGACCTATGCCACAGTCGGCGACGGAATATCGACCCAAGGCGACTTGCTCTACGAGAACTGGTGTTCGGTGAACGTCTGGGAAAACCTTTGGTTTGTCGCTGATGATGGTGACGCTGCAGGGCAATACAAGTTCACGCCCAGCCTACGTGTCGGATCTGTGGCAGGAAGCGTTGTTACCCTCAACGCCTGCGGCGAGAACAGCCATGCTATGATCGGCGCCACACCGAAAACCTTTCAGTGGGCGAACAATGCTCTCGTTGGTGTGCGGGTGCTGGTGGTGACGGAGACTGTTGAGAGCCGGGAAAACTCTTGGTCAGGACGCACCGCGACAATCACGGCCAACACCAACGGCACAATCACGCTGGATGAAATCGGCGGCCTTTCGGTGGGCGACTACTTCATCTTGCTGCCCAACACCGACCACTACGTCTGGCTATTTGATGCGTACTTCGAGGACAATGGCATCAATAGCCCGCCCGCCCCCATGGTCTCGGTGCGAAACATTGGTTCTTCTGGATTGGGTCGGCGAGCCACATATAGCTCGAATGTCACCGTAAACTATCCATCTGCGGGCACGGCCTTGGCGGCACCTGGCAACCGAGTGCCGTATGCGGGCAACATTTCCCCGCTGGCTCGTGCATTGATCGCGCAGGTATCTCAGACGTTCAACTCTAGTTCCACCGGCGACTATGCCGAATATTTCGACCAGGACGGTGCTAACCACATCATCGCGCAAACCTACCATCAAAAGACACAGGCCGACATTTCCGAAACGCACGTGGCCAGCCAACTGGTGATGAGTGGTTCCTACGGTCCGCACGTCTATGTGTACAACGCAGGAAGCAATGTCGCGAACGTGTCAGCGCATTCGATGCTGACACTTGGGTGGATATACTAGGGGGGGGGCGCCTGCAAAGTTGGCTAGACAGCCTCGGCCCGCACCCACGACGGCCTCATTCGCAGTACATGCGCGCGCGGTTGGAATAAACTGGAAACCCCTACCGAAACCCCGACCGGAATCTGAAATGCCATACAAACCAACGGGTAAGAAGGCGGGGCGACCCAGAAAAACCCCTACCAAAACCGCTACGCCCAAGCTGGCACCAGTGGAGCCGGTCGAGATCGATCCGCGCGCTGTCTTGGCAGAGATCGCCGCTGACAAGGAAGCTCCCGCTGGCGCCCGCGTCCAGGCCGCCAAGGCGCTAATGGGGCGGCCTGGTCAGCCGCCGGCACAGCCCGACGACGAACCACCCATGGACGAGGTGACGCGCCGCGCCCTGGCAATCATGCAGAGATCAGGAAGGCCAAACTGATGACCCAAGCCGAAGACCGAATCCCCATTGTCGAGACCTACCGTGGTGTCGGCATCCATGATCAGCAGCCCCGAGAGCGCATCGACGGGGTGGTGAAACCTGCCATCGATCGCGTTCTGGGCATTGGCGACGTCAAGCGCCTGGCGGACTATGCGGCCGATACCGGCAATCCGCCCGAGGCCCGCTTGCTGGCTTCGGCACGGGTAGAGGCAATGTGGGAGCTTGCCGCCGAAAACCGAGAGCTGCGTCCAGGCATCGACCTGGCGGTGGTGAAAGCCAGTGTGGCAGGTCTGCAAAGCGTTCGGTGGCGTAGCTCGCAATACTACGGGAGCTTACTGGACAAGCCCGATGGTCCTGGGCTGCGGCGGCAAGAGAAGCGCAAAACCTTAGTGCCACGAGTTTTCACTTAGGTAGGATACCGACTAACCACTCAACGGCGTTGGGTAAGCTCTCAAGTCCAGCCTCTAGGGCTCGCTCGGCAACCTTCCCCAGCGCGTCAGCAGGCAGGTTCCTGATCTTTTCCACCAGTGAGGCTTTGACTCCCTCTTCGCCCTGGGATTGCGCGATCTTCTCTAGCAACATGCCCCTGACCGTGTCCTCGTGGAATTTTACCACAACGACCCCGAGTATTGCTGACAGGCCACCGTCGTCTGCCAGAAAGTCCATGCCCTTCGCGGTGATCTTGGCATGATGAGGCTTGATTGACCCATCCACGAACTGCGTGGCTTTCAGATCGATCAATTCGTGTTCGTCCAAATAGTATAGGTTCACAAGAAGTCGATTGTCGCTTTGCTCTCCATAGCTCCGCTTGATGTCTGCGGCATGCGGGTAGAGGTTCCGTAGGTCAGATAGAAGTTCCCTCTGGAATGCGCGGTCCAGCAACTCTCCCATGGCTCACTCCATCTCATCGGCCAGTTTTTTTGTTCCTCGCCTGCCCAGCTCGAATTCAGCTCCCCCTGGTCCGATCTTGGCCCGTGCAGAAGCCCTTAGCAGCTCCGCAATAGCATCTGACTTTGCATCGGCCTTCTGCTCCTGGGTGCCAAACAAGTTGCGCGAAACGCCTTCGATCATGATTTCAGGAATCTGAACGCCTTCTTTTGAATTCGCCTCGAGAATGGTCTCAATTGCCCAGCTGGCCCGGTTAAGGTCGATGGCATAGCGCTCCAAATCCCGATGTGCGCGAAGGTCGTCATTGTAGGATTTTCGAAGCCAGTTGATTGCGTAGACGAGGAAACCAAGGGCAGCGAGTGAGCCGATCGATCCCTTCCCAAACAGCATCCAGGTAGTAACTACCTGACTCCATGTCGGCTCTGTCTCCATTGCGGCTTGCTGCGCCCAAGTGGCGGAGAAATCGCCGTAGGAAAGTAGTGCGAATGCTGCCGAGATGGCGGCGCCGCTCAGAACCGCAATCAGAACAGCGAGCCGATAGACGAGAGAGGTGCGCGGGATGAGCGCCCTTGCCAGTTTGTCCTGTATGTCGCTTGTGATCGCTTCCCGAAGGCTTCGGCGCGCATGCATATGGTCCCGATCATCGAGGGTCTTCTTCAGCGCCTCAAGCTCTTCCATCCGTGCAGCATGCAGAGCCTCCAACTCGGCCTGGCGAGTTTCAAGCTCAGTCTCGCGTGCCCGCATGTGCGCCTCAAATTCCTGCTGGCGCTCCTTGTACTCTCGATCGACCTCAGAACGACGTGCCTCAGCCTCTGCATTGAGATCAGAAAACCTGTCGTTTAGCTTTGCAAACGTCTGAGCAAGTGCGCCCGCCGCGGAATCGGCAGGTTCGCTGGTGAGTGAAGGCTCAGCCAGTAGGATCTTGCTTTCGATCAGGTCTACCAGCTTATGAACCGTCGCCCGGTCTGGCGCCACGTTCTCATTCGGGCGCCGCCGGACAGTGTTGGCCTGAAATTGGACTTGGTCGAAATGAGGAGAGGGCACACGAGGCGACCCGAAGTTACTTTCGTCCTTCGCCAATCCCCGACGGAACTCTATTACGAACGCTCCATCTTCGGAGTGCACAGAGGCCTCAGAAAGGACATGCGAGCCCTTGGCTCTAAAGTCGTCCCTAGAGGTTTCATCCGGGTACGCTGAACGGACACCGGCGATAGCAATGCGGCACTTTGAGGCCGGTAAAGCTGCCAGTAGGGCGTCCATCAGGTCCAAGACCTTCTTGTCAGTTAGCCGGACGGTCGTAAATATCTGCAATAATCAGCCCCCCATTTTCAGCCCAAGAGAACTTGGGGGAGAATCGAGGGCTCAGCAAGGGTGGAGGCTATGTGGGAACTGGCGGCCGAAAGCCGGGAGCTACGGCCAGACATTGATCTGGCGGTGGTCAAGGCCAGCGTGGCAGGGCTGCAAACCGTTCGATACCGGCACCCGGAGTATTACGGAAGCCTGCTTGACAGGCGCGACCCGCCGGGGCAGCGCCGGCAGGTGAAGCGGGAAGTGGCACTGACCAGATCATAGGGTCGGCGCTTGGCCGGCATAGGCCGCGTGAAAACCCCATGCCAAGTAAACTGACCCTGTCAAAAACGCCACTATCGACAGCAAAATGAGGACCAACCCGATCGCCTGAAAGCGGTTGGACGTGACTCGATGCGCATCAATTTTCTCATCAAGCCACTTGTCGACATAGCGCGTTGACACGAAGGCAGCCACCCAGGCCAGCATGGCAACAGCTAGGCCCGCTGCCCAACACACCATAGAAACCAGCGTGGCCCCGGCGATGGCCTGGGGAATCGCGGAAATCTGAGTTAGGAGGGCGACGGCCGCACCTCCGTTTAGCAACGTAGCGCCCTTGATGGCGCCCCGAGCGTTTTCGATGGACTCTGCTCGATAATCGACCACAACGCGCCCTCGCTCTATGTGCCAGACGCCGCAGTAACCCCAACAAACGGCTGAACTGCAAACCACATCAAGCTGCCGAACCCGAACAGCATCAGGCCCAGCATCGCAAATAGCATCCATTTCGGCATTACCCGCATCGGGGCCATTATCACTTCTTTGCCCAAACCTGACTTGGACCTGGCGCTCAGCACAATCGGCAGGTCTCCGATCGTGTCGAGCATCGAGAGGGTGAAGTGCTCGTTTGCCGATAGATACGGGAACGTAAGCACCAGCCTGCCGTCATCGAGCTTTGATTTCGAGTAGCCACGAGGATTCCAGACCTCGAAATGTTGCGGCTCCCAATTTAGCACTAGCTCTACGTCCTCGATCGGCGCCCGACCAACATTCTGAAACCAAAGCTGCTGTGTGCGGACGGGGAAGCTGCCGCCCTCAAGGTTTCGCATCGAGTAGTAGTGCTGGTGCGAGGTTGACCACACTAGGCGCCCCTTAGGTGTCACCAAACGGGCAATGATCGCAGAGATTGCAGCGATGATGATCGCCTGCAATAGCCCGTTGCTCGACGTGATGAACGTCCACACACTGCCAATCATGCTGCCCTCCCATGTCGCGCCCTTGTCGCGTGGCGCAGCCGTACGATAGCGGACGGTGCTGGATTCTCAATGACTTAGCTGAACGCAACATGCGCGACATGAAACTCGTCGGACGACGCCGAGGTCTTCGATCAACCTACTGATTTCATTGGAGAAATAATGGTGCCCAGAGCCGGAATCGAACCAGCGACACGCGGATTTTCAATCCGCTGCTCTACCAACTGAGCTATCTGGGCATCGGGCCGATGCGATGGGTATCGCGAGCCACGGGCCTTATAGGGGAACCGATTTTGCCGCGCAAGCGCGAAAACGCGATGTGGATAAAGGGAATGGGGAGGCGAGTGATGGGCTTGCTATATCAGGCCGATGGCGCGCCACCCCTACCTGGCTCTGCCAAGGCCCCATGGGCCCAGCTGCGTTACCTTCCCCATCCATGGGGGGTGTGAAGGGCCAATAGGCCTAGTCTTGGTCCTCGCCATCATCGACCGGCTCGTCATCCCTGGCGGGAATGACGTAATTGCCGGTGAGCCAGCGATTGAGGTCGATATCGGCGCAGCGCTTGGAGCAGAAGGGCTTATGATCTTCCACCGCCGGCTTGCCGCAAATGGGGCATTTCTTTTGCGTGGTTTGCGGCATCAGACGCCAGACAGGCTCGATTGATTGAGCCAGTTGAAATGCACCGGGTAACCTTCGCCAGCCAGAAGCTGGGTGGTTTCATGCAAAGGCAGGCCGACGACGGCCGAGTAGGAGCCCACGAGCTTTACGACAAAAGCACCGGCTATGCCCTGAATGGCATAGCCGCCGGCCTTGTCGCGCCATTCGGCGCTGGCAAGATAGGCTTCCATCTCGCGCGACGAGAGACGCTTGAAGCGAATGCGCGTTTCGACCAGGCGGTGGCGCCGCGCGCCCGATGGGGTGATCAGGGTAACGCCGGTATAGACGCGGTGCGCACGGCCGGACAGCAGGCGAAGGCAATCGGATGCCTCCTCCATGGTTTCGGCCTTAGGCAGGATGCGGCGTCCTACAGCAACGACCGTATCGGCGGCCAGCACGATGGAATTGGCGCCGAACCCGGCGACACTGGCCTTGTGCCGGGCCGTCAGGGCCTTCAAGTCCGCCAGGCGCTGGGCCAGCTTGCGCGGCAATTCGCCCTTTTCAGGGGTTTCATCGACATGGGCCGGCACCAGATGTTCGGGCTCAATGCCGACCTGGTTGAGCAGAGCCAGCCGGCGCGGTGAGGCCGAAGCCAGAATCAGGTCGGGGCGGCCGGCCATTTACATCGTGCTCCTGGATGGGCTGGGCCCTTCGCATGGCTCAGGGCGTTCGTTGCTCAAAACGATCCACCGGATCGTTTTGCCCACCTGCGGTGGTCGCGCCTCACTTGAAGCGGTAGGTGATGCGACCCTTGGTGAGGTCGTAGGGGGTCATTTCGCACAGCACCTTGTCGCCAGCGAGAACGCGAATGCGGTTCTTGCGCATGCGCCCGGCGGTGTGGGCGATGATTTCATGGTCGTTTTCAAGCTTCACGCGGAAGGTCGCGTTGGGAAGCAATTCGGTGACCACGCCCGGAAATTCGAGCACTTCTTCCTTGGCCATACTTTCTCCTGAGAAGGCCCCATGCGCCATTGTGGCTGGCCGGGGCCGCAAAATCGGGCGGAACCTACTTCAATTCATTGGTTTTGTGAACCACTTGCTACAAGAGGCTCAAGCCGGGCCCGGACGCGCTTACGCAAACCGTCGCGCAGATCCCGATAGGCATTGAGGACAAGCTCGCGATTGCCCTCAACCAGGGAGGGGTCATCCACTTTCCAATGCTCGATGGCGCCGGCTTCGAGACCCTTCCTGGCGACCGCCTCGGGGGCGTCGTCGGAGAGGGTAATGACAAGATCGAAATGGTTGGCGACCAGTTCATCGAGGATATGGGGCGTGTGCACGCTCATATCAATGCCGATCTCCTCCATGACCTCATGCACGAATTGATCGGCCTTGCCGCCGTTTACACCCACCGAACGGGCGATAAGGCGGCCGGGAAAGGCCTGCCGCGCCAGTGCCGCCGCGATGGGGGAACGCACCGAATTCATCGAGCAGACAAAAAGCACGCTGGGCAATTCGCTGGTCGCCTCGTCGATGCGGCTGGCATAGGGCTGCACGGCGCAGATGAGTGTGAAAAGCCGACGGGCCGTATTGAGATCGATGATGATCTTGTTGGTGAGGCGCGTGCGCAGAAGCTCGGCGGCCTCATTATGCATGCCGCGCCTGGCCATATCGACCGTTTCGATCTGAAATGGCTGGGCCGACCGAATGGCTTCGTAATAGGCGTCACGGATGCGGAAATAGTCGCGGATCAGCCGCCGGAACGGGGTGAGCGAGAGATAATGCGCGGCGATGGGCTGGAAGGTTTCCGGATTGCGCACGTCGAGCAGGATATAGTTGCCGATGATCGACATATGCAGGGCATAAGGACCTTCGGCACTGACGCGGGCAGGCCTGAAGCTGTTTTCCTCCAGCAGATCATAAATGGCGATGCGCCATTCGTGCACCTCGTCAGGGTCGATCGAGGTGATGGTATTGGGGTCGAGCGTGACGGTGACCAGCCTATCCTTGTCGGTCGCTGCCAGCTCTTTGCCCATTGTAATGCTCACCGATTGAGCCGGATCGAAATCGACCGGCCGTGACCGTCGAGGTCTTCCACGCCGGCTATGGTGACAGCCGGTTCGGCCAGTGCAGACAGTGACGAGGGCGTACAGCCGAGCAGCGAAGTCCGCTTCATGAAATCGAGCACGCCCAGGCCCGAGGCGAACCGCGCCGAGCGGGCGGTGGGCAGGACGTGGTTGGAGCCACCAACATAGTCGCCAATGGCCTCAGGCGTGTGGTGCCCCAGAAAGATTGCGCCGGCATGCCGGATTTTCGGCACCAGCGCCTGCGGATCGTCGGTGGCGATTTCCACATGTTCGGAGGCAATGCGATTGGCCAGGGCCGCGGCCTCGTCGAGCGAGGACACGGTGATGATCGCACCAAGCTCGTCCCAACCTTCGCGCGCCAATGTCTGCTTGGGCAGCAGCGAGAGCTGACGATCGACTTCGGCCGTAACAGCATCTGCCAATCGCGGATCGGTGGTCACGAGGATAGATTGCGCCCCTGCCCCATGCTCGGCCTGGGCAATGAGATCGGCGGCCACCCAGGCCGGATTGGCTGAATGGTCAGCAATGACGAGCACTTCAGAGGGGCCGGCGATCATGTCGATGCCGACCTGGCCGAAAACCTGGCGCTTGGCCGTGGCGACAAAGGCATTGCCCGGGCCAGTGATCTTGTCGACACGAGCGATGGACCTGGTGCCATAGGCCAATGCGGCAACGGCCTGGGCGCCGCCAATGCGATAGATTTCGGTGATGCCGGCGATCTGGGCAGCCGCGAGAATAGCCGGGTTGGCCTCGCCATTGGGAGTGGGCACCACCATGGCGATGCGGTCGACGCCGGCAACGCGCGCAGGCACAGCGTTCATCAGCACCGAGGAGGGATAGGAGGCCAGGCCGCCGGGCACATAGATGCCCACGGCATCGACCGCCGTCCAGCGGGAGCCGAGGGTGACGCCCAGCGCATCGGTATAGATATGGTCCTGCGGCTTCTGCTTTTCGTGGTGAGCCTTGATGCGGTCATGCGCGGTTTGCAGGGCGGCGCGCACATTGTCCGGCACGCGAGCCGCCGCTTCGGCAATTTCACCGGGCGCAAAGGCCAGCGTCTGTGGCGTGACATTGGCCTTGTCGAACCGATTGGTCAGTTCGGCCACGGCTATATCGCCGCGCTCGCGCACATCGGCAATGATGGCCGCCACCGTGTCGTTCACATCCTTGCTGGATTCGCGCTTGGCACCGAGCAGGCCGGTGAAGCGCTGTTCGAAATCGGACTGTGCGCTGTCGAGGCGAAGAGGCATGAGGAGCTTTCAGTCGAGGACGTGTTTGGGTTTGGCCGAGGCGGCCCAGGCGGCGCCAAGATCGGCAAGGCGGGCCTCGAGATAGTCGACCGTGAGGCGAACCGTGCCGCCACCGGCAAAGCGCAGTTCGACAATGCCGGACGGGGCTGAGCTTGGTGCGAATGTGATGGCTAGCAGTTCAACCACACCTTCGGGCGCAGTGGGATCGAAACCGGCAAAGGCGACGTGGGTAACACCACTGAAATGCAGAGCGGCGCGCTTGCGAACACCCTTGCCGCGGGGCTTGTCGGCCGCCCAGTCAAAACGGTTCATCAGCAGGGCAAAACGCTTGTCGCGGCGGGCAAAGCCCATATCGGCGACGCGAATAACGGCATCCTGCAGATGGGCGGAGATAACTTCGAGGTCTTCGGTATCAAGCGCAATCAGCTTGAGATCGGTCATGTTCAAGGCCCTGTTGGGTGGCGATGACCCTATCTGGTCGCCGCATGACCGATCTACAAGTTTGTGCCGCATCGGGCAATGCGCAGTGACCGATCGTGCAGACTTTACTTGCTAACTGACTGGTCAGTTAGTTATAGTAGCCTCATGAAACAGGAAAAGAAATTCAGCCGCAGGGCCGATGCGCGACCGGACGAGGTGCTGGATGCCGCCATCGCCGTGTTTGCGCAAAAGGGCTATGCCCGCACAAAAATGGACGATATCGCCAAGGCAGCGGGTATCTCGAAGGGGACGGTTTATCTCTATTTTCCCTCCAAGGACGCGCTGGTGGAGGGGATTGTACGCCGCGCCGTGACACCCATTGCCGAAGGCGCCCTGCCCCAGCTCGCGGCTTTTCAGGGCGACCCGCGCCTTCCCATCACTATGCTGATCAAGGTTCTTGTGGGCCTGCTGGGCGATCCGGAACGGCTGGCGGTCCCGCGCCTGATACTGCGCGAAGGCATGAATATTCCGGCCATCGCCGAAATCTATCGCCGCGATGTGCTGGACCTGGCTATTCCCACGCTAACGGGGCTGGTTGAACGCGGCATTGCCTCGGGCCATTTGCGGCCCCTCGACCCTGAATTGACCGTGCGCTCGATTATCGGTCCGGTCATAGCCCATCTCATGCTCAGCGAAGTGTTCGGCATTCGGCCTGAAGGCAAGCTGTCGTTCGACCGGCTGATGGAGAACCACCTCAATATCCTGTTTGACGGGATATCCGCACAAAAGGCGGAGGACGCCCCATGAACGAATTTCTCGCGGGTCTTATGGCAGCAATCCTCTCGTTGCTGCCCCATCAGGAGGACCCCATAGGCTATAATGGCTATCTTGAGGCCGATTATGTCTATGTGGCGCCGGTCAGCGCGGGCCGCATTGACGCGGTGATGGCCATGGAGGGGCAAAAGCTGGCGCCCGGCGAGGTGGTTTTCACGCTCGACAAGACCCAGCAGCAAAACCTGTTCAATGCCGCGCAAGCCCGGGTTTCGGCAGCGCGCGCGACGCTGGCCAATCTGGAAACCGGCGGCCGAAGCGAGGAACTGGATGTGATCAGGGCCTCGCTGGCCAAGGCGGAGGCCGACCTGGCGCAGGCGCAATCCAACCTGGCGCGCAGCGAACGGCTGGCCGAGGCCGGCACCGTGCCGGCGGTGCGGGTGGAGCAGGATCGCACGGCGCTGGCCAGCGCCAAGGCGCAGGCCGATCAATTGCGGGCGCAACTGGCCGTTGCCGAACTGCCGGCGCGCAATGCCCAGCAGGTTGCGGCGGAAGCCAATCTCAATGCAGCGGAAGCCGATGCCGAACGTGCGCGCCAGGACCTTGAGGACCGCGAGGTAAGCGCGCCCGTCGGCGGCACGGTGGATAAGGTATTTTATCGCGTGGGCGAGGTGGCGGGCGTGGGAAGCCCGGTGGTGTCAATTCTGCCCGACGGGCCGCTCGAGGCCTGGTTCTTCATCCCCGAAGGGCAACGGGCTGCGTTTGGCGTGGGCCAGGCCGTCACCGTGACCTGCGATGGCTGTGCCGCGCAGCAGGCCAGCATCGTCCATATTGCCAGCGAACCGCAGACCACGCCGCCGATCATCTATTCACGCGAGGAGCGCAGCCGGCTGGTTTATCTGGTCAAGGCCCGCCTAGCAGATGTTAGTGACCTGCGGCCAGGTCAACCGGTAACGGTGCTGCCATGACCACGGATGCGGTCATCGATGTGCGAGGCCTGACCAAGCGCTTTGGCGACAAGACGGTGGTCGATCACTTCGATATCGCCGTGCCAAAAGGGGCGATCTACGGGTTTCTAGGGCCCAACGGCTCGGGCAAGACGACGACGATCCGCATGCTGTGCGGGCTGCTGACGCCGGACGAAGGGGCCGGCCAATGCCTGGGTTTCGACGTGCGACGGGAAGCGGCGCGCATCAAAACCCAAGTCGGCTACATGACGCAGAAATTCAGCCTTTATGAGGACCTGACCATTCGCGAAAATCTCGATTTCGTGGCGCGCATGTATGGGGTGGCCGCCCGGCGCAAACGTGTCGGCGCGGCCCTGGACGAGCTCGGATTGGCAGACCGTTCCAAGCAGTTGGCCGGCACCCTGTCAGGCGGCTGGAAGCAGCGCTTGGCCCTGGCCGCCTGCCTGATCCACGACCCCAAACTGCTGCTGCTCGATGAGCCGACGGCGGGGGTCGATCCCAAGGCGCGGCGCGATTTCTGGGATGAAATCCGGCGGCTGAGCAAGGCAGGCGTCACCGTATTGGTCTCGACCCACTATATGGACGAGGCCATCCAGTGCGATTTCATCACCTATATCGCCTATGGCAAGAAACTGATCGATGGGCCTGCGGCGCAGATTCCCACCATGGTCGGGCTGACGACCTGGCGGGCGGAAGGCACGCATCTGGTCGCGTTGGAGACCGAGTTGCAGGGGCAGGACGGGGTTGATCAGGTGGCCCGGTTCGGGTCCGCGCTGCATGTCTCAGGCACCGATGCATCCGCGCTGGAGGCGACGGTGCGTCGCTTCGAGGCAAAGGGGCCGCAACACTGGAGCAAAGTGCCAGCGGGGCTGGAAGAGGCGTTTATCTACCTCATGGCAGGGTCGCGGGACAATTTCTCGCGCGATGCGGCATGAGCATCGGATTTTCCTTGAGCCGGTTTCTGGCGGTCCTGTTTAAAGAATTCATCCAGATGCGGCGCGACCGCGTCACCTTCGTCATGATGATCGGCCTGCCGATCATCCAGCTCATGCTGTTCGGTTTTGCCATCAATGCCGATCCGCGGCATCTACCGACGCTGGTGGAGGTCAATGATGAAGGGCCGCTGACCCGCGCATTGCTGGCCGGCATGCATACATCGGGCTATTTCGACTTCATTGGCGAGGTGCGCGGCCCGGCCGCCGGCGAGGAGGCCTTGCGGCGGGGCGAGGCCAATTTCGTCGTTGTCATTCCGGACAATTTTGCACGTGACGTCGTGCGGGGGCTCAGACCCACCGTGCTGGTGGCGGCCGATGCGTCGGACCCTTCGGCCGTGGGCGGCGCGGCGGCTGCGATGAGCGGTATAGTCGCCAATGCCATAGGCCAAACCCTGACCGGACCGCTCGCCCCGGCCGCCGGCTCGCCCGCGCCGTTCGAGGTCGCCATCCACCGCCAGTATAATCCCGAGGGCCGGACATCGACCAATATCGTGCCGGGGCTTTTGGCCATCATCCTCTCCATGACCATGGTGATGATCACCGCGGTCGCCATCGTCAAAGAGCGTGAGCGGGGCACCATGGAGATGCTGATTTCCACGCCTGTGCGCCCCGCCGAGGTCATGCTGGGCAAAATCCTGCCCTATGTGCTGGTGGGCTATGTGCAAACGGCGGTGTTCATGCTGGCGGCCTTCGCCGTGTTCGGAGTTCCGTTTACCGGCACGTTCCTGGCGTTCTTCTATGGCTTCAACCTATTCATCCTGGGCAATCTGGCGCTGGGTTTCCTGATTTCGACGCTGGCGCATAATCAGATGCAGGCCATGCAGTTGAGCTTTTTCACCATTCTGCCCTCAATCCTGCTCTCTGGTTTCATGTTCCCCTTTGCCGGCATGCCCGGCTGGGCGCAAACCATAGGAACAGCCGTACCGGCCACCCACTTCATCCGCCTGATCCGCAAGGTGATGCTCAAGGGCGCCGATACGCTGGATGTGTCGCCTGAGCTGCTGGCGCTGGGGGCGATCGTCCTGGTGATCAGCATCATAGCCATGTTGCGCTACCGGCAGACGCTGGATTAAGCGCAAAAGAAAGCCCGGCCGGGGCCGGGCTTGTTGGAACCTGGACCGAGACCCGGCCTATTCCCGCTGCCACTCGAGCGTAGCTCTCGTGGCCTTGCGCACTCAAATCGATCCACCGGATCGATCTGCCCTGCGGGACGCGCGCAAGCCGGAGCGATTTTGCCTTCGGCGCGCGTGCTAGCCCGCAACCCTCTCGATTTCGGCGCCGCAGCGGGAGAGCTTGTCTTCCAGCCGCTCGAAGCCACGATCGAGGTGATAGATGCGGTTGACCACGGTCTCGCCCTTGGCAGCGAGGCCGGCAATAACGAGCGACACCGAAGCGCGCAGATCGGTGGCCATGACCTGGGCGCCCTTCAATTGAGGTCGACCGGTCACCGTAGCCATCTGACCATTGACCGCGATATCGGCGCCGAACCGGGCCAGTTCGGCCACGTGCATATAGCGGTTCTCGAAAATGGTCTCGCGGATCTGGCTGACGCCGTTGCTCATGGTCATCAGGGCCATGAACTGTGCCTGCAAGTCGGTTGGGAATCCCGGGAAGGGATCGGTTTCCACATCCACAGGCAATATGCCATTGCCATTTCGCGTGACGCGAATGCCATTGGCCTCATTGGACAGCTCGGCGCCGGTTTGGGCGAGAATGTCCAAGGCGGCCTGCAGGTGTTCGGCCCGGGCCCCCTTGAGCAATACATCGCCGCCGGTCATGGCGGCTGCCATGGCGAAGGTGCCGGTTTCGATACGGTCGGGGATCACCTCCACGGTCGCGCCGTGAAGCTTTTCCACGCCCTCGACCGTAAGGGTACGCGTGCCGATGCCCGAAATCCTGGCGCCCATGGCAACGAGACATTCGGCAACATTGGTGATTTCGGGTTCCTGCGCCGCATTTTCAATAATTGTCGTGCCGCGCGCCAGAGTGGCTGCCATCAGGATCGTATGAGTCGCACCCACCGAGACTTTCGGGAAGCTGACCTTCGCCCCGATCAACCCGCCTTTGGGCGCGCGCGCGACCACATAACCTTCATCGATATCGATCTCGGCGCCGAGTTCCTTGAGGCCATAAAGGAAAAGGTCGACCGGCCGTGTGCCGATGGCGCAACCGCCGGGCAGCGAGACGCGGGCCTCGTGGCAGCGAGCCAGAAGCGGCCCGATGACCCAGAAGCTGGCGCGCATCTTGGACACCAGATCATAGGGCGCGGTGGTATCGACAATGTCGGCGGCGTGAAAGGTCATGCGTTGACCCACGCCCTCTTCCTCGCCGCGACGGCGGCCATGTACGGCAATATCGACGCCGTGATTTTCAAGAATGCGTTCGAGCTGTTTGACATCGGCCAGGCGCGGCACATTGTGCAACACCAGCGGCTCGTCGGTGAGCAGCGAGGCAATCATCAGTGGCAATGCGGCGTTCTTGGCGCCGGAAATGGAGATTTCTCCCCGCAGTTCATTGCCGCCGACCAAACGAATACGATCCATAAGAAGTCCTCAGAATAGGCCCTTGGGCCTGCTACCTGTTGGGTGGTAGGCGAGGTCTTCGTTGCCGCGTGAGCCAGACCAGCCGCACTTTGAAAAGGGTGACGAATAAGAATCGCCCGAAAATGGTTTACGGTTTCTTGTCCGCGCCCGGTTCGGGGGCCGTCAGAGCCGATTCGGACGCATCACCGGTGGCGCGCGCCTTTGCCTGCTCTTTCCGACGCTTGAGGTTTTCCCGCAGCTTTGCGGCTAATCTTTGCTCGCGCAGTACGGTTTGTTCCGATTTGCCCATGGCCCTTCGGCACCTCGATTCCATTGCTGGCGTTGATAGGCTGTTTTTGGTCTTGCGTCGAGTGAGGCACTATGGCAAAGGAGCCCCCGTCGCCGCGCCGGACCACCGCGCATGCGACTTGATAGAGTGATCGCGCTCTCGAACCGAAAAAGTGGATGCCACTTTTTTCTGAGAACGCTCCGGATGCTGCCGTAGCTCAGTGGTAGAGCACTCCCTTGGTAAGGGAGAGGCCGACAGTTCAATCCTGTCCGGCAGCACCATTTTCTCCCAAAGCATTGCTGGCTCCAGGAAGACCTCGGCCCGTCCGTTGCGGGGCGGCATTCGCTTGGTGGCGCTTTGGCACGACAGGCGCCGCGGGCCGCGCCAGGGCGACGCAGCTGCTTCATGCGACCGGCGGCGATCCCGGGAAACTGGCCGCTGGCGCGGGGTTTCGGATCAGGGCCTCAAGACGGTTGGCCGCAAGGAAATTGCCCTATCCGGTGCTTTCGCCAAGCAGTTGGGTTTTCTTGATGCGTGTGCGCTGACGATACCGCTCGAACTGCTGGTCGGCCAGGACGCCGAGCAGAATGACAGCGCCCATGACGGCAAAGTTGAGCGAAGAAGGAATGCCGAGCAGATTGACCAGGTTTTGCAGCTCTTGCAGCAACAGGGCCCCCAGCATGACACCAATGATCGACCCCTCACCGCCGCGTAGTGAAAATCCGCCCAGAACGGCGGCGGCAATGGCGTAGAGTTCGTAAAAATTGCCGTGCGAGGAGGGCTGTACCGATCGGGTGAACATAGCGAAATAGATAGCCGCTATCGCAGTCAAAACCGCGCAGATCAGATAGGCGCCGATGATCACCCGGTCGGTCCGAATGCCGGAATAGCGCGCCGCATCTTCGTTCTTGCCTACAGCGTAAAGATGCCGGCCATAGACGGAGCGGTGCAATATTATCCAGCAAATGAGGCCGGCCAGCAGCATGGCAATAAAGGAGTGCGGTATTCCAAGCGTTCGGCCGACCGTCAGCCATTCCACCTCAGGAAACGATGCGCCAAACGGAAACCCCGCGGTTGCCTCGCCCGTATAACCACGGGCAATTCCGCGATAGATCAACAGGCCGCACAGCGTCACCACAAAGGGCTGCATTTTGAGCTTGGTGATCAATAGACCATGCGCCAGGCCCAGCATGGCACCGATACAGATGATGGCCAGCATGGCTATGGGCCAGGGAACGGCATATTTGCCGATAAGCTCAACGAAAATTACGCCCAGCAAGGCGATCATCGAGCCGACGGACAGATCGATCCCGCCGGTCATGATGACAAATCCCTGGCCGATGGCGAAGAGACCGAAGAGACCGATCAGGTTGGCCGTATTGGCCAGATTGATGGGCGAGAGAAACAGCGGGTTCCTCAGATAGACGACAAAGCCGACGACGATGATCAGGACGGCAAGCCCCATATCCTTTTTCTGCATAGCTCTATTCCTGGTTTGCGCCGACAGCGAGCTGGAGCACATTGTGCTCTGAAAATTCCGACCGATCGAGCGAACCGGAAACAGCGCCTTCGCGCATGACGATAATCCGGTCCGAGACGCCAATGACCTCTTCCATATCCGACGAGATCATCATCACGCCGACGCCCGCATCGGCGAGACCGCGCATGAGCAGATAGATTTCGGCCTTGGCACCGACGTCGATGCCACGGGTAGGTTCATCGAAAATGACCATACGCGGGCGCATGGACAGCCATTTTCCCAGAACGACCTTTTGCTGATTGCCGCCGGATAGCTCAGCCGCGCTTCGCCAGATATCGGCGGTCTTGATGCCGAGCTTGCGCCGCTGCTGTTCGGCGCGTTCGTCCATGACACGGCTGGATACCAAGCCGTTTCTGGACACGCTCCTGAGGTCAGCCATGGAAATGTTTTCGCAGATGGAGGCTTCCAGCACGAGGCCGGTCCGCTTCCGGTCTTCGGGGACCAGATAGACACCGGCGCTTATGACCGAATGGGGCGAAGTGGTATCAAGCGGCGCATCGTGAAGCCACACATGGCCGCCACGTATGCCCGTCACCCCGAAAATGGCCTCGGCCAACTCGGTTCTGCCCGCCCCGACCAGACCCGCCACACCAAGTATCTCGCCAGCCCGCACCTCGAGATTGACCTCGACATCGGGATGGGCATCGTTTCTGACCCCGCGCAAGGCGAGCACCACCTCGCCGGGAGCCTGCCTTGGAGGGGTGTAAAGGCTCTTGAGGTCGCGGCCTATCATCAGCCGGATCATGGCATCGTGCTCGATTTCGTCGCGGGACAATTGCCCGACCGTGCGTCCATCGCGCAGCACGACGACACGATCGGCGCATTGCTTCACTTCACCAAGGCGATGGGAGATGTAGATGACGGCAATACCGTCAGCCTTCAGCTCGCTTATCACCCGCATCAAAACATTGGTCTCATTGATGGTGAGCGAGGATGTCGGCTCATCCATGATTACCACCCGCGCATCGATCGAGAGGGCCTTGGCGATCTCTAGTAGCTGGCGTTCGGCAAGCGAAAGGTCGGCCACCGGGGTGTCCGGACCGAAGCCGGCTCCCACCTTGCGCAGCAAGGGAGCGGCCGCCTCGCGCATGGCCCTGATATCGACAAGACCCAGGGGCCCGGACCGTAGCTCGCGGCCAAGGAATATATTGGCGGCGCTGTCGAGGTTATCGAAGACGTTCAGTTCCTGGTGCACGAAGGCAATGCCTGCGGCCTGCGACTGCTCGACCGACAGACGCGCATGTTCCTTGCCGTCGATCCAGATTGTTCCGGAGGTGGGCTCGATCACGCCACCCAATATTTTCATCAAGGTGGATTTGCCGGCGCCGTTCTCCCCGATCAGCGCCAGCACTTCGCCAGGCGATACCGACAGAGACACATTGGTCAGGGCGGCAACGCCGGGGAAGGTCTTTGAAATATTATCCAGGACCAGCAGAGGCCGGTCCGAGGGCTGATTGGTCGTCATAGTCAGTCGATTTCCTGGTGCGGCCTCGATTGGCGAGGCCGCAGACTCGTGAACCAAAAGCGCGGCCACACCGGGCCCAGACATGAGCCCGGACCCGGTGCCACCACATTGGTCGGGAGGATTACCCACCAATGCGCTCTTTGAGCTCGGCCTCGAAGGCATCGACATTGGATGCATCGATGACCTTGGTCGGCACGATGATCAGCCCGTCTTCGGGAACGCCCGACATATCGCCTTCGAGATAATCCGCCATCAGGTGCATGCCCTGATAGCCCCATTGATAGGGGTCCTGAACCACGGTGCCGGCGAAGCTGCCCTCGCGCACTGCACCAAGGGTGATGGGGTCCTCGTCGAAAGCAATGACCGTGATCTGGCCCAGCTTGCCGGCGGCCTGGAGCGCCTCATAGATTTTGGGCGGGTTATAGGAATAGAAGCCGACCATGCAGGTGATGTCAGGATTGGCGGCCAGCACATCGTCCACATTGGAGCGTGCGCGACCGAAATCCACATCGTCGCCACGCACGTCGACCAGTTCGACGCCTGATCCCTCGACCGCCTGGCGGAAGCCGGCTATGCGCTCAACCGCGTTGTCGGCGCCGAGAAAGCCCACAAAACCCATGCATTTGCCGCCATCGGGCAGCGCGGCAACAGCGATTTCGCCCGCCTGAATACCAGCAGCGGTGTTGGACGAGCCGAGATAGGCAATGCGGTCGCTGGAGGGCGCGTCGCTGTCGGTGGTGAAGAGCGGCACCTGGGCGGCGATGCGGTTGAAGGCATCGATCGAATTCTTCGGGTCCGCCGAGGAAATCATGATTGCATCGGTGCCCGAAGCCACAAGGTCGTCCATCAGGGCGTTCTGCAGGGCCGCCGTGCCCTGGACCGGATAGCGGAATTGCAGCTCGTAATCGGGCAGCTCTTCCTGGGCCTTGCTGACGCCCGCTTCGGCAAGCTTCCAGAAGTCGGAGGCCGCATTGACCACGAAGGCCAATTTGGGCTTGTCCTGGGCCATGGCTTGCCCGGCAAGCGTGGCGGCCAGGGCCACGAGCGACACAGACAATATAGTCTTCATAAAATACCTCCCCGCCGGCGGGGCATTTGCGGCTGCCACCTGCCGGCTCGTTGATTTTCCCCGCAGCAACCATTTGCCACGGGCAGGCATATCCATTGATCGGTGCAGTGGACGCATCCACATCGTCCGAACGCCGGATAACGGGTGTCGCATCGCCTAGCCTGGATACCAGACGATGCGCGGATCATCGGGCGCGCGCCGGTAATCCCAGGCGCGATCGATGAGCAATTGGGTGTCCACTGTCGGCCGCCAATTCAGCAGCAGGCCGGCTTTTGAATTATCGAGCCAGTTGCTGTGATAGGGCGTCTTGATCTCCACCACCGGCAAGTTGCGCGTTGCCCGCAAATGAGCCGCCACATGGGCGTAGTCGACGGGCTGGTTCATGCCGATATTGAACAACTGACCGCGGGCGGCGGGATGATCGAGCGCGTGAAGGATGGCGCAGACCAGATCGCTGACATGCACGAAATTGCGCCTGAGCGGAGCGCCCGTGACATCGCGCAGGAGCGGCACGGCGCCTGACCTGGCGTGAGCCTCGATTTCGTCCTCCGGCAGCAGGTCAGACCAGGCGGGGCCGCCGAACTGGTCGCTAAAACTCAGTGCGTAGCGGAAGTCATCTTTCTCCATGATCCAAGGGGCGCGAAGGCAGCAGCCATTGATGCCGTATTGGATGCCGTATTGTTCGAGCATGACCTCTTCGATCACCTTGGTCAGCGCGTAGCAGCCCGGATAGGCGCGGCGCGGCGAGACCTCGGTGATGGGTGCGTCATAGGGATGGAAGATGTGGCCCACCGAACAATCGCCGCCGATGAGAATGAATTGCTTTGCCGTGGGTGAGACACGGAAGGCTTCGAGCAGGTTGAACATGCCCTTGACCCCGACATCGATGGCAAGGTCGGGCGATTCCTTGACCGCCGCCATATGCAGCACGTGGGTAATCCCGTCGAGCGCGGAGCGGACGAGCTCCGCATCAGCCAGGGAGCCGCGTATGACCTCGACGGACGGATGCTCCAGGACGCGGTTGTTGCAGATGGCCCGAACCGTCCAGCCGGCAAACTTGCCGGCCGACAGAAAGGCTGGAAGAAAATTGCTGCCCACCTTGCCGGTGATGCCTGTAACCAGAAGTTTCACTGAACTATCCCTGGGATCTGCCCGATCCCTGCCAGCAGACTGGCGTGGCGCACAAAGCGCCACGCCCTGTTAGGGGTGCTTACTGTGCGCAGAAGCCCGGTTCTTCGCGAGTGCAGACGTCGAGCCCGGTATAGAGCGGGTCGTCAACGGCTTCCCCATTGATCAGCTGAATCATCACATCGGGTGCGCGCTGGCCCATTTCGAATGGACGCTGACCGATCTGGGCGTGACTGCGCCCCTCGTTGAAGGCCTGCACCTGCGGCGGAAGGGTGTCGCCCGCCACAATGATCAGCTCATTGCTGTCGAGCTTGTCCATGACCTGATCGGTGACCTGGGCATAGGCCTGTGGGGCGAACTGCGCCCAGCCGCCGATCAGGATGAAGGCATCGAGATCGGGATTGGCGGTAAAGACGTCCGCCATCTGCTGGTTGGCAAGATCGGCCTGGTCATTGGTGAAGACCGGACAGCCCTCAATTTCTGTCCAGCCGCCCTCCCCGTTCAACCGGTCGGTTCCCTCGGCGCCGGCAATAGCGTCGCGGAAACCCGCGGCACGGGCATTGATATTGTCGGCCGCGACATTGCCAAGCTGCAGGCAGACGGTGCCGCCATCCGGCTTCAGGCGCCGCGCCTGTTCGGCCATCTTGACGCCCATCAGGTAATTATCCGTACCCAGATAGGTCTGGCGCAGATCGCGATCGGCTTCGCCCAGATCGGCGTCGACAGTCATGACCGGGATCTGCGGGGCGATTGCACGCAGTCGATTGGCCATTGCCGGCGCATTGGACGGCGAGATGGCAATCGCAGCTACACCCTTGGTGATCAGATCGTCCACCAATTGCACCTGCCCGGCTTCGTCCGTGCTCGATGCAGGGCCGGTATAGAGACACTCGTATTCGGAATCGGGATTGTTGGCGGCCCAATCCTGGCAACCAAGATTGATTTGCTCAAAGAATGGATTGTCGAGGCCCTTCACGACAATGGCCAGGGTCTTTTTCTCCTGCGCCTGCACACCAGTGGCCGCAATGGCGAGCAAAGCCGCAGCGGCGGTTAACTGACTTACGTACCTCACAATTAGGTCTCCTCCCGTGACGTTGAATTCCAAAGGTTTCCCATGCATGGGCCGATCACCCTTTGGCTGTGATTGCCGCTTCCGGGTCTCCTCCCTGCGGCAAGCATCTGCGGCCACCCCTCAAAGCGGACCACAAATCTGAAAACCCTCTTTCGCGAAGAGTTTGATCATATTATGTGATAATATCAGCATTCAATTAGCGTCACCGTCAAGCCGGATTTTGAGCATAAGGACGATGAGGCCAATGAGAGGGCGAAAAACGTCACGATTGCTGCCATTCGTGGGCTTTCGGGGTGCCTGAAAGCGCCATGCAGACGACGTAGAGGACGAAGGGGAGGCGTATGAGCGCTTTAAAGCTCACCAATATTAGCAAGCATTTCGGGGCCATTCAGGCGCTGAACGAAGTGTCACTGGAAATCGCTCCGGGACAGGTGGTCGGCCTGATGGGAGACAATGGGGCGGGCAAGTCCACGCTCGTCAAGGTGATCGCGGGTAATTTTGCACCGACTGCCGGCGAGATGTTCATTTCCGACACCAAGGTCGAATTTCACCGGCCTCTCGATGCCCAGAGGGCCGGTATAGAGGTGGTTTATCAGGACCTTGCGATCTGCAACAATTTGTCGGCCGCATCCAATGTGTTCCTGGGGCGCGAACTCACGCGGCAGTTCGGGCCGCTGCGGATCATCGACTATGCGGCCATGCGGGAGCGCTCGGCCGAGCTGTTTGCCCGGCTCAAATCCGAGACCCGCCCGAGAGACCTCGTCAAGCATATGTCGGGTGGCCAGCGTCAGGCCGTGGCCATTGCACGCACCCTGCTGACGGACGCCAAGATCGTGCTGATGGACGAACCGACCGCCGCCATTTCGGTGCGCCAGGTCGCCGAAGTGCTCAATCTCATCCGCTTCCTGCGGGATCACGGCATAGCCGTGGTTCTCATCAGCCACCGCATGCCGGATGTGTTTGAGGTGGCCGACAATATTGCCGTCCTGCGGCGCGGAAAGCTGGTCGCCAACAAGAAGGCCAGCGCGTCCTCACCCGAAGAGGTCACTGGCCTCATTACCGGCGCCATCGAAGCGGCCTGAAGCGGAGCATCGGAAGATCAATGTCTACATCCAACAACACCCTGGCCGCCGCCATCGATCGATCGGAACATCGAGGCCTGGTGTCCAGGCTCACCAGCTATCAGACCTTCTGGGTCTTTCTGGCCGCCATTCTGGCCTGCCTCGCCCTGGCGCTGCTGACGGACACATTCGCCACCGAGCGCAACCTGTTCAATGTTTCGCGCAATTTCGCCTTTGTCGGCATCATCGCGCTGGGAATGACCGCGGTCATCGCCTCGGGAGGCATCGACCTGTCAGTCGGTTCGACCGTGGTGCTGTCGGCCATGACGGTGGCCGTGCTGATGTCGGGCGGCTTTCCCGCCTGGATCGGCATTCCCGCGGCCCTGCTGGTCGCGGCCCTTGTGGGGCTCGTGAACGGGCTGCTGATTGCCTATGCGCGGATGCCGCCCTTCGTCGTGACCCTGGGCATGCTATCGGTTGCGCGGTCGCTGGCCATGGTTTTGTCCAATAACAAGATGATCTATGAGTTCGGGCCCGATCATGGCTTCTTGCTCGCACTGGGCGGTGGATCGACCCTGGGCCTGCCAAACCCGCTCATCGTGCTGGCGGTGCTCGCCCTCTTGACTGGGTTCCTGTTTAAGTGGACGCGCTGGGGGCAGCATCTGTTCGCCCTGGGCGGCAATGAGCAGGCCGCCAAGTTGACAGGTATTGCGGTCGGGCGCCTCAAGGTTTCGGTCTATGTGTTCTCAGCACTGATGGCAGGGGTGACCGGCGTGCTCGAAGTGGGCTGGCTGGGCGGCGTGACGACCAATCTGGGACAGGCCATGGAATTGTCCGTGATTGCGGCAGCCGTCATCGGTGGCGCCAATCTGGCCGGCGGTGTGGGGACGGCCTTCGGCGCCGTCGTGGGCGCCCTGCTGATAGAGGTGATCCGCAATAGCCTCATCCTGCTTGGCATCAGCACATTCTGGCAGGGAGCCTTTGTGGGCTCATTCATTGTCATCGCGGTCGCGTTCGATCGCTTCCGCAATTTCCGCAGCTCCGAATAGGCTGGCAGCGGTGGGCTCCGGGCTATCGTAAAGGCGACCGGAATGGTGGAGCCCTGGCGATGAACGACCCGCGGTGGAGTGACGGATAATCAATTCGCACTCCACCTTGGTCCGGCTCGGCGATGCCTTCTGGCCGCCCACTGCATCGAGGAGTAATTCGACAGCCGTCCGCCCCATCTCGTAATGTGGAAGCACGAGCGTCGACAGCGGCGGATGCATGGACTGGGCGATATCCCGGTCGTCGAACCCGATGACCGCCACGTCGTGGGGAATGGATTTCCCCAATTCCTTGAGCGCGTCATAGCATCCCACGGCCATCATGTCGTTGGCACAAAAGATGGCGTCGGGCGGGTTTGGCAGAGCCATCAATTCCTTTGTCATGAGATATCCTGCCGAGGGCTCCCAATTGCCGGGACGGACCAGGGCAGGATCAAAACCAATATCGGCGCTGGCCAAGGCCTGGCGATAGCCTTTGAGGCGGTCGCGTGCGGCATCGACCCCCTGTTGTCCGTTGATGTAGCCGATCCGCCGCCGGCCAACCGCAATCAGATGTTCGGTGGCGGCGCGCCCGCCCACCAGGTCTCCGGGCAGGACGGCGCTGAACGCCCGCCCCACGTCGTAACAATTGACCAGAACAGTATGGTGCCGGGAAAAAACCTCGGGAAGCTGGACCTGCCGGGTCAGGATGGTGCCATAGATCAGGCCTGCCAATTGTTGCCTGCCGGCGCTACCCACCAGGCTGGTTTCGACATCCGGATCGCCATGGCTGAGGCCCAGGGTGAGATTCACCCCCTGTTCGAGGGCCCGGTCGCGCGCGCCCTCGAAGGCGAGGGACATCCAGGGATCAGCGGAAATTTCGTCGGCAATGAACAGGATGCTCATGGCATTGCCATTGCTCGAGCGCTGACCGCGCCGGACGAATTTGTATCCCAGCGCCTCGGCGGCCTCCACGACGCGCTTTCGGGTGCTCTCGGCGAGCCTAGCACCTTTGCTGCCACTCAGGACGAGCGACACGGTCGCCTGGGAAACACCTGCTGCAGCGGCGACGTCCATCATTGTGGGCCTGGACGTGCCCGCCTGGCGTTTGGGCTTGCGCATGGTCTTTTTGATCTCTTGTGAATAGCGGAGGATGAGTGGTGCAGGGCGCAGGTGGGAAAGCCTGGAACAGGCCGGAGCTGAAAGAAACCGGACAATCCCGATCTCCAGCACTAGCAAACGCGACCTTGATTCTGATTTCAAGATAATATTAGCACCGACCGCATGGCGCAATCGCCGGCCCTATCATGGCCGGTGGTGGCGCGAAGCCTGCCAGAGGCCGCGTGGAAGGCGCTGGCGACAAAACTGACGGCAACCATGGATTTAGGGCTCTTCGCTAATTTCAACCGCCGGCCAAACCACTCGGGCGCGATCTGCCTGGTGCTGCCCGCGATGGTCTTGTCGCCGGACCCGGTCCGCTCTATGCCTTTTACCGCATTGGAGGGGATGATGGCCGAACAAGATCTTTACGAAATCATCGATCCGCGTTTTGCGCACAAGATCGTTGGCAGTGCGCGGCTGGAGGAGGTTCATTCCGGGTGCCGGTGGACCGAGGGGCCGGTTTGGTTCTCGGACCATGACTGCCTCTATTTTTCCGACATTCCCAACCAACAGGTGCTGCGCTATCTGCCGCGCGACAATTCAGTCAGCGTCTTTCTCGAACCCTCCGGCTTTGCCAATGGTCACACGCGCGATGGCCAGGGCCGGTTGATCTCCTGCGAGCATGGGGAGCGCCGGGTGACCCGCATGGAGATCGATGGATCGATCACCGTGCTCGCCGACAGTTTTGAGGGCAGAAAACTCAACTCGCCCAATGATGTGGTGGTCAAATCGGACCGGTCGATCTGGTTCACCGATCCGACCTACGGCATCCTCTCGGATTATGAGGGCTATATGACCCCGCCGGAGCAGCCTGTCCGTGGGGTCTATCGCATTGATGGCGATACCGGCGCGATCAGCCTGATGGTCGGCGATTTCGTGCAGCCCAATGGACTGGCCTTCTCGCCCGATGAAAGCCGCCTCTATGTGGCCGATTCAGGCGCCAGCCACAATCCGGATGTGCCGCGGCACATCCGAGCCTTTTCAGTTGAAAATGACGGTCAGTCCGTGCGCGATGAGGGGCCGTTTGCCGTGATCGATGCCGGCGTTCCGGACGGCTTCAGAGTCGATAGCGAAGGCTGGCTCTGGTGTTCGGCGGCCGATGGCGTGCATATCTTCGACGAAACCGGCAAGCTCTGTGGCAAGATCCGCGTGCCGCAATGCGTATCGAACCTGACATTTGGCGGGCCGCGGCGAAATCGGCTGTTCATCACCGCCACGACCTCTGTTTATGCGCTTTACGTCACGGCGCGGGGTGCGCAGACCCCTTGAGCCGCGCACCGACCAGACCGCCCAAGAGCCGATCGGCCGAGAGCGTTCCCCCGCCATAGACCAGCAGTGCCAGTGCCATGGCGAACCAGGGCAGATGAAAATTGACCAGGCCATCGGGCACGGTGAGCTGGATGATGATGGTCATGCCGATAATGCCGAGCGCGGCCAGGCGCGTGCCGAGACCGAGAACGAGCAGCACAGGCAGAACGAGCTCCCCTATTCCGGCCAGGAATGCCATGGCCAGCGGCGCCGGATAGGGAAAGGCCTGGCCAAGAATGTGCAAGCGAAACTCCTGCTCGAACAGGTAGCGCGCGCCGGTCGACAGGTTGAAAAACCCGTCCCATTTGGTCAGACCCGAACGCCAGAACGGGATGGCCAGAGCGACACGCAGCGCGAGCAGGGGCAGCGCCGAGGGCACGCTGCCCAAGCCTGTGTCGAGCCGCTGCCAAAAGCCATGAAGACGATCGATAATCATGTCAAAGCTCCGTTGATGGCCGCAAAGGCCCCGAGGCCGGCCAACCCCACCAGTGCGGCGCCAGGATCGAAATCGGGAAAACCGGCTATTGCGGCCTCCGAGGCCGATGCAAGGCTGTTGCCCTCAGACAGCGCCGAGAGAAACGCGGCGGCGGAAGCGGGAATGACGGTGACGCGAACCTCCGCCTGCGGGCGGGTCAGCAGCACGCATTCCCCACCCGAGATTGAGGGGATATTGGCTGGCGACGATTGGTGAGCGGACCAGATCGATCCAACCGGGTAGCGGGAACGGACGCTGCGAGACGCCGGCGCCAGGACCAGGGTCAAAGCTCCCAGCGCGGCGGCATCAATACGCCCCAAATCGGCGGGTGCAAGGGTAGCAGCATCAGCGGCATTGTAGACGTCCGACCAGGCTGCCTCCAACCGCGCCAGGTCTGGCAGGTATGGCAGGCTCGAGGCAGGCGGAAAGCTGGCGATGAATTCAGCAAAGCTATCACCGTAGTGTAGCAGGATGGGACTTTTCGGCTTGTTCTGCCCCACATAGACCCGCGCCATGCCCGCGAAGAATGTTTCGCCGACCACTTGCCGCACAACCGGGAAACGGGCGGCAATGGCGCCGGTCAGGCTCACGTGAACATTGTTGCGATAGACGGCAAAGCGCTTTGCGTCGGTGGTACCGCGTGGCGATACCAGACCGGATGGCACGGGCTCAGCCGGGTTCGTCAGGGCGCTGGTGAACTGGCTCTGGCTGGTCACGACGCGAGCCTTTGCGCCAGGGTGCCATCGAGCACTTCGTCGACCAGCCGCACCTCGTCCATCAGCACATCGAAGGTGGGGACATCATTGTCCCATTCAATCAATGTCGGCAGCGGGCCGGTGCGAGAGATCGTATGGCGGTAAAGTTCGAACACATCGGGGCGGACGCGGCTGCCATGGGCATCGATCAATAGACGTTCGCCAGCATCGTCAGTGGTTTCATCATAGCCGGCGAGATGAATTTCGCCGACATGGTGGATGGGAAAGCGGTCAATATAGCGCACCGGATCCAGCCGGTGGTTGACCGCCGAGACCATGACATTGTTGACGTCGAGCAGCAGGCCGCAGCCGGTGCGGGTGGCGATGGCGTCGAGGAAGTCGACTTCGTCGATCGTACTCTCCGCAAAGAGCACATAGGTTGAGGGATTTTCCAGCAGCATGCGCCGCCCCAAAGCCTGTTGCACCTCTTCGACATGGGCGACGACGCGATCCAGCGTCCGGGACGTATAGGGGACCGGCAGGAGATCGTTGAGATAGCCTTCGTCGTGGCTGGACCAGGCCAAATGCTCCGAAAACGAGGCGGGGGCATAGCGATCGACCAGCACTCTCAGACGGTCAAGATGGGCACGATCGAGCGGGCCCTCCCCACCGATGGACAGGCCAACGCCGTGAAGCGACAATGGATAATGCTCGCAAATGGCGGTCAGGTAACGATGCGGCGGGCCGCCGTCGCCCATATAGTTCTCAGCGTGAACCTCGAAAAAGCCAAGGTCAGGCTTTTCGGCAATGATCTGCGTGTAGTGCTGGGATTTCAGGCCCAGGCCGGGGCGGGCCGGCAAACTATCGAACGGCATTGGAACCTCCCTTGAAATGCAAGGCGGGAGGCTCGCAAGCCTCCCGTATTGAAGCGGTCAGCTTGCCATGGGGAGATCGCGATCGAGCGGCTCGAGCGAACCCATGCGGTCGCCTTCGATCATCATGGTTTCACAAGTGCCTGCAGGCACAGCCTTCCAGGCATTGCCCTGATAGTCGATGGTGGATGTGCCGGCGCAGGTGGTGCCGGGGCCCGCGGCGCAATCATTGGCACCGGCCAGGGCCACGCCATAGCATTTCTCGGTTGCTGCCATGGCATCGCCGCCCATCGCATCCTGAGCGATTGCGGTGCCGCCGAGTGCAGCGCTGAGCGAAGCGGCGAGAGCGAAAGTGGTCAGGCGGTTCATTGGATTCTCCTCTGGTGGGGAACCTTTGCGGTTCCAACACGAGGACATTCGTCGCCGGCCCGAAGGCGTTACATGTTCACGCGCTCGTGAACGCAAAAAAGACCGGCGCCGTAAAGCCGGCGTCGGCCCTTGCAATCATTTGGTCATTGAAAAGCCTGGCCTGGATCAGATCCAATATGGGGTCACGCCATAATAGTCATGGACGCGACGCCCATTCTCGGCCGTCCAGAAATTGTCGTCGTCGCTTTCGTAATGCGGGGCGCCTTCGAGCTGTTCCCTGGTGATATCGACGCGGTAGCCGCCGAGATTTTCGTCATAATCGAGCTTGGACCAGGGCAAAGGATAGTGGTCATGTCCAATGCCCAGAAAACCACCGAAGCTCAGCACGGCATAGGACACCTTGCCGCCGCGCTTCTCGACCAGAATGCGCTCGATCGAGCCGATATGCTCGCCGTTCGGATCGTAAACCTTAGTGCCCTCGACCTTGTCCGAAGCGATCAGGTCATGGGTTTCTTTTACGTCCGCGGTGGCGACGCGTTTGTCATCATAGGCCATTTAATCCTCCTCATTTGGGGGTGTGGAGGCAGAACGCGAGCATCCATGACCGGTTTCCGCAAACGGAAAATGTGATCGCGCGAGCGGCGCCTTCAGACGTTCGGCCGCCGGAACCAGGCGCATCCCACGGCATTGAGCTTATGGACAACCATAGAGTTCGACACAAACCGCGGGAGAGAACAATGATATTGGATAGCCTCAAGGAACGCATGGGCGGCAAAGACCAGCTCAACCCCATGCAGATCGCCCACCACACTCTATTTACGGCGCGCGAGAAGATCGCGCTCCTCAACCAGCTCAAAGCCGAAGCGACCGGCGCGCCGGTCGAGGGCGGCGCGGTGGCCTTTGAGCCCGAGGAAATCGACCAGGCCATCGCCGAAGTGCGCGAGGGCGTGGAAGAGGGCGTGGGCACAGAAACCGTATTGAAGGGAGATTACTGATGGCCGAAGCCAAGGAAAAACACTCACCACAGGTCGCCAAGGTCGACTATCTGGTCGATGAGAACGCCGCCAAGCTGGACGTGCCGGACGGATCTGGCCTCAAAGTCGCCGGTGAGCACGACCCGACCGTGGGTTCGACCGGGCCCACCAATTGGTGGCTCTATGGTCTGGGCGCGCTGGCAATAATCATCGCCATCCTGCTGGTCATGCAGGTTTTCTCGGGCGCGCCGGGGACCGATATGCAGCCGGGCACACCGACCTCCGACCCCGTGATCGAGACGCCAGTGCAATAATAAAGGCGCGATCCGAAGATCGCGCCTCTGGCATGATTTGAAGCTCTATCAGCCGCGAATCGGGGAGAGCTGGATTTCCACGCGGCGGTTTTGTGCGCGCCCGGCTTCGGTGGCGTTGGAGGCAATGGGAGAGCTTTCGCCCTTGCCTTCGATGTAGAAGCGGCGCTGGTCGATACCCTGATTGGCCAGGATGGTGGCGACAGAAACGGCGCGGCGCTGGCTGAGAGCCAGGTTATAGGCGTCGTCGCCCTGGCTGTCGGTGTGGCCATAGACATCCACGATCGTCTTGTCGAACTTCTTGAGCACGAGAGCAACCGAAACCAGGGTCTGGTTGAACTGAGGCTGCACGGTCGACTGATCGGTCGCAAAGGTGATGTTGGAGGGCATGTTGAGAATGATCTGATCGCCCACGCGGGTAACCGAAACACCGGTGCCCTGCAGCTGGGCGCGCAGTTCGGCTTCCTGCTGGTCCATGTAATTGCCGATGGCCGCGCCGGTCAGGCCACCAACACCGGCGCCAATCAGCGCGCCAACGCGCGGGTCACCACCAACGGCGGCACCGACAATAGCGCCAGCAACAGCACCGCCGCCAGCACCCAGCAGGCCACCGCCAGCGGTGTTGGAGAGGCGGCTCTGGCCTGTATAGGGATCGGTGGTGGTGCAGGCGCTCAGCGCCAGGGTCGCGGCAAGGGCGACGAGAACCTTCGACTTCATATGGCTTCCCCCAAAAGGATTCGCGGTTATTGGCCTTGTGTTGCCCCTGAATAAGGCAGGAGCGTGATGAGGGGAAGAGGCTGAACGGGAGATGAACGGTCAGCTATTGGCCCAGCCCGCATCGACCAGGAATTGCTGGCCGGTGACCATGGCGCTGTCCTCGGCCGCCAGGAACAGGGCCATGCGCGCGCAATCGGCGGGCTTTACATGGCCCGAGAGCGCCTGCTGCGCCTCGATCTGTTCCAGCCCGCCCGGCTTGATCCAGAGATCGAGCTGGCGCTGGGTGATGACCGCTCCGGGAACCAGTGTATTGACGCGGATGCCCGACCGACCCAATTCACGCGCGAGGGATCGGGTAAGGCCATGAGCGGCGGCCTTGGCGGTTTCGTAAACCGGCAGGCCCGGCGTCATGATCATCCAACTGATCGAGCCATAGTTGATGATCGACCCCTGCCCCGCCTTTGCCATGCCCGGCGCTACCGCCTGAGCGGCGAAAAAGGCGTGCTTGAGATTGACAGCCATGCGCTCGTCCCATTCATCAGGTGTCACCTCGGCCCAATTGTGCCTTTGGTCGTGCGCGGCATTGTTGACGAGGACCAGCGCGTCGCCGTGAAGGCGCGAAAATTCAGCAATGACAGCCTGATAGGCGGCAATGTCGGTGATATCGCAAGCGATAAAATGGACTGTCCGGCCGGCCTGCTGCAACTCTGCTGCCAGGGCTTCTCCGGCCTCTACGGCGATGTCGACAAAGCCTACTTTTGCGCCCTGTTCGGCGAAGGCGCGGACCATGGCCTCGCCAATGCCGGAAGCGCCGCCAGAGATGATGACGGGGCGATCGTTGAGACTTGGATAGGTGGCGAAGCGCGTCATGGTCGGGTCCGAAAGAAGCCAGGAGTGAGGCCAGGATGGCCTTCATGAACACTCCCTTAACCCGAGGCGCCCCATTCCGGCAAGTTGTTTTGAGGTACGTACATCATGCCTCAATTGACGTGGATGGGGACCCGCGCCATCGGGGCGGCCGCGTCAGATTGCACGCACAATCAGCGCAGACGTTCGACGGCGGGCGCCATGGTATGAGGGGTCACGTCGCGACGCTCGATTTCGTCGAGCAGGGCGGACACCTTCTCGACATTGTCGATGTGGCGCTGCTCCATGGAGAAGTTGAAGGTCACATAGTCACGGCCCGGACAGAAGGTGCAGATATTCACCTCGGAGTGCCAGGCGCCGCAGTAAAGCGGCTCGACCATGCCGTGGGTCATGGGGCCATAGGTGCGGTGCGGCGGCACCAGGGTGAGAACGATGTGGGTGCCTCCATTGAAGCGCCAGAAGCGCTTATTGGGCAGGAAGGGAAACACGCGATTGAGGGCGCGCATGACCTTGAACATCGAATTGATCACCACCTGGAAAGATGTGATGTCCTTCTGCTCAATGCCTGCCACGGTATTGTCGACCGCCCGGACATAGTCGACAAAGTCATCCATGACGGTGAATTTTGCCTCCAGCGCCCGCACCCGGAAGAAATCATCGTCAGTATCGTTTCGCCTGGTGTCGAGCATCGTATAATTGGCGCCGATCACCTTCTTGCTCATAGCCTTTTCGCTGCCCTCGCCATTGAGGGCGTGGGTGACCAGGGCGAACATGAGAGAGCGTTGGCGGACGCCGAGTTTATTGGCGAGTTGACGCAGGCGATGGCGCTCAACAGCCAGGGTCTTGAAACCCCAGGGCTGCGCCTTGGGTGCCAGGACATTGGCCAGGACCAGGTAGATGAGCGAGGTCAGCCCGCCGCGCATGGCGCTCCTGAAACGGTCGACCCAGGGCAGCTTGTTAGACTTGTCGGATTGCACGCCATGACCGGCCGCGGCCGAACGTGTCAACAGGGCCGAGTCCGAACCCTCGAGCAGGGCATGGCTGGAGCGCACCTGCAGGATGGCAGCACGCCCCTGCGCGTCCGGACCATCGCGCCGCACGGCGGCCATGACACGAAATAACGGCAAATCCTCACGCTCGAAAATGTCGGAGGATTTGCCCAGCCATTTATCGGGATAGCCGTCAAACTCGTCGACGATATCGACCGAGGTAATGGCATCGAGCAGATGCTTGGGAAAAGGCTGGCCCGGCCGGGCGCCAACAAAGCCGTGCGTGAGTTGGGGCGCCAGGGCGATCATTTCGGCAACCATGTTGCCCAGGGCATCCTTGTCGTAACTCTGGGTGGAAAAGGCGGTAAAAAAGACCGTGTCCCGCCCCTGGTAGAGAAACCACTGGAAATCGGTGAACAGGGCGCGCGGATTGTGTTCCACCGCGGCCCGCGCCAGGGCCAGCGCATCGGCATGCTGGCCGGCAAAACTTGAAGATGAAAAGCTCTTCATCCCTAAACTCCCCTCATTACTCTCCCCAGAGTCACTCGATCTAAGCGCAGTCAAAGCAAACTATCAACAAATACACCGCGATCCGGTTAATCGACAAAAGGACGGTAGCGGCAATACCGACCCGGCGCATCGGACACTTGTCCGAGGCGAGCCCCATATGCGCGCATGCGGTAGTTCCCGGAGTTGGCAGGGCGCGTCGCTTACTTTAGAATGGCTCTGATGTTTGCTGATCAGCCCCAATGCGCAGAAGGGGTTAGCCAGGTCAGCGCGTCGAATTGACCTATATCAATGCGACGTCACGGGGATTAGATAGAGCATTAAAGAGCAGGTTCGGCCGCCCCGCCGTCCCCACGCTCGCAAAGGAACGGCTCCCATGGATTATCGCGGAATTTTCGAGGATGCAGTGGACACACTGCGGTCGGAGAAGCGCTATCGCGTCTTTGCAGACCTCGAACGGATCGCCGGACGCTTTCCCAAGGCGGTCTACCGCGACGATGCCGATAATGCCCGCGAAATCACCATCTGGTGCTCCAATGATTATCTGGGCATGGGTCAGCATGAAAAGGTCGTCAAGGCCATGCAGGACACCGCAGCCAGCATGGGCGTAGGCGCCGGCGGCACCCGCAATATTTCGGGCACCAACCGCCCATTGGTGGAACTGGAACGTTCGCTTGCCGATCTGCACCGCAAAGAGGCGGCGCTGGTGTTCACTTCGGGCTTTGTCTCCAATGAAGCCGCGATCGCCACCATTGCCCGGCTGATGCCGGACTGCATCATTTTCTCGGACCAGCTCAACCACGCTTCGATGATCCAGGGCGTGCGCCAGTCCGGCGTGGAAAAGAAGATTTTCCGGCACAATGACGTGGCACACTTGCGCGAATTGCTGAGCCAGGTGGACCGCAAGCGGCCCAAACTGATTGCCTTTGAAAGCGTTTACTCGATGGATGGCGATATCGCCCCCATCAAGGACATCTGCGACCTGGCCGAGGAATTCGGCGCGCTCACCTATATCGACGAGGTCCATGCGGTGGGCATGTATGGCCCGCGCGGCGGCGGCATTGCCGAGCGCGAAGGGCTGATGGACCGGATCGACGTGATCGAGGGCACATTGGCCAAAGGATTTGGCGTGATGGGCGGTTATATTGCCGCCAACCGCTCCATTATCGACGCGGTACGCTCCTATGCGCCTGAATTCATCTTCACCACCGCCCTGCCCCCAGCGCTTTGCGCCGCCGCGCGCGCTTCGATCGAGCACTTGAAGGGCAATGGCGAAGAACGGGCCATGCATCAGCGCCAGGCAAGGCTGACCAAGGCGATCCTGGCCGATGCCGGCCTGCCGGTCATGGAGACAGACACCCATATCGTGCCGCTGATCGTGGGCGACGCGCGGGCCGTGAAGGCGGCCAGCGACATGCTGCTGGACAAGCACAATATCTATATCCAGCCGATCAATTACCCCACAGTGCCCAAGGGCACGGAGCGACTGCGCATTACCCCCACGCCATTGCATACCGACGAGATGATCTTTGAGCTCAGGCATGCGCTGGTGAGCGTGTGGACGAGCCTGGAATTGCCGCGCGAGCGGGCCGATGCGGCCATTACCGCGAGCAAGCTGACCAGTGGTGATCTGACCCTGCCCAGCCTGGGCGGCTAGTTATCGACTTCAACCGATAGCGCTATGGGGATGAATCCGGCAAAGGCGACGTGCCCTTGCTGCGTCGGCCGGTGAACGGCGAGCCGTATCCCCGCCAGGATAGCGAAGCTTTCCAATAATTCACGCAGATTACAGCACGATAAGTTGGTTGCGACCCGATGCTCATGCACCTTTTTAGGGCAGCGACATCAGGAGCATCAACATGGCCGAGAGCCCCGAAAATGAACGATATGACGGTGTGACCGTCGGCTTGCACTGGTTGAGTGCCATTCTGGTGCTGGCGCTTTTCGGATCAGCCATGGCGTGGACCTATCTGCCGCGTGATATGGGCCTGCGCTGGCTGTCGGGCACACATGTGTCGCTAGGGGTGGCGCTCGCCCTCACCGTCATTGCCCGGCTGATCTGGCGCCTGACCGCAGGGCGTCGTCTCCGCCCGGTGCCCGGCAAACCGCTGAGCCATATCGCGGCACGCATCGTCCATATGGCGCTTTATGGTCTGCTGCTGGTGCAGATCGGACTTGGCTTCGGCATCGAGTGGCTTGGCGGCGGCGCAATCTCATTCTTCGGTCTGTTCGAGCTACCGAGCCCATTTTCGGCCTCGCGTGAACTCAGCGGCCGGCTCGAAAACGCACACGGTCTTGTAGCCTGGATGATGATGACGCTGGTGGGCGGCCACGCCGCGGCGGCCCTCTGGCATCATTATGCGGCCAGGGACAGCGTATTGACGCGAATGGTCCCGGGCCTGGTTCGACCAAGCCCAGGCCTGCCCGGCAAAACGACCGACTAGAGACGTAACGCAGATGCCTGTCCCTGTTTGACCGAGGTCAAAACCCTGCCGCAGTTATGAGTCTATCCTGCCTGGACAAGGCCGGGAGCATGCGCCATGTCCATCCTGATTGTCTATGACAGCATTTTTGGCAATACCGGCCAGATTGCACAGGCAATGGCCGATGAATTATCGCGCACCCATGACACCAGGCTTGCCTCGGTGCAGGATGCCAGAACACTCGACATGTCCGGGGTAGACCTGCTGATTGTCGGCTCGCCGACACGCGGCTTCCGGCCAACGCCGGAGATCCAGGAATTTGCGTCGCGGCCGGACCTGGCCGGCGCGGCGGCATCTTTCGACACACGCATCGATCTCGAGACGATCAATCCCGCACCATTGCGCTGGGTTGTGCAGGCCGGCGGCTATGCCGCCGAACGCCTGGCGCGGGAGCTTTCCGAGCAGGGGTGCCACCTGGTCGGGGAGCCGGCAGGCTTTGAAGTCACCGGCCAGGAAGGGCCGCTCAAGAATGGCGAAACCGAGCGGGCCGCCCAATGGGCCCGCGGCCTTGTCGATTTATTGCCGCGGACTGAAGGGCCCTGAACCGCTCGATATCGACGATGGAGAGACGGCCTTTAGAGCATGTTCGATTTGATCGGAATCGGCGGGTCCTTCGCCTCCCTCCCCCTCGAGGGGGGATCGAGGGTGGGGGTAGTTTTGCGGGTCGCCGATAGACCCCCACCCCCAGCCCCTCCCCTCAAGGGGGAGGGGAGCAACCAACCGCGCGTTTCCGTCAGAAACTGACAGAGTCTAGCTCGTGAGCACGATGCGCATGAGGTCGGCGGTGTTGCGGGCGCCGAGCTTTTCCATGACCCGGGCGCGATGCACCTCGATGGTGCGGGGCGATATCCCCAACTCGCGGCCCGCCTCCTTGTTGGACTGCCCATTGGTGATCAATTGCAGCACTTCGCGTTCGCGCGGGGTGAGCTGGGAAAAGCCACGGACTTCGACAGGCCGGCCGCCGGCCTGCATGGCTCCTAAATGAATATCCTTGCGCAGAGCGTCCCGCACCACGGTCAGCAGCAATTCGCTGTCGATGGGTTTGATCAGAACATCGGTCGCGCCCATTTTCATGGCCGCCACTGCTGCCTCGACCTGGGGTTCATTGGCCAGCATGACCACGGGCGCCCCGGTGCGCAGCGCCTTGACCCGGCGCAGCAATGCCAATCCGCTTTCGCCGGACTGGACAAAGTTGATCACCGCGACATCGGGCGGGCGCCGCTCCAGCCCGGCGATAAACTGAGCCGCATCGAGCGAAAAGACCGTCTGAAACCCTTCGAGCCTGAACAATACACTCAGCGCCTCGCAGGTGCCCGGATCGGGATCGGCAATGTGCACCAGCCGGTCCCGGTTGAGAAAAGCGTGATAATAGGAATGCGTATTCATGCCATGGCCCCTTCTCGGCAAGTTCGCTTCTGAGCCGGACGCCAGGGCAAGACGGTCCGCACGGGGCGGATGCAATTGCCCGCCTCGCTGCACCTCTGCCCAGGTGTCCCGCAAGTGTAGTTTGCTCTAAGTGGTCGCGCCGTCCGATACGATGAATCCGTAGGATGGACTACCTATGAAGAGGTATATTTTCTTCAATCAGAAAGTCAAGGACATTATTCCTAGCTTCTGACCAGAGAAAAGGCCGGCAGTCGATGCCGGCCCGGCTGATATACGAAGGCGCTCAGGCCTTGGAGTTGGCGCGGATGGCGTCGCGAATTTCGGTCAAGAGCACTTCTTCCTTGGAAGGAGCGGGCGTGGTTTCGACCGGCTCCTTGGCCGCCTCGCGCTTCATGGAGTTGATGGCCTTGACCACCATGAACAACACAAAGGCAATGATGGTGAATTTGACCACGGCATTGATGAAGAGCCCGATATTGAGCGTGGCCACACCCGCCTCATTGGCCGCGGCCACCGAGGGCACGGGCACGTCATTGGGGTTGGACAGCACGATGAACAGGTTGGAAAAGTCGACGCCGCCGATAACCAGGCCGATCAGCGGCATGAAGATGTCATCAACGATGGAGGAGACAATGGCGCCAAAGGCGGCGCCGATGATCACGCCAATGGCCAGATCGATCATATTGCCCTTGATGGCAAAGTCCCGGAATTCCTTGAACACGCTCATTTTTGCCCTCTTCTTGAAATTGGTCCGCCCCACTCCGGCGAACACCATGATTGTCCACACCGATCGATTGAACGGCTTTTGGCGCAAAAGGCAATGGGCCCAATGGTGGACTTGCGCGGCAATGGGGCCGGGCCGATAAGGGGACACAGAACCAAAGGCCATCCAAAACAGACAGAATGAGCCTAGTCGGCCACGACCCCGCCAGCGCAATCGCCCTGGCAATCGACCATATCCCGCAAGGTGTCGCCGTGTTCGATACCGGGCTGCGGCTGGTCGCGTCCAACCAACGCTACAGCACGCTGCTGCATCTGCCCGAGGACCTGATGCGGCCCGGTTCGGCGCTGTTCGACATTGCCCTTTACCTGGCCGAGCGCGGCGATCTGGGCGCTGGCGATGCGGCGCAATTGGCCATAGAGCGGATCAAGGTTCTGACCTCGGCGCCGACCACGGTGACGCAGCGCATCGGCCAGAGCGGGCAAATGCTGGAATTCCATTCGAGCCGATTGCCCAATGGCGGGCTGGTCATCAGCTTTTCGGATGTGACAGCGCGGGTGCATGCTGAACATCAGCTTGAGCAGGTCAACCAGACGCTGGAAAAACGGGTGGAGGAACGCACGGCGGCGCTCAAACAGGTCAATACCGAACTCGAGACGGCGCGGGCCAAGGCCGATGCGTCCAATCACGACAAGACCCGCTTCCTGGCGGCGGCCAGCCATGACCTGCTGCAGCCGCTCAATGCGGCGCGGCTCTATACCTCGACCCTGATCGAGCGGGCGAAATCGACCGGATTTGCCGAACTGGCCAATTCCATCGAGGCCTCGCTGACGGCGGTGGAAGACATCATGTCGGCCCTGCTCGATATTTCCCGTATCGACAGTGGCGCGCTGAGGCCTGCCCCGGCCCCGATCCAGGCGCAGGACCTGCTGAAAAAGACCGAGGTGGAATTCGCGCCCATGGCGCGCGAGCGCTCGATATCGCTGCGCATTGTAGGTACCGGGGCGACGGTGATGGCGGACCGTTCGCTGGTGGGACGGATCGTTCAGAACCTGGTGTCCAATGCGATCAAATATACGCCGGTGGGCGGCAAGGTGCTGGTGGGGCTGCGCAAGCGGGGCAATCGGTGGCGGCTCGATGTGATCGACACCGGGATCGGGTTTAACAGGGACCAGCATCGCCTCGTCTTTGCCGAATTTTCGCGCCTTGAACGCGGCGCGCGCATGGCGCAGGGGCTGGGGCTGGGATTGTCGATCGTGCAGCGGCTGGTGACGGCGCTAGGGCTGACGCTGGAGCTCGACAGCCGCGAGGGACATGGATCGCGCTTTTCGCTCTATCTGCCCGCGGTGCGCAATGCGCGGCCGGCCAGCGTGGCGCAGGTGCCGGCGCCCGAGCCCGCCTTCGGCGCGCTCAGCCTCAAGGTTCTGTGCGTGGACAATGAACTGGCCATTCTCGAGGCCATGGAAGGCCTGCTGAGCCATTGGGGCTGCGAGGTGCGCACCGCACTTTCGCTCAAGCAGATCGACAGGGAGCGGCTGCTCGAGGGCTGGTATCCGGACCTGGTGCTGATGGATTATCACCTGGACCAGACATCGGGGCTGGATGCCATTGAATGGCTGCGCCACAATATTGGCGGGCACCTGCCGGCGGCGCTGGTAACGGCGGATCGCAGCCCGGCGGTCAGGACCCTGGCCGAAGAGCGGGGGATTGCCGTGATCACCAAGCCGGTCAAACCGGCGGCCTTGCGGGCCACTATCAGTGGGCTGGCCAACCAGAGCGGCGGTCCGCGCGCTGGCTGAAAAGATGGCCGGGCGGCGAAGGGGGCCGGTTCGGCCTTCAGCCGCCACGCCAGGTGGGCTCGCCCATTTCAGGCAGATTGTAGAACTGGCGCACCACGTCCCAGCCTTCCTTGGCCGTATCCACAAGCGTGAACAGGTCCGGATCGTCCGGCGAAATCGTGCCCGCTTCCGCCAGCGCATCGAGATTGATGACCTTGGTCCAGAACTCCTTTCCGAACAGCAGGATTGGAATGCGCTCCATGCGGCCGGTCTGGATGAGGGTCAGACTCTCGAAGAATTCGTCGAGCGTGCCGAAGCCACCGGGAAAGACGGCAACGGTCTTGGCCCGCATGAGGAAGTGAATCTTGCGGGTGGCGAAATAGTGAAAATTGAAGCTGAGATCCGGCGTGACATAGAGATTGGGTGCCTGCTCGTGCGGCAGCACGATATTGAGCCCGATGGTGGGCGCCCCCATATCGGCCGCGCCCCGATTGCCCGCCTCCATGACACCGGGCCCACCACCGGTGGTCACCACGAATTCCTTGAAATCCAGGGACGCCGATGTCTGGGAGGCAAATTGAGCGAATTTGCGTGCTTCGTCATAATAGCGCGAGGCCAGCTCGAGATTGCGGCGCTGGATTTCGTTCTTGGCCGCCCAGGCCGGTTTGCCGGGCTCGGGGATGCGGGCGCCGCCGAACAGAACGACTGTCGAATTGATGCCATGCTCGCGCAGGCGAAACTCGGTCTTGAGATATTCAAGCTGAAAGCGCACGCCGCGCGTGTCTTCGGACGTCATGAACTCATCGTCGGCAAAGGCCAGCCGGTAGGCGGCGCTGCGCGTCTGGGGCGTATCGGGCGCCTTGCGCGAAACGGCAATGTCCTGGCTGGAGGTACGCAATGAGGTCGGGTGGCGGCGATTTGCCAAGGCGAGCTCCCTTTCGGCCGGCGCCACAATTCGGCGCTTATGCCAAGGGCATAACCAGCCAAGGGTATTCGGGCAAGGGCGGGCATGGCCAATCAGTTCACGAGTGTGGAAGCAATCATCGACCAGGCCGCCCATGGCGTTCTGGCCAAAATGCCGCGCGGACGGCTCGCCGACCGCTCAATCGAGTTTTTGGTTTTCGGGCTCAAACAAGCCTGGGCGTGCCTGTTTGGCGGACTGATGCTGGCCATGATCCTGATGACGCGCCTGTGGTGGCCCGATATCGGCCTATACCGGTACGATTTCTGGTTTCTGGCGGCGCTGAGCATCCAGCTCGGCATGATCGTTTTTCGGCTCGAAACCTTGGAAGAGGCGCGCGTCATCCTGATCTTCCATGTGGTGGGGACCGGCATGGAAATTTTCAAAACCGCGATGGGTTCGTGGGTTTATCCCGACCCGGCGCTGCTCCGCATTGCCGGCGTACCGCTGTTTTCGGGTTTCATGTATGCCTGTGTCGGCAGCTATATGGTGCGCATTCAGCGCATCTTCGATATCAGCTTCACCCGCTATCCACCGGTGTGGATGACGGCCTTTCTGGCGCTGGCGATCTATATCAACTTCTTCAGCCACCACTATTTGTTCGACATGCGCTGGGTGCTGTTCGGCATCACCATCGTGCTTTATGGGCGCAGCTGGATGCATTACCGCGTCTTTCGCTTCACCCACCGCATGCCGATGCTGCTGGCCTTTTTCCTGGTGGCTCTGTTCATCTGGATCGCGGAAAATATCGCCACATGGGGCCGGGCCTGGATTTATCCCGGCCAGGAGCATGGCTGGGCCATGGTGAGTTGGAGCAAGCTCGGCTCGTGGTATTTGCTGATGCTGATCTCGGTGGTTCTGGTGACGCTTGTGCATAAGCCAAGGCGGCACGAACCGGCCGTTGAGGCTCCGCATCTTCGCCATAACGCGGCTGGTCTTGCGCCCACCGCGCGCCACCCTTCGAGCCGTCCCGAAGGGCAAATCTCTCCGGTGGAGAGATTTGAGGGGAGAAGGCTATGAGCGCTATGCGCGAATGGCGCAGGCCTGAGCCGCGAGCTCTTCACGTGACGGTGTCTGTCCCGAGATCGCAGCGGTGGGGATTGTGTCGCTCTGTAGCGCCCTGCCGAAATCCCAAAGTCCAGAGCCCTCGGCTCAAGGCCGAGGGTGACGGCCAGTGGGGGAGCGACATTAGAGCAATACTGGAGGACCGGCTTCGACGCCTTATGAGTCATTTGCGGGCTCGCTCCGAAATCCCAAGAGCAGCCATTTCGCTCAGGCTCCGACGTCCTCCTAGACCACCACCGCTGTGCGCTTGAGGTCGTCCAAGATATCGATGGGAGCATCCTTCGTCGATAGTACGCCGATCCGGCGCAACCAGGACCACATCGTTAGGCGGTGCAACAGAGTATAAAAGGCCAAGGCACGGGCGGGGTCGGGGTGATCTATGGGGCCGTAGCCCTCCAAGATATACGGTGCGCTGCCAGGAGCGTCGTGCTCCGAACAGAACAGGCACTTGGCCAAATCAGATATGGCATCGGCGGCATGAGCATTGCCAAAGTCAACCAGGCCGCTGAGGTGGAGCAGACCATCTGTCTCGGTGGCCAGGATGTTGTTGGGGTGCAGGTCATCGTGTGCCAGGACCGCGCCGCGGCTGTGCGGAACGACGGCATCGAAATCGGATTCGGCAATGTCGCGCAGGCGTGCCGCAAGCTCTGGGTCGGCGCCATAGTCCATAAATCGGCTCAACGCGCTATCGAGACGACTGCGAACGAATTCGGCGTTGGTGCTGACCGGGTCAGCAATTCCGTCGGTGTCAAAGCGACCATAAGCTGACATGCCGATGGTGTGCATGGACCTCAGTAGACTTCCCATCTGCTTGTACAGGTTGGCGATGTCGCGATGGTTTCGGAGGCTTCCGGCGGTTAGGCCTGGCAGGTAGTTGGTGACGACATACCGAAACGGCAAACGGGACCGAGAGTGGTCGACCAACAGGTATCGGGCCACCGGGAGACCGACGGCATGTGCCCGCGCAGTGGCGTAACTGTCGCTGCCGACGATCTTGGTTTCGTCGTCTTGGTAAACCTTCAAGACGAGCGCAATATCCGTATCGAGGTCGAGCCTGAACACGTCCGCACTGCCACCAGCAAGCGGTATGACTGCTGAGGCCTTGCCCAAGTCGAGTGGCGCGATGGCATGGTTGGCCATTAATGCGTCCAAGATAACCTGCCTCCGAGCGGTCGTGCCCGCAGACCATCTTGGGTCTGCTTCTGTCCCATCATGCAACATAAGCGGCCATTCCTCCACCCACCCCCATCCAGCCCCACACTCCCCGTTAATCCGCTTCCGCCAATATACCTCCCGCAGGAGGATGCGCCGTGGCCAGGAAAAAGACGCAAAGTTCCAATGTTATTGGCTGGGCGATTCTGGGCGCCATGGCTTTTGGCATCTATCAGTTCGGGATTTTGGGCAGCATGGATCGACCTGCCGCTGCAGCGGCGCGGCCGGCGGGTGTCGTGGCCACGGCCAGCCCGCGGCCGGCGTCGGTCCCGCTCGATGCGCCGCGCTATGTCGATGTCGCCATGCTCAATGTCCGTCATACGCCCGGCACGTCGGGGCCGTTGGTTACGACCCTGCCGCGCGGCACGGCGCTCAGGGTGCTCGACCGGCGCGAGGGGTGGCTACTGGTCGATTTGAGCCCCACGCTCGAAGGCTGGGTGGCCGAGCACCTGACGACGACTGCGGCGCCCGCGCCGTCCTATCGGCCTCCGGCGCCCGTGAAAGCCTCGCGCTAGCGGTCGGTTCCAAGCATGTTGCCCGACAGTGGATGCCGGTTTCGGCACCAAGGCATGCGCAAGAACAACAGACCGAAGCGCATGGAGCAAATCTGAAAGATTGCGAATTGCTTTGGCGAAACCTTAACGCGGCAGTGCCGGCGGAGCCCAGCTGCGTATGGAACTATGGTTTGCTCCGGTCATCTGGCGGCCGCTTGAGCCACCGCCAGCTGTGCCGCAAAGGCGCGCTGATAGGCCGACCGGGCCTGTGCGCGGGCGCAATAGGCGGCGAGATTGGCAAATTCGTCCAGCAGGCCCGAAGGTTTCAGTCGCAACAGCACATGCACCATCATGATGTCGGCGGCGCTGAAGGCGCCATCGAGCCAATCGCTGTCGCCGAGCCGCAGGGCAAGCTGGCCCAGCCGGACCCGGATGCGATCCTTGACCTGAGGCAAGCGCTGTTCCGTCCAGCTCTCCTGGCCTTCGGCGAACCGGGCCGTCTGCAATTCCAGAATCGGCGGTTCCACCGTGCCGACCGCGGCGAACATCCAGCTTATCGCCCGCGCCCTGGCATCCGGATCGTCCGGCAGCAGGTGAGGATGCCGTTCCGCAATATGCAGGATGATCGCCCCCGTCTCGAACAGCACGAGGTCACCTTCTTCATAAGTCGGAATCTGGCCGAAAGGCTGCCGTGCCAGATGCGCCGGTTCTTTCATCTGCCTGAATGAAACGAGCCGCACGTCATAGGGCTGGCCCACTTCCTCCAGGGCCCAGCGCACCCGCATGTCGCGCGAGAGCCCGGCGCCACGATCGGGCGAGTTGGCGAAGGCGGTGATGGTCGGGGTCATGGCCGGCTCCAAGATCTGAATCATCTGTATGAACGACGGGCATCACGCCACTGGTTCGACACCGTACCGATGTTTTCTGCTCCCGCAGTGTCCCCGACAGTACATTGCGGCAGGCGTGGCGGCCCGTATCCTCAACCGCCAGCGCGTCGCCTCTCGCCCGAGGTGGCAATGCGCAATGACATTGTTGTAACGAGTTGCCATTTGGCGCCTTGAGGCCTTGCATCCGTGGCCCAAAATCCGCATATAGGCCCTCGGGAGGTTGGCGCGGACGTGTTCCTCGCCAACCGGGTCAGGTCCGGAAGGAAGCAGCCCCAACGAGATCCTCACGGGTCGATGCCAGCCTCCTACGCAATTCCCTGTTCAGAATCGGGCGATCAGCGACCCAATGCGGCTTTGGCCTTTTGCGGGATGGGTTGGCATGCCCTATGTTCGGGTCATGACTATCGGCAGATTCCCCGGCGAGAAGGACAAGGACAGGCAGCATGGCTGACACTCAGACCACGCCCTATCTGGTCCTGGCCCGCAAATACCGCCCGCGCGACTTTTCCACCCTGGTGGGGCAGGACGCCATGGTGCAGACGCTGGGCAATGCCTTTGCGCAGAACCGCATCCACCATGCCTTTATCCTGACCGGCGTGCGCGGCGTGGGCAAAACCACCACGGCCCGCATCCTGGCCCGCGCCTTCAACTATGAAGACGAGACCGGCCGGCATCCCACGCTCGAGCTGGAAACCGAGGGCACGCATTGCCGCGCCATTATCGAGGGCCGGCATGTCGACGTGGTGGAAATGGACGCCGCGTCCAATACCGGCATCAACGATATTCGGGAGATCATCGACTCGGTCAAATATGGCCCGGTTTCGGCGCCCTATAAGGTCTATGTGATCGACGAGGTGCATATGCTCTCCACGGCCGCCTTCAACGGGTTGTTGAAGACGCTGGAAGAGCCGCCGCCCTATGTGAAATTCATCTTCGCCACCACCGAAATCCGCAAGGTTCCGGTGACGATCCTGTCGCGGTGCCAGCGCTTCGATTTGAGGCGCATTCCGGCCGATGTGATGACGGCCTATCTCGAGAAAATCCTCGGGCAGGAGGGCATCGGCTTCGAGCCCGACGCGCTGGCCATGATCGTGCGCGCGGGCGAAGGCTCGGCGCGCGACAGCCTTTCGCTGCTCGACCAGGCCATTGCCCATGGCAATGGGGCGGTGAACACGGCAACGGTCAAGGCCATGCTGGGGCTGGGGGACCGGGCGCGGATCATCGATCTCTTTGAAGACTTGATGGGCGGCCGTATTGCCGAAGCGCTGACGGCCCTCAAGGAGCTTTATGATCTGGGTGCGGACCCGCAAACCCTCTTGGCGGACCTGGCCGAATTCACCCATCTGGTGACGCGGATAAAGGTAGTGCCGGCGGCGGCCGATGATGCCTCGCTGACCCCCGACGAAAGGACGCGTGGCGCCGATCTGGCGCAGCGACTGCCGATGCGGGCGCTGACGCGGGCCTGGCAAATCCTATTCAAGGGCAATGAGGAAACCGGGCGGGCCGGCAATGCGCTGCAGGCCGCCGAAATGACGCTGATCCGCCTTGCCTTTGCGGCGGACCTGCCGAGCCCGGATGAGGTGATTTCCAAGCTAACCCAGCAAGGGCAATTGCCGCAATCGGGACCGAGCGCAGCGCCGTCGCCGCGCGGTCCTTCGGGCGGCGCTTCGGCCATGCGGGTCGAAGCCCTGCAGACGAGCCCGGCGCCGACCGCCGTCGCGGCGCCATCACCGGCCGTTCCGGCAGCGCGGCCACAGGCGGTGGCGCAGCCGGCCCTGGCCACAGTGGCCAGCTACAAGGACCTGATTGCCCTGGCCGCGGCGAAGCGGGATGTGCTCGTCAAGCTGGCGCTGGAAAGCCAGATGCGGCCGGTTTCGTTCGAGCAGGGGCGGATCGAGGTGGCGCTGAGCGATGGCGCCGATCCGGGCATTATCGCCACGCTTTCGGCCCGGTTGCAGACGTGGACCGGACAGCGCTGGCTGGTCATGGTCTCGACCAAGGCCCCGGAGGGCCTGACCATCCGCCAGGAGAAAGAGCAGCGCAAGGAGGCGGCCACGGCCGCCGCCCATGACGACCCTTTGGTCAAGGCCATATTGGAAACATTTCCGGGCGCCAAGCTGGTGAATGTGACGGTGCGCGACGATGAAACAGCGCCGGCTGAACTGGCTCCGCCCCCACCCGAAGAGGATGACGAATGAAAGACATCATGAACATGATGAAGGCCGCCGGCGAAATGAAGGCCAAAATGGAGGCCATGCAGGCCGAACTGGCCGAGCTGATGGTCGAGGGCCAGTCCGGCGGCGGCATGGTGAGCGTATCGCTTTCCGGCAAGGGCGAGATGAAGGGGCTCAAGATCGACCCCGCGCTCTTGAAGCCGGAAGATACCGAGGTGGTCGAAGACCTGATCATCGCCGCCTTCAACGATGCCAAGGGCAAGAGCGAGGCCGAAGCGCAGCGCAAGATGGCCGAAGTCACCGCCGGCCTGCCCATTCCCCCGGGCATGAAGCTGCCGTTCTAGGCTGGCGCCGCTATGGCCACTGGCGGACCTGAAATCGAACAATTGATCCAGCTCCTGGCACGCCTGCCGGGGCTTGGGCCGCGCTCGGCGCGGCGGGCGGTGCTGCATCTGATCAAGAAAAAAGAGCAACTCATGCTGCCGCTTTCGGCGGCGCTGGACCGGGCCGTTGTGGCGGTGAAGAGCTGCGAGGTGTGCGGCAATGTCGACACCCAGAGCCCTTGCTCGATCTGCGCCGATCCGCGCCGGGGTGAGGGCGGCATTCTCATTGTCGTGGAAGATGTGGCCGACCTCTGGGCGCTGGAACGGGCGGGGGTGGGACAGGTGCGCTACCATGTGCTGGGCGGTGTGCTGTCGCCGCTCGATGGGGTGGGGCCGGACGATCTGAACCTGGAAGGACTGATCGGGCGGTCGCAGGATTATGCGGAAATCGTACTGGCGATGAATGCCACGGTGGAGGGCCAGACCACGGCGCATTACATTACCGACCGGCTGGCGGGCAGCGGGATCAAGGTCACGCGGCTGGCCCATGGCGTGCCGGTGGGCGGCGAACTGGACTATCTCGACGAGGGGACGCTGAGCCAGGCGCTCAAGGCACGAACCGAGATTTAGGGAATAGTTGGGCAGCCCCCACCCTTGATCCCTCCCCACAACGGGGAGGGAGACGATGAACATTGAAGCTGCGGCCCTGCGCATCCCTCCCCTTGATGGGGAGGGAACGAGGGTGGGGTGACAGCCGGCCCCTGCACTTCCTACAGACGCTCAATGCAGATGCGGGTCGAACTCCTCGCTGCCGTGCCAGACATGGTCGTCGTCGACCGGTCCGTCCTCATCTTCTTCGTAGAATTCATCCTCGCCGATCAGCACATCGCGCGCATCGGTATCGTCGGGTGAAAGCGCATCGAGATGGTCAGCCGGATCGGCAGACATGGACGCGTCGATATTGCCGGTCTCGTCGGTATTTTCGAGGTCGCGCTGCAACTCGGCGATCGCGCGGTCCAGTTCCTCGAGCATATAGGCGGGGTCCTGACCGCCAAAATCACCGCTTTCGCGCTCGGCAGCTTCGTGACGCATTTCCCATAGGCGATCGAGGCGGTCCCGCGCGGGCCGGTCATTGCCATAGAGCAGGTCCTCGATTTCACTTTGGCTATAGGGCTGGGCGATGCCGGGCGTGTCGGCATTGTCGAAGCTGGTTTCCTGGGGCACGAGGCTCCCTGGATGATCGTGGTTCTGCACCATGACGGGCCTCCCTTATGCAGTTACACAATGGGGAAACGCAGCAAGGCCGCGAGAGTTCGATCACGGGATCGATTTCAATTGAGATCGCCCGGCTCGTCCTTGACCAGACGCAGGGCCGGCGTTTCATCGGCGGAACTTTCCCAGCCCGGCGGGATGGGCTTATTGGATTTGGCACCCAGTTCACGCAGCATTTCGACCTGGCGCACCACATTGCCGCGCCCGGAGGTCAGCTGGTCCCTGGCCTTGGCATAGGCGCGCTGGGACTTGTCGATCGCGTCGCCGACCTGGTCCATGGTGCCCAAAAAACCAGCGACCTTGTCGAAAAGCTGGCCGGCGCGCTCGGCGATCTCCTCGGCATTCTGGTGGCGCTTTTCGATGTCCCAGACATTGCGCACGGTGCGCAGCACCGTCATCAAGGTGGTCGGCGTGGTCAGCATGACGCCCTTGCCCATGCCGAACTCGACCAGCTTGGTATCGTGCTGAATGGCCGTGGCGAGAGCACTCTCGATGGGTACGAACATCATCACATAGTCGAGGCTCGACTTGGCCGCGCGGTGATAGGTCTTGTCGCCCAGCGTGGTGATATGGCCGCGCACCGAGGTGATGTGGGCCCGCAAATGCTGATCGCGGTCATCTTCGGGGCTGTTCACAAAAGCCTCAAAGGCCGTGAGGGACACTTTGGAATCGATGACCAGCCGGTCGCCATTGGGCATGAGGATTTCAACGTCAGTGCGGACGCGCTGCCCGTCCTCGCCGGTATGGCTTTGCTGGGTGAAATATTGCTCGCCCTCACGCAGGCCGGATTGTTCGAGAATGGTGGAAAGGATCATTTCCCCCCAGGCGCCCTGGGTCTGCGAATTGCCCTTTAGCGCCCGCGTGAGGTTCTGCGCCTCGGTGGTAATCTGCAGATTGCTCTCGGCCAGGGCGCGGATGCGCTCGCCCATGGCGGAGCGGTCCTCCACCAGGTTCTTGTGGAACTCGGTGATCTTGTCCTGCAGGGGCTTGAGCAGGGTATCGACCTGTTCGCGGTTCTGCTTGGTGAAGGTCTCGCTATGGGACCGCAGCACGTCGCCGGCGATGGATTTGAACTCATCCGTCATCTGCTGGCGGGCTTCGGTGAAGCGCTTCAAATTGGCCTCGTTCTGCCGCGCCTGTTCGTCGAGCCGGGTGCGCATGGCTGCGAGTTCGGATTGCAGGCCGCCGGACTTTTCCCGCTCGGCATCAAGCAGATCGGCCGCGCGCTCCCGCTCGCGCTCGACCTGAGCCTCAAGGTCGCGAATGCGGGCATCGCGGCCGGCAATCTGTTCAAGGAAATTGGCGCGCAGACCTTCGGCCGCCTCACGCGCCTGCAATTCGGCGCGCGCAGCGCCGGCCCGGGCCGAAACAACCAGCCAGACGATCAGAAGGACAATAATGACCACGCCGACGGCCAGCATGGCCGTGGCGGTGGTGACTGGGAGAGAGCCCAGGGAGAACAGAACGGCATCGAGATCACGCATTGGTCCACCTTAACCCGATTCTTTTGTTCGCAAAATGTTCCAGGCGAATGGTGGATTGAACCGGCCCGCAGTTGACCCAGAGGCCGGAAATCGCCATATCGGAGACAATCCATTCTTCGCCGGACTTTTTGCCATGGCCGTTCGCCCAATCCTCATCATTCCAGACGCGCGCCTGCGCGCCGTTGCCGACCCGATCATCGAGGTCGATGACGAGATCAAGGCGCTGGCCAAGGATATGCTGGACACCATGTATGATGCGCCGGGCATTGGCCTGGCCGCGCCCCAGATCGGGGTGATGAAGCGCATTGTAGTGATGGACCTGGCGGGCGAAGGCGAGCCCCCTGCTCCGCTGGTGATGATCAATCCCGAGATCACGCATTTCGGCGAGCAGATGCAGGTGACCGAGGAAGGATGCCTTTCCATTCCCGAACTCTATTACGAGGTCGAGCGCCCCAATGACGTGACGGTGAAATATACCGATCTCGAGGGCAAGGAGGTCACCAAGGAGGCCGAGGGCAAGCTGGCCGTCTGCATCCAGCACGAACTCGATCACCTCGATGGCGTGCTCTATATCGACTATCTCAGCCGTCTGAAGCGCGACCGCGTGATCAAGAAATTCGACAAGGCCGCCAAGCGGGCGGCTGGCTGATTTTTCTTCTCCCCATCGGGGAGAAGATGGCGCCCCCGGGCCGCGTCGCGCCCGAGGGCAGGCTGCGCACCGGATGAGGGGAGTTGCCGAACGCCCCCTCACCCGTCTCGCCCTCCGGGCGATCCACCCTCTCCCCGATGGGGAGAGGAATAAGAGGAATCTCCCAAATGCGCGTCGTTTTCATGGGTACGCCGGACTTTTCCGTTCCGACGCTGACCGAGATCGTCTCGGCCGGGCATGAGGTGGTGGCCGTCTATACGCGCGCGCCAAAGCCGGCGGGGCGCGGTCAGGCCGAGCGCAGGAGCCCTGTGCATGAAACGGCAGAGGCTTTTGGCATTCCCGTTTTCACGCCGCGCTCGCTTAAGGGTGAAACCGAACAGGCCCAATTTGCCGCGCTTGGTGCCGAAGTGGCGGTGGTGGTGGCCTATGGGCTATTGCTGCCCAAGGCCGTTCTCGATGCGCCTGAGCATGGATGCCTGAACCTGCACGGATCGCTGCTGCCGCGCTGGCGGGGCGCCGCGCCGATCCAGCGCGCCATTATGGCCGGGGACAAAGAGACCGGCATTGTGGTGATGAAAATGGATGAGGGGCTCGATACCGGCGCCATGGGGCCGACCGAGATCATTCCCATCACCCCTGACATGACGGCGGGCGAATTGCACGACCAGATGAAGCTGGTTGGTGCCGACCTGATGGGCCGGGCGCTGGCGGCGCTGGAACGGGGGAGCCTCGATTTTACCCCGCAGCCCGAAAGTGGCGAAACCTATGCGACCAAGATCGACAAGGCCGAGGCGCGGATCGATTTTTCAAAGGGCGCGGAAGAGGTCCACAATCTGATCCGCGGATTGTCGCCTTTTCCTGGGGCCTGGTTCGAGATGCAATTGGCGGGTAAGCCGGTGCGCATCAAGGCGCTGCGATCGAGCCTTGCTGATGGCACGGGGGCACCGGGCGCATTGATCGGGGAGGACTTGACCATTGCCTGCGGGACCGGAGCGTTAAGGCTGACCCAAGTGCAGCGCGAGGGCAAGGGCGCCATGGATGCGGCGACATTCCTGCGCGGTGCGGGGGCGTTGCCGGAGGCTGTAGGTTAGGACGAACGATGCCTTTTACGTACTCGGTGGGTTCCCTCCAATGCCGCAGCCTTGCTGGTCCGCCTGAACCCCGCCCCCTCCCCGCAAGGGGGAGGTGAGGTAGATGCCACGCTATAAGCTCACCATCGAATATGACGGAACCCCCTTCTGCGGTTGGCAGCGGCAGGCGGACCGGATGAGTGTGCAGCAGGCGCTTGAAGAGGCTATCGGGCGCTTTTCCGGCGAGACCGTGACCACGCAGGCGGCGGGGCGCACCGATGCCGGCGTGCATGCGCTGGGCCAGGTTGCGCATTTCGATCTTGGCAAAGAATGGGACCCGTTTCGCATCCGCGAGGCGCTGAACTATCACCTCAAACCTTATCCGGTGGTGATCGTGGAGGCCGAGGCCGTTCCCGAAACATTCGAGGCGCGGTTTTCGGCCACGGCCCGGCATTACGAATATCGCATTCTCAACCGGCGAGCACCGGCGGCGATCGAGCGCAACCAGGTGTGGCATGTGCCGGTCAAGCTGGACGCGAGCAAGATGCATGAGGCTGCCCAGCGCATTTTGGGCCAGCACGACTTTACCACTTTCCGGTCATCGGAATGCCAGGCCAATTCGCCGATCCGGACGCTGGATGCGTTCGAGGTGACGGGGGATGGCGAAATTATCGCCATTAGCGCCAGCGCGCGAAGCTTTCTGCACCACCAGGTGCGGTCCATGGTGGGTTCGCTCAAACTGGTGGGGGAAGGCAAGTGGAGCCCGGACGATTTTCGCGCGGCGCTGGACGCCGCCGATCGCAAGCGCTGCGGCGCCATGGCGCCGGCTGCCGGCCTGTTTCTGACCGGGGTGGACTATTAGAGCATTTCATCGTTTCGTTGAGACGCCGAAATTGCTCCAAGCTCTTGTTTTGTCGCGTTTCCGGCCGGAAAATTGTTAAGGCACCAGCGAGCCGAACAGCATCGACAGGAGCAGTGCGCTGCTCAACAGGCTGACGAGAAAGATTGCAATATGGGCGGGCCGCAGCGTCATGATCCGCCGCGCTATATTGAACCAGACGACCAGCACGAGGATCGACAGCACAAAGTAAGGCAGGCTGCCAGTGGTCAATTGGGCAAGCCCATCGGGTCCGATGGCCATGGGGGCCCCCAATAGGGCAATGATGGTGACCGCGACAAAGGACTGGACCAATGTCGCCCAGTTCTGCACCACGACAAAGGGCACAAAACTATCGGCGCGGCCCAATTGGCGCAGGACCAGAAAAATCACGCCGTATTGGGCGGCCTGGACGGCCAGCGCGACAAGCACCACGCTCAAAGACATGACCGGCGGCGCCGCCATATCCACCGGGTGAGGCCCAAAGGCCTGCAGCGCCACGGCCAGGATCAGCGCGATGAACGAGCCGACCAGCCCGCGCTGGGAAAAATCGAAATATTGCGCGCTATCGTGCCGGCCAAAGACCAGCGCCCATACGCCCTGGGCTGCGTCGCGTGCTTCCTGGAAAAAAGTTGGCATGGGCTGGGGCAAGGCACTTACTCGTCTCAAGCCGCGGGAACGGGCGCTGGCATGATGTAGAGCGCGATTGGCGTCCCGGCAAGGAGCAGAACGGTCAATAGTGCAAAGGCCGCGGATACGCCGATGGTCCAGCCACCCGCCATGCGCCCGAGCCGGAACAACATATAGACCAGGCCCAGCCAGAGCAGCGGCAGGAGGAAGGCAACGGTCAGCGAGAGCAAGGCTCCCAGCACGACATAAAAGACCAGGGCATAGAGGCCGGGCACCAGAACGGACAGCACCGGGCCGCGATCGCGCACAGCGTAGCGGGTGCCGAAAGTGCCGATGACGAGGGCCAGCAAAAACAGCGACTGCAGCGCCAGTGTGGCGACAAGGCCTCCCGGGGTCGGCACGCCATAATTGAGCGAGCCCAGCACCACGGCCAGAAAGGCGAAGAGATAGAACAGCACCAGCGCCGTGGCCGCACCGGGGAGCGTCAGGCGAAAATGCTCGGCCCAACCAGCCTCGCCCCTGAGGATCATCATCCAGCCATAGATGGATTGGCGCAGGGCGCTGAAAATCGTCATGCGGTCTCCAGGGCAAAGTAACGCTGCATGAAGGATATGTAGATGTCCCTCAGCCCGGTGAGGTCGGCCAGGGCGATATGTTCGTCGGCCTTGTGCATGGAGGGACCAACCAGGCCACATTCGACCACCGGCCCGTATTGTGCGATGAAGCGCGCGTCGGAGGTGCCGCCGCCGGTCGAGTATTCAGGCGGTTGGCCATTGCGCTGGGCAATGACAGCCGAGAGCGTTTCGATATCGGGGCCCAGCGGCGAGAGGAATGCGCGAGATGGCGTGCCGGAGACCTCAAAGTCGATCGCCGTATGCCGGGCATCGACACTGGCAATGCGGGCGCGGACCCAGTCGGCCAGGGCTTCGGGAGTCCAGCTGTCATTATAGCGGATGTTGAAACGCAGCGTGCCGCTCATGGGAATGACATTGGAGACCGGATTGCCAGTGTCGATGGTCGTCAGTTCCAGATTGGAGGCCGGGAAATGTTCGGTGCCGGTATCGAGCTTTTCGGTGGAGAGGGCTGTGGCAATTGCCGCAAGAACCGGCAGGGGATTATTGGCCTTGTGCGGATAGGCGACATGGCCCTGGGTGCCGGTGACGGTGACCTTGCCAGAAAAGGAGCCACGGCGGCCGATCTTGATACTGTCGCCCAAGGTTTCGGCGGAACTGGGCTCGCCGACAATGGCGAAATCGAAATGATGGCCATTGTCGGCCATCCAGCGCATCAGCTTTTCGGTGCCGTTGACGGCATCGGCTTCTTCGTCATTGGTGATGGCGAGGTGAATGGTGCCGGCTTGGGGCGGGATATTTGCGCAAGCCGCGACGAAGGCGGCAATGCCAGATTTCATGTCAGCGGCGCCGCGACCGAAGATTTTTCCGTCCGTAATGCGGGGCGCAAACGGATCCGCGGTCCAATGCGCGAGGTCGCCGGGCGGCACGACATCGGTATGGCCGGCAAAGAGCAGGCGGCGGCCACCCTGCCCTCTGGTGGCGAAAAAATTATCGACCGGGTAGGAGCCGTCGCCCGTAAAGCGCAGCCTAGTCACGGCAAAGCCGATGGCCTCAAGCTCGGCCTCAAGCAGGTCGAGCGCACCGGCCTCGTCGGGGGTAACCGAGGGGCAGGCGATGAGACGGGCAAGCAGATCGGCAGGGTCGATGGTCACGACGGCTCCAGTTTGGTTCAGGCGGCGGCGTCCAGCGGATCCGGGCCATAGCTATTGGCGCCGGTGGTTCCTTTGAGAAAGCCGAGCTGGACCAGCATATAGATGGCAAAGATCGCGAAGATAAGGTTGATGGCGCCAAGCCAGATGGAGGGCACCGGCACCATGGTGCCGCCCATATCGGTCATGGTGCTGCCGATGCCTGTCGCGGTGAGCAGATTAAGAAGGACCGAACCGGCAATCAGGATTTTGAGGTCGGTGCCGTTGTTGTCGCGATCGTGGCGGCGCTTGATGCCCACGCAGTAGCTGGGCCAGACCAGCGCCAGATTGAGAATGACGGCGAGCCAGGCAAAGAGCGTGGCATTGCCCATACTGATAAGGCCCAGCACGATGCTGGCAACGATCGATATGACGACAAGCGTGACGATGCCGATCCACCATTGCTGACGGCCGATGCGGCCCTCGGTGGTGGTAAGCAGTGAAATCAAATTGTCCATTTCTATCCCCCTCAATGAACCGGAATCAGTTCCGGCTCATCAAAGAGTAGGACGCCAGCGCGAAAGGGGCCAGCATTGGCGGGTTTCTCAATCGCGCAGCAGGTCGTTGATGCCGGTCTTGGAGCGGGTCTGGGCGTCGACGGTCTTGACGATGACGGCGCAATAAAGGTTGGGGCCCGGCGTGCCATCGGGGAAGGGCTTGCCGGGGAGCGAGCCGGACACGACCACCGAATAGGGCGGCACATAGCCCATATGGATTTCGCCGGTTGCGCGGTTCACCACCTTGGTGGAGGCGCCGATGAAGACGCCCATGGAAATGACCGACCCCTCGCCCACCACCACGCCCTCGACGATTTCGGAACGGGCGCCAATGAAGCAATTATCCTCGATGATGGTGGGGCCGGCCTGGAGCGGCTCGAGCACGCCACCAATGCCGACACCGCCGGAGAGATGCACATTCTTGCCGATCTGGGCGCAGGAACCGACCGTGACCCAAGTATCGACCATGGTGCCCTCATCGACAAAGGCACCGAGATTGACGAAGCTGGGCATGAGGATAGCGCCCTTGCCGATATGGGCCGAGCGGCGCACTATAGCGCCGGGTACGGCCCGGAAACCGGCCTCGCGCCAGGTATTGTCGGTCCAGCCCTCGAACTTGGTGGGCACCTTGTCCCACCAGGTGGAATTCTGCGGGCCGCCGGTCATGGGCTCATTGTCGTTGAGGCGGAAGGAGAGCAGAACCGCGCGCTTGAGCCATTGATTGACCTGCCACTTGCCGTCGACCTTTTCGGCAACGCGGGCCTTGCCGGTATCGAGTAGGTTCAGCGCCTCGTTGACGGCATCGCGGATTTCGCCCGTCGTGTTGAAGTTGACCTCGGCGCGGTTTTCGAAGGCGGTGTCGATGGTCTGGGCGAGCTCGGCGTGCGACATGGGGGGTCCTGGCGGGTTGAGGTTCGCGCGGACCATAGCCGGGACGGTCGGGGAGTCAACGGGCCTGACGAGGAGCGGGACCGTAAAGACTATATCAAATCGGGCATGAAGAAATTGGGGAGAAAACGGCTGGACACGTTTACACGAAATTTCTTGAATGAGTGCAGAATGCAAATTTGGCGACACGGAGCATCAAAATGAAGAATATCGCTCTTCAGCTCTCGATTGTTCTGCTGACCACCGCTTCTATCCCGCCTGCGGCGCTGGCGCAATCGGATGCTGTTATTCTGACAATTGACGGACAGATCGAGGGAGGGGTGCCGCGCGATTTCACGGCGGCCGAGCTCGAAGCAATCGGATGGGGTCAAATAGCGACCGCCACGCCCTGGCATGATGGGGTTCCTGTGTTCGAAGGCGTCCCAATGGCCACGCTATTGTCCTATGTGGGGGCAGAGGGCGAAGAGGCGGACGTGTTGGCCTTGAACAATTATCGCACGACGATCCCCCTCACCGATTTCATGACCTATCCGGTGTTGCTGGCGCTCAAACAGGACGGCGAATACATGTCCGTCCGCAACAAGGGCCCGCTGTTCATCATCTATCCTTTTGACGATTTCGATGAGCTGCGGACCGATCTCTATCAGGCCAGGTCGGCGTGGCAGGTTCGCAGCATCACGATCCGGTAAACGGGAAGGCTGGGCTGATCATGCTCCCTGCCGTCTGGTTCCGGCAATTTGCGATCGTGATCATTGTCGTGCTGGGCGTTGCCACGGTGCTGCAAGCACGGGTGGTGCAGGACACGGCCGAGGCCGTGCGCAATTCCATGCGTTTCGACGTGTCCTGGATCGGAGCGCATGGCCGCATCGAGGCGGCGCAGCTTGAAGCCTATCTGGCGCGCTATGCGGCCATGCGCCGGCCGGCCGACGCCGAGCGCGCTGAACTGTTCTACCAAATCCTGCTCGGGCGGCTCGATAGCTGGAATGTCGGCGGCTACCGGGAATTCCTGGCGTCCAGCCCAGAGAGCCGAAAAGCCTATGACGAGTTGCTACGGCTCCTAGAGTCGATCGAAGCCGATATGTCCGACCTGGAGAATGCCGGCTCGATTACGGCTCTGTTGGACACGCTGGAACCGGTCGGCACGATCATCGAGACTATCGGCGCCGAGGCTACGAATTCGGCGGTCAACAGGGCGGCCGAGATTCGACAAACGCTGACCGACCAGCAGACGATACAGCATTATCTGCTGGTGACGGCGCTGATCTCGGCGGGCATCATGCTCATTGTATCGGCCTTTCAGAACCGAACCCTGCGCCGGGCCCACCGCGATGCCGGACAGGCCGCAGACAAATTTGCCTATCTCGCCCATCACGACCCGCTGACCGGGCTGCCGAACCGAACGGCATTCTCCGATGCCGACCAACCTGCAGCAAGCGACGGCCACCAGACGGCGGTGATCGTGATCGACCTGGATGGTTTCAAGCTGATCAACGACACCTGGGGGCATATATTCGGCGACAAGCTGCTCATCGCCGCGGCGCGCAGGCTCGAAGAGGTGATTTCCACCGGATCGGGAAATGTCGTGGCACGGCTGGGTGGGGATGAATTTGCAGCGCTGCTCAGGCTGCGCGACGAGGCAGAGGCAGAGGCGCTCGCCAATCGCGCGCTGGAGGCGCTCAGGCAGCCCTTTGAGATCGACGGCAGTTCGGTGACGATCAGCGCGACTGCCGGCGTGGCCACCACGGCGAGTGTGATGCAGAACGCGCGCGGGTTGCTAGCGGATGCGGATCTGGCGCAGAGCGAGGCCAAGGCCCGAAGAAAGGGCTCTGTGGCCATTTATGATCAATCGCTTCGCGAAATGGTGGAGCGCCGCCTGACATTGGAAAATGATATGCGGCGTGCCATTGCGCGCGGCGAAATCACGCCGCATTACCAAATCCAGGTCGATATCGGGACTGGGGCGGTGGTGGGCGTGGAAGCCCTGGCCCGCTGGCACCACTCGCAATTGGGCCCGATCGCGCCCGCCGAATTCATTCCCATTGCCGAGGCCTCCGGGCAAATCGTCGATATCGGCAAGCATATGATCGCCCGCGCCTGCCGGGACGCGCTCCGGCTGCCACCAGAAGTGCAGGTGGCGGTGAACCTTTCGGTCATCCAGATCATGCAGGGCGAAGTGATGGAAGCGACGGCGGACGCCCTGATGGCAGCAGGACTACCACCAGAAAGGCTGAAGCTGGAGGTGACCGAGTCGGTGATGATGGCAGATACCAAGCAGCCGATCGCCGTGCTTTCCGAGCTGCGCTATCTGGGTGTGTCCCTGGCGCTGGATGATTTCGGCACGGGCTATTCGTCGCTGTCATATCTGACGAAATTTCACTGGGACGAAATCAAGCTCGATCGCGTCTTCGTGCAAAATCTCGATACCGACTCGGTGGGTCGCTCGGTAATCGAGGCGGTGCTGATCCTGGCCCGAAAAACCGGCGCGAAGGTTGTCGCCGAAGGCGTGGAAACGCGCGAGCAACTGGACCTGCTGCGGGATACCGGCTGCGACATCGGGCAAGGCTATTTCATCGGCAGGCCGGTGCCCATCGACGTGGTGTGTGCCCAGATAAGGGACATCAACCCGTCGCAGCCGGCCGGATCGTATTCCACGGACCAGCCGGGCGAGGGTAAGCGCCCGTCGCGGTGAGCGGATGGACGGAGCCCCCGACCCGTGCGGGGGCTCCGAACCTGTCAGGGCTTGCTGACCGTCTCTACGACAGTCTTGAAGAAAGCGAGATTGTCCACGCCCCAGCCCAGTGGGTTGGCCGGCGAGGACAGCTTGACGATGACCGTCGCCGTATCGGGATCGACATAGATATACTGATTGAACAGCCCCTGGGCGGTGTAGGCCGAGCCGCCCGGAACGGTCCACCATTGGTAGCCGTAGCCAAGGTTATCGGCTGGATCGACAACGTCCATCCCCTCGACAGCCGAGGTCGACACCTCGACCCAATCCTGCGGCACCACCTGATTGCCATTGGATCGCCCGCCTTCGAGCATCATCAAGCCAAACCGGCCGTAATCGCGCAGGGTCGCATTGTAGCCGGCGCCATAGAATTCGCGGCCGACCGAATCCGGGCCATCCATCAAGTAATAGGCGTCTGCCTCCATGCCCGCCGGCTTCCAGATCTTCTCGCTCATATAATCGGCACCGTTCATGCCCACGGCCGCTTCCAGCACGCAGCCCAAAACGGAGGTATCCATGGTCGAATAGTTGAAGGCAGTGCCGGGTTCGCCTGCAGTTTCGGCACGATCGCGGGCATAATCGCACCAGCGGTAATTATAGGCGACCAGGGCATTGTCATGGACCTGGGTCAATTGGGTATCGCTGCCAAACTCATAGACCTCCAGCCAATCGATGCCTGAACGCATTTCGAGCAGATCGCGGATGGTGACATCGGCATAGACCGAGCCGGTCCAGTCCGGCAGGTAATCGATTACCTTGTCATCGATGCTGGCAATGTCGCCCTCCTCAAGGGCAATACCGACCATGGTGGCCAGGAAAGACTTGGCCATTGAGAATGAGATGTGCCGGCCATTTTCGGACAGGCCATTGCGGTAAATCTCCTGGATGATTGTGCCGTCCTTGATGACCAAGAGGCCGTTGGTCGAGGTGGCTTCCAGGAACTGTTCGAGCGACAGGGTTTCTTCGCCAAAGGTGAAGCTGTCGCCGATATCGCGCAGGTCGACAGGCAGCGGCCGAACCTTGTCGCCCGCAGCAACAGGGCGCGTGGCGAACATGGTGTCGATATGCTGGAAGGTCAGGTAGTTGAGGCCGGGGGCCATGAACTCGGCCCGGGCATTGACCATTGTATCGGTGAGCCAACGGGCGTCGTCCGCCATGGCCGATCCGCCTGCGCTCAGCGCGGCCAAGGCCAGGGCGGTCATAAATGCCTTGCTCATTTTGTCTCTCCTCCAGATTTTTTGCGGCCAACAGCTCCTCCCAGAACCGTTGCGCCGCGAGACCCGCGGTGTCGCCCATCGGCCGATTTCGGCCCTGACGGAGCCCCGCGATGTTTCGACCATGCCATATATTTGTTATGCTGTATAACAAAAAACAGCGCGATTGATCAGCGACGCCCCGGCGCCAGGTCTGGGCCGCGGTCAGAATGCCGGGCAGAGGAAGATATGGTTGGAAGACTTTTGCGCGGACCCAAAGGGGTACCAGAGGGGCCGCGCTCAAATGGGAGGCAAGCCTCCCTGCGCTCAATCGGCTGCCGGATAGACGCCCAGAATGCGGAAATAGTCGGTGAAGAAACCCAGCTCTTCAAAGGCATGCCGCACGCCGATATCGTCCGGATGGCCCTCGATATCGGCATAGAACTGAGTGGCCGTGAAGGCACCGCCGACCATATAGCTTTCGAGCTTGGTCATATTGATGCCATTGGTGGCAAAACCGCCCATGGCCTTGTAGAGCGCGGCGGGCACGTTGCGGACGCGAAAGACGAATGTGGTCTTGATCTTGCCCTGATTGGCGGCCTGCTTTTCGGTCGGCGAGAGCACCAGGAAGCGCGTGGTATTGTGGTCGGCGTCCTCGATATTTTCGGCCAGGACGTTGAGACCGTAGATTTCACCGGCGAAGCGCGAAGCAATGGCGGCAACGGACTTGTCGCCTTTTTCCGCCACTTCCCGGGCCGAGCCGGCGGTATCCACCGCATTGATGGTGCGCAGGCCCCGGCCGGCAATGAACTTGCGGCACTGGCCCAGGGCCACCGACAGGGACTGCACGGCCTTGACGTCGTCCAGCGTGGCGCCGGGGACACCAAGAAGCGTCATTTCCACCCGCAGATAGGTTTCCCCGATTATGTGCAAGCCACTTTCAGGCAGCAGATGGTGAATGTCGGTGATGCGGCCATAGAGCGAATTTTCGACCGGTACGACGGCAAAATCGGCCTTGCCGGTCTGCACGGCATTGAGCGTTTCCTCGAAGGTCACGCAGCCCAGAAAATCCTCGCCAGGAAAGACATTGGCCGCAGCAGCATGGCTGAAGGCGCCGGGTTCACCCTGGAAAGCGATTTTCTTGGTCATGGATAGGGTCCGTGAATGCGTCAGGCAGGCGGGTTGTGGCGCGGGGATGGGGGGAAGTCAATGTAGACAAAGCCCGGCAAGGACATCCAAAATGGCGCCGCGCACCTGCGTCCCGGCGCGTATGGCGTCGCCGGGCAACGCGCCGCGACGATTTGACGGTGCGCGGCCGGCTTTGGACGGTTGCGCCATAAGGGGCTTGATACTATCTTCCGCGCGCGTCGAACCGGCCGGTTGAGGCGGATAGCCCTATTGGGTATCTAAAAGTTGGGCTGGTTTGGATAAATGTCCACAGGGGATGGACCGGCAGAGAGACCAAATGGATTCGTTTGAGCTAAACAAGATTATCGGCGCCGTGCTCGGCACCCTGTTGTTCATCATGGGTGTGGGCTTTGTTGCCGAAGCCATCTATCACCCGATCGAGGATCGCGGCCCCGGCTATGCGCTTCCCGAACCGGAAGTGGCCGAAGGCGGTGCGCCGGTAGAGGAAGCACCGGAGGTTCCGCTGAGCGCCCTATTGGCCAATGCCAGCGCCGAGAATGGCGCGTCGGCCGTGCGCAAATGCCAGAGCTGCCACACATTCGGTGAAGGCGAAGGCAATAAGCAGGGCCCGAACCTTTATGGCATTGTGGGCAATGCCCAGGCGCATCTGGAGGGCTTTGCCTATTCGGACATCCTGACCCAGCACCATAATGAAGGGCTGACCTGGACCTACGAAAATCTCGACGCCTTCCTGACCAATCCCAAGGGCTATGCGCCGGGCACCAAGATGGGTTTTGCCGGTGTCCGCTCGCCCGAAGAACGCGCCGATATCCTGGCCTATCTGCAGACCCTGTCCGCCAGCCCCGTCCCCTTCCCCGAACCCGAAGCCGCGCCGGCGGAAGAGGCTGCGGGTGAAGAAGAGGCCGCGGGCGAGGCAGAGACCGTGACCACTGCACCCGAAAGCGCCGTGGAAACGCCGACCGAAACGCGGGACGAAACCCCGGTGGAGGGCACCCCGGTGCAGGAAACCACGCCCGCTGCGCCTGAATCGGGCACGACGAGCGCCCAGTAAGGCCGCCCCGCGGACGGCAATTCAGATCATAAAGCCGTGCCCATGGGTGCGGCTTTTTCTTTTCGGGGACCATCCATGCTGCTACTGCACCTTTCCGATGTCGATGAGGCGAGCTGGGCGAAGGCGTTTGCCGAAGCTCTTGCCCCCTACCCCGTGGTACGGCAATCCGACGAATTCGACCCGGCCGATATCCGCTACATTTTTGTCTGGAAGCCCAAGGCCGACGCCTTCAACGGACTCGACAATCTCAAGGCGGTGCTGTCGCTGGGGGCGGGTGTCGATGCGCTGCTCAAACACCCAAAGCTGCCCGACGCACCGATCGTGCGCTTTGTGGACGAGGATCTCAGCCAGCGCATGAGCGATTATGTGGTAGCGCATGTGACCATGCATCACCGCCAGTTCACGCGCTTCCAGGCCGACCAGAAAGCGCGGCGATGGAACCAGTATTACCCGCCGGCGGCAGGTGAAACGAGCGTGGGCATTATGGGCATGGGCGTGCTCGGGCAGGATGCGGTGAGCCGCCTACGCCCACTCGGCTTCGATCTTCGGAGCTGGAGCCGCACGCCCAAGGCCATAGAAGGTGTCACCGGCTTTGCCGGTGATGCAGAGTTCGAGGCCTTTCTTAGTGGCACCGACATTCTGGTCAACCTGCTGCCACTGACGCCGGAAACCACCGGCATCCTCAATAGGCAGACCTTCGCCAAGCTGCGGCGGGACCGGCTGGCGGGTGGTCCGGCGATCATCAATGCGGCGCGGGGCGGGCATCAGCGGGAGACGGATATCGCCCAAGCCCTGGCCGACGGCACGCTGGGCGCGGCGAGCCTGGACGTGTTCGAGGTCGAGCCGCTGCCGCAGGACAGCCCGCTTTGGGAGATCGAGAACTGCTATATCACCCCGCATATCGCGGCGATCTCGAACGAGCAGAGCGGCGTGCGCTATTTTTCGCGCCTGCTCAAGGCGCATGAAGCGGGCGAGGCCCTGCCCAATGTGGTAGACCGATCGCGCGGCTATTAAGACGACACGCAAAATTCACTGGTCAGACGCCATGCTGTCGTTCAAGCAGGCAGAGGCGAAACGAGAAGACAGGCAGGGGCATGAGCGATACCGCAGAGCAGGCTAAGCCGGGACTTTACGACAGGCTCAAGGCGGCCACCGGACATCCGATGGCGGAGCCGATCCTGGCGTTGATCTGTTTTCTGGAAGCCATGATCGTGCCGGTCTTTCCCGAGGTCATGCTGGCGCCAATGATCCTGGCGGACCGGCGCCGCGCCTGGCGGCTGGCCACCATTTGCACCGTGTTTTCGGTCTTTGGCGGTGTCTTCGGCTATGCGATCGGCTATTTCCTGTTCGATACGATCGGCAAGGGGATCGTCGAATTCTATGGTGCCGGAGCCGGGTTCGAGCAATTGCGGGAAAGCTTTGCGGCCAATGGCCCGTTCATGATCATGATCGGCGCGGTCACGCCTATTCCGTTCAAGGTGATCACCATTACCAGTGGCGTGGCGGGCGTGGATATCTGGACCTTTATCCTGTTCAGCCTGATCGGACGCGGGATCCGGTTCTTCTTTCCCTGCGGCCTCTTCTATTTCTTCGGCCCGGTGGCCAGTGAGTTCATCGAAAAGCACAAGAAATGGGCGGGCTGGGTCATGCTGGTGGCGGTGATCGGCGGGTTTGCGGCCGCTCCGCTGCTCTTTCCCAAGCATGGTGCGGAGGTGACCGACCGGGTGATCGAGCGGACCACCGGCACCGATGTCATTCCGGGCAATTCCTGAGGCGTGGGCGCGTCCGGGGCTGCGCTCTAGAATTCCAGGGCCCAATATTGTCCGTTGAGATCAGCGCCGAAGGAATGGTGCCTTTCTTCACGCGTCAGGGTGAAACCAGCGGCCTGATAGAGGCGGCGGGCCGAGACCAGGCAATCCTGGGTCCAGAGCATCATCCGGCGATAGCCGGCTTCGCGCGCGAAGCGGACGGCCTGATCGACGAGCCGGGCGCCAATGCCCTGGCCGCGGAACATGGGCTCGACATAGAGCATGCGCAATTGGGCCGTGCCCTCCGGCTCGGCCGCAGCGGGCAGAACGAAGACCGAGCCCGCGACCTCGCCGCCCTGCTCGGCGACCCAGAGCCCTTTCGGCGGTGTGGCGGGCGCTTCTTCATATTCGGCATAGATGCGGGTGATCAGGGTTTCGAATTCGCCATTCCAGCCCTGCTCAAGATGGTAGAGCAGGGCCTGGCGATGGATCAGCCAGCCTAATTCCCCGACCTTGTGCGACCGGATGATGAGCGGTTCATCATCCGGTTCGGCCAGGATGGTCTGGATGCGGCGCATGGCGCTCACCAGATCGCGTTGCTCAAAAGGGCTGAACGGATCGAGCAGGGTGCGCGCCGCCGCCTCGTCGCTCATCTGGTTGAAGCGGGCGGCAATCGCGCGGCCTTCTGCCGTCAGCGCAACCGGCGCGGCGCGGGCATCGCCCGAGCGCGGCAGCAGCGCGACGAGCCCTTGATTCACCAGGCGCCCCATGAGCCGGCTCATCTGGCCACGATCCATATTCAACGTCGCCGCGATCTGGGCGGCGGTGGTGACGCCATCCTTGTCCAACTCATAGATGACGCGTGCTTCGGCCAGAGTATGAATTGTCTGATGCATGCCCTCATCGAGCAGGCCAATGACGCGGGTATAAAAGCGGTTGAAGGTGCGGACCTGGATGATGTCGGTGGCGTTGGCCATGGGAGCCTCCTAATTGGTTGACTAAATCATCCAATTAGTTGCCATAGTCAACTATTTTTAGTTCAGGTTCTATAGCGCTGCCGCAAAAGGCCATAGATCGCCCTGATGCCTTGATCGGTGCCACCGACCGGACGCCCCGGGCGCGCATCGGGCGCCCAGCCGAAAATGTCCAGATGCACCCAGGCCCGTGCATTGTTGACGAAGCGCCGCAGGAACAATGCGGCGGTGACCGACCCGGCATGACCGCCGGCGGCGGCATTGTTGACGTCGGCAACGCGGGAGGCGAGCAGGCCGTCATAGCCGGTCCAGAGCGGCATAGGCCAAAGCGGGTCTTCGGCGGAGAGGCCCGCGGCAACGATGGCCGCAGCCACAGAGTCACTGCTTGAAAAGAGCGCCGGCAGCTCGGGGCCCAAGGCGACGCGGGCGGCGCCGGTCAATGTGGCCATGTCGAGCAGGAGATCGGGGCTTTCCTCATCGGCGAGTGCCAGGGCATCGGCCAGGATCAGCCGGCCTTCGGCATCGGTATTGCCGATCTCTATGGTGATACCTGCGCGGGACCGCAACACATCGCTCGGGCGGAAGGCATTACCGGAAATGGCATTTTCGACCACCGGCAGCAGCACCCTGAGGCGAACCGGCAGGCCGGCATCGATAATGGCATGGGCCAGACCCAGCACATTGGCCGCGCCGCCCATATCCTTCTTCATGGTCAGCATGCCGGCGGGAGACTTGATGTCGAGCCCGCCCGTATCGAAGGTAACCCCTTTGCCCACAAGGGTGACTTTAGGGTCGGTTTCCCGGCCCCAGCGCAGATCGATAAGGCGCGGCGCCTGGGCGCTGGCGCGGCCCACGGCATGGATCAACGGGAAATTGGCCTTGAGCAGGTCCTCGCCGCGCGTGACCTCGACTTGCATGCCATGCCGCTCGGCCAGTTCCAGGGCCTGCGCCTCGAGCGCGTCGGGCCCCAGATCGTTGGCCGGCATATTGATCAGATCGCGCGCCAGGGTTGCGGCCGTAACCTGGCGTTTGACCTCGCCGGCATCGGCGCTGTCGGGCAGGATCAGCCGTGGCGCCGGACGGGCGGCCTTGCGATAGGTTTCAAAGCGATAGGCGCCGAGGCGAAAGGCGATGGACGCAAGTGTCGGGTCGCCGTAATCCCCCTGCAATTGGTAATCGCCCTCGGGCAGACCGGCCCCGGCCAGCCCGGCAACGAAGACCGGCCGCCCTTCTGGAGTGCCGATACCGAACAGCCAGGCCCCGATGCCGCCAGCCGCACCGGGCACGGCAAGCAGGCGGCCCTGCTGGCCGGTAAAACCATTGGCTTCGGCCCAGGCCCGCTGATCGGTGCTGAGAGGCCCGGTCTTCAGCCCATCCTCGGGAACGAATATGAGCGGGATCGCGGATGGGTTGGCCATGGGAAACTCCATTATTGCCTAGCTTGTTTAGCCGGGTCGAGGAGCGGGTACAACGCCAGGCGCCCGGCATTTAACCGGGCGTTAGGGTTAATGATCTATTGCTTCTGGCAGGATAAGGACGGCCCAGCGCGGCCGGGAGCAGGCATTGATCGAAAAAGGGCGGATTGGCGGAACAATGCGGGTCCTGCTGTTGGCGGGACTGGCAGCGCTCGCCCTTTCGGCCTGCGCCTCCAATCGCGGCCAGATGGGTGCGGCCGATTATTCAGGCATGAGCGCCGCAGAAGGCCATGCCAATCTGGGAGAACTGACGGCCCGCTACCGCGCCAACCCCAAGGACCGGGGAATTGTCATCCACTATGCCGCGGCCCTGCGCGCGGCGGGCCAGCCGCAACAGGCCGCGGCGGCCCTGGAACAGGCGATTGCCGCCTATCCCGGTGACGTCGCCCTGACCGTGGCCTATGCCAAGGCGCTGACGGCAGCGGGCCGTTTCGACCAGTCCATCCAGGTCCTGCGCAATGTCATCCGGCCGGACGCGCCGGACTGGAACGCCCTGCTCGTTCTGGGCGCCACGCTGGACCAGACCGGACGGCATGACGAGGCACGACAGGTTTATGAGCAGGCCGCGGTGATTGCGCCGGGCGAGGCTTCCATCGAGACCAATCTCGGGCTCTCCTATGCCATGACCAATGACCTGGTGTCGGCCGAAAAGCACTTGCGCCGCGCCGTGCAGATGCGCGGGGCGACCACGCAGACACGGCAGAACCTGGCGCTGGTAGTGGGACTGCAGGGCCGGTTCGACGAATGCCGGGCCATTTATGCCGCCGAATTGCCTCCCGAACAGGTGGAGGCCAATATGGCCTATGTCCGGGCCCTGCTGACCCAGCAGAACCGCTGGGATTTGATCGCCAAGAGCTAGGCGAGCCGACAGCAGACGTCGCTACGATCAACTAGATGGCAACCCGTGCTCGGGTGATCTTGATCGAGGTCCTACCGAAATATTCGTTGGTCGTCCAACTAGTCAGGCGCGCTTGCCAGCTAGCCTGACCAGCGCTCTCGCTCGTCTAGAGGAACTAAGCTCTCGCTGCGAAGCGTACGCGGGCCTGGCCAATTTCGTGCCGGTGCGCGAGCGCCCAACGCGCCATTTCCAGGGCCGGCTCCAGCATAGAGTGGCCCAACTCCGTCAGCTCATAGTCAACGCGAGGCGGGATTGTTGGAGTGACAATTCGCGTAATCACCCCGTCTCGCTCCAGGTCCCTCAATGCTGCCGTGAGCGACTTCTGCGTGACCGGACCGAGGGCGCGTTTCAAGTCGGAGAAGCGCTGGGGATGCTCGACCAGAAGCTCCACAATCGGCATGGCCCATTTGGACGAGACGGCAGGAAATATATCGCGGACCGACTTGCAGGTGAGGTCGTCGTGGTCTGAGGCTGGTTTCATTTTGGGTACCACCGTATCGAAAAAGTGCCGTCTTGAGAGCCTTCGAGCAAGGCACATATGGTTCGTCAGTTACTACTTGTAACCACCATGACACTAAACCGGAAGCCAACCCATGCCCAAACTTTACCGTCTCGATGCCTCCATCCGCACCGACGGATCCGTGACCCGCAGTCTAGCCGACGCATTCGTTGCCGGCTCCGATGGCGCTTTCTCGAACGTGATCCATCGCGAGGTGGGAACCACTCCGCTGCCCGCACCAGCGTGGCGCGATGCCGTCACCTCGATGTGGACACCACCCGAGCAACGCACGGTGGGTCAGGAGGACGCGCGTGCCCTCGCCGCTGAGCTGGCCGACGAGCTCATTTCCGCCGACGCGTTCCTCTTCGCCATTCCGCTCTACAATTTTGGTGTTGCGCACCATGCAAAGGCATGGATCGATCTCGTGCTTTCCGAGCCACGCTTCGTACCAGGTGCAACGCGGCCGCTTGAGGGACGTCCGGGTTACCTCATGACCGCACGCGGCGGCGGATACGGCCCGGGAACGCCCAGGCATGGCTGGGACCACTCGACGCCCTACCTGCAGCGCATTCTGAAGGACCAGTGGGGACTCGACCTCACCTCTGTCGAGGTGGAACTCACTCTGGCCCACGTGACCCCCGCCATGGAGCCGCTGCGCCCATTGGCGGCTGAAAACCTCCGCGACGGACTTGCTCAGGCCAAGCGCCTCGGTGCGACCGCAGCAGACCAAGAAAGTTCGAACGCAGCCTGAGTCTGCATCGCCTCGCTTTGCCCCTGCATAAGCGAGCACGACCTGCCGACTTGAAGCTATCGAGCCCAGCGAATGCCGGCTGGCGAAGCTCAAAGCTTGCCGCAGCACCCGAATCTCGAGGGTGGCTTGTTGCCTGCGCTAAACGTCCACAGATGGAGTGCCCTGGATGAAAGCTGCCAGCCTGCTTGCCACCCCCTCCCCCACCCTTCGAGACTGACCGGTGAGCGGGATGACAGATGATGGATGTTGCGCCAAAGTGAACGCGACACCAACCAGCATCGAGAGGACGCAGTCATGGCCATCAAGCGCATGGACAATATGGGCATTGTGGTTGCCGATCTCGAGGGCGCAGTCGCCTTCTTTCGCGCGCTGGGCCTCAACCTTGAGGGGCAGGCCACGATCAAGGGGGAATGGGCCGGCCGCGTTACCGGCCTGGGCGACCAGCATGTCGAGGTCGCCATGATGTCCACGCCCGACGGCCATAGCCGGCTGGAGCTTTCCCGCTTCATCGACCCGCCCGTCGAGGCCGATCACCGGACCGCTCCGGTCAATGCACTGGGCTATCTGCGCGTCATGTTCACCGTGGACGATATCGATGAAACGCTGGCGCGCCTGGGCGACCAAGGGGCGCAATTGGTCGGCGATATCGTCCAATATGGCGAGACTTATCGGCTCTGCTATATCCGCGGCCATGAAGGGCTGCTGATCGGGCTAGCACAGGAATTGTGAAGCGCCCAAGGGCGGCGCGCTGATCGCCTTGGGAAGACGGTTGGTCAAATCGCGATGACTGACCGGCCTTAGCCTCCACTCACCGTCGAAGCTACGGAGCCGGAGAAGACCTGGATCATGGCCGGGGAGAGAATGACGATGAACAGCACCGGCAGGAAGAACAGGATCAACGGCACGGTGAGTTTTGGCGGGAGCGATGCGGCCTTCTTTTCGGCGTCCATCATGCGGGCCTCACGGCCTTCCTCGGCCATGACGCGCAGGGCTTGACCCACCGAGGTGCCGTAGCGGTCGGCCTGGATCAGCGCCGTCATCACTGATTTGACGCCGTCCAGGCCGGTGCGGCGGCCGAGATTTTCGTAGGCGCGGGTCCGATCTTCGAGGAAGGACAGTTCGGCGGTCGTCAGCGTCAATTCTTCTGCCAGTTCGGCAGACTGGGCGCCGATTTCCTTGGCGACGCGCTTGAAGGCGTGTTCCATGGACATGCCCGCTTCCACGCAGAGCAGCAGGAGATCGAGACAATCGGGCCAGGAGCGCTTGATCGACGTCTGGCGTTTCTGGGTCTTGTTCTTGAGCAGCAGCAGCGGCAGATAGGCGCCGAGCAGGCCCGCGCCGATGGCATAGACCAGATTGAGATAGAGCGGCCGATCGCCTGGCGACAGGATCAGCGTGTAGAAGGCCGCAATGACGAAGATAGCGATGGGATAGCTGAAGCGCTGAAACAGGAATTTGGTCAACTCGCCCTGACCGCGCAGACCGGCCATGGCCAGCTTGTCGACCGTGGTATCGTCCTGAAAGGCCTTTTTGAGATCGAAGCGATCAACGGCCCGCTTCATATAGGACTTGGCTTCGGAGCCGCGCCGAATGGAGGCGCGTCCCTCGACATTGCCGCCGCCCCGCAAGCGCGCCATCTCCTCGGCCCGCATCTTGTCGCGCTCGACCGCAACGCGCTGAATGCGCTTCTTCATGTCCTGGCGGACAATCAGGGACGAGCCGAAGGTGAACACGACCGCCGCAGCGGAAACGGCCGCCAGGACAGCGATGAGAAATTCGCGCTGGGTCAGAAGCTCGACAAGATTCACGACGCCAGCCTCCTAGACTTCGAACTGAACCATGCGGTTCATGACGAAAACGCCCGTGGCCATCATGACCACGCCAACCCCGAGACAAATATTGCCCACCGGCGTGGAGAACAGCGGCGCCAGATAGCTCGGTGAGACCAGCGACACCAGAATGGACACAACGATGGGCAGCGAGCCGATAATGCTCGCCGAAGCCTTGGCCTCGGAGGACATGGCCTTGACCTTCTGCTTCATCTTCTTGCGGTTGCGCAGCACGCGGGCCAGGTTGCCCAAGGCCTCGGACAGATTGCCGCCGGCCTGCTGCTGAACCGAGATCACCACCACGAAGAAATTGACCTCGGGCAGCGGCACGCGATCGAGCAGCACCTGCACGGCCTCGGTCATGGACATGCCGAAGCTCTGCTGATCGAGCACGCGCGCGAATTCGGACCGCACCGGCTCCTTGGTATCCTTGGCCACCACGCGCATGGAATCGTTGAGCGGCAGACCCGTCTTGACGCCGCGCACGATTGCTTCGATGGCATTGGGCAATTCATCGAGAAACCGGTCCTGGTACCGCTTGCGACGGTACGAAACGAACATGCGAGGCAGCAGGTAACCGCCGGCAAGCGCGAAGATGCCGGCAAAATAGAAGGGCACCTGCGCCAGGATCAGGACGACGAACAGGCCCACGCCGAAAATGACGCTATTGCGAATGAACGTGGCCGGCTTGATGGTCATGCCGGCCTGAAAAATCATGTCGGACAGGCTCAGGCGCTTTTTGGCGTTGAGCTCGTCGGCCTGCGACTTGAGCGCCTTTTGTACGCTTTTGCGCCGGTCTTCCCTGGTGCGATTGGCATCGGCCTCGCGGCGATTGGCCCGGATATCGCCCCGGAACGCCTTCATGCGCTGCTGGGCGCGCTTATTTCCCAGCGCCGAGGGCACCAGAGCAAAGCCGGCGGCGCCGATGGTGACAACGAAAAGCGCGACGAGCAGGAGCGTGGTCATGATCAGCGGCCCAATATCTCGTGCTGTTCGGTATTGGCCTTTTCGAGCGCCTCGACCAGGTTGGCTTCTTCGTTGAAGTAGCGGGCGCGCTCGGTGAATTGGGGCTTGGTAATGCCCGTGGACCGATGCCGGCCGACCAGCATGCCATTGGCGTCTTCACCCATGATGTCATAGAGAAAGACGTCCTGGGTGACGATGACATCGCCTTCCATGCCCAGCACTTCGGAAATATGGGTGATGCGGCGCGAGCCGTCGCGCAGGCGCGCCGCCTGCACGATGACGTCAATGGAAGAGACGATCATTTCGCGGATGGTGCGGCTGGGCAGGGCATAGCCGCCCATGGTGATCATGGATTCAAGACGGCTCAGCGCCTCGCGCGGGGAGTTGGCGTGCAAGGTGCCCATGGAGCCGTCATGGCCAGTATTCATGGCCTGCAGGAGGTCGAAGGCTTCGGGGCCACGCACTTCGCCCACGATGATGCGTTCGGGACGCATACGCAGGCAGTTCTTGATGAGATCGCGCATGGTGATCTCGCCTTCACCCTCCAGATTGGGCGGGCGGGTTTCCAGGCGCACCACGTGAGGCTGCTGGAGCTGGAGTTCGGCCGAGTCTTCACAGGTGATGACGCGCTCGTCCTTTTCGATGAAGGCAGTCAGGCAGTTGAGCAGCGTCGTCTTGCCCGAACCGGTACCGCCCGAGATCAGCACATTGGCGCGCACGCGACCCAAAATGCGCAGCACCTCGGCCCCTTCGGGCGAAATAGAATTGTATTTGACCAGCTGCTGGAGGGTCAGCTTGTCCTTCTTGAACTTACGGATGGTGAGCGCAGCGCCATCGATGGCCAGGGGCGGGGCGATGACGTTGACACGGGAGCCGTCGGGCAGGCGGGCGTCGCAGATGGGCGAGCCTTCATCGACCCGGCGGCCGACCTGGGAAACGATGCGCTGACACACATTCATCAGGTGCGCGTCGTCACGGAAGCGCACATTGGTGAGGCGTACCTTACCACCCACTTCGATGTAGCACTTCTGCGACCCGTTCACCATGATATCGGCAATGTCGTCGCGGGCCAGCAAGGGTTCGAGCGGGCCATAGCCGAGCACGTCGTTACAGATGTCCTCAAGCAGATCTTCCTGCTCGGAAATGGACATGACGATGGACTTGAGCGCGATGATTTCGGCGACGATGTCGCGGATTTCCTCTCGCGCAGCCTGACTCTCCATAGTGGCGAGCTGGCTCAGATCGATCGAGTCGATCAGCGCGTTGAAGATGGCCGATTTGGTCTGGAAATATTCCTTGGCGCGCTGGGCGTCGGCGGGGGCGCGGACATCGAGCACTTCGTCGGTGGTGCGCATGCGCGCGCCCATGCCGTCGCCGTCATTGGAGCGGCGCTGCGGCGGGGTGGGCGTGGCGGCAGGCGGCGGACTGGCGACCGGCCGTGGCGGCTCGCTCAGTCCCGGCGTATTGCCTCCGAAAGTCGTGCGCTTCCCAAACATCAATTACCTACCGTTCCTGGTCCCTGCCCCGCCTTCGATCAGGCCCGTTTCTTGAATAGAGACGGGAGCTTTAACAGGCTTCCCGATTTCGCAACGCCGTGGCTGACCTGCCGGCCAGTGACCTGCATGCCAATGGCGCGATATGTGTCGTTGACCTTGTTGTTGGCGGCGACCTCGGCAATCATCTGCCCATTATTGGCCGCAGTGCCGAAAAGCTGGGCGTCAAAGCCGATCTGACCGATCAACTCGCATTCCACCGAGGCCGCGAATTCACCCGCGGCGATCTCGGGCCGGCGCGGAACGCCCAGCTTGTTCAGGACCAGGCTGGGGGCGCCATCGGTGGGGCGCATGGACTTGATGGCATCTGCCAGATTTTTGGCATTGCGCAGATTGGCCAGGTCGGGCTCGGCAACAATGACGACATCGTCGATCGAGGCCAGGGTCTGGCGGGTCCAGCTGGTCCAGCCATGGGGAATGTCGAGCACGATGACCGGCACGCTTTTCTGGCAGATCTCGATGACCTGTTCGAAGTCGCGTTCCTCGAAATCCCAGGTGTGATCGAGGGTGGCGGGCGCCGTGAGCAGGTTGATGTGATTGGCCGCCTTGCTCATCAGGCGGTCGAGCATAGTCTGGTCGACCTTCTGATTGGCCAGAACCGCGTCGGCCAGGCCGTGCGGCGGGTCCTGGTTGAAATTGAGCCCGGCCGTGCCGAAGGCCAGGTCCATGTCGACGATCAGGCAATCCTGCCGGAGGCTGGTGGCAATGGCCCAGGACACATTGTGGGCAATGGTGGAACTGCCCGCACCGCCCTTGGCCGAGATGAAACCGATTGTCCGCCCGATAGGGGCAGCGCCTTCGGCCGCATAAAGCTCGGTAATCGAGGTGACGATTTCGGCCGAGGTGGTCGGCAATACGACATATTCGGAAATGCCCGAGCGGATCAGCTCGCGATAGAGCAGCACGTCGTTGACGTGACCAAGGACGATGACCCGGGTCGAGGCGTCGCAGACCTCGGCCAGCTTTTCCAGCGCCTCGGGTATCTCTGCCGGAGACAGAGTGGTTTCGACAATGATCAGATTGGGCGTGGGATTGGACTTATAGGTCTCGACCGCGCCATCGATGCCGCCATTATGCGTGGTCAGGGCCACCTTGGACATGCGCCGGTCATGCATGGCGCTTTCGACCAATTGGGCGGTCTGGGAATGCTCGCAGAAGGCCTGGATGGTGATGCGCGGCACAAGGCGGGCGCCCGAGGCGATTTCGGCGGCCGCTTCTTCGGCCATTGCGGGCTGCTCAGGGGTAAGGAAACTCATGACAAACGCTCTCCTGATCCGCGATCAATCCAGAACGAAACCGACCGAGCCGGAAAACCCGCCCCGGAAACTGCCGGTCTGGCCGACACCGTACTGCCGTTCGATGGCGCCGAGAAAAATGCCCTCGGCATCAGTGGCAGGAAGCGAGGTGTCGGTCGGCAGGGTGATGGCATTGGCTGGACTGGGGCTGACCAGATAGGGCGTGACCAGAATGACCATTTCGGTTTCCAGGTTCTGATAGTCGCGCGACCGGAACAGGGCGCCCAGGATGGGAATATTGCCCAGGCCCGGAATCTGGCTGATGGTGGATGTCGTCCGCCGATCGAGCAGGCCACCAATGGCCAGGGTCTGCCCCGCACCCAGTTCGACCGAGGTAACGGCCTGGCGCTTGGAGATCGAGCCATCGGCCTGCGGCTCGGACACGGCGGTGTTGACGGAGAGGCCGATCAGGCCATTGGACTTGATGACCGGCGTGAATTCGAGCTCGACACCATAGGGTTTCCAGGTGGTCTGGCGGACATTGTCCACGATTTCGGTATAGGGCAATTCGCCACCGGCCAGGAAATCGGCGGTCTGACCGGAAATGGCGGTCAGCACCGGTTGCGCCAGGACATGGACGGCGCCCCGATCCTCAAGCGCGCGGATGGCTGCATTGATCTGCAGGTCGGCACCGGCATAACCGGCAGACAGGCCATTGGTCAGGTCTGTCTGTGTGCTGTTGAAACCGAGGCTGACATTGCCAAGGGTTGCCGAACCGGAGAGGTTGATGCCGAGTTGCTTGGCAATATCGCGGCGCACCTCGGACACGGTGACCTGCAGCATGACCTGCTGGGCGCCGGCCACGTCGATGATATTGGCGACATTTTCGGGGCCACCGGCAAATTGCACAGCCACAGCCTGGGCGCGGTCCCGGTCTTCGGCGGAGGGCACAGAGCCGGTGAGAACCACACGATTGGTCGCGCCGCCCAGGGTGACCGATTCAACATTGATGCGAGAGCCGGGAATAATTCTGGCCAGCGCATCCTCCAGGGCATTGCCGACCTGCGACGGCTGCTCGATGACCCGCAGATCCAGCACCTGGATGGTGCGGCCATTGTCATCGAGGAAAAAAACATTGGTATTGCCGCCGGTGACACCCTGAATGATGGCCCGGGTGCGGGAACGCATGATGGCGGCGGCCACATTGGGCTGCGAGACGATGACTTCGGCTACTCCGGCGGGCAGATCGACAATCACCGACTTGTTCAATTCGACATCGAGCGAACGTGTGGCACCATAGGCGGAGGCGGCAATGGCCAATTGGGCCGGGCCCGATTGCGCCAGCGCCGGGGGCATGAATGTGGTCGTGCCCATTAGCGCCGCAAGGCCGATGACGCTTGCCGTTCTGGCAAGGCCGCGCACTCTCGATCCGGTTGGCATATTTATCATAACCTCGCCCCTATTGCGGCAGGACCTGGGGCGCTTCTGGCGCCACCAGAGCCGGGGAAATTTCCGGCATATTGGTTGTATCGGTCGCATCGGCAGACATGGTGCTGCCGGCCATGACGCTTTGCTCCTTGCCATAGCGGATCAGCCGCACGGCCTGATTGGCTCGGGCCGTGCCCGCATCGGCGCGGTTGAAATCGAGCACCGAACGCAAGGTGAGGCTGAGCTGACCCCGGGTGGAGGCGTTGACCAGCGTTTCGGCCTGGGCCGGATCAAGCTCGAGCGTGGCGATGGTGGTGGCATCGAATGTGGTCGGTGTCGGGCTGGGTGCGGAACCGGTTTCGTCGCCGCCGCTCGCGCCCATTTCACCCAGGCGCTTGCCCAGGGCAAGCACGCGCACATTGGAGAGGATAACCTCGGAGCGCTGCCCCATTGCGCTCGAGGTGGTGAGCAGCACATCGACATGGTCATTGGGCACGACGAAGCCGCCGGCGCTGGAGGCTGCGGACACGGTGACCGACACGCCGCGCTTGCCCGGGGCCAGGACGGCCGAAAGATAGCCCTGTTTGGTACGGACCAGCTTGGCCTCGCGGATGGGCTCGCCGGGGAAAAATTCAAAGCGGGCCACTGCGCCCGTCAATTGCGTGGGCGCATCGGGCATGGCCGAAACAGTGACATATTCGGGGCGCAGGGCCCCTTCGGGCCAATCCTGCCACTCCACGCGGTCGATGCCGAGCCGCTCGCCCACGCCGATCGGCGTTCTGGCGACCAGAATCCGGGTCTTGGCTTCCTGCACAACTTCGGTCCTGACCTCGGCGGTGGGAGCAGGGGTCCGATTGCCGCGCGTTACCAGGAAGGCCGCCAGCGATCCGGCCACCAGGGCCACCAATATCAGGACAATACGCGCCGGTCTCATGACCCACTCCGGTAATACGCGGGCAAAATGCCCATTTCCACCGGCTGAACTATGGAAGCAAAGGGTCAAAGTTTAGTTAATCAGGGCTTTGCAAAAGGCGTTAACGAGTTATGAAAGCTCGCGTTTTGCAAATGCGCCACGAATACAAAAAAAGCGCCCGCGTTTATTTCGCAGGCGCTCGCTCGAAACCGGATGGCAACTTGCTGATCAGGCGGTGAGGCGCTCGAAGATAACGGTGTGGGAATAGGTCATAAGACCGGCAAGCGCCATGGCAATGCCATAGGGAACGCCCTGTTTGGGATCGCGCAGGCGATTGAGCCATGCGAACCGCGCCATGAACGGGGTGAGCGGCACACGGCGCAGCGCCAGAATGAGCAAGGTCAGCGCTCCACCAAACAAGCCGGTATAGAACAGATAGGGCAAGGTGAGGCCGAAACCGAGCCAGAGCGTGGTGGCCGCGGCCAGTTTGGCGTCGCCGCCGCCGATCCAGCGCAGGGCGAACATGGCGAAGGCCACGACCAGAACGATAAAGGCACAAAGCACATGCATGGCAAATTGCTGCAGCGGCAATTCGACGATGAGTGCCATAGCCACAAAGCCGGCGGCCAGAAGCAGGACGAGCTTGTTGGAGATGCGCATGGTCAAGAGATCGGAAGAGGCCGCAAAGGCCATGGCCAGCGGAAAGAATAAAAGAGCGATATAGAGCATGTGACCAATCCCCGACCAGGCGAAGTTGGGTTTCGATTATGCGTTGGCGGTCTTAAAAAACAGAAAAGGGGAAGGCTTGCGCCTTCCCCTTTTCGTCGAACTGTGCCGCGCTATTACGGCGTGGTGGTGGTGGTGCCGCCACCGCTATTCGGAACGGTCACGTTCAGCGTGTTGGCGATATTGTTGAACAGGGTTCCGAGGTTGCCACCCAGCGTCGTTGCCGCCAGAATAATACCAACGGAGATGAGCGCGGCGATCAGGCCGTACTCGATTGCAGTCGCGCCCGACTCATCCTGCGCGAAACGTGCGAAAATTTTCATTCCCAGGCTCCTTTTGACACGTCCTTAAGTGACCGCAGCGTCGGACCACGTCACACGTCGAACATGAGCTGACGCTAGCCACCACAGGTTGAAATAGCGTTAATTGCTGTGGCGTCCGCTCGACTGCCGAGGATCGGTATTTTTCTGGTAAGCGCTGATTTATATAAATAGATACAAGTCTAACTAAAGACCGCCCCCTCCATTTCTTCGTAATGACCGCACCTTAACGCGGCCGCTTGGGTCAGCCGATCACTGCGCGAATGGGTTCTATTCTCCGGCTCCTGAAAACCGATGGACAATCGACCTCTACGACGATGTTTGCCAAGTATTTACCATTCGGGTGGATGCTGAAGGGACAGCGTATCAGTACCCGGATTTGTCCCATGTTCCGTTCTGCCCTCACTGCCCTGTTGCTGGCTGCAACGCTCGCGGTGCCCAGGCCTGCCCTGGCTCAGGACGGCGCGCCGATCAATGTGAATGTCAATATGGCCCGGGTGCTGCGGATCAGCGCTCCCGCCGCAACGGTTATCGTGGGCAATCCCGGTATTGCCGACGTAACCATTCAGGATCCGCAGACGCTGATCCTGACCGGCAAAAGCTACGGACAGACCAACCTTATCGTTCTGGATAGCCGCGGCGAGCCCGTTGCCGACACGCTGGTCGAGGTAGTGCAGATGACGGCCGGGATCATGACGGTCTATCAGGGCCAGAGCCGCACGACCCTGGCATGCGCCCCGGTATGCCAGCCCGTGGTGATGATGGGTGACGATGCGGGCTTTTCGGGGCAGACCCTTGCCTCGTCGCAATTGGTGCAGTCGGCCGCCAACTGAACCCATGGCACCGGCCGGTCCGGCATTAGGGATCGGTTAACCCTGGCGCGTAATCGAGATTGCCGCGCGCAACTTCCTAACCATTGGGTGAGGGTATCTGCCTAGTGTACCTGCGGATGCAGATCTGCGGGAGCCACAGGCGTGTTGGGCAAGCCCTGGCGAGAAATTAAGCGAAAGGGCCGTTTGTTGGCGCGCCATGAGCGCGGCGTAACGGTGGTCGAGTTCGCCCTGCTCGCTCCGGTCTTTTTCGCCATTATCGGCGCAATCCTCCAGACATCCATAATCTTCCTGTCGTCCCAGGTTCTGGAAAGCGCTTTGCATGACGCCTCGCGCGCTATTCGAACCGGGCAGGCCCAGGCCGTCGGCACCTCGATCGAGCAGTTCCGTGCCGATGTCTGCGGCCGCCTCTATGGCCTGTTCCCCGATTGCTCGGGCCTGCATATCCGGGTCAATACGATAACCGATTTTCAATCGGCGACCGTGGTTCCGCCGGTGGATTCCACCTGCGAAGCTCCCTGCGACTGGACTGTCGCGGAATCCTGGTCACCCGGTGACAGCAAATCCGTGGTGCTGGTGCAGATTTACTACCGCTATCCAGTCCTGCTGCAACTCGGTCCATTGGGCATGTCCAATCTGGGCGATGGCAGCCGGCTCATGGGGTCGATCACCGTGTTTAAGAACGAGCCATTCTCATGAGCTTTCGCAAGGACATCCTGGACCGGGTGAGACGTCTCATCCGCGCCGAACAGGGCGTGGCGGCGGTGGAATTTGCGCTGGTCCTGCCCATTATGCTGTTCGTCTATCTGGGGACGCTCGAAGCCAGTACGCTGATCACAATGGACCGCAAGGTGCAGTCGGTAGCCGGCGCTGTCGGCGATCTCGTCGCCCGCGCCAATGGCACGATCACATCGAGCGAGCTACAGGATTATTTCCAGGCAGCAAGCGGCATTATGATCCCCTATTCGGCTGACGAGGTCGCGCAGGTCGTGACGGCAATTCAGGTCAGCAGCGACGGCAAGACCGCCACAGTCGTTTGGACCCGGAAACTCGAAGACGGGAACTATACCAGCCTCACGCCCTATACGGTGGGCGGTACATATCCCCTGCCTGAGGCCATGACCAATATCGCCAAGGGCCAAATGGTGATTGCCGCGGAGGCGAGCTACACGGCCAAGCCGCTGGTTGGGGTCATTTTCGATGTGCCGGTCAATCTTTACCGGGCCAGCTATTTCCTATCGCGCTTCGGGGAGCCGATCGGGATCAGCTAAGCTGGCTTGCCGGACCCCGGCGGCGCATGCCACAAGCCGCTGATCGACCATTTCCCTACAAACAAGCGGACCAGCGCATGAACGACCACATCATTCCTGTATTCGACCTGGGCGGCGTCTTCGTCGACTGGAACCCGATGTATCTGTTCCGCACGCTGTTCGACAGCGAGGAGGATGCGCAATGGTTCCATGACCAGATCTGCACCAGCGATTGGAACCTGGAATTCGATGCGGGCGAAATCTATGCCGAGGGTGTGGCCAAGCTGGTGACGCGGTTCCCGAAATATTGGCGGGAAATCCAGGCCTTCGACAAGCGCTGGAACGAGACCGTTGGCGGGTTCATCCAGGGCACGATCGACATCCACAATGAGTTGATCGAGCAGGACATTCCCACCTTTGCCATTACCAATTTCTCCTGGGAGAAATGGATGAGCTGCCTGGGCGAATGGCCGTTTCTGGAAAAGTTCGACGGGGTGGTGGTGTCAGGCCTTGAAGGGCTGGTCAAGCCCGACCCGCGGCTCTATCGCGTGTTCTGCGAGCGCTATGCGCTGGCGCCGGAGAGCTGCGTGTTCATTGACGACAGCGAACCCAATATCGTGGCCGCGCGCAAGTTCGGCATGAAGGGCATCCACTTCAAGGACCCGGTGCATTTGCGGACCGACCTGATCGCGCTGGGGCTGCCGCTCAAGGCGAAGTAGGGGCCCCCATCTGCGCCTGGACAGGCCCCCTCACCCGTCTCGGCCTGCGGCCAATCCGCCCTCTCCGAGGGGTGAGGAACTGGGCACCCCACCCGGCGCGTGAACGCCTAGCGCGTGCCGTACATGCGGTCGCCGGCATCGCCGAGACCGGGGACGATATAGCCCTTTTCATTGAGATGGTCGTCGATGGCGGCGGTATAGACCGGCACGTCGGGATGGGCCTCGGTGAAATGCTTGATGCCTTCGGGGGCCGCCAGGAGGCAGAGGAAGCGGATATTATTGGCGCCGCGCTCCTTGAGCTTTTCAATGGCGGCGGTGGCCGAATTGGCCGTGGCCAGCATGGGATCGACCACGATGATCAGGCGGTCCTCAAGGCTTGAGGGGGCCTTGAAGTAATATTCGACCGGCTCAAGGGTTTCGTGATCGCGATACATGCCGATATGAGCCACGCGGGCGGCGGGCACCAGATCGAGCATGCCGTCGAGCAGGCCATTGCCGGCGCGCAGGATGGAGGCAAAAACCAGCTTCTTGCCCTTGATGGCGGGCGACTTCATCGGCGCCATGGGCGTCTCGATATCGATCAGTTCCAGTTCGAGATCGCGGGTGACCTCATAGCACATGAGATGAGCAATCTCGCGCAACAGGCGGCGGAAACCGGCAATGGAGGTCTCCTTGTTGCGCATGATGGTCAGCTTGTGCTGGATCATGGGGTGATCGATGACCGTCACATTGCCTTCGGTTCTGCTCATCGAAACACCTCTTGTCTGTTGGGTCAGAGAAAACTCTTGCCGTGGGGGCCGGGGGCAAGACCGAGCCAGGCGGCTATGCTTTCCCCTATATCAGCGAAGGTGGAGCGAATGCCAATCTCTGCTGGCAGCAGCGCTGGGGAAAACACCAGGATCGGCACCTGTTCGCGCGTGTGATCGGTACCGGGCCAGGTGGGATCATTGCCGTGATCGGCTGTGAGGATCAGCAGATCGTCATGCCGGAGCTTTGCAATCAGTTCGGGCAGGCGGGCGTCGAACAGTTCGAGCGCCGCCGCATAGCCCGACACATCGCGGCGATGGCCATATTCGCTGTCGAAATCGACAAAATTGGTCATGATGAAAGCGCGATCCCCGGCCATTTCCATGGCTTCGAGCGTGCGGTCGAAGAGCTGTGGGATGCCGGTGCCCTTCAATTTGTGGGTCACGCCTGAGCCGGCATAGATGTCGGAAATCTTGCCGATGGCAAAAACCTGATTGCCCACGGCCGCATTGCGATCGAGCAGGGTTGGCTCGGGCGGGGCAATGGCGAAGTCGCGACGATTGCCGGTGCGCTTGAAGGTTTCGGCAGTTTCGCCGATGAAGGGTCGGGCGATGACGCGACCTATCTTGAGCGGCTCGGTCAGTTCAAAGGCGATTTTGCAGATTTCGTAGAGGCGATCGAGGCCGAAATGGGTTTCGTGGGCAGCGATCTGAAACACGCTGTCGATCGAGGTGTAGCAGATCGGCATGCCGGTGCGGATATGCTCTTCGCCCAATTCGGCGATGATGGTCGTGCCCGAGGCGTGCTTGTCTCCGAGAATGCCGGGCAGACCGGTTCGCTTCAAGAACTCGGCAATGAGTTCAGGCGGAAAAGTCGGTTCGGTTTGCGGGAAATAGCCCCACTCGAACGGCACCGGCACGCCGGCGATTTCCCAATGGCCCGAAGGGGTGTCCTTGCCCTTGGAGACCTCACGCCCGACGCCAAAACGGCCGCCCTTGGGCGTGTCCGAGAGATTGGGCGGCAGGGTGCCGGTGGACAGCTTGATGGCGGCGCCAAGGCCCATGGCATCCATGTTCGGCACGTGAAGCGGCCCGGCGCGGAGGCCGTCCCGATCCGCCTTGCCGGCAGCGGCCCATTGAGCAATGTGACCGACCGTGTTCGAGCCTTCATCGCCATAGGCGGCAGCATCGGGGGCGCCGCCGATACCAACGCTGTCGAGGAGGCACACAATGGCGCGGGGCATGGTTTTACTCCTTGAATTCCTCTCCCCCTTGAGGGAAGGGAGGCGATGGATTCTAGGCCGGCGGATTGATCCGGCCGGCGACAATTGGGTTCTCAATGGCTGCTTCGCCAACTTCATAGGCGCGCTGGAGCCGCGCTTCGGCGTCGGCGGCGCTGGCTTCGTCGCCTGCGTGAATACGAGCAATGGGTGTCTGACCATCAGCGATCGCGCCCAATGGGGCGAGATGATCAAAGCCCACGCGATAATCGATGCTGTCCGTCGGCGTGGCGCGGCCCCCGCCCAGCGCCACCACGGCCATGCCGACGCCGCGGGTATCGATGGATGAGATTGTCCCCTGCCCTTCGGCAAAGATATCGCGGATGATGGGGGCCGGGGCGAGATGCGTGTCCATGTTGTCGATGAAGTCGGCAGGGCCGCCAAGGGCCGTGACCATTCTGGCGAAATGTTCGGTGGCGCGGCCGGAATCGAGGGCATGGTCCACTTGCTGGCGGGCCAGTTCAAGGGTTGGGGCCTTGCCCGTCATCAGGGCGATTTCGGCGCAGAGGGCCAGCGTCACCTCGCGCAGGCGCGCGTCCTGATGGGTGCCGGTGAGGAAATCGACAGCGTTGCGCACTTCGAGCCCATTCCCCGCCGCTGAGGCCAGAGGCTCGTTCATATCGGTGATCAGTGCCCCGGTTTTCAGGCCTGCGCCATTGGCCACCGTGACGAGACTTTGCGCCAGGTCGCGGGACTGTTCCAGTGTCGGCATGAAGGCGCCGGAGCCGGTCTTGACGTCGAGGATCAGCGCATCGAGGCCCGCAGCAAGCTTTTTCGAGAGGATCGAAGCGGTGATCAGCGCAATGGATTCGACCGTGCCAGTGACGTCTCGAATGGCGTAGAGCGTCTTGTCGGCAGGGGCGAGGTCGGCGGTCTGGCCGATGATGGCGCAGCCGGCTTCCTTGACCACCTTGCGGAAGAGAGCATTGTCCGGCTGGGTCTGGTAGCCAGGGATGGCGTCGAACTTGTCGAGCGTACCGCCGGTATGGCCGAGGCCGCGGCCGGAAATCATGGGCACGTAAATGCCGATGGCCGCCAGTATCGGCGCCAGCATCAGGGAAACATTGTCGCCGACGCCGCCGGTCGAGTGCTTGTCGGCCACGGGTCCATCGAGGTCGGACCAGTCGAGCACGGTGCCGCTATCGCGCATGGCCAGCGTCAGCGCCACGCGCTCGTCCATGGTCATGTCCTGGAAATAGACCGCCATGGCAAAGGCGGCCGCCTGGGCATGCGAGACCGTGCCATCGGCAAAGCCGGCGATGAACTGGGCGATGTCGTCCTTGGCGAGGATCTCGCCATTGCGCTTCTTGAGGATGACTTCTTGGGGAAGGAAGACCATTTGCGTGCCTTAAGGAAGGCCCCCTCACCCGGCCCGTTGGGCCGACCTCTCCCCCAAAGGGAGAGGTGAAGAGGGCTCTGTGCCACACCTCTCCCTTTGGGGGAGAGGTCGCCGCGTAGCGGCGGGTGAGGGGGCCTTTCGTTACGCCCCGTAGGGGATCCAGACGTTCTTGATCTGGGTTGCCTTGGAAAGGAAATAATCCCCGGCAAAGCGCGGATCGGCGAGGTCGTAATAGAGACCGCGGCTGGTCCAGGTCTGCTTGAGGTTCCCCACCGAGGCCTTCTCGACCATGGCGGAGGCTTCGGCATTACCCGCGAACCACATGCCGTCGACACCATCATGCTCGGCCAGGGTTTTGGCGAGCGTGACACTCTCTCCGGTGACGATATTGACGACGCCCGAGGGCATGTCGGAGGTTTCGAGCACCTGGTAGAAGTCGGTCATGGAGAGCGGCGAGCGCTCGGACGGTACCAGCACAATGGTGTTGCCCATGGCAATGGCCGGGGCAAGCAAGGCGACCGAGCCCAGCAATGGGCGGCTCGGCGGGGCGACGATACCCAGGACACCGAGCGGCTCGACCAGAGCGGTAGCAATCATGCGCTGGGGCGGATTGTGCACGGCGCCGTCATATTTGTCGGCCCAGCCGGCGAAGGAGAAGAGCCGTTCGACCGATAGCGCGACTTCTTCGGCGCCATCTTCGCCGGTCTGCGCCTTGATTCGGGCGGCAAATTCATCGCGGCGATAATCGAGGTTTTCGGCCAGGAAATAGAGGATTTGCGCGCGGGTATGGGCGGGGGTCGTGCCCCAGCTCAGCGCCTTGCGCGCAGCTTCGACGGCATTGCGGATGTCCTTGCGATTACCTTCGCCCACTTCGCCGACCAGCTCGCCCCTAGGGCCAAGGACGGGACGATTGTAACCGCTATCGGGTCGGGCCTGCTTGCCGCCGATATACATCTTGGCGGTCTGGTCGACATGGCCGGTGTCGAGCGGATTGGCGGTAGCGGGGTTGGCGGGCGCGGTGGCAGGAGCGGCCTTAAGCGTCTTCTCCCAGCTCGGCTTGAGATAGACAGCCATGCCCTCCCGGCCACCTTCGCGGCCAAAGCCACTTTCCTTGTAACCACCAAAGCCAACGGCGGCGTCGAAATTGTTGGTGCCGTTGATCCAGATAACGCCAGCCTTGAGCTGGGGCGCGATATCCAGGGCCAGATTGATGTTCTCGCTCCAGAGCGTGGCGGCAAGGCCATATTTGGTGTTGTTGGCCAGCGCCACTGCCTCCTCGGGGGTGCGGAAGCTCATGGCGACCAACACCGGCCCGAAGATTTCTTCACTGACCAGCGTATTGGCGGGCGAGACATTGGTGACGAGCGCGGGCTTGAGGTAGCAGCCCGCGGCGGGGAGCTGCCCGTCAGGCTCATAGACCACGGCGCCTTCGGCGACGCCCTTTTTCATCAGGTCGCGGATGCGTTCGACCTGCACCGGGGCGACCAAAGCGCCGATATCAACGGATTTGTCGAGCGGGTCGCCGACGCGCAGCTTTTCCATGCGCGCCTTGACCTTGGCGATGAAGCGCTCCTCGATACTCTCCTGCACGAGCAGGCGCGAGCCGGCGCAGCAGACCTGACCCTGGTTGAACCAGATGGCGTCGACCAGGCCCTCGACGGCACTGTCGAGATCGGCATCTTCAAAAACGATATAGGGAGACTTGCCGCCCAGTTCGAGCGAGAGGCCCTTGCCCGAGCCAGCCGTGGCGGCGCGGATGATCTTGCCCACTTCGGTCGAGCCGGTGAAGGCGATCTTGTCGATATCGGGATGGTTGACGATGGCGGCGCCCGTGTCACCCTCGCCAGTCACGATATTGACCACGCCCTTGGGCAGGCCAACGCGTTCGCAGATTTCGGCGAAGAGCAGGGCAGTGAGCGAAGTGAATTCGGCGGGTTTCAGCACCACCGTATTGCCGGCGGCCAGGGCCGGCGCGATCTTCCAGGCCAGCATCAGAAGCGGGAAATTCCACGGAATGATCTGGCCGCAAACGCCATAGGGCACATGGTCGGGAAATTCACGGACAATGTGGGTGGCCCAGCCGGCATGGTGGTAGAAATGGCGAGCGACCAGCGGGATATCGGCATCGCGGGTTTCGCGGATCGGCTTGCCATTATCCATGCTTTCGAGCACGGCGAAGAGCCGGGAATGCTTCTGGATCATCCGCGCGATGGCATAGAGATATTTGCCGCGCTCGTAGCCCGAGAGCGCGCTCCAGCCCTTGAACGCGGCGCGGGCCGCTTTCACTGCCGCGTCCACATCAGCCGCGGTGCCATCGGTGATTTCGGCCAGCGAAGCGCCGGTCGCCGGATTGTCGGCGGTGAAGGTCTTGCCCGGCTTGGTCCATTTGCCGTCGATGAAATGGCCGAATTTGCGGGACTTGCTGTCGAGCCAGGCAATGGCCTGGTCGGGCGCTTCGGGCGCCGGGCCATATTCGAGACTATCGAAGATTTGCGCGATCTTGTTCATGTGTGGCCTCCTTCAGAGTGCCGGTAAATCTGCGAAGGGACCTTGCGACCCCCTCCCCTGTCCCCTCCCCTCAAGGGGGCGGGTGACCCTCCCAGTCAATTGACCCAACACGACCACGAAGTAGCGAAACCATCGCCCCCTCCCCCTTGAGGGGAGGGCCGGGGTGGGGGTCGTCCGACATCACACCATTGGCTGGCGATAATCGGCGGCGTAATGACCCGTCAGCCCATGCTCGAGCTGCCGTTCGATGTCGGTCAGCAGCGACGATGCGCCGAAGCGGAACAGGTGCGGCTGCAGCCAGTGGGTGCCCAGCTCTTCTTTCATCAGCGCCATGTATTTGAGCGCATCGCCGGCCGTGGCGATGCCACCAGCGGGCTTGTAGCCGATCTCAATGCCGGTTTCCTCGGCGAACCAGCGGATCATGCGGATCATGGTCAGCGAGGTGACGAGGTTGGCATTGACCTTTTCCTTGCCGGTCGAGGTCTTGATGAAGTCGGCGCCGGCCAGCATGCAGACCAGCGAGGCCTTGGCGATATTGGTTTGCGTAGCCAGTTCGCCCGTGCCCAGGATGGTCTTGATGTGAGCGTCGCCACAGGCCTTGCGGAACGCTTTGACCTGGTCGTAAAGCGCCTGCCAGTCGCCGCGCAGGACCATGCCGCGCTCGATGACGATGTCGATTTCCTTGGCGCCATCCTTCACCGAAGCCTCGATTTCGGCGATCTTGGTTTCGACTGGCGCCAGGCCATGAGGGAAGGCTGTGGAGACGGCAGCCACCGGAATACCACTACCTTCCAAGGACTTAACAGCCGTGCTGACGAAGGTGTGATAGACGCAGACGGCGCCGGGGAGGATGCGGCGGTTGGCCATTCCGAGCTGGTCGAGGATGTCGCGGCGGATGGGATTGCGGGCCTTGGCGCAGAGGCGCTCGACGCGGCCGGGGGTGTCGTCGGCGTTGAGCGTGGTCAGGTCAATCATGGTTATGGCCTTGAGAAGCCACGCTAATTGGTAGTCCTTTTTGACCGTGCGGCGCGCGCCGATGGTGCCGGCGCGGCGCTCGAGGGCCGAGCGGTTCATGCGCACGCGTTCGACCCAATCGAGGTCGAGGGGGTAGCCTGGATTGCGTTGATGAACGGCTTCTGAATGGGTAGCGTCGACGACCTTGAGACTCATAGTTCCTCCACCAATGCGGGGATCAGTTTCTTGAGTTTTTCAGCCCCCTGAACGGCCATGATCTTGGTGTGCTCATGGCTGATATTTTCACTCGACAGGCCGGCGCCCATATTGGTGATGGACGAGCAGGCCCCGACCCTCATCCCCAGAAAACGGCCGAGGATGACTTCAGGCGCCGTGGACATGCCAACGGCATTGGCGCCGAGGCGGATGGCCATCTGGATTTCGGCCACGGTCTCGAAACTGGGGCCAGAATACCACAGATAGACCCCCTCCCCCAAAGCATAGCCGAAGCGCTGGGCCAGTTCGGTGGCCTTGGCGCGCAGATCGAGATCGTAGCAATTGACCATGTTCACAAAGCGGCGGTCAGTTGGCTCGCCGATCAGCGGGTTCATGCCGGCATAGTTGATGTGATCGGCAATCAGCATGAGGTCGCCGGGTGCGAAGCGCGGGTCCACCGAACCGGCCGAATTGGTCAGGAGCAGGGTCTCAGCGCCCAGTTCTGCCATGGCCTCGAGCGCCGGGCGCATGGCGGCGGCATTGCCGTGTTCGTAATAATGCTGGCGGCCGGTGAGCACAGCAACGCGCCTGCCGCCCATCTGGCCGATCAGCAGGTCGCGACCATGGCCGGATACGCCGCCGCCGGGAAAGCCCTTCAATTCTGCATAGGGAATGGTGATCTTGTCTTCGAGCAGATCGCCAATGCCGGAAAGGCCGGAGCCGAGCACGATGGCGGCGCTTATCGGTTCCTTGCCGGCAATCTTGCGGATGGTCTTTGCGGCTTTGGTCATTTGTCCAAAAACTCCGGACCGAAACTGTGTGGCAGCAATTGTCCAAGCGTCTGCACCAGCGGCTCGCCATCGACGCCGTGCGAGATGACCTCGACATCGAGGTCGGCAAATTCGCGGATGCGCTGGCGGCAGCCGCCGCAGGGGGTGACGGGCATGGTACCGGGGCCGGTGACATAGATGCGCTTGATGCGTTTGCCGCCGCCCGCCAGCATGGCGGCAATGGCGCTCGGCTCGGCGCAATTGCCCACCGGATAGGCGGCATTTTCCACATTGCAGCCGGCGTAGATATTGCCATCGTCGGCCAGGATAGCGGCCCCAACCTGGAATTTCGAATAGGGCGCATAGGCCTTGGCGCGCACGGCCTCGGCGGCAGCGAAGAGCAGTTTGTCGGTGTCGGTTGTATTCATGGCTTCAGTTCAACTCATTTCGGCCCGGGACACCCTTCCCTTCTCCCCTGAGGGGAGAAGGTGGCGCACCAGCGCCGGATGAGGGGTTCGGTATCGTGTTTCCATCGTCAGACCTTCACCCCTCACCCCGACCCTCTCCCCTGAGGGGCGAGGGGGCGAAAGAGCCAATCGTCTCATGCAAGGAACGCGTTAGCGCTCCTTGGTATAGGGCACGCCCGCCGCCTTGGGCGCCACCGCGCGGCCGATAAAGCCGGCAAGCAGCACCACGGTCAGGATATAGGGCAAAGCCTGAATGGCCTGGACCGGCACTTCGCCAATAATGGGGAAGACTTGGCCCTGGATGCGGAACTGCACCGCATCGAGGAAGCCAAACATCAGGCAGACCAATAGAGCCGGCCCCGGCCGCCATTTGGCGAAAATCAGCGCCGCCAAAGCGATATAGCCACGACCGGCCGACATGTTGTTGTTGAAGCCGGCGGACTGGGCGATCGAGAGATAGGCGCCGCCAATGCCGACCAGGACGGCGGTGATGATCAATGCCTGATAGCGCAGGCGCGCCACCGAAATGCCGGCCGTATCAATTGCCTTTGGATTTTCGCCCACGGCACGCAGCCTCAAACCGAAGCGGGTGCGGAAGAGCACCCAGGCGGTCACAGGCACGGAGAGGAAGGCGAAATAGGTGATGATATTGTGGCCCGATATCAGCTCGCCATAAATCTGGCCCAGCACCGGCACGTCGCGCAATTGATCGGCGAACGGCAAGGTGATGGGGTTGAAGCGCTGATCGCCAGAAAGCTGTGGCGTATAGCCGCCGCGGTGGAACCAGGATTGGCCGAGAAAGGTGGTGAGACCGGCGGCAAGGAAGTTGAGCGCCACACCGGAAATGGTCTGGTTGCCTTTGAAATTGATCGAGGCCAGACCGTGAATGCCGGAGAACATGAGCGCCGCCCCGATGCCGGCGAGCAGGCCGAGCCAAGCGGACCCCGTTACCGCGGACATTGCGGCAGCCGCAAAGGCAGCTGCCAGCAATTTGCCCTCAAGACCAATATCAACAATGCCGGCGCGCTCGGAATAGAGCCCGGCCAGACAAGCCAGGATCAGCGGCACGGCCAGGCGCGTGGTGGAATCGAGAATGAGGGTGATATCGACCAGATAGTTTTCCATCACTTGCCCCCCGTCGCGGCGTCAGGTTGTCCGAAGAGGCGAGATACCGGACCGCGCAACATGTCGCCCATGGCGCCTGTGAACAGGATGACCAAGGCCTGGATGGTGACGATCATTTCGCGGGTAATGCCGGGCATCTGGAAGGCCAGTTCCTGCCCGCCCTGGTAGAGCATGCCGAAAAGCAGCGCCGAAAGCCCCACGCCGATGGGATGGCCCTTGCCCATGAAGGCCACGGCAATACCCACAAAGCCGGCACCATTGACGAAGTTGAGAATGAGACGGCCCTGCACGCCGCCGACATTGTTGACCGCAACCATGGCGGCGAAGGCGCCAGCCAGGGCCATGATGATCATGATCATCTTCTGGTTGGAGATGCCGGCATAATTGGCGGCCACGGGATTGTGGCCCAGGGCGCGGATGGCATAGCCGAATTTGGTGCGCCAGATCAGCCAATAGACAAAGATCAGCGCGACAATGGCCAGGAAGAAGGTGAGATTGACCGGCGAATTCTTGAACAGCTCGATAAAGCCACGCAATTGCGGCACGCGCGTTATGGCCTCAAGCGGCGCGCTTTCGTCGGAATTGACCCCTTCGGGCTTCAAAATGCGGCTGATGATGTAGCCCATCATCGAGGCGGCGATGAAGTTAAAGAGAATGGTGGTGATCACCACATGGCTGCCGCGCTTGGCCTGGAGATAGCCGGGAATGAAGGCCCAGGCCGCGCCGAACAGCGCGCCGCACACGATCATGAGCGGAAAGACCAGGGCCCAATGCATGCCATTGAGCGCCAGGCCAATGAGGATGACGCCCAGGCCGCCTACATAGGCCTGGCCTTCGGGACCGATATTAAAGAGGCCCGCATGATAGGCGAGCGAAACGGCCAGCCCGGCAAAGATGAAGTCGGTCGTGTAATAGAGCGTATAGCCAAAGCCCGAGCCATAGCCAAAGGCGCCATAGAGCATGATGCCCACGGCCTGGAGCGGGTTTTGCCCGACAGAGAGAACGATCAATCCGCCGACCAGAAAGGCCAGGACAACATTGAGAAGCGGCAGGAGGACGACATCGGCCCAGCGTGGCAATGGTGTCATCAGTTCGTATCCCTGCCGGAATTGTCTTTGGGGCTCATTTCAACCAGCGTTTGCTGCACGGGGGTCTCGTGCTCGGACAAGGTGCCCGGCGTTGTGACCACATTGTCGCTATGCGAGCCTGTCATGCGCAGGCCCAGTTCGGTCTCGTCGGCCGTTGCCGGATCGGCTTCACCGACGATCTGACCATCGAAGATCACCAGAATGCGGTCCGAGAGGGAGCGGATTTCGTCGAGTTCCACCGAGACGAGCAGGATGGCCTTGCCGGCATCGCGCATCTTGATGATCTGATTGTGGATGAACTCGATGGCGCCGATATCGACGCCGCGCGTCGGCTGACCGACGATGAGCACATCGGGATCGCGTTCCATTTCGCGGGCCAGGACCAGCTTTTGCTGATTGCCACCGGAGAAATTGGCGGTCTTGAGGTCGAGCGCGGCGGGGCGCACGTCGAACTTCTTCATATATTGCTCGGCCGTGTCGCGAGCCTTGGCGATATCGAGGCCGGGACCTTCGCCATATTTGTCCTGATAGCCCAGAATGGCATTTTCCCAGGCGGCAAAATTGGTGACCAGCCCCATGCGCAGCCGATCCTCGGGCACATGGGCGAGGCCGGCGAGACGAGCGCGGGCAGCGCCATCGTCGCCATCGAGCGAGAGCGGATTGCCATTGACCCGGATGGTGCCCGATTTCTGGTCGCGCATGCCGGCGATGGATTCGAGCAGTTCGGACTGGCCATTGCCGGCCACACCGGCAATACCCACGATTTCGCCGGCGCGAACCTGGAAATTGACCCCCTTGACCCGCGGCACACCAAAGTCGTCGGTGACCACGAGGTTTTCGACCTCGAGCAGCACCTCGCCGGGATTGGCGGCGCCCTTTTCGACGCGCAGCAGCACGCGGCGGCCGACCATAAGCTCGGCCAGTTCCTCGGGGCTGGTATCGGCCGTGTTCAGGGTCCTGACCATTTCGCCCTGGCGCATGACCGAGACCTCGTCGGTGATGGCCATGATTTCGCGCAGTTTATGGGTGATCAGGATGATGGTTTTGCCCTCGTCCCGCAGCTTGCGCAGAATGCGGAACAGGTGATCGGCCTCGGCCGGCGTCAAAACGCCAGTGGGCTCGTCCAAAATGAGGATTTCGGCGCCGCGATAGAGCGCCTTCAAGATTTCGACGCGCTGCTGCTGGCCGACCGAGAGATTGCCGACGATGGCATCGGCGTCGATATCCAGCCCGTAGTCGCGGGCCAATTCCTTGAGGTGATCGCGCGCCCGATTGAGCGTCGGCGTCAACAGCGCCGAATCCTCGGCACCCAGAACCACGTTTTCAAGGACGGTGAAATTGTCGACCAGCATGAAATGCTGGTGCACCATGCCGATGCCGAGCGCCAAGGCGTGGCGGCTGTCGGCAATGTCATGCGGCACACCATCAACCATGATGGTGCCGCTATCGGCGGTATAAAACCCATAGAGGATCGACATCAATGTCGATTTGCCGGCGCCGTTCTCCCCGACAATGCCATGCACCGTGCCGCGTTTGACGGCGAGATGAATGTCGCGATTGGCGTGAACCGGGCCGAAATGCTTGTTGATGCCGACAAGCTCGATAGCGAGCGCAGAGGCAGCGGCCCCGGAGGACCGCTGCTCGTTTGTCGGGTTAAGACCTGTCATTGCAGTCTAACCCCTTGTTATGCGCCTTAGAGGGCGTCGCAGGTCTTGTCGGTGCGGAAGTCGTGCACGACGACCTCGCCCGAGATGATGTCGGCCTTGGCCTCTTCGAAGGCGGCCATCATCTCATCGGTGATGAGCGAGGCATTGTTCTCGTCAAAGGCGGCGCCAACGCCGTCTTCAGCCAGACCCAGAACGATCACGCCCGGCTCCCAGGTGCCATCGGCAACGCCCTTCATGGCGTTATAGGTGGCCACATCGACGCGCTTGAGCATCGAGGTCAGGACGGAACCGGGATGCAGATGGTTCTGGTTGGAATCCACGCCAATGCCGTATTTGCCGGCATCGGCAGCGGCCTGGAGTACGCCTGCGCCGGCACCACCGGCGACCTGGAAGATCACGTCCACGCCCTGATCGAGCTGGGAGCGGGCAACTTCGGTTGCCTTGACCGGGTCGTTGAAGGCTTCAAAGCCGGTGCCGACATAGGTTTCGACAACTTCAATGTCCGGATTGACCGACTTGGCACCCTGGGCATAGCCGCAGGCAAAGGCCTCGAGCAGGTCGAAATTGAAGGCCGGCACAACGCCGATCTTGCCCGATTCGGACTGCATGGCCGCCAGGACGCCCACGAGGTAGGAGCCTTCGTGCTCCTTGAAGACCACGGACTGCACATTGGGCAGGTCGACGACGGTGTCGATGATGGTGAACTTGGTATCGGGGAATTCCGGAGCAACGGCGCGCAAAGCGGTTTCCCAGGAGAAGCCCGGCAGCACGATGGGGTTGTTGCCGCGCGCGGCGAACTGGCGGACGGCCTGTTCGCGCATGGCGTCGCCGGAGATTTCCAGATCCTGGTAAGCGCCGCCTTCGGCCTTGAACATCTCGGCGCCGTTATAGGCCGCTTCGTTGAAGGATTTGTCGAATTTGCCGCCACCGTCATAGACGAGTGCGCCATCAGCAAAGGCCGCACCGGCCAGAATGGCGCTCAGAGCAACACCACCGGCAAAGGCCTTGGTAAGGCTGGAAATTTTCATTGATTTATGTCTCCCTGTCTCGCAGCAGCACCGGGCAAGGCCCGAAGGTCAATCTGCCTGCGCTAACAGCGGATAAAATCGTGCAATGGCCTTTGCTGCAAGAGGGAAGGCGCAAATTTTTCCCAATTGGTCAAAAATGGTTGAGAGAGCCCGACCGGCAGGCCTATGGCGCCCCGGGGCTAGAGGCGCGCCAGCACCATTGCGAAGAGATCGCCCAGATCGATATCGGCGAACAGGGTCGCCAACACGGCGGCGGCGGCAATGACATAAAGGGCAAGACTGTCGCGAGTATCGGAGGTCATGATGGGATTTGAAACAAATTGCGTTGAACCGCGACCTGTGTAGCCGATCCCCGGCGGCAAAATCATGGCCTTGTTGGGGCCGTTTCGGGCGTGGTTAAGAAAGGGTTTCGATGCCCGGTCAGGCCGGACCGAGCGGCTCGATTTTGGCGCCCATGGCGGCGGCAAAGCGCTCGAAGAAACCATCGATGATCTTTTGCGCGGAATTGCCGATGACGGCTTTGCCCAGCTTCATGATCTGGCCCGAAGCGCCGCCTTTGGCCGCAAAGGCGAGAAGGGTCTGGGTGCCGTCATCGGTCAGCACGATATCGGCTGCGCCCTCGGCCAGGCCCAGAAGGCCACCCTTGCCCTTGCCGGCCAGGGTATAGCTGGCGGCGGGCACGACATTGGAAAGCACCAACTCGCCTTTGAAGGTGGGTTTGACCACGCCCAGATTGACGGTGATCGCCAGATCGAGCGTTTCGGGGCCCGTCCAGCCGATATGGCTGCAGCCGGGAATGGCGGCTTTAAGCATTTCGGGATCGTTGAGCGCGGCCCAGACGGCCATGCGCCCGGCGGCGATGCGATAGCGTCCGCCAAAATCCATCAGGTGGCGTGCCCCGCCCGGCGTGGTGCTGAAGCGAAACTGTCGTCGTTTACGGCCATGGTGCTGGTTCCAAATCTTTACGTGCGGCTTTTTCGCACCAATATGGACTAAATAGTTGCCGCGGCGTGCAGTTGCAATTGTCAGCCGGGCCAGTAGACGCAATCTAGGGCGGACCGGCAGCTTCGCCAGATCGCCCTAGTCTATTCGAGGAGCCAGGGATGACCGACCAAGTGAATACAGCCACGCAGACCGCAGCCGCCAATGTTTCGGTATTGGCCGAAAAGCCGCTGCAATATCTGGACAAGGCGGTCAATGCGATCCGGGACCTGGGCATCTGGCCCGAGAACCAGGCTGAAGCTCCGATCACCGGGCTGTTGCAGCAGATCACCGAACTGGACGAAACCCGCGTCATCCTGATCGGCCGGACGCTGAGCCAAGCCAGCGCCTTTAATGAAGTGGTGCGCGAGCAGGTCGCGGCCATGAAAATCGGCGAGCGCTATGAGGATATCACCAAGGGTTTCGACTCAATCCGCGACGATGCCAAGGGCATGGTCGACCAGCTCGCGGACAACAAGATCGACCTGTTCGAGCGCGCCTCCAATGTGTGGATGAAGGTGAGCCGGGGCGATATTGCCACGCGCTTTAACAAGATCCGCGACACCTATCTCGAGGTCACGTCCGACACCAAGGACCAGATCGACCGGGAACACACCATTCTCGAGGCCTATCGCGATTTCCGCGGGGCGCTGAAACAGTCCGAGGTGATGGCGCTCGAAGTGCTGCAGACCGCCGAAGCGCGGTTGAAGGAAAAGAAGGACATTCTGCAAAAGGCCGCCGAGGAACTGGCCGGCTATGCCGGCGATGTGCCGGCGGACCGGGCGCGGCTGGAAATGGCGCGCGACGAACGGCTGCGCGAAATGCAGAATGAGGAAAAGCGCTACCAGATCGCCAAGGATCTCTCGGACAACCTCACCATTTCCTACAATACGAGCGAAGTGGTGATGGCGCGTCTGATGCAGACGACCAATGCCAAGGAACGCGTCTATCAGCAGTCGATCTCGTTCTTTTCGACCAATGAAACGGTGCTGACGGCGCTTTCGGCCTCGTTCACCGGCATGTTTGGCCTGCATGAATCGACCGAAACGCTCAACGCCATGAAGGAGGGCATGAGCAAATCGCTCGAGACCCTGTCCGAGATTGGCGACAAGGTGCAGGAAGAGGCGATCAAGGCCGGTTATGGCCCGACCGTGCGCGCCGATGCGGTCAAGAAGCTGGTCGATAGCGTGGTCAATTTCCAGGAAAAGAGCCGCACCATCATCAATGAAATGCGGGTGGCCTCGACCAAGAATTCGGCGGAAATCCGCGATGCGGTCGAGGACGGCAAGAAGCGCCTGGCGACGCTGGCAGCAGAGGGCAATGCGCTCCTGCTTGAAACCAAGGGTTGAGGCCATAGGGCGACTGACACAGGCACCGCATGGCTGACGCAACGGCAAAACCTGCTGCCCCCCTGGATGAAGTGATGCTGGCGATGGACGTGGTCGACACGCTCCGTCACCGGCAGGACCTGGTGACGCGCGAGCTCGATGGCGTGGCGCGCGAGAAGCAGCTGATCGACAAGCTGCGCGATCTCTATCACCAGCAGGGCATCGAGGTGCCCGACCATATCCTGAAAGAAGGCGTGTCGGCCCTGGCCGAAAGCCGCTTTGCCTATGAGCCCCCTGCCCCCGGCTTCGGCACGACATTGGCCCGGCTCTATGTAGGCCGCAAGCAATGGGGCCGGCCGGTTATGGCCGGGCTGATCGCGCTTTTGGTGCTGGGCGTGGGCTATTTCGGAGTGTGGCAACCCTATCAGCGTGGGCAGGCCGAACAGGCACGGCTGGAATTGAGCGAGGGGCTGCCGGCGCAGATGGATGCGCTCTACCAGACCATCTACGACGAAACCAAGGTGCAGCAGGCCGTGACCGAAGCCGAGGCCCTGGTCAGCCGCGGCAAGGCCTATGCGGCCGAGGGCAATCGCGCCGGGGCCGAGGATGCGGTGGCGGACCTGGAAGCCCTGCGCGACCAGTTGCGACTTGAATATATCCTGCGGGTGGTCAATCGCGAGGGTGTGCAATCGGGCTTCTGGACCTTTCCCGAAATCAATACCGACGCCACCAATTATTATGTGGTGGTCGAGGCGCTCGATCCGGACGGCAATGCGCTGACCCTGCCCATTCTCAACGAGGAGAATGGCGAGACCGAAATGGTCAATATCTGGGGCGTGCGCGTGCCCGAAAGCGTCTATGACAGTGTGGCAGCCGACAAGCGTGACGATGGCATCATCCAGGCCAATATTCTGGGCCGCAAATCCAATGGCTTTCTCGATGTCGCCTATACCGTGCCGGTATTGGGCGGCGCGGTGACCAGGTGGTAGGCCCATGAGCATTCGCGGACCCCAGGCATTGGCGAGCCTTGAAGAGGCGATGCGCGACATTCGGCGCGAAGAGGACGAATTGTCCAAGCGCGTCTCGCGCGCAGCCGAACGCGCCAGCAAGATTCGCGAGCATGAGGCGGAATTGTTCCGCCAATTGGCGCGGCTGCGGCTCGATCCGGCTGTGCAGTCAGAGCTGGACGGGCGCATCTCGGCGGCCGAAACCAGGGCGCGCGACACGCTCAAGGCGCATTCCAAAGATGTCAGCAAAGCCGAAAAGACCATCAGCGCGCTCGATGCCAGCCGCGCCGAGCTGACCGAGAAGCGGCGCCTGGCCGCCGCGCTGCTTGAAGAGCAGCAGGCCCAGCTCAAGAGCCTGACCGCGGCCCAGGCCGGCAAACTGGCCGCAGACCCGGCCTATGCCGCCAAGCGCGCCGAGACCGAAGAGCTGGACCGGATTGCCGAGCAATCCATGCGCAAGATGGAAATGGCCGAGGCCGATCGCGAGGAGAAGGGGCGTCCCTATCGCGAGGATCCGCTGTTCATGTATCTCTGGGATGCCGGCTTTGGCACTTCGAGCTACAAGGCGAGCAATCTGATCCGCTATCTGGACGGGCTGGTGGCCAATCTCGTCGGCTTTGCCAAGGCAAGGCCCAATTACGCCATGCTCAATGAAATTCCGCTGCGCCTGCGCGAACATGCCGAACGGCAGGAGGCCAATGTGAGCGCGGCAGAGGCCGAACTGGCCGCGCTGGAAGTGGCGGCGGTGGATGCGGCGGGTGGCAAGCCCCTGCGCCAGGCCATAGCCCTGGCCCAGACCAGCCTCGAAACGCTGGATGCCGAAATAGCGCGGATCGAGGACGAGCGTGACGCGGCCGCCGACGCGCTGCAAGCGCTGGCCGAAGGCAAGGACCCGGCCTTCGAGAACGCAGCGGCAGAACTGGCAGCGGCGCTGGGACGCGAGGATATCCAGACCTTGCTGGCCGAAGCGCGCCAGACCCGGACCGGTCAGGACGACACGCTGGTGGCCCAGATCGACGAAGCGCGCGCCCGGCTGCGCGAAGAGGAAGAGGAAAGCCGCGAACAACGCGAGCGCCTCAAGACCCTGGCGGCGCGTCGCCGCGAGCTGGAAGACATTCAGTGGGAATTCAAGAAGCAGCGCTTCGACGATCCCGGCTCGAGCTTCAAGGAAGACCGGCTGGTGGGTGACCTGCTCAACGATTTCCTGCGCGGCGGGATTTCGGCGGCCAGCTATTGGGACCAGTGGCGCAAGAGCCAGAACTGGGCGCCGGGCAGCGAATGGGGCGCGGGCTATAAAAGCACGCGCAGCTCGCAAAGCAATCGCAGTTCCAGCCCCTGGTCGCCCAGCGGCGGCGGCTTCCAATGGCCCGATAGCAGCATTGGCGGCTCAGGCCGAAACAAGAGCAAACCATCACGCGGTGGTTTTGGTGGCGGCTTTGGTGGCGGCTGGGGCGGCGGATCATCCAGCGGCGGCGGTTTTTCGCGGCCGCGGACAGGGTCGTCAGGTTCGCGCAAGCATGGCGGGTTCAAGACCGGCGGGGGATTTTAGGGGGGCGGCGGGCGCGGTCCGAGGCTGCTTTGGGGTGGGTTGCGGAGTGGCGGCTTTTGGGAGAATTCAAAGGCATTGCAGACACGCATCTCTACTGTTGCAGACGCCCTATTGCACAGGAAATGGATGGCAGAGCTGTAAACCCGTCCCGTGATCGCTCCGGGTTCTGACTCTCTGTCTCACCTGATTTAGAGCAGTCCAGAAGTGCGGTTAGGATTGCGAGTCGTACCAACCGAGGTGGCGCGTCCTGGTACCCCACGTCCTTGGGTATAGGGAAGCCAGTGATGTAGTCCATCGCAACTGAGAGGCAATCCGATAGGCTCTTTTGGGGAACACGGTCGAGGTCTATGAATACCGCTGACTGAGCAGCCCAGGTTTTCCGATCTCTGCTGACGGTAAAGGCACAAGGATCGAAGGTGAAATCCAGTGTGACTAGGTAGGCGCGATAGTTCGCTCCGATGTTGGTGAGTTGCGCAAACTCTTCCATGTGGTCCCCGAGCCGACGGTAAAAATTGAACGACACCAAAGGGAAAGCGCCGTATTCCTTGAACTCCAGTCTTCCCCCCAGATCGGAATTGAACCGTTGAACAGCTTGCTCGAACTCCTCGGGGCGCTCTCCAATCACCTCATAAGATAGCGTGCGGTTTGGCCTGACGAATATGTCGGTTGCCGAGCTCAACCCATTTAGAAACGCGACAGCGCTTTCGTTGTCGATCTGTGCCGAAGAATTGCTCGAAAAGGTTGGCGTTGTGTCTTCAGCACTAGCAAATGAATGCATATGCAGGACCCCACAGAGGATGAGGCAAAGCCCAACTTTGATCGAAGGTTGATTGTTCAAGCGTGGCTCCTGGAGTGGATTGCACGACATAACTTTGTCGATGGTCGCACCCATGAGCAAGTTCTCTTCTGTTATAAGTCGCTGCTCCAGCGAAATTCGCTAGCGTCGATGCCAAATGGCAGGTTTCAGGACATGGCTTGGCTCACGTGAATGGCTACAATGGGGTCGAAACTGGTCGGCGCACTTTGGATGGAACACCCCCACCCAACCTCCCCCTGAAGAAGAGGGAGGAGTAGATCTGTGCGTTCATCAAGCTACGGATTTTCGCGGCGCCTGTCGCAATCCCGATGCGCACCGCCATGAGCGCTACGCGCGAATAGCTGGCTGCGACGCTAGGCTTATAAAGGCCGTAGCAAAGCCGGGAGGGGGTATCTTCGAGATGTCGCGGCTAAGGTCAAAGCACCATCGCTCATCGGGCCGCCCTCGGGCTCGACCCGAGGGCCAGTTGCCACGCATGCCGGCCAGGTGGTGGTCTCGACAGGTCCTCGGATCAAGTCCGAGGACGGATCGGTGGTGAAACGAAGTCTGTGAGCACCCTCCACCCAACCTCCCCCTTAAACAGAGGGAGGAGTGGGGTTGCGGGCTTTCGTTGGGGAACGAGCACACCCACCCTGTTCGATTCCATGGACTTAGGCGAAGGCTACGGCAGGACACCCCCACCCCAGCTTCGCTAGCGCCTGAACGGCGCAGCTGCGCTACCCTCCCCACAAGGGGGAGGGAGCGAAGGAGCCGACGCTCGGGTGTTTTGCGACTGGATCGCCGCAGGTTGTGCTCATCGTCTCCCTCCCCCTTGTGGGGAGGGACCAAGGGTGGGGGTGCGGGCCTCCGCCTGGTCGGTGTTCACGAATAACGCGACAGCCCTACCCTAGCTTTGCTAGCGCCTGATCGGCGCAGCTGCGCCCCGCCATTCGCGCATAGCGCTCATGGCCTTCTCGCCTCAAATCCCTCCACTGGAGGGATTTGACCCTTCGGGCCGGGTCGAAACCCACAAGGGGGAGGGAGACGATGAACATTGGCCCTGCGGCACCTCAATTCGCCGTCGGCTGCGCCATCAGTTCCCAGACATTGCCTTCGCTGTCCTCGAAATAGGCGGAATAGCCCCATTCGGACTGGGTGCCGGGGGTGATGACGGCGCCGCCGGCGACCAGCACGCGTTCGAGGATGTCGTCGACTGCTTCGGGGCTTTCGGCGCGGTGGCTCAGCACAAAGCCGGGCGTGCCATCGAGGCTTTCGGGCTTGCCGGCGGTCTGGGCGATCTGTTCGCGCGGGAACAGCACGAAGGAGAACTTGTCGTCGAAGAAGAAGGCGACATGATCTTCGCCGGCGCCGATCTGTTCGTCGGAAATATCGAACAGGGTCCGATAAAAGGCGAAGGCGCGTTCCAGATCGTCGACGCCGATGGTGATAATGGAAATTTCGGGCTTCATGGGTCAGGCCTTGGCGGAGCCGGTGGAAAACAGGGCTTCGAACTGTCCGTCCTCGATGCGGGAGGCGGCGATAACCGCCTGGGTGCGGCTATCGACATCGAGCTTTTGCAGGATGGCCGAGACATGGGCCTTGACCGTGGCCTCGGAGATGGAGAGCTCATAGGCGATCTGCTTGTTCATCAGCCCATCGCTGAGCATCATGAGGACACGCACCTGTTGCGGGGTAAGCGTTGCCAGGCGCTTCATCAGCGCGGTTTGTTCGTCTTCGCCCCCGAGGGTTGTGCCCGAGGGCACGAAGACTTCGCCCGAAAGCACCGTCTCGATGGCCCGGCGGATTTCGGTGGGGCCTTCGGATTTATGGAGATAGCCGGCCGCACCCAGTTCGAAAGCGCGGCGGATCACCGTGCCATCCTCGACGGCGGAAATGATCATGACGGGAATGTCGGGATATTGGGCGCGCAGCAGCAGGAGCCCGGAAAAGCCGCGAACGCCGGGCATGTTGAGATCGAGCAGGACCAGATCGCAGTCCCGATCGGCATCGAGGGCGGCGCTGAGGCTATTGAGATCGCCCGCCTCTTCAACGCTGACCGTTGCATCACCGCCGGACAGGGTCTGGCGCAGGGCCGCCCGGAACAGGGGGTGATCGTCGACGATGATGATGCGGCGGCGCGTCATGAAACTGAACCCATTTCTGGTCTAAGACCCGTATCTGAATCGCACGGATTCCCGGCATTGGCCCTTGCATATTGCGGCAATGCTTAACGGGTTCTTTACCATGTTTTCTCAAGAGTGAGGGTTATACCTTCGTGTTGAATCGCGAGGGGTCCGTCTATTGTGACGAAGGACCTGTCATGCCGCGCGCCCACACTCATGCCGATTTTGCCGACACGGTCCGCGACCCCAATGCAGGCGAATGGCAGGCTCTGCGCGGCGAATTGGTGGCCTTGCTCGACAAGGTCGAGAGCCATTATGGGCAAATCGAGGACGAGCCTTCGGCCCCGCCCTCCAATACGCTGGCGCAGCGTGTCCGCAATCTGCGCGACCAGGTCAGCGGCTCGGAAACCAGCACGCGCCGCCGCGAGGCCCTGCGCAGTGTCAAGCGCGCGGTGGACCGGTTTACCGACCGGGACCTGCCGCCGGGCGAAATGGATGAGCCGGACGACCTGACCGCCGCCATTGCCGAAATCCGCAGCCGCCAGGGCGCCGCCCCCATGCCGATGCGCCGGGCCACCGATATTCCGGAAATCCGCGAATTGGGCAATCTGGTCGGGGGCATGAGCCAGCGGCTCGAACGGCTCGAGGGCGAACTCAAATCGCAACGCTCCAGCGCCGGCCATGTGCGCGAAGTGGCCAGCCAGGTCGAGCAATTGACCCAGGTGGTCGAATTGCTGGCCGGTGCGGTGGGCGAAACCGGCCAGGTCAAGCGGCTCGAAGCCCAGATTGCAGCGCTCGGCGCGATGATAGAGGACGGGCCGCGCAACGATCTCGGCATTCTCAATGCGCGGCTCGACGATGTGTCGGCCACGGTGGGCAAGCTTGCCGAATTGCAGGCGCAGCAGATGGAACGCGAAATCGCGCGCGACCAGCGCCAGCACGAAGAGGGCCAGGCGGGCGCCGAAACGCTGGCACCGGCCATGCGCTCCATCGAGGATGGGGTGCGCAATGTCTATGACCGGATCGATGCGATCGAGCGCAGCGTGTCGCTGTCCTCAGCCGATTTCGAGCGCCTGACCAGCGAGATGGCCGCCTTTACCCACGCCATGCAGAGCAGGGGCGACGGGCCGGATGTGCTGGCGGGCCGGATCGACACATTGGTGGCGCGGCTAAACAATGACAGCGAGCCGGTATTGGCGCTCAAGGCCGAGATGGGGGCGCTGCGCGAGAGCCTGCTCATGGGCATCGAGCCCCGCTTCGCCCGGCTCGAGGACAAGCTTGAAATTTTGAGCGACCGCATTGTGCCCATCGATACGGCGGTCGTCGAGGATCAGCTCAAACGTCTGATGACGCGCATGGACGAGGCCGGAGCGCAATTGGATGCACTGGCCCGCCAGCAGGGCGCTGCAGAACAGCCCGATTTTGAATCGCTGGCCAATATGGTGGCCGAACGCACCAGCGAAGCGGTGAGGAGCAAGGCGCCGGCGCCGGTCGCCATGTTTGGGCCCGATAGCCTGAAAAGCATAGAGGACCGCATTACGGGCCTGATCAAATCGGCCGGCAAGACGCCCGATTACGAGCAATTGGCCGATCTGGTTGCGGCGCGGGCCACCGAGGCCCTGAGCCATGCGCCGGCAAGCAAGGGCGAGACCTTCGACGCGCTGGAAAAGCGCATGGCGGCGCTGCTCAATACCGCCGGCCGGGAAACGGCCGAGCGACTGACCCGGCTTGAGGCCATTCTGTCGAACAGGCAGGAGTCGGCGCGCGCCAGTGGCCCGGGCAGCGCAGAAACGGCGCGCATTGCGGCTGCGCCGGAAACCAGAGCGGCAGCGCCCAAGGCCCCGCCGCCCTCATCGCCATCAGTGGAAGCGGATGCGGACAACCAGTTCCTGCAGGCGCTCCAGGCCTCGGCGCCCGATACGGGCAAACTCGATTCCATTCTGGCCGGGCTGACCAATGACCAGCGTGATAGCATGCCGGAAAATCCGGCTGATGATGCGCCGCTGGTGGACAAGGGCTTTGGCGACAAGACGCCGGTTCGCTCTGCGCTGAGTGGCGCGGCAGGCCGGAGTTCGGTGCCGCTTGCGCCGGCGACCCGTTCGGCGCCGGAGGCAGCACCCTCCTTCGATCCGAGCAAGGTAGAGCGTCCGCCACGGCCGCGTTCGAGCTTTGCCGAGCTTGACGCCGATCCTTTTGCGCGTGCCGCACAGCCGGTGGAAAGCAAGGCCGAGCAGGCGCCCGCCACAAGCTCGAATACCAGCACTTTTGTGGCGGCAGCGCGCCGGGCACAGCGGGCCAGGCAGGAAGAAGACGCCCAAGGCCAGACCAATTCGATTATCGGCCGGGCCCTGGCGCGTGTGCGTTCGCGCAAGGACATAGAGACCGCCGAGCCGGCCATGGCACCCAGCGCGCCCAAGGCCGACGCGGTTCGCGAACCCGAACCGGAAAAACCGAAGCGCCGCGAAAAGAAGGCCAAAACGGAGAAGGCCCCGCCGCATATAGAGGCTCCGGGGCTGACTGAGACGGACGAAGCGAAACAGCCGGGCTTTCTCACCCGCCACCGCCGACCCTTGCTGCTTGCCGCTACGCTTGTCGCTGTATCGATGCTGGCGCTCAATCTGGTCATGCAGCGCATGGCGCCGGCACCGGCTACCGCCACGCCCGCCGCGACGGTCCCGGCCCAGCCTGCAACGGACAATCCGGCGCCGTCCGATGACGTTTCAAGCGTCATACCGCCGCGCGTTATCGATCTGGTCGATACCACCGCGACCGGCTCGATCAATCCCGGTGAGCCGATGAGTTTTTCGCGCGCCAACAGAACCGCGCCGACCACGCCCATACCACCGACGCTGACGGCCAGCAGCGGGCGCATTGCCCTTGCATCGGTCGAGGCGAGTGAGGAGGCGCCGGCGGTTACCGGTTCCATCGGGCCGGCCGCGAACCCGGCGCCGGCCGAGGCTTTCGATCTGCCGCCCGAGGCGATCGGGCCGCTCGAATTGCGGCAGGCGGCGGCCAATGGCAATGCCAAGGCGCAATTCGAGGTTGCCGCCATTCTGGGTGAAGGCCGGGTGATGGAAAAGAACCTCGAAGAGTCGGCGCGCTGGTATGAGCGGTCCGCTGCGCAGGGGTTCGTGCCGGCGCAATACCGCCTGGGCAATCTCTATGAGATGGGCAATGGCGTCGAAAAAGACCTTGAACAGGCCCGGCTCTGGTATCAGCGCAGCGCCGAGGCGGGCAACCGCATGGCCATGCACAATCTGGCAGCGCTCTATGCCGGTGGCGAGCTTGGCGATCAGGAATTCGAGCTGGCCGCAGAGTGGTTCACTCAGGCCGCTAATCACGGGATGACCGACAGCCAGTTCAATCTGGGCATGCTTTATGCCCGCGGATTGGGCGTGGAGCAGGATTTCGAACAATCCTATAAGTGGTTCTCGCTAGCGGCCCGCAATGGCGATCAGGATGCGGCCAAGGCCCGCGACGACATTGCCAAATCGCTCACCGCCGAGGCGGTCAGCCGCATCGGCGATGAGGTGGATAATTGGCGTATCGAGACGGTGGACCTGGCGGCCAATTTCGCGCCGATCGGGACCTGGTCGGATGCGTTCGACCCCGGCGAGGCCATTGGCAGCAGGGATGTGATTGCCAGGGTGCAGCAGGCGCTGGGCAAGCTGGGCTTTGACGTGGGCACCGCCGACGGCGTTGCCGGGCCCAAGACACGCGAGGCGATCAGGGCCTTCGAGCGCGGCACCGGGATGAGCGAAAGCGGGACAATCAATCCACGCCTGCTGGCCGTATTGGGCAGCCAGCCGGTTTAGCCGATATCTGCATTTGACAGTGTCATGGCCCGGACGTAAGCCCGGGCCACAATGTTTTTTTGCTGGCTGGTGCGGGGCCTTACCTCTTGTTGACGGACCGTCCTGTAGGATGACCGGCGACATCCATTTACGGGACCCTGGTCTTGCAGATCTATCTGCCGATAGCCGAGCTTTCCGTGAACCTCTTCTTTCTCGTGGGGATCGGAGGGGCCGTGGGCTTTTTGTCCGGGCTGTTCGGCGTTGGCGGCGGGTTTTTGCTGACGCCCCTGTTGATCTTCTCCGGCGTGCCGACCGCGGTTGCGGTGGCCTCGGTGACCGGACAGGTGGTGGCGGCCTCGACATCAGGGGCGCTCAGCCATTACCGACGGGGCGGGGTAGACCTGCATCTGGCCATGTATCTGGTGCTGTCGGGCATATTGGGCGCCTTTGGGGGCGTCGCCGCTTTCGATCTGCTGCGCAGCGCGGGCCAACTCGATCTGATCATCGCCCTGGGCTTTCTGGTTCTGCTCGGCTTTGTCGGGGTGCTGATGCTGCAGGAATCGGTGCGGGCGCTACTCAAGCGCCGCCAGGGCGTGGTGGTGCGCGAGCGCCTGCCCAACCAGCATAGCTGGATCCATGGTCTGCCCATGCGGGTTCGCTTCAAGAAGAGCCGGCTCTATATCAGCGTCTTGCCAGTGCTGCTGATCGGGCTGTTCATCGGTTTTGTCGGTTCGCTGCTGGGTATTGGCGGCGGCTTCATCATGGTGCCGGCGCTGGTCTATCTTTTGCGCGTGCCCGGCTCGGTGGTTATCGGCACCTCGCTGGCGCAGGTGGTGGCGATGATGGCCGCAACAACGGTGCTGCATGCCGTCCAGAGCCAGAGCGTGGATATTCTTCTGGCCTTCTGCCTGATGGTTGGCGGCGTTGCCGGGGCCCAATTTGGCGCAGCGGCGGGCAAGCATTTGCGGGGCGAACAATTGCGCGGATTGCTGGCGCTGCTGGTGCTCGCGGTCGCCATCCGCTTCGGCCTGTCACTGGTGCTGGCGCCGGAGGATATTTTCTCCATGGCCGTGACGAGTATCGTGCCATGATCCGTTGTCTCCTCGCACTGCTTCTGCTTGTCAGCGCTGCTTTGCCGGCAGCCGCCGAGAGGCTGTTTTCCAGCGTTTCCACCGAAACGGTGCAGATCACGTCCAGTTTCGACGGCGAGAAGCTGACCTTTTTCGGCTCGATAGCGCCCGATGCAGGGGCCGAGCAGAAATATGTGGAGGGTCCGTTCCAGGTAGTAGTGGTGGTGCTTGGTCCCCGGCAGGACCGCGTGGCCCGCAAGAAGACCAATAATTTCGGCATCTGGCTCAATACCGAACAGGTCGAGTTCGACAGCTTTCCGAGCTATTTCCACGTGCTTTCCAGCAACAGGCTGCGTGACATTACCGATGTGAACACGCTGACCACCAATTATATCCTGCCCGAGTCCCATGCCATTTCGCCCAATCCTGCCGGCTGGTGGCAGACGCTGACCTTTGGGCATGAGCTGATCCGCCTGATGGCGCAGGACGGATTGTTCGGCGTGCAGGAGACCGGCGTGCTCTTCCATTCGGACACTTTTTATTCGGCGCAGCTCACGCTGCCCAGCAATGCCCCGCCGGGCCCCTATATCGCCCAGACCTACGTGTTCAAGAATGGCGAGATCGTTGCGCGAAAGTCGGACGGATTTGCGGTGCGCAAGATCGGGTTCGAGCGTTTTCTCGCGCTCTCGTCGACGCAACAGCCGCTGCTATACGGCCTGGCCTGCGTGGTGCTGGCCCTGTTTACCGGCTGGCTGGGCGGGGTGTTGTTCCGGCGGTAGGCCTATTCTTCTTCCCATTGGGGAAAGGTGGCGCGATGGGACCGGATTGAGGTCAGCTTATCGCCTCACTTGATGGGCCTCACCCCTCACCCTGGCCCTCTCCCCTGGAGGGGCGAGGGGACGCAGGAGCCGAAATCCGGTTCGCGGCCAACCAGTTCACCCGCCAACCAGGCGTTTGACCGGCACTGGATAGGTGCGGTCGCGGCCCAGCATGACCACTTCGAGCGCCGGCCAATTGAATAGGCCCGTAAAGGCGGGGGATAAAATGTTGAGAGCACCGGTGGAAGCGCCATAAGCGGGCAATATCAGCAGGCGATTATCGTGCACGAAGCAGGGTTTTCGTGTGACGCGGCCATTGATGGCAATGCGGGCGGCCGGGTGCAGATGGCCGGCGACAAGCCCGGTGCGCCCTTTTTGCGGCTCGTGAGTGAGCCGCAGGCCATCCAGTTCAAGTTCGGGCAAGCAGGTGCCGCCGATGGCGTGCGGCGCCGGATCGTGATTGCCGGAGAGCCAGACGCAATCGAGCGCATCGGTGATGGCGTCGAGCCGCATCCGATCGGCAGGTGTGAGCCAGGTGGCAGCCTCAGGCCGGTGGAAGCTGTCGCCCAGCGCGATGAGCCGCCGCGCCCCGGTGCGGCGAAGATCGGTTTCGAGCCGGGCCAGCGTCATGCCCGTATCGTAGGGTGGCAGCATTTGGCCCCGCCGGGCGAAACTGGCCATTTTCTCAAAATGAAGATCCGCCACGAGCAGCGTTTCGCGCGCCCGCCAATAAAGGGCACCCGAGGGCAAAGGCTCGAAATTATGGCCGGCAAAGCGCAGCACGGGGGTCTCAATGAGTTCAGAGGCTGCGGCTAGGTTATGCACTGACTGTGTTCTCTTTGAAGGCCCCTTCACCCAGCGCCATGCGCCGACCTCTCCCCCAGAGGGAGAGGTGAAGAGGGATCAAACTTCGCCAGTCGCTTCCCTGAGAAGCTCCTCGGCTGCATCAGCCATAGCTGATTCTCGGGCCTCCCCGAAAATCGGTTCCTTGCCGATATCGAGCATGACGGGCACGGCCAGCGGGGAGATTTGCGCAAGAGGCTTGTGGACGATGTGATGGCGGATGCGGGCCAGCATCTGGCCCAGGCGCTCGATATCGAGCAGGCCGCGGGCAGCATCGCGGCGGGTGGCTTCGATCAGGATGTGATCGGGCTCGTGCTGGTAGAGCACGTCATAGATGATGTCCGAACTCATGGTGATCTGCCGCCCGGTCTTTTCCTTGCCCGGATGACGGCGCTCGATAAGACCGGCGATGATGGCGCAATTGCGGAAGGTACGCTTCATCAGCGCTGACTCATCGAGCCAGGCTTCCAGATCATCGCCCAGCATGTCTTCGGAAAACAGCTCATCAAGGCTGAGGCGATTGGTGCGGATGAGGGCGGAGAGATCGCCCAACCCCCAGATGGCCAGCGCATATTCGGATGCGACGAAGCCGAGCGGGCGGGCGCGCAGACGTTCCAGCCGCCTTGTGAGGAGCATGCCCAGGGTCTGATGGGCCAGCCGCCCCTCGAAGGGGTAGCAGACCAGGAAATTATTGGTGCCGCGCGGGAAGGTCTCAACGAGCAGGCTATCGCGACGGGGCAGGACGGAAAGATCGCGTTGCAGGCGCAGCCAATCGCCGACCTGATCAGGCAGTTTGCTCCATTCGCCGGGACTATCCATGATGCGACGCACGCGCTCGGCCAGATAGGTGGAGAGCGGGAATTTGCCGCCCATATAGGACGGGATTTTCGGGTCCTTGGAAAAGGCGCGGGAGACGAAGGCCTCATTGTCCTTCATGCCCTCGAAGGCGACGATTTCGCCGCCGAACATGAAGGTATCGCCGAGCGAGAGCGTGCCGAAGAAATATTCCTCCATTTCGCCCAGCACCCTGCCCCCGGCGCCGATGGGTCCGGTGGTGCGGCCCTGTTTGAGGCCGCGGGCGCGGACCAGACGCACGCGGACCATGGGTTCTTCAATGATGGTGCCGATATTGAGCCGGTATTGCTGGGCCACCTGCGGATTGGCGATACGCCAAAGCCCGTCCTGGGTGCGCTTGAGGCGCGCATAGCGCTCATAGGCCCTGAGGGCATAGCCGCCGGTGGCGACGAAATCGAGCACGCGATCGAACTTTTCGCGGGTGAGGTCGCGATAGGGCCAGGCGCGCGTCACCTCGGCATAAAGATCGTCGGCCAGAAAGGGCTCGGCGCAGGCCATGCCCAAGACATGCTGGGCGAGCACATCATAGCCGCCCGGCAGCGGGTCCTCGCTATCCTGATGGCCTTCGGCCACGGCCTCGACCGCCGCTTCGCATTCGAGTACCTCGAAGCGATTGGAGGGCACGAGGAGGGCCTGGGACGGGTCATCGAGCCGGTGATTGGCGCGGCCAATGCGCTGCAGCATGCGCGAAGAGCCCTTGGGGGCGCCGACCTGCACGACGAGATCGACATCGCCCCAGTCGATGCCGAGGTCCAGAGTGGAGGTGCAGACGACGGCCTTGAGTTTGCCCGAGGCCATGGCTGCCTCGACCTTGCGGCGCTGTTCTACCGAGAGCGAGCCATGGTGCAGGGCTATAGGCAGCATGTCCTCGTTGATGTCCCACAATCCCTGGAACAGCATTTCGGCCTGCGAGCGGGTGTTGACGAAGAGCAAGGTGGTCTTGTGCCGCTTGATCGTTTCGTAGAGCTCGCGATGGGCATAGGTGGCCGAATGGCCGGCCCAGGGCAGACGCTGCTCGGTTTCGAGAATGGCCAGTTGCGGTGGCGCACCGCCCTTCATAGTCAATAGATCGGTCTGTCGGTCCGGCAGCGGCCGGGCGATCCAGTCGCGCAGCAGGTCGGGCCGCGCCACAGTGGCCGAGAGGGCGGTTATCCGCAGATCGGGCGCCAGTTTCGCCAGTCGGGCGAGGCCGAGCGCCAATAGATCGCCGCGCTTGGAGGTGACCAGGGCATGCAGCTCGTCCAGCACCACGCGGCGCAGCGAGCCGAACATCAATTCGGCCTGCGGATGGGAGGTCAGCAGGGCCAATTGCTCAGGCGTGGTTAAGAGGATTTGCGGCGGCTTGACGCGTTGTCGGGCGCGCTTGGCCGCGGAGGTATCGCCGGTGCGGGTTTCGACGCTGATGGGCAGGCCCATTTCAGCGATTGGGTTGGAGAGATTGCGCTGGACGTCGACGGCCAGAGCCTTGAGCGGGGAAATATAAAGGGTGTGGAGCCCGTCGAACCTGCCATCCACCAGGTCGCTGAGCGTGGGCAGGAAACCGGCCAGGGTCTTGCCGGCACCGGTCGGGGCGATGAGCAATTGGCTGGCGCCGGACTGGTAGGAGGCCAGAACGTCGAGCTGGTGCGGGCGCGCAGACCAGCCGCGCGCGGCAAACCAGCCGGATATGACGGTGGGAAGAGAGACGTTTGGCACCACTCACCTGCTGCAAATCAGGGTGGAGCCTATATGATCGTTGCCGGCCATACCAAGGAGGAACCAGGCGTGCCCGAAACCATTCGTCTGACACCGCCCGAAATGCTCTCGCGCCTGGTGCCGCATGTTCTGGACATGGAAAGCAAGGCAGAAGGCAAGCGCATCGCCATCGGCATTGCCGGCGGCCCGGGCACCGGCAAATCGACTTTGGCCGCCGAACTGGTGGCCATGCTCAACGCGGTCAGGCCCGGCAGCACCGCATTGGTGCCCATGGATGGCTTTCACATGAAGCATGCCAAGATCGAAGCCATGGGGCAGACCGACTTCAAGGGCGCACCGCACACTTTCGAGGGCGCGGAATTTGTCAGCTTCCTGCATCACCTCAGGCATGCGACCGAAGCGGTGAGCGGACCGGGCTATAGCCGCAGGATTGAGGACACTGTGGACAATGCCTTCACCGTGGCGCCGGAGGCGAAAGTGCTGATCGTGGAGGGCAATTATCTGTTGCTGACGCAGGGGCCGTGGGCCGGGGTGAAGTCGCTGCTCGATTATGCGGTTTTCATTCACGTGCCGCGCGAGACGGTCAGGGATCGGCTGATGAAGCGGCATGGCGAGGAAGGGCTTTTCACCCAGGAGCGCAATCGCGCGCATATCGCGCGCAACGATCTTCCAAACTATGATCTGGTGGAAGGGTCGCGCGACCGGGCGGACGTGATCTTTGCGCTCGAGGTGGCGGGGTAGAGGATCGGGATTGATCCGGCGATTGGATGGCGCCTAAAAGCTATTTCCGCCTTTTCGAGTTTTCCCCATGACCACCCGTCCGCAATATCCATTCGACGTCCGTAGCAAGGATGTCTGGTCCATCGCCCTGCCCGCCTCCATCGCCTTTATCACCGAGCCGGTGGTGGGCCTGGTGGATATTACGGTTGTCGGGCGGCTGGGCGATGCGGCGCTTCTCGGCGGGCTGGTGCTCGGGGCGCTGGTCTTCGACGTTCTGTTTTCGATGGCCTATTTCCTGCGCATCGGCACAGCGGGCCTGGTGGCGCAATCGGTGGGCGCGCGTGACCCGCGGCATGGACTGCTGCATGTGAGCCGGGCGCTGATCCTTGGCCTCGGGATCGGCGCGGCCATGATCGCACTGGCCGGTCCGATCCTGTGGGCCGCCAATGGACTATTAGCGCCTGAGGCGGGCGTCGGCACGGCCCTTGCGGACTATTACTTCGTGCGCATCTGGTCCGCGCCCTTTTCGATGGTAAATTATGCGCTGCTGGGCTGGTTCTACGGCCGGGCGGCGGCCCGCACCGGCATGCTGCTGCAATTGGTGCTGCATGGCATAAACATCGTGTGCAGCATTGCATTCGTCTATGCCCTGAACTGGGGCGTGGCCGGGGCCGCCATGGGCACGCTGGCCGGACAGGCGGTGGCAGCCACGCTCGGCCTTGCCATTCTGGTGCGGCACTATGGTGGCATGGCAAATCTGGTTTCCCGCATCGCGCCGGGGGAACTGGGCGATGCGGTGGCCGTCAGACGCATGTTTGGCCTCAGCCGCGACCTGATGATCCGCTCGCTGGCGCTGATGGGCGCCTATGCCTGGTTTGCTGCCCAGGGCTCGCGCATGGGCGAGGTGGCGCTGGCCGCAAATGCGCTGCTGCTGAACCTGCTCATGATCGTTGCCTTTTTCCTGGACGGTATTGCCCAGGCGGCCGAGCAACTGACCGGCAAGGCGGTCGGTGCCAATTGGGGGCCGGCCTATGACCAGGCCTATCGTCTGTCGATGCTTTGGGGGCTGGTGATAGCGCTTGGACTGGGTGCGGCATGGTATCTGGGCGCGCCCTGGGTCATCGGCTTCATGACCACCAATGAAGAAGTGCGCGCCTATGCCCTGGAATTCCTGCCGGTGGCGGTGCTGTGCACGCTGACCTTCATGCCGGCCGTGGTCTATGATGGTGTCTTGATCGGCACCACGCAGAACGTGGTGATGCGCAACGGCATGCTCGTGTCGCTGGTGGTGTTTGTGGCCGCGGCCCTAGCATTGCGCGACTGGGGCAATTGGGGCCTGTGGGCAGCCATGCACGCCTGGTTCCTGGCGCGCGGCGGCATTTATTGGTGGGCGCTTGAGCGCAAGAAGACCACGCTATTCAGCGCGGCCTGAGCTCCAGTCCTCGACCCTGGTCCCCACCAGTTCGGAAATGTTTTTCTTGCCCGCGGCGCGAATACCGGCGAGCAGGCCCCGCTTGATACGATCGAGCAGATCGAGGCCGCCGAAGACCAGCGCCGAATACAGCTGGATGGCGTCGGCTCCGGCCTCGAACTTGGCCAGGGCCGATTGGGGAGAATGAATGCCGCCGACGCCCACAATGGGGAGCGTGCCAACGCGCTGGCGCATCTGCGCAAGGCGCCGGGTGGAGAGCGCAAAGAGCGGTTTGCCGGAGAGGCCACCGGCTTCGGCGGCATTTTCCAGGCCCAGCACGGGATCGCGCGAAATGGTCGTATTGGAGACGATCAAACCGTCCAGGTCGGTGTCCAGAATGACCCGGGCAATGCCATCCATGCCCGCCTCATCCAGATCGGGCGCAACCTTGAGCAGCACGGGCACGCGGGTTTTCGCCTTGGCGCGGGCCGACAGCACCTCGCCCAGAAGGCGGCGCAGAGCCTCGTCGGCCTGGAGATTTCTCAGCCCCGGCGTATTGGGCGAGGAAATATTGACCGTGAGATAATCGGCCAGATCGGCGAAGCGCCGAACGCCCAGAACGTAATCGGCGACGAAATCATCGCTATCCTTGTTGGCGCCGATATTGACGCCGAGCGCCGCAGGCACGCGCAGGCCTTTGAGGCGCGCAAAGACGGCCTCGTGACCCTCATTGTTAAAACCCATGCGGTTGATGACGCCCTCGGCCGGGGCGACACGGAAGAGGCGCGGCTTGGGATTGCCCGTTTGCGGGCGCGGCGTCACCGTGCCGATTTCGACCATGCCAAAACCCATCAGCGCCAGGGGGCGCGGAACCTCGGCATTCTTGTCGAAGCCGGCCGCCATGCCGACGGGGTTCTTCAGATCCAGCCCGCACAGATTTATCGCCAGTTCCGGCGGATCGGCATGCTCCTGCTGCGGGGCGAGGCCCAGGCGCAGCGCCGTGATGGTCGCGCCATGGGCCGTTTCAGGGTCCATGCGCAACAGGGTGTCGCGCGTCAGACTGGCCAGGCCCGCGTTCCGCAGCAAGGGCGAAAGTGCCGAGAAGATCATTTGACGGCCTCCGGCAGAACGCAATGGCCGTCGGCTTCAACGCTGATGGCCTCCTCCCAGGCCACGGCGCCAAGATCGAGCGGACCGCCATAGAGGTGGGGAAATAACTGCCCGCCGCGAGACGGCTCCCAGACCAGATCGTCGCCTAGATCGGCGGTGCGCACGGCCAGCAGCACCAGATCGGCCTCGCCCTTGAAATGCAGCCGCAAGGTTTCGGCCAATTGCGCGGCTGTCGAAAAATGCATGTAGCCATCGGTTGCATCGATCGGCATGCCCCTGAAGTGGCCGGACAGACGCGCAGGCGCAAAACTGGCGCCGGTCGCGACCTTGTAGATCAGATCGGGCATTTTCAACATGGAGACCCTCGGACACACGATGCGCACTGATGGCGGGGTAAAGCGGATGGAATGTCTTTACAAGATGTATAGGCGTCCCTAATGTAGGATTGTTTTCCGCGCTAAGATAAATTTCCTCACTTCGGCATTGGCATGCTTTCACACCGGTCCATCTGGGATGGTATTGACGCCTTGGCGCGCCGGCAGGGCGTGTCGGTATCGGCGCTGGCCAAGCTGGCTGGCCTTGATGCCACGGCATTCAATGTCTCCAAGCGAATCAGCAAGGACGGGCGCGAGCGCTGGCCCTCCACCGAAAGCATTTCCAAGATACTGGAAGCCACGGGCGAGAGCTTCGACAGTTTCCTGACCGGCACGGGGTCGTTCAGCGCGATGCCGCGTGGCTTTTCGGAAACGCATTTGCGCAATATTCCGCTGCTGGGTCTGGCGCAAGCGGGCCATGGCGGCTTCTTCGATAGCGCCGGACATCCGGTGGGCCATGGCTGGGACGAGGTGGCGCTGCCCACGCCGGACGAAGACGGCATTTACGCACTGGAAATATCGGGCGACAGCATGGAGCCGCTCTATCGTGAGGGCGACCGGATCGTCGTCTCGCCGACCGAGCAGGTCCGTCGCGGCGACCGCGTCGTGGTCAAGACGCGCGAGGGCGAGGTGATGGCCAAAATCCTGGCCCGGCAGAGCGCCAAGCAGATCGAATTGCATTCGATCAATCCGGCCTATGAACCACGCCTGTTCGATATTGCCGATATCGAGTGGATGGCGCGGATCATCTGGGCGAGCCAGTGAGGATCGCGCGGGCCGTAGCGGCGGATGCCGCAGACTGGGTGGCCATGCGGACAGCGCTATGGCCGAGCGGCGGGAACGGCGCGCATGCGGCCGATATTGCCCGATTGCTGGCGGATGCCGGAGAGACGGTCAACCTGATCGCCCGCAGTGACGAGGGGACGGCGCTGGGCTTTACCGAGGCGGCGCTGCGACGCGATTATGTGAATGGCTGCAAGACCTCGCCGGTGGCGTTTCTCGAAGGAATTTTCGTGAGGCCGGAGGCGCGGGGGCAAGGCGTGGCGCGGGCACTGGTTTCGGCCGTTGAAGATTGGGCCCGGGAACATGGCTGCACGGAATTTGCCTCGGATACCTCGCCGGACAATTTTGTAAGCCAGGACATGCACCGCGCGCTGGGCTTTGAGGAAACCCAGCGCGTGGTGTTTTTCAGAAAGGTACTGGTTTAGTCAGCGCACGCCGCTAGTCACACCCCGCCCGTGCCAGCATGTCGGTGACGATGATCGGTGTTGCCGGTGTAGTTTGCCACTGACTGGCATCTGGCGCCGCGGCCCTGAGGGCATCAGCAACGCCGTCCCAATTGAGACTCATCGACCCGCCGCAACCGACCGGCAGCAGGCCCTCGCTCCGCGCCTGCCTGAACAGGACGCCAGTGGTTTCCCCGATCCCCGAGAAATAGGCGGTGAGAACCTGCCGGGCGTGATCATTGTGCGGCGCGTTCTCCATGGCGTCCATCACCTGGGCAATGGTGATGCTGCCCGAACTTTGTTGCGCTTGAACCGGCAGGGGCAAAACGGCCAGTGCCAGTGCGGCCGCGACCAGGACGTATCGTTTGCATATCATCGTCTCAATCTCCGTTTGATAACGGCGCCATTTCGTGCTGCGAAAATTTCTTATTGTCAAACGATAATTTTTGGGGTTGTTTCCGTCTATGCAAACCGGAGACCGATGATGATTGAAGTTATGTCCACGCCCCCCGCGGCCCTGCCGTCCCAAAGGGAAAAACGGTTCTTTCTGACATTGGCGGTCATAGCCGGCATCATCGCCGCACTGCTGCCAATCGGGCTGATCGGGTTCTGGGCCGGTATCGTTCCCGACGATCTATGGGGTCGCGCGGTGCCAGGACTGCCGGTGGGTCTAGAACTGGATTTAGGCAAGCGCGCGGGCGCGGCAATTCTGGGCCTGATCCCCATGGGACTGCTGGTCTGGGGCCTATTGCGGGTCCGCCAGACATTCATCGCCTTCGCGGCCGGTGAAGTGTTCTCGGCCAGCGCCATTGCCGGTCTGCGCGACTTTGCCATTGGTGTCGGCGCCAGCGCGTTGATCCAGCCATTGATCGGCGCCCTGCTCAGCCTTTACCTCACTTGGGACGCGCCGGCAGGCGGCCGCCGACTGGTGCTGCAATTGGGCAGCGACACGGCGCTGTTCGTGCTGTTCGCGGCCACCTTTCTTGCGGCCACCTGGACAATGCGACGCGCAGCGGCCCTGGCCGAAGAAAACAGCCAATTCGTCTAGCCATGCCGATCAAAGTCAATCTGGCCGTCGTGCTGGCGCAACGTGGCGTCAAGTCCAAGGATCTGGCTCAGGCTATCGGCATTACCGAAGCCAATCTGAGCCTGCTCAAGCAAGGCAAGGTCAAGGGCATCCGATTTGAGACGCTGGAGGCCATCTGCCAATATCTGCAGTGCCAACCGGGCGACCTTCTGGCCTTTGAAGGGAGTCGCGAGGCGGGAGAGTAACCTCCCGCCCTATGCTTGTCAGGCCGCCAGCAATTCGCCAGCCAGCGCCTTGCCGATCAGCTTGCGGGTGTTCTCAACGCCATAGAGCGCGGCGAAGGAGCCGAAGCGGGGACCGCGTTCCTGCCCGATCAGCACCTGGTAGAGCATCTGGAAGAAGTCGCCGGAGACGCCGGGACCGCCGGTGGGGCTCTTCTTGGAATGATCCTGGTAGCGCTCGATATGGCGCGCCACGTCCAGCGCCGCGTTCTGGATGGTCTCGTTGGTCGCATCGGCCGGCAGGGCGGCAAAGGCGTCCGAGAGGGCCTCGAGCGCGGCACGTTCGACATCGTCGGGCGCCCGATAGGTCTTTTCGACGAAATCGCGGAAATAGCGCATGGCGTAGCCGACCAGGGCATCGAGATGCGGATGGGTCTTGGCCGAGACGCCCGGCGCATAGGCCGAGATATAGCCCCACATGACTTCGGGCGTTTCCGGGTTGGAGGCCGTCGCCAGATTGAGCAGCAGTGCGAAAGTGACCGGCATATCGACCTTGGGCACATTGCCGTAATGGACGTGGAAGGCCGGGTTCTCGAGGCGCTGAGCCGCATCCTGCCGCTCATAGGCGGCGACATGGGCGAAATATTCGTCCACGGCGCGCGGAATGACGTCGAAATGCAGGCGCTTGGCGACGCGCGGCTTCTGGAACATGTAGAGCCCCAGGCTTTCCGTCTGCGCATAGGTCAGCCATTCGTCAATGGTCAGGCCATTGCCCTTGGACTTGGAAATCTTCTGCCCTTCGGCATCCAGGAACAGCTCAAAGACATAATGCTCTGGCGGCGTGCCACCCAGGATCGCGCAAATCTTGTCGTAGATATGCTGATTGGTCTGGTGGTCCTTGCCGAACATTTCGAAATCGACATCGAGCGCGGCCCAGCGCATGCCGAAATCGGGCTTCCACTGCATCTTCACATGGCCGCCGGTGACCGGCAGGGTGGTGTCGCGTCCATCCTCGTCTGCGAAGGTGATCGTGCCGTCCTTGGCGTTGATCTCCTTCATGGGCACATAGAGGACGCGCCCGGAAATGGGGGAGATCGGCAGGAAGGGCGAATAGGTGGCCTGACGCTCGGCGCCGAGCGTGGGCAGCATCACCTGCATGATATCGTCATAGCGTTCGACGGCGCGCAGCAGCACCTCGTCAAAGCGGCCCGACTTGTAATAGTCGGTGGCGCTGGCGAATTCGTAATTAAAGCCGAATGTGTCCAGGAACCGGCGCAGCATGGCGTTATTGTGCTCACCGAAGCTGGCGTATTCATTGGTCCAGGGATCGGGCACCGCAGTCAGCGGCTTTTGCAGATGCGGCTCCATCGCCTCCTTGGAGGGGACGGTGTCCGGTATCTTGCGCATGCCGTCCATATCGTCGGAAAAGCAGATGAGCCGCGTCGGGATTTCATCGCGCGTCAAGAGGCGGAAAGCGGTCCGCACCATGGTGGTGCGCGCCACTTCGCCGAAGGTGCCGATATGGGGCAGACCCGAGGGACCATAGCCGGTTTCGAACACGGCTTCGCCCTTGCCCGACTTTTCCAGGCGTTTGACCAGTTTGCGCGCTTCCTCGAACGGCCAGGCGCGCGCATTCTCAGCGGGCGCGAAGAAATCGGGGTCCAGGGCGGGCAAAGTGGCGGGCGACACGGGGTGGCAGCCTTTCGAAGTAATCTGGGAAAAGACGGAGCCCGGTCATTGCACCGGAACCGGGCGGACGTCAATGTCGCAGGTGGTTGCGCAGACCGGTGCGAGGGCCTAGTTCTTGGTCTCGACCGCAATCGGGAACCACAAGATGACTACCGCTCAAGACGCCCTCATTCACCTGATGATCGTTGCTGCCTCGTCCGACAGCGCCATGAGCGAGAAGGAACTGGTCCGCATTGCCGCGCTGATCGACCGGCTGCCGGTCTTTGAGGGTTTCGAGAGAGACCGTCTGGCAGCGGTGGCCAATGATTGTGCCGATATCCTGAACGGGCCCGATGGGCTGGACCGGGTGATTGAAAACGCCATCGACGCGCTGCCTGAAAAACTGCAGGACACCGCCTATGCGCTGGCCGTGGAAGTGACGGCGGTGGACCTGCATCTGGAGCAGGAAGAATTGCGGTTCCTGGAAATGCTGCGCGACCAGCTGAGCCTTGATCGGTTGACCACCGCGGCCATCGAAGTGGCCGCCCGGGCCCGGCACAGGCGCCTGCCGGCCTAGACGCCTAGGCCGGCAGTTCCAGGCGCTGCAGAAGCGCCAGCACTTCGGCTACGGGAACAATGGGCCGATTGGCACCCAATTTGCCCACCAAGACCAGCACGGCATAGCCGTGAATGAGCGACCAGACCTGGGACTCAACCACGCCCGGATCGGTGCCGGGCGGCACAAAGGGCGCGCAGGCGCTGACCAGCACACCATAAGCGCGGGCGCCGGCCACGCCCAGCTCCTCGGCGCGCCCGCCAATCGGCCAGACCTGACGGAACATCAGGTCGAACAGGTCAGGATGGGCTTTGGCGAACTCAAAATAGGCGACACAAATTGCCTCAAGACGCGCGCGCGGCTCGTCCGGACCGCGCGCGGCTTCGGCCTCCATGGCATCGGCAAAAATAGTAAAACCACGCGCCGCAATGGCGTCGAGCAGTCCCGCCACGCCATCGAAATGGTGTGCCGGAGCGGCATGGGACACGCCCGCCAGTGCCGCACATTTGCGTAGAGTAAGCCCGGAAAGGCCATCGCGTTTTAGCAGGGTCAGGCCAGCTTCGATCAGGGTTTCACGCAGATTGCCTTGGGGACGGGGGCGCAACTTTTCAAGAGACATAGTCATAGTGCCACTAAACAAGAGCACTTGACAGTGTCAAGGCAGTTCAGCTTTACACTGTCAAGCGCCAAGCGGAGGAGCAGTCAATGTTGGTGACGGGTATGGTTTGGGGGCGCAATGCGCTGCTTTGGATCTTTGCACTTGGAATTGCCGTTTTTTCCTGGCGCTTCATGGTCGGCGGCGTAGAAGCCACGATGGCCTTTGTTGCCTATCACGCCGAAGCGCGGCCGCTGGCCTTTTTCGCCCATGTGGGTTTCGCACCAGTGGCACTGGCCCTGGTGCCATTTCAGCTTTGGCAGGGCCTGCGCCAAAAGCGCCCATTTGTGCATAGGCTCATCGGACGTCTCTATGGACTGGCCATTTTGATCTCGGGCGTGGGCGGGCTGTGGCTGGCGCTGAATACGGCAGCGGGCCCCGTCGCATCCTGGGGGTTCGGCATCCTCGCGGTTTTGTGGCTGAGCACCACGGGTTGGGGTATCGGCCTTGCCATGCGCGGAGACCGGGTGGCGCACCGCCGCTGGATGATCCGCTCCATCGCCCTAACTCTGGCTGCGGTGACGCTGCGCATCCAATTGCTGGTGAGCATGATGTTCGACATCCCGATGGATGTGGCCTATCCGGCAATTGCGTGGCTCTGCTGGGTGCCCAATCTGCTCATAGCCGAATTGATGCTGCGCAATCCGCGTCGAGTGGCCGCAATCGCCTGAGGGCCGGCCCTCAAATCCTGCTTAGTAGAACCCGACGGGGAACCAACGGAGGTAAAGCTCGTCCAGGGCCCCGTTTTGCTTGAGGCGGACGAGAGCCCAGTCGATGGCATGGCGCACAGGGTCGTGTCCGGCCGGCAGGGCGATTGTGAACCCTTCACCGAAGAGGGCGGGACGGAAATAGGCTTCGCCAGCAAAGCCGCAGCAGGCCAGATTGTCATTGAGCCAGAAGGCGCCGCGCATGGCATCGCCAAACCAGGCATCGACCTGGCCGGATTTTACTGCGTCCAAACCTGCCAGTTCGCTGTCGAACGGTACGGCCTCAACACCGGGCAGATAGCGCTGGAGAAAGGTGGCATGGGCGCTGCCATCACGGACCGCGACCTGCTTGCCCGCCAGACCCTCGGGGCGGAAACCAGCTATGGCATCTTTCCGCGTGACGAAGCGGCCGGGAAGCGCCAGATAGGTCGCGGAAAAATCGAACAATTCGCCATTTTCCGGCGTCATGGCGAGACCGGCGATCAGGGCGTCGCCCAGATTATCGGATAGTGCCGCGGCGGCCTGATCCCAGGGCCAGACCTGGATGGTACAGGCCACATCAACCTCGGCGCAGATGCGCCGTGCCAGATCGATATTGAAACCGACCAGTTCGCCGCTCTCATCGCGATAGTTGAACGGCGGAAAGTCGGCTGTGGTGAGGAAACGGATGGCCGGAATGGGCGTGAGGCTGGGGAGTATTTCGCGCGCATCGGGATCGGCATGATAGGGCAGCGGCTGAGCCGAAATAGGGGTATACGTCATACTCGCCACAACCGACGCCAGCAGCGGCAAAAGCCATCTAGCGCGCCGAAGGCGAGGTGCCCTCCCTCGGTCCCTCCCCCTTGAGGGGAGGGACCGAGGGAGGGGGTCCCTCAGCGACGCACCGAACCACCCCCCACCCCAACCCTCCCCCTCAAGGGGGGAGGGAGACGCAGAGTCGATAGTTTCGCGCCGCGCCAGCACCATGGTTAAACCTGATCCAACCCATACATGAGATCGGCGATCAGATCGTCAGGGTCTTCAAGGCCCACCGAGAGGCGCAACAGGCCTGGGGTGACGCCGGTTTCAAGGCGAACCTCTTCGGTCAGGCGCTGGTGGGTCGTAGTGCGCGGATGGGTGATGAGCGATTTGGCGTCGCCAAGATTGTTGGAAATCAGGATCACCGCCAAGCTGTCGGAGAGGGTGAAGGCAGCGTCCTGACCGCCCTTGAGGTCCAGCGCCAGAAGGGTTGAGCCGCGCTTCATCTGGCGCTTGGCCAGATCATATTGCGGGTGGCTTTCAAGGTGGGGATAGATCACCCGGTTGACCTTGGGATGGGAGGAAAGAGCCGCCGCGACCTTTTCGGCGCTATTGGTCATCTGCTCGACCCGCAGGGCAAAGGTCTCAAGGCCCTTGGTCAGCACCCAGGCGTTGAAAGGCGAGAGCGTTGCACCGGTATGGCGCAAGAAGGTGTGGACATCGCCCTCGATAATCGCCTTGGAACCCAGCACGATCCCGCCCAGGACCCGGCCCTGGCCGTCAATGTGCTTGGTGGCCGAATAGGTGACGATATCGGCGCCCAGTTCCAGCGGCTTCTGGTAGAGCGCTGTGGCAAAGACATTGTCGACAATGAGCTTGGCGCCATGAGCGTGAGCGATTTCGGCCACGGCGGCGATATCGACCAGTTCCAGGGTCGGATTGGTCGGGGTCTCAATGAAGACTACCTTGGTATTGGGCTGCATGGCGGCGGCAAAATTGGCCGGATCGCGACCATCGACCAGCGTCGAAGCAACGCCGAAACGCGGTGCGAAATCTTCCACCACATAGCGACAGCCACCGAACAGCGCCTGAGACGCCACGATATGGTCCCCAGCCCGCACCTGGCTCATGACCGCGTTGGTGACCGCAGACATGCCAGTGGCGAAACAGCGGGCCGCCTCGGCACCTTCGATCAGGGCCATGCGATCCTGGAACATGTCATAGCTGGGGTTGGCGAAGCGCGAGTAATTGTGTCCGCCCGGCACCTTGCCCTGGAACAGCAGTTCGGCATGTTCGGAAGAGGGATAGGAAAAACCGGAATTGAGGAACAGGGCCTCACTGGTTTCGTGAAACTCAGTGCGCTTGCCCCCGCCGTGCACCATCTGCGTGGCCGCCGAGAGCTTCTTCGGATCGCGGAGGGGATTGTTCGCCTTGGACATTGCACTGCGCCTTCTAAACAAAAAACCGGCCCGCAAATGGCGGCCGGTTCCATAACGGTCTTTAGCTATTTCTTTTAAGTGGCTGCAAGCGACCGGCCAAATCACCACTGGGCTGTGATCTAAGGCCAATTGGCAGTTGGCGTCAATTGCCGAAGGTTGCTAGGGAAGAGCAGTCGCGGGGATGGGATCGATTATCATGGCTGACAGCTGGCCCAGGGGCGTTTTTCCGGCGCGGTTGATCGAAAGGCTGCATCGGGAGGGGGCGATCCGGGTGTCCCTGCCTTTCGACGAGGACCAGGTGCAGCCAGCAAGCCTCGACCTGAGATTGGGCAAAACCGCCTATCGCGTGCGGGCAAGCTTCCTGCCCGGTCCCGATCATTCGGTCGCCGAACGCATCGAAGCCCTCAAGCTGCACGAAATCGACCTCAGCCAGGGCGCGGTGCTGGAGCGCGGCTGCGTCTATCTCGTGCCGCTCGAAGAAAGCCTGGACTTGCCGGAAGATGTGAGCGCGTCGGCCAATCCGAAGAGCTCGACCGGCCGGCTCGATGTATTTACCCGGGTGATCGGGGACCGGGCGCGCGGCTTTGACCAATTGCCAGCAGGCTATACCGGACCGCTTTATCTCGAAATCAGCCCGCGCACCTTTCCTGTCCTGGTGCGCACGGGATCCCGCCTGTCGCAAATGCGGTTTCGATGCGGGGACAGCCGGCTCAGCATTGCCGAACACAGAGCACTGCACGCCACAGATACATTGGTGATCGGCGGAGACATGCCGGTGGGCGAAGGCGTTGCCCTGTCTATCGACCTTGAAGGTCAGGGTCGTGATGGGCTGATCGGGTTTCGCTCCAAGCGCCATACTGCGGTTGTCGATGTGGACAAGAAGGCGGCGCTCGATGTGCTCGATTTCTGGGAGCCGCTTCATGCCCATGGGCAAAGCGAGCTGATCCTGGACCCGGATGAATTCTACATTCTGGTGAGCCTGGAAGCGGTGCATGTGCCCCCTACCCACGCAGCCGAAATGGTGCCTTTCGATCCGCTGGTGGGCGAGTTCCGCGTCCACTATGCCGGTTTTTTCGATCCCGGCTTCGGCCATTCGGCGGCCGGAGGCACGGGCAGCCGCGCGGTTCTGGAAGTCAGGAGCCGCGAGGTGCCGTTTTTGCTCGGGCACGGCCAGATCATTGGCCGGCTGATCTATGAGGAACTGGCAGAAAAGCCGGACCGGCTCTATGGCACTGATCTGGGCTCAAATTATCAGGCGCAAACGCTCAAGCTCTCCAAACATTTCAAACCGTTTCCAGGCTAGGCCACGGCCCGATCCCGGTCGCTGAAAAAAGTTCGGACATAGTCGAGAAAAGTCGAGATCGGCTCGTCCATGTCCGGATTCATGATCTTGATGCCAAGTCCGTCCTCTCCCAGAGGGCAGGACCGGTTCATCTCGGACAGCAAGACGAGGCCCTTTTCGAGATACCATTTTGGACCCACGGTAATAGCCAGCCCTTCGCGCACGACCGCCCGCAAAAGCGAGGCATTGGATGTGGTGTGCATGACGCGATAGGGCCGGCCGGCCTCAGCGAGCGCAGCCAGAGCCATGCTGCGCCAGCGGCACCCTTCGGACCACATGGCCAGGGGCAGACGCGGTTCCAGATGGGTCGTGTGGTCCTCCGCTCCGATCCAGTAAAGCTGATCCAAGCGCAGCAATTCAAGCCCCTCAACACCCGACTTCGTCGAAACGATAATGGCATCGAAGGAGTCGACAACCGCCCGACGACGTAGCGTGGGACTATCGGCAGTGACGACTTCAACCTCGATCTGCGGATAGCGACGCGCGAAGCGCGCAAGGGCTGGCAACAAGAAGGTCTGGCCATAGTCGTCACAGATGCCCAATTTGATTGAGCCACCCAATCGCGGCGCCCTGAAGGCGTTCAGGGTCTCCTCATTCAGCCGCACGATTGAGCGCGCATATTCGAGAAGGCGCAGGCCTTCGGGCGTCAACAGATTGCGGCGCCCCTCCTTGGCGAACAGGGGAACGCCGAGGGTCTCTTCGAGCCGCTTCATCTGCGCGGAAATAGTGGATTGGGTCTTGTTCACCTTCTGCGCGGCAGCACCAAAGCTGCCCGTGTCGGAGATGGCGAGGAAGGACCGCAGGAAATCGGTATCAAGAGCGTGCATGACGCCATGATACATCTACTTTTTCGATGATAAACCAGCAAAACATTCATTTGATGAATGTGACTTCTCTTGGCAGGTTGCCGCCAATCTTTGGTTTGAGGAGTGATCCATGCAGGAAATATCCAAGAGAGGCGCTGCCGCACGCGATGGAGACGGCAGGCGCGCAACGATGTGGTCGCAGATTGCCAGTACAATGTGGAGCCTGTTCGGTCCTGCGGAGGCCAAGCCCAAGCTGCCTTGTGAATTGACGAATGCGGAAGACTGGTTGCTGGACGATCTTGGTGTGGGCCGTACAAAGGCCCAGCACATCGAAGCACCGCTACCCCGGTCACGACCTGAGCATGGCAGGCCGCTTGTGGAAAGCACGTCGCGTGTTCAGGACTGATCGATCAGGCGCCCGCGCGCCTGCCGACTTTCGTGGCCAAGGGGACGCGCCGACCGGCCGTCAACGCAGGCGCTGACCATCCCTATTGAAAACCAGCAGCGCTGCGGGGTCGAAATGGGCTTTGTAGCGATCACCAGTCTTGAGATCGCGATCGTTGCCAGTTGCGATGGTGATGACCTCTGCCCCCTTATCGCGCGCATAGGCATAGGTTTCACCGCCGAGATGTTCGATGATCTCGACATTGACGTCCAGCGCAGCTGAGCCCTGACGTGTGAAATGCTCGGGGCGAATGCCGATGGTGACCTCCGTGCCGACCTCCAGGGAGACTGGCGAGGGAATGACCTGGCCCGGGAAATCCTTGAGGCGGATGCCGTCGGCCTCGGCCGTGCCGTCGAGAAAGTTCATTTTCGGCGAGCCGATAAAACCGGCGACAAAGAGATTGTCGGGATCGTCATAGAGTTCGAGCGGCGAACCGACCTGTTCGATGCGCCCGTCGCGCAGCACCACGATCTTGTCGGCCAGGGTCATGGCCTCGACCTGATCGTGGGTGACATAGATGATGGTGGTGTTGAGTTCCTTGTGGAGCCGCGCCAACTCGATGCGCATATGCACGCGCAGCTCGGCGTCGAGATTGGAGAGCGGTTCGTCGAAGAGGAACACGTCGGGATGCCGCACGATGGCGCGACCAATGGCGACGCGCTGGCGCTGTCCGCCCGAGAGCTGGCCCGGGCGGCGATCGAGCAGCGGTTCGAGCTCGAGGATGCGGGCGGCCTCGGCGACCCGGCTCTCGATCTCGGATTTGTTGGCGCCGGCAAAGCGCAGGGCGAAACCCATATTCTCTCGCACACTCATATGCGGATAGAGCGCATAGGACTGGAACACCATGGCGATGCCGCGCTTGGACGGATCGACATCGTTCATGCGGTTGTCGCCGATGAACAGATCGCCGCCCGAAATCTGCTCAAGCCCCGCGATCATGCGCAGCAGGGTGGACTTGCCGCAGCCCGAGGGACCGACAAAGACCACGAATTCCTTGTCGGCAATGTCCAGATCAACGCCCCGGATCACCTCCACAGTGCCGAAGGACTTTTTCACATTGGTCAGCTTCAAACCGGACATGGGATTTCCTCAGCTTGCTGTGAGCGTGACAGTAGCGCGGCCGAGCCGCTCATTGGACACCGTAACCGTGATGGGGCCCTTGCCGGTCGAGCGTAGCCAGAAGCCGGTCGAGCCGGCGCGCAAGGGAACGATGCCCGGACCCAGCCTTTCGGCAGCGCCGGACACTTCGATAGCCACAGGCTCGGGGAAGAAGGGCAGCTTCTTGCCCGACTGATCCAGCGCACGGATCATGACACGGGTGGTGTCGCCCTCGGTGCCAATTTCGGTCGCGTCCGGCGCGACTTCAAGCGCATGGGCGATGGGATCGGCGATGAAGTTGACCGTCTTGACGGGTTTGCCAGCGATATAGCCGGTGATGGTGGCGTCTTCCCAGCTCATGCCCCACAGGCCCAATTCTTCGTCGGTCAGGTGCTCGCGCTTGATAACGACTGGGGCATGCGGCAGATGGGGGAAGGCTTTGCGATCAGGCGTGAAGCGCTTGGGCGTATTCGAGCCATAGGTCAGTTCGACCTCGTCGCAATTGGTGAGGATCATCAGCGGCAGCACGCCGCCGATATTGCGTTCGCCACGCGCCCAGAAGGTCACGGGTTTCAGGATCACCTCGTCGCTCGGCTCGCATTGGCTGATATAGGCATAGGCGGCAAATTTCGGCTCCCGGAACATGTCCATCACGCCATGGTGGCAGATGCGATCGCCCGAGCCGAAATCCTTATGGGTATTGTAATCGAAGGCGCACCAGCCGATGCACCCGGCAATCTGCGGATCGCCATAGGCGGCGTTCATGACTTCGAGATGCCTCAAAACGTGCTCAGCCTGGCGCTGCTCCTGATCCCAGGACTTGGTCGGGTACATGTGCCCACCATATTCGGTGATCATATAGGGCACCACGCGATCGAGGCCGGTGACTTCCTGCTGCGGGCGCAATGGCGTACGCGGGCGATTGCCGCCCCATTCCTCCAGCCCGAGGATGAAGTCGTTCATGGTGTAGACGTCTTCGAGCAATTCGCTATCGGTGATGTAGCGGACGCCGCCGGTCTGGCGGGTCGGGTCTAGCTCATGGGCCAGCTTGTTGGTGCGCACATAGAAGTCGTGGTCGTCCTGGCTTTCATTGATCCGCACGCCCCAGATGACAATGGAGGGGTGGTTCCAGTCGCGCGTGATCATGCGGCGGACGTTCTCGACGCTCTCGTCCTTCCAGCTCTCGCCACCGATATGCTGCCAGCCCGGAATTTCCTCAAAGACCAGCAGCCCCAATTCATCGCAGCGGTCGAGGAAATAGTGGGATTGCGGATAGTGCGAGGTGCGCACCATGTTGAGCTTGAGCTCGCGCTTGAGAATTTCCGCGTCGCGTTCCTGAGCAGATTTGCCCAGCGCATAGCCGACATAAGGGAAGGACTGATGGCGGTTGAGGCCACGCAGTTTCAGCGCCTTGCCGTTGAGCTTGAACCCGTCGGTGGTGAATTCGGCCGTACGGAAGCCGAAGCGGAAACTTGCTTCGTCCCGCCCTACTCCCGTGTCGATCATGACGACCAGGGTATAAAGCGCGGGATTGTCGATATCCCAGAGTGCGATGCCGCTGAGATCGTCAAATGCGACATCGACCAACGACCCGTTAATCGCCGCATCGGTCGTGGCAATGGTCTTGCCGTCACCGTCGACAAGGGCGGCCACCAGAGTACCCGACAGCGGTAGATCCTGCGGATTGGCCAGATCGATGCGGGCGCGGATCGATTTCCTTGCCGCCAGCGCATCAGGTGTTTCCACCTTGGCATTGCCGACAAAGACTGGCGCGGTGACCCGAAGCCAGGCTTCGCGGTAGATACCGGCATAGGTCAGGTAATCGATCTGGCCGCCAAAGGGCGGAATGTCCGGATTTTCACTGCCGTCAATGGTGACGGTAAGGACGTTCTCGCCGTCCTTGAGCTTGCCGGTCAGGCGTGCCTCAAAGGGCGTGTAGCCATCCTTGTGGGCGACGACTTCGCTGCCGTTGAGGCTGACCTTGGCATTGGCCATGGCACCATCGAAAACGACACTGACATCCTTGCCGGCCCAGGCGGGGTCGGCGGTGAAGCGCTTCTCATAGGTAAAGACGCGCTGATAGGCCGTCTCGTCGAAATAGTTGAACGGCAGCTCCACCGCGGTGTGCGGCAGGCGGACCTGATCCTTACCCTCGAACAGCCAGCCGGAATTGAAATCGATAAGAGAACGCATGGAATACTCTATTTGACGGCGCCCAGCATGCCTTCGACGAAGCGGCGCTGGAGCAGGAAGAAGATGACGAGAGTGGGCAGGGTGGCAACGATGGCGCCGACCATGACCAGGCCGAAATCGGGGGTGTAACCGGCGCTGAGCGCGGCGACCGCGAGGGTCAGGGTAAACATCTCATTGGTCTGAAGCACGATCAGAGGCCAGAGATAATTGTTCCAGTGCATCATGAAGACGATGATGGTGGCTGCAGCATAGGTCGAGCGCATCACCGGCATGTAGACGAAAAGGAAAATCTGCCACTCCTTGAGACCGTCTATGCGGGCGGCATCGCGCAATTCATGCGGGAAGGCTTTAGTGGCCTGGCGGAAATAGAAGATGATGAAGACCCAGGCGACGGTGGGCAGGATGATGGCCTGGTAGGTGTTGATGAGCTTCAGGTTCGCCATCATCACAAAGAGCGGGATCATCAATGCCGCAAAGGGGATGGACAGCATCAAGAGCAGACCACCGAACAGTTTCTCGCGGAAGCGGCTGCGGAACATTTCAAAGCCATAGCCGGCCAGCGAGGAGACCAGCAGGGTCAGCGCCGTACCGACCCCGGCGATGAAGAACGAATTGAACAGCACGCGCGGCAGGTCGACCGAATTGAGGAATGTGCCGATATTGGCAAAGAGTGCGCCGCCGGGCGTCGCCTTGCCCTTGATGATGTCGGGCGAGGTATTGGTGGCCGCAATCACCATCCAGACGAAGGGAAAGACCGAGACGAAGGCTGCGAGCGAGAGCGCCAGATAGGTTGCAGCACGGCCGATAAGGACGAGGGGATTGCTCATGCGCGGCGATCCCTTGCGACCAGGAACTGGATATAGCTCAAAATGGCCACCAGCACGACGATGACATAGCTGACCGTGGCCGCGTAGCCGAAGCTGGGCATGAAGCGGAAGCTGAGATTGTAGATATACATGGAGAGCGTCAGCGTCGAATCCGATGGGCCACCTTGAGTGAGCAGGTTCGGCTCGTCGAAGAGCTGCAACGTGCCGATGGTGGAAATGACGGCGGTGAACAGGATCACCGGCTTGAGCATCGGCACGGTGATGTACCAGAAGCGGGCCCAGGCCGGGACACCGTCGATGCGCGCCGCTTCATAGATCGAACGGTCGATATTCTGCATGGCGGCGAGGTAGAAAATCATGTTGTAGCCGGTCCAGCGCCAGGTGATGGCGGCCACGACCACGAATTTGGCCCAGAAGGGGTCGGCCAACCAGGGAATGGGCGTCGAGACGATATGCAGGCCCAGCAGCACCTGATTGATAATGCCGTCGCCGGCGAACATGGATTTGAAGATCACCGAATAGGCGACCAGCGAAGTGACGCAGGGCAGGAAGATGGCGGTGCGGAAAAAGCCGCGCCCCCAGAGCTTGCTGTCATTGAGCGCGCTGGCGAAGAGCAGCGCCAGCACGAGCATGATGGGCACCTGAATGGCCAGGAAGATCAGCGTATTGCTGAGAGCCCGCAGAAAGACAGGGTCCTGGGTGAGGCGAATGATGTTGGTCAACCCGCCAAAACTGAACGCCATGCCGCGGCCGACCTGAAAACTCATCCAGAGTGACCACAGGATGGGATAGATCATGAAGATGCCGAGCAGCACCAGAGCCGGCATGACAAACAGCCAGCCGCTCACCTGTTCTCTTCGCGCCAAGCCAGAGTGCGCCACGTCAACCCCCAGTCCGCTTGTATCAAGAACCACCGATGACCCTCGCCTTGCGGCAAGGGCCTCGGGGAGGCCGGGACGGCGAACCGCCCCGGTATTCGGTTTGCTTACTGGATCTGCTGGCTGACCTGGGCGTTGATGGCCGAGATGATCTCGTCAACATTGCCACCGTTAACCAGAGCCGGTAGCTGAGCCACGACGGCGGTGTCGGCTTCTTCGGTGAAAATGCCATAGTTCACGGCCGGGATCTCGCCGAGCCAGGTGGAGAAGTTCTGCCAGACGGGCTGGCCGCCGAAGAACTCGTCGCTGGCCTGATAGGCTTCGCCTTCACGGGCTGCCAGAAGCGAGCCGAGCGCGCCCTGATTGACCAGGATTTCCTGGTAGAAGTCGACATCGCTGCCCCAGACTGTCTTGAGGAAGTCGATGGCAAGGTCCTTCTGCGGCGCCGAGGAGAGGACATACCAGCTCGAGCCGCCCAGATTGGAGGCATTGACCGAGCCTTCAACGCCATCGAGCCGCGGAATGGGGGCGACACCCCACTGGCCGGACTGGTCGGGATTGGCCTTGATGGTGGCCGTCATCCACACTCCGGTAAAGGTCGACATGGTGTCGCCCGAGGTGAAGGAACCGGTATATTCGGTCCAGCCGGCCACCGGCTTGGTGATGCCGGCATTCATCAGGCGCTGATAGGTTTCGAGCGATGCCTTGATGGCCGGATTGTCGGCAATGGTCAGGTTGCCGGCTTCGTCGAAATACCAGGTGCCGGCGGACTGCATCATGATGCGCAGCCAGCCTGCATCGTTCGGATCGATCGGCAACAGGGTTTCGCCGGTCTTTTCCTTGATATCGACGCCGATCTCGATCAGGCGGTCCCAGGTGATGTCCTCGAGGTCGGCGGCGGTGTAGCCGGCCGCTTCGAGCAGATCGGAGCGATAGAAATAGCCGGTGACGCCAGAGTCGAAGGGCATCGAATAGGACTGGCCATCGACAGTGCCGACGGCAACCTTATAGGGCGCAAAGGCGGAATAATCGATCTGGTCGGTCAGCGGTTCGAAGGCGCCGGGGAATGACAGGAGATATTTCTGGGCGCGATAATCTTCGATCAGAACGATATCGGGCAGACCCTCGGTGGTTCCGGAAGCGAGCTGGGTCTGCAGCTTCTGCTCCATGGCGGCCTTGTCGAAGATTTCCACCCGGATAGTGTCGTCGGGATGTTCGGCCTGATAGCGGGCAAAGGCTTGTTCCATGGTTGCGCCATTGAAGTTCGGATCCCAGCACCAGACCAGGATTTCGGCAGCGGACGCCGCCGTGACGCTGAACATGGAAACGCTGGCCAGTGCGACAGCAAGCGAGCGCTTCAGGCCCGTGGACATACGAGTCATTGAATTTCCTCCCAATTGGGTGTTTCCTCATCACCCTGGGAACAGACTAATATGACTTTTGGTTGGCACGCAAGAATTTCAGTAAATATTTACTGAGGAAATTTACTGCGCCTGTTCCTCAGGCCGAGAGCGCGTGCTGGCGCGCCAGACAATGCGCGATGCCAGGCTGATCTGCTTGGCCAATTCACGGCCACCGGCGCGTTCGAGCAGCAGTTCCACAGCGGTCTCTCCAATCTCCTCGGCAGGCAGATGGACCGTGGTCAGGGGCGGGTTGAGAAACTGGGCCACCGAATTGTCGTTGAAGCTGGCGATGCTGATATCGGTGGGAATGGACAGTCCCAGTTCGGCGGCAGCCCGGTACACGCCGATAGCCATGGAATCGTTGAAGGTGATGATGAGTTCGGGCGGCCGCTTTTCCTGGAGAAGCTCGCGGGCAAGCCGATAGCCGCCCTCCTCGGTCTTGTCGCCAGAGCGCAAAAGGCGGTCATCGAACCAGCCAGCCTTGGTCATCCATTCAACGAAGGTCTGGGCACGCCGGTCGAACAGGCCGATATAGGCCATGCGGCGATAGCCCAGACCCGACAGGGACTGCAGCAGCCTCTCCATTGCGACACGCAAATCTGCCTGGACACTGTCGATCTGCTCGTCAAAAGCAACGAAATCGGCCACCACCAAGAGCCGCGCATGGCGCCGCAGCCATTCGATCTCGTCCTCATCGTGGCGGCCGATGGCGATGACACCAGAGGCGCTTTGCAGCAGGGCCGCATCGGGTTTGGCGTCGGTGTGATAAACTTTCACGGTTTCGATCTGGAGCGCAGCGCAACGGCTTTCGATACCCAGGCGCAGGGCAACATAATAGGGGTCGACCAGTTCCTGCTCGGGCCGCAGGAAATGCACCAGCGCCACCTTGCTCAACCCCTGTTGGATAGCGCGATTGCGATTGCGGGGTGTGGCATAGTTCAGCGCTTCGGCGGTTTCGATAATGGCCTGCCGCTTGCGATTGGAAATCGACAGGGTGGAATCGTAGTTGAGGACGCGCGAAACGGTAGCGCTCGAGACACCGACCGTTGCGGCAATTTCTTTGATCGTGACCATGGCCGGCACGCTAGCGCCGGGCCCGTGACCGGGTCAATGCATTTGCTGCGCCGCCCACTCGAGGGTCAGCGGCAATCACCAGGTCGCTGCCAACGCCGCGGCGGGTACGAGCATGTTTGTTCATTTATGGGCTTTTGGCGCGCGGCGCTGTAGCATTGCGCAAACGGAAAAGCCGGAACCGACATGACCACCCGCCTCTATCCCGCCGCTTTTTATGCCGAGCGCCGCAACCACACACTGCATGCCGCCAGGCGCATTTTGGCCGCGCTGCCGGCAGGGCTGCCCCGCCGGCATATTGCCGATGTCGGCTGTGGCACTGGAACGTTCCTCGCCGCAGCGCTGGAAATGGGCGCCATGAGCGCTTTCGGCATAGAGGGCGACTGGGTTCGGCCCGATATGCTGGACGATCCGCGGATCGACTTCGAGCCGCGAGACCTGGAACAGGCCTTTGTCGGCCCAAAGGCGGATCTGGTGCTCTCACTCGAAGTGGCCGAACATCTCTCGCCGGGGAGGGCGGCAGGCTTTGTCGCCGATCTGGTGGCGATGGCGCCAGCCGTCCTGTTCAGCGCGGCCATCCCTGGCCAGGGCGGCGTGGGGCATGTCAACGAGCAGTGGCAGAGCTACTGGGCCGGGCAGTTCGCCGTATATGGGCTCAAGCCTTATGACGTGGTGCGGCCTCAGATTTGGGCCGATGAGGACGTGCCGGCATGGTATCGACAGAATGCCATTCTTTACCTCTACGACCCTACCGCTCTTGATCTGGGCCTGAGGGCAAGCGACCCGGCTCTGCTCGACAAGGTGCATCCCGCCTTCTGGGCGCGCGCCAATCGGGAGCTGAAATATGCCAATGCCCTGCCTGAGTCCGAAGTGCTGCGGCGGCAGGCCGAGGAGCAGCAACAGCAGTGACTATCGCGCGGCCCAGAGCAAGCCGCGCTTGAGGATGGTCCGCACCTGCGGAATTTCCAGCTCATCGGCCGTGTGGCCGAGCGAAGAATAGAATACCCGCCCCTTATCGTGCGTGGTGGTGAAGACCACCGGCATGACCACATTCTTGCGCCAGGGGTGATGCTCGCCGGAAAAGGTCGTCGTCGCGAGCACTTCGACGGCCGGATCATAGTTGAGATAATATTGTTCCGAGGTGTGCTCGAAGCTCTCGATCCCGTCCATGATCGGATGGTCGGGCTGGGTGACATCAACCTTGTAGGGCATGATGTTGCCCGGATGCTGTACCCAGTAGACGCTGGCCGCGTAGCGGAACGGCACGCTGGCGCGGAAGGTGGTTGCCAGGCCCATATGATAGCCGGCAAGGCCCGTACCGGCGCGAATGGCGGCAATCAGGTTGTTCATCTTCTCCGGGGCCAGGGTGCCATCGGTAATGACCGGGACGATGAGATCATTTGTGCCGACATCCTCGGCGCCCAGCGCGTCATAGTCGGGGGTTACGGTGACCGCAAACCCCTCTTGCTCGAGAAGATCCCGCACGACATGGGCGCCGCGCTCCGGCGTATGCAATTCCATGCCACCCCAGACGATGAGGGCTTTTTTGGTCATAGGCCCAGTCCCACTGCCTGGGTGCGATGCACGCCTTTGGGGACGAAGGAGAAGGCGTCCTCCTCGCCCAGCAATTTGGCCGCCAGATGCACGACCGAGAGCCACATTTCGGTGCCCTGAAGACCCGGCGCCTGCCCGTCGGCAAAGGCAAAGCCTTCCCCATCGATCCAGCGCTCGCCAGCGCGGGCAATGACCGACCTGGCGATTTCTTCGGCTTCGGCGCGGCGATGATCGGTCTGGCCGAGGCAAAACAGCAGCGGGTGGATGGTGTCGAGCAGGTTGCAGGCCGTATAGGTCGGGCCGGTGAAACCGCCATAATTACGATGATTGAGCAATACGCTGTCGATGGCTCGTTCCGGGTTGGGCACGGCAATGCCGAACTGGGCATAGGTGCCGCGCGTCAGCCGGTAGAAGCCGTTGACCGGCTGCAGCAGGCCCTGGTCTCCCGTCGGCGCGCCCCATAGGCCCGAGCCGCGATCCTGGTTGAGCGCCAGCCAGCCGAACAGGGTTTGGCGGGCATGGCCGGTGCCGAAATAACGGGCATTGAAATAGAGCGCAGTGCCGATGGTATCGACATCGGCGCCCGCCGCCCAGGCGCGCTCGCGCCAGGTGAGGCTTTCGAGCCATTGGCAGAGGTCGGGGGCGGAAAGCTCGACGGCCCCAATGGGGTGCGCCGGCTGGCTGCCCAGAACCTCGAGCGCATAACCAACGGCCAGAACATTATAGAGCGCCAGCCCGTCCCGGCGCATCGGTATGCCGGGCCTTGGCGGTTGATAGGGATCGGGGAACAGGCCCGTCCGCGGGTCCTGCACAGCCTGCAGGCGGGCAATGGCAGCGGCCGTGTCCAGACCGTCGGGCAGGTTGTCAAAGCCAGCGGCTATTTCGATGGCATCGCAGAGATGACGCATGCTCATACGCGCGGCGCCATGATTTTCGCGCGAGAGATAGTCGCCATCGACCATATTGCGGCGCAAAATGTCCTGGTATTGCGAGGCAGCCCGTTGGCCGAGCGCCTGGAGCTGGCCATGGGTCTCATGGCTTCGTCCCTGGCCGCGATAGCGCAGCACCTTTGCCGGCACACCGCCGACAATGGCCATAGGGGGCACATCTTTGCTGACGACGGCACCGGCGGCGATCACGGCGCCACGACCGATGGTGACGCCATCGACGACAACGGCATTGGCGCCGACCCACACGTCGTCCTCAATGGTGATACCAAGAAATTCGTGCTTTTGCCGATAGATTGGCTGGTCGCGGTCATCAAAGCCATGATTGAAACCAACCAGGGACACATGGCTGGCGATGCGCACACCATCGCCACAGCTGACCTTGCCCGAAATCATCGCATAGGGATTGATGGTGCAATGGGCGCCGAAGACGACTTCGCCGCGCACCAGGGCGTGACCGGCAATCCAGCTTTGCTCACCCATAACCAAGCTGGTGGTGAAAATGGCCGCGTCCGCCGCCACATAAGCGGTGGGATGAAAGCTGGCTCCCGCCCGATCGATAAGCTCGGCCTGCCGGGCGCGGTGCTCGGGACTGTCGATATCCTCCGGTCTGCGATCCCAAGTGAGGAATTGCAGCCGGGATTGGTGCCAGGTCTCGTCAGCGACCGATTGCGGCAATGAAGGATTGTCCATGATCAGGCCAGCCGTTCAAGCAGTTCGGGTTCGATTTCATAGAGCATGGATTCGCCGCGCACGAAGCGTTCGACTTCCTCAACTGCCATCAGGCCCAGGCGCGCCCGCTCGGTGCCTATGGCACCGGCAATGTGGGGGGTGAGGAAAACATTGGGCAGCGAGAAGAAGGGGGAATCGGTGTCGGGCACTTCGGGATCGGTGACATCGATGATCCCCTGGATGCGGCCGGTCTGCAACTCTGCCAAAAGAGCCACCTCGTCGATCAATGCGCCACGCGCAGTGTTGATGAAGGCGGCGCCGTCGCGCATCAGCTTCAACTGACGCGCACCGATCATGCCCCGGGTCGAGGGCAGCGAGGGAGCGTGGATGGACACCACGTCGGATCGCGCCATCAGCCCATCGAGATCGACCAGTTCGGCCTGCATGGCAATGGGGTCGTCCGCCTGCACGAAAGGATCGTAAAGCAGGACGTTGAGATCGAAACCGGCGAGCATGGCCGCCACCTTGCGCCCGATACGCGAGGCGCCCACAAGCCCCACCGTGCGACGAAAATTGCCAATGGGATCATCCATGAGCCGGTAGCTGGTACGGCGCGTGGGGTCGGCGCGGTAGAGATCGCGCAACTCGAAGACCCGCTTATTGGCGAACAGGATGGCCGCAAGGGTGAATTCGGCAACCGGGACCGCATTGGCTTCGGCGGCATGGGTGACACGAATGCCGCTGGCATAGGCGCTGGGATCGATGGTGTATTTGACCGTCCCGGCCGCATGGGCAATCAGCTTGAGCGAGGGGGCGGCGCGCAGCACATCGGGGGTCAGCACCGGACACCCCCAGCCGGTAACCAGAATGTCGGCCAGAGCCAGGAGCCGGCGTGCTTCGGGCGTCGAAAAACTACTGAGCGGCTCCGCGGCAAGGATGTTGCAGGTGCGGCCGAGCCTGTTCAACATCTCCTCATCGAAGACGTGCCGGGTCTTGTTCGGGTCGAAGGCAAAGACGAGGTTTGGCGGCATCAGAAGCGCTCCGGCACCAGAATGGCGCTGACATCCACGCCTTCGCGTTCAAACAGCGCCTCCAGCGCCGCGAGGTCGGGCGCGTGTGGAGGATTGACCAGCGCATTTTCGGCCTCCGGCCCGGCCGGCAGGGCCATGGCCGCGGTGACCAGCACAGTGGTTCCCACCGCGATATCGCCGCGCAATTGCGGCACGATGGTTTTGGAGGCGATGAGATTGGTATTGGGCAAGGCGCGGAAGGCCTGGCCATCCCGCTGGCCGGCGAGATCGAGAATGGCGCTGAGATCGGTTTTCGAGCGCGCCACCGCCCTGCCCTTCTCGTCGAGATAATCGTCGGCGTTAAGGTCAGCGCGACCGATGGCAAAGCCTCCCTCGGTGCCATGCAGGGCGCGGGGCGTCGTGATGCGGTGGACCCGGACATGCCAGTGATGGGCCGGAACCAGCCAGGTTTCGACGGTCACATCGTTCCAGGGTTTCCACCGCGCAAACAGGCAATTTTCGGCGATCCGGGCGACCTCGTTGGTTTCGCGCACGCGATAGTGGCGGCCATCGTCGCTGAGGGCCAAGGCACCGTCGAAGGCCCCGGAATGATAGGCCCGTTCATCGGCTTCCACCGAAAAGCCATAGCGGCTCGAATAGACGAATTTGGCGTATTTCTCGGCGCCATGCCGCATCTGCCAGTTCTGCTGACCCGATGAGAGCGCGACAACATTGCCGGGGGAATGCTGCATGACCATGCCGGGGTGCTTCAGCGGTATCGGCTTGTGGTCAAAGCCGGCCGCTTCCTCCTCTGCGGTCCAGAAGGGATGATCAGCCGGCAGGGCCAGCGGCAGAAAGGCCTTGAGGGCCCAATAGGGCGAGCCGGCCGAATTATAGCTCTCGGACATGAAGAGATTGGGATAGCCATAGCCGATGGAGAGCACGCCATTGCCATGGGCGATAGGCTTATCGGCCCACCAGCGCAGATGACGCATGAAGTGGCCCTTGATCTTGCCCCAGGGCAGGGCTTCGAGATCAGCAAAGGCCAGCGCCCCCCAGAAGCCGCCACAGGCAAAGCGATAGGTCAGGCTCCGCCCGAAGACTAGCGTACCGCCATCCTCGTCGAACCAATGCTGGATATCTTGAGCGAAGAGCTGCGCCCGTTCCTTATAGGCGGCGACGCGCTTGTCGTCGCCACGGGCAAGCTTGGCGTAGATCAGGCCATAAAAATGCATGGCGAAGGGAATGTAGTGGTCAATGCGGCGCACATTGCCATCCCGATACCAGCCTTCGCCGAGGTAGAAGCCATCGAGCTCTTCGAGGTATGTCTCGGTCAGCGAGCGGTCGAAGTCGACCCCGCATTCCTCAAGGCCCAGATCGACCAGGACACGGAAGAATTTCCAATTGTTGTCGGCATAGTCATGCTTGCGTGCATGCTTGAGATAGGCCGCCAGATTGTCCTTGGCCCTTTGCGGCAACGGCTCCCAAACCAGGTGCGGCACCATGCGCATGGTGAAACCGATGGCCGCCAGTTCGACCATGCGCTGATCGGTGGAATTGACCTGGCCCCAATATTCGGGATGGTCCGGATCGGTGCCATTGGCAAGGCCCTGACGATAGAGCTCCCAATGCGCAAAGTCGCCGCCACCTGCGGCCAGTGGCGTCAGGCCCCAGAGCGGACGCGCAAAGCCTTCGAGGTCGGCCGCGGCGCGGTCGAAATGGGCCCCTGCCCCATCGAGGCGCACACGGGCGCCGCCCTCGGAGAAATAGGGCAAGAGCGGATCGAAAAGATCGCGCAGGCCCTTTTCGACATCGGCGCGGGACCGAAGCGGATTGCCAAAGAGCGGATTGGCGGTCGCCGGATTATAGATCATTTCAAGCAATAGCCTTTTGCGGCGCGTCATAGGCGCCGGTGAGTTCGAGTGTTTCGGCAAAGTGGCAGGCCGCCATCTGCGCGGTGCCATTGACGGGGCGAAGCGCCGGCTTTTCGCTGCGGCAGCGATCCTGAACGTGCTTGCAGCGGGTATGGAACGGACAGCCCTTGGGGCGATTGCCGAGATAAGGGATTTCGCCCTTGAGTTCGGTTCGCCGCCCCTTGCGCCGCCTGGGGTCGGCGATAGGCAGGGCCTCGAGCAGCATTTCGGTATAGGGGTGGCGGGGCCGCTCAAAGAGCATTTCGGTGGGCGCGTTTTCCACCACATGGCCCAGATACATGACCACCACCCGGTCGGCGATGTAGTTCACTACGCCCAGGTCGTGGCTGATGAAAATATAGGTGAGGCCGAACTCCGCCTTGAGATCATCGAGCAGATTGAGAACCTGCGCCTGGATGGAGACATCGAGCGCCGAGACGGCCTCGTCGGCAATGACCAGTTTCGGGTCGAGTACCAGGGCGCGGGCGATGCCGATGCGCTGGCGCTGGCCGCCGGAAAAGGCATGCGGATAGCGCCCGGCCGCGTCGGGCGCTATGCCGACCTTGGCCAGGGTCTCATAGACCCGCGCTTCGAGTTCCTTGCCACGCATGAGCCTATGCACCCGCAGCGGCTCGGCAACGATGTCGAAGACCCGCATGTTCGGATTGAGCGAGCTCATCGGGTCCTGGAAGATCATGCGGATGTCGCGGCGATAGGGCTTTATCTCCCGCTTGCCGAGCGTGGTCAGATCGACATGGCCACCCTTGGCAGGATGGTAGAAGACATGCCCCGCGCTCACCGGCTGCGCCTTGATGATACAGCGACCCAGAGTGGTCTTGCCGCAGCCGCTTTCGCCCACAATGGCGAGTGTTTCGCCCGCTTCGACCGTAAGATTGATGTCGTTGAGAGCCACCAGCTCACGGCCTGGCCGAAGCGGGCCGCCACCGAGATGGAAGACTTTGGAGAGATTTTCGACTGAAAGCAAAGTGGTCATGCGGGAACCTCCGCCTTTTGCGTGGTGAGCAGATGGCAGCGCGCGACATGCCCTGCGCTGACCATAGTCCGCTCAGGGCGTTGGCTGGCGCAGGGTTCGAATGCGTAGGGACAACGGCTGGTAAAGGCGCAGCCCTGGGGCCGGTCCTTGGGCGAGGGCACGGTGCCCTTGATAGGCGAGAGGCGTTCCCGTTCGGCCTTGCGCATGAGGCGCGGCACCGAATTCATCAGCGCCTGGGTATAGGGATGTTTGGGGGCGCGGAAGACCTCATAGACGTCCCCCTGCTCGACCACGTCGCCCAGATACATGACGGCGATTTCGTCGGCAATCTCAGCCACCACTCCCAGATCGTGGGTGATGAACAGTATGGCCATGCCGAAATCGTCCTGGAGCTGCCGCAGCAGGTCGAGAATCTGGGCCTGGGTGGTGACGTCGAGCGCGGTGGTGGGCTCGTCGGCAATGAGCAGTTTGGGCGTACAGGCCAGGGCCATGGCGATCATGGCGCGTTGGCGCAGCCCGCCTGACAGCTCGAAGGGATAGGCATTGGCGCGGTCGCGGGCGCCGGGCACCCCGACCTGATCGAGCAATGACACGGTGCGTTCGCGCGCCTGTTTGGGCGAGAGGCCATCATGCAGGATGATGATCTCGTCGATCTGGTCGCCGATTGTGTGCACCGGCGACAGCGAGGTCATGGGCTCCTGGAAGATCATGGAAATCTCGGCGCCACGAATGGAACGCATGGCCAGACTATCCGGTTTGAGCCCGGCGATATCGACGGCCCCTCTGCCCGTGTCGAACAGAATTTCGCCGCTCGGGATTTTCGCGTTCCTGTCGAGCAGACGCAGCACGGCGCGGGCGGTGACGGACTTGCCGCAGCCGCTTTCGCCGACCAGGGCGAGCGTCTTGCCGGGCGTCAGCGTTAGATCGACCTGGCGCACGGCCTCGATATCGGCTTCGTCCGGAGAGGAGAAGACAATGGACATGTCCTTGATGGTGAGAAGAGGTTTATCGACCATGGGGATCAGCGGCGTCACGAAGGCCGTCTCCGAAGAAATTGAGGGCAAGGATGACCACCACGACGCAGACGCCGGGTGCGAGCAGCCAGGGGGCGGTCGCGAGGGTGCGAATATTTTGCGCGTCCTGGAGCAGCGTGCCCCAGCTCACGATCGGCGCTTGAAGGCCAAGGCCAAGGAAGCTCAGCGCTGTTTCGGCCAGGATCATGCCGGGAATGGCCAGGGTTGCCGCCGCGATGATGTGGCTGGTGAAGCTGGGGACCATGTGCCGGGTGACGATGCGCCAGTCGCTGGCCCCGTCGAGCTGGGCGGCGGTGACGAAATCCTCGGTGCGCAATGACAAAAACCGGCCGCGCACCACACGGGCCAGTTCGGTCCAGCCGATCAGCGAGAGGATGATGGTGATGGCGAAATAGGTCTGAAGTGCCGACCAGTCCTTGGGCATGGCGGCGGCTAATCCCAGCCAGAGCGGAATGGTGGGCATGGAGCGGATGAACTCGACGGTGCGCATGACGGCGCTATCGAACCAGCCGCCATAAAAGCCGGCGAAGCCGCCGATGACGATGCCGAAGAACAGGCTCATGGTCACACCGGCCAGGCCAATCGAGAGCGAGATGCGGGTACCATGGATTAGGCGGCTCAGCAGATCGCGGCCGAGCCGGTCGGCGCCCAGGATGTAGAAGGGATCGCGTGGGTTTTCGACGGCCATGAGCTTGATGGACATGGGAATAACGCCGGCCAGCAGATAGGGCTCACTTTGTGCGAAGAAGCGCACGGGCAATTTGACGGTTTCATCGATCACAAAGGTGCGGCGCAGGGCGACCGGATCGATCTCGGTCTTGTAGCCATAGACGAAGGGGCCGAATTCCCAGCCTCCCGCTTCATTCTGCGAGATGAAATGCAGGCCCTGGGGCGGCGCGTAGGTGTAGCGGGCGCTATAGTCGGACGGGTCCATGGGGGCCAGGAATTCGGCCAGCAGCGCCACCAGATAGAAAAAGCCGACCACCCACAGACTGATGACGGCCAGCCGGTGCTGGCGGAAGCGGCGCCACATCAGGCCGAACTGGCTTTCGCGGGCCGGGCGGCGCGGCGTTGTGGTGGCAGGCGCGAGATTTTCCATGCTTTCGACAGCCATTATTTGGCCCCATAGCGAATGCGGGGATCGATGAGGGCGAGAAGAACGTCCGAGATCAGCGTGCCGATGACGGTGAGCACGCTGAGCAGGAGAATGATGGCGCCGGCCAGATACATGTCCTGCGTGGTCAGCGAGCGCAGCAGCATCGGCCCGGCCGTGGGCAGGTTCAAAACCACCGAGACGATGACCGAGCCGGAGACCAGCGCTGGCAGCAGCCAGCCAATGGTCGAGACCAGCGGGTTGAGCGCGAGCCGCACGGGGTATTTGAGGATCACCTTCCACTCGGGCAGACCCTTGGCGCGGGCGGTGACCACATAGGGCTTTTTCAGCTCATCGAGCAGGTTGGCGCGCAGGATGCGGATAAGCTCGGCCGTGCCGCTGGTCGCCAGCACCAGGACCGGCGCCCAGGCATGGGTCAGAAAATCCCAGATGCGCGGCAGGCTCCAGCGCGCCGTTTCAAACTCGGGCGAGAACAGGCCGCCAAGGGTGGTGCCGAACCAGATATAGGCCAGGTACATCAGGATCAGAGCAAAGAAGAAATTGGGCACGGCCAGGCCGATAAAGCCGGCAATAGTGGCCAGGTAATCGCCCAGGGAATATTTGCGCACAGCCGCATAGATGCCGATGGGCAGGGCCACGAGCCACATGACGATGACGGCCAGGCCCTCAACCAGGATCGAATTGCCGAGGCGCCCCCAGATCAGCTCCCAGACGGGCCGTTTCCACTCGAAACTATGGCCGAAATTGCCCTGCACAACGCCGGAGATCCACTTCCCATATTGAATGTAGAAGGGCTCGCCCAGGCCATATTGGTTGCGCAGATTTTCGATGACGCGCGGATCGACCTGATCACCGGTGGCCGAGAGGCTGGCGACATAGCTGGTGAGGAAATCACCCGGCGGTAATTGGATGATGGCAAAGGCCACAATGGAGACCGCGAACAGGGTCAGCACCATGGCGATGGTGCGCCGTATGATAAAGGCAAGCATGGCTGGGGCCCTTGCTAATTCGTTGGAGGGCCCCCTCGCGGCCGGGAAGCACCGCGAGGGGATCGAGCGGGGGGAGGTGACCCGCTAGTGGGGAGCGGAGCGGCCGTTCCGCGATCGGAAGGCGGCCGCCACCGCCATTGCGCCCGCTACTCGAAGTACCAGGTCACCGGATCCATCGGCGCCGGGGTCGGGAAGAGCCAGGCGTTGAACATGGATTCAGGCGCATTTTTGAGATTGTTCCTGATGATCGAATAGGAGTTCGGCATCAGGCCCACGCCGATCACCGGGAACTGCTCCTTGGTGATCGCCAGCACCTGGCGGAAGAGGTCGGCGCGTTCGTCCGGGTCGCCCGAGGCGCGGACCTGCTGATAGAGCTCCATCTGCTCCTTGGCCCAATCGACCGGCTCTTCCGCGATTTCCGGACGCGTGCCATTGAACCACTGTGCCCAGCGATAGGCCCAGACCGATTCATCGGAGAACGGGAAGTAATAGCGCGGCTCCTGGAGGGCCTCGATGCCACCGTCGCCGGCCCAGACCTGGGCATCGAACTCACCGGCAGGACGCTTTTCGTAGAACAGGGTCCGGTCGATATTATTGAGCTCAATCTCGATACCGGCAGCGCCCAGTTGGAGCTGCATGATTTCGAGCATGTCGATCCATTCCGGGCGCAGCGCCGAGATCACGTCGACAGTGATCTTGGCCGGGTTGCCGTCGCTCATCAGGTAGATGCCGTCACCGTTCTTTTCAGTGAGGCCGGCGGCTTCGAAATGCTGGGCGGCAAGGTCCGGGTCGAACTCGGTATATTGCTTGGCCAGCTCTTCGTCATAGAAGGCGGATTCAGGACGCGGGGCGACCTGGAACGGTTCGCCCTGGCCAGTAAAGACCACGTCGATAATCTCCTGCCGGTCGATGGCGTGGGAAATGCCGATGCGGAAGTCCTTGTTCTGGTAGAGCTCGCGCTTGACCGGATCGAGATGGTTGAAATTGAGCTGCAGCACCAGCGTGTTGGAGGCCGAGGGAATGACTTCGCCCAGGTGGTAGCCGCCCGCTTCCTGCCCGTCGAAGAACAGGGGCTTGTTCGTGGTGGTGGCAATATGGCGTTCCTGGAAGTCGATCTCGCCATTGAGCGCGGCAAGGGTCAATTCCTCGACGCCGCCCTGGCTGACGCGCATATCGAGATTGTCGATATAGGGAAGCTGGTTCCCTTCGGCGTCGACCTTCCAATAATAGGGGTTGCGCTTCCAGGTGACGCGGGTGGCATTGGCCGTCAGCGGCTGGTCGATCACCCAGCCATAGATGGTGGGCAGCTCGGGATTGGCAAAACGGATGGTTTCCCAGCCCCAGGCGCAGCGGTCCTGCAGGTAGAGCGCCCAGCTCGAAAAGCCCGCGGCCTCGGCATCGGCGGCGGCGTTCTCGTTATAGTTCGGGTGAAACTGGCTGCAATATTTCTTTTGCAGCGACGTGATGTGAATGCCATCGACGCCGGCAATGGTGCCCATGAACATGCCATTGGGCTTTTCGAAAACGACCGTGAAATTGTAGTCGTCGATGACTTCAAGTGAAGGCAAGTTGTTCTTGTTGTCGATCCAGCTCCCGGCGGCATAGTCGGGGTCCTGGTACATTTCGAAGGCGAAGGCGATGTCCTCAGTGGTGAAGGGTGTGCCGTCCGACCATTTCACACCTTCACGCAGCTTGAAGGTATAGCGGGTGGCGTCGTCATTGACTTCCCAGCTCTCGGCGAGATTGGGGATGACCTTGTCCCACTGATGGTCGTAGCGGACCAGGCCTTCATAGGCGACCGTCTTGACGATCAAGCCATTGTCGCCCCCGCCATTCATGCCCATGCGCCAGGTGCCGCCATATTGGCCGATGCTGTCGTCTTGAACGACCAGCGGATTGGATGGCAGGCGATCTTCCAAAGGTGGCAGGTCGCCGCTCGCTACGAGCGCTTCGAGTTCAGGCGCTTGGCCTGCGGAAAGCGCTGGCCCGGTTGCTGCCAGCATGGCAGCCATGGCCACTGCGCTGGTCAAACCGAGAAGATGGTCTTTTCTCATGCTAGTCCTCCCATGTCCGGGGCTGTCCCACCACCGGAATTCATTTCAGGTGCGCAGCGCTCCTCTGCGCCGCGAACCACGATAGGCATGCCCCAAAGGAGCAGCACTCCCCGCTCAGCCGAGCGGCGAGATTTCGAGCGCGAGTTGACCATCCCGGGCCTTATGCCTGGGCGTGAACACCACGCGCGTGAGATCGATTGCGGGCTGGTATTGTTTTTCCGCCCGCTCATATTTTTCGAAGGTGACGTCCAGGGCCGAGGCGTCGTAGCGCACGGAAACGCCGGCCGGCGCGGCACCGATACGGATCATGCCGTTTTCCGCTTCGGCCGACATGGACGTAACCAGGACCGACTGGAACGACCCGGCGCCGCTGGAAAACGCAAAGCTATCCTCGAGCAGGATGCGGCCACCCGAGACGGTGCGGTCCAGCACGAGATTACGTGTAAGAGTTCCAAGACTGGCCTCCTCTGGATAGGCCGAAGTCATGTCCAATTCCAGACGATCGCGCTCGTCGCCGTGCTCATGCACGATGACACATGCGCCATGCGCGCGGCCCGTCGCCTGCTCAAAGCCATTGATCACCGGCACCGAATGGCCGCGCGACGAGGCAAACAGGTTCTGGTAGCGCTCCGGGCCGAAATAGGCCTTGGAATAGCGGCCACGACCGGGGTCGGTCAGCACAACCTTGCCGCCGGCCACGACCATGAACGAGCCGACATCGTTCTGGTTATGCATTTCATCATTGTGTCCGCCCTTGGCGGCCAGGCGCAGCGATTGCGGGTCCTGGGGATCAAGCCGGCTGATCATCCAGCCCATTTCATCGTACCAGTCATGAGGCCCCGGCACGGCCGGTGCCGCAGCATCCGGCAGCGGCCAAGCAAATTGGCGTAGCGGCCAGCAGAACTGGTTGAAGCCTTCGACGGCAAAGTCATTGACCATGCCCAGACCGAGCAGTCCGGGCAGGTTCATATGCGCCGCCAGATGCGAGAGCAGGCCCGGGTGAAAGACAGGACTGGCGTCGGAGTCCGAGAAACTGACCCAGACCCCGGGGGCCATCTGCGTTCGCAACGGGAATTGAGCGATATCGCGCAGAAAGGGACCTTCGAGCAGATCGATGGCGCCGCCGCTGCGCTGGTGCAGCAGATGGGCCAGAACCACATAATTGCCAAAGCCATAGGTCCAGTAGTCCGGCCCCTCTGAAGAGCCACCCTGCTGGTCAAAGGTTTCAAGATAGTCGGCGAGGCTATGGAGCCCGCGTGTGACGATCCGGGCCAGACGGTTGGCGTCCGGTTCGAGATAGAGGGCAGCACCGACCACGCCGGCGACGCAGACCGCGGTCCAGTTATTGACCTGTTTGTCCGGCGTCGTGTGCAGCCACCAATGGTCGTCCCGGTCTAGGAAGGCACCGATGGCGCGCCGCTCGACTTCCTCTCGCAGGCGCAGGCGCAGATTGGGTGAAAGGCGCTCGCCGATCAGATAGTCCATTTCCGCCATGTCGAGCGCGGTCATGGCCGCTGCCAGATCCAGCGTCGGATGATCGGTGCGATCGAGATCACGGGCGTGGGCGGGCCAGGCCCAATTGGCCTCCTCGAGCCGCGCCCAGGCAACATCCTCAAGAGCGGGCAGGAAGCGCCCCTCTCCCTCCAGCCACTCGGCCAGGGTCAGGCGATAGAGCATATTGCGGCGCAGGCGCTGGGCGTCTTCATAGCCCTCGCGGCGCCCGGTTTCGCGGAATTCGTGATAAAGGCGGGCCGGAAGGGCCGGTATTGGCGCCACGAGATCGTCCTCGGCAGCGGCCAGAAGTTCGGTAACCACGTCTGTGCCAAGACGCGCCTTCAGCGTCGTGAACTCGGAACTGCCATGGCGGGGAAATGGCGCAAAGGTCTGCGCGGCGCTGAGCACCATGCCGACATGCTTCACATTCCAGCCCCGCAGAGTCACGCAAACCTCCCTGGTTGCGCCCGGCGCCAGCAGTCCGTTCGCAAAATCCCCGCTTTGGCTGGGGTTGGTGTTAACGGATTGCTGGCGAATTCCCGTTTGGGATCTTCAGGCGCAGTGCAAAGTTACGCATGATATTGCGCAAATTCAAGCTTTTTGCGCTTTTTGTGCAAATAATGCAAATTTGCGGGAATTGCGTCGCAAAGTCAGCCGCCTAGACCTGTCCGGGCGAGGTACAAGTCACGGCTTTTCAACATGGCGAGTAGGACGCTGAGCAAGATCGCAAGTAAGATGGGGGCAAGATGGGGCGTCAGATGGGCATAAAAATGCGCCTGGATGGGGCGCAAGAAATGTCACTGAAGTGCCGATCAATCGAGGCGACGTACCGTCTCGCCGCCGACCAGGGTCAAGCCGATTTCCAACTGCTGCACGGCGGTTTCGCCATCGAGCTGGGAGGCGAGCAAGCGAATGACCCCGCGCCCCAGGGCTTCGCGATTGACACGGATGGTGCTGAGCCTGGGGCTGGCCATGCCGGCGATGGGGAGGTCGTCAAAGCCGATAATGGAAAAGCCCGGCCGCATGGGCGAATCCTGCCCCAAAAGCGCTTCCACCATGGTCACCGCGACGCCATCATTCCAGCAGAAGACGGCACTGACATCGTATTGTCCGGCCAGAAGGGCCGCCAGCAGGTCCTTGCTCGAATATTCATTGGAAATGACCACCAGCCCTTCGGTGCCCGGATTGGCGGCAATGGCGGCCTCGAAACCGCGGCGGCGCTGCAGGATGGTGGGGCGATGGTGATAGGTATAGTGCAGGATCTTGCGATGACCGGCATCGATGAGATGCTGCGTCGCCTGGTAGGCACCGTAGAAATTGGCCGGGCAAACGGAATTGAACCGCATGAGCGGATCGCTGCCATTGGCCAGCACGAGTGCCATCTGGCTTTGCAGCGCCCATTCGGCAATAGCCTCATCCGGATCGATACCGGCCAGGATGACGCCATTGGCCCCGGTCTTGGACACCTGGCGGCGAATGAAATCCAGGGTCACCATATCTTCATTGACCAGCCGGACATCGAGCACCAGCCCCATCTGCTCGGCCTGTGAGCGCATGCCCTCGACAATGTCGGAGTAGAAGCTGGCCAGACTGCCCACGGCGCTGTTGAGCGGCACCAGGGCCAGGGCGCGTCGGTCGAGATTGCCCGGGACAGGGGGGTGCTTGCTTTTGTAGCCGAGCGCGCGCGCCATGCGCTGCACGTCGGCACGCACCGCATCGCTGATGCCGATTTCATTGGCCAGGGCCCGGGACACGGTGGACACGGAAACTCCAAGCTTCTCGGCGATGTCGGCCTGGCTGGCGCGCTTGCCCGGTGCCATTGTGGTTCCTTTCCTGCTCCATTACGCAATATTTGCGTTTCTTGAGCAAGGCAAGGCCCAATATTGAGGTGGGTCGGGGTCCAGGACCCCGTTAATGAACGGAATATGACCGACCTTGCACCCAGCAGGTCTGCCTGCTCCATAGCGCCGCTTGACGCTGGCCGCGAATTCCAGCATTTAGAGGCCATTGCGGGTGTAGCTCAATGGCAGAGCAGAAGCTTCCCAAGCTTACGACGAGGGTTCGATTCCCTTCACCCGCTCCAGCGACCAGTCCAGCACCGTCCCGCAAAGTCTGATAGTTCAAGGTTTTCGCGGACCTTGGCCCCTCGCGCGCGCGAGGTCGTTCAGCCATGTCCAGTGACAGCCAATGATTTTGGCGGTATTTTTGACGGTATCAAACTCGCCGCTCAAGGGACAATACCGTCATTGCCCCTAACCGACATTCAGATTCGAAACGCGAAGCCTGACAAAAAGGCGAAGAAACTTCCGGATATGGAAGGACTGTATCTTTTCGTCTCACCTGCTGGCGGCAAATCATGGAGGATGGACTACCGATTTGCCGAAAAGCGCAAGACTCTTACGTTCGGCCCATATCCGGCGCTCACTCTTTCAGACGCAAGGTCAAAAAAGATGAGGCAAAACAGCTACTGAGAGAGGGGACTGATCCATCTTTGGCGAAGAAGCGGGCGCGCCTCGATGCAATGGCTGCGGCAGGTAACACTTTTGGAGTGGTTGCGCGAGAGTTCATCGAAAAAATGCGCCGTGATGGAAGGGCCGAGCCGACGATTGAGAAGAATAAGTGGATGCTTCAGACACTCGCGTCCCAACTTGCGCCCCATCTCATCACCCAAATCACCGCCAAGGACGTCCTCGCCGTGCTGGCGGCCTTAGAACGGAGTGGTCGTGTCGAGAGCGCACTTCCTACACGCGCCGCGATCGGGAGAGTCTTTCGTTTCGCCATCGCGACGGCGCGCGCAGAGAGCGATCCGACCTCGGCACTACGCGGGGCGCTTCAAAGGCACGCTCCGGTGAGCCATGCTGCACTCACTGACCCGACGGGCCTCGGCGGACTCCTAAGGGCAATCTATGGCTATGAGGGCTGGCCGTCACTACGTGGCGCCCTCTCGATTCAAGCGTTGTGCTTCGCCCGTCCTGGTGAAACGCGGTCCATGGAATGGTCCGAATTGAACGGAGCAGATGCAGTCTGGACCATTCCAGCAGCGAAAACAAAGATGCGCCGCGAGCATCAAGTACCTCTTTCCCGCCAAGCCCTTATAGTGATCGAGGAAATGCAAAATCTGTTTGGTGACCGGCCCTACGTATTTCCATCAATGATGACAGGCAAAAAGTTGCTGTCCGAGAATTCAATGAACTCGGCCTTGCGTCGGATGGGGATTGGCCGGTCGGAGCACACGGCCCACGGCTTTCGGTCTTCTGCCAGTACCATCCTCAACGAGAGTGGCAAATTTAGCGCAGATGCCATCGAGGCCCAACTCGCTCATCTCGACGCCCGCGAAGTCCGTCGAATATATAACCGCTCTACCTACTGGGACGAACGCGTCCGCATGATGCAGTGGTGGGCCGACCTGCTGGATGAGATGCGGGACGATACGAAGCGGTAGCTCAACCTAGATGCCCATCGATTCGAGGCACATGCCAGTTGGGGGCGTCAGCCGGACTGGCGGGTTTCAGCGAAAAGTCCACGCAAGTGGACTTTCTGCATACCCAAGATGCAACGGCGCAAAGGGGGCCGTTTGCGGTCTGTCGGGTATTATTCAACTTTGAGGGAAAGCCGCCGCCAGACGAGCGCCTAAGGAACAGCCTTTGAGGCATCCTTCTCTGACTTCACTCGTCCCCATTTGGCTCCAGACGATAGCCAACACCAGCTTCGTTCCGGATCAGGGATGGCCGCCCCCCTCCCAGGTCGATCTTGGCCCGGAGCTGGCCGATCAACACCCTAAGATATTGAACATCCTCGGCATGGGCGGGTCCCCAGATCTGGCTGAGAATCTGTCGATGGATCAGGACCCGTCCGGCATTGCGAGCCAGCAGCAGCAACAAATCGTATTCCTTTGGCGTCAGGTGGATGCCCTTACCGTCACGCTCGACGCGGTGGGCCGCATCATCAATGGTCAGGGGCCCGATCGTAATTGTATCCGGACGTCTTTGTGTTGGTTCCTGGTGACGCAACGCCGTGCGGATGCGGGCCAGCAACTCGCCGATGCCGAATGGCTTTTCGACATAGTCGTCGGCACCCAGATCGAGGGCGTCGATCTTTTCGCGTTCCTGGTCGCGCGCGGAGAGCACGATGATGGGCACGCTGGAGAAGGCGCGGACCGTGGCAATCACCTCCTTGCCGTCGCCATCGGGCAGGCCGAGATCGAGCACGACGGCATCGGGCGCCTGCATGGCAATCGCACGTTTGGCTTCGGCCACGGTGCCGGCCTGCACGACATCATAGCCGACGGCCATCAGTGCCGGCTTGAGGAAGCGCTGGATTTGCGGTTCATCGTCAACGACGAGGATACGGGTCTCGGTCATGGCGTCGGGGCCTCCGCCAGAGGCAGGCGGATTATGAACCGAGTCCCGCGCTTGCGGACTGCAGGACTTTCCGCCTTGATCGTCCCGCCCATGGCAGAGACGAAGCCGCGGGCAATGGAGAGGCCAAGGCCGGTGCCGGCGGGTCGGCCATCCCCCTTGGCCCGCCGATAGAATTTCTCGAAGATGAGTTCGAGCTCATCGGTGGGAATGCCCTTGCCCTGATCGGTCACGCTGATCACCGCTTCCTTGCCGTCGCGCCGGAGATAGACACCGAGGGGCTGGTCAGTACCAGCATATTTGCGGGCATTGTCGAAGAGGTTGAAAAGTACCTGTTCCAACAGGCCGGGATCGGCAAGAGCAAGCGGCATGGCGTCGGCGGCGCTGGTTTCGACACGCAGACGGGGATCGAGCCGAGCCATCCTTTCGGTGACTTCGCCGACCAGGGCCCGCAGGTCCACTGGCTCTCGCCGGGCCTTGAGCAAACCGGACTCGATGCGCGTCATGTCGAAGAGATTGCCCACGAAACGGGTGAGGCGAGCGGTCTCCTCTTCGACGGTCGCAAGCAGGTCCGAACGCGTTTCAGCATCCATGCGCTCGCCGAGTTGCCGCAGGGTGGTGACGGATCCGGTGATCGAGGCCAGTGGCGTGCGCAGGTCGTGCGAAAGCGAGGACAGGAGGGCTACCTGCAGCTTTTCACCCTCCTGGGCGACGGCGGCGCGGGCATTTTCGCGCACAAGCCTTGCCCGGTCGATGGCAATCACCGCTTGTTCGAGCACCGCCGCAACCTGCCTCTCTTCGTCCGGTGTCAACGGACCATGATCGGGGGCGAGCCGCAGGCCGGCGACCCCGGCCATGCGCTGGTCGGAGCGGATGGGCAAAAAGAGGTAGGGAACGTTGGGCAAGGTGCCAGTCATGTAGCCGGCGGGCTCCCGCTTGTCATACGCCCACCGCGCGGCGGTCATTGCCGCCTCGTCCAGGGTCTGGTCGGGCGGCCAGGCAACCTGCATCTCGAATTCCCCCCCGTCCTCCTTGGCCAGCGCCACCGCGGGCAGCCCCAGCATGGCGCTAAGCTGCGCTGTGGTCGCAGTCAGGGCGCCGTCCACGCCATAAGCGGCCGAGAGCTTGCGCGAGAAATCATAAAGCGCCTGAGTGCTCCTGACTGCCTGGCGGGCGCGATCGATCTGCTCGCGCAACCGCGCAGCCAGGGTACCGGTGACCACCGCCACCACGACGAAGATCAGCAACGCCAGCACCTCGTGCGGCTTGGCGATGGTGAAGGTGCGCACAGGTTCGATGAAGAAGAAATTGTAGGCCAGGAAGGACAGCCCCGCAGCCAGCAGGGCCGCAAAGCGACCCGCCAGGATGGCCGAAACCAGCACCGCCAGGAGGTAGAGGATCGATAGGTTCTGCAGCACCACCACCTGTGACAGGCCCAGGCCCAGCACGGTGATGGCCCCGGCCGTCGCCACCGGAATGCCAAGGCTGGCCACCCATTCTGGCAGGTGGCGCCTGCGGAACCGCAATTTTCTGCTTGTCCCACCGGCGCCTTCCGACACCAGGTGGACCCCAACCCCATCCAGGACCCCAATCAGCCTGTCCGGCAGGGATTGCTTGAAGATGCGCATGGGAAAGCTGGCCCGCGGACGCCCGATCACGACCTGGGTCACGTTTTCCCGCCGGGCGACGCGCACGATCTCGGCGACAAAGTCGTCGGCAATCACCCGGCGGACCTCACCCCCCAATTGTTCGGCCAGCACCAGTGTCGCCTCGAGGCGCGCCGACCTGTCCGCATCAAGGATCGGGTCGGCGCTGCGCGACAGGGCGACCACGATCCAGCGGGCATTGAGACCCAGCGCTATGCGGCTGGCCGTCCGCACCACCTTTTCGGACAGAGGGTCGGGCCCCACGCACACCAGCAGCCGCTCGCCAGTGACCCAGGGCCCCTCCAGCGCCTGCTGCCGCCAGATATCGGCCATCTGGTCATCGACCCGATTGGCCGTGCGCCGCAGGGCCAGTTCGCGCAAAGCCGTCAGGTTTTCAGGCCGGAAGAACTTGTCGGCAGCGCGGTTCGCGTTTTCAGGGAGGTACACTTTGCCTTCCTTGAGACGCTGGATCAGTTCGGCCGGGGGCAGGTCGACCAGCACGACTTCGTCGGCGCGCTGCAGCACCACGTCGGGTACGGTTTCGCGTACCGGCACACCGGAAATTCGGGCCACCAGATCTGCCTGGCTTTCCAGATGCTGGACATTGAGCGCAGTCCACACGTCGATGCCAGCATCGATCAGCTCGGCAATATCCTGGTAGCGCTTGGGGTGGCGGGCGCCGGCATCGTTGGAATGGGCCAATTCGTCGACGATGATGATGGCCGGCTTGCGTTTGAGCGCGGCGTCGAGATCGAACTCGTCATAGGTTTTGCCCGAATGTTCGCCCTGGCGCCGCGGCAGCACCTCCAGCCCTTCGAGCAGGCGTGCGGTCTCGCTGCGGCCATGGGTCTCGGCCAGGCCCACGACGATTTCGGCGCCGGCGGCGCGGCGCTGCTGGGCGCGGGAGAGCATCGCATAAGTCTTGCCCACGCCCGGCGCCGCACCGAGGAAAATGGTGAGCTTGCCGCGGCCTTCGCCGGCGGCAAGCTTGAGCAGGGCCCCGGGATCGGGGCGCCCCGTGTCCCTTGTGTCGCTCATTCAGGTCTCACCGCTTCCCAGATCATCCAGCGCCAGGTTCAGCTCTAGCACGTTGACCACTGGCTCGCCCAAGATTCCGAGCAGCGGCCATTGGATATGCCGGGCGACGAGATCAGTCACCTGAGCTTGGTCAAGGTCACGCGCGGCGGCAACGCGTTCCACCTGCAACCGGGCAAAGGCAGGGGTGATATGCGGATCGAGACCGGAACCCGAAGCCGTGGCGGCATCGGCGGGCACCGGGGCGCCCGCGCCGTCCAGTTCTGCCACCCGGGCAGCCACGTCGGCGGCCAGGGTCGCCGAAGTCGCGCCAAGATTGGTACCGCTCGACGTGCTGGCATCATAGCCGACCGCCGAAGGACGGGGATGAAAGTAGCCGTCTCCTGCAAAGCCCTGCCCGATGAGGCTCGAACCAACGACGACACCATCGCGGCTGACGAGGCTGCCATTGGCCTGCGCGGGAAGGGCCAACTGAGCGACGCCCGCTATGGCGAGGGGATAGGCGAGGCCCGTGACCAGGCTCAGGAGCACCAGCAGCACCAGGGCCGGACGGATTTGTGCAAGCAACATGGCTCTTCTCCTAGACGAGATTGAGGGCGCTGATGGCCAGGTCGACGACCTTGATGCCGATAAAGGGAGCGACCAACCCGCCAAGACCGTAGATCAGCAGGTTCCGGCGCAGCAGTGCGGCAGCCCCGACCGGCCGATAGGCCACGCCCTTGAGGGCCAGCGGGATCAGCACCACGATGATCAGCGCGTTGAAGATCACCGCCGAGAGAATGGCCGATTCCGGCGAAGCCAGGCCCATGACGTTCAGCGCCCCCAGTTCGGGATAGGTGGCGATGAACAGGGCCGGAATGATGGCGAAATACTTGGCCACGTCATTGGCGATGGAGAAGGTGGTGAGCGACCCGCGCGTCATCAGGATCTGTTTGCCGATCTCGACGATCTCGATGAGCTTGGTGGGGCTGGAATCGAGGTCGACCATATTGCCCGCCTCGCGGGCCGCCTGGGTGCCCGATTGCATGGCAACGCCGACATCGGCCTGGGCCAGCGCAGGCGCGTCATTGGTGCCGTCGCCGCACATTGCGATCAGCCGCCCGCCTTCCTGTTCGCGCCGGATGTAGTCGAGCTTCTGCTCGGGCGTGGCTTCGGCGAGAAAATCGTCGACACCGGCTTCCGACGCGATCGCGGCGGCGGTGACGGGATTGTCGCCGGTGACCATCACCGTCTTGATGCCCATCGCGCGCAGGGCGGCGAAGCGCTCCTTGATGCCGGGCTTTACGACGTCCTTGAGGTGGATAACGCCCAGCAGCTTGCGTCCCTCGGCGACGCCCAACGGCGTGCCGCCGGTCCGCGCTACCCGGTCAACCGCCGCGTTGAACTCGGCCGGCGCCTGCGACTTGTCGATGCCGACGAACTTGAGCACCGCATCCACAGCGCCCTTGCGGATCTCCCGGCCGTCGATGTCGATGCCCGAGATACGCGTCTGGGCCGAGAACGGGATGGCCTTGCCCGTGCCGACCGCCGGCTCAGTGAGGCCATAGTCGGACTTGGCGAGGGCGACGATCGAACGACCTTCCGCCGTTTCGTCGGCAAGGCTCGACAGTAGCACGGCCCGGGCCAGCTCGGTCTCGTCGACGCCGCTGACCGGCAGGAATTCGCTGGCCATGCGGTTGCCGAAGGTGATGGTGCCGGTCTTGTCGAGCAGCAGCGTGTCGACGTCGCCTGCGGCTTCCACGGCGCGGCCGGACGTGGCCACGACGTTGAAGCGGATGAGCCTGTCCATGCCGGCAATGCCAATGGCCGAGAGCAGCCCGCCGATCGTGGTGGGGATCAAGGTCACAAGCAGTGCCGCCAGTACGGCCAGCGACAGGTCGGTGCCCGAATAGAGCGCCAGGCCATACAGCGTCACCACCGCGATCAGGAAGACCAGCGTCAGGCCCGAGAGCAGGATCGAGAGGGCGATCTCGTTGAGGGTCTTCTGCCGCTTGGCGCCTTCGATCAGCCCGATCATGCGATCGACGAAGCTTTCGCCGGGCTTGGTGCTGATGCGGATCCTGAGCCAATCCGAGATGATCTGCGTCCCGCCGGTGACGGCCGAACGGTCGCCGCCACTTTCACGGATCACTGGCGCGGATTCGCCCGTAATGGCGCTTTCGTTGACCGAAGCGACGCCGGCAATCACGTCGCCATCACCCGGGATGATGTCGCCGGCCTCGACGAGCACGATGTCGCCGACCTTCAGCGCTGTGGCCGGAATGACCTCCGACGCCGTGTCCGCATCATCGGCGGGGCGGAGCAGCTTCTTGGCAAAAAGGTCGGCCTTACCGCGCTTGAGGCTCTCCGCCTGCGCCTTGCCGCGCCCTTCGGCCACGGCTTCGGCAAAGTTGGCGAACAGCACCGTGAACCACAGCCAAGCCGCGATCTGGCCGGAAAAGGCCGGAGCGCCGATGCCGGTCGCCAGTTCCTGGAGCCAGAGCAGCGTGACCACGAGGGCTACCACTTCGGTGACGAAGATCACGGGGTTGCGGACCAGCTGGCGCGGGTCCAGCTTGAGCAGCGCATCGCGCAGGGCCGGCAACAGAATGGCCGGATCGAAGACCGAAGGCGTCGCAGCAATCGTTGACATGGATTGTCTCCTAGTAGGTCTGGCCGGCGAGCATGAGCACATGCTCGAGGATCGGTCCGAGGGCGAGCGCGGGGAAGAACTGCAACCCGCCCAGAATGAGGATGATGCCGATAAGCAGGCCGACAAACAGCGGCCCGTCGGTCGGGAAAGTGCCCGATGAGGCCGGCACCTTGGGCTTGCGGGCGAGCGAGCCGGCAATGGCCAGCACAGGCACGATATAGGCGAAGCGCCCGGTCAGCATGGCCAGCCCCAGCGTGGTATTGTACCAGGGCGAGTTGGCGGAGAGGCCGGCAAAGGCCGAGCCGTTGTTCCCCGCAGCCGAGGAATAGGCATAGAGGATTTCGGTCAGCCCATGCGGCCCCGCATTGGCAGGACCAGCAAGGCCCGCTGGGATCACGGCGGCAACCGCCGAGAAGCCCAGAATGGCCAGGGGCAGGATGAGAACGGCGAGCATCGCCAGCTTCATCTCGCGTGCCTCGATCTTCTTGCCCAGGAATTCGGGGGTGCGGCCCACCATGAGCCCGGCCACGAAGACGGTAAGGATGGCAAAGACCACCATGCCGTAGAGCCCCGAGCCCACCCCGCCGGGCAGCACTTCACCCAGCTGGATCAGGAACAGGGGCACAAGGCCACCCAGGGGCGTCAGCGAGGAATGCATGGCATTGACGCCGCCATTGGACAGGCCAGTGGTCACGGCCGCATAGAGCGCGGTCATGGCCTGGCCGAAACGCACTTCCTTGCCTTCCATATTGCCCAGTGCCGGATCGAGCCCGGCGGCAATGTGGATCGGATTGCCCGCCGTTTCGGCCCAGTAGATGGCGCCGATGCCGATGACGAGCAGCACCGCCATGGCCGAGAGCAAGGCCCAGGCCTGCCGCCGGCTGCCGGCGATCTGCCCGAAGGTGTAGACCACGGCCGACGAGATCGCGAGCATGGAGAAGATGGCGAGGTAGTTCGAGAAGGCATTGGGGTTCTCGAACGGATGGGCGGCATTGACGTTCATGAAGCCGCCCCCATTGGTGCCGAGCTGCTTGATCGCTTCCTGGCTGGCCATGGGGCCCATGGCAATGGTCTGGTTGGCGCCTTCGAGCGTGGTTGCCGCCACCGATCCCTCCAGCGTCTGCGGCATGCCCAGGGCCGCGAAGGCCAGGGCGACGACGATGGCGATGGGCAGCAGCACGTAGAGCGTGGCGCGTGTGAGGTCGACCCAGAAATTGCCGATGCGGTCGACGCCGGCGCGGGCAAAGGCGCGCGAAACAGCGACCGCAATGGCGATGCCGGTCGCCGCTGAGACAAAATTCTGCACCGTCAGGCCCAGCATCTGGCTGAGGTGGCTCATCGTCGTCTCGCCACCATAGGACTGCCAGTTGGTATTGGTGACGAAGCTGACCGCGGTGTTGAAGGCCAGGTCTGGCGCCAGGCCCGCAAAACCCTGCGGGTTGAGTGGCAGGCCGCCTTGCAGCCGCAGCAGCGCATAAAGCAACAGCACGCCGAACAGGCTGAACAGCAATACGCCGGTGACATAGCCCAGCCAGGTCTGCTCGACTTTGGGGTCGAGTCCGGACAGACGGAAGAAGCCGCGCTCGATGGGGCCGAGCACGGGCGAAAGAATGGTTCGTTCGCCGCCGAAGACGTGGGCCATGTAGAGCCCGAGCGGCTTGATGGCCGCGGCAACGAGGGCGAGTACGAGGCCGATTTGCAGCCAGCCTTGCCAGGTCATTATGAAATCTCCTTGGGGAGAATGAGTTCAGAAGCGCTCGGGCGCGATCAAGGTCGCCAGCAAATAACCGGCCAGGCCCAGGACGATGAGAAAGGCAATGAGCAGCATAGCGGCCTCACAGGCGCGCCAGGCCGCGCGCATAGGCAAGAAGCCCGAAAAAGGCGGCCACAACGATGGTGAGATAGATAAGGTCAGGCATGGTTACCTCCATGGATGGAGGTGTTCCAATGCTCCCGTCACGCGTAAAAATTCCATCCGGAAGGTTTGGCCCGGCCATAAGAAAAGCATAAAGTCACGCCGCACCCGGCTGCTGCCTGCACCGGTCATGAACGAGAAGGCCGAGCTTGAGATCGTCCCTGCAACATCCCGCGCGCCTGGTCCCGCTGGCGTTTCTCGCCACCATCGCCATTGGCACGCTGCTGCTGTTGCTTCCGGTCGCCAGGGTTGGCCCCGGCGGCGCAGATTTCATCACTGCCCTGTTCACCGCGACCTCTGCCGTGTGTGTCACCGGTCTCATTGTCGTGGATACCCCGACCTATTGGACGCCCTTCGGCCAGGCCGTGATCCTGGTCCTGATCCAGATCGGCGGCTTCGGCATCATGACCGGCAGCACCCTTCTCGGGGTGCTGATCAGCCGCCGCCTGGGGCTGCGGACTCGCATGATCGCCCAGGCCGAAACCCGCACACTGGACCTGGGGGACGTGACGGGTGTGCTCCGTCTCATCTTTGTCGTGACCATCGTGGTCGAGCTGGCCATCTGGGCGATCCTGGCATCGCGCCTCCACTGGCACTACGGCGAAACTATGCCGGTGGCGATCTGGAACGGGCTCTTCCACGCCATCTCCGCCTTCAACAATGCGGGATTCTCGACCTATTCGGACAGCCTGATTGGCTTTGCCGATGACTGGCTGTTTCTCAGCCCCATCATGCTGGCGGTCATTGTCGGCGGTATCGGTTTCCCGGTCATTGCCGATCTCAAGCGTCAGCTCTGGCAGCCCGCGAAATGGTCGGTGCACACCAAGATCACGCTGCTGGGAACTGTCGTGCTGATCGTGATCGGCACCGTCACTGTTCTTGCCTACGAATCAGCAGCAGAGGGCACACTGACCCTGGTGTCGCTGCCCGAACGCCTGCTCGACGCGCTGTTTCATTCGGTCATGACGCGCACCGCCGGTTTCAATTCCGTCGATATCGGCGCGCTGCGGACCGAAACGCTGGCGGTAACCGATATGCTGATGTTCATCGGTGGCGGCAGCGCCGGCACCGCCGGCGGCATCAAGGTGTCCACCGTTTTCATCCTGGCCCTTGCGGTGTGGGCCGAAATCCGCGGCGAGACCGACACCACAGCCTTCAATCGCCGGTTCTCGACCGATGTGCTGCGACAAGCGCTGACTCTGATCGTACTCGCCTCCATCGCCATCGCGCTGGCGACGCTGCACCTGCTTTCGGTCACCTCGTTTCCACTCGAGCAGGTGCTGTTTGAAACCATCTCCGCCTTCGCTACAGTGGGCCTGTCGACCGGCATAACCGCCAGCCTGCCACCCTCGGCCGAGCTGACCCTGGTTGCCCTGATGTTCGTGGGCCGTGTCGGCACCATCACCGTGGCGACCGGACTGGCCCTCAAGCAATTCCAGCGGCCTTACCGATATCCCGAGGAGCGCCCCATCGTTGGCTAAAAAACCCGCTACAGCAACGCCCGGCAGCGTGCTTGTCATCGGCCTTGGCCGCTTCGGCGGCGCGGTGGCCGATTCTCTGATCCGTCTCGGCCACGAAGTGCTGGCCATCGACGAGGACGCGGCCATCGTCCAGTCCTGGGCCAACCGGCTCACCCACGTGGTCCAGGCCGACACCACTAATTCGGATACGCTCAAGCGTCTCGGCGTCGCCGATTTCGAGAAGGCCGTGGTCGGTATCGGCACCGATATCGAAGCCAGCCTGATGACGGTGCTGGCCCTCAGCGAGCTCAAGGTGCCCGATATCTGGGCCAAGGCGCTGAGCTCCAAGCACGGGCGCCTGCTCGAGCGGACCGGCGCGCATCACGTCATCTATCCCGAAGCAGCCATGGGAGAGCGTGTCGCGCATTTGGTCACCGGGCAGATGATCGACTTCATCGAATTCGATGACGGCTTCGCCATCGTCAAGACGCGCGCCCCCAGGGAGAGCTTCAACAAGACACTCGCCGAATCCGCACTGCGCAGTAAATACGGCGTCACGGTCGTGGGCGTGAAACGGCCGCGGACCGACTTCACCTATGCCAGGCCCGAAACCGTGATCCAGCCCGGCGACCTGCTGATCGTCTCCGGCGCCACCGATCTGGTCGAACGTTTCGCTGCGCTCGAGTAACCGAACTGGGGATTGCGGGCCAAATACCCAACCGCTTACGGCCGATTGTCAGCTTTCAGGCATTCGAGAATGCCTACCGAACGACCGGAATGGGGCGCGAAACAGACCATCCGCTACAATTCAATAGCCGTTGCCACATCGAGGTGTACCGTAATGCTACGCGAATGTGCGACGTCGCCGCTGTCGCAACAGGATCAGTTCCAATCGAAAGTGACACTTCGTTCGACACTTTAGGCCCTGACGTTACGACCATTCCACGACAGCAAAGCCCCCGTTCCCGCCATTCGGTCTTCTGCTTCGCATCGCCACCAAGAGACGTAAACCTTCGCCTCAACGCTCTACCGGGTGCAAGTTAGTCTTTGGCGTCCCAGCTTTCGACGAACCCGTCCAACTGTCGGGATATATACGTTATCGGCACATGATGTGACTGCGTAGACGCGGATTGTCGCCAACACTCGACCTTGGGACGCAGATCGAAATTTGTGTTGGCTATTCAGCGATATCGCGAAGCTACCGGGATTCGACCGGGCTCATAAACTCAGGGCTTATCTTGAAAGCACTTGGCAACCGACAGGCCGGCTCGGCCATAACAGCGCACTGAGCGTGCCAACGTTGGAATGCACCATCTACGCGTGAGACATTCTAGGCCGCAGAGTATGCTCGAAGACGTTCGACAACCCGCAGCACTTGACCCTCGGTCATGTTTGAACCGGAGGGCAGGCATATCCCCCGTTCGAACAAGCCGTCGGAAACCGACGCATTACCATGTTCATAATAGTCACAACTCGAGAAAACCGGCTGCAGGTGCATAGGTTTCCACACCGGACGCGCCTCAATAAGGTCTGCGGCAAGGGCAGCGATGACATCCGAGCTGCGGATATGGGTGCTGTCCTTGGCAATTGTGCAGACTGAGAGCCAGTGGGTCGAATGACTCCACTCCGGCTCCGGCATCCATTCAAGCCAGCCAAGGTCGCTGAGCTCTGACTTGTAGAGATCAAATACTGCGCGGCGGGCGGCGACACGTTCGCCCAATACACTGAGCTGACCACGACCAACTCCGGCAAGGATATTGCTCATTCGGTAATTGTATCCGATGACCGAATGCTCGTAGTGCGGCGCTGGGTCACGCGCTTGGGTAGCCAGGAACCGAGCACGGTCCGCAAGCGCCTTGTCCTCGGTTACCAACATGCCGCCGCCGGACGTCGTGATAATCTTGTTCCCGTTGAACGAATAGATGCCCAGCTTGCCGAAGGTGCCCGAAGACTTGTTCTTATAGGTGGCGCCAAGCGACTCAGCGGCGTCCTCGACAACTGGCACACCATAATGGTCGCACAGTTCCAACAGCGGATCCATGTCGGCACTCTGACCATAAAGAGAGACTATGATCACTGCCTTCGGCAGGCGATTGGCCCGAGCTGCAGCCGCCAGCGCCCGCTCAAGCGCGACCGGCGACATATTCCAGCTGTCGGGTTCGGAATCAATCAAGACCGGCTCTGCACCCTGATACACAATCGGGTTGACGCTCGCGGCAAAAGTCAGCGACGAGCAAAGTACCGTGTCGCCGTGGCCAACGCCGAGCAGGATCAGCGCAATGTGTATGGCGGCTGTACCCGAGCTCAACGCAACCGCATGACCAGCACCTACCGCATCGGCCAACTCGTGCTCGAAGGCGTCTACATTGGGACCGAGCGGGGCAATCCAGTTGGTTCGAAACGCCTCACCAACAAAATCAAGTTCCGCGCTTCCCATATGGGGCGTGGATAGCAGTATCTGTTCGTCGATCTCGGCTCTAAGCACGAGGTCCACGGCGCGCCCGGATGCGTCGATGACAGGCACCTGATTGATGCCGTGCTTCTGCATTTTTTCGAGGGCCTGGCGGCGCGTGAACCCGGGGGCCAAGGTTACCGACTCGGCGTAGGCCAAGTCTGCTAGCTGGTCGTCAAGGCTGGCTCCCTGCAGCATTAGTCGACGAAGATCGCCATCGGTGATGGTCCGTTCGAAGCGACCGGACTCATCATTGAGCAGAATGACCCCCTGCGCAGTACGATCGAGCTGCGCGAGAGCCTCACGCAGAGTAGCGTGACGCAGGATGCTCAATTCCAAGATGTCCATCAGGCATTCTTTCTTATCTCGCGGCCTGGCACACCGACCACTGTTGCCCCAGCCGATACATCGGCCAGCACCATCGCGCCAGCGCCAATCGTGGCGCCGTCTCCAATCGTGACGCCAGGCAATATGGTGGCGCCCGCCCCTACCAGCACACCGACGCCGACCTTTACGCCTCCACCCAAAACGGATCCCGGTGCGATATGGCTGAATTCACCCACCAGAACATCGTGGTCCACAATGGCGCGGTGGTTGACGATCACGCCTTCTCCAATGCGGCTCCGTGGCGCGAGGATGGCACCCGCCGCCACAAAGCCCCCCGCTCCGACAATCGAAGTTGCCGCCACGATTGCCTGTGGATGAACCACCATCGTGGGGGTTGCGCCTCTCCCCGCAAATTGCCGCTGCAGTCGCTTTCGTACCGCATTGTTGCCGATGGCGATGTGAATCCGGTCAAGCGCAATACTGTCGTCGAGATACTGGACCACATAGCCAAGCACGTCGTGTCCCGCTTGCACATGATCCTGGGAGTACACGAGCAGCCTCCAACCCGCAGACAACATCGCGGCATCAGCCACCACGGCTGCGTGGCCACCTGCACCGATCAGCTCCAGCGTATCAGTAGGCATTGACCTTGTTCATAAGTTGGCCCGAGAGGTCGAGCGATTCCAAGATGGATACGAGTCGGCGGCCGGCATTGCCGTCACCGTAGACATTGGCAGGATACTGGCGCCCCATCCGCTGCGCCAAGGCCAGGCCATGAGCAATTGCGCTTTCTTGCGCGGCGACATCGATGACGTTGGCGTTTCGTTGGCGCAAGTGCTGCCGCGACCCGATATTGACTACTGGGGTCCCAAAGGAGGCTGCCTCGATGATACCGCTACTGGAATTGCCGACCAACAGATCCACATGCTTGAGCAGGGATACGAACTGGTCGCGTTTGAGGTGAGTTAGAAGTCGAATGTCACCTTGTTCATAACGGCGCTCCAAGGCATCGAGGACCTTCGCGCTACCGGCATCCGAGTTTGGCTTGAGCGCGAGCACGGCAAAGTTCTCGGCAAGCAGTGATCGGATCACGGCTTCAACTTGTTCGCCGGCCTCATCGGCCTCCTGCAATACAGGGTGGTAGAGCAAGAGCGCCGTTTGTTTGACTTGTCCGAGCCCGAGCCTCGCGAATAGCGCCTCCTTTTCGAAGGAGGCTAGGTCCGTCAGCCCATCAAGACCAGGCGCACCGATGATATGCACCGTCTCTGGCATCTCCCCCATCTTGACGAGCCGTTCAGCGCTCTCCTCAGTCGCAACGAGATGGACATGCGAGAGTTTGGAGATCGCATGACGTACCGGTTCGTCTATTGTGCCGGAGCGCTCACCCCCGTGCACGTGGACGACCGGTATCGACATATGGCCGCCAGCGATTGCCGCAGCCAGCATTTCTCCTCGGTCGCCGAGAATCAGAACCAAATCCGGGGCTATTTCTGCAAAGGCATCAACAAAGCCACTGAGCATTGTGGCGATGTTGCGCGCCGTGTCAGCCCCCTGCGACCGGACATGACTTACCGGTACTCGCGCCACGACAGGCAGGCCAGCATCCTCGATTTCCCTGACGGTACAGCCGTAGCGCTCGTCCAGATGCATGCCGGTAGCCACAACGCCCAACTCCAAAGCTGGGCTGGCATGAATGGCTTGCAGGGTCGATTGCATCAGGCCAAAATCTGCCCGTGTGCCTGACACATAGACGACCTTGCGTCGCTGGTTCATTGCAGGTCGACCCAGTCCAGCGTCTTGCCTGCCACGATGTCATGGGCTGCCTTGCGTCCAATGACGGCTTCGAAATCCTTGGGCGCAATGCCGGTGCCGGGCCGCTTCAGCGTCAGGTCCGATGGCTCGATGATCGTGCCGGCGGCGATCGGACGAACCGTGGTGACGCTCCGCCGGACCAGTGCTCGCACCGGGACCTCGGAGGCGGTCGGCGCCTTGATGCCGTCGCCCAGAGCTCCCTCTACGGCCCTTATAGCATCGACCATGGCCTTGAGTTCGTCGGGATCAAGCGAGGCGGCGTGATCAGGTCCCGGCAAGGATTTGTCAAGCGTGAAGTGCTTTTCGATGACGCGCGCACCCATGGCAACCGCTGCAGTGGATACGGCAATACCCAATGTGTGGTCAGAATAGCCCACAGGCATGCCGGTGGCTTTGCCCATGGTGAGCATGGCGTTGAGATTGACGTCTTCGACGGCGGCCGGATAGTTCGAGGTGCAGTGCAGCACGGTGACCATGTCCTTGAGGACGCCAGACAGGCCGCGAGCCTGTCGTTCTGCGGCGATGACCGCTATGGCTTCCTCAACTTCGGCCAGGTCGGCCATGCCCGTCGAAACGATGAGTGGCAGGTTCTTGCGCGCCATATACCGCAGGAAAGGGTGGTTCGTGACCTCCCCAGAGGGCACCTTAATGCGTCTAATACCCAAGGCGACCAAAAGATCGAGCGAGTCCTCATCAAATGCGGTCGACATGAACTCAATGCCCAACTCGCTCGACAGTGCCGCCAACTCCTTGTGTAGGACCTCGGACATCTCGAGCGCCTTAAGCATGTCATACTGGTCGCCGTCGCCGGTCGCACGCTTCTGGTACTCCGCCTTTGCAGCCCCCTTGGCCGTCAGCTTGTCCGCCGAAAAGGTCTGGAACTTGACTGCGTCTGCGCCGCTCTCGGCCGCCACTTCGACCAGCCGCCGCGCGAGCGCAGCGTCACCATTATGATTGACCCCGGCTTCGGCAATGATGAATGTGCTCACGGTTCAATTCCATATCTGTTGGCGATGGTTTCGGCGACAATCCAATCCAGTTCATCGTCGATGTCGATTGTCTCGAACGGCTCGTCGCAGAGAACTCCTGCGGTTCTCTCCGGGAAGAACGTCTGATGGCTCTCGAGCGCGGATGTGCGCGCCAAGTAAAGATTGCCAGCTACCGCCACGACCGTTGGTAGGTCCTGACTGCGCTGCTTCAGGGTCTCACGATCGTGAAGCGGTGCGAGTGCACCCGAACCAAATGTAAAGGTGTGAAACGGGTGCGTGCGCACCGGAGAGACGCCGATCACAGCATCCAAGTCTGGGTCTTCGAGCAGCGAGAAGGCCTCGTCCCAACGTTTGGTCAGACGCATGGGCGATGTCGGCTGTAGCAGCGCAACCGCATCGTAGCGACGACCTTCGGAGGCCTCATGGGTCAGCATATCGAGAACTACCGATATGGTCGTTGCGGTGTCAGTCGCGAGATGAACCGGACGCAAGCGCGTGACTTCGGTCCCAGCGGCAGCGCTTACCGCAGCAATTTCGGGCGAGTCCGTGGAAACTGCGACGCGGTCAAACCGCGGATAAGCCTGCGCAAATCGGATCGACCAGGCGATCAGGGGGGTGCCGGCAAAGGGCCTGATGTTCTTGCCTGGCAATCTCTTGGAACCGCCCCTCGCGGGTATGATGGCCAGCGTCGACATGCCTTCAGGAGTCCATAAACCGCCGCAGCATTTCGATGCCTAAGGCGCCGCTGCGTTCCGGATGAAACTGGGTGGCCGTAACGTTGTCGCGCTTGATAGCGGCGCTGAGATGGTGTCCACCATAGTTGAAGTCCGCAAGGCGGTCTGCGGGATTGGCGGGCACGGCAGCGAAGGAATGAACGAAATAGACCGCGGCCCTGTCCGGCTCGGTGTTCTCTAGCATTGTGCCTTGCCAGCTGCGATTGGTCTCACGTGGCTGCACGAGCTGGTTCCAACCGATATGTGGCACACGCTGAGGCTGACCCTCAAGGCTTTGAGAGGGCACGGCCCTGATCCAGCCGCCGATAATGCCCAGGCCGGCTGCCTGGCCGAATTCGTCGCTGCCTTCGAAAAGGATTTGCATGCCGACGCAGATGCCCAGCATGGGGCGGCCCGTCTCGACGAAGCGCCGGATGGCGTCGTCATGCCCACGCGTCCGCACTTCCTTCATGCTGTCCGAAAAAGCGCCGACACCCGGCACCACCAGCCGTTCAGCGGCCAGGGCATCGCGCGGATCTTCAGTGACTGTCAGTTCGGCACCGGCATGCTCGAAAGCGCGCGCAACATTGAGCATGTTGCACATACCATAGTCGAGCAAAGTCACCTTTCTGGAAGAACTCATATGTCGCGCACCTCGAGTTTGGCATCGAGCGCTGCAGCCCGGATATCTGGCAAGGACATGCGCCCATAGTGGAGCACGTCGGCCATGGCAACGCCATCTGCCCCGCCCTCTTGAGCCGCTTCCAGGAAATGCCCGATCGTTCCCATGCCGCCGCTCGCAATGACGGGTATGCTGACGGCGGAGCGGACTTGCTGAATCAAGTCGAGGTCAAAACCCTTGCGCGTGCCCTCCCGATCGACTGCGGTGACCATCAGTTCGCCGGCGCCCATTTCGGCGCCACGTTTGGCCCATTCGATGACATCGAGCCCGGTGCGCTCCCGGCCATTGTCGGTATAAGCCTCCCACTTGCCGGGAGCCACTTGCTTTGCCTCGATTGACAGAACCATCGCCTGCGATCCAAAGCGTCGGGCCACTTCAGAGATGAGCTCTGGCCGGGCGATGGCCGCCGTGTTGATGGCAACTTTGTCGGCGCCGGAGCGCAGGATGTGCCGCACGTCATCGACCGAACGAATGCCTCCGCCGACCGTGATTGGAATGAAGACCTGATCCGCCGCACGCGAGATGATGTCCGACAGGTTATTGCGGCCATAGAGGCTGGCCACAATGTCCATATATATCAACTCGTCCGCACCCGCCTTGTAGTAGCGAACGGCGAATTCATGGGGATCGCCCATGACCCGCAGGCCCTCAAGGCGAATGCCCTTTATGAGGTTCTTGCCCTTAATGTCCAGGCGCGGAATGATCCGGAGATTACTCATAGAGCAGCACTAGTCCTGCCACACAGCATGACGCAACTGCCACTTGCCATCCTGCCATTTCCAGAGGTGCGGCGAACGGAACGTGTCGCCCAGCTTGTCGAAATATTCCCGATCCATGATCGGCTGCTCGAACTTCTTGCTGGCCTCAGGGAATTCCTTTTCTGGAATGCTGAGATAGCGGAAGATTTCTTCGGCAAAACGAGACGGGAACTCATGGTCGAAGCGCTTGACCAGAGCAACACCCTCATCGCGGTCGATGTCGCCAGAACGGATTTCCTGCGCCGCGTCATAGCTGGCGCGACCGAGACCGAACTTGGCACCTGTCGTGTAATAGTGGAAGTCATCGATGCGGTCGTCGATGCTGTTATACTTGCTATAGGTGCCCGGTGTGCGTTCCGGCGAGGCCTCGAAACCACCGTGCTCAACGGCATAGTAGTAGGCACTCTGTGGGTGCCACTTGAGGTAGTAGCCCAGATAGTGGACCTCGACACCCAGATCATCGATCTGTTCCGGATTAGCCGGCAGGTAGGGCAGCAGATCCTGATGCTCGACGCCAAACTCTTCCTTTAACTCAGGCACAGACACGCCCCCCAAATAGACCTGGGACTGATCCTTGGCGGTGAAATAGGACCAATCGCGCTTGGCTGAATCGGTGTCGCCGATCGGGTTACCGTATTCGGCTTCGTTCTCGCCGTAGAAGACCAGCGGGATCTTGTGCAGCAGCGCCATCTTTGGAGCGAGTGCCTTCTGGCCGAACATGAAGGCCTGGAAGGGGTGGAACAGCAGGTCCACCGCCAAGCGAGTCAGCAGGCGATGTACACGACCGTTCGGAGTCATCAGGAGGTTATCATGACCGGCATGTATCCAACTCTGGAAATTGCGCCAACCCCATTCGGTGTAGATGTGCGGCGCCCATGTCACGGTGAGCGGATGCATGCCGTACTTGGTGCGAAGGATATGGGAGGCATAGAAGCTGTCCTTACCGCCCGAACCTGGCACGATGCAGTCATAGCTACCGTCGGTGCTGCGGTGGCGGTCGCAGAGGTCACGAAGCTGTTTGTCGCGCTCGACCCAGTCAATTGCCCCCTGTTTGCGCTCGGCGAAACGGCAGGCGTCACAGATACCCTCTTCGTCGAAATGGATGGTCTTCTTCACGGACGCCTTTGTGTGGCTGTATTCCACCGCCGAATTGGGTCGCTGGTTGGAAATGACACACCGCTTGCAGAATTTGACCTCCTGCGGCAGGCCATATTTGGTGGGCAGATCCGTTGCGTCCGTCGCGAATTGCGACTTGTCGATGCTGGCAGGGTAACTAACGAAGGTCATCAGGTCGTTCCTCTTTCGGGGCCTCAATCGGGGCCCCAAGCTTTTTGGATGTTGATTTCTGGTGGAGTTCAACCACAGCTTCGGCGGGCCAGCGGCAGCCTACATGATTGCGAAAAACTGACATACGTTAACCGCCCGCTCATATCAATTGGTTCGGCGGGCATGTAAACGGGTGCCGCCATGGGGGACCTCGGCAAGCAAAGATTTGATCTGGTCGGCGACCGCTCGGCAGGCCAAGCCGTCGCCAGGAGGGGGCGCGTCTCCGCCGGAGGCCAGTGCCGCCCGCAAGATCTCTCGCAGATCGTCGAGCGCATTGACGCCTCTGGAAATCCCCATGCGTGAATAGGGGGCGTCGTTCGTGAACACGGACATGTCGACGGACACGACAGGTGTCCCGGCCAAATGGGCCTCGAGTCCGACTGTCGATGCTATGACCACAACCGCATCAACGGCATTGACCAATGCATGGAGGTTTTCCGCGCGCGTGCTCTGGACGACGTTTGCCTGAGGTACGAATTTCACGTTCTCGCTTGGATGATATCGAACAACCAGATGCCAGCCAGGTTCCGTCGCCACGATCTTCCTCAATTCTGCCTCAACGCGTCGTGGCAATGTCGGATCGCCTGCAGTACCCGTGAAAGGGTGGCGATCGGGCTCGACATTGGAGGCCCAGAGAATGACTTTGTCGTCGTCGCCGAAGCCACGCTCGGCTCGCAGAGCTCTGCCTGCGGCTTGCGTGTGCGGCGCAGAAAGAGTGTCGAAGGCCGGGTTCCCCGTAATCACCACAGTTTCCGGGTCGCAGCCATTGGCCACGAAGAAGTCGGCGATCTGCTGGTTGAGGACGCAAATCCGCGATGCATAGCCTGGCTGGGCAATCCACTTGATCTCTTGGATAGCAAAGAGGTCGACTAAACAGAGGGCGGGGATGTCAAGATTACGTGCTGCGATGAAAAGTGCTTTTTCAGCGCGGGGGGAATTGGTGGCGACGACCAGCCTTGGCTTGAGCTGTGTAAGCAGCTTTTCCATCGTCTGCACCGGGAGAAACCCTTGCCGCCCATGTCTGGCGTAGTGTGCCCGCGCCTCTGTTTCGCCCCACAAGGCGACTTGATCGCGGAAATTGAGTCCGTGATAGGCGACGCTCTCAGGATATGGCACAGGTGAGCCGGGCACTTCCGGTCCCGCGAATTCGCGACCCCAGGCCTGCACGGCGGCGCTATCTGCGCCTTCAAGCTCGGCAAATCCAAAGTAATCGAGCCCGTGGCGTTCGAGGTCGGCCTGGGCCGTGGTGAGGCCGAGGAAACCAACTGAAATATTCTCATGTGCTAGGGCCTGAGCTACAGGGCGCAGCATGGTTACATGCCCGCCACCATAGGACGCGAACAGCACGTCGATCTGGCCCTCTGGCAGCTTTCTCATGCGCTAAAGGCCTTGGCCCAATGCTCGATGGCGATCAGGGCGCGGATTTCGCGCGTGTTGTTCTGCGACCCTTGGATATGGTTCTCCAGCAGCACTGATACTTCGTCTGTGAACAGACCGGTGCGGCGCCCGAAGGACTGGCCACCCAGCATTTGCCGACAGTACTCACGCAGCTCGTTACGGAACCAGCCACCCACCGGCACAGTAAACATCTGCTTTTCGCGATAGGCAAGGTTGTGCCCGATCATCGGCGATACGGCCTTCTTCAGGACATATTTGGTCACGCCGTCGCGCAGCTTCATGTTGCCAGGCATACGGAAGGCCAGTTCCATCATGCGATAATCCAGGAAGGGCGTGCGCGCCTCAAGCGAAACCGCCATACCCATGCGATCTGGTTTAACTAGGTTGTTGCCAGAGAGAAGCAGCTCCATGTCGATGTAGAGCGCCTGGTTGACGCGGTCCCAATGTGGAACGCGATCGAAGAGCTCGGACACGAGAGCAAAGGAGTTCTGCCCTTCCCCGTCGGCGTTTTCAAGAAGCCGTGCCTTCTGTTCATCCTGGAACAGGCTGATGTTGCGATAGTAGGCAGCGCGGAATGCGGCCTCATCAAGCCCTTCGACAGCTGGCGTAAAGAAGTTCTTGTACTTATCGTAGCCGGCGAACAATTCGTCACCACCGTCTCCGGTCAGCACCATCTTCACGTGCTTGGCGGCCATTTCCGAAACCTTGAAAGTCGGCAAGAAGGATACGTCACCATGCGGTTGGTCGCAATGATAGGTGGCCATAGGCCAGAGATCGAGCATGTTCGGCGCAACTCTCTGCGAAGTGTGCTCGGTGCCAAACATGTCCGCCGCTTCCTGAGCAAAAGCGGTTTCGTCGTAGCGCGGATCGTCAAATCCGATGGAGAAGGTCTTCACCGGGCTGGCCATGTGCCGGGACATTAGTCCGACGACGGTGGATGAATCCACCCCGCCGGAGAGGAAGGCACCGAAGGGCACATCGGCGCGTAACCTGATGCGCACCGCGTCCTCCAGCGTAGCATTGATCTCTTCGATCCAGGCCGCCTCGCTCTGCTCCACCGGCTCCAATGATGCCAAGTCCCACCAACGGAACTGCTGAGTTCCGGCGCGGTCGATCTTCAACCAGTGGCCTGGCAACACATGCCGGACCCCGCTGAACATGGTGAAAGGACGCGGCACGTAGTTGTAGGTTAGGAAGTGATACAGTGCCTCCTCGTCCATCTGCAGGCTGCCGGTGGCAGGAAGAATGGCCTTGATTTCTGAGCCGAACACCGCTCGGCCGCCATCATCAAAAATGTAAAGCGGCTTTACGCCAATGCGGTCGCGAATGAGATAGACGCTCTGCGTGCGCCGGTCGAATATAGCAATCGCGAACATGCCGTTGAGGCGCGGCACGAAGTCGATACCGTCGCGTTCATAAAGGCGCAACAGCACTTCGGTATCCGAGTGGGTGCGGCAGGCAAAGCGCGTGCCTTTTAGTTCCGCAGCCAGTTCGACGTGGTTGAATATCTCGCCGTTCTGTACGACGACGATATTGCCGTCGTCGGAGATAAACGGTTGGCTTCCCCCGTCAACATCAATGATAGACAGGCGCTGATTGCCCAGGGCGATGCCGGGTTCCGCAAAGACACCTTGCCCGTCCGGGCCGCGATGCTGGATTGAGCTGGCCATGGCCGCAAGGGTCTGCTCGGACAGCCCCCGTCCCTGCCGGTCAAAATAGCCGAATATGCCGCACATCGCTAATTGCCACCTTTTGTCAAAACCTGACGGATCGTCAGCGCCAGTATTTTCATGTCGAGGAGAAAGCTTGCTTGATCAACATATTCCAGATCGAGGCGCTTCCGTTCTTCGCGTGTCGCGGTGGATCGCATGGTCGCTTGGGCCAGACCGGTAATGCCGGGACGAACGCGATTGCGCTTTTCAAACTCTTCAGCGCTATAAAGAGAGCGCTGCTCAGGCACATCGGGACGGGGTCCCACGACGCTCATGTCGCCACGCAGAACATTGAAAAGCTGGGGTAGTTCATCAAGGCTGGTGCGGCGGATAAATCTTCCAATTGGCGTAATGCGAGAGTCGTTGTCCGCGGTCGTGTAGCCGCCAATCTTGTCCGCATTCTGCACCATCGAGCGGAACTTCAGCATGCCGAATGCGCGCCCACCCAGGCCTGTGCGAACCTGCCGGTAGAAGACCGGGCCGCTATCGTGGGCCTTGATCAGAAGGGCAATTACCAACCAGACCGGCGAACTGACGATCAGGACAGACGCAGCGCTCAGGATATCAAAGCCTCGTTTCAGCATGGCAGTCCTATAGGGTCCTCTTTCGCAGAGGATTGCCGTCAGATGCCACCACGGCCACGAGCATCGCGGCCAAGGCTAGGCTCGCGCCGACAATAGCAGAATCCGTTCCGGTGACGCTGGCAAGTATTGCACAAAAGGCAGTCGCAGCTACAGCGGCGAGCGCTGGGCGGAAGAGGCCTCTCCAGGCCCCATACCAGCCGGCAAAGACCGGCTGCTGAGCCGTCAGCACCAGCGCAATCGCATACACGAAGTGGAAAACCGGTAGTGCCGCCATGACCAAGCGCGCGTCCGCGTTCCATAGGCCGGGCAAAGCGGCCAGCGGAACGACACACACACTAACAAGGGTCACCTTGAACAGCCGGCCAGTTTGCCCCCGTGCATTGAGAAGCGTCGTAGCCATCGAACTGACCGCGATGAATGGCAAGGTCAGGAAGCCCAAGCGGGCCAAGTCGCTGATCAGGGCCAGATCAGAGAGACCGATGCGTCCCCGGCCAAAAACCAGTTCGACCAGCGGGTAGGAGAACCAGATACCGGGGATGGTGATGCAAAGTGCCAGAAGCAGTGCGCGCTGTACGCCACTCTCATAAATGCGCAATTGCTCGGGTCCATCATTGGCACCGAAGGCCCTGCTCAATGCCGGGAAAGCCACGGTGCTGATCGTTGTGATGGCTATGCCAAGGGGGAGCTCCACCAGCTTGGTAGCGAAGTTGAAGGCAGCAATGTTGCCTTCGCCATTCAGCGATATGAGGGCCCTTAGGATGACTGGGATAAACAGAACAATTGTGGCAGCGCCAAGAGCCTGGATGAAGCGAAATGCCAGTCGGTGGTAGTCGGTGTCACGATCGGGGGCGGCAGCCCAGTTTGTATGCGGCAGGGCCGCGATCACTTGGCTGATGTAACGCAGAGAGGCCGCAAGGGCCAGTCCGATGGCGAGGACGAGCAAGGATTGCGACCCCGAGGGTACCAAAAAGAGCACCAGGATGATGGTCAAATTGAAGACTAAGGTCCCGGTGCCCGCAACAAAAAAACGATGCTGCGAATTGAGAAGTGCCGAAGTGACGCCTGTGAGGCCCGCCAACGGAATGGCTATGGCCGCTATGGCATAAGGCAGCGCGTAGGCACTCGGCGGCGTGCCGGCATAGCCGGGAGCAAAGGCCAAGAGCAGCAACGCAGGAAAGAACGCAAGCACGATCCCGATCGTCCCGAAGAGGGCCAGCACCAGAAGGCTTATTACCCCGAAGACACGTGCTCGTCCGCATGCATCGAGACGGGCGAATTCAGGAACGAGCGCTGCGCTAAGTCCGCCGGCCAGCAGGAGATTGACGAGCAAGTCCGGGGTGGTCAACATGACAATCGCGAAGTCGCCTTCGCGAGACAGGCCAAATGTGGCACCCAATTGAATCTCGCGCACGAAACCAGACAACCGCCCCAAGAGCAGCGTCAGGCTTAGCACCACGCTTGCGGAGACGAGGCTCTTCACGACGCCCGGCCACCCGCCGATTTATCGCGCACGATACCTGCGACGCGCAAGGCCACTTCGTGATGGATGGCCCGAAGCTCGTCTGGCGAGGACTGCCCGAATGCGCGATAGGCGTCCTGCAGCTTGGCCACTTCGGACGCAAAATCCATCTCGGCTTCGAGGTCTTGAACCGTAAGTCGGTTCCGGTGGAATGTGCGTGAGAGAATTGCCCCTGTCGATCCGAGGCGCACGTGTTCGGCAACAAGCATTTCGGCAGGCAGGAGCCCTTCGCCGGACCGCGCCAGACCGCCAACGCCCAAGGCAAGACCAGCGCCGGTGACCGCACCTGCAAGTTGGTCGACGAGGCCATCCGCAAGAGGTTCGAACATGAACGTGCGTCCTAGATCCAGATGCAGGTCATTGAGGCCGATATGGACCTCATGCACACCCTGGACGCGAACGATATCGGCGACATTGGTGGCCGCCCCGGCGGTTTCAAGAAGCAGGCAGATCCGGACCCTGCCGTCAACAAGGGCGCAGAACTGCTCAACCTCCTGTGCCGAACGGAACATAGGAAGCATCAGAACATCTGCCCCAAGATCGATCGCGCGCTCGACCTCGTCACGGCTAGCGACGTTCAGAGGGTTGAGGCGGACCATCAAATTCTTGTTGGGAATGGCTCTGCGAATCCGTGCAACATCATCAAATGTGTGGCGGCTGATTACGGTGGACAGGTGTCCCTGCCTCTCGACCTTGCCGAGCAATTCGAGATCGACCATCACCCGCTCAACCCCGCGGTCGGACACGTATGCAGCCAATTCGGGCACATTAGTGATGAAAATTAATCGCATATCGACGTCTTCCTCAGACGAGGGGGAGCCCGCTATCGCAGGGCTGCTCCGGCACACTATCCCGCAGTCGCCTTGCCTGGGCGTCCGGCGTCGTTGACATCCGACTCGACGACTAGGCCAAACAGAATGCTGCGTGCCAGCGACTCGTCTGCGGCGTGCAGAGCCGAGCGTAACACGTCAAGCTTACGCCGCATTTGCAGATCGTCCAGAGCCGCCGCAGCCCGGAGGATTTTGGGGTGCCTGGTCCGCTCGGCCGCCGCATCGTCGTAGAACAGCTCCTCATAGAGCTTCTCTCCGGGCCGCTTGCCAACCGCCACGATCTCGATGTCACCATGCGGATTTTCGGCATTCCTCACAGACAAGCCAGCCAATCGGACCATGTTTTCCGCCAAGTCCGAAATCAGCATAGGCTCACCCATGTCTAGCAGGAACACATCGCCGCCCCTCGAGAGCGCACCAGCCTGAACGATCAGTTCAGCGGCCTCCTTGATAGACATGAAATAACGCGTCATGGCCGGATCGGTCAGCGTGATGGGTCCCCCGTGAGCGATCTGCTCCTTAAACAAGGGCACAACGGAACCGTTCGACCCCAAGACATTGCCAAAGCGCACGGCGCAGAATTTCTGCCCGGTGTTCGCCACCGCAGCTTCGACGGCCTTCTCGCGCACAATGAGCTCGGCCCAGCGTTTGGTGGCGCCCATCACGTTAGTCGGGCGAACGGCCTTGTCGGTCGAAATGAGTACGAAGTTCTTCACCCCGAGAGCAAACGCCACGTCTACCACTGTCTTGGTGCCGAAAACGTTGTTCTCGATACCCTCAAGTGCATTGGCCTCGACCAGAGGAACATGCTTGTGTGCGGCCGCATGGAAGACCGCGTCCACCGCGTAGTGTCCCATCGTGCGACGAACCAGCGCTTCATCTGTGACAGAACCAAGGACCGGCACGACAACCGCGTCCCCGCTCCCGGCTAGCTCACGGTCAATCTTGTAGAGCGCAAACTCATTGGCCTCGAACAAGACCAAGCGCTGTGGTCGCCATTGTGAGATCTTCCTGCAAAGCTCAGACCCGATCGAACCTCCAGCCCCGGTTACCATGATGGTTTTACCGGCGACCATTTGTCGAATAAGGTCAAGGTCAGGCGGTACCGTGGAACGCCCCAAGAGGTCATCGATTTCGATCTCACGCACTTGGCTGACGAGATATTTTCCCCTTACCAGGTCCGAAATGTCGGGTAGCGACTGGACCTTCACGCCGTAACGGGACACATCCGCAACGACGGCCTTCCGACGGTCTGCGGAAATTGATGGCATGGACAATATGATCTGCTGGACAGCGTAATTGTCCAGTAGTGCTGGGAGGGCACTGGGCGGATGTACCCGAACGTTCGCGACTTCGCGTCGATGCAGTGCAGGATCGTCGTCAACGAACGCGACCACGTCGTGCGTAATCTTCAGGGATTGAGCCAACTGCGTTCCGGCGGCGCCTGCGCCATAGATGACGACCGATGGACGCTGAACAAGAACGTCTCGACCCAGGTGTGAAATCAACCACTTGGCCATAAACCGGCTGCCGATCAGCAGCATGCAAGCAATCGCGAAGAAGATGATCGGAACAGATCGTGGCAACCAGCCGCGCCACAACAGCTGTGCCATAAAGGCCACGAGCACCCAAGCCATCACAGACAGGGCGGTAGCTTGGAAGATCGTCCACATGGCCCGTTCTGGAAGGTAGCGCACAACCGGACGGTAGAGACCCAAGCCCGCAAAGATAGGGATCGCCACGACTGGCGCGGAGATGATGGCGAACCATTCATCCGCGGTTCCGGGCAGGCCAAATGTGTCGAGCCGGATCGCCAAGCTGGCCCAGGCTGCAAGGACAAGAATAAATGTATCAGTGGTAACGAGGACGACACGTTTCCATCGCCGGGGAATGCTGAGGATGCGGGCCGCGAGTTCACGTATCATGAGTGACAGATCACCGGTCTGGACAGTCGATGAGGTCGCCTGTCATGATTGGCAACTTTGGTCAATAGGTGACCTGTGAGGCCGTCTGGATTTGCGACGAATGTCCCTCAGGAGCAACTCCAAGCTTCGTTCTCCCCTGACGCTCGCCAAGTGCCGCAGCAATTGGCTTGGTATTGTCAGCCGCTTCAACCTCACGGAGTTCTTTGCCGCCACAGCGGCGCCAACGGCAGTGCACGGTGGCAACACCGAATGATCAGCGGCACGTTGGCTGCGCAGACTCGATTGCATCACGACCGTGTAGGCGCTAACAGGGCCACACAACCGATCAGCGGCGGCCCCATGAAGATTGAACGACTCGGCCTTGTGGCCATCTGTGCAACTTTGTCGCTCTTGCTGACGGTATTAGTCGGGTGGAAAACGTTCTCGCTCAATTCTCAGGCATGGCACATGTGGCAGTCGGCTGGGCACGATCCCCTTGGGGCGCTGCTCAGTGGACACCCGCATGGACTTCGCTACCTGGTCTACTACCCGATATTCGCTGTGGCCGAGTTCACAAACTCCCCCCCCGACCTTGTATTCAGTTGTGCATGCGTCCTAGTTCTGCTCTTCATGAGCATGCTTGTCGCACGCATTAGTATCGACGTATGGGGCCCAAAGGGTTACGTGTGGCGCCGAGACACCGTGGTCTTCTGCATGTTCGCAATGTCCATGTTGATGAACGGACGCCTGCTGTTGGCTTTCTATGGCTATTTGCTGATAATTTTCGCTGGAGCCGACTGGTTCACGCGGAGAGAATGGAAGTCCGTCCACACCATCTCGGTAATACTCGGATGTCTTCTGGCGGGGGTAAGTTCCGGCACACTACTGGCCGCAATGGCGCTTTCAGCAGGTATCATCTTGGTCGCCTTGTTGATGGAGGCCAAACTTCTCAAGAACAACCCAATTGCAGCCGTTTCTATTGCCCTCACCCTGGCGATGTTTGTTGGCTATGCTTTAATTGGGCTTGGCAAGAACCTTGCATTTTATGGCGGCGATGAAGCTGCGGTTATCCGCATGCTCGACCATGGGGCAGGTGGTGACATTGCCAAGTCCTTTGGGCTGGGTACGCTGGTGGAACAAGATGACGTCCCTGCCTCCGGAGGGATGTTGGGATCGGCTCTTCAATACTGGTGGATTGGAGTTGTCGTAGCAGCGGTGGTTGCTCGAGGCTATGGCTGGCGACCCGTTCACATGATGCGGACATCATCGCCTGCGCAAAACCTCGTCCATCTGTCCATCGGATTTGCAATGATTGGCGGCTTATTCGGGTATTCTGTCCTTGTGATGGGGGTTTTGCCATTCTTGATGTTTGGGTCTAACCGCATCAGGCCGCTGATTTCGAGAATAGCTGTTTCAAACTCGTAATGTTTTATTCCCGCATTTTGGCCACGGTGGCGGTACTTTCTGTTTTCGCATGCGACGCACCTCCGCCTGAGGGCTTCGTTGAATACGGTAGATATTACGCGGCAGAAGCTGGAGAAACCGCCGTTCTTTTGCGGCAGCTTAACAGTGCCGGCAACTACGTAGATTGGCTGCAATGGGGATATGATGCTGAGCCTCCGCCGGCCCCCGGATGGATGGTGACCGAGAATCTCCAAACTTATGGGGTTCCAATAGATGCAACGGCGGTACGGCTTCACCTCAAGGCAAAGGCCAAGTCAGTAACTTGGGCTACAGGAGACTCTCTTGGCGATATCCAAGTGAAAGTTAGGCCGCATGGTGATGGGCGTGACAAGAACGAGGTTATCCATGCCTATACGGTCAAGGCGGACGGCCTTCCTGGGCCTAACAATGGAACGCTTACAACAGAGGATCTAAATCATGTCTCTGTGGACGTTCCCATCGGGGCTGACGGTCGCCTTGAAATATACCGAGAAATTACGATAGCAGGGTATGCTCAGATTGAGCTAGTTGTCTATATTTCTGGATATTGGAAATAGGGCCTAAGGTGAATCAGCCACTGCCATTCTATATAGGCCGCAATCGTTTCGCCCCATCCAACTGCTCACGACCCTTCAATGAATATGCCCTCCGCCGGCAATTCGGACCTGAATTTTCCAAGTACGTTCGCTTGGCAGGGATTCCTGCTTGAAAAACCTAACGAAGTCCTTAGTCAGAGGTGCTCCGAAGCGGACCTGCCGAAGAGCGTGGCGAGGGGAGCTCGCCCCGCAGGTAGTTGCGGGCGGGCACCTCTAGGAAGCGGAAGAGCAGGTATGCAAAGGTCGTCGCGAGACCGGCGTAGAGGAGCGGCTGCACGTACTCATTACCCAGTTTGGGCGCGAGCCAACTACTGCCCTTATACGCGAACCAATGGGTCAGATATAGGGCATAGCTGATATTGCCGAGCATCACCCCGCTCTTTGTCGCCCAGGAAGGTACCCGGGCCGAATAGGCCGTCAGGACTGCGCCGGCAGTCAATGTGGTTAGCACCAAGTAGGCTGCAGGGTTGCGGTAAACGTCTACCGGGATAGCCAAAGAAAATCCCGCGATTGCTGCAAGGGCCATAATGGAAAGCCAAAAATAGCCTCCAGACCGCGCACGGAGGGGCTTTAGAAAGATTATGATCCCGATCGCGAAAAAGGGCGCAAATACCAGCGGGTTGACATATCGAAACCAAAAGGTGGCTCCGTCATCCCCGGCAATCAGCAAGATGGCGGATTGCTGGCCAATTACGAGCAGAGCCGTTGCCACAAGGAGTGCCCGAAGGCTGACGTTCATTGCCATCAGCGCCAAGACCGGAAACACAAGGTAAAACACAGCCTCGATACCGAGTGACCAAGCCGCAACTACGCCGGAGGTGAATCCAGGCATCTGAAGGCCCATCAGCGTGGAAGCCGTCAGAAAAGTGTGCGCCAACATTTCGCCGCTCACTGAGGCTCCGGACAGAAGCATCCCATAAGCGGGAGCTAGGATCGCCACAAAGGCCAGCAGAGGCAGAATTCTCGCCGCTCTTTTGCGGTAAAACGCCACAAGCTGCGGAAATGTAATTGAGCTCTCGAAGTGTTCGGCATGGGCTATCATCATAGTGAGTGCCGACAACGTAAAGAATACATAGACCAGAAACGCTCCTGCGCTTTCTATCGCTATGCCGTGTTCCCAATCCAAATAGTGATAGGCGGCCACGCCCACAGCACACAGGCCTCGAACCAGGTGCAGCGCAGGGTTGAACGCTGGCTGGTGCGATTGATTGATGGTCATCTCGGCTATTCCTGCTGGCGGCGTGGCGACATTGGAGTGCAGCTGACAATGGCGTCAAGAGCTGCTCGCAACAAGCGCATACTTCGGGCCGCAGCCCCAAGCGCCTGTCATTCTCACAAGGACAGGACACCGCCTTGATCAAGCACCGCGGATACGCGGCGCATTGCCTGACCGGCGGACCGAATTGGACTGCAAATGGCGGTCCCGATCTTCACATGGCATTTGGAGTCGGCTGGGCGCGCTGTCTGTTTGGGTTTCGTCGCGCGCAAGCATGCATCGATCGGATTTTCGGCTACGAACAGTTCAGCATACAGCAAGGCCTCCTTACCTCAGCTGATGCGCCGCATTCGTTCATCAACTGTGAAGGGAGCTCGAACTCACTCGAGCAGCGAGAGTCTTGATCCTATTGTCAGGTTGCCGGCTCAAAGATTGGCTTGTCCCAAGCTTAATTCTTAACATCGATAACTTGGGAGAAATTGGCGCACCCGACAGGATTCGAACCTGTGGCCTTCGCCTTCGGAGGGCGACGCTCTATCCAGCTGAGCTACGGGTGCATAGTCGGCCTTTGGCTTCCGACGCGACGGAACCTAACCAATGGCAAGTGTTCGTGCAACGTCGAAATATCCCGCCATCACAGGTACACACCTATTTGGTGTCTCTTAGCGCTCTGAGTCTCGCCACACTATCGGAAACTCTGGGATGCCTGTATCTGAGAAGGCTTTTGGTATCGACGTGGCCGGAGAAGTCCATCACCTGCTCACTTGTCCAGCCCGCATCGAAACACCTCGAAATTGCCTCGTGGCGGAAGTCGTGCCAACGCAGTGAGGCGACGGAAGCTAGTTCGGGCCGCCCCAGGCGAATTGCTTCCTTGGCGGCCCGGCTCCGGGCATTTTCGAACGCTTTTTTGAGCAGATTTCCCGTTATTGGGAATATCCTGTCCGTGCTTCCACGATCGGACAATTGTTCCACTAGACGTTGCGCCTCCGTCGATAACAGGATGTAACGACCACGGCCGTTTTTGGCGTCAGCAAGCCAGATGGTGCCTCCATTTGCGTCAAAGTCTCGCCATTCAAGCCTTAGGCACTCGCTCCTACGACAGCCAGTTTCTAGCGAGAATTTCGCGACAATAGGAACGAGCGGTTCCTTGGAGCGATCAAGCTGGTCGAAGAGCAGCACTTCTTCATCCAAACTTATCCTCCTAATGCGCTCATCAATGGCTCGTGGCGGCTTCACGAACGATAGCGGCGAATGCTGCAGACTTTGCCTCCTCGCCGCAGTTGAAAAAATCGGTTTCAATAGTGCAAGGTCGCGCCGGACTGTATTTGGCTTTACGACTTCCAGCCGCTCCGAGATCCAGTCGTCAAACATGTCTTCGGTCGCATCTTTGAGCCTGGTGCCGCACAATGCTGGAAAATCACGTTTGAAGGCCAGCAGACGAAGTCGCTCTGTGGCCTCCCCCTTCACCCGTCTGCGACCCATGGTGATCCGCAAGAGCGCATCATCAATAACATCACCCACCGTTGCGGAATTTAGCCCTACGGCAGACGCTGGGGCCCTTATTGAGTGCGGCAAAATCGAAGCCACGCAGCGTTTGGCCTCGTCCAAAAACTTAAATGATCTCTCACAGAGGGGCACGTTCTTTAGTCGAATGCGAACTCTATAAGAAGTTACCCGTCCGTCGGAAGCAAGCCTAGCATAAATGTAGGGACATTCTGGAACTTTTTCCATAGACATGTATTTGCACCAACAAAAAAATCTACAACTATTGTATCTGATAAAATTTCAGCAATGACCCTTGGTCTGGATACGATTCACAGTTCGCCCAAAATTCGATAGACTTGCATCCGTGAACAACCGAGTTGGGTAGCTATCTGAGAGGGTCCGATACCTTCTCTGTAAAGGGATTGAACCTGCGTCCTATCAATGCGCCGCTTGCCACCCTTGTAGACACCCTCTCGCTTTGCCCGGACGATCCCCTCGCGCTGCCGTTCCTTGATGAAGCGGCGCTCCATCTGGGCCACCATGCCGAGAACTGTGATAACGAGGTGCCCCATCTCACCGTGGGTGGATACATGCGGGTCTAGCACTGTGACGCTGGCACCCTTCTGCTCGCATTCGTGGACGACGTTCAGGACGTCTCTTGTGTCACGGCCCAGACGGTCCAGTCGGGTGACCACCAACTCATCTCCAGATCGCAGAAATTGGATGATCGTCTCCAGTTCGTCCCTTCCTACCCTAGAAGCTCCGGACACTTTTTCTGCTCGGACGATCTCGCAACCCTCAGCCTGCAGTTTCGCGATTTGAAGTTCCGCATCCTGGTCCGATGTGCTGACGCGGACATAGCCAATTCGAGCCATTTTTAGCCTCCTTTGAGGCCAAAATTTTCGCACAGTCGCAATAGTCGACGTCAAGTCCGCTTGAGCAGATATTGTTTAGATACAACGGCTTATGAAAGGCCAGGACTTGACAATAGGAATAATTTCCGTATAGTGTTCAGGCTGCCTCGCCGTCGCCGACCGCATCAATTGAAGGACAGATTCAATGGCAGCAGCACGCAAAATGGCCCATGACACGACGGGCAATTCCGCAGCAGTGATTGTCTTCGGGCGACACGGCCAAAAGGCTCGTGGCTCATGGTTTGCACCAGATATGGCGTCAGCCGCGAAGTCTGCGGCAGAACTTATGGGGATAAACAGCCTTACTGTCGCCAATGACGATCTACGCCAATTGGCCACAAAGCTCCCCGAAGGGCGGATGTTCGAAAGTGGCAAAGCGTTTGTGCCATTCGTGAAGGGCACTTTGGTGGATGCTCTTGCGACCCATCTACCTCGCGGGGAACAGCTGAAAATCCGGTTGGTCGGCAGCGCCAGCGAACCTGCCAAAACCGGAGGTGACGAACCGACCAAAGGGAAGGCAGAGCAAGAACAGCCGCACCTTCCCAAAGATTGGTCCGACATCAAAGTGGGCAGCTTGGTTCTGGCCAGCGAAAGCGACGATGATGGCTGGTGGCCCTGCATCGTCACGGAAGCATATCCCAAAGAGCTACGGCTCAAGTGGCAGACCTTTGAGGGGTATCCGCCGTTCACGCGGGCTTATGAACAAGTGGCCTTGTTCTGGGCACCCCCCTCCTCAACCGCAGCTGCATAGGACTAAGGGGCCGATCGTCTGATCGGCCCTTTTCTTTTGGGAGTGTTTTCATGACTGAAACTCAATCAGCAAGCCGTACGGAAGCGATCCGGGCGCTCAATGACCGCCTCCGCATCAGAGGCGAAGGCGGCAAAACGGTGCTTAGCCGAGGCGTGGCAGCTCTACCCCCAGATGAACTGGTCTCCGTATAGCGTGGCGTGGCTGCGTTTTCCGCATTCGAACCATCCAACGATCCGTGTGGCGAACATGACTGCGCGATCTTCGATGCCGGGTTTCACCGCGTGCTTTGGAAGGTCGACTACTACGACCTCGATCTCCGATACCTCAGCCAGGACCCAGCTGATCCGGAACTCACCCGGCGCGTTCTCACCATCATGCTGGCGGAGGAGTACTGATGTTACTTTGCTTTGCGTCCCGGAGTCAGCGGCCGCGGGGCATCTTCTCCTTCATCCGGCATACGCAAGAACTCAGATACATCAACGCCAAGCGCGGAAGCGAGCTTGTCTAGCAAGTTCACACTGGCGCTGAATGTCGCTCGCTCGATATCACTGATGTACGTGCGATCAACGTCTGCGTCCACGGCAAGCGATTCCTGGCTCAAGCCAGCTCGACCGCGGATGCGGCGCAGATTCCAAGCTATTCGGGCGCGACCTTGCATAGGCCGCAAGCCATCAACTTGAAGCAAAACAAACCATCGGATATATCCGACACAATATCGATTGAAGAGAGCGGGCGCTCACGAAGGAAACGTGTGCATCAGTTCGTGACGTGGTTTGCCCTAACGCTGGTTGCGCACCCTTGCTCTCTTGGCTCGAGGCGAGAACCCAGGTTGCACGCCGACCGTACGGCAAACAACCTTGACACTTTCAGATAGTCGACCCCATTCTACTAAAACATGGGAACACCGAACTGCTCATTCGCATAGTTGGATTAGTCATACTGGTATTCGGCCTGCTGGCCTTCGTCGGGACAATCGCAGGCACTCACCCTGACCCATTTGTCAAATGGTCATCTGCCGTCCTGTCGACCGTAATTATTGTGGTGGGATGGAAGCTACTTCGCCGGAAAAAGGCCTCAGAGTCGATTGGCCAAAAGCCTGTAGCGGCAATGGCCGAAGGCCTACCAGTGTCTGATATGCTCGTGGCGCCTGCTACCAGCGAAACCTCAGTAATCTCAACAGAGTCGCCCACCCCACTAAGTTCTACGGGCAAAGAAGCAATGCCCGCGAGGCTGGTGCTGGCAAGCGACCTAAGAGAGCTGAAAATGCGCAATTGCGCCTTCGAAGACCCGCTCCAGCACCCATTTAAAGTAAGTTCCGAAGCGGGCCTGAAGGCACCTGCGCCTTACCGGTCGGCCGGGTCCATGCCATCCCTGACGCCAAGCTCGTCCAGCACGGCGTCGAGGGGGGCGAAATCCACCCATTGCGCCAATTCAAGCGGGGTCTGGCCGGCAAAATCCCCGGTCTGATAGACCCAGTCTGCCGTATAGGCCAATTCGGCCGCGCTCATGCCCCCATTGACACTCCAGCTTTGCGCGAAGGACTGCGCCAGAGCTCGCAGCATTTCCGGATCGGCATCAGGAAGGGCGTCGGACATGGCGCGAACCCAAATTTCGGGATCGGCGGCAATGTCCCGGCTGAGACCTATCAGCGCGCGGATGACTGCTTTGACGTCCTCCGGCCTGTCCTCCAGGACTGCGACGGGAACCGCATTCACTTTGTTCACGACAGGTGCTTTTTCATAATAGGCGTCGGCATCGACGAGCACTTGGAGACTGCTCGTGTCGTCGAGCGCGCTCCAGGTGCCGATGGACATGGTGGTGGCGTCAATTTGCCCGGCCAGCAGCGCCTGTGCACGGACACTGGGCTGGCCCAGCGTAACCAAATTTGTTCCCTCGATATCGACGTCGAACGCCGCCAGGACGGCCGACGATAATGAATGGTCGAGGCTTCCCAGGCGGCCCACGCCGAACGATGCGCCAGCCAGGTCCTCCACCGTCGCGATGCCCTTTCGGCCCACGATCATGAATGGCAGCGACTTGTTCGGTGACATCACGGCGCGGAAGTCACTGGCGCCATTGGCGATGACCTGAAGCAGCGCATCCACGCCAATATTGGCCATGTCGGCCTCTCCCGACTGCAGCGCTGCCAGGGCCGATGGCGTCTGTTGGACACGCACCAATTCGACTTCCACCCCTTCCCGCTCGAAATATCCAAGCTGTGCTGCCAGATCCATCACAGAATTGGGCACCAAAGGGGCCTCGAGGTGCGTCACCACGAGACGAAACGGCCGCCTGGATTGGGCCAGGACTGCATTCGACAACCCCATCGCCAAGACCGCGAGAAGT